>JAHJWO010000042.1 GCA_018828145.1 Alphaproteobacteria bacterium | reverse complement strand
GGAAGCGATAAAATCCGAAAGGGCGGCCGCTCGATGCGTGTGTGAAAAATCCCGGCGTGATGGCGAGGCGTCTGTCTCACTATCTAAACCAACCTTCGAGGCAGTCGCCTCGCCATCACGGCTCACTCGGTGAGCAGCAGCGAACCACACGACAACCGCATTGCAGGCGGCGCTTCCGCACGCCCTACGGCATCGGCACGTTCACCCGCCGGTCGATGCTCAGCGTCACCGCGATGACCACGAAGGCAAAGATCACCATGCCCAGGGCAATGACATGCGCCTCCTGCCATTGCAGGCGCTCGACATGGTCGTAGAGCGCGATGGCGATGACCTTGGTCTGGCCCGGAATATTGCCGCCGATCATCAGCACGACGCCGAATTCGCCCACCGTATGGGCAAAGGTCATCACCGCGCCGGTGATATAGCCCGGGCGCGCCAGTGGCAGGGCGATACGCCAGAAGCGCTGCCAGCCCGAAGCGCCCAGCGTCGCGGCCGCCTCGAGCGGCTCCTCGCCGATCGCCGCAAAGCCGTTGCGCAGCGGCTGCACCATGAAGGGAAGCGAATAGAAGAACGAGCCGATGACGAGGCCGGTGAAGGAAAAGGCCAGCGTGCGCCCGCCCCACAGCGCGGCAATCCAGCCGCCCGGTCCGTTGGGACCCAGCGCGATCAGCAGATAAAAACCGAGCACGGTTGGCGGCAGGACCAGCGGCATGGCCACCAGCGCGCCCACCAGTTCGCGATAGCGGCTCCGGCTGCGCGCCAGCCACCAGGCGATGGGCGTGCCCAGCACCAGCAGCACGAGCGTGTTGATGGTGGCCAGGCTCAGCGTCAGGCTGACCGGCGTCCAGATGTCGGCAAGGCTCATTGCGGGATCCGTTCAGTCGACGCGATAGCCTGCCGATTCTATCACGGCGATGGCTGTCTCGCTGCTCAGGAAATCGAGGAAGGCCGTGGCCGCCGGATTGGCCTCCCCCGCCTTGAGCAGCACGGCATCCTGGCGGATCGGCGCATGAAGATTGGCCGGTACGATCCAGACGCCTGTCTTTCCGGTCACCTGGCTGGCGGCGACGAAGCCGAGCTCGGCATTGCCGGTCTCGATGAATTGCAGCGTCTGGGTGATGTTCTCGCCAGTCACCAGCCGGGGCATGATGGTGCCGGAGAGGCCCAGCGCCGCGATGGTCTCGATGGCGGCCCTGCCGTAAGGCGCCGATTGTGGATCGGCGATGGCGAGCTTGTCGAAACCGGCGCCGCCGAGCACCGCCGCGCCATCGCTGACATCGAGCGCAGTGCTGTAGAGCGCCAGCGCGCCAATGGCATAGGTGAAGACGCTGCCCGCGACGCCAAGACCCTCGGCAACCGCCCGGGCGGGCCGCTCGTCATCGGCGGCGAGCAGGATCTCGAACGGCGCGCCCTGGCTGATCTGGGTATAGAGCAGGCCCGTCGCGCCAAAGCTGTAGGTCACGCCATGGCCGGTCTCGGCCGTGAACAGCGGCGCCAGTTGTTCGGCAACCGCGGTGAAATTGGCGGCAACGGCAACATGGACGGCTTCGGCTTGGGCGGGGGGGCTGATCAGCCCGACCAGCACCAGTGCCGCCCCGAGCCGCCGCATCAGCCGCGCAGTGCGCTGGCCTCGCGCGCCAGGGCTTCGATGCGGCTCCAGTCATTGGCGGCCAGGGCGTCGGCCGGCATGATCCAGCTGCCGCCCACGCAGATGACATTGGGGAGGCCGAGATAGACCTTGGCCTTGGCCGGATCTATGCCGCCCGTCGGGCAGAAGGTGATGTCGGGCAGGGGCGAGGCAAAGGCCTTGAGCACCGGGGCGCCGCCATTGGCTTCGGCCGGGAAGAATTTGAGGAAGCCATAGCCGCGCTCGGCCGCCGTCATTGCCTCGCTGGGCGTGGCAATGCCCGGCAGCAGCGGAATGCCGATATCGTCGGCGGCGTCGAGGATGCGCGGGGAAATGCCGGGCGAGACCATGAAGCGGCAGCCGGCATCGACGGACTGCTTCATGTGCAGCGCCGTGCGCACCGTGCCCGAGCCGACAATGGCGCCGGTGACCTTGGCCATCTCTTCCATCACCCTGAGCGCGTTGGGCGTACGCAGGGTGACCTCGAGGATAGGCAGTCCGCCGGCGACCAGCGCCTCGGCCAGCGGCCGCGCCTGGCTCACATCGTCGAGAATGATCACCGGGACAACCGGAGCGAGCGAGAGGATGGAGCGGATGGCGGCGGTGTCTTGCGGCATGGTCAGTCCTCATCGGTGCTGTTGGGGGGAACGGTTAGGAGCTTGGCAAAATTGACGCAACCCCGTTCATTGAAAAGCCCGGAAAAAATCCCTAGGTTCCGCCACGACTTCGGGAGGGATAGTCCAATGGTGCAGACGATCAACGCGATTACGCCTCTCGACGAGGCGCGCGCCATCCTGTCCCAGCATTTCGACCTCAAATTCTCCAAGGCCGTCGAGCGGGCCACCGAGAAGGTGTTCGACCGCGTGCGCGACAAGATCCCCGAGATCGAATGGCCCTTCTATGCGCCGCTGATCTTCCAGATCAACCAGCTCAAGCGCGAGAAGGACGCGGTCATCCTCGCCCACAATTACCAGACGCCGCAGATCTATCATGGCGTCGCCGATATCGTCGGCGACAGCCTGCAGCTGGCCGTCGAGGCCACCAAGGTGCGCCAGCAGGTGATCGTGCAATGCGGCGTGCATTTCATGGCCGAGACGTCCAAGCTGCTCAATCCGGACAAGACCGTTCTCATCCCGGACAGCCGCGCCGGCTGCTCGCTGGCCGAAAGCATCACGGCCGATGACGTGCTGATGATGAAGGAAAAATATCCGGGCGTACCGGTCGTGACCTATGTCAACACCTCGGCGGCCGTGAAGGCGGTGACCGATGTCTGCTGCACCTCGTCCAATGCGCTCGACATCGTCAATCGCGTTGATGGCGACACGGTCATCATGATCCCCGACCAGTATCTGGCGCAGAATACCGCCAAGAAGACGGCCAAGAAGGTCATCACCTGGGCCGGCGCCTGCGAGGTGCACGAAACCTTCACGGCCGAGGACATTTCCGAGCTGCGCCACGCTTATCCGACGGCCAAGATCATCGCCCATCCCGAATGCCCGCCCGAGGTGATCGATGCGGTGGATTTTGCCGGCTCGACCGCTGCCATGATCGACTGGGTCAAGACCAACAAGCCACCCCGGGTGGTCATGGTCACCGAGTGCTCGATGTCGGACAATGTGGCGTCGGAGACCACGGGCGTCGATTTCCTGCGGGGCTGCAACATCTGCCCGCATATGAAGCGCATCAACCTCGAAAACGTGCTGTGGAGCCTGCACACCATGACCGAGGAAGTGCTGGTCGATCCCGCGATCATCCCGGCGGCGCGGCTGGCCGTGGAGCGCATGATCGAGATGAGCCGGAAGGGCGACTAACGGCCCAGGACAAAGCGCCGATGATAGGCGAGATAGGCCGCGCCGGGCCTGAACAGGTGCTCGGCCGGCACATGCAGGGCCGAGCGCAGACGGATGCGGTGCGCGGGGTCCAGCAGTTCGGTATTGGGCACGACGATGCGGTAGTCGTCCTCGACGAGGATGGTGCCATGCTCAAAGGCGTCGACGAGTTCGCCCACCATGGGCAGGTAGTTGGCGATGGAGAGCGGACCGCCATGGATGCGCGGGCGGATGGCGACCACGTCGAGCCGGGGATGCAACAGGCCGCTGACCGGCGCAAAGCTTTCCCCGGTCAGCGCGCAGCGATAGCCATAGCTGGTCAGCACCAGCCGCTGCAGGCTTTCATAGCTGTCCAGCGTCTCGCCCGCCGCAAATCCCGGCTGGCGCGCCTCCTCGAAGCCGTCGTCGCCCGCACCGCCCAATTGCCGCCTCCGAAATGTTCGTGCGGGAATGATCATACGGATTACTGCGTAGCTTGAAAACCATGCGAGCCAGACCATGACCCCCTTCGACAATACCCTCAATGCTGATGGCGCCCTGATCGTCGGGGCGGGTCTGGCGGGGCTGTTCACCGCCCTCAAGCTCGCGCCCCGCCCGGTCACGGTGCTGTCGCCCAAGCCATTGGGTACCGGCGCCTCCTCGGCCTGGGCCCAGGGCGGGGTTGCCGCTGCCGTGGGGCTGGGCGACAGCAGCCATGCCCATGCCGTCGATACCGAAATGGCCGGTGCCGGCATTGTCGATCACGGCACGGCCGAAAGCGTCACCGCCGAGGCCGCCGCCCGCATCGAGGATCTCGCCCGCTGGGGCACGCCATTCGACCGCGACGATTTCGGCAATTACGAACTGGGCAAGGAGGCCGCCCATTCGGCCAACCGCATCGTCAAGGTCGAAGGCGACCGGGCGGGCTGGGCCATCATGCAGGCCATCATCGCCGAGGTGCGCCGCACCCCGTCCATCCGCGTCGTCGAGGGCATTACCGCGCTGAGCCTCGCCCGTGACAATGGCCGCATTGTTGGCGTCTTTTGCCGCCGGCTGGGCGATCGCTATTCCGAGCCGGTCTTCATCCGCGCCCGCGCCACCGTGCTGGCCGCGGGGGGCCTGGGCGGGCTCTATGCGGTCACCACCAACCCGCCCGGCGTGCGGGGCCATGCCATGGGCATGGCGGCGCGGGCCGGTGCACTGATCGCCGATGCGGAATTCGTGCAGTTCCACCCTACCGCCATTGCCACCGGCGCCGATCCGGCGCCCCTCGCGACCGAAGCATTGCGGGGCGAGGGCGCCATCCTGGTCAACGATCTGGGCGAGCGCTTCATGCCCGCCATCCATCCCGATGCCGAACTGGCGCCGCGCGACGTGGTGGCGCGGGCCAATTTCCGGCAGATCCAGGCCGGCCGAAAGGTGTTCCTCGATACGCGGCAGGTGCTGGGCGAGAGCATCCTCACCCGCTTCCCCACCGTGGCCAAATACTGCCTCGATGCTGGCATCGATCCGGTGCATGGCATGATCCCGGTGACCCCGGCGGCCCATTTCCACATGGGTGGCGTGCAGGTGGACGAGCGTGGCCGCTCATCGCTGCCAGGGCTATGGGTGTGCGGCGAGGCCAGCTGCACGGGCCTGCATGGCGCCAATCGCCTGGCGTCCAATTCGCTGCTCGAGGCAACGGTCTATGGCGCCCGCATTGCCGAGGATATTGGCGGGCTGGAGCCAGCGCGGGAGTTGGCGCCGTTCAAGGGCATCGAGTGGGACGAGGCGGAGGGCCAGCGGGCGGAGGATGTGCTGCGGGGCACCGTTGCCGTGCAGGAGCTGCGGCAGGTCATGACCGACCTGGTGGGTTTGGAACGCGATGCCGAGGGGCTGCGGAAGGCCTTGCGCCGCATCGCCCATCTCGAAGTCACCGCTGAACAGGTGACCAGCGCCTATCTCAACATGACCACTTCGGCCACCCTGGTCGCCGCGGCGGCGCTCAAGCGCACCGAGAGCCGGGGCGGCCATTTCCGCATCGACTATCCCCAGACCGACGAGCGCTGGGAGCACCACACGACAATGACGCTGGAGGAGGCCCTGACGATCCGCGCGGGAGCCTGATGGGCGCGGCGTCACTCGGCCAGCAGATACTCGGCGATGGCGGCACGGTCGGCCTCGGTCCATTGCGAAGTGCCATCCTTGATCACCTCGCCCATGGCCCCGCCCAGCACATCGAAGCCGGGCGTGAACCCGTCGAGCAGCGTCTGGGCCAGGGTCGTGGCGTCATAGCCCTCGTCGAGCAGCGCTTCGCGCGTGATGTCAGGGGCCCGGCCACCCGTGCCGCCAGGCGATCCGGTCAGGGCGGCATTCCAGTCCAGCGCCCCCAGCAGGTTGCGTGGCGTATGGCAGGCCACGCAATGGGCCGGTCCATAGGCCAGGTATTTGCCGCGATTATAGGTCTCCGACCGGTCGGGATCCGGCTCGAAGCGGGCCGGCGCGAAGAACAGATTTTTCCACCCTGCCATGAGCAGGCGGATATTGAACGGGAAGGTGATCTGGCTTTCGGCAGCCGGCGTGCTCACCGGCTCGGTGGCCAGTAGCGCCGCGTAGAGATCGGCGATCTCCTGATCGCTCATCAGGGTATAGTTTTCATAGGGAAAGGCCGGATAGAGATGGCCCTGCGGCCCCATGCCATTGCTCATGGCGTCCGAAAATTCGGCCAGCGTCCAGGCACCGATCCCGGCATCGGGATCAGAGGTGATGTTTGGCGGCACGAAGGTGCCGAACTGGGTCTCCAGCCCGAAGCCACCGGCCAGAAAACCCGTGCCAGCCGCGTTATTGGTGTGGCAGGCCACGCAGCCGGCCAGCCGGATCAGGTAATTGCCCCGTTCAACATCGCCGACCAGCGTCAGATCGCGTGCCGGACCATTGACCGGTTTGAGCAGATAGACCGCCGCGCCGATGCCAACCACGGCCAGTATGCCCAGAACCCAAAGCCCACGCCGCATGCCGATGCCCCATCGAGAATTCGGCGATAGAACCAGAGCCTGCGGCGCAGCGCAACCGCGCCTGGTTCAACTGGCTGCGAGATCGAGCAGGCCGGCAATGGCGTCCCGCCGCGTATCGGCGACCAGGCGGCCGAGTTCGGTCGTCCCGTGCATCATCACCAGGGTCGAGCGGCGGGGAATTGCCATCTGTCGCACCAGATCGCCCCGGCTGTGCTCGTCCCAATCGACGCGGACGATGGGAATGGCGGCATAGGCCGGGTTCTCCCCGGCAAGTCCATTGAGGACCCGCTCCTGCGCCGCACAGGTCGAACACCAGGTGGCGAAGAAGTCGATGAGATAGGGCTGGTCACCGGCGGCCAGCTCGGCGAGCGATGCCTCACTGTAGTCGACAAACTTTGCGGCGGCGCTGGCGGGGCGGGTGACTGCTAATGCGGCAAGGCCGGTCATCAGGGCGAGTGTGCTTCGGCGGGAGAGGAGCATGGGGCGTCCTTTGCTAGATGCTGACGGAAATGTCGGTGAACCAGGCGGGCAGTACGGCGAGGGCCCAGCCCTCGGCCAGTCGATCGAGCTGGAAGACGATGGCGAGGCCCACGACGATCAGCCCCCAGCCCAGAATAGTCTTGGCGTGTGGTGTGAGGCGCGCCAGCAAGGCCCGGCGGCTCGAGATGAGCGATCGCGTGCCATAGGCCAGCGCCAGCATGATGGTGGCGGCCCCGGCCGAGAACATGACCATGATGGCAAGCGCGAAACCCAGATTCTCACCCTGCGCCGCGAGGCCGATCGCTGCGCCAAGCGTGGGGCCGATACAGGGCGACCAGGCCAGGCCCAGTAGCGCGCCGCCGAGCGCCTCGCCCATCAGACCCTTGCCCTCCACCTGGCCGATAAGCCTTGTGCCGCCGCCCGCGGCGGCGCCTGCCAGGCGGCCGAAACCGGCCTGCGCCTGCGGAATGAGCTGGATCAGTCCGAAGATGATCATCATCCAGCCCGCCGCGACAGTAATGTCCTCCTGGGCAAGTCCGGTCGCGCGGGTCAAGGCGAAAGCGCCCATGCCGGCCAGGGTGAAGCTGACCGCCATGCCCCCGGCCATGGCCAGCGGACCCAGAGGGTGGCGGGCCACCGCGCCAGCAGCGATCAGGGGCAGCAGCGGCAATACGCAGGGGTTGAGCAGCGTCAGCAGGCCTGCGGCGTAGGCGAAGAGGAGATCGAGCACAGCAACCCCGCAGCAACGAGCGAACCAGTCGGTTACGCTCTATTCGTGCAGGGAGGCCAGATGGTTTCCGGTCCGCCGTTCAACTCGGCGTGACTGTCAGACGCCGAGTACCGCGTCCACTTCGGCGCGGGTAGGCGGCTTGCAACCCTTGCGGCCGCAATTGATGCCGGCAACGACGGCGCCGAAACGCAGCATGTCGCTGAGCGCGCCATCGCCCAGGCCATCGAGCTTGCCCGGCTTGAGGAGCCCGCGTTCGGCCAGCCATGACAGGATGCCAGCCATCAGGCTGTCGCCGGCACCAACGGTGTCGCCGAAGACCGGCGGCGAATAGATGACTGCCTTGGCGTTGCCGCTTGCGGTGAAGGCCCGCGAGCCCTTGTCGCCCAGCGTCACCACAACAAGCTGGCAATTGGGCCGTGCCAGAAGACCGGCGGCGTGCTGCTCGATGCTCTTGCTGGGGTCGAGCGCCGCGAGGTCCTCTTCGGAGACCTTTACCACATGGGCCAGATCGAGGAAGCTCGAAAGCCGTGCCTTGTAGCCGGTGAAATCATCGACCAGGCTTGGACGTACATTGGGGTCGATCGAGATGGTGGCGCCCCTGCCGATGGCCGCCTTGACGATTTCGAGCCAGATTGCCGCCTCGTCCGGCTTGATTGGGCAGAAGCCGCCAATCTGGTAGAGATCGAGCTTCGTCGGCAGGGCGGCAATTGCCGTGGCGGCATCGATGGCGCCATCTGCCGAGCGGTAGAAGCCGTAGCGAGCATTGTGATTGGCGTCGAAATTGACCACGGCCAGCGTGGTATATTCCTTGACGCGCTCGGTCAGCAGCGACTTGACGCCGGCCTCTGCCAGCGGTTGCAGCAGATAGTCGCCGAAGGCATCGGCGGAGATCGGGCAGAGGAAGCCCGTATCATTGCCCAGCTTGGCCAGCGCGATGGCGCAGTTATAGGGCGAGCCGCCCGGATGCGCCGTCATCACGATCTGGCCTTCGCCGTCCCGGCCGATCAGCGTGCCGTCGGGCATCGCCACCTCGGCCTTGAGATCGATCAGGCTTTCCCCACCAACGACAAACATGCAGTGCCCTCCCAGCGCGGTCGGCAGCGACATAGCATTTTTGCAGAGACTGTCACCAGCCCAGTGAGCATTCGCCCAAGCGGAGGGCGCATTGCGGGCGGGCTACCCACTACTACGGGTACCGCACAACTTCGATGCCGCCCGGCGTTGTGACAGGAGCAGGTTTCCCCTATCGGTGCGGCTGCAGATGCCAGAGCATCTTGCGGCGGCCAACCAACCGTGTTGACGTGACTGCAACCTGCCGATCAATCGGCAAGAATGCCGGGAACCATCCCGGCGGGGAGAGGGGAGGATAGATTGCAAGCTCTTGCTTTGCTTGTCCGCACGATCAGCGGCTTGAACCGCGTTGTCGGCGAGGTTCTGTCGTGGCTCGCGCTGGGTTGCGTGCTGGCCTGCTTCGCAGTCGTCGTGCAGCGCTATGCGTTCAGTACGTCGACCCTGTGGATGCAGGATCTCTATGTCTGGCTGGGCGGGGCCATGTTCACAGGCGTGGCCGGCTTTGCCCTGATGCGCGACGATCACGTGCGGGTCGACATTTTCTACCGCCCCGCTTCGATCCGGCGGAAGGCCATAGCCGACCTGTGCGGCGTCGTGCTGTTCCTGCTCCCCTTCATCTACGTCGTCTACACCTATACCTCCCCCGCCGTGCTGCGCTCCTGGAGCTACTACGAGGGGTCGGGCAATATTGGCGGCATGCCGGGCCTGTTCGTGCTCAAGAGCTTCATCATCGTGTTCTGCGTGCTGGTGGGCCTGCAGGGCCTGGCCATGGCGGCCCGGTCCATACTGGTGCTGGCCGGCCGCGACGACCTCTTGCCCGATGACCTGCGCTACGGCGCCCGTGACGCCAAGGAAGCGCATTGATGGATCCCATTCTGATTGGCGAAATCCTCGCCGGCTTCATGTTCCTGGGCGTTATCGGCGTGCTCATGCTGGGCTTCCCGGTGGCCTTCTCCCTCGCCGGAACGGCCCTGATCTTCGGTCTCGTCGGGTGGTGGCTCGGCGTCTATGACCCGTCCAACTACGGTTCGCTGGCCGGGCGCTACATTGGCCTGATGACCAATGAGGTGCTGGTCGCGGTGCCGCTCTTCATCTTCATGGGCGTCATGCTGGAACGCAGCGGCATTGCCGAGCAGTTGCTGCTCACCATGGGCAAGCTCTTCGGCAACCTGCGTGGCGGCCTCGGCCTCTCGGTTATCCTGGTGGGTGCCCTGCTCGCAGCTTCGACCGGTGTGGTCGGCGCCACCGTTGTCACCATGGGCCTCATCTCGCTGCCGGCCATGCTGCGGGCCGGCTATGATCCCAAGCTGGCCACGGGCGTCATCTGCGCGTCGGGCACGCTGGGGCAGATCATTCCGCCATCCACTGTCCTCATCTTCATGGGCGACATGCTCTCGGGCATCAATGCCCAGGTGCAGATGGAGAAGGGCAATTTCGCGCCCGAGCCTGTCTCGGTGGGCGCGCTGTTTGCCGGCGCCATCATTCCGGGCCTGCTGCTGGTGGGGCTCTATGCCACCTGGGTGGTTTTCAAGGCGGTCACCGACCCCAAATCCTGCCCGGCGACGCCGGTGCCGGAGGCCGAGAAGGCTGGACTCTGGAAGGAAGTGGTCGTGGCACTTCTGCCGCCGCTGCTGCTGATCCTGGCCGTGCTCGGTTCGATCCTGGCCGGCATCGCCACCCCGACGGAAGCCGCCTCGGTGGGTTCGGTGGGCGCCATCATCCTCACCGCCCTGCGCTGGAAGCTGACCTTCTCCATCCTGCGCCAGGCCGTGATCTCGACGGCGACCATCACCTCCATGGTATTCATCATCCTGTTCGGCGCGGCGGTGTTCTCCATCGTGTTCCGCATGATGGGCGGCGACAACCTGGTGCACGAATTCCTCTCGTCCATGCCGGGCGGCGCGATCGGCGCCACCATCATCGTCATGCTGATCATGTTCCTGCTGGGCTTCATCCTCGATACGTTCGAGATCATCTTCATCGTGATCCCGATCACCGCACCGGTGCTGCTGGCGCTGGGCGTCGACCCGATCTGGCTGGGCGTGATGGTTGGCGTCAACCTGCAGACCAGCTTCCTCACCCCGCCCTTCGGCTTTGCCCTGTTCTATCTGCGCGGCGTGGCCCCACCGCGGGTGAGTACCGGCATGATCTACAAGGGCGTGGTGCCCTTTGTGATTCTGCAAATGGTAGGGCTGATGATCCTCTTTGCCTTCCCGCAGTTGATCACCTGGCTGCCCAGAATGATCTACAACTGAGGCGACGCAAGTCAGACAAACCAGGGGCCCGGATGGCATTGCCATCCGGGCCCTTCTCTTTGTGCGGGCAGTAAAAAGCCCCACCGCCGAAGCGATGGGGCCGGGATGGCTGGCGTTGTGCCGAGGCGCCTAGCTCAGCGTGAAGTACTTCTGGCGCGCTGCAAGGAACAGCGAGTCGGTGCCTTCGGTCTTCTGGCGCACGATGTTGAGGCTGGAGATGAAGCTCTCGGCCGTCTTCTTGGTGAGAGCATCACCGCTTTCGCGGATCTCGGTCAGGAGTTCGGAAGCAGCCTTGGCGCCGGCCTCGAGGATTTCCTCGGGGAACTGCTTGATCTGCACGCCGTGCTCGCTGACGAGCGACTGCAGGGCACGCGGATCGTTGGCAGCGAAGTCGGCCGCGACGTTGTCGTATTCGGCCTGGCAGACATCCTTGACCAGCGCCTGCAGGTCGGCTGGCAGCGCCGCGAACTTGGCCTTGTCCACCACTAGTTCGGTAGCGAGGCCCGGTTCGATGAAGCTGGGGAAGTAGTAGTTCTTGGCGATCTGGTAGAAGCCGAGCGCCAGGTCGTTATAGGGACCGACGAATTCGGCAGCATCCAGCGTGCCCGACTGCAACGCAGCGAAGATTTCGCCTGCGGCAAGGTTGGTCACCGAGGCGCCAAGCTTGGCCCAGACCTGGCCACCCAGACCCGGGGTACGGAAGCGCAGGCCCTGCACATCGCCGAGGCCGGTTATCTCGTTCTTGAACCAGCCGCCCGCCTGGGTGCCGGTATCGCCCGACAGGAAGCCCTGCAGGCCGAACTGGTCATAGATCTCGTCCCAGATTTCCTGGCCGCCCATGTGGCGTACCCAGCCGGTCATTTCGCGGCTGGTCATGCCGAAGGGGACGCCGGTGAAGAAGGAGAGGGCCTGGCTCTTGTTCTGCCAGTAATAGGCAGCGCCATGGCTCATTTCGGCCGAACCGTCGATGACGGCATCGAGGGCCTGCAGGCCCGGCACCATTTCGCCGGCGGCGAAGACCTGGACGGTCAGGCGGCCGCCCGAAGCGGCGGTGATGCGGTCAGCAAGACGCTGCGCGCCCACGCCGAGGCCGGGGAAATTCTTGGGCCAGGTGGTGACCATGCGCCAGTTGATGTTGCCCTGGGCAATGGCCGGGGTGGCCAGTGTTGCGGCGGCGGCGGCGCCGATCGTGGCGACCGAAGCCGACTTGAAAAACTCACGTCTCTTCATAGTTCCTCCCGAGGATGGGCGGCATTGGCGCCGCCGGATTGACTTGCCGCCTTCTCAAATGAGGGCGGGCTCGTGTCGGCGACAGAGTTACCGCCTGCAGTGCCCGTGTCCAGAGCAGGCGGTTCCGCGCGCCACGATCTCGCCGCCGGACTACCCACTAATACGCAGATCGAACCTGCCCAGACATGCTAGAATATTGACATCGGGTGGAGGAGCCTGAAGGCGACGATGAATCTCAGACAGAAAATCCTGGCCCTGTCGGTCCTGCCGCTGATGCTGGCGATCCTCGCCATCACCGCGCTGGTGACCTCGCAGTCGACCCAATTGGCGCGTGCCAGCATCGCGACCTTCGAGCGCAACCTGCTCAAGGCCAAGGAAAGCGAGCTGCTCAACCTGACCAATATGGCCGTCTCGGCCATTGCCGAAATCTATCAGGCCGCCGATGCCAATGACGAGGATGCCAAGCGGCAGGTGCAGGCCATTTTGTCCGAACTCGACTATGGCCCGGATGGCTATTTCTTCGCCTATGACTATGACGGGGTGAATATCGTCCATCCCCGCCAGACCTTCCGCCATGGCCAGAACTGGCTGGGACTGACCGATCCGGACGGCAACCGCGTCATCTACAACCTGATCGAGCGCGCCAAGGAGGGGGGCGGGCTGCATCAATACAAGTGGGAGAAACCCTCGACCGGGGAAATTGCCGACAAGCTCTCCTGGGCCGTCGGGCTCGACAAGTGGCGCTGGATGCTGGGGACGGGCGTTTATCTCGATGATGTCTTCGCCCAGACGGCGGCAGCGGAGGCGGACCTTCGCAGCCATATCGACACGACCTTCATCATCGTGGCCGCCATTACCGTCCCCATCGTCTTTGCGGTGTTCCTCGCCAGTTTCCTCATCACCCTGCGCGAGCGCCGCCTGGCCGACAGCAAGCTCAAGGAGCTGGCGCAGCGCGTGGTCGACACGCAGGAAGAAGAGCGCGCCCGCATTGCCCGCGAGCTGCATGACGGCATTTCCCAGACCATGGTGGCTGCGCGCTACATGCTCGACCTCGCCGCCTCCAAGGTAAGGGCCGGATCGAGCGACGCCGCCGATGTCATCGAGCGGGGGCGCCAGGGGCTCAACAATGCCATCAAGGAAATCCGCCGCATCTCGCATGACCTGCGGCCCGGCGTGCTGGACGATCTTGGCCTCACGGCGGCCCTGGAGGCGCTCACCGACAGCTTTGCCGAGCGCACGGGCGTGGCGGTCGAGCTCAAGTCGGTCGCCTTCAAGAACATGATCCTGCCCGAGGCCCGCACCGCACTCTATCGGGTGGCGCAGGAGGCGCTGACCAATATCGAACGCCATGCCAATGCCACCAAGGTGCGCGTGGTCATCACCAGTGCGGGGCACGGCCCGCAAATGCTGATCGAGGACGATGGCCAGGGCTTCGTCCACCCGCCTGCCGGCCGCAGCAGCCGGGGGCTCGGCCTGCGCAATATGCAGGAACGCATGGAGCATTTCGGCGGCTCGCTTGAAGTCCGCACCACCTCCAAGGGCACCACGCTCAAGGCCCGCCTGCCCAAATCCACCTATATCACCCAGCATATCGACCCGGTGCCCGCATGAGTGCTGCCGCAGCTCCCATCAAGGTCCTGATCTGCGACGATCATCCGCTGGTGCTGGAAGGCATCCGCTCGGTGGTCGAGACCTTCGACCATATCAAGGTGGTGGGCGCCGTGCGTTCGGCCCATGCGGCGCTGGCGCTGGCGGAGCTGGAAAATCCGGACGTGGTGATGATGGACATCAACATGCCCGAGTTGAGCGGGCTCGACGCCATCGAGCTGTTCCGCGAACGCCTGCCGCGAGCGCGGCTGCTGATGCTCTCGATGCATGACAGCCGGGAATACATCTCCACCGCCGTGATGTATGGCGCGGCCGGCTATATTCTCAAGGATGTCTCGCCGGTGGAGATCATTTCGGCCATCGAGGCTGTGGCGGCCAACGGGACATATTTTTCGACGGGCGTGGCCGAAGCGATACTGCACAAGGGCAGCAAGCAGAGCGCCGTGGTGCCGCTGACCACGCGGGAACAGTCTGTGCTGCTGCTGGTGGCGCGTGGTCGCTCGAACAAGGATGTGGCGGGCGAGCTCGATATTTCGGTGCGCACCGTCGAGACGCATCGCAAGAACATCAAGAAGAAGCTCGGCATCGGCACCACGGCGGGCCTGACGCGCTATGTGATCGACCATGGCCTGATGGCGACAGACGACTGAGATCTGAAAATAATCGTCGCGCGGCCGGATTAAACCGACGGCAGGGATGTTGACAGGTTGAGGGCCGCGATGACGGTCCCGCAACATGGAGGGAAACATCCCATGAAACTCCGTTCGATCCTCGCCGGCGCCGCTGCTCTTGCGCTGTTCGCCATGCCTGCCTTCGCCACCGACTATCTGGGCGGTGCCGTCAAATCGACCGATATCGGCGGCAAGATGGTGCTGACCGATGCCAATGGCATGACGCTCTACATCTTCGACAAGGACGAGCCCGGCGTCACCAATTGCTACGAGCAGTGCGCCATCAACTGGCCGCCGCTGATGGCCGATGCTTCGGCCGCCGCGGAAGGCGATTTCACGGTCGTCGATCGGACCGATGGCACCAAGATGTGGGCCTACAAGAGCATGCCGCTGTATTACTGGAAGGATGACAAGGCCCCTGGCGACATCACCGGTGACGGCGTCGGCGGTGTCTGGCATCTTGCCATCGAATAATCCCGACGGGACCGATCCTTGAGCGACTTCCTCGACCAGGTCGAAGCCTGCGTGCCGGCGCTGCGGCGCTATGCCCGCGCGCTGACGCGCAATATCGACCTGGCCGACGATCTCGTGCAGGACTGTCTCGAACGCGCCATTGCCAGGCGCGGCCTGTTCCGGCCCACCGGTCCGGTTCGCGCCTGGCTGTTCACCATCCTGCTGAACCATTATCGCAACACGCTCCGGACATCGCGGCGGCGGGGGGAGCAGGTGGATATAGACACCGTTCCCGAGCTGGCCATGCCGGCGCCGCAGCCGGGCCACATCGCGCTGGCCGAACTGGCCCGTGCTATTGAAACGCTGCCATTGGAGCAGAAGGAGGCCTTGCTGCTGGTTACCCTGGAAGGCCTGCCGTACCAGGAGGCTGCCGATATCCTGCATATTCCCGTCGGTACATTGATGAGCCGGCTCGGCCGGGCGCGCGCCGCGCTGCGCCTGCTGACCGGCACGCCTGCCGAACCGCATTTGAGGACCGTCAAATGACGCAGATCACCCGCGACATGCTGATGGCCTATTGCGACGGACAATTGCCCGAGAGCGATCGGCTGGCCGTCGAAGCCCATCTGGCTGCCAATCCGGAAGCTGCTGCCGAGGTGGCGCTGATCCAGCGGCAGAATGATGCGATCCGCACCATGTTCGGACCGGCCGGGGCCGAGCCGGTATCGGCCCGTCTCAAGCCGCGCCGCCTTGCCGCCGAGATTGGTCGGCGTCGGATCCGTCGCTGGGGCTGGGCGGTAGCTGCCGTGCTGCTGGTCGGGGTCGGGCTGGGCGCCGGCTGGTTCGTCCGGCCGCTGCTGGAGACGCGTCCGCCCAGCGCCACGCTGATTGCCGATGCCGTCAATGCGCACACGGTCTATGTCGCCGAGAACCGCCACGCCGTCGAGGTGGGGAGCGACGACAGCGAGCACCTGACGAGCTGGCTGTCCAACCGGCTCGACACGACGCTGGGCATGCCTGACCTCCAGGCGCAGGGTTTTGCGCTGGTGGGCGGCCGCCTGCTGCCGGGCGCGCCCAATGCCGGCGGGCGTGCGGCGCAGCTGATGTATGAAAACCCCGACAAGCAGCGCGTCACCATCTATGTCACCGCCGCCTTGCCCGATGGCCAGCCGGCCTATCAGTTCGCCTCCCATGAGGGCGCCGAGGCCTTTTACTGGGCCAATGCCCGCATCACCTGCACCGTGGTGGGCACGCTGCCCGAGGCGCAGATGAAGGCGGTGGCCGAGGCGGTCTATTCCCAGCTCACCGAGGGCGATGTTAGCACCGGACGGCCCTACCGGGGATAAGTGCTATCTGGCGACGGGCGCGTTTCGCGGCGGGATGTCGTTGGAATAGATATTGTGCTGGCCGACATTGAGGATGTCGCGCTCGCCGCACAGGGCCATGGTGGTATCGAGTTCCTTGCGGATGATGTCGAGAACCCGCGTCACGCCCGCCTCGCCACCGGCGCCCAGGCCATAGAGCATGGGCCGGCCGATGAAGGTGGCCTTGGCGCCATAGGCCAGGGCCTTGAGCACGTCCTGGCCCGAGCGGATGCCGCTATCGAGATAGACCTCGGTCTTGTGGCCAACGCGGTCGACGATCTCGGGCAGGACGCGGATGGTGGAGGGCGCGCCATCGAGCTGGCGGCCGCCATGGTTGGAGACCACGATGGCGTCGGCGCCATTGTCGATCGCCGCCTGGGCGTCATCGGGATCAAGCACGCCCTTGACGATGACCGGACCGCCGAAGCGCTGCTTGACCCAGGCGATATCGGCCCAGTTCAGGGTCGGGTCGAACTGGCTGGCCGTCCAGGCCGAGAGCGACGCCAGGTCATGGTCGCCGCTGACATGGCCGACAATGTTGCGGAAGGTGTGCCGCCGGGTGCCCAGCATGCGCGCGCACCAGATGGGGTGCTGCATCATCTGCCAGAGCGAATAGGCATTGAACTTGGGCGGGGTGGACAGACCGTTGTGAATGTCCTTGTGGCGCTGGCCCAGGATCTGCAGGTCCATGGTCAGGACCAGGGCGGAGCATTTTGCCGCCTTGGCCCGGTCGATCAGCCGCTCGATGAAGCCGCGGTCGCGCATCACATAGAGCTGGAACCAGAAGGGGGCGGTGGTATTTTCGGCGATGTCCTCGATGGAGCAGACCGACATGGTCGAGAGCGTGAAGGGGATGCCGAATTTTTCGGCCGCCTTGGCGGCCTTGATCTCGCCATCGGCGATCTGCATGCCGCCGGTCGCGGCCGGGGCGATGGCCACCGGCATGGTGATGGCCTTGCCCAGCATTTCGGTGGAGAGGTTGCGCCCCTCGAGATTGACCGCGACCTTCTGCTTGAGCTTGATCCTGTTGAAATCGCTCTCGTTGTCGCGATAGGTGCCCTCGGTATAGCTGCCGCTATCGGCATATTCGAAGAACATCTTGGGCACGCTGCGGCGCGCGCGGGTCTTCATCTCGTCCACGGTGAGAATGCTGTCGAGTGCGGCCATGCCTGAGCTCCGGATTTGCCCTGCCCTAGCAACTAACATGTTAGTCGTCAATGCGACGTGCGGAAGTGCCGCCTGCAGCGCGGTTATCGAGATGGACGAGCCCCGAGGCGGATGCCGCCTCTGGAAATATAAAACGAGACGACATTCGCCTCGGGGCGCCGGTTTTTGGAACAGGACCGGTTATCGCGCAGAATGATCGCTCGCCATGCTGCGGCCGGCACTCGAACCTGCGCGAGAGGCAAAACCCGCGCCCGGCTCACCCCGCCACTGTTCGCCTGCAGGCCGCCCATGCGGAGTGATGGGGAGATAATGGCATGGGTTTTGGCGAGGGGGATAAGTGGGGGACGATGTTTCAGTCGACACCCTCCCCTTTGTGGGAAGGAATCAAGGGTGGGGTGGTATGGCCCCGGCCCTTCCTGCGACCGCCTAGCCCTTCGGCCCGTCCACGGCGCTCCACATGGCCTTGGTGATGGACTGGGTGGTAGAGAAATAGCCTTTCCAGGGGGCGGGCTGGCTGGCGCGGGCGGCGGCGTCGGCGAGGGTGAACTGGTTGGCGGATTTGATGGTGTCGAGTTCCGCCCAGGCTACCGGGACGGCGACAGGGGCGCCTTCGCGCGAGCGGGTGGACCAGGGGGCGATGGCGGTGGAGCCGCGCTCGTTGCGCAGGTAGTCGATGAAGAGCTTGCCCTTGCGCTTGGCCTTGCTCATGGTGGCGACGAAGCGATCGGGATGCTTGTCGGCAAGGCGCTGCGCGAAGGTCTTGCAGAAGCCCTTGACCTGAGGCCATTCGGTGGTGGGGCGAAGCGGGGCGATGACGTGCACGCCCTTGCCGCCGCTGACCAGGGCATAGCTCTCAAGGCCCCAGGCTTGCAATTCCTCGCGGATATCGATGGCGGCGCTGCGCACATGCTCGAAGCCCAGGCCCTCATCGGGATCGATATCGAAAATGATGCGCTCGGGCTTTTCGACATCCTTGATCAGCGACCCCCAGAGGTGCCATTCGAGCACGTTCATCTGCGTGCCAGCGATGAGGCCGGCCAGGTCGTCGATGTAGAAATAGTCTTCCTTGCTGCCGTCTTTCTCGGTGATCAGGACCGACTTCATGGCATCGGGAAAGCCGCCGGTATCGTGTTTCTGGAAGAAGCAGTATTTGGCACGGCCCTGCGGGCAGCGGAGCAGGCTCAACGGACGGTTTTCGATATAGGGCAGCATGCGCTCGGCCACGGCGGCGTAGTAGGCGACGAGGTCTGCCTTGGTGACGCCCTGGCCGGGATAGACGACGCGATCGGGACTGGTGAGCTTGATGCCGGCGGCCTCGGCGGCGTTGATGCCCGCCTGGGCGCTGAGGCCCACGGCGACGCCGAGGGCCGGAGCGGGCTGTTCAAGGGTGATGTCGCCTGCCGGCTTGTCCTCGCGCAAGGCGAGGAAGGAAGGGTGCCGCAGGATGCCATCGGGGGTGAATTCGGCATAGCCGATCTCGGCCACCAGTTCGGGCGCGACCCAATGGGCGTTGCGGGCAATGGGCCTGGGGACATTGGCAAAGGGATTGGTCTTGCGGGCCCGTCTGTCGAGCTGCTGCTGCAACGTGGTGGCGAGTTCGGCTGAAAAGCCGGTGCCGACGCGGCCGCGATAGACCAGCTTGCCGTCGTCCCAGGTGCCGAGCAGCAGGGAGGCGAAGCTTTTCTTCCTGGTGGAGGGTGACCAGCCGGCGATGACGAATTCCTGGCGCCGGTTGGCCTTGATCTTGAGCCAGCTGCGGGTGCGCTCGCTGCGATAGGGGGCGTTCGCTTCCTTGGCGATGATGCCCTCGTGGCCTTCACGCGAAACGGCGTCGAACACCTTCTGGCCATTGCCGGTGACATGGGTGGAGAACTGCACCAGCGAGGAGGATTCAATTGTGCCCAGAAGCTTTTCGAGCCGCGCCTTGCGCTCGAGCAGAGGCAGCCCGGTCAGGTCCTCGCCGTCCAGTTCGAGCAGGTCGAAGGCAAAGAAGGTCAGCGGGCCGCCATTGGAGAGATGATCCTTGAGTGTGGAAAAATCGGTGCGGCCCTTGCTGTCGAAGGCGCAGAGTTCGCCATCGATCAGGGCGCTGCCGCTGGTGATGCGGGAGAGAGGCGGCACGATGGCGGCGAACTGGGTGGTCCAGTCCTTGCCGGTGCGGGTATAGAGCCGCACCTGGTCGCCGGCGATCGCGGCCTGGCAGCGATAGCCGTCATATTTCATCTCGAAGACCCAGTCGCCGCCCTGGGGCACGTCGTTGACCAGGGTCGCCAGCTGCGGCGGGCGAAAATCGGGCAGGGCGGCGGCCTTGCCCTTGCGCCTGGTCTTGGCCGGCAGGGGGTTATCGACAGCCTTGTCTTCGTCGGAATGCCAGACGGCGGAGGCCGCAGTGGTGGTCTGCTTCTTGGGCTTGAGGCCCTTGGCAATGCCGTCAAGATCGCGGCCGGTCGACACGGATTTGGTGAAGCGGCTGACCAGGGTTTCCTTGTCCCTGGCGTAATCGTCCTTGTGCTTGATCAGCAGCCAGTTCTCGCGGGCGGGGCCGGACTTGCGCCTGGTGTCGCGCCCCTTCATGTGGACCAGGACCCACTCGCCCTTCATGCGCTGGCCGTTGAGCTTCATCTTGAGGTCGCCGTCCGCCAGAGCCTGATGTGGATCGCCGATCGGCTCCCAGGTGCCCTCGTCCCAGAGCATGACGGTGCCGCCGCCATATTCGCCCTCGGGAATGGTGCCTTCGAAGCTGCCATAGTCGAGCGGATGATCCTCGACCCGCACGGCGAGGCGCTTGTCGGCCGGATTGTTGGAGGGCCCCTTGGTCACGGCCCAGCTCTTGAGCACGCCATCGAGTTCGATGCGGAAATCGTAATGGAGGCGCGTGGCGTCGTGCTTCTGCACCACGAAGCGAAAGCCGGTCTGCTTGGCCTTGCCGCCTGCCGTGCCGGATGGCTCCTGCGTCTTGGTGAAGTCGCGCTTGGCCTGATATTCCTTGAGCAGCGTCTCGGCCCGGGTCGCCATGGTCTAGCTCGCCTTCTTTCGCGGGGCAGCCTTGGCGGCTGGTTTCTTTGCCGCCGGTTTCTTGGCTGGAGCCTTTGCCGGTTCCGCCTTGCCGCCTTCGAGCGAGGATTTGAGAGCGGCCATCAGGTCAACCACATTGGAGCCGCTGGGCCGGCTTTCGGCAGGCTCGCCCCTGGTCGAAACGGTCTTGCCCTTGGACTTGAGCTTGCGGCCGATCAGTTCGCGCAGGGCGGCCTGGTAGTGATCCTTGAAAACACCGGCATCGAATTTGGCGGTCTTCTTGTCGATCAGGGCGGTGGCGACCTCGAGGAGGTCTGCATCGGCGGTCTTGGTGGGAATCTCGGTGAAATAGGGATCGGCCTTACGCAGCTCTTCCTCGTAATGGAGCGTCTCGAGCAGAATGCCCTTGCCCGAGGGCTTGATGGCGACGAGGTATTCCTTGCCGCGCAGGGCCAGCTGGCCGAGGCCCACCTTGTTGGATTTGCGCAGGGCATCGCGGATGACGACGAAGGCATCTTCGGCCAGATCGTCGGCAGGCACCATGTAATAGGGCTTGTCGAAATAGATCGGGTCGATCTCGCAGGCGCCGACGAACTGGGTCAGCTCCAGCGTCTTGCGGGTCTCGAGCTTGACGGCGTCGATCTCCTTGTCGGTGAGCAGGACATAGTCGCCCTTCTCATATTCGAAGCCCTTCATGATCTCGTCCTTGTCGACGGGTCCGACCCCTGCCACCACCTTTTCGTAGTTGATGGGCTTGCCGGTCGGCTCGTGGATCTGGCGGAAGCTTGGCTTGGCGCTGGACTTGGTCGCCGTAAAGAGCTCGACCGCGATCGAGACGAGGGAGAGGCGCAACTGGCCTTTCCAGATGGGACGGGAAGCAGGCATGGTGGCACTCTGGGGCTGACTATCGTGCCATCCCAACGAGTCCCGGCGGAGCTTCGTTCCGATCGGGACGGCGTTGCGCCAAGGCGGGCGCAACCATAAGGTCGCGGCAATGAAGACCAAGGGAGAATCAGCGATGGAAATCGTGAACGGCTTTGCGCTCGACGGGCTCAGCATCACGCTGATCGGCCTTGGCATACTGGCGCTGCTGGTGCTGTTCGCCGGCGCCAAGACGGTGCCGCAGGGCTACAATTACACGATCGAGCGGTTCGGCAAGTATACGCGCACGCTCAAGCCCGGCCTCAACCTGATCGTGCCCTTCATCGACAGCGTGGGACACAAGATCAATGTCATGGAGCAGGTGCTGGACGTGCCGCACCAGGAGGTGATCACCCGCGACAATGCCTCGATCACCGCCAATGGCGTGACTTTCTACCAGGTGCTGGATGCCGCGGCGGCGGCTTATGAGATTTCGGGGCTCGAAAACGCCATTCTCAACCTGACCATGACCAATATTCGCACGGTGATGGGCTCGATGGACCTCGACGAGCTGCTGAGCCATCGCGACGAGATCAACGAACGGCTGCTGCGGGTGGTGGACACGGCGGTGTCGCCCTGGGGCATCAAGATCACCCGTATCGAGATCAAGGATATCGACCCGCCCAAGGACCTGGTGGAATCGATGGGACGGCAGATGAAGGCCGAGCGCGAGAAGCGCGCCGCCATTCTCGAGGCCGAGGGCCGCCGGCAGTCGGCAATCCTGCAGGCGGAAGGCGCCAAACAGGCGCAGGTGCTGGAGGCCGAGGGCCGCAAGGAGGCGGCTTTCCGCGATGCCGAGGCGCGCGAGCGGTCGGCGGAAGCAGAGGCCAAGGCGACGCAGATGGTGAGCGACGCCATTGGTGCGGGAAGCGTACAGGCGATCAACTATTTCGTCGCCAACAATTACATCAAGGCGCTGGAGGCCATTGCCACCTCGCCCAACCAGAAGATCCTGATGCTGCCGGTCGAGGCAGCCAGCGTGATCGGATCGATCGGCGGCATTGCCGAAATCGCGCGCGAGACGTTTGGCGGCGCCGCGCCGTCGGCGCCCGTACGGTCGGGGCGTCCCCCTACGGCGGGCCAGTCGTAACAGGAGGCCAGCATGCAGGTCATCGAATTCATCGGCAGCAACGGGCCCTGGGCCTGGATCGTGGCCGGGCTGATCCTGCTGGGCCTTGAACTGGTGGTGCCGGGCGGGTTCCTGCTGTGGATGGGCATTTCGGGGATTGTCACGGGGCTGGTGGTGTTGTTCCAGCCCATCGAGTGGCCGCTGCAATGGCTGATCTTCGGCCTTTTGTCGCTGGTCAGCATTGCACTCTGGGTGCGCTGGAGCCGCAATCGACCGACCCCGACAGACCGGCCCTATCTCAACCGGCGGGCCGACCAGTTCGTCGGGCAGGAGGCGGTGCTGGAACAGGCCATCGCGCAGGGCTTTGGCCGGATCGTGCTGGGCGACACGGTGTGGCGGGTGTCGGGCGCCGATATGCCGGTGGGTACGCCGGTGCGCATTGTCGGCCATGACGGGGCGGTGCTCAAGGTCGAGGCCGTGGCGGGCAGTTAACGCCGGGACGACAAGGTTTCGTTAACCATAAGGTGGAAGGATCGCGCCGAGCCCGGAGCGTCATGCTGCGGGCCATTTCCAGTTCGGCGGAGCTTATCTTGCCCTTGCGGTGGCGGCAGACAATCGGACGGGCGAGCGCGACAGCCTTGTGCGCCCTCTGGCTCGCCATGCCGGCGCTGGCCGCCTCTGACCATTCGCTGGGCGAGGGCTCGGACGCCGACAATGAGCGGCTGCTGCCCGATGTCTATCCCACCGACCCGGTGCTGGCCAATGGCGACTGGCTGCGCGAGCCCTATGATCCGTTCTTCGATGTCGACTGGTCGGTGGCGTTGCGCGGCACCTATAGCAGGGCGACGGCGGGCGAGCGCTTCGACGTGCGGGTGGTGCCGAGCGTGGGCCTTGAACATATCGGCACGCGGTCGGCGATCAATTTTGATGGCACGGCCGAGCTGGTGCGGCTCAGCGGGGGCAACAGCGTCGAGATCGAGACGCTGCGGCTGGGGCTGAAGACGGGCTATGACCTCGACAGCGTCACCAGGCTGACGGGCAATGCCAACCTGTCGTTGAGCAAGCCGATACCGGGCACGCCGGGACTTGCCAACAATGTGGCCATCGCCTCGCAGGTCACCAGCGGGGGCGTCGATGTGGGGGTGACGCGACAGTTCGGCAAGTTCAATGTCGCCGTGACGGGCGCTGCACAGCGCAATCTCTATGGCCCGACCACGCGGACCGACGGCAGCGTCTACGACAATTCGGAAGAGAATTACTGGGCGCTCGATGCCGGGCTGCGTGTCGGCTTCCAGGTCACGCCGATCTTCGAGGTGTTCGGGCAGGCGGGGCTGGGACGCGACGTTTTCGACCTGCCGTCTTCGGCGCTGCTGGTGCGGGCCGACGCAACCGATACGTCGCTGCGCGGCGGGGTCACCGGCCGCTGGAACGACACGCTCGAGGCGACGGCCTCGGCCGGCCTGCAGCTGCGCCGGTTCGATGCGACGAGCCTGGGCGAAGTGGTAACCCAGCTTTACGACGCGCGGCTGACCTATACGCCCGACCCGACCTGGCGCATGACGGCGGGCTTTGCCACCGTGGTGGCGCCGCCCGGCCCCAATGCCAATGGCATAGCGCGGGTCAATTACACGGCGAGTGCCGAGGTGGGCTACACGGTCAATTCCTGGCTGGCGCTGCGGGCCCTGGCCGACTGGTACACGGCGCGCTTCGAGGGCAGTGCCAATGTCGAAAGCGGCTACGGGTTTGGCGCAGGCGCCGACTACAAGGTCAACGCCCATACCGCGCTGACGGCGGACTACGACTATGACCGCACCGACAGCACCTCGGACGGCATCCAGGATGCACACAGGGTGACGCTGGGCGTCACGATCTCGCGCTAGGCCGGTCGCCTGAACCCGGTCCTGCTCCCGCCACAAGCGGTGCGCATGGTGGGTTGGCAGGGAGAGCCATCTCACCCTATAGATTGTCGTGCGGGCGCATAAGCGTTTGAAATATGGAGTTTATCCAATGGCCGTTCTGGTGACCGGGGGCGCGGGATATATCGGCAGCCATATGGTGCTGAACCTGGCGGATGCGGGCGAAAAGGTCGTCGTCATCGACAATCTGGTGACCGGCTTTGACTGGGCCATTGACGGCCGCGCCATCTACGAGCCGGGCAATGCCGGCGATATCGAGCTGGTGCGCAAGCTCATCGACAAGCACGGGATCACCGAGATCGTGCATTTCGCCGGCTCGATCGTGGTTCCGGAATCGGTCACCAACCCGCTCAAATACTACGGCAACAATACCGCGACGTCGCGCAACCTGATCGAAGCGGCCATCCTGGGCGGGGTGAAGCATTTCATCTTTTCCTCGACGGCCGCCGTCTATGGCATGACGGGGCTGGCCCCGGTGGTAGAGAGCACGCCGCTCAACCCGATGTCGCCCTATGGCCGCTCCAAGCTGATGACCGAATGGATGCTGGCCGATGTGGCGGCGGCCCATCCCATGACCTATGGCGTCCTGCGCTATTTCAACGTGGCGGGCGCCGATCCGGGCAAGCGCAGCGGGCAATCGACGCCGGCAGCGACGCATCTGATCAAGGTGGCCTGCCAGGTGGCGCTCGGCCAGCGCGAGAAGATGGACATCTTCGGCACAGATTTCGAGACGCCGGACGGCACCGGCATCCGCGACTATATCCACGTGACCGACCTGATCGCGGCGCATGCCCTGCTGCTCAAGCACCTGCGCGGCGGCGGCGAGAGCACGACGCTCAACTGTGCCTATGGCAAGGGCTATTCGGTGCGGCAGGTGGTCGAGACGGTGCGGGACGTGTCCGGTGTCAACCTGCGGGCCGATGAAGGTCCACGCCGGGCCGGCGATCCGGCCTCGATCACGGCGACGGGCGAGAAAGTGCGCAAGCTGCTGGGCTGGGTGCCGCAGCACGACGAGCTGACGGAAATCGTCGAGTCCGCCTATTGGTGGGAGCGGCACCTGATGACCCGCAATCGCTAGGGGAGGGTGCGCCAACGCCCTTCCCAAACTCAATCGTCACCCTCGGGCCTGACCCGAGGGTCTTTATTCGACGAATGCATTTCAAGTGCAGTGCCCTCGGGTCACGCCCGAGGGTGACGAGCGGTGGTTGTGAAACAGTGTGGACCCCATCTGATGCGCTTATCGATTTCGTTGCTCATTCTTTTGCTGTCCACGCCTGCCTTCGCGCAGCCGGTGGAGAGCTTTGACAGTTTCATTGCCGGCTTCCGCGCCAAGGCGCTGGCGGCGGGGGTGAGCGCTTCGACCTATGACGCGGCGATGGGCGGGCTGACGCCCGATCCGCGCGTGCCGGACCTGGTGACCAGCCAGCCCGAATTCACCACGCCGATGTGGGACTATATCGAGGGCCGGGTGACACAGGGCCGCATCGAGCGCGGCAAGGCGGCCATCGCCCGGCATTCGGCGCTGTTCGCCTCTGTGGGGCAGGCCTATGGCGTCGATCCCTATATCCTGGGCGCGATCTGGGGCATGGAGACCGACTACGGCACCGTGCTGGGCAATGACGGGCTGATCCGGCCGATTGTGCGATCCCTCGCCACGCTGGTGCATCAGCGGCGCACTCGACTGGTGGAGGACGAGGCCGACCTGATCGCGGCGCTGCAGCTGGTGCAGCGCGGGCCGCGCGACGCGCAGACGCTGGTGGGGTCCTGGGCGGGAGCAATCGGGCACCTGCAGGTCAACCCGTCCAATGTTGTGGCGCATGGCACGGACGGGGATGGCGACGGGCTGGTGGACCTGCACAATTCGCTGGCCGATGCGCTGGTGACCAGCGCGCGGTTCCTGCGCGGCCTGGGCTACCAGCCTGGCGTCGACTGGGGCATGGAAGTGGTGGTGCCGGAAGGGTTCGACTACCTGCTGGCGACGCGGACCGAATTGCGGCCCATCTCGTTCTTTGCCGAACGGGGCGTGGCGCGGGTCGCGGGACGGCAGTTTGCCGATCCCAACCTGCCGGTGTTTCTCTATGTGCCGGCCGGCAAGGACGGCCCGAAATTCCTGATGACGCAGAATTACCTGGTGCTCAAGGGCTACAATTTCTCCGACAGCTACGCGATGAGCGTGGCGCATATGACGGACCGGCTGAAGGGCGGGGGCGCTTTCGTCGATGACTGGCCGCGCAGTACGGACTTCCCCAATCTCAGCCAGCGCAAGGCAATTCAGGAGGCGCTGCTGCGGCTCGGCCTCTACCAGGGGGCCGTCGATGGCCGGCTGGGGCCGATCAGCCAGGAGGCCTATGCGCGTTTCCAGGCGGCGCGGGGCGAGGTGGCGGACGGGTTCATTACAAGGGCATCCTACGAGGCGCTTGCCGCGGCCGCGCGGTAACATCGTGGAGACCCAGATGGCTTTGAGACCGCGATCTTGCTAGGGATAGGGCCTTGTTGCGCGGGATAATCATGATCCGTTTCGCCGTTGCCCTGCTGGTCGGCATGCTCGTCTTCATCGACGTGGCGCCTGCCCTTGCGCAGAGCGATGCGCGGATCGAAGTGGCGCAGGAAACGCGGCGGCGCACGCTGTTCGACCTGCTGTTCGGCGAGCCAGAAGCGGCGCCGCCGCCGCCGGTGCAGCAGCGGCAACAGCCGCGCCAGCGGGCGCCCGCGGCGACGGCCAGCCTGCCGCCGCCAAAGCCGGAAGTGGAGAAGGCGTCCGACGCCACGCGCCTCGCCGTGTTCGGGGATTCGCTGGCGATCGATCTCAGCAAGGCGCTGGAGCGCTTTTATGCCGAGGACCCAAACCTGGTGGTGATCAACCAGGGCGTCAGTTCCTCTGGCTTTGTGCGGGACGACTATTTCGACTGGGACAAGGCAATCACCGAGCAGATCGCGGCCGACAGTTTCGACGTCGCGGTGGTGATCATCGGCATCAATGACCGGCAGGAAATCACGGTCGATGGCAATCGGTATGCGCCGCTGACCGAGCCATGGAACGTCGCCTACCAGGCGCGGATTGCAGAATTTCTCGGCAAGCTGCGCGCGGCGCGCAAGCCGGTGGTGTGGATCGGGCTGCCACCCATGTCCAAGACCGAATATTCGGCCGCGATCAGCCAGATCAGCAATATCCAGCGGCTGGCGAGCTTTTCAGGCGGGGCCGAATATCTCGACATCTATGAGCGTTTCGTGGGCGAGGACGGCAAGTATTCCTCGCATGGGCCGGATGTGAACGGGCAGAATGCCCGGATGCGCAAGGATGACGGCATCCATTTTTCATCGGCCGGTTCGGACAAGCTCGCCTTCTATCTCAGCCAGACCATTCGCACCTTCTACCGGGGGAGCGGGGTTTCCATTGCCGTGGCCGACCCGCTGCTGGGCACCGATGCCGCGGCGATGCTGCGGCCGCCCTATCAGGGGCTGGGGCAGATCCGCCTGCTCGAGGTGGCCGGCGCCGTCATTCCGATCAGCCGCGTGCCGGCGCGGGCAGGGGACCTGTTGACCGCGGCCGGCATGCCAGCCACTGCGCCACCCTTCACGCTCGAGCAATTGGTCACCGCGCCGCTGGGCCGGGTCGATGCCTTCGGGCTGGGTGTCGATGCCGATGCGGACGGCGCGGCCAATGCCAATGGACGGTGAGGCAGGCCTCACCGCCGCCTGACGCCGCTCAGGCGGTGACGCGCTGGGCGATGGCGGCCAGCAGGGCCAGGGCGTCGGGGTCAGGCTTTTTCTCGATACGGCGATAAAGCTTGCCGTCCGGCGTACGGGCAAGCATGCGGGCATCGACCAGCGAGCGGCGCAGGATGGCGTGGTCGCCGAACAGATGCGCGTCGATGATGAACTGGTTGATCTCGCGCTCGCTGAAGCGTTGATCGGCGGGAATGCGTGACCAGATGACCCAGAGGCAGAGCGCCTGGTGATTGGTCTTGCCCGGCCAGCGCACCATGCGGCCCTGGGCATCGAAGTGGCGCAGCACTTTTTCGAGGCGCGCATGGTCGATGGGCGGCTCGGCCGAGGCCTCGGCGGCAAGCCGTCCCTCGGCCTGGGCATCGGCGCGCAGCTGCTGGAAATTGGCGTGGCCATTGGCCTTGGCCAGCAGATTGAGCATTTCGACATGGGTCGGGGCGTGCTCGAGCCGGGCCAGCTGCTGGCGCAGCGACCGGGCCAGCGTGGAGATATCGGGCGTGGCGAAAGGGATCAGGAGTTTCGACATGACAATCCTCATGGGTGCCATTTGCGAAAGATCGCTCGTCGGTCGCCGGCTTACGAATGGGCACCCGGGGATGGGGTCATCGTCAGGTAGTGCTGAGCAGGTTTAGCTTCCCTGACGGGACGGCAACGCCTCGGTGAACTGCAGACCGTGGCGTGGTTTTTACTCAAGCTGCGTAAGCAGAGCAAGTCCCCGGCCGGGCCATTCGGGCATAGCCCTCATGGCCTTCTTCGCTCAAATCGCTCCACTGGAGCGATTTGTCCCTGCGGGCTGCTCAGAAGCCGGTAAAGCGCACGGCGCCGATATGGGGCAGGTTGCGGTTGCGCTGGGCGTAGTCGATGCCGTAGCCGACCACGAACTTGTCCGGAATATCGAAGCCGATCCACTTCGCCACGACATCGGTTTCGCGGCGGCTGGGCTTGTTGAGCAGGGCGCAGACTTCCATGCGGCGGGGATGACGCGTGCCGAGGATCTCGAGGACATGCTTGAGCGTGTAGCCGGTGTCGACAATGTCTTCGACCACGAGCACATCGCGGCCGGCGATCTCGCCGCGCAGATCCTTGAGGATGCGGACTTCGCGGCTGGATTCGGTGGAATTGCCGTAGGAGGAGGCCTCCATGAAATCGACCTCGACCGGCAGGTCGAGCTCGCGCACCAGGTCGGCGATGAAGATGAAGGAGCCGCGCAACAGGCCGACGACGACCAGCTTGTCCGTGTCGGCGAAGTGGGTGGAGATCTCCTTGGCCAGCGCCTCGACGCGGGCGGCGATAGCCTTGGCGGAGATCAGTTCGTCGACGGTGTATGGCTTGGTGGTCATGGCGATTCCGAGTCACATGGCGGGCTGCAGATCGGGCGGAACTGTTAGCAGAGTGCGTGTCGGGACGGTAGCGGGGAGGAAGGTCGGTCTCGGCTTGAATGCCACGGAACCTTCAGTCGACAACCTCCCCCTTGTGGGGAGGGATCAAGGGTGGGGGTCGGTTAGCCTCAAGCTTTCGGGGCCAGCCCTCACCCCCTCCCGGCCTCCCCGATCAAGGGGAGGTGCCGGGCGGTGGATGCGGAAGGATTGTGCCATCCATACCCCCACCTAACCTCCCCCTGATAGGGGGAGGGACAGATCGCGTTTGCGGCGCATCTGGGCCATTCGGGCATAGCCCTTATGGCCTCCTTACCTAAAATCGCACCACTGGTGCGATTTTGCCTTCGGCCGGTTCGGAGTTACCTCGGCAGGTCGGTCTTGCCCATCAGGTCGAAATCGATGGAGCGAGCGGCCTGGCGGCCTTCGCGGATGGCCCAGACGACGAGGGACTGGCCGCGGCGCATGTCGCCGGCGGCGTAGACCTTGGGCACGGTGGTCTTGTAGCTCAGCGTGTCGGCAAACAGGTTGCCGCGCTTGTCGAGCTGGGCGCCCAGCTCGGTCAGCATGCCCTCGTGGATGGGGTGGGCAAAGCCGATGGCCAGGAGGACCAGGTCGGCCTTGATGACGAATTCGGTGCCGGGAATGGGCTGGCGCTTGCGGTCGACACGGGCGCATTCGACGCCGGTGACCTGGCCCTTGGCATTGCCGATGATCTTCATCGTGCCGGCGGCGAATTCGCGGATGGCGCCTTCGGCCTGGCTGGAGGAGGTACGCATCTTGACCGCCCAGTTGGGCCAGTTGGTCAGCTTGTTCTCGAGCTCGGGCGGCATGGGACGCACGTCGAGCTGGGTCACGGCGATGGCGCCCTGGCGGAAGCTGGTGCCGACGCAGTCGGACGCGGTATCGCCGCCGCCGACCACGACGACATGCTTGCCGGCAGCGGTGAGCTGGACTTCGCCGGACACGTCCTCGTCGCCCAGGCGACGGTTCTGCTGCACGAGGAAGGGCATGGCATAGTGGACGCCGTTGAAGCCGGTGCCTTCGGCATCGACATCGCGCGGCTTTTCCGAGCCGCCGGCCAGCAGCACGGCGTCGTGCCGGGCCTGCAGGTCCGAGAGCGGGCGGGTGACGCCGATATTCTCGCCATAGTGGAAGGTGACGCCCTCGGCCTGCATCTGTCCGACGCGGAAATCGATATGCTGCTTTTCCATCTTGAAGTCGGGAATGCCGTAGCGCATCAGGCCGCCGGCCTTGGGCTCGCGCTCATAGACATGGACGTCGTGGCCGGCGCGGGCCAGCTGCTGGGCTGCGGCGAGGCCCGCCGGGCCTGAGCCGACAATGGCGACGGACTTGCCGGTCTTGTGCGCGGGCACCTGCGGCTTGATCCAGCCGCTCTTGATGGCCCGGTCGGCAATGGCCTGCTCGACGGTCTTGATGGCGACGGGGACGTCTTCAAGATTGAGCGTGCAGGCCTCCTCGCAGGGCGCGGGGCAGATGCGGCCGGTGAATTCGGGGAAGTTGTTGGTGGAGTGCAGGTTGCGCGCCGCCTCTTCCCAATCGCCGTTGTAGACGAGGTCATTCCAGTCCGGAATCTGGTTGTTGACCGGGCAGCCGGTATCGCCGTGGCAGAAGGGCACGCCGCAATCCATGCAGCGCGCCGCCTGATCGACAATGCGGCCTTCGCTCATCGGAATGGTGAATTCGCCGAAATGACGGATGCGATCGGAGGCCGGTTCGTACCGGGGCTCTTCGCGCTCGATCTCGAGAAAGCCAGTTACCTTACCCATTTTGCTTTCTCCTTATTCCGCCGCTACGCCGAGGCTGCCGCTGGCGCGCTTCTTTTCCATCTCGCGGATGGCGCGGCGATATTCGACCGGCATGACCTTCACGAACTTGGGCCGCATCTCGACCCAGTTGTCGAGAATGTGCTTGGCGCGGGTCGAGCCGGTATAGTGCAGGTGGTTGGAAATGAGCTGGTGCAGGCGCTCGTCGTCATGGCGGGTCATGTCGCCCGAAATGTCGACGCGACCATGCCATTCGAGATCCCCACCATGATGGTGGATCTGCTGCATCAGGGCTTCTTCCTCCGGCACGGGCTCGAGTTCGACCATGGCCAGGTTGCAGCGCTCGCGGAAGGTCTCGTCCTCGTCGAGCACATAGGCCACGCCGCCACTCATGCCGGCAGCGAAGTTGCGACCGGTCTGGCCGATGACAACGACGACGCCGCCGGTCATGTATTCGCAGCCGTGATCGCCAGTGCCTTCGACCACCGCGATGGCGCCGGAATTGCGCACGGCGAAGCGTTCGCCGGCGACGCCGCGGAAGTAGCATTCGCCCGCGATGGCGCCGTAGAGCACGGTGTTGCCGACGATGATCGAGTTTTCGGGCTTGAAGGTCACCTTGTCGGAGGGACGCACGACGATGCGGCCGCCGGAGAGACCCTTGCCGACATAGTCATTGGCGTCGCCCACCATGTCGATGGAGATGCCGCGGGCGAGGAAGGCGCCGAAGGCCTGGCCGGCCGTGCCGGTCAGCTTGATCGAGATGGTGTCGTCGGGCAGGCCCTCATGGCCATACTTGCGGGCGACGGCGCCCGAGAGCATGGCGCCGGCCGAGCGGTCGCGGCTGCGGATGGGCAGCTCGATCTGCACGGCTTCGCCGCGGGCCAGAGAGGGCTCGGCCAGCTCGATCAGCTTGCGATCGAGCACGGCTTCGAGGTGATGGTTCTGCAGCTCGGAATGATAGAGCGTGTCGCCACCCAGCGGTTCAGGCTTGTAGAACAGCTTGGTGAAATCGACGCCTTCGCTCTTCCAGTAATCGACCATCTTGCGCTGATCGAGCAGGTCCGAGCGGCCGATGAGTTCGCGCAGGGTGCGGGCACCCATGGCGGCCATCAGGCCGCGCAGCTCTTCGGCGATGAAGAAGAAGTAGTTGATGACGTGCTCGGGCGTGCCCTTGAAGCGCTTGCGCAAGACCGGGTCCTGGGTGGCGACGCCAACCGGACAGGTGTTGAGATGGCACTTGCGCATCATGATGCAGCCGGCCGCGATCAGAGGCGCGGTCGAGAAGCCGAACTCGTCGGCACCAAGCAGGGCGCCGATGAGGACGTCACGGCCGGTCTTGAGGCCGCCATCAACCTGGAGGACGACGCGGCTGCGCAGGCGGTTGAGCACCAGTGTCTGGTGGGTTTCGGCCAGACCGATTTCCCATGGACCGCCGGCATGCTTGAGCGAAGTCAGGGGCGAAGCGCCAGTGCCGCCATCATAGCCGGAGACGGTGATGTGATCGGCACGGGCCTTGGCGACGCCGGCCGCGACCGTGCCGACGCCGACCTCGGAGACCAGCTTGACCGAAATATCGGCCTCTTCATTGACGTTCTTGAGGTCGTAAATGAGCTGGGCGAGATCTTCGATGGAATAGATGTCGTGGTGCGGCGGCGGGCTGATGAGGCCCACGCCGGGCGTGGAATGGCGGGTCTTGGCGACGATCCAGTCGACCTTGTGGCCGGGCAACTGGCCGCCCTCGCCGGGCTTGGCGCCCTGCGCGACCTTGATCTGGAGCTGGTCGGCATTGACCAGGTATTCGGTGGTGACGCCAAAGCGGCCGGAAGCGACCTGCTTGATGGCGCTGCGCATGGGATTGCGCGAGCCATCGGGCAGGGGCTTGTAGCGATCGGGCTCTTCGCCGCCTTCACCCGTGTTGGACTTGCCGCCAATGCGGTTCATCGCCTGGGCGAGGGTGGTGTGGGCCTCGCGCGAGATGGAGCCAAAGCTCATGGCGCCGGTGACGAAGCGCTTGACGATGTCGACAGCCGGCTCGACTTCATCGAGCGGCACGGCGGCGCCGAGCGGGTTGATGTCGAAGAGGTTGCGGATCGCGAGATAGCCGTTTTCGCCCGAGTTCACGCGCTGGGCAAAGCTGTTGTAGCGGTCCTGCGCGGTTTCGGGAGAATCATCCTTGGTGCGGACGGCATGCTGCAGGTCGGCCACGACATCGGGGCTCCAGGCATGCTTTTCGCCGCGGATGCGGTACATGTATTCGCCACCCACATCGAGCGCCTTGCGCAGCACGATGTCGTCGCCGAAAGCATCGCGATGGCGGCGCACGGTTTCCTCGGCGACTTCAGCGAGGCCCACGCCCTCGATCGAGGTCGCGGTGCCGAAGAAGAAGCGCTTGACGAAATCGGAGTGCAGCCCGACGGCGTCGAAAATCTGGGCGCCGCAATAGGACTGGTAGGTGGAAATGCCCATCTTGGACATGACCTTGAGCAGGCCCTTACCGACGGACTTGATGTAGCGATACACCACTTCGTGGGCATCGACCTCGGCCGGGAATTCGCCTTCGGCATGCAGGGCCGAGAGCGTCTCGAAGGCGAGATAAGGGTTGATGGCTTCGGCGCCGTAGCCGGCCAGCATGGCGAAATGGTGCATTTCGCGGGCTTCGCCGGTTTCGATCACGAGACCCGACGAGGTGCGCAGACCCTTGCGGATCAGGTGGTGATGCACGGCAGCCGTCGCCAGCAGCGCCGGAATGGCGATGCGGTCGGATGCGACCAGCCGATCGGAGAGCACGATGATGTTGTACTCGCCGGCAATGGCGGCCTCGGCCTGTTCGCAGATCGCCTCGATGGCCGATTCCATGCCCACCGCGCCCATGTCGGCGGGGTAGGTGATGTCGATGGTCTTGGTCTTGAACTGGTTGTCGGCCATGTCACCGATGGCGCGGATCTTTTCGAGATCCTCGTTGGTGAGAATGGGCTGACGCACTTCGAGACGCTTCTCCTTGGAGACGCCTTCGAGATCAAAGATGTTGGGACGCGGGCCGATGAAGGAGACAAGGCTCATCACCGACTCCTCACGGATCGGATCGATGGGCGGGTTCGTCACCTGGGCGAAGTTCTGCTTGAAGTAGGTGTAAAGCAGCTTGGACTTCTGGCTCAACGCCGAAATCGGCGTGTCGGTGCCCATCGAGCCCACGGCTTCCTGGCCGGTGGTGGCCATGGGCGCCATGAGGATCTTGATGTCTTCCTGCGTGTAGCCGAAGGCCTGCATGCGATCGAGCAGGGACTCCGAGGTGACCGGGGCCTTGGGCTCGGTCTCGGGCAGGTCCTCGAGCACGATCTGGCTGCGGGCCAGCCACTCGGCATAGGGGTTCTTGGTGGCGAGCGTGCGCTTGATCTCGTCGTCGGAGATGATGCGACCTTCCTCGAGATCGATCAGCAGCATGCGGCCGGGTTGCAGCCGCCAGCGCTCAACGATGTCCTCATCGGGAATGTCGAGCACGCCGGATTCCGAGGCGAGCACGACGTGGCCCTCGCGGGTGACGAGATAGCGGGCGGGACGCAGGCCGTTGCGGTCAAGCGTAGCGACGACATAGCGACCATCGCTGAGCGACATGGCGGCCGGGCCGTCCCATGGCTCCATGAGGGCGGCGTGATATTCATAGAAGGCGCGCCGCGTCTCATCCATCAGCGGATTGCCGGCCCAGGCTTCGGGGATCAGCATCATCGCCGCGTGGGGCAGGGAATAGCCGCCGCGCACGAGGAATTCGAGCGCGTTGTCAAAGCAGGCCGTGTCGGACTGGCCCTCATAGGAGATCGGCCAGATCTTGGTGATGTCATCGCCGAACTTGGGCGAGGAGACCGAGGCCTGGCGGGCGGCCATCCAGTTGACGTTGCCACGGATGGTGTTGATCTCACCATTGTGGGTGGTCATGCGGTAGGGATGAGCCAGCTTCCAGGACGGGAAGGTGTTGGTCGAGAAGCGCTGATGCACCAGGGCAATGGCGCTCTCGAAATCGGCGTCATGCAGATCGGTATAGAAGGCGCCCAGCTGGTAGGCGAGGAACATGCCCTTGTAGACAATGGTCCGCGCCGACATGGAGACGACGTAAAATCCGTTGTCGCTGTTGCTCTCGGGTACAGCGGCATAGACCGTGTTGGAAATGACCTTGCGCACGATCAGGAGCTTGCGCTCGAACTCGTCGAGGGTCAGCCCTTCGGGGCGGGCAATGACCATCTGCTCGATAACCGGCTGGGTGGCGATGACGCCCTGGCTCAGCCCGGAATTGTCGGTCGGCACGACGCGCTCGCCGAGCAGCGTCAGGCCCTCGCCGGCAAGGCAGCCATGGACGACCGCGGCCACGCGATCGCGCAGGCCGGGCGTGTTGGGATAGAACAGCATGGCCACCGCGTAGTGGTGCTTTTCGGGCAGCGCGAAGGGCATGACCTTCTTGAAGAAGGTATGCGGGGTCTGCACCAGAATGCCCGCGCCGTCGCCCATCAGCGGATCGGCACCCACGGCACCGCGGTGTTCGAGGTTCTCGAGGATTTCGAGACCCTTCTCGACCACTTCGTGGCTGGGCTTGTTCTTGATATTGGCAATCATGCCGATGCCGCATGCATCGTGCTCGTTGGCCGGGTCATAGAGACCCTGTGCCTCGGGGCGGCCCGTCGGCGCGACGCGGCGACCGTTCTCGATCAAGGTTTTGACGGTGGCGGTGCTCGTCGTGACGGGAGTCTGGGATCCGTTCCGCGCGTGTGCCATGTCATTTTCCTCGTTCGTTGATCGCGCCCGTTACCGGGCTCTTGTCGCTATGTCGTGTGCATCCTGGTGGTGCCGGTGTCCGGCGGGCTGGATGCGTCCTCGTCCTCTGGTGGGCAAGTTGCTCAGGCGGGTCGTACTACGGTACGGCTCGAAAGAGCAAACTCATCCATGCGTGGGGAGTGGCGCTGCATCCAAATGGCCACTCAATTCGGGCTTCGAACCTTGTCCTTCGGTTGATGCCGGCCTCTAGGGCAATGTACTGCGCAACCGGCGTTCACGTACCCAATGTACGCTGCGTGCCGGTTCTCGCAAACACTGCCTTTCAGCGCGGCCTGAACCGAAGTCCTGCCGTTCGACTTATCCCCGCCTGTCCGTTTCCGCTAATGGCATAGCGGGCCAGCCGGACCAGCGTGCGCGCTGGCCGCGGAGAGCGGGGCGACGCGTCAGATAGGACAGGCGTGCTGCCCTAACCTCTGCACATTTGCATAATTCCAAACTGTGGGCAAGCGGCTTTGCCTCGCTTGGCAGAGGAAAAATAGGACTTTGCCAATTTTTGTGTAGGACTACGTAGGAATTGCGCGACGAAAAAGGGCGCATTCGCCAAGGAATGCGCCCTGAACGGCCCGTTGGGCAGCGAATGTCCTATTCGAGATGGGACTTGATGAACCAGAGGTCCTTATCCAGCTCCCGCGAAAAGGCAGTCAGGATATCGGCCGCATCGGCATCGCCGGCTTCATCGGTGGCGTCAATATCTTCGCGGACCTGATTGGCCAGGGCGGCAAAGCGCTCGGCCAGGGCTGCGAGATGGTCGGGCACCTTGCGGATATCGGTGGGATAGGCGTCGAGCGTGGTGGCCTTGGACACGACCTGGCTGGTGCCCAGGGCAATGCCGTCGAGCTGGGCGATGCGCTCGGCGATGACATCGACATGGAGATCGATGGCGGCGCGCATCGGATCGAGCATTTCATGCACGGCGATGAAATTGGGACCCTTGAGGTTCCAGTGCGCCTGCTTGGTGATCAGCGCCAGATCGATGGCATCGGCGAGCCGAGCATTGAGAATCTCGATGACGGCGGATTTGGCGTTGGCCTTGAGGGCGATGGATGGGGTTTTCATCGGGGAGTCCTTTAACGCTGGAGGTGGAACTCAACAGGCGGAATAGGGTGGGAGTTCCCGAGCGAGGGAAATAATGGGCAGGATCATTCCTCGAAAAAACACCCCCGGCAGAGCCGAGGGTGCAGTACGATCGTGCTAGTGGAAAGTCCGGGCCATTCGAGCGCAGCTCTCATGGCCTAGACGCCTAAAATCGCTCCACTGGAGCGATTTTGCGCGAGCGCCGGCGTCTAGTTGACCGACTTATCCTCGATGGTCGTGGTGCCGCCATTGATCTGGATGGACCGCGGCTTCTTGCTCTCGGGCAGTTCGCGCTTCAATTCCAGATGGAGCAGGCCGTTTTCGAGCGAGGCGCCCTGGACTTCGACGTAGTCGGCGAGCTGGAAGCGCAGTTCGAAGGCGCGCTCGGCGATGCCGCGATGGAGGAATTCGCGGGTCTTGTCCTCGGTCTCGACCGGCTTGGCGCCCTTGACGACCAGGCTGTTTTCCTTGGTCTCGATGGCAATGTCGCCATTGGAGAAGCCGGCGACGGCGATGGAGATGCGATAGGCATCCTCGCCGGTGCGCTCGATATTATAGGGAGGGTAGGTCTTGGCTTCCTGGCCGACCAGATTGTCCAAGCGGTTGAAAACGCGGTCAAATCCGATGGTCGAGCGGTAGAAGGGGGAAAAATCGATGGTCTGCATGGTCACATTCTCCGTAAAGCAACGTGGATATCCCGGTGGTCTGCTGCGTCGTGCTCCCAGCAATAGGCGAGCGGCTGACTGGCAGGTCGGGGTTCCCGGATAATCCGGCGAACGACTGAAATATGGGAGGCGATTTTGGCTGTTCAAGAGGGGGGATATCGCGGGTGGCCAACCGGCCCGGATCGCCCCAGGGCCGGGCCTTGCCCCAGTCCGGCCGCAAGCCTGACTGTTCAATGAACGGAATATGAACGGCCCAGTCCGCTCGAGTTCATCGGCGGGGCGCTAGAAGGGTGCATGTGTTGAGGGAGACCTCGTCACAACCCCAAAGCGGTCCATCACCCGCCCCCCGCATGGGCCGCCCAAAAGGAAGCCGGTAACTCGCAAGAGTTGCCGGTTTTCCTTTTTCTGCATCGATGTTCGCGGTCCACCGGCCTGCAAATGGCCGGGTCTTGCGCTTCCGGTGCTCACGTACTCATGTACGCTGCGCCATAGCCCTTCGAGCGTAGCTCTACGGGGCATTCTTCGCTTGAAAATGTCCACCGGACATTTCCAAGTAAGCTGCGAACTTCTCAGACCCGGCCATTTTCGACTCGGCGGGCCCGCGAATCTCGATACAGAAAACCGTGCCCACCTAACGAAGGCCCGCCATGAATAGCGTCGACCCGAACGGACCGAGCCTGGTCAGTATTCCGTCCAATCCGGTTCCGGAGGGCGCGCGGGTGGGGTATTTCAAGACCAGCGACAATGTGCGGTTGCGCTATGCGACCTGGCCCAAGGGCGAGGGCGTGCATCGGGGCACGATATGCCTCGTGCAGGGGCGGACCGAATTCATCGAGAAATATTTCGAGACCGTCGCCGACTTCCGGCGGCGCGGCTTTGCGGTGGCGACCTTTGACTGGCGCGGGCAGGGCGGGTCGGAGCGGCTGATCGGCAATGGCAAGCTGGGCTATGTCGACCGGTTCGAAGACTACTGGTGCGACCTCAAGAGCTTTCACGGCGAGATCCTGCTGCCCGACTGCCCGCCGCCCTATTATCTGGTCGGCCACTCGATGGGCGGGCTGGTGTCACTGTTTGCCGGCATAAATGACCGGCTGATGTTCGACCGCATTTTCCTCTCCGCCCCCATGGTGGCGCTGGACCGCCAGCCGCTCAGCATGGCGGGCATGGCCCGGGTCACCGAGACGCTGAGCTTTCTCGGGCTGGGGCGCATGCCGGTCGGCCGCAAGCAGGACAAGCCGATGTCGGAGACCACCTTTCCGGGCAATCCGCTGACCGGCGACCTGATCCGCTATATGCGCTCGGTCGAGGTGATGCGGGCCCGGCCGGAGCTCGAGATCGGCACGCCGACGGTGCGCTGGGCCGCCGCGGCCTTCGGTGCCATGGCTGAGGCGGGGGAAGACAGGTTTCCCGGGCGGATCAAGATTCCGCTGCTGATGCTGGCGGCGGCGCGGGACGAGGTGGTGTCCACGGCCGCGATCGAGCAGCTGGGACTGCGCATGCGCACCGGGCGGCATGTCGTGCTGGCCGGCGCGCGCCATGAGCTGTTCATGGAGACGGACGCCATCCGCAGCCAGGTGTTCGCCGCATTCGATGCCTTCATTACCGAGCAGAGCGACTAGGGCGAGCATCGGCGTGCCGCGAGGCGGCCGATGCGTCTTGCCTAGAGGTCCCGCAGCAGCCGGGCCGGCCTTGCCGACGCCGCACGCAGGATGGTGAGGGCGCCGAGCATGGCGGTGATAGCGATGGCGACCACCAGCACGACGCCCAGGGCGTCGAGGTTGAAGGTGAAATCGACATTGAGCATGACCAAAGTGACCAGCCAGCCCAGGCCTGTGCCCAGCAGCAGTGCCGGCAGGGCCGCGAGGGCAGCCAGGATCAGGTACTGGATGAAGGATGCGGCCATGAGCTCGAAGCGCGTGGCGCCCAGCACCTTGGTGATGACGGTATCGGCCTCGCGCTGACGCCGCCCGGTCGACAGGCTGCCGATCAGCACCAGCAGGCCATTGCCGACGGCGAGACCCCCGACCAGCGTTGCGGCAAAGGAGAGCTGGCTGAGGGCGTCGGTGATCTGCTTGAGCGTATCGCCGATGGCAATGAAGCGCACGTCGGGGAGTTCGGTGGCGAAGAGACGCTCGACCGCTTCCTCACGCCCCGGCGCGGCGGTTGCGGCGGCAAAGAGGGTGGTGGGGTATTCGTCGATGACGCCGGGCGAGAAGGTGGCAAGGAAGTCGATGCCGCCCTGCCAGGAATAGTCGCGGAAGCTGGCGATCTCGACGGTCACCGGTTCGCCAAAAATGGTGAAGGTGAGGGTGTCGCCGAGATTGACCCCGAGGCCCGAGCGCAGGCTCTGGTGCAGGGAGACGAGCCCCGGACCGGCATAGTCGGCGGGCCACCATTCGCCGGCGGTGACGCGGGAGGATTCGGGCAGCTGGCTGCGGAAGGTGAGGGGCACTTCGCCGGCCAGCAGGAACGTGGCCTCGGGTCCGCGGGTGCGGACGCTGGCGGCGGGCGTGCCGGCGATTTCGGTCAGCGCGCCGCGCAGCATGGGCGTGGCGACGAAGCGGGGAATGTCGGTGCCCGGGCCGGCCATGCTGGCGAGCATGTCCACTTCATCGGAGAAGAGGTCCGAGGCCACCAGGGTCGGGGCGTCGAAGGCGGAGGCGCCGAGGAATTCCTGACGCAGATTGGCCTGCAGCACCAGGACCACGATGAGCATGGCCAGGGCCATGCCGGCGGACACGACGACCGAGGCGGCATTCTGTGCCGAGCCGGAAATGGCGCGCAGGGCGTGGCGCAGGATCATCCATTTGGGTTCGCGCAGGTGGCGCAGGCCGACCTGAATGGCGCGGATGAAGAGGCGGAAGACGATGGCGGATGCGATACTGGCTAGGCCGAAGGCGGCGACCAAAGCCACATCGCCCGTCATCAGCCAGGCCAGGATGAAGAAGGCAAGGGCGGCGGCCACCATGGGCAGGACCTGCCAGGAGAGTAGCAAAGCCCGCCAGTCGATGGGGGGCGCGGCCAGGCCCTTGGAGCGGAACAGCAGCACCGGGCGGATGGTCTGGGCCTGCTGCAGAGGCAGGTAGGAGAAGGCAAAGGCGGTCACGAGCCCGGCGCCGGCCGCCACCAGCAGGGGCTGGAGATGCAGCGCGGGGACGAGATCGATGCCGACCGCGCCGCCAATGGTGGGCAGGACGAGGAAGGCGATGCCGCCGCCGACGAGCAGGCCAATGCCGACGCCGATGGCAGCGAGCGTGGCGACCTGGGCAAAGAAGTGGATGAAGATGCGCGCGCGGGTGGCGCCCATTGAACGCAGGATGGCGATGACGCCGGCGCGCTCGGCGATATAGGACTGCATGCCGGTCCAGACGCTGACGCCACCGATGAGCAGCGAGCCCAGGCCGACAATGATGAGGAAGCGCATGAAGAGGTCGTAATAGCGCACCATCTGCCCCAGGCCGTCGCGGGCGGTGCGGATGGTCCAGCCGCTATCGGCAAAGGCCGCTTCGAGCTCGGCCTGGCGCGACTCCGGCTCACCCTCGGTCAGCAGGATCTTGTAGCGGGTCCAGGTGCCCAGCCCCGGCAAAGGCGAGCTGCGATCGGAGACGGCGACGAGGCCCTCGGCGGTGATGAGCGTGGTGAGGCCGAGGCGGAAGCCGCGAACCGGGCCGTCGGGCAGCTTGGTCAGGGTGCCGCGCGCCTCGAATATGGTGCCGCCCAGGGTGAAGCTGTCGCCCACGGCAATGCCGAGCTGGTCGAGCAGCAGGGGATCGACCAGGGCGCCATGCACATCATCGGCGGGGGCGAGCAGGGTGGCGAGCGAGGCACCCTCGGGCAGTTGCGGGCTGAGCACGCGGCCCAGCAGCGGATAGGTCGGGCCAACGGCCGTGAGATCGACAAAGGCATCGCCGGTGGACGATTCGGCGCGCACATTGGTGTCGATGATGCTGGATATGGTGCCGAAGCCGGCCATGGTGGCGAGCTCTTCGGCAGTGGCGATGCGATCGGCACGCGAGAGTTCGACATCACCGCCCATCAGCTCGGCGGCACCGGCATCGATGGCGCGGGTGATGCTGGCGCCAACCGAATTGACGCCGGCGATGAGCGCGGTGCCGACGGCAAGGCAGACCACCAGGAGCAGAAAGCGGCGCATATCGCCGCGCATGTCCAACAGGCCAATGCGGATGGCGGGCCAGATCTGGTGCATCAACGGACCACCGGGGTTTCGACGAGTTCGCCCACGGTCATGGTCAGCACCCGGTCAGCGCGGGCCGCAAGGGCGGGATCATGGGTGATGAGGACGACGGCGGTGCCCTGCTTGCGGGCAAGGTCGAACATCAGGTCGACCACGAGGGCGCCGGTGCGCTGGTCGAGATTGCCGGTCGGCTCGTCGGCCAGCAGAAGGGGCGGATTGGCGACCATGGCGCGTGCCAGGCCGACGCGTTGCTGCTCGCCGCCCGACAAAGCGGAGGGGCGATGATCGAGCCGGTCGCCCAGACCGACCGCAACCAGGGCAGCGGCTGCCTTCTCGCGAATTTGTGACATGGAGAGTTCGGGGGCGGCAATCTCGAGTGCCAGGCCGACATTGTCATGGGCCGAGAGCGATGGAATGAGGTGAAAACTCTGAAACACGATGCCCAAAGTCTTGCGCCGGAAACGGGCCAGATCGTCTTCGCCGAGGCCGCCAAGTTCGGCGCCATTGACGGTGACAGTGCCGGAAGTGGCGCGTTCCAGCCCGGCAAGCAGCATCAGCAGCGAGGTCTTGCCGCTGCCCGAAGGGCCCACAATGGCTACGACTTCGGCCGGCGCGACGCGCAGCGAAACCTTCTTGAGGATGTGGAGGGGGCGACCGGCAATTTCGAGACTGTAGTTTACGTCCCGGGCATCAATGATCGGTGCGTCAGAAGTGTTCACCAGAACCGTTTCCATCTTCGTGCGTTGGGTGACGGCATGCCTGCGCATACCGGCGCCGTCATTTCTAACGCATCGCTTGCTAGCGAATTCGTAACAACGCCGACAGATGTGTCAGATTTTAGCTAGCGCCGATATCTTCGGACTGGCAGACATAAACAGAATCTGATGTCTCGAAGTGACGGGGGGCCTTCCTGATGAAAATGTGGTCTAAGATTATCGCCGTGCTGCTGGCCATGCAGTTTGTTCCTTTGGGCGCCGCGGCAGCCCAGGCCGGGCAGGCCGAGCTGGACCTGCTCACCTCCTATATCGGCAACTGGCGCGGCGAGGGCGCCCTGGTCGGCGGCGACCAGCCCGAACCGTTCCGCTGCCGGCTGGCCATTGCCAAGGGCAACCAGCAAAAGGTGAACTATACCGGCCGCTGCACGCTGGTGGATGCGACGCTGTCGATCAGCGGCACCATTGCCTATAACGACGCCACGCGCCGCTATGAGGCGGCGATGAGCTCCAATGCGGGCTTCACCGGCATTGCCATCGGCCAGGAAAGCCAGGGTCGGATCAGCTTCGACCTCAAGGAGCGCCAGAAGGATCGTGGCGGCAGCGATGTGCGCATCGGTTCGCGGATCGTGCTGATCGGCAATAACAGCATCACGGTGGACTTCGAAGTCGAGTTCAATGATTCGGGCGAAGTGCTGACGGCCTCGGTGCCGTTCAGCCAGTAGGGTTTCACATCTCACTTGGGAGAGGCTGACCTTTCCCAAAGCACTCGATCAAGAAAAAGCCCCTCACCCGTCGGCTTTGCCGCCGACCTCTCCCCCGAAGGGAGAGGTGGTGTGGTGGTTGTGGCGGGATGACGTGTTGGTTCGGTCCAGTTTGTGGGGCCGGGCCATTCGGGCGTAGCCCTCATGGCTTTCCCAGCTCAAATCGCTCCACCGGAGCGATTTGCCCCTACCGGGTCGCTGGGAAATCTTGTATGGAAGATGTAACCGGCCGGTTCGGCCCTTCCTGTTTGCAAGACTCCAGTAGCCAATATGACCAAGAAGAAGTTCGCCATCGTCGGCACGGGTGGCCGCCACCAGATGTTCCGCGAGGCCGTTGCCCAGACCCATGCAGAGAGCGCCGAACTGGTCGCGCTGTGCGACGTGAACCAGAGCCGGCTGGCCCTGTCGGCCAACAAGGTGCCGCATAGGGGCGGCAATGGCATTGCCACCTACCTTGCCGAAGATTTCGACCGGATGCTCACCGAGCAGGATCCGGACACGGTGATCGTCACGACGCCGGACTACCTGCATGACGAATATATCGTGCGGGCGCTCAAGGCCGGCCGCAACGTGATGACCGAAAAGCCGATGACCATCGACGTCGCCCGGCTCAAGCGCATTCTCGATGCTCAGCGCGAGAGCGGCAAATCGGTGACGGTGACCTTCAACTACCGCTATTCGCCGGCGCGCACCCAGCTCAAGGAAATCCTGATGAACGGGGTGATCGGGGAGATCACCGCCATTGATTTCCGCTGGTATCTCGACCGGGTGCATGGCGCCGACTATTTCCGCCGCTGGCACCGCTACAAGGACAAGTCCGGCGGGCTGCTGGTGCATAAATCCACGCACCATTTCGACCTGCTCAACTGGTGGGCCGGCTCGACGCCCAAGAGCATCAGCGCCACGGGCAAGCGCGATTTCTATACGCCGGAAATGGCAATCAGGCTGGGTCTGGAAGGCCATGGCCCGCGCTGCCATGCCTGCCCGGTGGCCCATAAATGCGACTTCTACATGGATCTCGAGGCGGATGAGCCGCTCAAGGAACTCTATCTCGATGCCGAGAATGACGACGGCTACTGGCGCGACAAATGCGTCTTTGCCGACGACATCACCATCGAGGACACGATGCAGGTTCAGGCGCAATATGCCTCGGGTGTGTCGCTGAACTATACGCTGGTGGCCTATTCGCCCTGGGAAGGGCTGGAGGTGAAGTTCCACGGCACCAAGGGCGAGCTGACGCACAAGCATATCGAAGTGCATGGCGTGTTCGCCGGCGGGCACCGCGAGCGGGGCGGCGACGAAGCGGTCGAGGCGATGTCGACCGAGCTGCACCTGGCGGGCGGACTGCCGCAGAAGCTCGACGTGTGGACCGGCAAGGGCAGCCATGGCGGGGCGGACCCCATCATGCTGGGCTATTTGTTCGATCCGCAGAACATGGAAGCGGACAAATATGGCCGCGCGTCGGACCAGGTGGCCGGCGCCTGGTCGATCCTGACCGGGATTGCGGCAAACCAGTCGATCGCGCGGAACGGGGAGCGGATCTTCGTCGACGCCATGCTGGCAGAGGCGGGGATTACGCTCTAGGGCGGCCCGCCGGCCAGAAAACTGTGGATGTCGGCCATTCCGGGGGCGCCTTGCGGGGCGCATCCGGCCCATGGTCGGGGAGGAGAATCAGCAGAAGTGGCCGCCAGCGTGCTCAATACGAGTGAGGAAACCATGGCGATGCGCGTTGTCGGCGCGCTGCGCGACGACATCGTGACCATGGCGCTGAAGCCCGGCGACGTGATTTCCGAGAGCGATATTGCCGGCCGCTATGGCGTGTCGCGGCAGCCGGTGCGCGAGGCCTTCATCCGCCTGGCGCAGCAGGGGCTGCTGCTGATCCGGCCCAAGCGGGCCACGGTGGTCAAGAAAATCTCGCCCGAGGGCGTGCGGCAGAGCCGGTTCATCCGCGAGAGCATCGAGGTCGAGATCATCCGGCGGCTCGCGGCCAATCCGGGCGATGCGCAGGCGGTGCTGGGCGAGTTGATCGCCGAGCAGGAGGCCGCTTCAGCCGCCGAGGACAGCCGGCGCTTCCATACGCTGGACGAGCTGTTCCACCGTACTTTGGCGCGGCTGGCCGGGGTGGAATATGCCTGGCAGCTGATCGACGACCACAAGATGCAGCTCGACCGGGTGCGCTACCTGACGCTGGGGGCATCCTCCTCGCGGGTGGCGATCGACGAGCACAAGATCATCGCCAGGGCGGTCGGCAAGGGCGATCCGACGGCGGCCGAGGCAGCGATGCGGGCGCATCTGGCGCGGGCCGAAGTGCTGCTGAGCCAGACCATCAACGATCATCCGGACTATTTCGAATAGCCGAGCGTTACCCCGGGGTGACGATATGTGCCGCCGCGCCTAAAAGGGCGTGGCTGCGAAGGCGGCAAGCCATGGAGAGACCATCATGAAGACGAGACGGCTGGGCAAGACGGGCTATGAGGTCTCCGAAATCGGGCTGGGCTGCTGGCAGCTGGGCGGAGATTTCGGGCCGGTGGGCGATGATACGGCCAAGGCCATCCTCGATGCGGCCAATGATGCGGGCGTGACCTTCTGGGACACGGCCGATGTCTATGGCGGGGGGCTGAGCGAGAGCCGGATCGGCAGCCATGGCAAGGGGCCGGGCGTGCATGTGGCGACCAAGCTGGGGCGCGGCGGCGGGCTGTTTCCGGACAATTACTCCAAGGACGGCATCCGGGCGAGCCTCATGGGCTCGGCGCAGCGGCTGGGCGTTACCAGCCTCGACCTGGCGCAGCTGCATTGCGTGCCGCGGCCGGTGCTCGAGGATGGGGCGATCTTTGACTGGATGGACGAGCTCAAGGCCGAGGGCCTGGTGCGGCACTGGGGCGCCAGCGTCGAGACGATCGAGGAGGGGCTGATCTGCCTCGAGCAGCCCGGCTGCGCGACACTGCAGATCATCTTCAACCTGTTCCGGCAGGATGCGGCGAAAGAGCTGCTGCCCAAGGCGGCGGAAAAGGATGTCGGCATCATCGTGCGGCTGCCGCTGGCGAGCGGGCTGCTGAGCGGCAAGTATGACAAGACCACCCGGTTCGATGCCAGCGACCACCGCAACTACAATGCCGACGGCAAGGCGTTTTCGGTGGGCGAGACCTTTGCCGGCATTCCCTTCGAGCGTGGGGTGGAGCTGGTGGCCGAGTTGCGCGGGCTGGCGCCCGAGGGCATGCCGATGAGCCAGTTTGCGCTGCGCTGGATCCTGGACCATCCACAGGTATCGACGATCATTGCCGGGGTGAGCAAGCCCGAGCAGCTGGCCGACAATGTCGCTGCCAGCGAGCAGAAGAGCCTGTTCCCGGCGCTGATGGGAAGATTGGGCGAATGGTACGAGCGGGACGTGAAGCCCGAGATCCGTGGCGGGGTCTAGGCTTTTCCTTTCTCCCCCATGAGGGAGAAGGTGCCCCAAGGGCGGATGAGGGGTCTCTTCTCGCGTCTGGCATGGGGGGCGCAGCACCCCTCACCCTGACACTTCTGCTGAACGCAGAAGTGTCGTCCCCTCCCTCAAGGGGAGGGGGTGGGCTCAGAGTTTGGTGAAGCCCTAGCGGATCGCGGCTCGCGTCCCTACGTTGTCAACCAACAACAATAATCCTGCCGAGTAGTCTCATGTCCCATCACCAAGCCTTTGAACTGATCCGCGACGAGCATATTGCGGAGGTCAATTCGCAGGCGCAGCTGTTCCGGCACAAGAAGACGGGGGCAGAGGTGCTCAGTCTCGTCAATGACGACGAGAACAAGGTGTTCGGCATCACCTTCAAGACGCCGCCCGAGGATTCGACGGGCATTGCGCATATCCTCGAGCATTCGGTGCTGTGCGGGAGCCGGAAATATCCGGTCAAGAAGCCGTTCGTGGAACTGATCAAGGGGAGCCTCAACACCTTCCTCAATGCCATGACCTTTCCGGACAAGACGGCCTATCCGGTGGCGAGCCAGAACCTCAAGGACTTCTACAACCTGGTGGATGTCTATCTCGACGCGGTGTTCTTCCCGCTGATCACCGAGGACACTTTCCGCCAGGAGGGCTGGCATTACGAGCTCGAGGATACGGCGAGCCCGCTGGTCTACAAGGGCGTGGTGTTCAACGAGATGAAGGGCGTGTTCTCCTCGCCCGACGCGGTGATGCGCGATATCGCGCAGCGCTCACTCTATCCCGACACCACCTATGGCAAGAGCTCGGGTGGCGACCCCAAGGCCATTCCCGAGCTGACCTATGCGCAGTTCAAGCGCTTCCACCAGACATTCTATCACCCGTCAAATACGCGGGCCTTCTTTTCGGGCGATGACGATGCCGCGGCGCGACTGGATATTCTGGACGCCTATTTCAGCCAGTTCGAGCCGGCGCCGGTGGATGCCGAAGTGAAGCTGCAACCGCGGTTCAATGCGCCGCGACAGATCGTGGCGAGCTATGCCGGCACCAAGGATGCGGGCAAGGCACGCGATGGCATGGTTTCGGTCAACTGGATGATCGATCCACCGGCCGACCGCACGGAATCGCTCAGCCATGGCATGCTGAGCTACCTGCTGGCCGGCAATCCGGCGGCGCCGCTGCGCAAGGCGCTGACCGAAAGCGGGCTGGGCGAGGGCATGACCGGCGGCGGCATCGGCAGCGGGCTGCGCCAGCCGATGGCGAGCTTTGGCATGAAGGGGATCGACCCGGCCGATGCCGGCCAGGTCGAGGCGCTGATCCTTTCGACGCTGGGCGAGATCGCCCAAACCGGCTTTGCGGCAGACCAGCTGGAAGCGGCGGCCAATACGTTCGAATTCAGCCTGCGCGAGAACAATACCGGCTCCTATCCGCGTGGCATGACCTATATGTTCAACGCGCTGGGGACCTGGCTGCATGGCGGCGACCCGCTGGCGCAGCTGCATTTCGAGGATGCGCTGACGGCGCTGAAGGACAAGGCAGGCAAGGGCCATTTCGAGGCGGAAATCCGCCGGCTGTTCCTCGACAATATGCATCGCACCACGGTGACGCTGAGTGCCGACCCCGAGCAGGGGGCGCGCGAGGCGGCGCGGGAGGCCGAGATACTGGCCGAGGTGCGCCAGGGCCTCGATGCGCGGGCGCTGGAAGCGACCGTCGCCGAGACCGAAAAGCTCAAGGCCCTGCAGGAGGAAGTGGACGACCCGGCACTGCTGGCGAAAATTCCGACGCTGACCCTGGCGGACCTGCCGCGCGAAAGCCGGACTGTGCCGATCGAGATCGGTACGCTGGCCGATGCAAGGCTGTTCTACCATGACCTGCCGACGCTGGGGATCCTGTACCTCGATTTCGGCTTCGACCTGCATGTGCTCGACAAGGAATTGCTGCCCTATCTGCCGCTGTTCGGGCGGGCGCTGCTGCAGACCGGGACCAGCAAGGAAGACTTCGTTTCGCTGACGCAGCGCATCGGCCGCTCGACGGGCGGCATTGCGCAGCATCGGGGCCTGTCCTCCCGGCAGGGCAGCGACGGCAGCGCGGCGTGGTTCTTCCTTTCGGGCAAGGCCGTGCCGGAAAAAATCGAGGAAATGCTGGCCATCATGGGCGATGTGCTGCTCGATGCGCGGCTCGACAACCGGGCGCGCTTCAAGCAGATGGCGCTCGAGGAAAAAGCGGGCTTTGAGGCGCGGCTGGTGCCGAGCGGCAATGCCATCGTCGATACACGGCTGAAATCGGGGCTGACCGAGGCGAGCTGGATCGCCGAGCAGCTGGGTGGCGTGAGCTATCTGCAGTTCCTGCGCGAGCTGGTGGGGCGCATCGAGAGCGACTGGGACGGGGTCGAGGCGGTGCTGAAGCGCATCCGCGACACGCTGTTCAACCGCGGGCGCGTGGTGGTCAATGTCACGGCGGACGGATCGCTGTGGGATCGCGCCAGGGGCGAGATCGAGAGCTTTCTCGGGCGGCTGCCCAACCAGGATTTTGCCCTGGCCGACTGGAGCGTGGATTTCCGGCCCAGGTCGGAAGGGCTGATCATTCCGGCGCAGGTCAATTATGTGGGCAAGGGCGCTAACCTCAGGACGCTCGGCTTCGAGTTGACCGGGGCATCGAGCGTGGTGCTGAAATTCCTCAACACCACTTATCTCTGGGACAAGGTGCGCGTGCAGGGCGGGGCCTATGGCGGATCGAGCCGGTTCGACCTGACCTCGGGCAATTTCAGCTTCCTGTCCTATCGTGACCCCAACCTGCTCAAGACGCTGGACGCCTATGACGGCGCGAGCAAGGCGCTCAATGCCGGGATCGGCGAGAATGACCTGACGCGCTCGATCATCGGGGTGATCGGGGATGTGGACGGCTATGAATTCCCCGACGCCAAGGGCTATTCGTCGATGTGGCGGCAGCTGACCGGCACGACGGACGCCATTCGGCAGCAAAGGCGGGACGAAATCCTCGGGACCACGGCGGCGGACTTCAAGCGACTGGCCGAGGCGGTGGATGCCGTGGCCAAGCATGGACATGTGGTGGTGCTGGGCGGCGAGGCGGCGATCACCGCGGCCAATGACAAGCGGCCGGGGCTGATGGATGTGACGAAGGTGATGTGACGGCTCTCGCCTTCTTGCCGGGAAGCAATACGGCGCCATGGCGACACGCGCCTAGATCATCTCCAGCGTCTGCTTGCGCCGGGGCGGTGGAAAGGCCCTGTCGAGCTTCGCCAGGTCGGCCTCGGTGAGTTCGATGTCGAGAGCACCGAGGTTTTCGCTCACCCGCTCGGCCCGGCCGGTTTTCGGGATGGCAATGACGCCGGGCCGGCGCATCACCCAGGCCAGGGCAATCTGGGCGGGCGTCGCCCCGTGCCCGTCGGCGATGTCTGCAAGCGTGGCGTCATTGAGCAGGGCGCCCTGCTCGATGGGGGAGTAAGCCATCACCGGCATGGCGCGGCGCTGCGCCTGGGGCAGCAGGTCGAACTCGATGCCACGCCGGGTCAGGTTATAGAGCACCTGATTGGCGGCACAGTTGCGGGAGATGGCATCGAGTTCGGCAAGATCGGACGGATCGAAATTGGAGACGCCCCAGCGCAGGATCTTGCCAGCCCTGACCAGATCCTCGAAGGCGCGCACGGTTTCGGCCAGTGGCACCGAGCCGCGCCAATGCAGCAGATAGAGGTCGAGCCGATCGGTCCCGAGGCGCTTGAGGCTCGCTTCGCAGGCGGCGATCGCCCTGACGCGACCGGCATTTGACGGCAACACCTTGCTGACCAGAAATGTAGCGTCACGTCTGCCGGCAATGGCTTCGCCCAACACCTGTTCGGCGCCGCCCGAGCCGTACATTTCGGCGGTGTCGAACAGGGTTACGCCCTGATCGATCCCGGCTCTCAAGGTAGCGACTTCGCCGGCTATGTCGGCGTTGCGCTCGCCCATTTTCCAGGTGCCGAGGCCAAAAATCGGGATGGACGTGCCGTCTGGCAGAGCGGTGGTTGGAATATCGCGCATGTGCGTTCACCTTGATTGTCTGCTGGAGCAACCTGATGCGACTATGGCTCGTTCCATTGCGCAAGCGAGAAAGTAAGCGATGCTGCTGGACCGAAACCTCCATATCCGCGCTATCGAGGCCTTCATCGATCCGTCCACGCCCAAGGAGCGGGCGATCATCACGCATGGCCATGCCGATCACGCGCGGAGCGGGCATGGTTCGGTGCTGGCGACGCCGGATACGATCGCCATCATGAAAGTGCGCTATGGCGAGGATTGCGCCGGGCGGTTCGAGGCGCTGGATTTCGGTGTGCCGCTCACCATCGACGATCTGACGATCACGTTTTTCCCCGCCGGACATGTGCTTGGATCGGCGCAGGTGCTGATCGAGAAGGACGGGCAGCGGGTGGTGGTGACCGGCGACTACAAGCGCCTGCCCGACCGGACCTCGCAGCCCTATGAACTGGTCGAATGCGACCTGCTGGTGACCGAGGCGACATTCGGGCTGCCGGTGTTCCAGCATCCGCATCCGAGTGTCGAGATCGGGCGGCTGCTGAAGTCGGTGGCCGACCAGCCGGAACGCTGCCACATGGTGGGGTGCTATGCCCTGGGCAAGGCGCAAAGGGTGATCGGGCTGTTGCGCGATGCCGGCTGGGACCAGCCGATCTATCTGCATGGCGCGATGATCCGGCTGTGTGAGCTCTATGAGGAAAGGGGCGTGCCGCTCGGGACGCTGATCCCGGCCACGGGCATGCCCAAGGCGGCGATGGCAGGACAGATCGTCATCGCGCCTCCGGCAGCCATCCGCGACCGCTGGAGCCGGCGCTTTCCCGACCCGGTGACGTGCCAGGCTTCGGGCTGGATGAGCGTCAAGCAGCGGGCGCGGCAGGCGCTGGTGGAACTGCCGCTGGTGATTTCGGACCATTGCGACTGGGGCGAATTGCAGCAGACCATCCACGAGACCAAGGCCGAGACCGTGTGGGTGACGCATGGGCGGGAGGATGCGCTGGTCTACTGGTGCCGGACGCAGGGGCTGCAGGCCGAGCCGCTCAATATCCAGGGCTTCGAAGACGATGGCGGGGAGGGCGCGGAGGAATGAAGCGCTTTGCCCAATTGCTCGAACTGCTGGCGCTAACGCCGTCGCGGACGCGCAAGCTGACGGCGCTGACGCAGTATTTCCGCGAGGTACCGGATCCGGACCGGGGCTTTGCGCTGGCAGTGCTGACCGGGGCGCTGACCTTCCGCAATGTGAAGCCGGCCTTGCTCAAGGAAACGGTGCTGCGCGAGGTGGACGAGACGCTGTTCGCCATGAGCTATGACTATGTCGGGGACCTGGGCGAGACCATTGCGCTGATCTGGCCGCATCATGGGGCGGAGGGCGACCTGCCCTCGCTGACCGACCTGATCGAGCTGTTCAACACGACAAGCAAGTCGGACCTGCCCAAGCTGATCGCGGCCCTGCTGACGCAGGCGGGGATCAATGAGCGCTGGGCGCTGGTGAAGCTGGCGACGGGGGCGCTGCGCATCGGGGTTTCGGCGCGGCTGGCCAAGACGGCGCTGGCGGAGATGAGCGGCGTGCCGGTGCAGGAGATCGAGGAGGTCTGGCACGGGCTCAAGGTGCCCTATACCGAGCTGTTTGCCTGGCTGGATGGCAAGGCGGAGCGGCCCGATATCGATCAATCGGCGCGGTTCCACCCGCTGATGCTGAGCAATCCGATCGACGAGGAAAAGGACCTGGGCAAGCTCGATCCGCAGGATTTCGCAGCCGAGTGGAAATGGGACGGCATAAGGGTCCAACTCGTGCTCGGCGGGGGGACGGTGTCGCTGTTTTCACGCACGGGCGACGATATCGCGCCGGCCTTTCCCGACATCGTGGACAATGTGCAGGGCATGGCGGTGCTGGACGGGGAATTGCTGGTGGGCAAGGATTTCGACCCCGGCAGCTTCAACGACCTGCAGCAGCGGCTGAACAAGAAGGTGGCGAGCCCCAAGCATCTCAAGGAGAGCCCGGCCTTCATCCGGGTTTATGATATCCTGTTTGACGAGGGCGAGGACGTGCGGGTGCTGGACTGGACCGCGCGGCGGGCGCGGCTGGAGGCATGGTTCAAGGCCAATCCGCAGACGCGGCTGGACCTTTCCGAAGTGCTGCCCTTTGCCGACTGGGACGACCTGGCGGCGCAGCGGCGGCAGGGGGCGGATGAACTTGGGCACGAGGGCGTGATGATCAAGCTGCGGAGCAGCCCTTATGTCCCAGGGCGGCCCAAGGGCTACTGGTTCAAATGGAAGCGCGACCCCAATGTGGTGGATGCCGTGCTGATGTATGCGCAGCGCGGACACGGCAAGCGGAGTTCGTTCTATTCGGACTATACGTTTGGCGTGTGGAAGGGCAATGAGATCGTGCCGATCGGCAAGGCCTATTTCGGCTTCACCGATGAGGAGCTGAAGCTGCTCGACAAATGGATCCGGGCCAATACGCTCCAGGCCTTCGGGCCGGTGCGCGAGGTGAAGAAGGAACTGGTATTCGAGGTGGCGTTCGACTCGGCGCAGGAGAGTACGCGGCACAAATCGGGCGTGGCACTGCGGTTTCCGCGCATCAGCCGGATCCGCTGGGACAAGCCGGCCAGCGAGGCGGCGACGCTGGCGGATATGGCCGTGTTCGTGGCGGCCAGCTAGGAGGATGTGATGTCATCGCGATCCATTCACGAGCGCCTGGTGGCGCTGGAAAAACAGATGCAGGCGGCAGCCGAGGCGATGGATTTCGAGACGGCGACCAGCTTGCGCAACGAGATGGCGCGGATCAAGGGCGAGGCGCCGCTGCAGCCGGGCGATGCCGATACGGTGACGGTCGGCCAGCCGCCGCCGGGGGCGATGGGGCTGGGCACGCAGGTGCCGGTGCGCCAGCCGCCCAAGGGCTGGGTCAAGCCGAAGAAGCCGGATCTGATGACGAAGAATGTGAAGGGGCGGAAGTAGGACCCCTCATCCGCGCTTCGGGCACCTTCTCCCGCAAGGGGAGAAGGGAAGGTAGATCAGCCCGTCTTGTCCAGCCGTTCGCCGGCCAGTTTCCGGATTTCGCGCAGTTCGGCGATGGTGGTCTGCAGGTCCTGGAGCTGGGCTTCGAGGGAGGCGAGGCGCTCGTCGACCTTGGCGGTCAGCAGGTGGACCTGCTGGCTGCGATTGGCGTCGTAGAGGCTGAGATAGTCGGAAATGTCGCGCAGCGAAAAGCCCAGCCGCTTGCCGCGCAGGATGAGGATCAGCCGGGCGCGGTCGCGGCGGCGGAAGACGCGGGTGGCGCCGACGCGCTCGGGCGAGAGCAGGCCCTTGGCTTCGTAGAAGCGGATGGCGCGGGTCGAAATGCCGAACTCCTTGGCGAGTTCGGCTATGGCGAAGAGGTCGCGCGTTTCGGGGGTGGCGCGGGTCACTTGTGGGCCTTCCGCTCGGCATATTCGGCGCGCAGCTCTTTCTTGCTGAGCTTGCCGATCAGGGTCTTGGGCAAGGCGTCCTTGAAGATGATCTGCCTGGGCATCTCGATCTTGTTGAGACGCTCGGCGAGGAAATGCTTGAGGGCTTCCTCGGTGATGGTCTGGCCGGCCTTGAGCTTGACATAGGCGACGGGGGCTTCGCCGCGATATTCGTCGGGCACGCCAATGACGTTGGTCTCCTCCACCGCTTCATGGGTCATCAGCGCTTCCTCGATGGTGCGGGGATAGACGTTGAAGCCCGAGCAGATGATCAGGTCCTTGATGCGGTCGACGAGGAAGACATAGCCGTCCTCGTCCATGTGACCGACATCGCCGGTGCGCAGCCAGCCATCCATGAAGGCGTCCCGGGTGGCGTCGGGATTGTCGCAATAGCCGGCCATGACCTGGGCACCCTTGACCTGCAATTCGCCATCCTCGCCGATGCCGACGGGCTGGCTGGTGTCGATATTGACGAAGCGGATATCGGTGGCGGGCAGGGGCAGGCCGATCGACATGGGCTTGGAGGCGACGCGCAGGGCGGCACAGCAGACCACGGGGGAGGCTTCGGTGAGGCCATAGCCTTCGGCCAGGATCGCCTTGGACTTCTTGGCAAAGGCGTGGCGCACCTCGTCGGCCAGGGCGGCGCCGCCGGATATGCAGACTTCAAGGCTGGCCAGGTGTTCGGGCGTGACGCTGTCGGCGCGGGCAATGGCATTGAGCAGGGTGGGCACGGCGGGCAGGACATTGGCCTTGGTGCGGGCCAGCAGGTTGAGCAGCGCCTTGAGCTCGAAGCGCGGCAGCATAACCACCTGGGTGCCGTTGCAGAGCGGCACGTTCATGCAGACGGTCATGGCGAAGATGTGGAAGAAGGGCAGGACGGCGACGACCTTGCTGGGCGGGTAGAACAGGCCACAACCCCATTTGTCGATCTGACTCATATTGGCCGCGATATTGGCATGGGTGAGCAGGGCGCCCTTGGGAATGCCCGTTGTGCCGCCAGTATATTGCTGAACGGCGATGTCGTTTTTCGGATCGATGACGACCGCGTCGGGCGTCTCGTTGCGGCCGATCATGTCGTGGAAATGCACGATGCGGTCGGCGACGGGCGAAGCGCCGAGCTTTGCCAGATCCTTGCGCTTGACCACCGAGAACAGGATTTTCTTGACCAGCGGCAGGGCATCGGGGAAGTGGCAGACGACCAGCGACTTGACGTGACCCGCCTCGACCAGCTTTTCGGCCTTCTCGAAAATCTGCTGCAGATCGAGCGTCACCATGATGTCGGCGCCGGCATTGGCCGTGATGTGGCTGAGCTCGTGCACGGTGTAGAGCGGGTTGCAGTTGACCACGGTGCCGCCGGCACGCAGCACGGCATAATAGGCGATGGGATAGAAGGGCGTGTTGGGCAGCATCAGCGCGACCCTGGAGCCCTTGGTGACGCCGAACTGGTGCTGGAGGGCGCCGGCAAAGGCGATGATCTTCTTGGCCAGATCGCCAAAGGTCGTGGTGCCGCCAAGGAAATCGAGGGCCACGGCGGAGGGATTCCTGGCGCAGGCGGCGAGCACCTGCTCATGGACGGGCCTGGTGTCGAGCTCGACATCCCAGGCGATGCCGTCGGGATAGCTGGCGATCCAGGGGCGCAGGGGGGCAGCGGTATCGAGCTTGGTGTCCATGGCTTCCTCCATATGCCGTTTTCGGCAGTTGGGCTTGTCGCCCTTGTGAGACGAATATTTCATGGCTTTACGTTAGCGTCAAACGGCTGTCCGAACTTGTGGAGGGGTTTGGCGTTGACGTGCAGGGCAGGTTTGGTCGGAGGCGGCCGAGGATGCCCTATGGGATGTGGGCAGAAAGGCCCCCCTCACTCGACCCGAAGGCGCTCTAGCTCCCCCAAAAAGGGAGAGGTGATGAGGGGCAGTAAACGGCGATTGGTTGACGTATACGTAAACCTTGCTAAACTAGCCTCAACAACAGGGTCCGCCCGCGTTATGATCCCGGCGCGGCAGGCCCAACGACCAAGCCGAACGATTCGGCGACTGGTCTGACGTTCTGGGATTGAGTTGCTCCGCCCGTGCTGGCGTGAGTGGCGCCATGGAGGGCATGCCGTGACCTTTGCGCTTATTGCGATCAGCCTCATCGTCTTCGCTGTTCTGGCCATGCGGGAGAGTCCCCTGTGGCAATGGGGCGTCGCCGTGGTGGTGATCGGCCTACTGGCAGGCCTCGATTTTCCCGATAGCGGCATCAGCTATGGCCTGGGGGCCGGCAGCTGGGTGCTGCTGGTGATCGGCGCGCTTCTGCTGGTGCTCAGCGTCGAGGCGATCCGCAAGCCGGTGCTGATCAAGCCGATCTATGGTGCGGTCAAATCCATCCTTCCCCGGGTCAGCCGGACGGAGCAGGAAGCGCTCGATGCCGGTACGGTCGGCTGGGATGCCGAGCTGTTTTCGGGTCGCCCCAACTGGGACAAGCTCACTGCCATCCGCCCGCTGACGCTGACCGCCGAAGAGCAGGCCTTCATCGATGGTCCTACCAATGTGGTCTGCTCGATGATCGACGACTGGGACACGCGCAACAATCGCGCGGACCTGTCGCCGGAAGTCTGGCAATTCCTCAAGGATAACGGGTTCCTGGGCATGCTGATCGCCAAGGAGCATGGCGGGCTGGGCTTCGGCGCGCAGGCGCAGTCGATGATCGTCTCGAAGATCTCCAGCCGCTCGGTAGCGGCGGGCATCACGGTGATGGTGCCCAATTCGCTCGGGCCGGGCGAACTGCTGGAAAAATACGGCACGCATGAGCAGAAAGAGAAGTATCTGGGCCGCCTGGCGAAAGGGCTGGAAGTGCCGTGCTTTGCGCTGACCGGGGTGCATTCGGGCTCGGATGCCGGCGGCATGCGCGATATCGGCGTGGTCACCAAGGGCACGTATCAGGGCAAGGAAATGCTGGGCGTCAAGCTCAGCTTCGACAAGCGCTACATCACGCTGGCGCCGATCGCGACGCTGGTGGGCCTGGCCTTCATCCTCAAGGACCCAGACAACCTCCTGGGGCGCGGCACCGAGATCGGCATCACGCTGGCGCTGGTGCCGCATGACCATCCGGGCGTCGAAATCGGCCGCCGGCATTTCCCGGCGCGGCAGGCCTTCATGAATGGCCCGGTGCGCGGCACGGATGTGTTCATCCCCATGGATTTCCTGATCGGCGGCACGGACTATGCCGGGCAGGGCTGGCGCATGCTGATGGAATGCCTGTCGACCGGTCGCGCCATTTCGCTGCCGGCGATCGGCACGACCTCGATCAAGCAGGCCCTGCGGGTCACCTCGGCCTATGCGCGGGTGCGGCGGCAGTTCGGCATTCCGGTCGGCATCATGGAAGGCGTGGCCGAGCCGCTCGGCGAGATGGTCAAGCGCGCCTATACCTATGAGGCGAGCCGCCGGCTGACGGCGTCGATGGTGGACGAGGGGCAGCGCCCCGCGGTGATCTCGGCCCTGCTGAAATACCGCACCACCGAAGCCATGCGCGACAGCGTCGATGACAGCTTCGACATTCACGGTGGCCGCGCCATCCAGGACGGACCAGGCAATTATCTGTTCGGCGGCTATATGGCGACGCCGGTGGCCATCACGGTGGAAGGCGCCAATATCCTGACGCGCACGTTGATGACCTTTGCCCAGGGCGTGCTGCGGGCGCATCCTTTCCTCTACAAGGAAATCGAGGCGGTGCAGAACAAGGACAAGAAGGCGGGGCTCGACCAGTTCGATCGCGCCTTCGGGGGGCATACGAAATTCATGCTGCGCAATATCGCAGCGAGCTTCCTGCACGGCATTTCCAACGGCGCCTTTGCCTCGACGCCGAACCAGGGGCCGATGGCGCATTGGTATCGCCGGCTGCATCGCTACAGCCAGGCCTTCGCGCTGACCGCCGACTGGACGACGGTGTTCCTGGGCGGGGCGCTCAAGCGCAAGCAGAAGATTTCCGGCCGCATGGCCGATATCCTGGGCGAGCTCTACCTGATGTCCGCCACGCTGCGCCGCTTCGAGGACGAAGGACGGATTGCCGAGGACCGGGAACTGGTCGAGGCGATCATGGCCGATCGCGTTGCCGCGATGGAAAAGAGCTTCGGCGAAATCTTCGCCAATTTCCCCAATCCGGCCTTTGCCTGGGCAATGCGCGTGCTCTGCTTCCCGCTGGGCCGCCATGCCAAGCCGGCCAGCGACCGGGTGAACTATCGCTTCGTGCGCGCCGTGCTGCGGCCGGGCGCGTTCCGCGACCGTCTGACGACGGGAACCTATGTCTCGATGGACCCCAATGACGTGACGGGCGTTCTGGAAGACGCGCTGATCAAGGTGACCGAGGCCGAGGAAATCGAGGCCAAGTTCGTCAAGGCGGCGCGCAAGGGCGTCATCGAGCGGCGGCTGGATCGCGATGCGATCGACGATGCCGTTGCGGCGGGCGTGCTGAGCGGCAACGAGGCCGGCATCATGCGGGCGGCCGATGAGGCGACCGACCGCGTGGTCAAGGTGGATGACTTTGCGCCCGATGAACTGGCGGCAGAGGGCAAGGACCGCGTCGCAGCGGAGTAATTTGCGGCTGCGTTTGCAGTCGACTCCCTCCCCACAAGGGGGAGGATTGGGGATATCCGCTAGGGCGGAGTGCGTGGCTCACCCCCACCCTCATTCCCTCCCCACAAGGGGGAGGGAGGCCCGTCCGGCGGGTGGGCGGAAAATGGCGCAAAGCCGAGGACTTGAGGAGACAAGATGATCCAGCCGCAAATGCCGGAGACCAAGCATTGGAGCTTCCACCGCGATGTGGAAAACCTGGGCTGGCTCACCATCAATACGCCGGGCGCGCCGGTCAACACGCTGAGCCGCGAGGCGATCACCGAGCTCGAACAGCTGGTGAGCCGCTTCGAAGCGCTGGCGCAGACGGGCGAGCTGGCGGGCGTGATCCTGTTGTCGGGCAAGGATAGCGGCTTCATTGCCGGGGCGGACGTTTCCGAATTCGATGCGATGAGCGACTTCTCGGTATTGCCCGAAGCGCTGCGGCGCACGCATGCGCTGTTCGCGCGCATCGAGGCACTCAAGATCCCCGTGGTTGCCGGCATTCACGGCTTCTGCCTGGGGGGTGGGCTCGAATTGGCGCTGGCCTGCCACTATCGCGTGGCGGTCAATGACGACAAGACGCGCATCGGCTTTCCGGAAGTGAACCTGGGCATTTTTCCGGGCTTTGGCGGCACGGGGCGCTCGATCCGCCAGGCGGGGCCGGTCGACGCGATGCAGATCATGCTGACCGGGCGCATGCTCAAGGCTGGCGCGGCGCGGGGCATGAACCTGGTCGACAAGCTGGTGCGTCACCGCGACATGCTGCGCTGGGAAGCGCGCAAGGCGGTGTTGCAGAAGCGGAGATCGAGCGAGGCGGGCCTCACCAAGAAAGTCATGGCCATGGGGCCGCTGCGCGGCTATGTGGCCGGCAAGATGCGCGAGCAGGCGGGCAAGAAGGCGCGGGTGGAGCACTACCCGGCGCCCTTCGCGCTGATCGACCTGTTCGAAAAGCATGGCGACGACTGGAAGGCGATGATCGCCGGCGAGGTGGATGCCTTCGTGCCGCTGATGGGCAGCGACACGGCGACCAATCTGCGCCGGGTGTTCTTTGCCTCGGAAGCGCTCAAGAAGCAGGGCACCAAGGGCGCCAGGTTCGCGCGCGTGCATGTGATCGGCGCCGGGGTGATGGGTGGCGACATTGCCGCCTGGTGCGCGCTGCGCGGCATGAGCGTCACGCTGCAGGATCTCGACATGGAGCGCATCAAGCCGGCGCTCGACCGCGGCAAGAAGCTGTTCAAGAAGCGGCTCAAGAAAAAGCACGAGGTCGATGCGGCAGTGCTGCGGCTCGAGGCCGACCCCGCCGGCAAGGGCGTCAGCCGGGCCGATGTGATCATCGAGGCGGTGGTGGAAAAGCTCGAGGTCAAGCAGGCCATTTTCGGCGGGCTGGAAGACAGGCTCAAGCCGGGGGCGATCCTGGCCACCAATACATCCTCGATCGAGCTCGAACGCATTGCGGAAAAGCTCAAGCGTCCCGAGCGGCTTATCGGGCTGCATTTCTTCAATCCGGTGGCGCAGCTGCCGCTGGTGGAAGTGATCCGCTCGACCTTCAATACCGATGCCGAGATCGGCATGGGCGCGGCTTTTGCGCTGGCCATCGGCAAATCGCCTGTGGTGGTCAAGTCGGCGCCGGGCTTCCTCGTGAACCGCGTGCTGATGCCCTATATGCTGGGTGCGGTCGAACGGGTGGAGCGTGGCGAGAGCAAGGAACTGCTCGATGCGGCAGCGGTGGCCTTCGGCATGCCGATGGGGCCGATCGAGCTGATGGATACCGTCGGGCTCGACGTCGGCAAGTCGGTGGCGACCGAGCTGGGCCACGCAGTGCCCGAGGGCAGCAATTTCGACACGCTGGTCAAGGCCGGAAAACTCGGCCGCAAGACGGGCGAAGGCTTCTACAAATGGGTCGACGGCAAGGCGCAGAAGGGCGAGGTGCCGGCGCATGCCGACCTGGCCGGGCTGGGCCGCGAACTGGTCAAGCCGCTGGTCGACATGACCGAGGTGGTGGTGGCCGAGGGCGTCGTCGCCAATGACGGGCTGGCCGATATCGGGGTGATCATGGGGACCGGTTTTGCACCGTTCCTGGGCGGTCCGCTCAAAGCAAGAAAAGACGGGAAGGCGTAAGATGGCTGAACTTCGGAAAGTCGCGATTGTCGGTTCGGCGCGCATCCCGTTTGCCCGCGGCAACAGTGCCTATGTGGAGGAGACCAACCTCTCCATGCTCGGCACGGTCCTGGCCGGGCTGGCGGACAAATATGGGCTCAAGGGTGAGAAGATCGACGAGGTCGTGGCCGGGGCGGTGATCGGGCATAGCCGCGATTTCAACCTGGCGCGCGAGGCGACGCTGGATGCCGGCTACTCGCCGCGCACCCCGGGCACGACGATGCAGATTGCCTGCGGCACGAGCCTGCAGGCGGCGCTGGTGCTGGCGGCCAAGATTGCGTCAGGCGAGATCGACAGCGGCATTGCCGCCGGCTCGGACACGGTGAGCGACAGCCCGATCGTCTTCGGCAACAAGTTCCAGCACCGGCTGCTGGAGGTGAACAAGGCGCGCTCGACGGGCGAGAAGTTCAAGGCGTTCAAGGGCTTTTCCTTCGGCGAGCTGACGCCGGTGGCGCCATCGGTCAACGAGCCGCGCACGGGCCTTTCCATGGGGCAGCATTGCGAGCTGATGGCACGCGAATGGGGCATTACCCGGGAGGCGCAGGACGCGCTGGCGGTGGCGAGCCACCGCAATGCGGCCAAGGCCTATGACGAGGGCTTTCACGATGACCTGCTGGTGCCCTGTGCCGGGCTGGTGCGGGACAACAATGTGCGGGCGGACGCCAATATCGAGAAGATGGCCACGCTGAAGCCGGCCTTCGACAAGACGAGCGGAAATGGGACACTGACGGCGGGCAATTCGACGCCGCTGACCGATGGCGCCTCCGCCGTGCTGCTGGCGAGCGAGGAGTGGGCCAAGGCCCGCGGTCTGCCGATCCTGGCCTATCTCACTACCGGTCGGGTGGCGGGCAATGACTTCGCCCATGGCGAGGGCCTGCTGATGGCGCCGACCATTGCGGTCAGTGAAATGCTGGCGCGGGCAGGGCTGAGCTTTGCCGATATCGACTATTTCGAGCTGCATGAGGCCTTTGCCGCACAGGTGCTGTCGACGCTGAAGGCCTGGGAGGATGCGGACTATTGCAAGACCGTGCTCGGCCGTGACACGGTGCTCGGGCCGGTGGATCCGGCCAAGATCAACGTCAAGGGATCGAGCCTGGCCTATGGGCATCCCTTTGCCGCGACCGGCGCGCGTATCCTGGGCCTGACCGCCAAGCTGCTCTCCACCGAGCCGGGCAAGCGGGCGCTGATCAGCGTCTGCACGGCTGGTGGGCAGGGCGTGACCGCAATCGTCGAGAGCGCAGCATGAACGAGAATGTCGTCAAATTCCGCCGCCCGGAAAAGAAGCCGGAACCGCCGGTGAAGAAGCCGCGCGGCCCCATGCCGGGCTGGGTGCCGTTCGCGGCGCTGGTGGCTGTGGCCGTGGCGATCTACGGCGTGCAGCAGTCGGGCCTGCTGGGCGGCTAGCATTTGGTTTCCCGCAGCGGGAGCGTGACGCAAAGCCGTTCCCGGTTTGGCCTCGTACACAGTATGTTAATAATTCCGCCAGCCTTGACGCTTAGGTCAATCTTTTGCTTGTCAGTGGACGGAAATGCGTAATACCGTCCAGCAATCTTGACCGCCGGGTCAAATCCGGCGGCCGCAAGACTATTGAACTCCGCAGCGACACGATTGCGGGAACAAGACGATTTCGGGAATTCCACAAGGAGATGGGACGACAATGAAATTCACGCAAACCCTGACCGCGGTAGCGACCGCCGGCGCCATGGCGCTGCTGATGAGCAGCGCTGCCTCGGCCGTGACGCTCAACATGATGAACGGCTCCGAACCCGGCTCGATCGACCCGCATCAGGCGTCGGGCGACTGGGAAAACCGCATCATCGGCGACTATATCGAAGGGCTGATGACGGAAGACGCCAATGCCGAGGCCATTCCGGGCCAGGCCGAAAGCTACACCGTTTCCGACGATGGCCTGGTCTATACCTTCACGCTGCGTGACGGCATCCAGTGGTCCGACGGAACCCCGGTGACGGCCGGCGATTTCGTCTTTGCCTTCCAGCGCCTGTTCAATCCGGCGACCGCCTCGGACTATGCCTACCTGCAGTTCCCGATCCTCAACGGTTCGGAAATCGCCGAAGGCACCGTGACCGATTTCAACGAGCTCGGCGTCAAGGCGATCGACGACAAGACGCTCGAAATCACCCTTGAGGGCCCGACGCCCTTCTTCCTGCAGGCGCTGACCCACTACACCGCCTATCCGGTGCCGAAGCATGTGATCGACGAGGTCGGCGACGACTGGACGAAGGTCGAGAACATAGTTTCGAACGGTCCCTATACCCCCACCGAGTGGGTTCCGGGCAGCTACATCAAGTCGGTCAAGTCCGAGACCTACTGGGACGCCGCCAATGTCCAGATCGACGAAGTGAACTACTTCGTACAGGACGACCTGGCTGCCGCCCTGTCGCGCTACCGCGCCGGTGAATATGACATCCTGACCGACATTCCGTCGGACCAGGCAGAGTGGATCAAGACCAACCTGCCCGGCCAGGACTATTTCGCTCCGTTCCTGGGCGTCTACTACTACGTCATCAACCAGGAAAAGCCGCCATTCGACAATGCCGACGTGCGCAAGGCGCTGTCGATGACCATCAATCGCGACGTGATCGGTCCGGACGTGCTGGGCACCGGCGAAGTGCCTGCCTATGGCTGGGTCCCGCCGGGCACTGCCAACTATGAAGGCGTCGAGCCCTACCAGCCCGAATGGATCGGCCTGTCCTACGAAGAGCGCGTGGCGGAAGCCAAGACGATCATGGAAGGCCTGGGCTATACGGCCGAGACTCCGCTGGCCGTCCAGCTCAAGTACAATACCAACGACAACCACCAGCGCATCGCCGTGGCGATCAGCTCGATGTGGGAACAGATCGGCGTCAAGACCGAGCTGTTCAACTCGGAAACCGCCGTGCACTACGACAGCCTGCGTGCGGGTGACTTCGAGATCGGCCGCGCCGGCTGGCTGCTCGACTACTCGGATCCGTCCAACACGCTCGACCTGCTCCGCCAGGGCATCGAGCAGGAAGGCACCACCAACTGGGGCAACAACTATGGCCGCTATTCGAACGACGAGTTCGAAGCGCTGATGGATCAGGCCACCACCGAGCAGGACCTGGCCGCCCGCGCCAAGATGCTCGGCGATGCCGAAAAGATCGCCATGGATGAAACCGGCGCAATGCCGATCTACTGGTACATCGCCCAGAACGTCGTGTCGCCGAAGGTCACCGGTTTCGTCAGCAACGCATCGGATATTCACCGTACGCGTTGGCTCTCGAAGTCCGAGTAATCTCGTAAAACCCTGCGGCGTCGCCCCTTGGGAGGGGCGGCGCCGTCGTTTTATCCGCACGAGAGCGCCCTTTGCAATGGCCCGGCGGATGTGAAAGGTCGTAAATCCATGTTTGGATATGTGACGCGGCGCGTGCTGTCGGCCATCCCGATAGCACTGATTGCCGTTACCGCCTGTTTCTTCATCCTGCGGCTGGCGCCCGGCGGTCCCTTTGACGGGGAACGCGCGCTGCCTCCGGTGACGCTGGCCAACCTGCGCGCGCATTACAATCTCGATCTGCCGCTGATCCAGCAGTACTTCATCTATGTCGGCCGCCTGCTGCAGGGCGATTTCGGCCCGTCCATGGTCTATAATGACTTCACGGTTGCCGAGATGCTGTGGATCGGCCTGCCCTTCACCCTGATGCTGGGCTTTTCGGCCTTTATCATCGGCACGATCGTCGGCCTCGTGGCCGGGGCCTTCTCGGCCGTCAACCAGAACAAGTGGCCGGACTATGTGCTGGTCATGCTGGTCATGGTGGGGCTCGTCATCCCCAACTTCCTGATGGCGGCGGTGCTGCAGCTGGTGTTTGGCGTCTATCTCGACTGGTTTCCGGCCGGCGGCTGGCAGGCGGGATCCATTCCGCATCTGGTGCTGCCGATCACCGTGCTGGTGCTGCCCCATGCCGGGCGCACGGCGCGGCTGATGCGCGGCTCGATGATCGAAGTGCTGGGCACCAATTATGTGCGTACAGCGCGATCCAAGGGGCTCGGCCAGCGGCTGATCCTGGCGCGTCATGCCATCAAGCCGGCTTTGCTGCCAGTGGTGTCCTATCTCGGGCCGGGGCTGTCGTATCTGCTGACGGGTTCGCTCGTGGTGGAGCAGGTGTTCGCCCTGCCGGGCATCGGCAAGTACTTCATCAGCGCCGCGCTCAACCGTGACTACGGCCTCGTGCTGGGAACGACCATTTTGTACATGTTCATCATCCTGGCGGTGAACCTGATCGTGGACGTGATCTATGCCTGGCTCGACCCGAAGGTGAGGTACCACTGATGGCCGGCATTACTGGCAAGGACGCGGTACTCACCGAGTATGCGCGACGCCTCGAAACGCTCGATGCGCCCAAGGGGCGGTCGCTGACGCAGGACGCGATACGGCGCCTGGTGCGCAACACGGCAGCGGTGATCTCGGTCTTCGTGGTGGCCGCCATCGTGCTGTTCGCCTTCGTGGGCCCCTACCTGCTGCCCTGGACCTATGGCGAAATCGACTGGAGCAATATCCGCAAGCCGCCCAATTTCGAGGCCGGGCATTTTGCCGGTACCGACCAGAACGGCCGCGACATGCTGGCCCGCATCATGCAGGGCACGCAGATGAGCCTGATCGTGGCGGGCGTCGCCACGCTGGTCTCGGTGATCATCGGGGTGATCTATGGCGCGGTCGCCGGCTATTTCGGCGGCAAGGTCGATGCGGTGATGATGCGCTTCGTCGACATCATGTATGCGCTGCCCTACATCCTGTTCGTCATCATCCTGGTGGTGATCTTCGGGCGCAATCCGGTGCTGCTGTTCGTCGGCATCGGGTGCCTGGAATGGCTGACCATGGCGCGCATCGTGCGCGGGCAGACGCTGTCGATCAAGGAACGCGAATTCGTCGAGGCCGCCAAGGCCGGCGGGGCCAAGCCCTGGACGATCATCATGCGCCACATCGTGCCCAACCTGACCGGGCCGGTGGTGATCTATGCAACCCTGACGGTGCCGGAAATCATCCTAACCGAGAGCTTCCTCTCCTATCTCGGGCTGGGTGTGCAGGAGCCGCAGACCTCGCTGGGTACGCTGATCTCGTTCGGTTCGCCCGTGGCCGAGACGCTGCCCTGGATGCTGATCGGGCCGGCCGTGGTGCTGGTGAGCCTGCTGCTGTGCCTGACCTATATCGGGGACGGGCTGCGCGACGCCCTCGACCCCAAGGATCGATAAATGAAACAAGTCCTCAAAGTCGAAGACATGTCGGTCACGTTCGAGCTGCACCAGAGCGAAGTGCAGGCGGTGCGTGAGATGAACTTTACCCTCTCGGAAGGCGAAACGCTCGCCGTGGTGGGGGAATCGGGTTCGGGCAAGAGCCAGGCGTTCCTCGCCATCATGGGCCTGCTCGCCAAGAATGGCCGGGCCGGCGGACGCGCCATGATGGGGGATATCAACCTCATTGGTATGCCGCCCCGGCAGCTGGACACGCATCGCGGCAAGGATATCGCGATGATCTTCCAGGATCCGATGACGAGCCTCAATCCCACGCTCAAGGTGCGCACGCAGCTGGCCGAAGTGCTGGTCAAGCATCGCGACTACGACCAGCAGAAGGCGACGATGGCCGCCATCGAAATGCTGGAGCGGGTGGGCATTCCCGAACCCGTCAAGCGCGCCAATGCCTATCCGCACGAACTCTCGGGCGGGATGCGGCAGCGCGTCATGATTGCCATGGCGCTGCTGTGCCAACCCAAGATCCTGATCGCCGACGAGCCGACTACGGCGCTCGACGTGACGGTGCAGGCGCAGATGCTCGATCTGTTCAAGACGCTAACCGAGGATTTCGGCACCTCGCTGGTGCTGATCACGCATGACCTGGGCGTGGTGGCAGGCGTCGCCGACCGCATGATGGTGATGTATGGCGGGCGGGCGGTGGAAAAGGGGACGGTGGACGACCTGTTCTACGATCCGCGCCACCCCTATACGCTGGGCCTGCTGCATTCGACGCCGCACATTGCCAAGCGCGCGGCGCGGCTCGACCCGATCCAGGGCCTGCCGCCCAGCCTTGAGCACCTGCCCAAGGGCTGTTCGTTCAATCCGCGCTGCGCCTTTGCCTTCGACCGGTGCCTCGTCGAGCGGCCGCCGCTGACCGATACCGGCAATGGCCGGGAAAAGGCCTGCTTCTACGAAGGCCCGATGGCCTATGGAAAGGTCGCCTGATGAACCAGACCCCGATCAACCTGCTGGAAATCAAGGATCTCAAGAAGACCTTCTCGATCTCTGGAGGTCTGTTCAGCCGCCGCCTGACGCTGACGGCGCTGGAAGACATCAACTTCACCATCCGCAAGGGCGAGACACTCGGCATCGTGGGCGAGAGCGGCTGTGGCAAATCCACGCTGGGCCGCTGCATCCTGCAATTGCTGGCACCCGATGAGGGACAGGTGCTGTGGCTGGGGCAGGACCTGACGCGGCTGCCGGCCGAAGAGATGCGCATGCGCCGGCAGGACCTGCAGATCATCTTCCAGGACCCGCTGGCCTCGCTCAACCCGCGCATGACGGTGGGCGAGATCATTGCCGATCCGCTGCGGGCGCTGCGGCCGGAACTGAACAAGGACGAGCGGCGGGCGCGCGTGCTCAAGATCATGGAAGCGGTGGGCCTGCTGCCGGAAATGATCAACCGCTATCCGCACGAGTTTTCGGGCGGCCAGGCGCAGCGCATCGGCATTGCCCGGGCGCTGATCACCGAGCCCAAGCTCATCGTCTGCGACGAGCCGGTCTCGGCGCTCGACGTGTCGATCCAGGCGCAGATCCTCAACCTCCTGGCCGAGCTCAAGGACGAGTTCGGACTGACGCTGATCTTCATCTCGCACAATCTGAGCGTGGTGCGGCATGTGTCGGACCGCATCCTGGTGCTGTATCTGGGGCGGATCGTCGAGCTGGCGACGGGCGACGAGATCTATGAGGATCCCAAGCATCCCTATACGCGGGCGCTGCTGACGGCGGTGCCGATTCCGGACCCAAAGCTGGCGCGGCTGCGCAATATCGATGCGCTCAAGGGTGAGATACCCTCGCCGATCAATCCGCCTTCGGGCTGCACGTTCCGTACGCGCTGCCGCTTTGCCAAGCCCTATTGTGCCGAAAAGCGACCGCCGCTGGAACGGATCGAAGACGACCGGCTGGTCGCCTGCCATCGCTGGCGTGAGATCGAGGTACCGGTCGAAGCTGTGCTGGGGGCCTGAAGCCCCCTGCACCAACCATCCCCTGATGGGGAGGCCGCTGCAGTTCCTATCCCGCCTTGGGGACGTCGGCGGCGGCGCGGCGTTCGTGATCGCCGATTTCCACGATCTTGCGGCGGCGATCGGGGCCCTTGTACTTTGCCGCCTCGATGAAGGTGCGCGGATGGGTCTCGATGCTGGTGAGGCGGGTCTGCAGGTGGTTGGCCGCGAAAGGCTTGCGCAGGAATTCGGTGACACCGGCGTCGCGCGCGTCGGCAATGCGCTTGGCGTCAGGGGCGGCGCTCATCATGATGATCGGAATGTAGCGATTCTGGCAGTCGACGCAGGCGCGCAGCTTCTTGGTGAAGACCACGCCATCCATGCCCTGCAGATCGTCATCGATGATGAGGACATCGAAAATGCGGCGCCGCAGCTCGATCATGGCCTTGCTGGCGTCATAGGCTTCGCGGATGTCCCGCCGGCCCAAGCTGCGCAGCATGACCGAAATCAGCGCGGCCATATGGGGGGAATGATCGGCGACCAGAACGCCGTGCTTGGTGATTTCTTCGTTCGCCATCGTATTCCGCCTGTATGCTGCTGACGAAGGCATATAGTAGCGCAGCTTTGCGTATGACGCGTTAATTGCCGCGCCGCAAAGGTGGTGCGGAAAAGCGCGGTGGAAGGGCAAATTCCATGGGTGTTGCGCGTTGACAGGCCAAAGTGTTTTCCCTATGTATGCCCCCAAGTTTCCGGGCGGCGCTTAGAGAAATCTCTTGGGCGCCTCTTTTGTTTGACCTGAGGATAGACCGATGAAGATCCGCAACTCGCTGAAGGCGCTGATGACTCGCCACCGCGCGAACAAGCTCGTCCGCCGTCGCGGCCGGGTTTACATCATCAACAAGGTGGACAAGCGCTACAAGGCCCGCCAGGGCTGAGCCACGCTCACCGACGTCATGATTGAAAAGGCCCGCGCAAGCGGGCCTTTTCTGTTTCCGGACAGCGGCCAGGCCCCATAACCGGTTTCCAGTTACCTTCCATGGCTGTGACAGTTTGCCTGAAGCGGGAATGGCGGCGTTAACCCATGCTCCAAATGCCCCGGCCAGGGCGCTTGATAAGCGACCTGCCGTGCGCGAATTAGCGGCCGCTGACATGAAAGGTGCATTTCGTGCTCAAGGCGCAAACGCTGACGGTCCACATTGCGCGGCCGGTTGCCGAAGTTTACGACTTTCTCTCCGATCCCGCCAATCTGGGGCGGTGGACCTTTGCCCGAAATGGCCGGCACGAGCCGAGGGCGGGCCTGCTGGTATGGTCATTCGACGGGCCCGAAGGGCGGCGGGTGGAGCTGCATTTCACCCGGCCCAACCCGTTCTTCGTGCTGGACTACAAGCTGGCGCAGAATGGTGAGATTAGCCATGCGGGCTATGCCCGGCTCATTCCTGCGGGTGATGGCACGGTGTTGACCCATACCGCCGTGCAGCAGCCGGGGGCGTCGGATGCGCAGTTTGACTCGGAAGCAGAATGGGTCATGGCGGACCTAATGGTTCTCAAAACATTAATGGAAGCAAAGTAACGGGCTCTTAAGGATAACAAGACACTAATGCCTCCATTAGTAGTTTGGGGGTTCAGTTGAGTAAATTTGTCCTGACGGCCGCGGCGTTTGCCGCATTTGCAGCACCGGTGGCTGCTGCCGACCTGATTATCGATGAACCGATTGCCTATACCGATGCCGGTTTCGACTGGAGCGGTTTCTATGCCGGTCTGGCGGGTGGCTATGGCAGCGGCACGGCCCGCTCTGTGGGTGACGTCTCCGGCTCGATCACCGATACGCCGCTCAATGGCGGGTTGCTGGGCGTGACGCTGGGCGGAAATGTCCAGTATGACGCCTTCGTGCTGGGTCTTGAGGGCGACATATTGTGGTCGGGCATGGCCGGGTCGACGACCTGCACCGCGGCGCCGACCTATAGCTGCAACGCCAATGTGGACTGGTTGGGCAGCCTGCGCGGCCGGGTCGGCTATGCCATGGACAGTGTGCTGCTGTTTGCCACTGGCGGCCTTGCGGCCGGCGGCGGGCGTGGCACCATCACCCCGGACTTCCCCGGCCTGACCAACCAGTTCAGCGACACCTTCATCGGCTGGACGGCCGGCGCCGGCGTCGAGATCGCCGTGTCCGATGCCATGTCGGTCAAGGCAGAGTATGGCTACTACAACCTGGGCAGCCGCACGGCGCCGGCGGGCACGATCGCTACGGGCAGCTCTACCGTGTCGCCCATCGTGCATGCCGTCAAAGTGGGCGTGAACTTCCGCTTCTGAGATTGCAGCGAGGAACAAAAAGGCCCGGCAATGATGCCGGGCCTTTTTGTGTTTTGTGTTTTGTGCGTTCGGGCCATTCGGCCACAGGCCTCAAGGCCTTCTCGCCTAAAATCGCTCCACCGGAGCGATTTTGCCGCGGTGCGGCCGGCTCGAAGTCAGCTTGATCCGGCGCCGTCCTGGCGGACGAAGGCGATGCGGAGCATGTTGGTGGCGCCGGGCGTGCCCAGGGGAATGCCCGCGGTGATGGCGATGCGGTCGCCAGGGCGGGCAAAGCCCTCCTGATAGGCGATGACGCAGGCGCGATCGACCATGTCCTCGAGCGAGACGGCGTCCTCGGTCTGCACGCAATGGACGCCCCAGACCACCGACATGCGGCGGATGGTTCGCATATTGGGCGAGAGCACGATGATGGGCTTGCTCGGCCGCTCGCGGGCGGCGCGGATGCCGGTGGAGCCCGAGGCGGTGTAGGTGACGATGGCCGCCAGATCGAGGGTCTCGGCGACCTGACGGGTCGCGGCCGAGATGGCGTCGGCGGCGGTGGCCTCCGGCTCGGTCTGGGCGGCGCGGATGATGCCGCGATAATTGGCATCGCTCTCGACGGCCACGGCCACCTTGTTCATGGTGGCAACAGCCTCGACCGGGTACTGGCCGGAGGCGGACTCGGCGGACAGCATGATGGCATCGGCGCCCTCGAACACGGCGATCGACACGTCCGAGACTTCGGCGCGGGTCGGCACCGGGGCGGTGATCATGGATTCGAGCATCTGGGTGGCGACGACCACCGGCTTGCCGTAGCGGCGAGCCATGCGGATCATGCGCTTCTGCAGGCCCGGCACGGTTTCGAGCGGGAGCTCGACGCCGAGATCGCCACGCGCCACCATGATGGCGTCGCACAGCTTGATGATCTCTTCGAGCCGATCGATGGCCTGCGGCTTTTCGATCTTGGCCATGACGCCGGCGCGACCCTGCACGATCTTGCGGACGTCGATGATGTCTTCGGGGCGCTGCACGAAGGAGAGGGCGATCCAGTCGGCATCGGCGGCAAGGCCGGCGAGCAGGTCGGCATGGTCCTTTTCCGTCAGCGCGCCGGTGGGCAGCAGCGTATCGGGCAGGGAGACGCCCTTCTTGTCGGAGAGCTTGCCGCCATAGATCACTTCGGTCTCGATGGCGCCATTGCCCACCTTGGTGGCCTTGAGCGCGATCTTGCCGTCGTCGAGCAGCAGGCGATCGCCGACCGACACGCTTTCGATGATTTCGGGATGGGGCAAGTAGACGCGCTCGGCATTGCCGTTGTCGTCATTGTGGCTGTCGAGGGTAAACTTCTGCCCGGCGACCAGGTTGACGGCGCCGCTGGCGAATTTCCAGACGCGCAGCTTGGGACCCTGCAGGTCGACCAGGATGCCGAGCGGGTGGTTGAGGCGCTTTTCGACGTTGCGAATGCGCTCAACGGTCTGGCGGAGTACGTCGTGGCTGGCATGGCTCATGTTGATGCGGAACACGTCCGCGCCGGCCTTTGCCAGTTCCTCGATCATCTTTTCCTCGTGGCTTGCAGGCCCGAGGGTGGCGACGATCTTCGCGCGTCTCATGCGTCTCATTGCGTGTCCGTTTCTTGCGTATTTATGTCGTCCTGCGGTGCGTCTGTGACGTCGTCGGGATCGACAAGGAATGCGGGGTCTTCGAGGTCTTCGCCGCCTTCCGGACCCACTATAGCGGGGCCGGCGGTGTTCTCGGTCAGTTGTAGCGTCCAGTCAGTGCGGTTCTGGGTATCGATTTCAAAGAAACCGGTGCGCTCATAGCCCCGTGCGAGGCAATCCTCAACCCCGAATATTGTGAAGGTTTCGTCACGCGTGCACATGAATACCGAACCATCCCACGCGCCGCCGCCAATATCGTCTACGGCGAAGATGTAATAGAAGCGCCGTTCGAGGTCGCCCTGGTAGAGGACGCGGCAATCGCCGGGCGGCGTCTGCCACCAGCCTTCGCTCATCCAGCCGCGCTCGGCGCGGTAGCCCAGGGCCACGGAAACCAGATTGGTCGTTTCGTTGCAGATGCGCAGGTCGGCATGTGCCGGCGTGGCGAAAAAGGCGAAGCTTGCGAACATCGCGCCGATCAGGGTCATGCCGAGACGGGTGTTGTGCAATCTGGTGCCAGCAAACATGGGAAAACGTGCCTTCTTTGAGCCCATGGGGGAGCGTTGGTCAATGGCTAATGGCGCGATTTGACGGAATTGCGGGTATGCGACTTCGCGGCCATGTGGATTGGACCACAAAGGGGTTGAACGGCGCGCCCTTGTGGGGTTGAACGAGGCCACGAAACGAAAGGAAGCTCCCATGGCCGTCGAAGACAGCGTAGCCCAGGATCAGTTGCGGGCGTTCATCGAGCGCATCGAGCGGATGGAAGAAGAAAAGGCCGCGATCGCCGCAGACATCAAGGAAATCTATGCCGAGGCCAAGGGCAATGGCTTCGATACCAAGATCCTGCGCAAGATCGTAGCCATCCGCAAGCAGGACGCCAACGAGCGCATGGAGCAGGAAGCCATTCTCGAGCTGTACATGGCTGCCTTGGGCATGGTCGCCGCGCCGCCGGAAGACTAGGCCGGCCTGGCCACCACAAAATCGCTGAATACCATATTGTCCCGCCCGGCCGTCATCACGCAGCCGGGCGGAATTGTCTGCCAGGTATCGCCCGTATCGCCAAAGGGTTCGGAGGCTATGGCGATGCCCGACTGCAGGCGGCGCCAATAGAGCGAGGGCGGACGCTCGTCGCTCGCCCAGCGAAAGGCACGCAGGGTCTGGCCATCGGCGAGGACCGCCGTGAAGCGCAGGGCCTGTTCGATGCCGCTGGCCTGCATGATGTGAAGACCGCTGGCGAGGGTGCGCGCCAATGCGGCCACCGGGTCGGCGTCCAGGCCCTGGCCGAGCGCGGCGAGGAAGATGGCTTCGCTGTCGCCATTGCCGCGGCGGCGGCCATAGAGATTGTTGGGGATCATTGCTTCAATGGAGCGGCGAACCCGGTCATAGCCCCCGATCTGGCCATTGTGCATGAAGAGGTGCCGGCCGGCAGCGAAGGGATGGCAATTGGCCACCGAGACTTCGCCCGATGTGGCCGAGCGCACATGGGCCAGGAATATCGGGGCGCTGACCTGGTGGCACAGCGAGGCCAGATTGGCATCCGACCAGGCGGGCAGGGTGCCGCGATAGCAGCCGGGCTCGGGACGGGCGCCATACCAGCCGAGGCCGCAACCATCGCCATTGACCACGGTCTTTGCTTCGCGGGCTGCGAAGGATTGGCTGACCAGCGAGGAGGCTGGCTCGATCAGCAGCGTATCGAGGAAGACGGGTTCGCCGGAATAGGCCAGGAAGCGGCACATTTCAGGCTGCCTGCTCCATGACGTCGGCGAGGGCGAAGCGCACCGCGGCGTCGGCGTGAATGGCGGTGGAGTCGTAGCCGGGGAGGGGGAGGGTTGCCGGGTCGATGAGGAGCGAAATTTCGGTACAGCCGAGGATGACGGAGTCGATGCCCTGGGCGCGCGCGGCCCCGATGATGCCCAGATAGCGGGCGCGGGAGGCGTCGCGGACCTGACCCTGGCAGAGTTCGTCGAAGATGATGTCGTGCACGGCGCCACGATCCTGGGCGTCGGGGACCACCAGATCGATGCCGTGGCGGGCCATGCGCTGGGCGTAAAAGCCATGCTCCATGGTGTAGCGGGTGGCCAGCAGCAGGGGCCGCTGGCGGCCATCGCCGCGCAGGGCCAGAGCGGTTTCGTCAATGATATCAATGAGCGGAACGCCACTCATGGCGGCGACCGGCGCGGCGACCAGATGCATGGTGTTGGTGCAGATCAGCACGCAGGCGGCGCCTGAGCGGGCAAGGCCGGCGCCGGCTTCACCGAGCAAAATGCCGGCATCGTCCCAGCGACCGGCCTTTTGCAGGTCGACGACGCGGGTGAAATCGAGCGAGCGCAGGGCGATCTCGGCGGAGTGCAGGCCGCCGCGTTGGCGGCGGACCGCCTCGTTGATCAGGCGGTAGTACACCGCGGTGGATTCCCAACTCATGCCGCCAATCAGGCCGATGGTTTTCATGCAGCTTGCTCCCTCTTTGCTGCCAGCATGCTTGAGGTTTGCTGCAAGCGGGATGCAATGTGGCAGACCCCGGCAGGGTCGCGTGCACGTCTGGGGCGAGATTTTGTCGATCCAGGCGTTTCAGTTGCGTCAATGCGGTAAATCGTGCACAATCTGGTCATGCTGGATGATCGTGACCGCCGAATTCTCGACCTGCTGCAGGCCAATGCCGAAATGGCGGTGAGCGAGATCGCCGACGCGGTGTCGCTGTCGGCCTCGGCCTGTTCCCGGCGCATCACGCGGCTGCGCGAGGAGGGCTATATCAGCCGCAGCGTGGCCATGCTGGACCGGCAGAAGCTGGGCCTGCCGACGACGGTGTTCGTCATCGTGCGGACAGGCCGGCACGAGGCGGGGTGGCTGGAGCAGTTCCATGCGGCGGTGAGCACCATTCCCGAGATCGTGGAAGTGCACCGGCTGACCGGCAATTTCGACTATATCCTCAAGCTCGTCCTGCCCAATGTGGAGCATTACGACGTGATTTACCGCCAGCTGGTCGGGCGGGTCGAGCTGTTCGACATGTCCGCCTATATCTCGATGGAGACGGTCAAGCTCTCGACCGGCCTGCCGACCAACTACGTTGAGAACCGCTAGCTGCTCTTGCCGAGGGCGGCGACCATGGCGGCTTCGTCATAGCCCAGGGTGGTGAGCGCGGTGGCGACGATGCCGGCGCGGTCGAGACCGGCATCGGCATACATGTCGGCCTGGCTGGCATGCTCGACGAAGCGATCCGGGATCATCAGCGGACGGAAGCGCAGCTTGCCGTCGAGCAGGCCATTGCGGGCAAGGAAGGTGGCGACATGGCTGCCGAAGCCGCCGATGGAGCCTTCCTCGGTGGTGAGCAGCACATCGTGGGTGGTCGCGAGACGGGCGACCAGTTCCTCGTCGAGGGGCTTGAGGAAGCGGGCATCGGCGACGGTGGGATTGAGGCCGAGGGCAGCGAGACGGTCAGCGGCGGCGAGCACTTCGCCCAGCCGCGTGCCGTAGCTGAGGATGGCGATGGTGGCGCCTTCGCGCACGATGCGGCCCTTGCCAATGGCAAGCTTTTGCCCGCGTGCCGGCATGTCGACGCCGAGGCCTTCGCCGCGTGGATAGCGGAAGGCAATGGGGCCGTCATCATAGGCGGCGGCTGTCGCCACCATGTGGCGCAGTTCGGCTTCGTCGGCGGCGGCCATTTGCACGAGGCCAGGAATAGCGCCCAGATAGGCGGCGTCATAATTGCCGGCATGGGTGGGGCCGTCGGCGCCGACATAGCCGGCACGATCGATGGCGAAGCGCACCGGCAGGTGCTGGATGGCCACGTCATGCACGACCTGGTCATAGGCGCGCTGCAGGAAGGTCGAATAGATGGCGCAGAAGGGACGCATGCCCTCACTGGCAAGGCCCGCGGCGAATGTCACGGCATGCTGCTCGGCAATGCCGACATCGAAGACGCGGGTGGGGTGGACCTCGCCGAAGCGATCAAGGCCGGTGCCCGAGGGCATGGCGGCATTGATGGCGACGATGCGCGGATCGTCATTGGCTTCCTGGATCAGGCTTTCGGCAAAGACCGACGTATAGGAGGGCGCGTTGGAGACGGCCTTTGCCTGGGCGCCGGTAATGACGTTGAACTTGGAGACGCCGTGATACTTGTCGGCGGAATCCTCGGCGGGGCCATAGCCCTTGCCCTTCTTGGTGACGACATGGACCAGGATCGGGCCCTCTGCGGCGTCGCGCACATTGTCGAGAATGGGCAGGAGGTGATCGAGATTGTGCCCGTCGATGGGGCCGACATAGTAGAAGCCCAGCTCTTCGAACAGGGTGCCGCCGGTGAAGAAGGAGCGGGCGAATTCCTCGGTGCGGCGGGCCGGCTCATGCAGGAAGGGCGGGAGCTTGCTGACGAGGTTCTTGGCTGCCTCGCGGGTGCCGCGATAGACCGGGCCGGAGACCAGCCGCGCCAGATAGGCGCTGAGCGCGCCGGTGGGCGGGGCGATCGACATGTCATTGTCGTTGAGCACGACGATGAGGCGGGCATCCATGGCGCCGGCATTGTTCATGGCCTCATAGGCCATGCCGGCGGACATGGCGCCATCGCCGATGACGGCGACGACATTGCGCGGCTTGCCCAGCAGATCGCTGGCAACGGCCATGCCGAGGCCTGCCGAAATCGAGGTGGAGGAATGGCCGGCGCCGAAGGGATCGTATTCGCTCTCGGCGCGGCGGGTGAAGCCGGACAGGCCATCCTTCTGGCGCAGGGTGCGCATGCGGTCGCGGCGCCCGGTCAGGATCTTGTGCGGATAGGCCTGGTGGCCGACATCCCAGATGATGCGATCATGCGGGGTATCGAAGACGGCATGCAGCGCCACGGTCAGCTCGACCACGCCCAGCCCGGCGCCCAGATGGCCGCCGGTGACCGATACGGCATCGATCATCTCGGCGCGCAGTTCATCGGCCAGCTGGCGCAGGTTCTCGCGCGGCATGGCCCGCAGATCTGTGGGCGAATGGACGGTATCGAGCAGGGGGGTGGAGGGCTTGTCGGCCAAGCGGGCGGTCCTTTGCCAAAGCGGCATCTGAGCGGCGGCCCGCTCCATCCTTCGTTATCGCGCTGCCAACCCGGAAAGCGGCGGGGCCTTCCCTGTGCAGCGCCTCGTGCCAATTCTTTAGGCCCGGGGCGAGAGCTTTGCAACAGAGCGACGCCCGCCGGTTGGCGGGCGGGAATTGCTAGGGCGGGAACATGCCTGAATTAGGGCAGGGTCAGTTCGAGGCGAGTGCCACCGGCCGCGCGGCGACAAAGCGCGTATGGGGCAGGCCCGTGGGGAAATCGCCAACGCCCATGACGGTGACATAGCGGCCCATTTCGGCGGTCGGGTCAAAATCGGCTTCGTCATGATCCCAGATGATGGCGAAGTGGTCCGAGGTGATGGCGTCGGGCGCGGTGAAGACCTCGGCAATGTGCTCGAGATCGGGCGCGATCATGTCGGGGCTGCGCATGGCGCCGGCCACGGGACGCTTGGCGATATGCTCGGCCAGGGCCGCAGCAACCGGCTCGTTCTGCTGGGCAGCGCCAAAGGTGCCGCTGAAGAGGTTGCCGAGGGCGCCGGCGACAGGCTGGCCGCCCAGCGAAGCGGTACGCAGGCCCGTGGCTGCCGTCAGTGGCGGCACGATGGGCAGGCGTGAAGCGGGAGCGGGCGGAACGGCAGCCGTGGTTTCGCGGGCAATGATCATCTCGAGCGCGCGCTGGGCGTCGGGCGCCTGCGGCATGGGGGCGAGATAGGCAGTCATGACATCGGGCTGAGGCTGCTCGGTCATGATGAGGCGCGGCTGCGGGAAGGGCGCGGTGAGAGCGGCAAGGGCCGTGACGGCGTCGCCCGAAGGCAGGGCGCTGGCGGTGGCGACCTGGAGGGCCTGCGACTTCATCGCGGGAACAGGTGCCAGAGACGTGGTGGTCAGTTCCGCCGGGTCGAGCGGCGCACTGCCGGTGGTGGCGAAGGGCAGAGGCACGGCGGTTTCGGCGGCCGCCGCTGCAACCGGCGCAATGGCGCCAAGCGCGGCCGGACGGGGTGCGGGAATGGGCGCAGAGCGCGGCGTCGCGGCCTGCGGCGCAAGGGCCGCCACCTGGACGGGCGCCGATGCGGCGGCATTGACGCCGGCGGGCTGGCTGCCGCCAAAGAAGAGGTCCATCAGCGTACGGCCACCGCCGCCTTCGGCCACTTGGGTGCCCGAAGAGCTGCTGCCGCCATTGCAAGGATAGGCATGGCAGCGCTTCCACTCGGCCATGGCGACCTGGTAGCCCTCCTGCGAGAGGGGCTTGCCATCGGAGGGCAGATGCATGGTGCGGCCGTCAGGGAAGATGTCCTTGAGCTGGGCGCGGGTCATGCGCGGCCAGGCGCGGACCGAACCGGTATCGAGATGGACAAAGGGGCTGCCGGAGGTGGGGTAATAGCCCACGCCGCCCACCTGCTTGCGCATGGCGGCCGCGCGCAGCTTGGCCAGGGGTACGCCAGGAATGAAGAAATCCATGGCGGTGCCGCGCATATGCTGGGAATTGTCGGCGACGCCGGAGGACTTGCCGGCCAGCATGGCATTGGTGGCAGGCGAGCGATAGGCCGAGACGATGTTCACCGGCTGGGTGCCACCGACATCCTGATAGACTTCCCACACCAGATCGAACAGGCGCGGATCCATCTTGGTGGGCTCGTTGCGGCGCCAGTCACGCAGGAACTGGTTGAGCTCGTTGAGCCCGGATTGGACATATTGCCCATTGCGCTTGAAGACGATGCGAGCCGTCTCCTTGGTATGGGTGTAATAGAGGTAGAGGGCGCGTTCGGACGCGGCCGCCGCAGGCAAAACTGCCTGAGGGAGGATGACAGTGATGCTCATAAGGGCGGCGAACACGAGCCGCGCGATATGGTGCCGTTGCAAAAAAGAAGTCCCCGCCACGCTATACTCTGCCCGGTTATTTCCAGTTGTCATCGCATTTTAGCGCAAACAATCATCGATTTTATTAACGCTAGCAAGAATGATGACAGCCGGTTCCGGGCCCTCACCCTCATTTCAATAAGGGCAAAAACGGGCGCAACCAAGGCGAAATTGTAAAGCAGAGGTTAAGGGGGGATGGCCCGTCCGGGCGTGGATGCCGGCGGGGCAGGGCGGGGTTTGCGTGCGATAAGGGGTGGGAAGGCGCGCTCATCCAACGCAAGAGGATCGGCCTCTCCCGCAGGGGAGAGGCAAAGACCGTCAGGGGGAAAGTTCTTCGACCGGCGCTGCCTCGGCGATGATCTCGGGGGCAAAGGCGGGCTTGTCGAGGCCCATGGCGGCGATCAGGCTGGCATTGTGGCCATAGACGTCGCCGAAGGACTTGAGCGCGCCATCGGCATCCACCCGCAGGGTGAAATAGGCGATGTGCACGGGGATCTGCTGTTCCGGATTCACCCAGCGCTCGGAGGCGCCGAACATGGCTTCGAGCGAGGCGCGGCTGATATTGGGCTCATTGGCCATCAGCGCATCGGCGAATTCCATCGGATTGTGCACGCGGACACAGCCATGGCTGAAGGCGCGGACCGAGCGGGCGAACAGCGACTTGGACGGCGTGTCGTGCAGATAGACGTCATGCTTGTTGGGGAAGAGAAACTTGATCTGGCCCAGGGCATTGCCGGGGCCGGGGCGCTGGCGCACGCGGAAGGGGAAATTGGTGGTGCTGACCTGGGACCAATCGACCTGCCAGGGGCTGACGGCCGTGCCGTTATAGAGCAGGTCCATGTTCTGGTTGTCGATATAGCCCGGATTGCGCAAGACGGCCGGCGCCACCTCGCCACGGATGATCGAGCTGGGCACGTTCCAATAGGGGTTCACCACGATGTGGCGGATATTGTCCGAGAAGACGGGCGTCTGGTTCTTCACCGTGCCGACGACGACGCGGGTCGTATAGGCTTCCTGGCCGTCGCGATTGATGGCGAGCCGGAATTCGGGAATGTTGACCAGAACGTTGAAGGCGCCCAGCTCGCGCGGCATCCAGCGCCAGCGCTCCATATTGGCGACGATATCGGCGCGCGTCACCGGCACGCCACCATTGAGCGCGGCCAGGGTTGCAGGCCCCATGACGCCATCCACCTCGAGATCCTGACTGCCCTGGAAGGCCTTCATGGCCTCCACCAGCGCATCGTCATAGTCGAGGCCGTCGACCGGGGAGAGGCCGAGGCGGGCGCGCAGCGCGGGAACGCGCTGATCGCTCATGCCGGGCTTGAGGGTGGGACCTTCGCCAATGGGTGTGGGGCGGTCGAGATCGGCCTCCTCGAAGGTCGCGAGGGCAGCCTTGAGGGCGAGGAATTCGGGATGGGCCGGCTCCAGCGCGCTCAGGACGGCAACCGGATCGGGGCTGGTGGCCAGCTGCACCAGGAGCGAGGCCTCGTCGAGTTTTTTGGGCGCGACATCGAGGTTGGCGCTGATCGACTGCGGATCGATGCGGCCGGAATAGAGGTGGTTGGCATAGCGCAGGGCGGCGGCGGAGAAGGCTGTCTCGAGTGCGGCGAGCTTGAGCGGGTCGCCCTTGGCGCCGGCCGGGTTGAGGTCGGGCGTCAGATAATCCTGGGGGCGCAGGCCCTCGGTCTCGGCGGCTTCAAAGAGCTTGAGGATCTCCTGGGCCGGCTCGGAGAAGATGACGTCGCCATTGGGCGCGGCGTCGAGCCAGATCGGTTCGAAATGGCGGCTGCCATAGAAGAAATAAAGCTTCTGCGCCTCGCCATAGGCGGCGCCATCCCTGGAGGCGCCGTAATAGGCGGTGGAGAGCCCGGCCTTGATGGTCTGGCCGAGGGCTGTCTGGGGGGGCGCGATGATGATCGGGCTGGCGGCAAGACCGGCCATTTCCTGGCCGGAAACAGGCAGGACACTACCGGAGCCGAGCAGAGCGGCAAGCAGGCAGACCAGGATCTTGTTCATCAAAGCTCCATGCACGGCATCAGCGCCAAACGGCCGCTCCACCTCGCCCTGCACCGGACTCAGCGGGCCATTCCGCGCGAAAAATCAATACTCTGCAAACCTTAACGGGAGCAATCACTCGCAAAGTTGTGAGCATGATTTGTGGTGCGAATGCCACGCATTCTGCGGGTCCATGTTCGAGACCAAGCACAGGTCAAACCGGTCAGCTGCTGTGCAGCCCTTCGAGGAGGCCGTGTCCGAGAGCGTGTCGATGGCGCGCCGCTCGCCTTATGCCGCGGGGTGCTCGTTTCGTGGGTCACTGCGGAAGACCAGCGCGCAGTCGCCGGGCAGGATCCAGAACTGTGTCGGGTCGAGCGGGCGGCGGCCGGCCCCGTCATAGTCGGGATGCTCGCTCGACCAGGCGGGTGTCCAGCGGTGGCCATCGGCGGGGGCCAGCAATGGCTCTGCCAGGGCGCCGAACTGCAGGTCCCGGCCCAGGTTGAGCAGAAGCAGGCGGTGTCCGGCCGGATCGGGGGTTGTATAGCGGATGAGCAGGGCTTGTTCGCCGATGACGGCGCCATCGATCCAGCGCTTGCTGGTCTGGGAGAAGGTCGGGTCCTGCCGCCGCATAAGCAGCAGATCACGATGCAGCGCGAGGAGGCCCGCGTGGTGCGTTGCCTCGGACCAGTCGAGCTTGCTCTGCGCAAATGTCGCCGGATCGGATGGATCGGGCAGCCTGGCCTGCATGTCGGGGTCGAGGACGCTGGGAAAATTGGCCAGCGAGGCGCGGCGGCCATTGGCGACAGCGCGAGCGTCTTCGCCCTCGACGCCGAAGAAATAGAGAAACGGGTTGGTGGCGCCGAATTCCTGCCCCTGAAACAGGCAGGGGGTTTGCGGCCCCAGCAGGAGGAGGCTCGTCACAGCGCGGAGCCGGGCCGGCGACATGAGGCTGGGGAGACGAAAGCCGCGCGCGGAATTGGCGACCTGGTCGTGGTTTTCCAGGAAGTGCACGAAATGCTCGGGCGGTGTGGACAGGTTGTAGGTGCCATAGGCCTTGTCGCGCATGTCCGAACGCTGCCCTTGGTAGAGGAAGCCGTATTTGAGCGCCGAGACCAGTTCCTGGGGTGTGCCGAGGTAGTCGCGATAGTAGAAATCGTTGTGGCCGGTCACCGCCACCCGGACGGCGTGCTGGAAATCATCGCTGACCATGGCATCGACGCCATAGCCGCCCCGATCGGGCGGGTCGATCATCAGGTGTTCCTGGGGCTGGTTCTCCACCACGATATAGAGCTTGCGCGACCCAGCGGCGGCGCGCACGGCGCGGGTGATCTCGGCGATGATGTGGTCGTCGCTGGCATCGAACATGGCCTGTGCGGCGTCGATGCGGAGGCCGTCGATGTGGAAGTCCTCGATCCAGTAGACGGCGTTGCCCACGATGAAATCGCGCACCGGTCGGGCGTGCTCGCCATCATAGTTGAAGCTGGCCCCCCATTCATTGTCGTAGCGCGTCGTGAAATAGTGCTCGCAATAGGCGCGGTAGTGGTCGCCGATGCCCACATGGTTGTAGACCACGTCGAGGATGACCCCGATGCAATGGGCATGCGCCTGGTCCACAAAGCGCCGCATGTCGTCGGGTGAGCCATAGGCTGCAAAGGGCGCGTAGGGCAGGGTGGTGTCATAGCCCCAGCCAAAGTGGCCCTTGAAGGTGCCGACCGGCATGACCTGGATGACGGTCACGCCCGTCTGGCGCAGCGCTTTGAGCCGGGTTGCCGCGGCCTGCCAGGTGCCTTCGGCCGTGAACGTGCCGATATGCAGTTCGTAGAGGACCTGGTCGCACCGCTCGACGCCCGGCCAGGTAGCATCGGTCCAGGAAAAGTCGTTGGCGACCACCATGGAGGGGCCGTCATTGCCATCCGGCTGGCAGCGGGAGGCCAGGTCGGGAAGGCGACTGCCACCATCGATGCGGAACCAGTAGAGCGCGCCAGGCCCGATGCCGGGGAGTGCGGCGCTGAAATAGCCGTCACCGACGGGCTCCAGCGGGAATTGACCATGCCCCTCGACCTCCACCACGGCAGAGTGGTGTCCAAGCGCCCAGAGCGTGAAGCGTGTGCCGCCAGGTAAAGGCACGGCGCCAAGGGAGTCGGGACGAAACATCTCTGGTGTGCCAATCGTTGGGAAGCCCCGGGAGAACGGAGCACCATCCGCTTTGTTCCGGACGACCCGCGGCGGAGCGAGTGCCTGCTGGTCCGTGATAGAGGCCACATAGGGCAGTTAAGGTCTCAATGCTTGCCATTGATGTGCTAGACTGGGTGCGACGCGCGCCGTCCCTTCCACGACGACAGACATCGGCATCCCGGCAGCCCCTGCGCGCCGGTGGTTATGCGTCCGCCATACCGTCATTGATCTGGAGATTTCTCACCATGCTTCCACAAGGCACTGCAATCGTCCAGCGGGTCAGATCAGGCACGCTTGCGTGGGTCGCCGCCCTGTTGCTGGGCGCGATGAGTCCTGGCCTTGCCGCGGCCCAGGATGACCAGGTGGCAGAGGGGCGTGCGCTGGTGCAGATGTACTGCACCGACTGCCACGCGACCGAATTGACGGGCGAGAGTCCGCATGCCACCGCACCGCGGTTTCGCGACCTGCATCTCCGCTACGATGTCGAGCATCTGGCCGAGGCGCTGGTCGAGGGTATCGTGACGGCGCATCCGGAAATGCCGCAGTTCGAGTTCGACCCCGATCAGGCAATGGCCATCATTGCCTATCTGAAGTCGCTCGAGCCGGCACAGCCTGCCGGCCAATAGTCAGGTCAAGCGGATATCCGCGTTCCCGCCGAAGGACCGGATTGTGCGGGATGAAGCAAAGCCCGGCCAGCCGGGATTGCTGCTGCGGATATAGGTCAGCAGCGACTGGCTCATCAGGGTGGCCAGATCGGTAGCAGTCCTGTCGCCTTCGGCCAGCGGTATGCGCGCAAGGTCGCCGAAGACAAAGGGTTCGTCAAAGCCATGCGCGGCTCCCAGGCGCCCGCCTTCAAAGCCTGGAACCCAGGCGAACTCGTAGGCAAAGCCGGCGCCGCCCGCCGCCGCGTGCGCCTCGAGGGTCCTGAGCGCCGGATCGCGATAGATGGCGCGGGAGAGGAATATCTCCTCGTATTGGGTGAAGCTCAGTCCGGGCTGCTCGGCCTCAAGTGCGGTGAGACGTGTCTCGGCCGCTGCCGCATCAAAGCGCGCAATGGACGCCAGGAGGGCCGCGCGGGTCTCGACCGGCGGCATCATGCCGAAGGCGTACCACATGCGGGCTTCGTCCCGCGCCCAGCCGGTGACGACCTGATGGTGGCGGAAGCCTCCGGTGGCGAGGCCGTCGAGCGGATGTCGCTGCAGGCTTGTGCCATCGAGGACGATGCCGAAGGTGCGGCCGCCCGGGGCATTGCGCTCGCCAAGATGGGTCGCCAGCACCTGTTCCTGCACCGAGAGGATGGTTTCGACGGGCAGGGTGCGCAGCGCGTTCTCGTCGCCCTGCGCCACCCCGGTGCGGTCGAGGAAGTCACCGGCCAGGGCGGTGGCCGTTTCCGGCGCGATGATGCGGCTGGCCGGCCCGCTCATCAGCCAGACGCGGCGATAGAGATGGGCCAAGCCGTCGACGCCGAACAGGGCCGCGATGGTGAAGGCGCCCGAGGACATGCCGACCAGCGTGACATTGTCCGGATCGCCGCCAAAGGCCGCAATGTTGTCGTGGACCCAGCGGAGCGCGGCGATGAAATCGAGCATGCCGCGATTGGCGGCGGCGTATTCCGGCCCGAAGGCCGCGCCCAGAGAGAGGAAACCCAGCGCGCCGACCCGCATATTGGGCCGGACCAGCACGACATCGCCCTGAAGTGCGAAGGCTGCCTCGTCGAGATAGCCGCCATGGGCTGCTCCGCCCTGGAAGCCACCGCCAAAGGCATGAACGATGACCGGGCGCCGGGCGTCATCGGCCGCCGGCGTATAGAGGTTGAGATTGAGGCAATCCTCGCCGGTTTCAAATCCGTCACCCTTGGGTGCCCAATCCGGAGCGCGGCGAAGGTTCTGCGGCGGCGCCGGGCGGTAGCGCGTAGCATCGACCAGGCCGGCATTGTCCCGTGGCACCGGGGGCTTGAAGCGACGCTGACCCAGAGGCGGCTCCGCATAGGCAATGCCAAGGAAGCGGTCACCCTTCTCATCGCGCAGCCCGCGATAGGTCGCCTGCCTGCTGTCTATATCGACAATGGTGGCGCCAATCATGCGGCAGGCGTCCCATCCAGCAGGTGGCAGGCGGCCTTCTGTCCGCCGCCCATGTCCCGCATGACCGGCTTTTCCGTCGTGCAACGGGCGAAGGCATGGGGGCAGCGGGTGCGGAAGGCGCAGCCGCTGGGCACGGCGTGGGCGCTGGGAATTTCACCCTTGAGCCGTGCCCGTTGGCCGCTTCCCTTGCCAGGGGCAGAGGCAAGCAAGGCCTGTGTGTAGGGATGGGCTGGCGCACCGTAAATGCGATCGCGCGGGCCCTGCTCGACGATCTCGCCCAGATACATGACGCCGATCTCGTCGCACATGAACTGCACGACGCGCAGATCATGGGAGATGAACAGCATGGTGGTGCCATGCCGGTCCTGCAGGTCGCGCATCAGGTTGAGCACCTGGGCCTGCACGGACACATCGAGCGCGCTGACCGGCTCGTCGGCGACGATCATTTCCGGATTGGTGGCCAGGGCCCGGGCGATGGCGATGCGCTGGCGCTGGCCGCCGGAGAATTCGTGCGGGTAGCGGTCGAGCGCAGTGCGCGGCATGCTGACCTCGGCCAGCAATCGTTCGGCTGTCTTCAGTTGTTCGGCGGGGGTGCCGATGCCATGCACGAGCTGGGGTTCGACCAAAGTGTCGCGCACGCTCATGCGCGGATTGAGCGAGCCGAACGGGTCCTGAAAGATCATCTGCATGTGCCGCCGCTCGGCGCGCAGATCGCGTGCCGACAGGCCGGCAAGATTGCGACCGCGGAAGCTGATGGCTCCGCTGGTGGGTTCGACGAGGCGCAGCACCAGCCGTGCAGTGGTGGACTTGCCCGACCCGGATTCGCCCACAAGGCCGAAGGTCTTGCCCTTGGGGATAGTGAAGCTGACATCGCGCACGGCCTTGACGGCGCGAAACGACTTGGAGAGGCCCTCGACGGACAGGACGGTCTGGGTGGTCATTGGATGCCCTCCAATGGGTGCCAGCACCGGGCATCGGTCTGGCCGTGCCGTTCAAGCGCAGGACGGGTCTGGCATTGCGCATCGGCGCGGGTGCAGCGCGGGGCAAAGCGGCACCCCTCGGGCCATTGCCCGACCGGCGGCACGGTGCCAAGGATCGGGGTCAGCCGGGTACGGCCATCATCATGGGCCGGCACGGCGTCGATCAGGCCGCGCGCATAGGGGTGAGTGGGGGCGTTGACCACATCGGCGCTCAGGCCGCGCTCGACCACGTCACCGGCATACATGACCACCGCCTTCTCGCAGAAGTCCCCGACCACCTCGAGGTCATGGGTGATGAAGAGCATGGCGAGGTTGAACTCGCGGCGCATGTCCTCAAGCAGGTCGAGCACCTGCGCCTGGATGGTGACATCGAGCGCGGTGGTCGGTTCGTCGGCGATGATCAGGGAGGGACCACAGGAAATGGCCAGGGCGATCATCACGCGCTGCCGCATGCCGCCGGACAGTTCGTGCACGTAGCCCTTGAGGATGTCGCGGGCGCGGGGAATGCCGACGCGATCGAGCAGTTCGGCGGCGCGGTTGGTCGCCTCGGCGTGGCTCAGCCCCAGATTGTGGCGGAGCGTATCAGTCATCTGCCGGCCGATGGAGAGCGTGGGATGCAGCGCGGTCATCGGCTCCTGGAAGATGAATCCCATATGCCGGCCGCAAAGGCGGCGACGATCCCGGGGCGAGAGCGAGGAGATCACCTTGCCGTTGAGCGTGATCGTGCCGCCGATAACCGCGTTTTCCGGGGCGATGCCCATGATGGCCGAGGCGGTGATGGACTTGCCGCAGCCGCTCTCGCCCACCAGCGCCACGGCCTCGCCCTGGCGGATGGAAAAGGAGACATCTGTGACAATCGGCAGAAGGCCATCGGCATTGCGCAACGAGAGGCTGAGATTGTCGACGTCCAGCACCGTCGGAGCCTGGGGAACCGGCGAGAGGTGATCGGCCGGCAGCGGGGTGAGGTGCGCGCTCATTGATAGCGGATCCGGGGGTCTAGAATGGCGTAGATGAGGTCGATGGCAAGGTTGAGCACCGCCAGGACCAGGGAAATGGTCAGCACGCCGCCTTCGACCAGCGGATAGTCGCGCCGGCCTACGGCTTCGACCAGCATGCGCCCCAGACCCGGAAGAGCAAAGATGATCTCGATGGCGACGGCGCCGCCCAGCATGTAGCCGGCGGACAGGCCGGCCACGGTGACCACCGGCATGGCGGCGGTGCGCATGGCATATTGGCCGATCACCTTGCTTTCCGGCAAGCCCTGGGCCCGGGCGGTGGTGATATAGGGTTCGTTGAGCACGTCGAGCATGGACGAGCGCATCATGCGCGTCATCAGGGCGGACTGCCGCACGCCCAGTGCCAGCGCCGGCAGGAAGATGGTCGAAGCGAAGGCGACCAGCCCGGCCGATGGCGGATTGTAGCCGGCCACGGGAAACCAGCGCAGCGTCACCGCAAAGACGAAGATCAGCAGCAGGGCGAACCAGAATTCGGGGAGGGATATGCCCAGCACCGCGGTGGTCACCACGCCGCGGTCGATCGGCTTGTTGCGGTTCATGGCCGAGAGCAGGCCCATGGTGATGCCGATGACCACGGCCAGGGTCAGCGCCACCAGGGTGAGCATGATGGTGACCCCGGCATAGCGCGGGATGATCTGCATGACCGGCTCGCGGAAGAAGATGGAATTGCCCAGATCGAGCGTCACGATGCCCTTGAGCCAGAGCAGGAACTGCACCCAGATCGGCTGATCGAGGCCGAGCTGGGTGCGCAGAGCCGCGATCTGTTCGGCGGTGGCCTGATCGCCCAGCATCATGCCGGCCGGGTCGCCCGGGGACAGGCGCAGCAGCAGGAAGACCAGGATCAGCGGCACGAAGATGGTGGGCAGGATGAGAAGGAAGCGTTTTCCGAGGTAGCGCAGCATGTCAGCGCCTCCGTGCCAGGCGCGGGTCGAGAATGTCGCGCAGACTGTCGCCCAGGAGATTGAGGGCAAGAATGGTGAGCATCAGCGCCAGGCCGGGAAAGATGACGATCCAGGGCGCCTGGGCGATGTAGTTGCGCGCTTCGGTCAGCGCATTGCCCCAGCTGAGTTCCTTGGGGCCGATGCCTACGCCGATGAAGCTCAGGCCCGCTTCGCCGAGCACGGCGGCGGAGAAGATGAAGGAGGCCTGCACCAGAATGGGGGAGCTGACGGCCGGCAGGATATAGCGGGTGAAGAGCCGCAAGGTGGGAACACCCACGGCGCGCGCCGCCTCGATCATCTGCAGTTCGCGCACCACCAGCACCTGTCCGCGCACGATGCGCAAAGACGGGGCGATGAGCACGATGGACAGAGCGGTGATCACGGTGGTCATCGAGGGCCCCATGATGCCGGCGGCGGCGGTGGCGAGGACGATGCCGGGAAAGGCCATGAGCCCATCCACCAGGCGCATTAGGGCCACATCGACCTGGCGATAGAAGCCGGAAATGGCGCCAAGCACGACGGCGATGGACATGGAGATGACCGTCACCACCAACCCGACGAAGAGCGAGGTGCGGCCGCCATGCAGCACCATCCGGAACATGTCGCGCCCGAGATTGTCGGTGCCGAACAGATGCTCGGCGCCGGGCGGAATGAAACGGTCGGCAGGACTGACCTTGAGCGGGTTGCCCGGCGCCAGAAGCGGTGCAAGCACCGCGCTGAGCGCCAGGATTGCCAGCATGATCATCGACGCCATGGCCGTGGGATTGGCCAGGAGCCGCTGCCAGACCGTCTTGTTGGTGGTGACGAAGGCTTCTTCGTCACCACCGGGCAGGCGGTCGGGAGATGTCGCCTGGATCAGGGTCATGGATCAGCTCTGCGGGGGCGGCGCGACATTGTAGAAGTCGCCGGCGCGCGAGGGAATGCGGGCCGGGTTTCCGACGCCCTTGCGGATGCCATACATGTTGGACTCGGTCCCGAACTTGATGAACGGGAACTGGTCATAGGCCAGAACGTGGATCTTCTCGAAGATGGCCTTGCGGGCTTCCGGATCGAGCGTGGTGGCGATTTCCTGCATCAGCGCCATCTTCTCGGAATCTTCCCAGAAGCCGGGATAGCTGGCGTTGAGATAGGCGATCGAGGTCGGATCGACATAGGTGGGCAGGAAGCTCGAGAAGGCGTCCATCTGCGCCGCGTCGGCACGGGCCTGGATGTAGTTGGCCATGGGCGATTCAACGATCTCGACGTTGATGCCGTATTCCTCCAGTTGCTGGGAGGCGGTGATCGCGGTCAGGAAATGCTTCTGGTACTGCTCGGAGGCGACCAGCCAGCGGATGGGTTCGCCATTGTAGTCCGAGGCAGCGAGGTACTCGGTGACCTTGTCCGGATTGGGCGTACCGAAGCCCTCGGGCACGCCGGCGGTGGTGTACCAGAACGAGTTGGGATCGGGGATCCAGCTCGGGTCGAGCGTGTAGAATTCGGGATTGCCCACCGAAGCCAGCATGATCGGCTCCATTTCCAGCGCATGGTAGATGGCCCGGCGCAGATTGACGTCGGCAGCCACGCCTTCCTTCGTATTGAACACCACGGTCAGCGACTGGTTGTTGGCAACCACGACCGCCTCGGTATTGGGGTCGTTCTGCAACGCGTCATAGAAATCGCTCGGCAGCTCGTTGGCGATGTCGATTTCGCCAGTGATCAGCGAGTCGCGGCGCACCGACGCCTCGGGCATCAGGCGGAAGATGATCTGGTCGGCATAGGCGTGCTTCATGCCCGATGCGCTGGAACTGGGTTCGCTACGCGAGGCGTATTCGTCCCAGCGGGTCATGGTGACGCCCTGGTCGGGCTGATATTCGGTGAGCATGTAGGGGCCGGTGCAATCGAGGCCACGCGTGGCTTCGGTCGGAGAAGCGCCCTCGAGCGAGGCCGAGGACATGATCACGGACTGGGTCCCGGCCAGCAGGCCCGGGACGATTGGCGAGGGCGAGGCCAGCGCGAAGACCACAGTCTTGTCGTCGGAGGCGGTGATGGCGGAGACAGCGCCCTTGAAGGCTGCGCCAATGCCGGCCGATTCCCGGAAGCGTTCGAGCGACGCCACGACATCTGTAGCGGTGAGGGCGGCGCCGGAATGGAATTTCAGGCCGTCGCGCAGCGTCACGGTTAGGCTGGTGCCATCCTCGCTATATTCGAAGCTGTCGGCCAGCATGGGCTGGGGGGTCCAGCTCTCGTCGAGACCGAACAGGCCCTCGCAGATCACCCCCGCCGTGGCCCAGTTGACGCCGAAGGTGGTGACCACCGGGTCGGGTGACGGCGCCATCTGGGAGATGCCGATGCGCAGCGTGCCGCCCTGCGGGAATTCCTGGGCCAGTACCGGCTGGGCGACGACCAGCGCCAGGGATGATCCGGCCAGCAGGGCCCCTCGCATGACTTTGTACAATTTCATTTCCATTCCTCCCTTTGCCCTTAGCGGGCGGTTTGCAGAACAGGCGACGCCAGCGGCGTTTCGCCCGGTTCGTTTGGCACAAGGATCTCCAGTCCAAGCACCAGATAGCTCAGGCACTTGCCGTGGGTATCCACGCCAAGGCTGGAATTGACGCCGCCTTCGAGTGCGTCCTCGATGACGAAGTTGAGCGCCCCGAGCCGGGGCAGCTCATAGCGGGTGACCCGCGTGACACCGCGATGGGCGAAGAGCGCCGCGACGCGCTCGGTCGTGACCTCGGCCAGCAGAACCGGCCAGTGGCGCGGCTCGTAGGCGATGACGTTGACGTTGAGCCGATTGCCCTTGTCGCCCGAGCGGCCGTGGGCAATCTGGTACAATGCGATGCGGCGCGAGGGCTCGCTCATGGCTCGCCCCCGGCAAAGTGGAAGCCCATTTCGACGAGGTCACGCGGCACCATGTGGGAGAGGGTCCGCACACGCGGCCGCACGCTCTGGCGCACGCCGCCGCCGCCGGCAGGGCCGCAGCAATAGAGGGCATTCACCTCTTGCACCGCCCGTTCGACCTCGCGCTGCGAATTGCCGCCAAAGGCAAAGCGCACGCGATAGTCGCCGGCCGGCACACTGCCAAACGCGGCAAGAAGATCACCGTCGTCGCTGTCGAAAGCGCTGACCGTGCCGATGATGTCGGAGCGGTGTCGCACCGGCAGACTGCGCCGGCGCAGCCGCTCATCGATGGTGGTGATGGCCAGCCGCGCCCGGGCGAGCGCATTGGGGCCGGCATAGGAAATCTCGGCCTCGCCCAGCCAGTCGCCATAGACGCTGACGGTTGCCTTGAGCTTGTGGGGCGCCTGATGTCCGCGCGCGCCGGTGACCCGCACGCGGTCGGGGCCGACCTGCTGCAGTTCAACGCCGGTGATGTCGAGGGTCACATCGGGGGTGAGATAGGCCGCCGGGTCGTGAATTTCGTACAGCAACTGTTCCTTGACGGTCCGCAGGTCGACCAGCCCGCCCGTCCCCTCCGCCTTGGTGATGACGAAGCTGCCATCGGCGTCTACCTCGGCGATGGGAAAGCCGATATCGGCGGTGTCCGGCACATCCTTGAAACCGGGATCGGCGAAGAAGCCGCCCGACACCTGCGAGCCGCATTCGAGCAGGTGCCCGACCAGCGTTCCTGCCGCGATCCGGTCGAGATCGGTCCAGGACCAGTTGAAATGCGCCACCAGCGGGCCGAGCGCCAGTGCCGGATCGGCGACGCGACCGGTCACCACGACCTGTGCGCCGGAGCGGATGGCGTCGGCGATGGCCCCGGCACCCAGATAGGCATTGATGGCAATGACGTCGCCGTCGAGGCCTGGAAGGCGTCCATCGCCATCCCAGCGTTCCGTCTGGGTCAGGTCCACCCTGCCCACCAGATCGTCTCCGGTGACGATGGCGATCCGCACCGTCCCGAGGCCGAGCCGGGTGGCCAGGTCCTGGATGGCCCGGGCGGCCGCCGGCGGATTGGCCTGGCCGAAATTGCCGACGATCACGATGCCCGCGGCGATGCACTGGGCCAGGATCGGTTCGAGAATGTCGTCGAGGAGAGGTTCATAGCCGCGCAGCGGATCCTGACGCTTGGCAATCTGCCCCAGTGCCAGGGTGCGCTCGCCCAAGGTCTCAAAGATCACGGCACCGCCCTCGCCGGCAGCGGCGATTGCGCGCACTACCGATTGCGGAGCGTCGATGCGGTCGCCCGAAAAGCCAGCACCACTGCCAATGCGATACACGATGATCCTCCCTGATCGTCATTATCATCGGTATGATTATCGATAATGTCAACGATGATTGTGTGGCTGTGGAGAATTGACTAGATTGAGCCGGTCGGAAGCATGGATTCGAGGTCCGGATGCGGGTTGCCAAGTCGTTGCCGGAACAGGCCAAAAGCTGGGACTCGGTCTATCGCGACCTGCAGCGGCAGATCATTGCCGGACAGCTCCGCCCACGCGAACGCCTGGTGGAAGACGAGATCATCGAACGTACGGGCGCCACCCGCCACGCCGTACGCCGCGCCTTTGACGAACTGGAACGCGTGGGCCTCGTGGTCCGGCAGCCCAACAAGGGCGTGCAGGTGCGTGACTATTCCATTTCCGAGGTTGAAGAGCTCTACGAGATCCGCGAGTGCCTCGAGACCCGCGCGGCCACCCATTTCGATCGTCCTGCCGGGCCCGAACTGGTCGCCCAGCTCACCGATATCGCCACGCGTCACCGGGAGGCCTCGCGCAGCCAGCGCTATGCCGAGGTCTTTTCACTCAATAACGACTTCCACGAAGTGCTGTATCGGGCTGCGGGCAACCAGCAACTGGCAGACGCCATCCTGCACTATACCTTTGCCACCCATCCGATCCGCACCCGGGCCTTTCCCAGCGAGGAACTGCGCGAAATCGCCATCGGCCAGCATTTCGACATGATCGACACGATCGCTCGCGGCGCGCCCGAGGAGCTGGCGGAGATCATCCGCAAGCACATCCAAGGGCCGAAGGAATTCTATCTCAAGGCGACCTATATCCAGGGCGCAATCTAGCGTTCACACGCCTATCGGGCGCTCGAACTCGTCCCCACCCGCTCCCCGGCAGGCGTATCGGCGTGCTCCAAAATGCGCCGCGCACCAGGGACATTTGCGCGGCGAAATGGGCGTTCTGTCGCCCTCCCGACCCCTCCCGAATTTTCCTGCGAGACGACTAGACGCATAAAGCGGAAACACCTATAGGTCATAAAAGTAGCTTATTATGTTTTAGCTGGGAGGAACAGCATGACGTTCAAGAAACTGGTCACTGTCGGAAGCTTATTGGCGATGTCGGCCCTGCTCGCTTCGGCATCGGTTCAGGCGCAGGATTATCCCAGCCAGCCGATCCGGCTGGTGGTGCCATACCCGGCTGGCGGCACTGCCGACGCGGTTGGCCGCGTCTTGAGTGAGGCCCTGACCAAGGTCACCGGCGCCACCATCGTTGTCGACAATCAGGGAGGAGCGTCCGGCACGATTGGGGCCGGGCAGGTGGCGCGCGCGGCGCCGGATGGCTACACGCTGCTGCTCGGTGCCAACAGCATCTTTGCCGTCGTTCCGCATCTGCGCGAACTCGACTTCGATCCCAATGCCGATCTGGTGCCGGTGGCCAAGATCGCGGATTCCACACGCCTGCTGGCTGTGCACCCATCGGTGCCTGCCGAGACGATGGAAGAGTTCATCGCCTATGCCAAGGCCAATCCCGGCACCCTCAACTATGCATCGTCCGGCAACGGCTCGACCCCGCAGATCCTCACGGAAATCTTCAAGTCGGCAGCGGGGGTGGATATCCAGCATATCCCATATGGCGGGGCTGGTCCGGCGATGAACGGACTGCTGTCGGGCACGGTGCAGATGATGATCGACACGGTCGTGATCTCGCAGGCGGAAAGCGGCGCCCTGCGCGGTCTCGCCGTCTTCGGCAATGCCCGTATTCCCGGATTGCCGGACGTGCCCACCATGGTGGAGGCCGGCTTCACGGATCTGCGCAGTGCCGGCTGGACCGGTCTGTTTGCGCCAAAGGATACGCCGCCCGAGATTGTCGAGATGCTGAGCATGGCCATCAGCGGGCTTTATGCCGACCAGGCCTTCATCGACCGGCTGACCTCGGTGGGTGTGGACCCCGATTTTCAGGATCCGCGCATATTCGCGGACAGTCTGGCGGTTGATTTCGCGTATTTTGGCGACGTCATCAAAGCTGCCGGCATCACGGAAGAATAGAAGTGTTCGACGTCACGACAGCGAAGGAGCGGGGGGTAACCCTGCTCCTCGCACCCTCGCTGGGTCGCGGAGCCGAGGATTTCACGACGGTGGCGGCGGGCTTGCGGGCTCTCGGCCATCGGGTCGTCGCGCCAGAGCCCTTCGGCCTGGCGGCGGGTGAAGATGTCGCTTCGGCCAATCTCGAAACACTCGCGTCGCACCTCTTGAGTGCCGCACCGCAGGATAGTGGGCCGCTGGTGGTGGTCGGCCATGCCTTCGGAAACTGGGTGGCGCGCATGGCCGCGGTCATGAGTCCGCAGCGCGTCATTGCCGTCGTCCTGCTGGCGGCAGCGCGGCGGGTGGTCCCCGCGGACATCAGGCCGTCCATCGACGGGAGTTTCGATCCCCGGCTGAGCGAAGCAGAACGGCTCGGCCATCTGCGGCGCGCCTATTTCGCATCGGGCCAGGACGCGCGGCCGTGGCTGGCGGGCTGGCATCCTGAACTGGCCGCCGCACAGCGCCTGGCGGCGGCGCGGAGCGACCGGGCAAGGTGGTGGCATGCGGGGGGCGTCGTGCCGATCCTGGATGTCCAGGCCGCACGGGATGCGATTGCCCCCGCCAACCAGGCCATGGAACTGCGCGACGAGCTTGGCGATCGGGTCACCGTCGTCACCATAGACAATGCCGGGCATGCGCTGCTGCCCGAGCAGCCCGTTGAGGTCGCCGAGGCCATCGATGCCTTTGTGCGCCAACTTCATATTCCGGAGATTGCCAGATGAGCGCCTTGAGCAAATTGCGGGACAAGGACGTCCTGTCCGGAGCGATCTTCTCCGGGGTGGGCATCTGGTTCACGGCGCAGTCGCTCAACCTGTCCATGGGATCGCTTCGTTCCATGGGGCCTGGCTATCTGCCGGTGGCGCTCTCGCTGCTGCTGCTGGGTTTTGGGGTCGCGGTGCTGCTGCGCGGCGTGCTGCGTGGCGCCGGTGGCATGGCCGGCATACCGCTGCGCGGGCTGGCTGCCGTGATCGGGGCGCTGCTGATCTTTGCCTTCTGCGTGCGCGGCGCGGGCCTCGGACCCACTGTGTTCGCCATGGTGCTGGTCACCTGCCTCGGCAGCGTAAAAGCCAGGCCCATTCCCAGCGTCATTCTTGCCGCAGGTCTCGCCGTCTTCAGCTGGGCGGCGTTCATCTGGGGGCTCGGACTGCCGCTCAGCATGATCGGTCCATGGCTGGGAGGGTATTGAGCCATGAGCATCGACCTGTTTGCCAATCTCTCCGTCGGACTGTCCGCGGCCTTTTCGCTGGACAACCTGTTCTACTGTTTCGCAGGCGTGCTGCTGGGGACGCTGATCGGCGTGCTGCCGGGCATCGGCACGGTGGCGACCATTGCCATGCTGTTGCCGGTGACCTTCGGCCTGCCGCCGGTCGGCGCGCTCATCATGTTGTCCGGCATCTATTATGGGGCCCAGTATGGTGGCTCGACCACGGCCATCCTGATCAACCTGCCGGGGGAAAGTTCCTCGGTGGTGACGGCCGTCGATGGATACCAGATGGCGCGCAACGGCCGGGCAGGGGTGGCGCTGGCCACGGCGGCCATTGGCTCGTTCTTTGCCGGCACGGTGGCGACAATCCTGCTGGCGCTGTTTGCTCCGCCGCTGGCGGCGGTGGCGCTGACCTTCGGGCCGGCCGAATATACCTCGCTGATGGTGCTTGGCCTGTTCGCCTCGATTGCGCTGGCATCGGGATCATTGCTCAAGGCCTTTGCCATGATGCTGATGGGGCTGCTGCTCGGACTGGGTGGGCAGGACATCTATACGGGCGCCCAGCGCTTCACCCTCAACATGATCGAGCTGATCGACGGCTATGAATTCATCGCCATCGTCATGGGCATGTTCGGCATTGCCGAGGTGATCCGCAATCTCGAGGACGAAAGCAGTCGTTCGGTGCTGTCGACCAAGATCAAGAACCTGTTCCCCAGCCGGGCGGACCTGCGCGAGATGGCCGCCCCCGTGCTGCGCGGCACCGCGCTCGGGTCTATCCTGGGCATTCTTCCCGGTGGCGGGGCGATGCTGTCGTCATTTGCCTCCTATGCGCTGGAGAAGAAGCTTTCCCGCAAGCCCGAAACCTTCGGCAAGGGGGCGCTGGCCGGGGTCGCCGGGCCGGAAAGCGCCAACAATGCCGGGGCACAGACCTCGTTCATCCCCATGCTCACACTGGGCATTCCGTCCAATCCGGTCATGGCGCTGATGATCGGTGCGCTGATCATCCAGGGCATCACGCCCGGCCCCAATGTGGTGACCGAGCAGCCCGTGCTGTTCTGGGGGCTGATCGTCTCGATGTGGCTGGGCAACCTGATGCTGGTGGTGCTGAACCTACCCCTGGTCGGCATCTGGGTGAAGCTGCTGAGCGTGCCCTATCACTTCCTGTTCCCGGCCATTGTCGTGTTCTGCTCGGTGGGTGTCTTCAGCGTCAACAATGCCAGTTTCGACGTGACCCTGATGGCCGTGTTTGCAGTCATTGGCTATGTGCTGGTCAAGCTCGATTGCGAGCCCGCGCCGCTGCTGCTCGGCTTTGTGGTAGGCCCGATGCTCGAGGAGAATATCCGGCGTGCCATGCTGGTCTCGCGCGGCGATCCGATGATCTTCATCGAGCGGCCGATTTCCGCAGCCCTACTGATCATCGCCGCCATCGCCATTGCCGCGGTGACGCTCCCCGCCATCCGCAAGGGCCGCGAACAGGCCTTCAAGGAGGAGTGACGTAGAGGGTCAGCAGACAGCTGCGTCCAATAAAAACTATAATATCGTACTTATAACTTAATAGCTGAGGAGGAGCTGAATGAGGAAAGTGACGCCTAGAGGATATGGGCCGACGTTGGCTGTTGCGACCGCGGTGATACTGGGACTGGCAGGCTCGCCGGCCCAATCAAAAGAGGTCGGCGAGGCAGATGCTCCGGCGTGGTGCGAAGGGTTGGCCGATTTTCGGTATCGCGACCTTCGCATTGCCTCAACCGAACTGGTATTAGGCGGGAACCATGACGAGGTCGCCCTGCCGCCCCACTGTGTGGTGACGGGGTATCTCGAAGAGCGGGTGGGCGTTGATGGTGTCAGCTACGCCACCGGCTTCGAGCTGCGCCTGCCCACCAGTTGGAACGAGCGGTTCTTCTTTCAGGGTGGCGGCGGCACAGATGGCTCGATCAATCCGGCAGTGGGTGTCAATACAATCGGCAACGAGCCGGCGCTGACGCTGGGCTATGCCGTTGTGAGCACAGATGCGGGCCACACAGCGGCCAATGGCAGAGACGCCTCGTTTGGCCTCGACCCCAAGGCGCGCATCGACTGGGGATATAATTCCCTGGATCTGGTGACCACTGTTGCGAAGGCTCTGATCCAGGACAGCTACGGCATGCCGCCGCGCTACTCCTACATCGTGGGCAATTCCAACGGCGGTCGTCAGGGCCTTATGGCAGCACAGCGCTTTGCCAATCATTTTGACGGCGTGCTAGCCGGATCGCCGATCATTTCGCAGTCGCGCGGTCACGTCGCCACCGCCTGGGACCTAGCTGCCATGGCCGAGATTGCGCCCAAAGACGCGGAGGGCCGCCCGCTCCTGGCCAAGGCCTATTCCGATGCGGACCTAGCCCTCATCAATGCCGAAATCGCGCGGCAATGTGACGGCCTTGATGGGCTGCAGGACGGTGTGGTCGATAGCCCCGCGCTTTGCGAATTCGATCCGGCGGGCCTGATCTGCGCCGGCGACAAGAGCGATACCTGCATCACCTCAGCGCAGGCGGCAGCCTTCGTGAAAGTGCACGATGGCGCGCGCAATGCGGCTGGCGAACAGCTCTATGCGCCCTTCCCCTATGATGCCGGGTCCGACTTCCGTCGCTGGAAGCTGGGTGATGCCGAAGAGTGGCCCAACAATGGCAGCCGGGCCACCAACACGTCGATCCGCTATGTCTTCATGACACCGCCAGACCCAGACTTCGATTCCTTCGCGTTTGATTTTGAAACCGATCCGGCGAAGCTGTCCGCCTCGTCCGACTATACCAGCGCGAACTCCGCGGACATGGACGCCTTCCGGTTTGCTGGAGGCAAGGTGATCGTCTACCACGGCATGGGCGATCAGGGCATTTCGGCCATTGATACCCGCGACTGGTATGAATCGCTGATCGAGCGCTATGGCGATGTTCAGACGGTGCAGGATTTCGCCCGTCTCTACCTGATGCCGGGCATTGGACATTCACGTGTTGGCACGGGTCCGGACACCTTCTCTGGTCTCGATGCCTTGGTGGCATGGGTTGAAGAAGGCAAGGCCCCAGTGGCCCTGATCGCTTCGGGCGGCGAACCGGAACGCGAGCGTCCGCTCTGTCCCTATCCGAGCACCATTCAATACGAAACGGCAACCAGCAGCTTTGTCTGTTCATAGTTCAGTGGCGGCGCGGTCGATCGTCCGCGCCGCTTGCCGTTAAACCCCTAAAGCCAGTCTATTGGTTGTAACTGACTTGCCGGCGTCGTAGATTGAGGCGGTCGAGACGAACCCGGGACATTTCAGTGAATACCAAGCCAGCGACGGCCACAGTCGATTTTGGGAAGAGCGCCGTTTCTCGCTACATCCAGCTGGCGACCCTGTTCAAGCGGCGCATCGAATCCGGGCAGTGGCCGGTCGGCAGTCAGATACCCACGGTGGATGAGCTGGCGATCGAATGCGGCGTGGCGCGGGCCACGATCCGGCAGGCGCTGGACCAGCTGGAGAAGGAAAACCTGATCGAGCGGTTTCGCGCCAAGGGCACCTTCGTGCGCAGCCGGCCGCAGGAAGCGCTGTGGTGTGCGGTGGCGACCGACTGGTCGGGCCTGCTGCGCCCCAGCCACGACGCCCGCATCGAAATCCTGACCGATCAGCGTGACCGCGACTTGCCTGACCTGCCCTATATGATCGGCAATGCGGCACCCAAATACCGGCACCTCAACCGCCGCCACTGGCGCGAGGGCAAGCCATTCCTGCTCACCGAGCTCTACATTGATGAGCGACTTTCGGACCGGATCACGCAGAACGACCTGGAAACCAAGACGGCCCTGCGTCTGGTGGCGGATGTGCCGGGCGTCGAGATCGTCGATGCGCAGCAGACGCTGACGATCCGGAGCGCGGACATGGACATGGCCAAGGCGCTCGACATTGCCATCAACGCGCCAGTCGCCTTCGTCTATCGCCGTGCGGTGGACCAGACGGGCACGGCGGTGCTGGTCGCCGAGGGCGTCTATCGCGGCGACGTGGTGCGCTTCGACGTCAAGTTGCGCTAGCCGGCGCGGCGAAAACCAAAGCCGGTCGCCCTTTCGACCTCATCAAGGGCTTTGACGGTTTCCTGACGGTCGTGCCTGGCATGCCAATAGAGCGGACCGCCTTCCCAGGCCGGAAAGCCATAGCCGTGGACCAGGGCGACATCGATGTCGCCGGCCCGCTGGGCCACGCCATCCTGCAGGACGAGCTTTGCCTCATTGACGATAGCCGCCAGGGCGCGGCGCTGAATTTCTTCGGCATGGAAGGCGCGCCGCACGGCAACCGCTGAATTCGCCTCGATCAATGTTGCGACGGCGGGGTCGACATGGCGCTGCCCGCGCTCGTCGTAGCGATACCAACCGGCGCCTGCCTTGCGGCCCAGCCGGCCGGCTTCGCAGAGGCGGTCGGGGATCGTGACATAGCGTTCGCGCGGATCGCGCGTGGCCGCCAGGCGCTGGCGCGTCTTCCAGGCGATATCGAGCCCGGACAGGTCCGAGACTGCGAATGGTCCCATGGCGAATCCAAAGGCTTCCAGGGCAGCATCGACCTGTTGCGGGGTGGCGCCTTCCTCAACCATGAACTCGCATTGCCGGCGATAGGCGGAATAGATGCGGTTGCCGATGAAGCCCTCGCCCAAGGCAGAGACCACGGCAATCTTGCCGATCTGCCGCGCCAGTTTGAGCCCGGTGAGCAGCGCCTGATCTGATGTCTGGGGCGTGCGTACGACCTCCAGCAGCTTCATCACATTGGCCGGGCTGAAGAAATGCAGGCCAATGACCGATGCGGGCCGCTGCGTCGCAGCGGCGATAGCCGCAATGTCGAGGTAGGAGGTGTTGGTGGCAAGGACCGCGTCAGGCCGCGCAACGGCGTCGAGCCGGGCGAAGAGATCCTGCTTGATGGCAAGATCCTCGAAGGCTGCCTCGATGATGAGATCGCAATCGCGCAGGTCGGCCAATGCGATGCTGCCGGTGAGGGCAGCGCGCCGGCTGGCGCTTTGGCTGGTGCTGCATCGCCCGCTCGCGACGTCGGCCGCCAGTGTCTTCTCGATGCGGTCGATGCCGCGCCAGAGGGCTGCCTCGTCCTGTTCGATGAGCCGAACGGTCAGGCCGGCATTGAGCAGGCAGACGGCAATGCCCGCGCCCATGGTTCCGGCGCCGACCACGCCAACGGTGTGGATGGGGAGAGGGGCGACGCCCGCAAGGCCATCCACCCTACCGGCCTCGCGTTCAGCAAAGAACAGGTGGCGGAGCGCAGCGGCTTCATCGCTGGAGCGCAACTGCTGGAACGCGGCGCGCTCGCGTGCAAGCATGGTGGCAAATGGCGCGCTGTTGGCATCGCGCAGCAGCGGAATGGCTTCGACCACATTGGGCCGCTGGCGACCGCGGCGCATCGCCTTGTCGGCGGCTGCGGCGATGTCGGTTTCGCTGGATGACAGCACGGGTGCTTCGCCCAGGCGGCGCTTGGTGGTTCCCAGTGACCGGGCATGAGCGAGGGCGGCGGTGAGCAGGTCGCCATCGGCGAGCACATCAATCAGCCCCAGCGCCAGGGCCTCTGGTGCGGGAACATGCTGGCCGCTGCAGACCAGATCTATCGCCTTGGCTACATTGACGAGGCGGACGAGGCGCTGCGTGCCGCCGGCGCCCGGCACCATGCCGAGCTTTACCTCCGGCAGCCCGACGACCGCATCGGCTGATGCCACCCGGGCGTCGCAGCCCAGCGCCAGCTCGAAACCACCGCCCAAGGCGGCGCCATGGATGGCAGCGACGACGGGGATAGGCAGAGCCTCGATGGCGGCGATCACGGCCGGCAGTTGCGGCTCTTCCAGCGGCGCGCCGAATTCGCGGATATCGGACCCCGCGACGAAGGTCCTGCCGGCGCCGACGATGACTACGCCCGTGGCGGCGCTGCCGACCAGGTCGCCGAGCCGGTCCAGCAAGGCCTCCCGAACTGCCCGCGACCCGGCATTGACGGGCGGATTGTCGATGACGAGGACCGCGATATCATCCTCGAAGCGCAGCCGGACCGGACTGTCCGTCATTGCCCGCTCCAGACCGGGGCACGCTTTTCAACGACGGCGCGGGTGGCCTCGCGCGCGTCGGCGGTGCGCATCAGGCGGGTGCTGAAAACCTGTTCGCCGGCATAGCCTTCCTCCACCGGGAGGAATTCTGCGGCGTTCATCGATTGCTTGCCCAGGCGCTGGCCGAGCGGCGCCTTGCTGGCAATCAGGGTCGCCAGTTCCATGGCCCGGGTCATCAGCGCTTCGGCGTCCACGACTTCCTGCACGAAACCGAAGCGCCAGGCGTCCTCGACGCTCAGTGGCAGACCGGTGAACACCATGTGGCGCAGCACGCCCTGCGGCAGGTGACGCCCCAGATGGGCCGTGCCGCCGCAGCGACCCACATTGATCTCGGGCAGGCTGAAGCGGGCATTGGCGCTGGCCAGGCGAATATCGGCCACGGAGGCCAGAACGCAGCCGGCTCCCAGCGCCGGGCCATTGACGGCTGCAATGACCGGAACATCGCAGTGGCGGACCGCAGCAAAGCACCGGCGCACGATGGCGGCACGCTCGGCGTCATTGTCGGGCGTTGCCGCCAGAAATTCGTGCAGGTCCAGTCCGGCACAGAAGGCCTTGGTGCCCGTGGCCGTCAGCACGACGCAGCGCACGTCGAGCCGCTCGGCGAAGCTCTCGAACAGCGCGGCGATCTCGCCATAAAGCGCCATGGTGAGGGCGTTGACAGGTGGACGGTCAAGGGTGACGACGGCGATGCCGTCGGCGATGGTGAGCTGGAGAGCCGTCATTGGCCAAGTCCTTGCGTCTGGCGAGAAGGGGAGTCGAACCCGTAGAGGTCAGCGGGGTTGTGCACGAGAATGCGCTGGGCCAGCGCTGCGTCCTGCCCGGTCCACTCGGCAAACAGATCGAGCAGGTGACCGACATCGGGGCGGGCCTCATCGAGACGCACATGCGGCCAGTCAGATGCCCAGAGCAGGCGTTGGGGATTGGCGGCGACCAGGGCATCGTGGAAGGGTCGTATGTCGGGGTAGTCGGGCACCTGCTGAGATGCGCGGCAGAGCGCCAGCTTGACCCAGACCTCGCCCTCGGCAAGCGCGGCGAGCACGGCCTCAAAGGCAGTGCCGGTGACGCCCGCAGCGCTGTCGAACCGCGCCATATGCTCGAGCACTATGGGCAGGCCGAGCTGCGCGAGCGCCGGCCTGTGTTCCGCAAATGTCGCCGCATCGCACCAGAGCTGCACATGCAGACCGATCCCTGCCATGGCAGGCGCGAGATCATGCAGGTCCTCAAGGCCGGCTGCGCCGGGAAAGCGGTTCGTTCCGCCCGGCAGGTCCAGATGGACGAAGCGCAGACCCACGATACCGGCTGCCTTGAGTGCTGCCAGGTGGTCCTGACCGGTGCCGGCAAAGGCCGTGCCGATGCCGCGCAATGTCGCCGGCGCCTCTGCGATGGCCTCGATGATGGCGCCACAATCGTCTCCGTAAGGCGCAGGCTGGACGAGGACGGCGCGGGAGAGCCCGGTTTCGTCCAGCATCTGTCGATGCCGCTTCGCATCGGCATCGGGAAGCAGATAGTGGGGCGGGTGGGCGACCGGATAGGCCGAGGGCTGGCCGAATATATGGGTGTGACAATCGCAGGCGCCTGCCGGCGGCGGACTGGCGGGCGAACGGCTCGGCGGGATGGCGACGCGTTCCATCAGGCCCGCGCCTCAAGCGGTGGTGCGATTCCATCGGGCAGCGGGAGTTCATGGGCGTTGAGCGTCATCGCGACCATGGAATAGTAGCCGATGATCGCCGCCAGCTCGACCACGCCAACCACGTCCCATCGCGCCAGCACCAGTTGGTAGGTCGGCTGGGAGACGAAGCGGTCGCGCAGCAGTTCGGTGGCAAAGTCATGCACGGCGGCGGTCTCTGCCTCCATGTCCGCCGGGCGTTGCCCCAGTCTGATGGCATCGATGATCGGTGTTTCCAGACTGGCCCGGATCGCGTCGCGCTCGTGCAGGTGCCACTCGACCTGGCAGTCCCAATGGCGGGCCGTCACCAGTATTGCCAGCTCGCTCAGCCGGGCGGGCAGGCTGGTGCGGTAGCGCAGCAATTCACCGAACTGCTGCCATTTGTCGGCGAGTTCCGGCCGGTGGATGGCCGCGCGCAGGGGGCCGACCAGCATGCCCCGGGGGCCGGACACGACGGCATCGTGGATGCGCTTCTGGTCCACTGTCATGAGGTCGGGGGTGAGGATTGGAATACGCGACATGGGCGCTGCTCCGGTCAAGAGTGAGGGGAGCCACCGGCATCGGCTGGCGCCTGGATGGCGAATTCGGCGAGAATTTCGGCAGTATGCTCGCCGAGCAATGGTGGATGTCGATCGCGCCGCAACCGGGCATTGCGAAACCGCATGGGGCTCGCAATCAGATCGACCGTCCCGGCCAGGGGATGGGGCATCTGCATCTTCATGGCGCGATGCTGGATCTGCTCGTCGGCGAGCACGGCCGGTATCGTGTTGATGGGACCGCAGGGCACGCCGGCGGCATCGAGGCGAGCGAGCCAATCGGCCATTTCCGCCTCGGCAAAGGCGGCGCGGATGATGTCGGCCAGATCCAGGCGGTTGCGCACGCGGCCGGCATTGGTGGCAAAGCGGCTGTCGGTTGCGAGATCGGGCTGTCCAATCACCTCGCAGAACTTGGCGAACTGGCCGTCATTGCCAACGACGAGCACCAGGTGTCCGTCGCGGCAGGGGAAGACATCCTGCGGCTGAATGTTGGGATGGGCGTTGCCGGCGCGCCTGGGCGGCGTGCCCGAGACCAGGTAGTTCATGGCCTGGTTGGCCAGAAAACCGACCTGGACATCCAGCATGGCGATATCGATGTGGTCGCCCGCGCCGGTGACGCTACGATGCGCCAGGGCGCCCAGGGTGGCTATGGCGGCATACATGCCGGTCATGATGTCGACGATGGGCACGCCGACCTTCTCCGGGCCGCCGCCCGGCACGCCGTCGGGTTCCCCGGTAACGCTCATCAGGCCACCCATGGCCTGGATCATGAAGTCATAGGCGGGCTGGTCGCGACGCGGGCCGGTCTGGCCGAAACCGGTGACCGAGCAGTAGATGATGTCGGGCTTGATCGCCTTGAGGTCGTCATAGCCCAGGCCGTAGCGGTCCAGGGTATCGACCTTGAAGTTCTCGATGACGATATCGCAGTGCCTGACCAGCTCGCGCACCACGCGCTGCCCCTCGGCCGTGGCAATGTCGAGGGTGATTGAGCGCTTGCCCCGGTTGACGGCCAGGAAATAGCCGGCATCGGTCGTGTCCTTGCCGTCCGCGTCCTTGAGAAAGGGTGGGCCCCAGCTGCGGGTATCGTCGCCGCGTCCCTGCCGCTCGATCTTGATGACGTCGGCGCCCAGATCGGCAAAAATCTGGCTGGCCCAAGGCCCCGCCATGATGCGACTGAGATCGAGAACGCGAATATGGGACAGTGGAGACTGGCTCATGCGGCGGACTCATCGCCAGGCATGGTCGCCAAGGCGGAGGGGCGCGCCTCGAACCTGGCATGCCACAGGGCCAGTGCCGGGTGGGCGCGGCGCCAGTCGCGATCGGTGAAGCGGAAATCGAGATAGCCCAGCGCACAGCCGATGGCGATATGGCCGATACCGAAGGCACTGTCGTCGAGAGCGGGTGCCTCCTTTTCGAGCGCAGCCAGGGCGGCGACAATCTTCTGCTCGAAGCCGGCGAGATAGGTGGGTGATGGCGTGCCGTCAGGCCGTCCAGCCTCATTGCGCAGCAAGAGCAGGACGTCGAGCAGTCCGTCGCCCAGCGCCTGTCGGCGGAGGGCGACAATGCGCTCGACGGAGTCGGTGGGAAACAGTCGCGCACCGTTGTGCAGGCTATCGAGGTATTCGCAGATGACTGGCGAATCGTAGATTGCACCCTGATCCGCCGTCAGCAGGACGGGGATCTTGCCGAGCGGGTTGTGCTGCAAGATATCCGGGTTGACCTTGGCCATCGACGCCACGGCGCGGATTGTCTCGACGTGGTCGGTCAGTCCGGTCTCATGGAACACGATCATGACCTTGCGAACGAATGGAGATCGTGGCGACCATAGAAGCTGCAAGGGGTCCTCCGACATCCACTTAAACTAAAAAACCAGTTATATAGCCTTAGTGTCGAATGGGAGTCCGGTCAAGGGTCACGATGGCCCGTCAAGGCAGGGTCTTGTGAAGCTGCGAATGGCAGGCATTCAACGCGTGGAGAGCGGATTGGCCAAGCGGGCGGGAAGCGGTGCCCTTCGGGGCAAAGCGGGTGCTAGCGCTTCGGCATGGAAGAAGGTGCGATTGCCCGTTTCTGCGCAGCAATTCGGAATGGCGCGTTGACGGCACCGTAGCCGGCGTAGCCGCCTCGCCGTTCGACGATCTCGAAGAAGAAGCCTTCACCGAAATTGGGCGTGTAGAGCTGGAAGAATTCGCCGTTCGCATCACGATCGTAGAGGATGTGGTTGTCGGCGAGGCGCTTGAGCATTGCACCATCGAGGCCGAGCCGGGCCTGCAGGTCGTCGTAGTAGTTCTGGGAGATTTCCAGCGGCGCCAATCCGCTTTTGCGCAAAAAGACCGCCGTTGTGAAAATGTCGGACGAGGCAAAGGCGATATGCTGCACGCTCGAGCCGAAGGTTTCGGCGATGAAGCGCCCGGCCAGGGTGCGGTGGCTTTCGGCGCCGTTGAGCGTCAGGCGCATGGCGCCGCCGGGGCTTTCGATCACCTGGCTGCGTACCAGCCCGGAGGGGTCGATGACATCGACCATGGGACCCTTGTCCACCACGAAGATCGAGCGGTAGAACAATATCCAGGTCAGCATTTCCTCGTAGTTCATGGTCTGGGCGATGTGGTCAAACCCGACAAGACCGGCATCGGCGCCGGGCGGCTCGGACCCGAATTCGATATCCCAGACCCGCGCCAGATCGGTCCGCTCATCCAGGAAATAGATGACCCCGCCGCCGACCCCGCGAATGGCGGGGATCGACAGCTCGCCCGGGGCCACGCGCTGGGCGAAGGGCTGGGCATGGAGTGCCTTGGCACGCGCCAGGGTGGCGTCTGCATCCTCGACGAGCAGGCCCATGGCATAGGCCGATGTTCCATGGGTGAGGTAGGCGGCGTGGGCCAGGCCTTCGCGTTCGGTATTGACCACGATATTGATGCTGCCCTGGCTGAAGCGCTCCACGCTCTTGCTCTTGTGTGTGCCGGTGCGGGAAAAGCCCAACTGCCCCAGCATGGTCCGGAGCGTGTCGGCCTCGGTCTCGTCGGCCGTGAACTCGACGAAGGAGACGCCCTTGACCGGCACGCGCGGCGGCAGCGTTGCGCCGGCCGGGACCACTTCCGGTTCCGCCTCGCGCACCTGGTCCATCAGGAATACCAGGGAGCGATGGCCGTCCAGCGCGATGGTGCGCGGCGAGCCCGAGCGGAACTGGTCGTTGAAGATCTCGAGGGAAAGCGGGCCGGAATAGCCCGTCGCCGCCACCGCGCGGGCGAATTCCACCACGGGCAGGTCGCCTTCGCCCGGCATATTGCGGAAGTGGCGGCTCCAATAGAGCAGGTCCATATCCAGCGCAGGGGCGTCGGCCAGCTGCACGATGAAGATCTTGTCGCCGGGGATGGAGCGGATAGTGTTGGAGTCGATGCGGCGCGACAGGCTGTGGAAGCTATCGAGGATGATGCCGACATTGGGATGATCGGCGCGGCGCACGATTTCCCAGGCGTCGCGATGGTCGTTGACATGTCGCCCCCAGGCCAGCGCCTCATATCCCACCCGGAGCCCGCGCCCGGCGGCGCGCTCACCCAGTTCGCGGAAGTCGGCGGCGGCGCGGTCGATGCCGCCCAGCGCCGCGGGGGCGACGCTGGAGCAGACCAGCATCAATGGCGCGCCCAGTTCCGCCATCAGGTCAAACTTGCGTTCGGCACGATCAAAAGCCTGGCTCCGCTGTGGCTCGGGCAGGCCCTCGAAATCGCGAAACGGCTGGAACAGGGTGATCTCCAAGCCCAGGTCAGCGACCATGCGGCGAACGTCCGCAGGACTGCGGTCGTAGGCAAGGAAATCATTCTCGAAGATCTCGACGCCATCGAATCCCGCTGCTGCGATGGCCTCCAGTTTCTCGCGCAGGTCACCGCTGATGGAAACGGTGGCAATCGATGTCCTCATCACGCAGCGCCTTTGTACGAACCAGTTCGTACAAAATATGCGCGATACAGGTCTGGGTCAATGGCGCGGGCCGGCCAGGCCATGGTTGTGCGGGTGCGTCTCGGCTAGGTGTTGGTGCTTCCGGTCCATCGCTCCAAGGCGACGGGCGCATATCGGGGCGGCGTCAGCTCTCGACAAATATCTCGGGCTTGGCCACGTAGCGCAGCACCATTTCGACCGTGTTCTGCTTGAGCCGGACCAGCATGTCGGGCGCGCCGAAATCGCGAGAGAAGAGCTGGGAGAAGGTGGCGCGGTTGGAAACGTTGAAGAAACACAGGGCGCTGATCTGCCAGTGGATCTCGAGAGGGTCGAGGTCAGGGCGGAACAGGCCCTCGCTGAGACCCCGTTCGTAGAGTTCGCCAATGCGGGCGATGGCGGTGACGTTGAGGTCGCGTACGACGCTGGAACGCTGAAGATATTGGCCGTGGTGGATGTTCTCGATCATCACCATGCGGATGAAATCCTCATGCTGGTGATGGTGCTCGAAGGTGAATTCGACCAGGCGTTTCAGGCCATCCAGCGGGGACAGGCCGGCAATGTCCAGCTTGGCCTCCCCCTCGCGCACCTGGCGGTAGGCATTTTCCAGGGCGCTGAGATAGAGCCCTTCCTTGTCGCCGAAGTAATAGTAAATCATGCGCTTGGAGGAGCGCGTCTTGGCGGCGATCTCGTCGATGCGGGCTCCCGAAAGCCCGTTCAGAGCGAATTCCTGGGAAGCGACCTCGATGATGTTCTGCCGCGTGCCTTCGGGATCCTGCTGGCGCCCCGGTGCCTTGCGTGCAGCCTTCGTTACCTCAGACGCGCTGTCCGACATGGGGCCTTTGCCTTTCCTCATACTCCCCACGATTGACTAAACTAACCAGTTCGTACATTGTGGGGCAAATCGCCTGTCGCAGTTGTACTGGCGAGACGGCGACGAAAACAAGGGCGCATGGCCCAATGCCATGACGTTCCGGGGAGTTGGTTTGGTGTCCAGTCAGAGTGACCGCGTGCGCCGCGCCTTTGCGGTGATCGCTGACGAACGCTCAATGTCCGCTGCCGGCGCCGATGGAACCGTGCGCATCGGTCTGCTCGGCCGCGGCATCGGGTCGTCTCTTACCCCCATCATGCATGAGGCTGAAGGGCGTCGGCTGGGCCTGGCCTATCGCTACGACCTCATTGATTTCGACCGGCTCGGACTGGATGACATTGATCTGGGTGCGGTGCTCGAGACAGCGCGGGACCTGGGCTATCGAGGGCTCAACGTCACCTATCCTTTCAAGCAGGAAATTATCCCCCTGCTCGACAGCCTGGCGCCGGAGGCGGCGGCAATCGGCGCGGTCAATACTGTGGTGCTCGGCAACGGCACGAGGGTTGGCCACAATACCGACTGCTGGGGGTTCGCCCAGAGTGTTCGCAAGGGGCTGGGGGCTGTGCCGATCGTCCATGTGGTGCAGATTGGCGCCGGCGGGGCAGGGGCCGCGGTGGCGCATGCCCTGGTGCAGTTGGGCGCAGGACGCATCGACATCATCGACGCCGATGTCGGCAAGGCCGAGGCCCTTGCGCGCAAGGTAGAGGATACGAGCGGGACCCTGGCCCAGGGCCTTGCCCCATCGCATCTTGCCGAGGTGGTCGAACGGGCCGTTGGCGTGGTGAACGCGACGCCGGTGGGCATGGAGAAGTATCCCGGGACGCCAATTGACCCTGGCCTGCTGCGCCGCGGGCAATGGGTGGCCGACATCATCTATTTCCCGCGGGAAACCGAATTGCTGCGTCGGGCCCAGGCGCTTGGGTGCCGTGTGCTGCCCGGCGGCGGCATGGCGATATATCAAGCAGTGCGGGCGTTCCACCTGTTCAGCGGCGTGGAACCCGACGCAGCCGAGATGGGGCGCACCTTCGCCGCGCATGCCTAGCTGGCAAGCTTGCCTGTCGACAGCACGTGTTCGACGCCACGATTGACGTGGCTGGACAGCATGGCCAATGCCCCATCGACATCGCGCTGCAGGGCCATGTTGAACATGGCCCGGTGATCGTCCACCACGCCGCGGCCGCGAAAGCTGGCCGCCAGCATGTGATAGCGCAGAAACCGGTCGAATATGGCCGCATGCAGGTCGAGCAGCACGCTGGAGCCGCAGGCAGAAATCAGCGCGTTGTGGAAAGCGAAGTCGTAGCGGACCCAGTTGACCGTGTGACGCTCATGCCCTGCGAGCAGGCGGTCTTCGGTTGCGGCCAGCTTGTGATGCGCGGCCACTACGCGGCCTTCCCACTCAAGGTCACCATGCGCGAAGGACAGGCGCAGGGCGTGGCTTTCAAGCAGCAGTCGCAGGTCGGCGATTTCCCGCAGATCCTGCGCGGTGGCCGGGGCGACGGCAAAGCCCTTCTGGCCCTCGGCGATCACCAGTGACTCGCTGGCGAGACGATTGAGAATCTCGCGCAATGTGCTGATTCCGACTCCGTACTGCTGCCGCAGGGCATCCAGTCGCAGTTTCTGTCGCGGCGCCAGCCGGCCGGCAATGATGTCCGCTCGCAGCCGCAGGTAGGTTGCGTCGCCAACGGACGTCACGGCGGCATCTGAGGGATCAGGCATCACAAATCATCTGACAAATTCGATTTCATCTGCTATATAAACAAATACGTGAGAAAAAGAAAGCATGCCGATCTTTCGGCGTCGCCGACCGTTGACATGAACGAACTATTTCGTACAAAGTGACGTCAAGCCGATGACGGGAGGTCATTGGCAGCAGGCCGGAACCGGCCGGAACAGGGGTTTCGGCCCTTCAGGGAGGATCATTGATGACCATTTCACTTTCGCGCCGCGCACTCATGGTGGGTGGCTTGCTGCTGGCAGCCGCCTTTCCTGCCATGGCGCAGGACAAGCCAGTGCTGCGTTTTTCGGCGGTGTTCTCCGAGCAGGACATTCGCGCCGAAATGATGAACCTGCTCACGTCGCAGGTCGCCGAGGCCGCGACGATCGAGACCTATCTTGGTGGCAACCTGTTCAAGCAGGGCACCGAGCTGGTGGCCCTTCAGCGTGGCAACCTCGAGATGGGCAATATCGCCCCGCAGGACGTTTCCAACCAGATCCCGGCCTGGTCGGTTCTGACTTCGGCCTATCTGTTCCGCGACGCGGCACATCTGCGCGCGTTCTTTGACAGCGAGGTCGGCGCCGAGTTCAAGCAGATGGCCGAAGACCAGCTTGGCATCCACATCCTGGGGCCGACCTATTTTGGTGCCCGCCAGGTGGGCCTGCGCGGCGACAAGAAGATCAGCACGCCAGCCGATATGGCCGGCATCAAGCTGCGCATGCCCGGCGGCGACGCCTGGCAGTTCCTAGGCACGGCGCTGGGCGCCAACCCGACGCCAATGGCTTATGCCGAAGTCTATACGGGCCTGCAGACCGGCGCTATCGACGGCCAGGACAACCCGCTGCCCAATGTCGAGAACATGAAGTTCTACGAAGTCATGGATCAGATCGTGCTGACGTCGCACCTGGTGGGCTATGACCTGCTGGTCATCAGCAAGACCGCCTGGGATGCGATGAGCCCCGAGCAGCAGGAAGCCTTCCAGGCTGCCGCCGACGTGGCGATCGATTTCAGCCAGGAAGAGCACCTCAAGCGTGAGGCCGAACTGGTCGAGCGTTTCAAGAGCGCGGGTCTCGACGTCTATGAGCCGGACCTGGAAGCCTTCCGCAGCCACGCCCAGCAGATGTATCTCGACTCCGACCTTGCCAGCGACTGGCCTGAAGGTGTCGTCGACAGGATCAACGGCCTCTAGGTCTTCGCAGTCGGACGGCGCCACTCTGGCGCCGTCCTTCACTCCAAGGCATTTTCGGTCGACCCGGCCGACATAGCGGAGTCCCCGTCATGCCCTCGTCTCTCACCCGCATCGGCGGCTGGCTTCACGCCAGGGCAGAAAATCTGCTGGCACTGATGCTGGCCATCATGTTTGCAGTCTTCATCCTGCAGATCGTCTTTCGCTACCTCCTGAACCTGCCCATCGGCTGGACGCATGAAGTCAGCGTGATGATGTGGCTCTGGCTGGTGCTGTTCGGCACGGCTTTCGTGGTGCGCGACAGCGAGGAGATCCGCTTCGACATCCTCTACGGCGCGGCGCGGGGCAGGTTGAAGCGGGGCATGGTGCTGATCACCGGCCTGACTCTGGTGGCGCTGTTCGCCATCTCGCTGCCGGCGGTGATCGACTACATCCTGTTCATGAAGGTCGAGCGGACCGCCTATCTCAAGATCCGCTTCGACTATCTCTATTCCATATATGGCATCTTTGCCGTCGCCATGATCGCGCGCCAGCTCTGGCTGTGTGGACGCGCCGTGTGGGGCCGGGAAGAAGACGATTTCGATCCGACCAAGGCGGGTTCTGGCGTATGACGGTTTCCCTGGCCTTCCTGCTTGCCCTCGGGCTCATCACCTTTCTTGCCTTTTTCGGCCTGCCCATGGGGCTTGCCATGATCTGCGGATCGATCCTCTACCTGCTCATGCGCGGGCAGGACATGGGGATCGTGGCCGAGCAGTTCCTCAACGGCATGTATTCCAATTACATCATGCTGGCGGTGCCGCTCTTCATCCTGGCCGCCGAGATCATGAACTCCGGCTCGCTGTCGGATCGCCTTCTCAAATGGTGCGACGCACTGGTCGGACGTTTCCGCGGCGGGCTGGCCCAGGTCAATGTGCTGCAATCGATCGTGTTTGCCGGCATGAGCGGCTCGGCCGTGGCCGATGCCGCCGGATCGGGCAAGATGATGCAGCACATGATGACCAAGGATGGCAAATACACGGCCTCCTATGCCGCAGCGCTGACTGCCGCCACGGCGGTGATCGGGCCGATCATCCCGCCCTCCATTCCCATGGTGCTTTATGCCTTGGTGGCCGACACCTCGATTGGCTACCTGTTCTTGGGCGGACTGGTGCCAGGTCTGCTGATGTCGCTGTTCCTGATGGTGCAGATCGGCATAACGGCGCGGATCAAGAATTTCCCCATTGAGCCGCCGGTGCCGGTTCGGCAATTGCCGCGCATGACCTGGGAAGCCCTCCCGGTGCTGATGATGCCGGTGGTGCTGATGTGGGGCATCTATGGCGGGGTTACCACGCCCACCGAAGCCGCTGCGGTGGCCGCAGCCTATGCCCTGATCGTCTCCGTGGTGATCTATCGCAGCGTAACGGCGCGGGAATTCTACAGCTCGCTGCTGCTCAGCGCCAAGACGACCGCCTCGATCGGTATGCTGATCGCCGGGGCACTGGTCTTCAACTACGTGGTGACCATCGAGAACATCCCGCGCAGCCTTTCCATGCTGCTGCTCTCCTGGGATCTCGATCCGCTGATGTTCCTGATCATCGTGAACATCATCCTGCTGATCCTCGGATGCGTGCTGGAAGGGACGACGATCCTGCTCGTCATCGTGCCGGTGCTGATCCCCACGGCCCAGGCCCTGGGCATCGACATGGTGCATTTCGGGGTCGTGGTGGTGGTCAACATCATGCTTGGCCTGATCACGCCACCCTATGGGCTGCTGCTGTTCATCATGACGCGTATCTCGGGCTCATCCATGCGGTCGCTGATCGCCGATGTCATGCCCTTCCTGTTGGGGCTGCTGGTCGCCCTGGGTGTCTTCACCTTTGTCCCCGAGACCGTGCTCTGGCTGCCAAAACTGTTCGGGTATCAGGGAGCCGTGCCGTGAAGCCCATCTACATTCTCAATGGTCCCAACCTCAACCGGCTGGGCAAGCGCGAGCCGCATATCTACGGCACGACCACGCTGGCGGAGGTGGAAGCCAATTGTCGTGCTGTTGCGGGCGAACATTCGGTGGTGTTTCGCCAGACCAATAGCGAGGAAACCCTGATCAACCTCGTGCACGAGGCGATCGACGAGGGCTCCGGCATCATCATCAACCCGGCGGCCTTCACCTTCACCTCGCTGGCGCTGCTCGACGCGCTCAAGATGTTCGAAGGCCCGGTGATCGAAATCCACATCTCCAATATCCACAAGCGCGAGCCGATCTATCACCGCTCCTATGTGTCGATGCGCGCCGATGCGGTGATCGCCGGCCTGGGCGTCTATGGCTATGAGGCCGCTATCCTGTCCCTGCTGAGACTGCTGAGGGCGTAGCGGCAGTCAGGCTGCGCGCGCGACAGTGCTGGAGCTTCGCGCTCCGGGCCCGGCAACGCTGTCGACGATGATCTGCAGATGGCCGCGCGAGCATGGCTCAATGCGGGCATCGATCCGGTAAACGTCGCGCAGCAGCTGGGCGGTGATGACCTCATTGGTCGGTCCCACGCCCTTGAGGCTGCCATGCTCGATGACAATGGCCTTGTCGGCAAAGCGCATGGCCTGGTTGAGATCGTGGATGGCGATGAAGACGATCATACCGCGGTCACGGGCCACCTGCTGCATGAAGGCCAGCACTTCCATCTGCCGGTGCAGATCAAGGGCACTGGTGGGCTCGTCCATGAGCAGGATGTCGGGCTCGCGCACCAAGGTCTGGGCAATGCTCACCAACTGCCGCTGGCCACCGCTCAGTTCCCCGAGATTGCGGAAGGCGATGTCGACAATGTCGATGGCCTGCATCACGCCGTCGATCAGGACGAGATCCCCGTTGCTCACGGACCAGCCAGTTCCCTGCTTGCGGGCGAGGAGGATGGACTCGTAGACCGTAAGCACCGCATTGGCCGAGGTATCCTGCGGCATGTAGCTGATGGCGCGCTTGCCCTTGCCCGACCCTTCGACCTGCACTGTGCCGGGGCCGGGAAGCAGGCCCGCCATCCGCTTGAACAGGGTCGACTTGCCCGCGGCATTGGGGCCGATCACCGCGACGATTTCACCCGAGGAAAAACGGGGCGTGGTGACGCCGGTGACCGTCAGGCGTCGCCCGTAATAGGCACCGATATCGTCCAGAGCTATGGTTACCATGACCGCCTCACATTGGAGAGAATGAGCGAGAAGAAGAAGGGGACACCCACCAGGGCCGTGATGATGCCGATGGGAAAGACCACGCCGGGCAGGATGGATTTGGAGACCACTGAGGTGGCCGAGAGCAGCAGCGCGCCGGCCAGGATGGAGGTGGGCAGGAAGAAGCGCTGGTCCTCACCCACCAGCATGCGCGCGACATGGGGCCCGACCAGGCCGACAAAACCGATCGTGCCCACAAAGCTGACGGGCACGGCCGCCAGCAAGGCCACGATCAGCATGGATTCGAGCCGGATGGCGCGGACATTGACCCCGAAGCTTGCGGCCTTGTCCTCGCCCAGCCGGATGGCGGTCAGCGCCCAGGCGTGGCGCGCGAACATGGGGATGGCAAAGACCAATACAGCCAGGGTGATCCAGATCTTCTCCCAGGTGGCTTTGGTGAGGCTCCCCATGGTCCAGAATACGACGCTTTGCAGCGCCTGTTCGGAGGCGAGATATTGCAGGAAGGCCAGCAGGGCATTGAAGGTGAAGACGAGGGCGATGCCCAGCAGGATCACGGTCTGCACGGTGACGCCGCGGGCCTGGGAAATGAAGTGGATGACCAGGGTGGCGATCAGGGCCATGACGAAGGCGTTGAGCGGCACCATGAAGTTGGTGGCGAAGGGGACGATGGAGACACCCATCACGATGGCCAGGGCGGCGCCGAAGCTGGCTGCCGCGGATATGCCCAAGGTGAAGGGACTGGCCAGCGGATTGGCGAGGATGGTCTGCATCTGCGCGCCGGCCAGGGAGAGCGCCGCGCCGGTGATGATGGCCATCAGCGCCATGGGCATGCGGATGTCCCAGACCACGACCCTGACCTGGTCGGTGACGCTGGCTGGAGCGAAGATCGCAGCAATGACGTCCCCCACGGCGTAGCGGGCGGGGCCCCAGGCGATGTCGATGGTGAAGCTCAGCGCCAGGGCAATGGTGAAGCCCAGGATGATCAGGATGCGCCGCCAGGCCAGGGCGCGGTAGAGACCGCGCCCCTCACTGGCAACAGCATCGGCGGTTGCCGTTGCCATCAGCTATTCCTCGTTCAATGCCAGCCAGTAGCCGGACTGGTAGGGCACCGGCAGGAAGCGCTCGTGGAACTCGCGGAAGGTTGCTTCCGGATCGAGATCGGCAAAGAGCTCGGGGTGGAACCACTTGGCCAGCTGCTGGATCGGGGCAAACTGGTAGGGGCTGGCATAGAACTGGTGCCAGATGGCATAGACCTTGCCATCGGTCACGGCCTGCACGTCGGTAAAGGCCGGCTGCTCCATCAGTGCCGCCAGGGCCTCGCGGCTCTGGGCTGCCGTGCTGGCGGCGTTCGGGCCGACATTGACATAGGCGGGGCCATCACCGCTGGCTGAGGGTGAATTGGTCCAGTCTGAACCGGTCACCACGATGATTTCGGGATTGGAGGCGATGACCTGCTCGGGATTGATCGTGCCGGTATAGCCGGGCAGGAATTCCGCACCCAGATTGATGCCGCCGGCCATTTCGACCATCTTGCCGTAATTGTCGGTGCCGAAGCTGCCGCAGCAATCGCCCAGACCCGCTGCGCGATACATGAAGACAACCGGCTTTTCCGGATTGGCCCTGGCCAGGACGTCAGTCACGCGGGCAGTCTGCTCATCCCAGAAATCGATGATTTCCTCGGCGCGTTCGCTCTTGTCGAAGAGTTGGCCAAGCACGCGCAGGCTGGGCTCGGTATTGTCGATGATGTGCTCGCGGAAATCGACATAGACCAGCTTCACGCCGACCTGGTCGAGCATTTCCTCGAGCTTGACCTCGTCTGCCGCGGCCTTGGAGCCGATGGTCAGGATCATGACGTCGGGTGCCAGATCGACCACCGTTTCGGTCTGCAGCGTGCCATCGGTGAGATTGCCCAGGAACGGGAGGTCGGCGGCCTCGGGGAAGGCGGCGATGTAGTTGTTGAAGCCGGTCAGATCGGTCGTGTTGAGATCGTTGCGCCAGGCGACGACATGGGCGAACGGGTTTTCCGTCTCAATGGCGGCCAGCGCATAGATCAGCCGGCCTTCACCCAGAATGACCCGCTCCACCGGACCATCGAAAGCGACCTTGCGCCCCGCCACGTCGGTGACGGTGAAGGGATCGGCACGGCTGGCGACAGGCAAGAAAAGGACGGTCCCGGCCAAGGCGGCCAGGGCAGTGTTGCGAATGGACATTGCCACGCACTCCGGTGTTGAAAGACACCCCGCACTATGAAATATGACAAACAGAATCAAGAATTATCTTTTAAAGCGATTCCAACAAGTTGGCGTCATCCCGGGGTATCCATATAAACGAGTTGAGCAATTATTCCATTCGCGACGAGATCCGCGAATTCTGGTCCGAGCGCGCAGCGACTTTCGATCTGAGCGTGGGACATGAGGTGTTCAGCGAGGCCGAACGCCGGGGCTGGCATCGCCTCATTCGCAAGCATCTGGGCGAGGGACAGAAGCGGCCACTGCTCGACCTGGCCTGCGGTACGGCAGTGATCTCTCACCTGATGAACGATATGGGCTTTCAGGTAACCGGACTGGATTGGTCGGATGCCATGTTGGCGCAGGCGCGGGCCAAGGCCGCCAAGCGCGGCACCGATATCCGCTTCATTGTCCGCGACGCGGAAAATACCGGTGAACCGGCCGACAGCTATGAGGCGATCACCAATCGCCACCTGGTCTGGACGCTGGTGGATGTGCCCGCCGCCTTTGCGGAATGGCACCGTGTGCTCAAGCCGGGTGGCAGACTACTGATTGTCGATGGCAATATGGGCAGACCCAGCTGGGTTTCGCGGCTGCATGGCGCCGTCAACAAGGCCCTGGGGCGTCTCCCGCCAACCAGGGGGCACAATATGGATCCCGCCCTGGCCGAGCGGCATCGCCGCATTCGCGAGCAGGTGTACTTCAACAATGGCATGCCGGCGGAGGCGGTTGTCGCTTTGCTGGAACAGGCAGGGTTTGTCGATATCGTTGTCGACCGCAATCTCTGGGACATTCACCTGGCGCAGGCGGGGAAAATGCCATTCTGGCGCGCCGCCGAGCGGCTGGCGTCGGATCGCTTTGCCATCTGCGCGCGCAAGCCAGCGCACTGAAATTCTGCATTGGACCGCGGCAGGCGGCCGTGGCCGCCTGCCAGCCGCTGACCGATCAGCCGCGGAACGGCGACACCTGCTGCAGGGTGTCGGGATCGAACAGCTGCATGTCCGTACCGCCGGCACCATTCGGAACCCAGGCGCGGACATAGCTGCCCCATTCTTCCACGCGCTCGGTGGCAACGCCGCGTGCGTCAAGGGCGTATTCGAGCGAGGATTCCTCGTAGCCGTGGATGGTCGTATCGGCCATGGCGAGCGTGGGAAGGGCGGTGAAGCCGGCGACGGCGACCAGTGCAGCGATGGAGAGGCTTTTCATTGGATGTTCCTTTCTGTTTGAACAATCTCACTCTGCGCCCCTCGCATTGCCTCAACATTGCAAAGTCTTTTTATTTTCAAATGGTTATGGCTAAAAATGACAACGGTACCCCGCTCGAAAAGCGGGGTGCCGTGCTTGTCTGACGCCGTGGAGGTGGCGGCGTCAGGCGCCCGAGGACATGGGCTCGGTTTGCGTCGCGTGATGGTCTGGCGCCCGCGGCAGGAAGCGGCCGACGAAGCGTGACAGCGCATCGACATAGGTCAGCATGACCGGCACCACGACCAGCGTGAGCAGGGTCGAGCTGATCAGGCCACCGATCACCGCATGGGCCATCGGCGCGCTCTGGTCGCTGCCCTCGTGAATGGCCAGGGCGAGTGGCAGCATGCCGAAGATCATGGCCAGCGTGGTCATGATGATGGGACGGAAGCGCGTGCCGCCGGCCTCGATCAGGGCATCAACCAGCGTCGCGCCTTCACGCCGATGCTGGTTGGCATTGTCGACGAGCAGGATGGCGTTCTTGACCACAAGACCCATCAGCATGACGAAACCGATCATGGAATACATGTTCAGCGTCGAGCCACCGACCAGCAGGCCCAGCATGACGCCGACCAGCGATAGCGGCAGCGCCATCATGATGGCGAGGGGCTGCAGGAAGCTGCCGAACTGGCTGGCCAGAACCAGGTAGATGAAGATCACAGCCAGCAGCAATGCCGAGACCATGCTGCCCACGGTATCAGCCAGCATCTCGCTATCGCCGCCCTGGGCTATGCTGACGCCCGCGGGCAGATCGAGCGCGGCAACCGCGGCATCGATCTGCGTCGTGACATCGCCCAGCACGCTGCCCTCGATATTGGCACTGATCGTGACCTGGCGCGTGAGGTCCTCGCGGTGAATCTCGCTGGGGCCGAGCGTGGGCACGATTGTAGCGATCTGGTCGAGGCGGATGGCGGTGGACGTATCGCCCTGGCTCTGGGCGATGGGCAGGTCGCCAATGGCATCCACGCTCTGGCGCATGGCTTCGGGCAGGCGCACGACGACGTCGAGCTGGTCTCCGGCCGCGTTGGTCCATTCCGAAGCGGTCGAGCCGCCCAGCATGGCGCGCAGGGCCGAGCCGGTCGCCTGGACGCCAATGCCCATATCGCTGGCGGCCTGACGGTCCAGCATAATGTCGAGCATGGGCTGGGCCTGCTGCAGGCTCAGTTCGATATCGACAATGCCGGGAATGGCCAGCATGGCCTCATTCAACTGCGCAGCGGCAGTGGCCAGGCCGTCGAGGTTTTCTCCCAGCAGCTTGACCTGGATGGGACTGTCGCCGCCGCCCAGCCCGCCACCGGCGGTCACGACGAAGCTGGCGCCGGGAATGACACGCAGCGCCTCGCGGATCGGGGCGGTCATTCCCAGGGACGAGCTGGTGCGCTCTGCAGGATCAACCAGGGCCACCGCAATGCTGGCGCGGTTTTCGCCAGAGGCGGTGCCGGCATTGACGCTGGCATAGGTGCTCTCGACCTCGGGCATGGTGGCCAGAATGGCCTCGACCTGATGCGCCTTGACGGCAGTATAGTCCGTGGACGAGCCGGCCGGGGTTTCGAGGTCGATCTGGATCTGGCTGTTGTCGGCGGGCGGCAGGAATTCGACGCCGACCATCGGAAAGAGCAGGAAGCTGCTGCCGAAGGACATCAGGGCGACCAGCATGGTGATGATGCGGTGGCGCAGTGACCAGCGGAGCACGCCGCGATAGCCATGTGCCAGGCGCTCAAAGCCCTTGTCGAACAGGCCGATCAGCCGGCCGATAGGGCCCCGCTTGGCATCAGGCTGGGAATCCGGGTCGTACCAGACGCTCGAGAGCATGGGGTCGAGGGTGAAGCTGACAAAGAGCGAAATCAGCACAGCTACCGAGACCGTGACGCCGAACTGCATGAAGAAGCGGCCGACAATGCCGTCCATGAAGGCCAGCGGCAGAAACACGGCGACGATGGATAGCGTGGTGGCCAGAACGGCCAGGCCAATTTCCTTGGTGCCATCGAGCGCTGCCTGAATGTGGTTCTTGCCCATATGCAGGTGTCGGGTGATGTTTTCACGCACCACGATGGCGTCGTCGATCAGGATGCCGACCGACAGGGTCAGCGCCAGCATGGTCATCATGTTGAGAGTGAAGCCCAGCAGGCTCACCACGGTCAGGGTGCCGATGATCGAGATGGGCAGGGTGAGGCCGGTGATGATGGTCGAGCGCCAGGAGTTGAGGAACAGGAACACGATCACTACGGCGAGCAAAGCACCTTCGACCAGGGTGGCCTGAACGGTCTCGAAATTCTGCTCGATCGGCTCGGCCGAGTTCTGCAGCACGTCGATCGCTACGTCCTCAGGCAGGCTGCCATTCTCGTTGAGTGCGGCGACAGCCTCTTCGACGGCATGGGCAATGGCGACCGTATTGCCGCCCTCGATCTTGACCACGTCGATGGCAAGCGCCTGTTCGCCATCGCGGAAGGCGAGGCCATCCGTATCGGACGGACCCTGGGTGACCGTCGCGACATCGCCGACGGTCACGGTCTCGCCGCCATTGCTGGCAACCACGATATCGCGGAAGCCTTCAATGGTGGCCACTTCGGCATTGATCTGCACGGTCTGGACCAGCATGCCTTCGATGATCGAGCCGGAGGGCAGGGTCTGGTTGTCCTGCTGGAGGGCCGAGACGACATCGCCAATGCCGATGCCGAAGGCATTGAGCAGGTCAGGGTCGACGGCAATATTGACCTGGTTGTCGAGGCCGCCAACCACGGTGGCACTGCCCACGCCGGAAATGGCCGTGAGGGCGGGCGTGACGATGTCGTCCGCCAGCGATGTCAACTCCAGCACCGACCGGGTCGGGCTGCTGAGGGCCAGGGACAGCATGGGGCTGGCCGTCGGATTGTAGCGCAGCACCTGGGTGGTGTCGGCGGCGTCCGGCAGTTGATCGGCGATCGCCGCCAGCCGGTCCCGCACATCCTGGGCTGCCGCGGCGGCATCGGTCTCGAGGGTAAACTGCAGGACGACGGTCGAATGCCCGGCGCTCGAGGTCGAGGTGACCGACTCGATGCCGCTCAGGGTGTTGACGGCATCCTCGATGGGCTGGGTGATCTCGGTCTCGACAGCTTCGGGCGAGGCGCCCGTATAGGGCGTAAGCACCGCGACGATGGGGAAATCGACATCGGGATATTGTTCGATAGGCAGGCTGCGATAGGCGGAGATGCCAAAGACCATGATTGCCACCATGATCATGGTGGCAAAAACCGGGTGGCGGACGCTGATGGAGGTGAGGAACATGGCTCAGTTTTCCGCGATGACAACAGGGGTGCCGTCGGACAGACCGGACAGCGCGGTGCCGACGATCATGTCGCCAGCTGCCAGGCCCGAGCGCGCCTCGACCAGTGCCTTGGTCGGCCACTCGGCGCCGGTTTCCACGGAGCGCTCCTCAAGCACGCCATCGACCACCGCAAGCACGTAGCTGGTCTCGTCGCGCGTCTGGATGGCAGTTGTCGGCACGGCCAGGACGTCTTCGACCTGCTGGACCACGATATTGCCGGTGACGAACATGCCACCGCGCAGCACGCCGTCAGGATTGTCGAGCGTGAGATAGACCTTGATCGAACGGGTGCCGGCTTCCGCGACGGGGCTGACCCGATCGACGATGCCGGTAAAGGTATCCTCCTCCATGCCCTGCACAGTCAGCCGGACCGATTGTCCGGCTTCAATCCGCGCCGAATCCTTGAGCGCAGCGATCACCTCGACGCGGACGGTGGAGAGATCGACGATGGAGAGCATGGTGGTGCCGGGGTTGACGATCTGGCCAGGTTCGATGGCGCGGGAGGATACGGTGCCGGCAAAGGGCGCGACGACGCGGGCGCGGAGCAGGTTGGTTTCCGCCTGGGCAACCTGGCTCTGCTGGGTGGCGAGCGCCGCCGTCAACTGGTCGACCTGGGCCTGGGCGCTGTCGAGCGTGGTTTGCGCCGCAAGGCCCTTGTCGGATAGCGCCAGGGTGCGTTCCAGCGTGGTTTGGGCGGCGCGCAGTTGGACCATGGTGGATGCCATCGTGCTGCGCTGCTGGTCCACTTGCAGGCGCAGATCGGTGGTGCCCACCTCGACCAGCAGTTGACCGGCCTCGACGTGATCGCCGGGTCGCACCGCTACCGTTTCTGCCAGGCCGCTCACCTGGGAGGCGATGGCGGCTTCCTGGCCGGGATGGATCGTGCCCGTCACCTTTACGAGGTCTTCGACGCGCTGGGGTTGCACCGCCACGACTTCCAGGGGATGCAACTGCATCACGCGGGGTGTTTCGGGTGCGGCCAGGGTTGCAGCGATGGGGGCAGGTGGCAGTCGATTGGCCAGCAACACGGTGACGCCACCGGTTGCCAGGGTCAGGACGACTGCCGGCCAGAACCACCTCCCGGCGCGGCGGGCAGGCGTGGGGCGGGAGGTGTTGGCGAGCGGATCGGACGGGTTCATTGCGGCCTCGCATGGCTTTGGGGCCGAGCACCGGCCTGTGAACCCATCCAATGACGGCTCAGGATTGCGCCAACGTTGCGCCGCGCAATGCAGCCGCAATGTCTGTCGCTAGACTGGGCAAAAGTGGATTAGGATTGTCGTATGCGTATTTTGCTGGTCGAAGACGAGATGAACATGGCCGCGGCACTGACCGCCGCCCTGAGCCGCCACGATATTGTGGTGGATCATGCCCGCACGCTCGAGATTGCCGAGGAGGCCTGCCGCAGCGGCGTGCATGATGCCGTGCTACTCGACCGCAAGCTGCCGGATGGCGACGGGCTGTCGTTGATCCCTGTTTTGCGGCGCGAGCAGGCTGGCTTGCCCATTATTGTGCTGTCGGCGCTGGGATCACCCGACCATCGCGTCGCCGGGCTCGACCATGGCGCCGACGACTATCTCGCCAAGCCGTTTTCGACGGATGAGCTGCTGGCACGGTTGCGGGCGGTGATGCGCCGTCCGGCACAGATTGGCGAGAGCATGGTCAATGTCGGCCAGTTGCGGTTCAACCTGACGGAGCGCCAGGCCGATGTGGCCGGCGAACCGCTGGATCTGACGCGCCGTGAATTGCTGGCGCTGGAAATCCTGGTGCGCCGCGCCGGCCGGACGGTGCCACGCAGCGCACTGGAAGAAGCCGTGTATGGCTATGACGACGAGATCGCGTCCAATTCGCTGGATGCGCACATCTCGCGTTTGCGGCGCAAGCTCAGTACGGCGGGGGTGGAAATCCATGCCATTCGTGGCCTGGGCTACCTGTTGAGGACCGCATCATGAAGCCATGGAACGGCCCGTCGCTGCGCGCCCGCCTCACCTGGCGCATGGTGCTGATGCAGGCTCTGGTGCTGATGGCCTTTTCCAGCGTCGTCGCCATTCCCATCGTCAAGCTGGTCAGCGAGGATCAGGGGCTCGATGCCGGCGTCATCGAAAATATTGCCGATTCTGTCCAGCGCAGTGCCGACGGCGGCCTGCAACTGGTCCTGGACGACGACATTCTCGAAGAAGCGGCAGAATATCCCAATCTCTGGTTCTATGCGACTGATATCGACGGCAATAGCGTGCAGTTCGGCGAGATGCCAGAACGCGCCAGCAACCTGCTGGATGACCTGCCGCGGGTCAATTCGGCCAATTTCGTCGATATCGGTCCAGCCGAGGCGGCAGCCGCCATCGTGCGGCGCCATGACAGCGCTGCGGGGCAGTTGTGGATCATTACCGGCGGTGGCCCCGAGGTGCGGCTCAAGATCATCTTCACGGTCTTCCGTGAACCGATCTTTCTTGGCTTGCTGACCATGCTGACGCTGGTCTCGTTCCTCGTCATTCCCGTTATCGTGCGACAGCAGCTGCGCGGCGTTGCGCATGTGGCGGCCGAGGCTGACCGGATCGATGTGGATCAGCGCGGTATCCGTCTGTCATCGGCGCATGTGCCTGAGGAACTGCATTCGCTGGTCGGAGCGGTCAATTCCGCACTGCAACGGCTCGATGACGGCATGGAGCGGCGACAGCGCTTCCTGGCCGATGCGGCGCATGAATTGCGCACACCGATTGCCATTCTCCAGACCCGGATCGAGCTTCTGCCCGAGGGCGAGGAGCGCAGCCGGCTGATGCTTGATGTCGCGCGGCTGGCTAACCTGGCCAACCAGCTGCTCGACCTGCAGCGGCTGGATTCGGACGTCACCGTCTTCCAGCCGGTCAACCTGGTCGATCTGGCGGCGGAGGTAACGGCCGATATGGCGCCGCTGGCGATCGCTGCAGGAGACGATATCTCGTTCGATGCCGAGGCAGACAGCGTCACCGTTGCCGGCGACCGCGCCTCGCTCTCGCGCGCCATCGTCAACCTGATCCAGAACGCGATCATTCACGGCGGGCGGAAGACCGCGATCCGGGTCGCGGTGGGCCGGGATGGTTCGCTTCGCGTAGCGGATACAGGCCCCGGCATTGCAGCGACGTATCGGGAAGCCATTTTCGAGCCATTCAACCGCATCGTGCCGCTCGAGCAGGGCGCCGGCCTGGGGCTTAATCTGGTGAGGGATATCGTGGTTCGCCACAATGGCCAGATCACCGTGGGCGATGCTCCTGGCGGCGGGGCTCTGTTCGAGATATTCCTGCCGCTTGCGACCGCGCAGGCAAGCTGAGCGCAGTCGCCTCTCGCTTCAATTATGCTGTAGGATGGGCTCGCGAGGTGCCGCGGGCCTGTCCGGTGGCGCGAAAGGGAGACCGGTCATGCAAAGTTCGACGACACGCACCACCAAGGGCCGTGGCAGGCTGTTCGACAGCATTCTGGAGACGGTTGGCGATACGCCGGCCATCCGCATCAATAATCTGGGTGTGCCCGGCGTCACGCTCTATGTGAAGGCGGAGTTTTTCAATCCGGCCGGATCGGTCAAGGACAGGCTGGCCCTCAACATCATCGAGGCGGCGGAACGCAATGGCACGCTCAAGCCCGGCCAGACGGTGGTGGAAGCCACCAGCGGCAATACCGGCATCGGGCTGGCGATGGTCTGTGCGCAAAAGGGCTACCCGCTGGTCATCACCATGGCGGACAGTTTCTCCATCGAACGGCGCAGGCTGATGCGCATGTTTGGCGCCAAGGTGGTGCTGACGCCGCGCGCGGAAAAGGCGCTGGGCATGTACCGCAAGGCTGTGGAACTGGCGCAGGCCAATGGCTGGTTTCTCGCCAGCCAGTTCGAGACCAGCGCCAATGCCGATATCCACGAGGCCACCACCGCGCGGGAGATCATCAACGATTTTGCCGGATCCCGGCTCGACTATGTGGTGACCGGCTATGGCACCGGCGGGACTGTGTCCGGGCTGGCACGTGTATTGCGCAAGGAGCGGCCCGAGACGCGCATTGTCCTCAGTGAACCGGCCAATGCGCAATTGCTCGGAAGCGGCGAGCCGCAACAGCGTGGCGATCATGGTGCCCCGGCGGCGACCCATCCCGCCTTTACGCCGCATCCCATCCAGGGCTGGACGCCCGACTTCATTCCCCTGGTGCTGCAGGAGGCCGTCGACAGCAAGGGCTATGATGAACTGGTGCCCGTTGCCGGACCGGACGGCATGCATTGGGCACGACGATTGGCGCAGAAGGAGGGAATCCTGACCGGCATTTCCGGTGGCGCCACCTTCGCCGTCGCGCACCAGCTGGCCGAGCGGGCCGCGCCGGGCTCGGTCATCCTCTGCATGCTGCCCGACACTGGCGAGCGCTACATGACGACGCCGCTGTTCGAGTCGATCGAGGCAGAGATGGATGCAGAAGAGCTCGCCTTGTCGCGCTCGACACCCGGCTATCAATTGCCCGTCGCCTGATCCCTTGCGCTTGACGGTTCTGGCGCCCGTGTCGGCACCAGAACCGCTGTCGGGCGCAAATAATGCCACGGGCGCTATCTCGTCATTCGCCTGTCATCCACCGCATCTAGGTTCCGTACTCATCCGAATGAGTAACGAAGGCCTTTATGCGCAGCCGCGGACACACGTGGGAAGCCACGCGGGACAAGATCAGTGACGAGATTGCAGCGGGTCACCTGCCGCCGGACAGCCGCTTGCCGTCCGAGCCGGAGCTGTGCGTCCTCTACAATACCAGGCGGCATTCGCTCCGCCGCGCCCTGGCAGCGCTGGTTGCTGAGGGGAAGCTGCGGGTCGAGCATGGCCGGGGCACCTTTGTCGAGCGCGCGCCGCTGATCAACTACGTGATCGGCCCGCGCACCCGTTTCCGCGAAAACCTGCTGGCACAGGGCCTGACCGCCTCCGGCCAGGGAATTTCGGAAATGCGCATTCCAGCCAGTGCCAGGGTTGCAGCGGCGCTTGGACTGCCCGCGGGTGCACCGGTCTTTGCCATCTGCCGTCGCGGCTTTGCCAATGACCTGCCGATCAGCCTGGGCTGGTCATACCATGATGCAGAGCGCTTTCCCGACATGGCGGATGCACGGCGGGCCGGGATTTCGGTCACCGAAACCTACCGCAAGCACGGCATTGCCGACTATCGGCGCCAGAGCACCACGATCTTCACCCGGCTCGCCACAGAGCACGAGGCGGCGCTGCTGATGCTGCGGCCCGGCCAATCGGTGCTGATCGTGCAGAAGACCGACGTCGATCTCGACGGCAAGCCCATCGGTTTTTCCGAGGCGGCCTGGGCCGGGGACCGGGTGCAATTCACCTTCGAAAATGCCCAGGCGGGCGAAGTGGTCAGCGAAAGGACCGACAATGTTCAATGAAGCCAGCGGCCCCGGGCCCGAGCGGCGCGACCATGCCGATATCCTGGGCATTCTGGCGCGGGCCCGATCCACGCCGCTCAAGGCGCTTGCCGAAAACCTGCTCGACCAGCTGGGTGACATCACCGTCATTGTCAACCGGACCGGGCTGGTCATGGTGCCGATGCGCGACACGGTCGAAAATGTCGATTTTCACCTCGGCGAGGTGCTGGTGAGCGAGGCTCATATCGCCGATGCCGATGGCCGCATCGGCTACGGCATGATCACCGGCCGCGACCTGGAGCGCGCCATGGCCATGGCCGTGGTCGACCTGTCGCTGGCGGGTGATGCGAGGGCGGAGGCCGTGCTGCACTTCATCGAGACCGAACGGCTGCACCAGGCGGCGCTGGATGAGGCGCTGATGCGCCGGGTCGAGGCGACGCGCGTTGAAATGGAGACGTTCTGATGCTGACCGTCGCCCCTCCCGATGCCGCCGAAGCGCGCTGCAACGCCACGTTCGAAGCCCTGATGTGGTCAATGGCCCGGCCGGGCGATGTGCGCGAACTGCCCGAAGCCGGCTTGACGTCCATCGTCGAAGCGCTGATCGACCGCGAATGCGTGGCCTATGCGGATAGTCCGGATCTGAGCCGGCAGATTGCCGATACCGGCGCGGTTCTGGGTGATCCGGCCACGGCAGACCATCTGTTCCTCGATCGTCTGGAGGGGGCGTCGGATGCGCTGGCCGGCATTCGGTGCGGCAGTGCGCTCTATCCCGACGATGGTGCCACGCTCGTCGCGCAGGTTGCCCATGGCTCCGGCCAGCGGCTGCGCCTGACTGGCCCCGGCATCGACGGCGCGCGCGACATGGCGCTCGCCTTGCCGGCCGAATTCTGGGCCATGCGCGAACAGCTCTGTGCCTATCCCGAAGGCTTTGACCTGCTGCTTGTCGACGGCCGTTCGGTTATCGGCATTCCCCGCTCCACCCAGATAGAGGTGCTCTGAATGGCCTATGTCGCAACCCGCGGTGGCGAAAAGGCCATCGAGCAGGCCGAGCGCCTGTTCCGCCAGGACCTGGGCACGATCGACGCCGCCCGCGTCGAGGCGATCCGGCAGTCCATGCCCTATCTCGTCGACCGCGTGATGGGCGAAGCCTCGCTCTATGACGAGGACATGGCGGCCCTGGCGCTGGCGCAAACCGGGGGCGAACTCTCCGAGGCCGTGCTGGTACTGCGCGCCTGGCGCACCACCCAGCCGCGCCTGGCGGTCGCTGCGCCGCTGCTGCAGGAGGACCTGCTGACGGTTCGGCGCATCTCGGCGGCGTTCAAGGATATTCCGGGCGGGCAAATCCTCGGGCCGACGCTGGATTATTCCCACCGTGTGCTGGCGACCGATGTGCTCGAGGGCAAGCCCTACAATCCGCCATCGGTGGATCCGGCGGCAACAGCGGCGCCCATGCGGCAGCCGTCGCTGGCCGACTGGCAGCGGCAGCAGGGCCTGGTGGCCCCGGCCAATGACAGCACTGTCGCGCCCGATGACATCCCCGACCTGACGCGGGAACCGCTGCTGTTTCCCGCCTCGCGCGCCCATCGGCTGCAGAGCCTGGCGCGGGCGGAGACGGGTGGCGTGCTGGCGCTTGGTTATGCGGCAATGCGCGGCTATGGCAATGCCCATCCCACGGTCAATGAGTTGCGACTCGCCGAAGCCGAAGTGATGGTGCGCCATCCGAGCGGCACCGAGTTTTCGGCGGGCCGGGTGCGGGTCTGCCAGGCCGAGGTGACGTCCAAGGAGAAGGGCGGCTTTCTTGAGCTCGGTTTTGCCGCCAGCTTTGGCTGGAACGAGGTCAAGGTGATCGCCGCGGCAACGCTTGATCTCAATTCGGCGGAAGCGCCCGTGGGTTCGCCGGTGCATGAGGAATTCTATCTCTCCCATACCGAAAGCGTCGAAGCCTCGGGCTTCTGCATCCACTTCAAGCTGCCGCACTACGTCACCTTCCAGTCGGTGCTGGACGCCATGCGCGATGCCAAGGCCAAGGCGGCCGCTGCCAAAGCCAATCAAGATGTGGCGGTCGAACGCCAGACGGAGCCCGCAGAATGACCCTTGCTGCACTCACCAAGCCCTGGGCTGCCACCAGCTATGGTTTTCTCGACGCATCGGCCAAGCGCGAACTGCGCCGCAAGATGCTCAAGGCCATCGCCGTGCCTGGCTGCCAGATGCCCTATGCCAGCCGCGAAGTGCCGATGGCGCGCGGCTGGGGCACGGGGGGCCTCCAGGTCACGCTGACACTGGTCAATCCGCAATCGACCATCAAGGTCATCGACCAGGGCGCTGACGATGGCGTCAACGCCGCCTCGATCCGCCGCTTCATCAGCCGCGTCTCGGGGGCTGCCGAGACCTGGGACACGCTCGATGCATCGATCGTCCAGTCGCGGCATCGCGTGCCGGAAGAGACGATGCGCGAGGACCAGATCCTCGTGCTGCAGGTGCCCAATCCCGAGCCGCTGCGCGGGGTGGAGCCCAATATGTCGATCGCCCGGCAGATGCATGCCGATGCCGACTATGGCCGGCTGTGGCTGACGCTCTATGAGCAGCTCGTGCGCAAGGGCCGCATCATGCAGGGCGCCGCCTATCCGAGCCTGGTCAACGGACGGCATGTGATGACGCCATCGCCGATCCCGCGCTGGGATGTGCCCAAGCTCAACATGGCCAGGCACCTGACCTTCCTGTCGGCCGGGCGCGAGAAGCGGCTGCATGCCGTGCCGCCCTTTACACGTGTCGAGCCGCTGGTGTTTTCGGACCGGCCCTATCGTGTCGAGGATCATGCCGATCTGGTGTGCCGCCGCTCCGGCATTGCCGGCTATTTCATGAACGAGATTCCGCAGGACAGTGGCGGGTCGGTGTTCGAAGTCTCCGACAGCAATCTGGGCATCAAGGCCATCCGCCGGGCCGAGGGCGAAGCGGTCGAGATCGGCGCCACCTGGTACGAAAACGGGGAGTATTCGGCATGAGCATCGACATGACCATGGCGCCGGCTCCGCTGCTGCCGCCGCAGCTGATGCAGACCGAGGCGCTGCTCAGCATGCGCGGCGTGACGCGCCACTATGGCGAGGTGCGGGCGCTGCGCAATGTCGACGTCACCGTCTATCCCGGTGAAGTGCTGGGCATTGTGGGCGAGAGCGGCTCGGGCAAGTCGACGCTGCTGCGCATGATGAACCTCGAGGACACGCCGGACCGGGGCGATTATCGCCTTCGGCTGCGGGGGCGCGACGACGGCAACCTGTTTGACCTCGGACGCTATGAGCGGCGCATGCTGTGCGCGCATCATATCGGCATCGTCTATCAGAACCCTCATCTGGGGCTGCTGATGCGGCATAGTTCGAGCGGCAATGTCGCCGAGCGGCTGCTGATCGCCGGCGAGCGCAGCTTTGAGGTGCTGCGCAGCAAGGCGCGCGATGCGCTCGATGCGTCGGAATTTCCGCTCTCGCGCATGGATGCGCGGCCGGCCGAGCTGTCGGGCGGCATGCAGCAGCGGGTGCAGCTGGCCAAGGCCATTGCGCTGGAGCCGGCGCTGCTGTTGCTCGATGAGCCGACCACGGGGCTCGATGTGAGCGTGCAGGCGCTGGTGCTCGATACGCTGAAGCGCCTGCAGCGGGATCGGAATATCACCATGGTGCTGGTGAGCCACGACCTTGGCGTCATCCGCACCATGGCCGATCGGGTGCTGGTGATGCGGCATGGCGAGGTGGTGGAGCAGGGCCTGGCCGACCAGGTTTTCCAGGACCCCCAGCACCCCTATACCCAGCAACTCGTTCACGCCAAGCTCTAGGGGCCGCAATGACACAGAACCAACATCCGCCGCTGCTGCGTGTCGAAGGCCTCGGCAAGACCTTTGCCATGTTCCATCTCGCCAGCATGCTGCACGCCTTCGAGGGCATCAGCTTTGATCTGCACGAAGGCGAATTCCTGCTGCTCAAGGGCCGCAATGGCGCCGGCAAGTCGACGTTGCTGCGCACGCTGTGGCGCAGCTATCTGCCGGTCGCGGGCCATATCTGGTACCAGTCCAGGTTCGGCACGATCGATCTGGCGCGGGCCGCGGACGTCGATATCGCGCTGCTGCGGCGGCAGGAAATCGGCTTTGTGACGCAGTTCCTCAATGCCCGCCCGCGCGTTGCGGCGCAGGATATCGTGGCCGAGCCACTGCGGCTGGCCGGCTATGCGCCCGATGACGCCTTGGAGCAGGCGCGGCACTGGCTGGGCGAGTTCGGCGTGCGTCCGGAGCTGTGGCGCGCCTATCCCAGCACGTTTTCCGGTGGCGAGCAACAAAAGGTCAACCTGGCAAGGGCACTGATCCTGCCGCAGCGCCTGCTGCTGCTGGATGAACCCACCGCCTCGCTCGATGTCGGGGCACGCCGGGCGCTGGTGCGCCGGCTGGGCGATCTCAAGGCCGCGGGCGTTGCCATTGTCGGGGTGTTTCATCACCCCGGCGACGTTGCCGATCTCATCGATCGCGAGATTGATCTCGCGACCCATCCCGTTCCTGCTGCAAGCGAGCTGACCCATGTGGCTGTCTGATTTCCGTATCGTCCTGGCCGACCGCGTCATCGAGCGGGGAGCCCTGCGCATCGAGGGTGGGCAGATCGCCGAAATCGGCGAGGCGCCGGTGGCCAATGCCGATATCGAGGGCAATGGCCTGATCCTGATGGCGGGGATGATCGACATGCATGGCGACATGATCGAGCGCGAGGTGGAGCCCCGCCCCAATGTGCGCATGCCGATGGAACTCGGTCTGCGGGACCTCGATCGCCGGCTGGCCAATTCGGGCATCACCACGGCCTATGCCGCCGTGTCGTTTAGCCCCGGCTCCACATATGGGCACATGCGGTCCTATGACTTCACCAGCCAGATGATCCGCGCGTTGCGCACCTATGCGCAGGACCTGCTGGTCGATCATCGCGTGCATGCCCGCTTTGAAGTGACCTTTCCGGCCGCCCTGTCGGTGGTCAAGGAACTGATCGCGGAGGGATCGGTGGATCTCATCTCGCTGTGCGATCACACGCCGGGACAGGGGCAATATCGCGATCTCGCCAAGCAGGCGGAAATGGCGGCCAAGGCCAAGGGCATATCGCTCGAACAGGCTGCCGAAAACCTGCAGCAGCGCATTCGCGAGCGGCGGGAATCGGCGGGAGACCTGACCGAGACGCTGCGCGCCATTGCGCAATATTGCGCGTTGCATGGCGTGCCGCTGGCAAGCCACGACGACGATACGGTGGAAAAGGTGGCCCTGATGCAGGGCTTGGGCGCCAATATCAGCGAATTTCCTGTGACGATCGAGGCGGCACGGGAGGCCCGGCGTCGCGGCATGCTCAATGCCATGGGCGCGCCCCAATGCGCTGCGCGGCACGTCCTATTCCGGCAACCTGTCGGCCCGCGACGTGCATGCCGCGGGTCTGCTTGATCTGCTGGCGGCCGATTACCATCCCTCCGCCATGCTGCCGGCCGTGCTGGTGCTGGCCAAGACCGATCCGATGGGACTGGCGGGGGCGGCTCGATTGGTCACCCTCAATCCGGCGCGGTCGCTGGGCCTTGAGGATCGCGGGGAAATCCGCGCCGGGCTTCGCGCCGACCTCATCATTGCCGACGATAGCGGGGTGGGCCATGTGCGCAGCGTGCTGAGCAAGGGCCGGGTGATCTACTCCGACGGCTCCATTGCCGCGCACCGGGCCGCAAACGTCACGAGCATGTCATTCGGATGAGTTAACGCTGTCATGTGAGGTCGCTAGAACCGGATCATGGACTGGTCCAGTCCGGGGAACGATCAACGGGTGGAGGATAAGCGGTGCTAGAGCTTCGCAAGATCACCAAGGCCTTCGGCGAAACCATCGCCGTCAACAACGTGTCGCTGAGCTTCGAACCCGGCCAGATGGTGGGGATTATCGGAAGGTCGGGGGCAGGCAAATCCACCCTTCTCCGCCTGATCAACCGCCTCGCCACTTCAGGCAGTGGGGATATTGTCTTCGAGGGCGCCAATGTTACCGCGCTTTCGGGCAAGGCCCTGCGCGAATGGCGTGCCCGCTGCGCGATGATTTTCCAGCAGTTCAATCTGGTGAACCGGCTTGATGTGCTGACCAATGTCCTGATCGGCCGCATCGGCTATCTCGGCACCATGCCGGTCATGTTCAAGCACTTTTCTGCCGCCGACCGTGCCGCCGCGGCGCTGGCCCTCGATCGTCTGGACCTGCTGCCGCAGGCGCTGCAAAGGGCCGATACGCTGTCCGGCGGGCAGCAGCAGCGCGTGGCCATTGCCCGTGCCCTGATCCAGAATCCCAAGCTGATCCTCGCCGATGAGCCCATCGCATCGCTTGATCCGCGCAATGCGCGGCTGGTCATGGAGGCTCTGCGCACCATCAACCAGCAGGACAAGATGACCATCATCTGCAACCTGCATACGCTGGATGCGGCCCGCGCCTATTGTGACCGCATCGTCGGCATGGCCCAGGGGCATGTCGTCTTCGATGGTCCTCCCGCCCAACTCACATCCCGCGTGATCCAGCAGATCTATGGCGGGGATGCGGAAAGCGCCGTGGACGAGAGCCTGACCTCGACCATGGGCGCCGTCTACGCGCCGGCAAAACCCGTCGTGCAACCCGAAATGGCCGACGCGATCTAGCGTCGACCAAACCCAGTCCCAACACCGGAGCCATCGCTATGTTTACCCTCGTGCGCCGCAGCATTGCGGCCGTACTGATCTCGGCCGCCCTCGTTTCCGTCGCCGTCGCCCAGGATTGGCGCGAGCAGTTCCCCGAGTTGACCATCGGTATCTCCTCCAGCGAGAACGAAACCGACGCCATCGCCCGCACCCAGCCCTATGCCGACTACCTGAGCGCCGAGCTCGGCGTACCGGTCAAGATCGTGCGCGGTACCGACTATGCCGCCGTCATCGAGGCCATGCGTTCGGGCCATGTCCAGTTCGCCTCGGTCGGTCCGGCCGCCTATGCACTGGCCCGCAAGGTGATGGGCGAGGACATCGCTCCCGTCGCCGTCACGCTCGATAACGAAGGCAACCTGGGCTACCACTCGGTGATCGCCGTGCGCGCCGACAGCGACTACCAGACGCTCGAAGACATCAAGGGCAAGTCCTTTGCCTTTGCCGATCCGAACTCGACCTCGGGCTATGCCGTTCCGTCCTACTACCTGGCGACCGAACTCAATGTCAGCGCCGACGAATATTTCAGCGAAGTCGCCTTCTCGGGTGGCCATGAGCAGAGCGTCATGGCGCTCGTCAACGGCACGTTCGAGGCCGTCGCCACCCATTGGCGCAATGAAGAAGCCGGCAATATCCAGAACATGGAAAAGAAGGGCCTGATCCCCGCCGGCTCGACCCGCATCATCTGGACCTCGCCCATCATCCCCAACACTCCCGTGATGATGCTGACCACCCTGCCGCAGGAACTGCAGGACGCCTTCAAGACGGCGCTGCTCGCCTTCCCGGAAAAGAACCCGGAGGGTTTCGCCACCTACACCAATGGCACCTCCAGCGGCTATGTCGAAGCCAAGCTCGAAGACTATCTCGACGTGGTCGCCATCACCGAGTTTAACGCGCAGGAACGTCGTCGCACCGGCGGCAACTGATCGGGCCAAGACCCCTCGGCGCGCGGCATCCGCGCGCCGGCTTTTTCTGGCGACAAGGACAGTCCGACATGACCACGATGGGACATTCAGAGGGTGGCTTTGCCGCCGGCCGGCCGCAGCGGCTGGTTGCATTCGAGCAGCGCTTTGCCGCAGAACGTCGCCGCAAGCGGCTTTGGACCCTGTTGCAATTCGGTCTCTTCTCCATTGCCCTGGCCGGCTCGATCGTCGTCAGCGACTTCAATCTGAACGGCCTGATGAACGGCCTGCCCAAGGCCTGGAACTACATTGTCGGAACCTTGCCAAGTCTCTCGCTTGAGACACTCGGTGCCGATCTTGCCGACTGGTATTGGGGGCTGCGCTTCTGGCTGCGCCTTCTGGTCGAGACTATCCTGATGGGCTTTGTTGGCACCGTGCTCGGTGGCCTGGTCGCCTTGCTGCTGTGTTTCCCGGCCTCGCGCAATCTGGTGGAGAATACGGGCATCTATTTTGCGGCACGGCGGAGCCTTGAATTCCTGCGCACCGTGCCGGAGCTGGTTTTTGCCCTCATCTTCGTCTTCGCCTTCGGGCTTGGCCCCTTCGCCGGCGTTCTGGCGATTGCGGTGCACACGGCTGGTTCTCTGGGCAAGCTGTTTGCCGAAGTGAACGAGAATGTCGATCCGCGGCCGATCGAGGGTGTCCGTGCCGCCGGCGGCAACTGGCCGATGCTGATGCGGCTGGGCGTGGTGCCCCAGGCATTGCCCAATTATGCCAGCTACCTGCTGCTGCGCTTCGAAATCAATGTGCGCGGCGCCTCCGCTCTCGGCATTGTCGGCGCCGGTGGCATCGGGCAGGAGCTCTATGTCGCCATCCGGCAGTTCGAATATACCGACATCTCGGCCATCATGCTTTTGCTGATCGCCACCACTTCCATCATCGACATCACCTGCGAGACGATCCGCCACCGGCTGATCGGGCAGGACATGCAGGCAGGGCACTGACATGAACACCATCACCTATGGCGAAATGGCGCGCCTGCGCCGCAGCAATCCGGAACTGTTTTCCACTCCGCTGATCACGCGGGTCAGGACCTGGGCTCTCTGGCTCGGATTTGTTGGCACTCTGGCCTATGGGCTGTGGTGGGTCGATGCCAATCCCATGCGGATCGTCAACGGTCTCAACAAGCTGGGGCTGCTGGTTAGCCTGATGATCCCGCCCCATCCCGGCGACGGCTTCTGGGACTATGTCCACGCCATGCTCGAAACGCTTGGCATGGCATTCCTCGGCACAATCATCGCTGCGGTGCTCGCCGTCCCGCTGGGCTTTCTCGGCGCCAAGAACGTCATGCCGAACTGGCTGTTCCACTTCGGGCTGCGCCGCATCTATGACGGTTTCCGCGGCATTGACGGGCTGGTCTGGGCGCTGATCTTCGTTTCCGCCGTCGGGCTGGGGCCGTTTGCCGGCGTGCTGGCCATTGCGGTGGGCGACTTGATGATCTTCGCCAAGCTCTTTGCCGAAGCCATCGAGAATGTCGAAACCAAGCAGGTGGAGGGGGTTCGCGCCGCTGGCGGAAATGACACCCATGTCATGCGGCTGGGCGTGTTTCCGCAGGTCCTGCCGGTGATGATGAGCCACGTGCTCTACTTCTTTGAGTCCAATGTCCGGTCGGCCACGATCCTGGGCATTGTGGGGGCGGGCGGCATCGGGCTGCAGCTGTCGGACCGCATGCGCATCAACAACTGGCAGGAAGCGGCCTTCATCATCCTGATGATCCTGGTCACCGTTGCGATCATCGACAACATCTCGCGCCGCATCCGGGCCAGGCTGATCGACGCGGCGCCGCAGGCCTGATCAGGCCGGAGCCACGCGGCTGAAGCGGTGCCAGATAGACCCGAAGCAGAGCGCGCTCATTGCACCGGCGCCGGCCACCATCCACAGCGTGGCCGGCGTCGTTGTGGCGCCCGCCACCACGGCGAAGACGACCGGGGCGAAGGATGACACGATCAACCGCGCCGAACTGATCGTCCCCAGGCGGCGGCCGTAGCCGACGCGCCCGAACAGGGCCAGCGGCAGGGTGCCGCTGACAATGCTGGACAGGCCCGAGCCCAGGCCGAACAGCAGGGCGAAAACCGCCGCGCCGGGCAGCAGGGGGGCGGTGGTCACGAGGACAACCAAAGCCAACGGCATGAGGCTTGCTGCCACGACGCCAAGGGCCGGCTGCGACAGGCCCCTGCCGAATTGCATATTGATGAGGCGGCTCAGCACCTGGGCCGGGCCGAACAGCGTGGTGACGAAGACGCCGGCGGCCCCCAGGCCCAGCGAGGCGAGCATTGGGATCATGTGGACCAGCACGGCCGAGGACATGAATCCCAGCAAGGCGAATCCCAGCAGCATTACTATCTGCGCCCATTGCTCCTGTCCGGGCGGCACCAGCGGTGCGTCCTCAAGCGCCATGGTCGTGCCGGTGGCGCGCGCACCCGTGTCCTGGCGCGCCAGCCAGGCATGCACGGGCACGCAGACGATAAGGGTCAGCGCGGCAAAGGCGAGGTAGATGTCGCGCCAGGAAAGGTATTCATGCAGCGTGGTGGTGAGCGGCCAGAAGATGGTCGAGGCGAAGCCGGCGATCAGCGTCAGATGGGTGATGCTGCGCTGGGCGCCCTGTCCGGCGATCTGCGCCAGCGCGGCAAAGGCGGTGGTATAGAGCACGAAGCCGGAAGCCACTTCCATTGCGACAAGCCCGGCGACAAAGGCGATGCCAGTTGGGGCCAGGGCGCAGGCCACCAGTGACAGGGCGGCCGCCAGGGAGCCCCAGACCATGACGCGGGCGGCGCCGAAGCGGTCGGCCCAGCTGCCTGAAATGGGCGCCATGAGGCCCCCAATCAGCAGCGAGCCGGACAGCACGCCATAGACCCATTCTTCCGACCAGCCGAAGTCCCGCGCCATGGCCGGGGCCAGCGCGCTGAAGCTATAGTAAAGCGTGCCATAGCCAATGATCTGGGTCAGCCCCAGCGCCCAGATCACCAGGGCGGGCGCGCGCGGAATTGCATATGCGGACATGGCGTTTCCGGTCAGGCGGGTTCGCGGCGGCGTGCCGGACTGGCTGTGGATGAGCCGCAGCCGCAGCCGGCCTCGCCTTCCGCCTTGGCAGCCTCGTCGGCGGCGCAGCAGGACGAGGCCGTGCTCGCCGGGCCGCCGCAACAGCTCGATGTCGCCTCGGCCGCGGGGACGCTGCAGACACCCGTCTCGGGCAGGACAAGGTGGACCTGTCTAGCGGCGACAGGGTCGCCGGCCAGTTCGGCGACCACCGACCGCGCCTGCTCGTAGCCGGTTGCCATCAGGAAGGTCGGGGCCCTTCCATAGGATTTGGAGCCGACAATGAAAAAGCCGGGTTCGGGCTGGGTCAGCTCGACAACACCATGCGGGGGCACGGTGCCGCAGGAGTGGAAATTGGGATCGATCAGCGGCGACAGCGCCGGGGGCGCTTCGGTTGCCGGGTCGATGGCGACCCGGAGTTCGGACAGCAGGGCAAGGTCGGGGCGGAACCCGGTGGCGACGACAATGCGGTCAACCTGCAGGGTTACGGGTGCCTCTCCCAGTGTCCCGGTCACAGCCACGCCATCGCCGGATGCGCCCAGGCGTGTTGCCGCGAAGGGCGCCAGGATCTGCAGTCGCCCGGCGTCGATGGCCCGCTTGGCCGCGAGGCCTAGGGCGCCGCGCTCGGGCAGTTGATCGTTGAGCCCGCCGCCAAGCAGTTTTTCCAGGCGATTGCGGCGCAGGGCCCAGAGGATTTTCGTATCGGGGTGGCGGTCCTGCAGGGTGAGCAGGGCGAGCGCCGTGTTGATGGCCGAGTGGCCGCTGCCGACGACGAGCACGGTCCTGCCGGCATAGGCGTCGCGGTCGGCGCCCGCAACATCGGGAATGCCGTAGGCGATGCGGTCGCGCAGCTTGCCTTCGCCGGGCACAGGCAGGCCATCCACGCCCATGGGGTTGGGCTGGGTCCAGGTGCCGGAGGCGTCGATCACGGCTCGGGCCAGCGTTGCCTGTTCCTGGCCTGTGGCATCGGTCCAGCGCAGTTCGAAGGGCGCCGTGTCGCGGCCAGCGTTGGACACCTTGTCGAGGCCCCCCCGGGTGATCGCGGTCACCGTGGCGCCAAGATGGAGATGGGCGGCGATGGCCGGCAGGTCGGCCAGGGGCTGCAGGTATCGGGCGACGATTTCGCCGCCGGTGGGGAGGTCGGTGTCCGGAGGGGCAATCCAGCCGGAGGCCTCGAGAAGGTCGCGGGCGGCCGCATCGATGTTGTATTGCCAGGGCGAGAAGACCCGGACATGGGACCACTCCTGCAGCGATGCGCCAACGCTGGGACCACGCTCGAAGACGATGGGCGTGATGCTCCTGTGGACGAGCTGTGCTGTGGCGGCGAGGCCAACCGGGCCGGCGCCGATGACGGCGATGGGCAGGTCGCGTTCGGTCATGGTTTCGATCCTTCTAGAATTTTCGAATAATAAGAGAAATAGAAGAGGTTCAGGCGGCCGCGTCGCTGGGCGCGCAGCCCGACGTATCGGCACAGCACTCATCGGCCAGATAGCCGATCAGGCCGTTCATGCTGGCATAGTTGGCGCGGCAGATCAGCGTGGTGGCCTGCCGCTCCTGGCTGACCAGGTCGACCTCCACCAGCTTGCGAATGTGGTGGGAGAGGGTGGAGCCGGCAATGTCCAGCTTGAGCTGCAGCTTGCCGACAGCAAGGCCGCCTTCGCCCGCGCGGACCAGCGTGCGGTAGATGGTGAGTCGGGTCGTGTTGCCCAGCGCTTCCAACTGGGCGGCTGCTGTTTCGATCTTCATGGAAATACCATAGCGGTCGCGGCCGACCTGTCAAATGCTATTTCGATATTTATCGAAACTAGGACTTGGCGTCGGTTGGCGGGACGACGATGTCCTGTCCGACGGAGGGCGGCACGGTGCCGTTCCGCTCCGCCCGGTCGCGGTAGAGCGCAGCCCGGGCCAGCAGCATCAGGGTCACCGGGGTGGTGACGGAAACAAAGACCAGCAGCAGGACTTCGTGGATTGCAGGGCGCTGGCCGGTCACCGAGAAATAGAGGATCGACGCGAGCAGCACGGCCACGGTGCCAAAGCTCGTGCCCAGGGTCGGGGCGTGGATGCGCTCGTAGAAGCTCTCGAAGCGGGCAAGGCCGATGCAACCGACCAGGGTCAGCAGCGCGCCGGCCAGGGACAGCAGGCCGACCACAATGGCGAGCCAGACCGGAATGTCCGTCATTCGATCACCTCGCCGCGCATGAGGAATTTGGCCAGGGCAACTGTGCTGACAAAGCCCAGGATGCCGATGACCAGCGCCACCTCGAAATAGACTGCCGTGCCGACGCGGATGCCGAACAGTACCAGCATGAGCATGGCCGCGACATAGAAGGCATCGAGCGCAAGGATGCGGTCCTGCGCGCGCGGACCACGGATCATGCGCGAGGCGGCGGCAATCATGGCCAGAGCCAACAGCACCTGCGACAGCAGCAGCAACCAATGCAGAATGGCGGCGCTCATTGGAAGATCTCCAGCAACAGGCGCTCGTAGCGGTTCTTGATGGTGTCGATCCAAGCCTGCTCGTCCACCAGATCGAGCATGTGGATAAGCACCACGCCGCGCAGCGAGTCATATTCCAGCCAGGCACTGCCGGGTGTGGCGGTGATGATGCAGGAAAGGATCGCCAGCGCCGTGCGATCGTGCAGGTCGAGGGGGACGGTCAGGAAGCCGGCGGTCTGTTCGTGGCGCCTGCCTTCGAGGATAATGCGGGCCACGGCGACGTTGGAGCGGAACACGTCGACGGTCACGAAGTAGATCAGCTTGATGATGCTGGCGGGATTGCGGATGCGGGGGCGCTCGGGCTGCAGCGCGGCGAGGCCCCGGCTGGCGAAGATGGCGATGATGCTGCCCAGGATGATCTGGCCGGGCGCGAGCGACTGCTGCAGCAGGAGCCACATGGCGAGCAGGGCAAGCGTGAGCACGGGGAACGGCAGGACGCGCCTCATGGCGTGACCTCCCCCGGCCCGACGATGAGGGGCGTCGCCAGGACGTCACCGATATGGCCGGCCGGCGCATAGAGCGACGCCGCCATGGCCTGCATGTAGTCCATGGCCGGGCCAGCCATGACGGTAAGGGCAATCGTCAGTGCCAGCAGCAGCAGGACCGGCGCGATCTCGATGACTCGGACAGGCGCCGGCGTGTCCGACATGGTCACCCAGAAAGTATTGATGCCGGTGCGGGTCAAAGCGACCAGCGCGGCAAAGCCGGAGAAGATCAGCAGGCCCGAGAGCCACCAGGCCGAGGCGGTAATCGGAGCAGTGTTCTCAAGGCCGGCGGGGTTGAACATGGCCGAAATCATGGCGAATTTGGCGAGGAATCCGGCCAGCGGCGGCAGGCCGGCGAGCAGCAGCATGCAGAGCCCGAAGCTGATGCCCAGCACGGCCAGAGCGCCGGGAATAGCCAGCCCGACTTCTTCGTGCTCGGCCTCGTCATCATCGTCGCCATAGGCCTCGAGCGTGACGGCCAGGACATGCGCGCCTTCGATGCGCACCCGATCCAGCAATTCGACGAGCAGGAAGAAGGCGCTGATCGCCAGGGTCGAGACGAGGAGATAGTAGAGCGCGCCACCGGTGACAGCGGCATTGCCAAGGCCGATGGCGGCCAGCAGCGTGCCGGAGGAGACGAGCACGCAATAGCCTGCCAGGCGCGCCGTGGTCTGGGCCGCAAGGACGCCGATGGCGCCAAAGGCGATGGTGGCCATGCCCCCGAACAGCAACAGGGTCTGGCCAAAGCCGGCCGACGTACCGGCCTCGGCGCCGAAGGCGAGCGTCGACACCCGCAGCACGGCATAGACCCCGACTTTGGTCATGATGGCAAAGACGGCTGCCACAGGCGCCGTTGCCGCCGCATAGGTCGTCGGCAGCCAGAAGCCGAGCGGCCACATGCCTGCCTTGAGCAGGAAGGCGACGCCCAGAATGGCCGCCCCCGCTTCGAGCAGGCCGCGATCCATTTCCGGGATGGTGGCGACCCGCGCGGCCAGGTCGGCCATGTTGAGCGTCCCGGTGACGCCATAGATCAGCGCCGCGCCAATGAGGAAGAGGAATGAGGCGCCCAGGTTGACCGCGATATAGTGCAGCCCGCCCTTGACCCGCGCGACGCCGACGCCGTGCAGGGCCAGCCCGTAGGAGGCCGCCAGCATGACCTCGAAGAAGACGAAGAGGTTGAAGATGTCGCCGGTGAGGAAGGCGCCATTGAGCCCCATGAGCAGGAACTGGAACAGGCTGTGAAAGCTCGGGCCTGCCGCGTGCCAGCGCGCCAGCGAATAGACCAGCGCCGAAGCACCCAGGATTGCCGTCAGCAGGACCATCATGGCGGACAGGCGATCGGCCACAAGGACGATGCCGAAGGGCACCGGCCAGTTGCCGATGGGGTAGGTGGCGACAGGCATGGCAGCAACGCCTTGCCCGGACGCCTCGGTCACGAGCAGAAACCCGACCACCACCAGAAGCAGGGTCGACAAGACGCTGATGAAGGCCTTGGTGGCGCGCCGCCGATCATTGAGCATCAGCAGCATGGCGCCTGTGGCCAGCGGCAGCAGAATAGGGAGGACGATCAGATGGTCGAATAGCGCTGCCATGTCAGGGTTGCTCGCGTCCATCGACATGGTCGGTGCCGGTCAGGCCTCGAGCGGCCAGCAGCACGACGAGAAACAGCGCCGTCATGGCAAAGCCGATGACGATGGCGGTCAGCACCAGGGCCTGGGGCACCGGGTCGGCATAAAGGCCGGGGTCTACCGGATCGTGGCCGATGACGGGGGCGCCGTCCACGGTGAGACGACCCATGGAGAAGATGAAGAGATTGACCGCGTAGGACAGCAGCGACAGCCCGATGATCACCTGAAAGGTGCGGGGACGCAGCATCAGATAGACGCCGCTTCCGCCCAGCACGCCGATACCAATGGCAAGGATGAGTTCCATCAGCGCAGCTCCACCGGTGCATCGGGCGAGACTTCGGGTTCCTTGATCGGCGCCTGGCGGCGTCCGGCCTTGGGCGAGCGCACCGATTGGTGGGCCAGGGCGATCAGGATCAGCACCGTGGCGCCAACAACCAGGCTGAAGACGCCGAGGTCGAACAGCAGCGCGCTGGCCAGCGGCACGCGGCCGATATAGGGCAGTTCGGCATATTGGAAGGCCGTGGTCATGAAGGGGTAGCCCAGCAGTTGGGAGGCCACGCCGACCACGAGCGCCAGCAGCAGGCCGGAGCCGATCCAGCGCAGGGGCAGGATGCGCAGGCGATCCTCCACCCAGCGGGTGCCGCCGGCCATATATTGCAGGATGAAGCCGATGGACATGACGATGCCGGCGGCAAAGCCGCCGCCCGGCTGGTCGTGCCCGCGCAGGAAGAGGTACATGGCCAGCACGATGATGACCGGGAACATCCACTGCATGATCACGGCGGGGATCAGCAGATATTCGTTGACGGTGTCGCCCGGGTGGCGCTCCGGCGCGCGGGTGTCGAAGGCGTTCTGGATGCGCTGCTGCTCGGGCTTGGGGATCGACTCGCTGGCCGGTCGGAAGCGGCGCAGCACGGCGAAGACGGTCAGCGCCACGATCCCGAGCACGGTGATTTCGCCCAGCGTGTCGAAGGCGCGGAAATCCACCAGCATGACATTGACCACATTGGTGCCACCGCCCAGCGCATAGGCGTTTTCGAGGAAGAATTCCGAGATGCCTTCGGGAATGCCGCGCGTCATGACGGCATAGGACGCGATGCCCATGCCCAGGCCGGCCGCGCTGGCCAGCGCTACGTCGCGATAGCGGCGGAAGCGGGCGCGCCGTACCAGCACCTGGTCGCGCAGGTCTTCCACGCGCTTGGGCAGCCAGCGCAGACCGAGCAGGATCAGTACGGTGGTGACGATCTCGACCAGCAATTGGGTGATGGCAAGGTCAGGGGCGGAGAACCAGACGAAGGTGATGCAGGAGACGATGCCGGTACCGCCAAGCAGCACCAGCGCCACGAGCCGGTGGAACTTGGCCTGGTGGGCGGCCGCTACGGCGCAGACGATGCCGACGCTCCAGAGCAGGGCGAAGGCCGGGTCGAAACCGGCAAATGAGAGCTCGATAGGGCCCAGCCGCCCGATCATGACCGTGGCGGCGGTGCCCACTGCGAAGAGAAACAGCAGGAAGAGCTGCGGTTGCAGGCCGCGCGTGCCGAGCCTGGATTCGAGCCGCCGCGCCCATTTCGAGGTGACGATCAGCATGATGCGCTCGAAGATGCGCTGGCCCTTGAGCCGGCGCAGGATCGGCGGTCCTTCAATGCCCTTGGCCAGGTAGCCATGCAGCGCCCAGTAGAGCAGCACGCCGCCCACCAGGGCGGTGATGCTCATGGCCAGCGCGTAGTTGAAGCCGTGCCAGACCGAGAGGCTGTAATAGGGCGTATCGGGGCCGGTTACCGCCACGACCGCGGCGGCCAGATAGGGGCCGACGGTGATGCCCGGAATGATGCCGACGATCAGGCACAACAGCACCAGGATTTCGATGGGCCGGCGCATCAGGGCCGGCGGTTCGTGTGGCACCTTGCTCAGGCCATGCGGCCGCGGGCCGAAGAAGACGCCATGCACGAAGCGCAGCGAATAGACGACGGCGAACATGCTGCCCAGGGTCGCGCCAAGCGGCAGGGCGATGTTGACGAAGGGATTGGCATCGCGCTCGGCCGTTTCGGCGAAGAACATTTCCTTGGAGAGGAAGCCGTTGAGCAGCGGCACGCCCGCCATGGCGGCACTGGCCACCATGGCCAGGGTGGCGGTGAAGGGCATGAAGCGGAACAGACCGCTCAGCTTGCGGATGTCACGCGTACCGGTCTCGTGGTCGATGATGCCGGCGGCCATGAACAGCGAGGCCTTGAAGGTGGCGTGGTTGGCGATGTGGAAGATCGCCGCCACCGTGGCGAGCGGGCTCGACATGCCCAAGAGGGTGGTGATCAGTCCGAGATGGCTGATGGTCGAATAGGCCAGCAGCCCCTTCATGTCGGTCTGGAAGATGGCGGCATAGGCGCCAAAGATCAGCGTGGCGAGCCCGGCAAAGGTGACAATCCAGAACCACTCGTCGGTGCCCGCCATGACCGGCCAGAAGCGCACCAGCAGAAAGACGCCGGCCTTCACCATGGTGGCAGAGTGCAGATAAGCCGAAACCGGGGTAGGCGCCGCCATGGCGTGGGGCAGCCAGAAATGGAAGGGGAACTGCGCGCTCTTGGTCAGGGCGCCGAGCAGGATCAGCAGCAGCGCGGGCAGATAGAGCGCGTGCTCGCGGATAGTATCGCCGGAGGTCAGCACCACGTCGAGGTCGTAGCTGCCCACGATGTGGCCGATGATCAGCATGCCGACGAGCAGGCCGAGCCCGCCCAGGCCGGTCACGGTGAGCGCCATGCGCGCGCCATCGCGGGCCTGCGCCAGGTGAAACCAGTAGCCGATCAGCAGGAAGGAGGTGATCGAGGTCAGCTCCCAGAACACCACCAGCTGGATGATGTTGCCGGACATGACCAGGCCCAGCATCGAGCCCATGAAAGCCAGGAAGAAGGCAAAAAAGCGCGGCACCGGGTCCTTGGGCGACATGTAGTAGCGCGCATAGAGCACGACCAGAAACCCGACACCGGTCACCAGCACGCCAAACAGCCAGGAAAAGCCATCGAGCCGCAGCACGAGGTTCAGCCCGAGCGCTGGGATCCAGGCAATCTCCTGACGCACGATGCCGCCATTGGCGATATGGGGAAACAGCCACATCATGGCTGCAAAGCCCGTCACGGCGATCGATCCGGCCAACCAGGCTTCCGCATTGCGTGCATTCGAGGGCAGGACGGCAGCCAGCAGGCTGGCTACGAACGGCAAGAGCAAAACAAGCGTGAGCAAGACGGGTGGCGTCATTATCGCGGCGGTGACCTTCCGATGATGGATTGTGGGCAGCGCGACCCTGGGAGAGAGCGGCTACCCGTTTTCATCTGTGCCACTGCTTTGCGCAACCCCGAATATTGCCGCGCGACCGGAAAAGTTGAGCGCGCGTGCCGGGTTAAGCCATGGCGCGGACCGTCTCGAGGAATTCGGCGTGTCCCAGGGCCTGCTGGGCAGCTGCCCGATACTCTCGGGCGAGGCTGTCATAGGCCTCACGGGCGAATTGGCGCAGCTTGGGATCGCGGTCCATTTCCTTGCGGGCCAGGGCCGGGTCGAGCAGGCCAAGCCCGGCCAGCACCGGGTAATGCAACTGGGTCTGGATATGGGGGAGGCCGAACAGCGTGTCGGGGAAATGCTCATGCCGGGGCATGTGGCTTTTCCAATAGGCCAGGCGCTCCCGGGTTTCGGGATGGATGCGGTTGGCGCGCACTTCGCGCCAGAAGGGCGTGTCGTCGCGCTCGACCATGTAGTGCGTATTGACGAAGGTGCGGAAGTCATCGACCTGGCGGCCGACGCGGGTGTTGTAGTCGTCGCGGTCGGCGGGCGTCATATCGGCGGGGTGCTTTAGATGACGGTCGGCGAACAGCATCATCTGCACGATGGTGCCATGGATCGAGGTGGATTCCAGCGGTTCGAGAAAGCTCGAACTCAGCCCCACCGCTAAGACATTGCCGACCCAGGCGTTTTCCAGCCGGCCGATCTGGAAGCGGATGTCGCTGCGCACCTCGATCTCGCGGCCAAGCACCCGTTCGACCTCGGCCTTGGCCTGTTCGAGCGTGCAGAATTCGTCGGAATAGACATAGCCGCAACCATAGCGGGTCTGGGTCGGGATCTGCCACATCCAGCCGGCATCCTGGGCCCAGGCGCGGGTGTAGTTGGCGATTTCCTCGCCCGGCTTGATATCGAGCCAGAACGGCAGTGCGCGGTTGACCGGCAGTTCATGGGCATAGGAAATCCACGGCGCCTGCATTTCCTTGACGATCAGCTGCTTGCGAAAGCCAGTGGCGTCGATGAAGAAATCGGCGTCCAGCTTCTGGCCATTGTCGAGTTCGAGCGCGGTGATGTCGCCGGTCTGCGGACTGCGATGCACGCCCGAGACCACGGCGTCGATGATGTCGACGCCCTTTGACTTGCTCGCGAAGAACCGGCCGACCTTGGCCTGGTCGAAATGGTAGGCGTGGTGGAAGGGGCCGAGCGGGATCAGCGAGCCATCCGCCTTGCGGGCATAGGGCGCCTTCTTCTGCTCGAGCAGAGGCCCGAACAGGTGCATGTCGGTGATCGGCCGGCCAGCGGCAATGGCGTAGACATTGAGATAATCCGACGGCGCGCCGGGCGGCGCCTGGATGACCTGGTGCGGGTCGTCGATCGGGCCGTAATATCTGTATCCCTTGCGGCGCCAGTCCTCGTGCCGGATGCCCAGCTTGAACGTCGCCTCGGTCTTGCGGAAGAACTCGAATTCGTCGATGCCGAAATGCTTGAGCAGGACGCGAAACGCGGCGGTGGTCGCCTCACCCACGCCCACCGTGGGGATGCTGGATGGCTCGATGACGCTGATGCGGGCGTTGATGCCCTTGCGGCGTGCCGAATCCTGAATGATGAAAGCCGCGATCCAGCCGGCGGTGCCCCCGCCGACGACCACGAAATGGGATTGCCGGGCCATGCGTCGTCTCCTCCGCGCAGGAGGCTAGTGGGCCGTCCCGAGGCGGGCAAGGGGCGGATGCACAATCTTAGGAAACCGAAAATCTCCGTGACGATCCCGGTCAGCCGCCGGCGCCCTGATAGCGGCTGAGGGCATAGCGCCAATGGGCGACGGCGAGCAGCACGAGCAGCGGTCCTGCCAGCAGGGCGGCTGGCGCTGCAAGGTCGCCGAGCAGGGGCACGGGCTTGCCCAGCAGCACGGCCACCGGCACCGCGCTGATATAGGCGAGCGGCACCACGGTGAGCATCACCACCTGAATGCCGCCGGGGAAGATGTTGAGCGGATAGCGCGTCAGCTCCCAGAAGCCGAAGAAGATGGCAAACAGGTGATTGGATCGGACCCAGATCAGCGCCGTGGCGCCGATCATGGTGATCACCGCGCCGGTCACCAGGGTGGCACTGAGCAGGCTGCCGGCAAAGAATAGGGCATTGCCGATGGACCATTCCACCTGCGCAGCCAGCAGGGCCCAGATCAGCACGGGAACGGCGAGGATGATGTGGCCGGCATAGCCGATATTGAGGCCGGAAAAGATCAGATAGGCCCAGGTATTGACCGGTTTGGTGAGCAGGGCATCGAGCGTGCCCAGGCGCACCAGTTCCTCGAGATCGCGCAACTGGGTGAAGCTCACCGAAGCCCCCAGGGAATAGGCGAGCAGCTGGAAGGAAAACAGCAGCGCGAGTTGCGGCCAGTTCCACCCCCCGAGCAATTCGAACTTTTGCAGCAATATCCACATGCCGAGCAGGACGGCGCCATAGGAAATGATCTGCGCCAGCCGATCGAGCCAGAAGGCGCCGCGATACTCCATCTGCGACTTGATGAACATCTTGACCAGCAGCGGCAGGATGCCGAGGCGATGCAGCATGGTTCACCCTCCCTGCACGGTGATGCGCGAGGAGGCACGATGCCAGAGCAGGGCCAGCACGGTGGCAAGCAGGCCGGCCCATCCCAACCCGATGCCGAAATAGAGCAGCGTCGCACCCATATCCAGGCGACCCAGCCACACCGCGGATGGGTAGTAGACCAGCCAGGCGAGCGGCTGGTGGCTGGCAATGGTGCCGAAGGGCTCGGGGAAGAACCAGAAGGGTATGAGCAGGCCCGACAGCAGCGAGATCAGGCTCTGCAGCAGCCATTCCAGCGAGAAGACCGTCATCAGCCAGAAGGCCAGTACGCCGAAGATCGCGGCGCAGAGAAAGTGGATGATGAAACTCAGCGCGCAGAAGCCGACAAACATGAGGCCATGCAACAGGCTGGCCGGCGGCTGCATGCCGTAGATCAGCGCGACGATGGCGATGGTGGGCACGACGGCCAGCAGGAAGGTGTAGGCGGACATGCCGGCTTCGATGGCCAGCAGGTAGAGCGGGTAGTGCACCGGCTTGAGCAGCCAGATCGCCACATCGCCCGTCTTGAGCGCGTTGCCGACCTGACGGACGATGCGATCATAGCGCGTGGCGCCCATGACCACGCCGCCCAGCAGGGCATAGGTGATCATGTCGCTGATGCTTATGCCGTCGACGGCGGTGACGCCGGCATAGACCGCCAGCCAGATGGCGACACGGGCAAAGACCTGCACCAGCTTGCCGAAAATATTGGCCCAGACCTCGTTGCGATAGGCGAGGCTAGTGAGAAAGCCGCTGCGGGCAAAGGCGGCATAGGCGATCATTGGGCGGCCGCGGCCGCGTTGCGGCGCTGGTAGAAGGTGCGGATGACCTCTTCGATATCGGGCTCGTGCAGCGCCACGTCCTTGAGGCCACGCTCGCTGCCCACTTCGCTCAGCACCTGCACGAGCGACACGTCCTCGCGTTCGAGCAGATAGTGCTTGAGCAGGCCTTCATCGCTGGTGAGCGTCGCGGTGCCGAGCGGCAGCGGGCCTGGATCGGTGGCAAATTCCAGCGTCAGCCGGCGGGCAGAGCCCAGCGCGGCGCGTAGCCGCCCAAGTTCGCCGTCAAAGATCAGCTGGCTGTGATCCACCATGATGAGGCGGGGACAGATGGTCTCGATATCCTGCAGGTCATGGGTCGTGAGGATGATGGTGACGCCGCGTTCGCGGTTGATCTCGGCGAGAAAGCGCCGCACCGCATCCTTGGCTACCACATCCAGCCCGATGGTGGGTTCGTCGAGAAACAGGATCTTGGGATCATGCAGCAGGGACATGACGATTTCGGCGCGCATGCGCTGGCCCAGGCTGAGCTGGCGCACGGCGCGATCGAGGAAGGGCGTCAGGTCGAGCAGGTCGCTGAAGCGCTTGAGATTGTCGGCATAGCGCGCGGCGGGAATGTCGTAGATGCGCTGGTGCAGGGTGAAGCTGTCGACCACCGGCAGGTCCCACCAGAGCTGGCTGCGCTGGCCGAAGACCACGCCGATCTGGCGCGCATTGGCCATGCGCTCCTGATGCGGCGTACGGCCAAGCACGGAAAGCGTCCCGGCGCTGGGCACCAGGATGCCGGTCATCATCTTGATCATGGTGGATTTGCCGGCGCCATTGGGGCCGAGATAGCCGACGGCCTCGCCGGCCGCGATGTCGAAGCTGACATCGGAGACGGCGGCGACTTCGGTATATTCGGTGGTCACCAGTGTCTTGAGGGCACCCAGCAGGCCGGGAAACCTCTTGTGCTGCCGGAAGCGCTTGGAAACGCCCCGTGCCTCGATCAGCGCCGTCATGTCATGTCCCCCTGGCGGGGAACATTAGCCGATTCTCCGGCGCCGTCAGATGGATGCTACGGTCTCAGGCGGCGTCGTTGATCAGCTCGTCGGCGAGGCCATATTCGTGCAGCTTGCGGTAGAGCGTCGAGCGGCCGATCTTGAGCGCGCGGGCAACCCGCGACATGCGGCCGCCATGATGCTCGATCGCGAAGACGATTGCGGCGCGTTCGATGTCGGATAGGGCTGCGATTTCCCCGGTCGGCGCGAGGAAGCGGTCGGGCGCCGGGGCGGGCATGTCGAAGATGGCGCGCTGGCGGGCGGAGGCGATGTCGATATGGGTCGGGGCAGCCGGCACCGGCACGGCCTCGATGGCCCTGACCGCCTGGTCGCGACCGGCGGTCTGGGAGAAGATCTGCGGGAAGTCGACGGTTTCGAGGAAGGCGCCATCGGTCAGCACGATGGCGCGGTAGACCGCGTTTTCCAGCTGGCGGATATTGCCCGGCCAGTCATAGGACAGCAGCAGGTCGAGGGCGGGCGGGGAAATGCCCAGGATGCGCTTGCCCGCCTCGGCGCTGAACCGCGCGATGAACATGGCGACCAGCGCCGGGACATCTTCCATGCGCTCGCGCAGCGGCGGCACGTAGATGGGAAAGACGTTGAGCCGGTAGTAGAGGTCTTCGCGGAATTCGCCGGATTTGGCCAGGTTCAGCAGGCGCCGATTGGTCGCCGAGATGACGCGGACATTGACCCGCTCGGGGCGGGTCGCGCCGATGGGCTCGATCTCGCCCTCCTGCAGCACGCGGAGCAGCTTGACCTGGGTGTCGAGCGGCAGCTCACCCACCTCATCGAGAAACAGCGTGCCGCCATGGGCATCGGCAAACTTGCCCTGCTGGTCCGCCACGGCGCCGGTAAAGGCGCCCTTCTTGTGGCCGAACAGCACCGACTCGACCAGGTTGGGCGGGATGGCGCCGCAGTTGACGGTGATGAAGGGCTTGCCGGCGCGGTCACCGCTGCCCTGGATGATGCGGGCGATCAGCTCCTTGCCGACGCCGGTCTCGCCCTCGACCAGCACCGGGATATTGGATTTGCCGGCCTTGGCGCAGAGCGTCAGGACGCGCGCCATGGGCGGCGCCTTGGCGATCATGTCGGCGCTGGTAAAGGTGCCGCTCTTGCGGGCACGTTCGGAGCGGATGGCGGCCTCGAGCGCGTCGAGCTTCATCGCATTGCGCAGCGAGATGACCAGCCGCTCGGGCGCCACGGGCTTGACGAAATAGTCGGCGGCGCCATTGCGCATGGCCGAGATGACCGTTTCGAGCGAGGCATTGGCAGTCTGGATGATGACCGGCGTGGTCAGTCCTTCGCGGCGCATGGCGTCCATCACGCCCATGCCGTCGAGGTCGGGCATGACGAGGTCGAGGATCATGGCGCCGATATTGCGGTCATCGCGCAGGATGGCGAGCGCCTGCTCGCCGCCGGTCGCGGTCAGCGGCTTGAAGCCGGCCCGGTTGGCGACCTCGGCCGTGAGGCGCAGCTGAACCGGATCATCATCAACTACGAGAACACGCGTCATCCAGGCTCCAGTCTTCTTGATGCGGCATCGAATCGTGTGCCGTTTTGGGAACAAGATGGGCGGAGGGAGTTAAGGGGCGATTAAGCATGGGCATTTGGATGGCCGGGCGACAGCGTCAATGCCGCCGCCGCCCGTCGCGTCAATCTGGAATACGGACCACCATCTCGATCTCGATCTGCAGGTCGGGCGCGGCAAGGTTGACGACGCCGACGCCGGTGAGGCTGGGCAGGGTACCATCCAGAAATGCCGCAAGCTTGCCCATGACGATGTCCTGCGTCTCGGCGCGCAGGTCCGTCAGGTAGATGCGCAACTGGACAATGTCGCTGGGGCGGGCGGCCAGGGCCTCAAGAGCGGCGGACAGGTTTTCGATCACGGTATCGGTCTGCTCGGACAGGGTGCCGGGCTTTGCGCCCCCCATGCGCCGCCATGCCACCTGTCCGGATACGAATGCCAGCGGTCCGGGCGGGACTACCGATATCTGGGCGTAACCGGCGCTCGCGGCATCGGGCAAGGTTGTGGGGTTGATGCGGGCTATCGGGTTCATGGTTCTGTCCTCTGGTTGCATCGGCGGCGCCACTGGGCGTCGCCATCTGAGTCCATGTATTGATTTCTTGGGCGAACAGGCGTCCCGTTAGCGGCGACCAAGATTCGTCAATCGGGACCATGAACAGCTCCGACGTCAACGACATCCTGATCTTCATGTCTGTTCTGGACAGCGGCAGTTTCGTCGCCGGGGGCAGGGCGCTGGGTCTCTCGCGCTCGGCCGCCGGCAAGGCGGTCGCAAGGCTCGAGACGCGGTTCGCCACCCGCCTGTTGAACCGCACGACACGCGCATTGAGCCTGACCGATGATGGTCGCAGCCTCTATGCCGCAGGGCAGGGCATTCGGGAGGCGATGGACGCTGCAGAGCGGAGCATCGGGCCGGCGTCCGGGCAACCGCGCGGCGTGTTGCGTGTCACCGTAGCCGATGCCTTCGGACGCCGGCTGGTATTGCCCGTCGTGCGCCACTATCTCGAGGCATGGCCAGGTATGCAGGTCGAGATGAGTTTTTCCGACCATGTCGCTGGCATTGTCGAGGACGGGTTTGACCTGGCCATTCGCATCGGCGTCACCGATCCGAGTCCAGGCCTGATTTCCCGCGTCATCCTGCGCGACCCGGTCCGGCTCTGTGCCTCCCCTGCCTATCTGGATCGGCGCGGCCAGCCTGCCTCGACCGAACACCTGACCAGACATGATCTGCTCTTCCATGCCAGAAGCAACGAGCGGATGACCTGGCACCTGCAGGAGGCGGATGGCACCAGCGTGGTTGCGCAGGGACGCAGCCGACTTCGGCTCGATAGCGGCGAGGCCTTGCGGGATGCGGCGCTGGCCGGGATGGGGATCGGCCTGTTGCCGGGCTTTCTGGTCGATGACGATGTGCAGGCGGGGCGCCTGCGCTTGCTGCTGCCATCGGTCAATGCAGGCACGGTATCGATCGTAGCGCTCTATCCCCATCGACGGCATCTGGAGGGCAAGGTCCGCCACTTCATCGACATGCTGGTCGCCGCACTGGCCGGGGCGGCGCGGCGAGACTGAGCCAGGCAACCGAAATGCCCGATCCGGTGTTGCTGTGGCAGGAGGATGCCATGGAACATCGCGGTTATACTGGACTGGAATTCATGGAGGGCTTTTCGCTGCTGGCGGGGGCCCTCTGGATCATTGGTGCCCTGGCTGTGGGCACCCTGGTGATGATGGGCAGCGCGCGTATGGGATCGGTGACCCCGGCCGCCAACCAGACGCCGGTGGCGGAGATGCCGACGCAATAAAGCCCCAGGCGGCTTGTCGCAGCGCGATGGAATTGTCGGACCCGCCCTTCACAGCGCGGGTCCCGCTGGCTAAGGTCCGCCCGCAATTGGACCAGCCGGAGAACAGCCATGACCGCCGCCGCCCAGAAAGGCCACAACCAGCTCGGCAACCTGCCGGTATGGGACCTGTCCGATCTCTATCCCGGTCGTGACAGCGCCGAGTTCAAGGCGGACCTTGAAAAGGCCAAGGCCGACGCCGCGACGTTCGAGGCGACCTACAAGGGCAAGCTGGTCGAGCTGACCAAGGCCGGCAAGCTGATCGCGGCGATCAAGGACAGTGAGGCGCTGGGCGATCTCAGTGGCCGTATCGGCTCGTTTGCCTTCCTGCAATATGCGCAGAAATCGACAGATCCGGACCGCGCCAAGTTCATGGGCGATACCAATGAGGCGCTGACCAACCTCTCGACCCGAACCCTGTTTTTCGAACTGGAACTGAACCGCATCGAGGATGCCGACCTCGAAGCAGCCTTTGCCGGCGATGCGGAACTGGCGCGCTATCGCACCTGGTTTGCCGAGCTGCGCAAGGCCAAGCCCTATCAACTCGATGACAAGCTTGAAGAGTTGTTCCACGACAAGTCGACCACGGCCTATTCGGCCTGGAACAGGCTGTTCGACGAGACGCTCAGCAGCCTCGAATTCGAGGTTGATGGCGAGACGCTCAACATGGAGTCCACGCTCCATCTGCTGTCCGAGAAAGACGAGACCAAGCGCGAAGCAGCGTTCAAGGCGCTGGGCAAGACGCTCAAGGCCAATAGCCGTCTTTTCACCCACATCACCAATGTGCTGGCCAAGGACAAGGAAATCTCCGACCGCTGGCGTGGCTATCAGGACATTGCCGACAGCCGCCACATGGCCAATTCGGTCGAGCGCGAAGTGGTCGATGCGCTGCAGGAGGCGGTACAGGCAGCCTATCCGCGGCTCAGCCACCGCTACTACCGGATGAAGGCCAAGTGGTTCGGCAAGGACAAGCTCAATGCCTGGGACCGCAATGCGCCGCTGCCCACCAGCGACGAGCGGACCTGGGACTGGGAGAGCGCCAAGTCGACCGTGATGGAGGCCTATGGCAAGTTCTCGCCGCAGCTGGCGGAAGTGGCCGCGCCATTCTTCGACAGCGGCTGGATCGATGCGCCGACCGGCGACGGCAAGCTGTCAGGCGCCTTTGCCCACCCCACCGTGCCGAGCGCGCATCCCTATCTGATGCTCAACTATCTCGGGCGCTCGCGCGATATCATGACGCTGGCGCATGAGCTGGGCCATGGCGTGCATCAGCGGCTGGCGGCGGCGCAGGGGCCGATCCTGGCCAATACGCCGCTGACGCTGGCCGAGACGGCATCGGTCTTCGGCGAGATGCTGACCTTCCGGCACCTGCTCAACAATACCACTGATCCCCGGCAGCGCTTTGCCCTGCTGTCGAGCAAGGTCGAGGACATGCTCAATACGGTGGTGCGGCAGATCGCGTTCTACACCTTCGAGCGGCGGGTCCACACGGCACGCCGGCAGGGCGAGCTAAAGACCGAAGAGATCAACCAGATCTGGCTCGATGTGCAGCAGGAATCGCTGGGTGACGCGATCATCGCCAATGAAGGCTATGACATCTTCTGGGCCTATATCCCGCACTTCATCCACTCGCCCTTCTATGTCTATGCCTATGCCTTCGGCGACTGTCTTGTGAACTCGCTCTACGCACAGTATGAGAAAGCCAATGAGGGCTTTGCGGAGCGCTATTTCGAGCTGCTCAAGGCCGGGGGAAGCAAGCACCATTCCGAGCTGTTGGCGCCGTTCGGACTGGACGCCAAGGACCCCCAATTCTGGTCGCTTGGCCTTTCCATGATCGAGGGGCTGATCGACGAGCTGGAAGCGACCTCACCCTGAGGGGCGCGACTTTCGGCTCTCAGACTTTATGACGACTGGACTAACGAGGACGACATGGCCACTAAGCACCGCCCCGAACACCACGCAGAATTGCAGGTTGAATCGCCGATGGATTATGCCCAGCACGAAGCCACCTACAACGGCTTCCTCACTGCCGTGAAGTGGAGCATCATCGCTCTGGCTGTCTCCGTGGTCATCCTCTATTTTCTGATCAATCCCTGATCATCCAGCGCATACAGGCATTTGAACCGAGCCTGTCCGTCGGGCAGGCGGGCAGGAGACATTCATGAAAATTGCGATCGTCCGCGAACGTGTCGAGGGAGAAAACCGCGTTGCGGCCACCCCCGAAACGGTCGGCAAGCTGATTGCGCTCGGCGCCAGCGTTGCGGTGGAAAAAGGTGCCGGGCTCGGCTCTCGCATCCTCGACAAGGAATACACGGCGGCCGGCGCCACGATTGCGGCCAGCGCCGATGCGGCGCTCAAGGGTGCCGAGGTCGTCTTGACCGTGCGGCGGCCGACGGCGGCTTCGCTCGGTGGTGTCGCCAAGGGCGCGCTGGTGATCGGTGCGCTGGATCCCTATGGCAATGACAAGGATGTGGCGGCGCTCGCCAAGGCCGGTGTCACCGCTGTCAGCATGGAATTCATGCCGCGCATCACCCGTGCGCAGGTGATGGATATCCTCTCCAGCCAGGCCAATCTTGCCGGCTATCAGGGTGTCATCGAGGCGGCGGCGGAATTCGACCGCGCCCTGCCGATGATGATGACGGCCGCCGGCACGGTGCGTCCGGCCAAGGCCTTCGTCATGGGCGCGGGCGTTGCTGGCCTCCAGGCCATTGCCACCGCCAAGCGCCTCGGCGCCGTGGTGTCGGCGACCGACGTGCGTCCCGCCGCCAAGGAACAGGTCGAGTCATTGGGCGGCAAGTTCATTGCCGTCGAGGACGACGAATTCAAGCAGGCCGAAACGGCCGGCGGCTATGCCAAGCAGATGAGCGCCGAATACCAGGCCAAGCAGGCCGAGCTCACCGCAACCCATATCGCCAAGCAGGACATTGTCATCACCACCGCGCTGATCCCGGGGCGTCCGGCGCCGCGGCTGATCACCAAAGCGATGGTCGAGTCGATGGCGCCCGGTTCGGTGATCGTCGATCTGGCTGCCGAGCGCGGCGGCAATGTCGAGCTCACGGTGCCCGGCAAGGTCATCGAGCATAACGGCGTCAAGATCATCGGCTACACCAATGTGCAGGGTCGCATCCCGACCACGGCCAGCCAGCTCTATGCGCGCAACCTCCTGGCTTTCGTTACGACGTTGATCGACGCCAAGGAAAAGAAGCTCGCCATCAACTGGGATGACGAGCTGGTCAAGGCGACCGTGCTGACGCGCGACGGCCAGGTGGTGCATCCGAACTTCGCGGCTCCCGCCGTCGAGGCCAAGCCGGTTGCCGTCGCCAAGGCGGCGCCGAAGGCTGCGGCCAAGACTGTCGAAGCCAAGGCCACGCCGGCCAAGACGGGTGCGACCAAGGCCGCGCCGGCCAAGAAGGCAGCCGCGGCCAAGCCTGCCGTCATAGCCGCAATGGCCGACACGCCCAACAAGGCCGCCGAAGGTGTTGAACAGTCCGTTCCCGCGGCTGCCGAAGCCCCTGCGACGCCGGCCAAGCGTGCTGCCACCAGGAAGGCGACCGCGGTCATGGACACGGCGGCCAAGGCCGCGTCATCCCCGGTCAAGAAGCCGGCAGCAGTGAAGAAGCCATCCGCCGCCAAACCGGCAGCAACCGCCAAGCCTGAAGCAAGCAAAGCGCCAGCAGAAGCCAAGCCTGTTGCCAGCAAACCGGCAGCAGAAAAGAAGCCTGCCGCCGCCAAAAAGCCTGCAGCACCCAAGGGAGCCAAGTAAATGGAAGCGACGGCAGAACAGACCGCCGATGTGATCGCCGCGGCGGCACATGCGGCCATTGGCGGGGCGATCGACCCCTTCACCTTCCGCCTAGCCATCTTCGTGCTGGCCATTTTCGTGGGCTATTTCGTGGTGTGGTCGGTGACCCCGGCGCTGCATACCCCGCTGATGAGCGTCACCAATGCGATCTCCTCGGTGATCGTGGTGGGTGCCCTGCTCGCCGTGGGCGTGCAGCTGGCGGCCGACGGCAACTGGGTTTCCAAGGCCTTCGGTTTCATCGCCCTGGTCTTTGCCAGCGTGAACATCTTTGGCGGGTTCCTCGTCACCCAGCGCATGCTGGCCATGTACAAGAAGAAGGGTTGAGCCGATGATCTCTGCAGATATTGCAGCCCTTCTCTATCTCGTCTCGGGCGTGCTGTTCATTCTCGCCCTGCGCGGGCTCTCCAGCCCCAGATCCTCCCGCCAGGGTAATACGTTCGGCATGGTGGGCATGGGCATTGCCATCGTCACCACGCTGGCGGTCGCGGCGCCGTCGGACTGGGTCAGCTGGGTGCTGATCATCGGCGGCATCGGCCTTGGTGGCGGCATCGGCGCTTATATGGCCCGCACGGTCAAGATGACCGACATGCCCCAGCTCGTTGCGGCTTTCCACTCGCTGGTCGGCCTTGCGGCAGTGTTCGTGGCGGCGGCGGCGCTCTATGCCCCCGAGGCCTTCGGCATTGGCATTCCGGGCGACATCCATGCCCAGGCGCTGATCGAGATGAGCATTGGTACGGCCATTGGCGCCTTCACCTTCACCGGCTCGGTCATCGCTTTTGCCAAGCTCAACGGCAATATGAGCGGCAAGCCGATCCTGCTGCCGGCGCGCCATGCCATCCATATCGTGATGGGCGTGGCCATCGTGCTGCTGGTCTGGGCTTTCACCGTATCGGCCGACCCCTGGCTGTTCTGGGCCATCACCCTGCTGGCGCTGGCGTTGGGCGGGCTGATGATCATCCCGATCGGCGGCGCCGACATGCCGGTGGTTGTCTCCATGCTCAATTCCTATTCGGGCTGGGCGGCGGCGGGCATTGGTTTCACGCTGGGCAATACGGCGCTGATCATTACCGGCGCCCTGGTGGGCTCGTCCGGCGCGATCCTCAGCTACATCATGTGCAAGGCCATGAACCGCAGCTTCATCTCGGTGATCCTGGGCGGCTTTGGCGGCGACAGCGCTTCGGCGGCTGCAGCTGGCGAGGACGATCGTCCGGTCAAGCAGGGTGCGGCCGATGATGCGGCCTTCCTGATGAAGAATGCGAGCAAGGTCATCATCGTGCCCGGTTATGGCATGGCAGTGGCGCAGGCCCAGCACGCCCTGCGTGAAATGGCCGATCTGCTCAAGGCGGAAGGCGTCACGGTCAAATATGCCATCCATCCGGTGGCGGGTCGCATGCCGGGCCACATGAACGTGCTACTGGCGGAAGCCAATGTGCCCTATGACGAAGTGTTCGAGCTCGAGGACATCAACTCGGAATTCGCCCAGTCCGACGTTGCCTTCGTCATCGGCGCCAATGACGTGACCAACCCCTCGGCCAAGACCGACAAGACCTCGCCCATCTATGGCATGCCCGTGCTCAATGTCGAGGATGCGGGCACGGTCCTGTTCATCAAGCGCGGCATGGCCGCCGGCTATGCCGGCGTGCAGAACGAGCTGTTCTACCGCGACAACACGATGATGCTGTTCGGCGATGCCAAGAAGATGACCGAGGAGATCGTCAAGGCGCTGGGGCACTAGCCCGGCAAGACTTCGAAAGGCCCGCTTCGGCGGGCCTTTTTTGTTTCAGTAGTGCGGCGGTGGCGGTTCGGTGCTGGGATCGGCGATATGCACGCCGCTGCGCACCTGCTGCTCGACCGTTTCGAGTTTGCGGGTCAGCAGGTCGATCTGCCGCCACTGCGCGGTGATGGTGGCATTGAGTTCCTCGATGGTCTGATCCTGGAAGGCAATGCGGGTTTCCAGCGCCTCGAGGCGTTCGGCAAAGTCGGTCATGGTGGGCATCCTTTGGCGCGGTTCTAGCCTAGAACACGCCGCCCGCACAGCAGAGCGTGATTGACGTTAACGGAACCCTTTTCCACCAAGGCCATTGATTTGCCAGTCAATGGCAAGAGCGGGAGCCGGTAATGGCCACCAGCAGGGCAATATCGAAGCAGTATCTTTCGGTTCTCGATGCGGACCGGCACAATGCTCTTGGTCTCGTTCTGAGCGCTGCGCTGCCGCTGGCGGTATTCGTCATTGCCAATGGCATTGCCGAACTCAATGGTGTCCTGCCGCTGTTCTTTTCGCCGCTGGGCCTGCCCGGCTGGGTCGGGGCGGCTTTACATCTGGCGGCGCTGCCGCTGTTCGGTATTTCCCGCTGGATGGTGGCATCGCGCGGGGCCACGGGCCGGGTGGCCGGCTGGTGGCTGGTCGCATTGATGGCCGGTACCATTGCCTTCCCTTTCCTCGTCATGCCGCTCGATGCGCTGATGCTGGCGCTATTCGCCTTTGCACTGCTGGTGGTGGCCCTGGGAACCATGGTTCGCGTGGCTGCCGTGGACGCGAAGGCGGCCCTGGTCATGGCGCCGGGCCTTGCCTGGATGGGCTTTAGTGCCTTTGTCGGACTGAGCTTTGCTGCGGCCTGGTCGCCGCCCTTTGCGGTAACCAATAGTCAGGCTGCGGCCTAGTTACCTCGCGGTGCGTTCTTGCAGGCCGGGCCTTTCCAAGCCATGTGAGGGACAAACAGGATTGTCCCATGACCAAAGTTCTCAAGATCGACGTGTTCACAGACGTGGTATGCCCCTGGTGCCTGGTGGGCTCTGCGCGCCTCGACAAGGCCATTGCGGCGCTGCCTGAGGATGTCGACGTCGTCGTCGAAAACCACCCCTTCTATCTCGATCCCAATACGCCCGAGGAGGGTGTTGTGGTCGCAGATATGCTGCGCGAGAAATATGGCCGCGATCCCAAGGAAATGTGGGAGCGCGTCGAGAGCGAGGCGAAGAAGGCCGGCATAGATCTCGATCTCAGCCAGCAGCCGCGCATGTTCCCGACCAAGAAGGTTCACACCATCACCCGGCTGGCCAGGCCCCTGGGTATCCAGCATGAACTGGCCAATGCCATCGCCAATGCCTATTTCCTCGAGCATCGGCAGGTCAACGACGACAATGTGCTGGCCGATATCGCGGTCGAATACGGCTTTGATCGCGGTGACGCGCTTGATGCGATGAATGACGAGAACGAGCTGGCGATTACCGAGCAGCTGGCCAATGACGCGGCCGCGCAGGGTATTCGCGGCGTGCCCTTCTTCGTCTTCGGGGAGAAGTATGCCCTGTCCGGCGCGCAACCGGATGAAGTGTTCGAGCGCGCGCTGCGCCAGACGATCGACGAACTCTAGGGCTCTAGCCCCTCAACGGGGGGACGAAAAGTCATTCATCTCGTGTAGGCTTTGTGTCGAATCTCTCCGAGGTCCCCGTCGTGAAGCTGCTGCGCCGTATCCTTGTCAGTGCCGTAATCCTGGTTGCCGTGCTCTATGCCGGGGTGGTGACCTATATGTATGTCAACCAGCGCAACCTGCAGTATGACGCCCAGGGGCCGATCACGGCCCTGGCCGACACCGCGCTGGGCAATGCCGAGGAGATTGCCATCCCGGTGGGCGATGGGACGGTCCATGGCTGGTATCAGGCGCCGCGGGCAGGCAAGCCGCTGATCGTCTACTACAAGGGCAATTCGGGCAGCTTCAGCGCGGAGCATATCCGCTACGAGCAGTTCGTGGCCGATGGCTATGGCTTTGTGGCCTTCGACTATCGCGGCTTTCCCGCTTCACCCGGCACCATCACCCAGGATGGCATGCTCGAAGACGCTATCGCCGTTTATGACTGGGCGGCGGCGAAGGGCTTTCCCCTGGTGATCTGGGGGCGATCGCTGGGGTCGGGTCCGTCGAGCTTCGTGGCGAGCATGCGCGACGCCAGCGCATTGCTGCTGGAGACGCCCTTTCTCTCTGCCGTGACGGTGGCGGCGGAGCGCTATCCCTATCTGCCGGTCCATTGGGTGATGCAGGACCAGTTTCCGGTCAATGAGTGGATCGTCGACGTAGCCGAGCCGGTGCTGGTGGCGCATGGCACGGGCGACGTGACCATCGGCGTCAGCAATGGCGAGCGGGTGCATGCCCTGGCGCCCAACAAGGATGAGCTGTGGATCGAGCCCGGGGCCGGGCATGGCGATCTGTGGCGGCGCGGCATCTGGGGCCATGCAAGGCCGTTCTTCGAACGCGTGATGGCGGACTAGGCAGCCAGCGATCCGGCAAACAAAAACGCCGCCCCGAAGGACGGCGTTTTCAAAACTGCTGTTCCAGCGCTTAGGTGCGCGGCATTGCTGCGGGCGGACGACCGGGCTGGCCGGGACGCGCCGTGGCGGTCGGGGCAGGCAGGCCACCCTCGCGCTGCAGACGCTTGCGCGCCAGCTTGCGGGCACGACGAACGGCCTCGGCCTTCTGACGAGCCTTCTTCTCAGAGGGCTTCTCGTAGTAGTTGCGCAGCTTCATCTCACGGAAGACGCCTTCGCGCTGCAACTTCTTCTTGAGCGCGCGCAGCGCCTGATCAACGTTATTATCGCGAACGACTACTTGCAAAGGTCAACCGCCCTTTCGAAGCTTAGACATGTGGGTTTGGATATGAGCTCTGGAGCCATAAGACCCCATCGCCGACCAGCAGAGCCAGTCACCGTGGGCCGCTCTATAGCCCAGCTATCCGGGCTTGTCCACTGTGCCGACGAGAAAAACCGCGGATTTGGTCAGTCCGGGCTTGCCCTGACGGCACTCCAGCGAAACAGTCGAGCCCGGTGATTTTGCCAAGGGAGGGCCGGAATGGCAAGCGATCTGCTGCTGCTGCCGGGATTGATCTGTGACGAACGGCTGTGGCGCGACGTCATTGCCGGGCTTGATGCCCGCTCTGTCGTGGCCGACCTGACGCAGGACGACTCGATCGGCGCCATGGCGCAACGGGCGCTGGCAGCGGCGCCGGCCCGATTCGCCCTGGCGGGTCTTTCCATGGGCGGCTATGTGGCATTCGAGATCATGCGGCAGGCACCGGAGCGGGTAACGCATCTGGCATTGTTCGATACTTCGGCACGGGCTGATGACGATGCGCGCAAGGAGACGCGGCGCAAGGGCATCGAAATGGTGGGGCAGGGAAAGTTCATCGGCGTATCGCGAGGGTTGCTTGGCAGCCTCGTCGCGCCCCAGCATATGGGGACGCCTGTCGCCGGCGACGTGCAGGCCATGTCCGAGCGGGTGGGGCAGGCAGCCTATATGCGCCAGCAGGTGGCGATCATGAACCGCGTGGATTCCCGGCCGACGCTGGGGGACATCCAGGTACCGACGCTGGTGGGCGTGGGCGAGAGCGACAAGCTGACCCCGCCCGAACTGGCCGAGGAGATGGCGGCGGGAATAGCTGGAGCTGAACTGGTGCGCTTTCCCGACAGCGCACATCTGCCGACGATGGAGAACCCCTCGGCGGTCGTTGAGGCGATGAAGGCCTGGCTGGCGCGGTAGCTTCCCGCCTCTCCCCCAAAGGGAGAGGTGGGGTTGGCCTCAACCGCGCCGAACGATGCGGTTGACGTGCCCCATCTTGCGCCCGGCCCGCACTGCCGTCTTGCCGTAGAGATGGGGCTGGGTGTTGCCGTCGAGGCCGGTGGGGACGGTGAGCACTTCGTCACCCACGAGGTTTTCCATCACCACATCGGCCATGCGGGCGGGGTCGCCGAGCGGCCAGCCGAGCACGGCGCGGATATGCTGTTCGAACTGGTCGGTGAGACAGACCGCCTCCGTCCAGTGGCCGGAATTGTGCACGCGCGGGGCAATCTCGTTGACCAGCAGGGTCGGGCGCTCGCCGGGGACGACGAAGAATTCGACGCCAAGCACGCCGACATAGTCCAGCGCCACGACGATGACCTTGGCCAGCATGGCGGCGTGTTTTTCGAGGCCCGGCGCGATATCGGCCGGCACGGTGCTGGTGAAGAGGATGTGGTGGCGATGCACATTCTCGGCGGCATCGAAGGCGCGCACTTCGCCGGCGACATTGCGGGCGACGACAACCGAGATTTCCTTGTCGAAGGGAATGAAGGCTTCGAGCACCAGCGGCTTGGGCGATAGCTCCGCGAAGGCGGCAGCGGCGTCGGCGCGCTCGCGGATCACGCGCTGGCCCTTGCCGTCATAGCCCAGCCGGGTGGTCTTGAGCACGGCAGGCAGGCCGAGCGCGTCCATGGCGGCGTCGAGGTCGGCCAGCGTCTCTACCGCGCGATAGGGGGCGACCGGAATGTTCTTGGAGGCGAGGAAGCCCTTCTCCGCCAGTCGGTCCTGCGATACGGCCAACGCGTTGGCGCCGGGGCGCAGCGGCTTGCGGGCGGCCAGGAATTCGGCGGTGGCGGCCGGCACGTTCTCGAATTCATAGGTGATGACATCGACGGCGTCGGCAAAGGCTGCCAGCGCGGCCTCGTCGTCATAGGCGGCGACTGTCTTGTGCGGGGTGACCTCGAAGGCGGGGCTATCGGGGTCGGGGCAGAAGATATGGGTGCGCATGCCCAGCCTGCTGGCCGCCAGAGACAGCATGCGGCCCAGCTGGCCACCACCGAGAATACCGATCGTGCTGCCGGCCGGCAGCGGAGAAATGTCGTCAGCCAAGGTCTACTCGGTATCTGCGGGAAAAAGCGGGACGGAGGCGGTCTGGCGGGCGCGGTAGGAGTCGAGACGGTCGGCCAGGTCGTCGTCGGAGAGGGCCAGGACGGCCGCGGCGATCAGGGCGGCATTGATGGCTCCTGGCTCGCCGATGGCCAGCGTGCCGACCGGAATGCCGCCAGGCATCTGCACGATGGAGAGCAGGCTATCCTGCCCGTTGAGCGCCTTGGATTTGACCGGCACGCCGAAGACCGGCAGCGGGGTCATGGCGGCGATCATGCCGGGCAGATGCGCTGCGCCGCCGGCGCCGGCAATGATGACCTTGAAGCCGTCGGCGCGGGCGCTGGTGGCAAATTCGACGAGGCGCTCGGGCGTGCGGTGGGCGGAGACGATGCGCGCCTCATATTCGACTTCGAGCGCTTCGAGCGTCTCGGCGGCGAGGCGCATGGTCGGCCAGTCCGACTGGCTGCCCATGACGATGGCGACTTGCGGTTTGGTCAGCATAGAGCCTTGGTCCCTCAAGCTCCACAAAGCGCGCATTTAGCCCAGATTTCGCCACAACTCAAGGTGGCGAACCCCATCAGGCGATGATATCGGGCAGCAGAATATTCTCGAGTTGGACGATGCGATCCTTGAGCGCCAGCTTGCGCTTCTTGAGGCGCTGAATCAGCATGCGGTCGGCGACATGGGACTCGGTCAGCGTATCGATCGCGGCGTTGAGATCGCTGTGTTCCTGGCGTTTTGTTGCCAGTTCCAGACCCAGGCTGGCTTCCTGTTCCTTGGTGAGCGAAAGCATCTCTACCCGCGTACCTTTCACGCTCCGGCCGTCATCCTTGGTTAACCGATCACGGGAAGTTTTGCACCCGATTTCAAGCGGGTCCGGGAAGGCAGTCGACAAGTCGTGAATTATTTGTGACGATCAGAGTCGTCCACTAGGCTTTCAAGGAGTTGTCATGACGACTGAAGGGCATATCGCGGCGCTCGAACGGCGCCATCAGGAGTTGGACCGCCAGATCCAGACCGAGATGCAGAGTTCCCGGTACGACGATCTCACGGTAGCGGCGCTGAAGCGCAAGAAGCTCGAAGTGAAGGACGAAATCTACAAGTTTACGACGACGACCCAATAAAAGCGGCGCAGAATTCCCCAATCGGGACGAAAGGGTCACAGCATGTGCTGCGGCCCTTTTTTATTGTCCATCATTCGGGCATGGGCCTGACGGCTCAAAGCCCCCAGAAGACGCCCCTGGCGCCGTCCCAGATCAGCTTGAGGGCCAGCAGGAAAACCAGCCAGTAGGCGATGCGGTAGAACAGCGCCATCGAGATGCGGCGGACCATGAAGATGCCGATCAGCACGCCGAGGATGCCGACGGGGATCAGTGCGGCCGACAGGGTCAGATTGGCGACGCTGAGCTGCCCCAGGAAGAAATAGGGGATCAGCTTGGCCGAGTTGACGATGGCAAAGAAGAAGGCCGAGGTCCCCGAATAGTGGGCCGGCGGCAGGCGCTGGGGCAGCACATAGATCTGGAAGGGCGGGCCGCCGGTATGGCTGATGAAGCTGGTAAAGCCGGCAAAGCCACCCCAGAACGCGCCCCACGGCCGGGACGGCGGCAGGCCCTCGAGCTTCTTGCGCAGCGGCAGCAGGGCATCGAGGATGAACAGCAGCGTCACCACGCCCACGAACAGCAGCACGGCGGCATCGGAGACGAAGGCCCAGAGGACCCAGCCGATAAGGGTGCCAATGGCGGCACCCGGCAGCATGATCCACAGGATCTTCCAGTTCACCTCCTTGCGATAGGCATAGATGGCAATGGCATCCATGGCCAGCAGCACCGGCAGCATCATGCCGGCAGCGTCGCGGGCGGGCATGACCAGGGTCAGCAGCGGCACGCCGACCATGCCGAGGCTGCCGAGCAGGCCGGCCTTGCTGAGGCCAACGATAAGCACGGCGATCACGGCAACCGTGACGAAATAGGGATCGATAAGGGGCATGGGGCAGTCCGGGGAGGGTCGTACTACTCGGTACGCTTCGGGACTGTAATGTCAACTGGAATGGTAGGCTTGTCGCCGCGCATGGCGTCGTCGAGCAGCCCCATGGAATCGCGCACCATTCCCAGATAGGCGGCATCGTCGTTGCGCACGGCAAAGCTCTCCTCGAGCAGCTTGTTGTCGTGGCGCTCGAAGGCCTGGGCCATGTGCATGGCGTCGATAGGCGCGATGCCGAGCTGGGTCAGCACCTTGGCGCCCAGGCTCACCGCCGACAGGAAGGTCTCGCGCTCGAAGATCTCGACGCCCAGCGCCATCAGCTCATGGGCATGGCCCCGGTCGATGGCGCGCGAGGCGACCGGGACATCGGGGAAATGCCGGCGCAGGGTCCGCGCAATGTCGAGAATGCGCGAATGGCCGCCCACGGCGATGACGACGAGATCGGCCCGTGCCACGCCGGCGGCATGCAGCAGGCCCAGCCGGGATGCGTCGCCATAGAAGACCTTGACGCCGAATTTGCGCACCAGTTCGATCTGGGCTGGATCATCGTCGATCAGCGTCATCTCGAAGCCCTGGCTGCGCAGCATGCGGGTGATGATCTGGCCGAAGCGGCCATAGCCGAGCACGACGATATTGCGGTGCTCGTCGATCGGGTCATGCGCCTTGGCCTGCTTGCGGGCATCGATGCGCGGTGCCACCAGCCGGTCGAAGGCCAGCAGCAGAAGCGGCGTCGTGGCCATCGACAGCGCCACCGCCACGGCCAGCAGGGCATGGTCCTGGCTGGTCATGGCGCCGGCGCGCTCGGCGAACTGGAAGATGACAAAGGCGAATTCGCCGGCCTGGCTCAGCAGGATGGCGACCAGCAGCCGATCGGCCAGATGCATGCGGAAGATGCTGGTGAGGGTGAAGAGCACCGCGATCTTGATGCCGACGAAGCCGATGACCAGCGCCACGAGCCGGACCGGCTCGGACCACAGCACGTCGAAGGCGATCGACATGCCCACCGAGATGAAGAACAGCCCGAGCAGGAGGCCCTTGAAGGGCTCCAGATTGCTCTCGATTTCGTGCCGATATTCGCTGTCGGCCAGCAGTACCCCACCGATAAAGGCGCCCAGGGCCGGCGAGAAGCCCTGCGCCTGGGCCAGCAGCGCCGCCCCGGCCACCATGGCCAGGCCCAGCGCCGTGAAGGCCTCGCGCACGCCCGTGCGGGCGACGAAGCCCAGCAGCGGCCGCACCAGGTAGCGGCCTGCCACCACGGCGGCGATGAAGGCGCCGATGATGATGAGCGGGGTGATCCAGTCGAGCGGATTGGCCATGGCCTCGACGGCTTCGGCCACTTCGATGTCGAGCGCGACGATCGACATGGCGAGCAGGGGCACGGCCGCCAGGATGGGGATGACCGATACATCCTGCACCAGCAGCACGGCGAGGCTGGCGCGCCCCGCATCGGTGCGGGTGATATCGCGTTGCTGGGCCGATTGCATGGCAATGGCGGTGGAAGACATGGACAGGGCCATGCCGATGATCACGGCGACGCCGGGTGCAAAGCCGGTGGCCAGCAGCGCCAGTGCGATAATGGTCGATGTCGCGAGCATCTGGGTCACGCCCAGGCCCAGCACCTTGTTGCGCATGCGCCAGAGTTCGGTGGGCTGCAGGTCCAGGCCGATGAGAAACAGCATCATGACGATGCCGAAATCGGCGATCTGGTGGATCAGCTCGCTGTCGGAAACCAGGCCCAGACCATAGGGGCCGATCAGGACGCCCGCGGCGAGATAGCCCAGGACGGTGCCAAGGCCGGCGGCCTTGGCCAGCGGCACCAGCGCGACGCTGGCTGCCAGAAGAACGAAAATAGCCAGCAGGAGGTTGTTTTCCAACGATTGCTCCTGCTGGCGCCGTTTCTAGTTGTCGGTATCGCTCTTGACAGACTTGAGCTTGGCGAAGACCGAGTCCGCGTCGAAATCGTCCTGTGCCTGCTCGGGGCGGTGGTCATTGGCGGCGAATTCGTTCTCTTCACCTTCGGCATGGCCGCGGCCACCGGAGCGGGCCAGGGCTTCCTCCGCCGTCATCAGCATGGTGCCTTCTTCGGCCTCATCGGGACCGGTCGAGCCCTTGGAGGCGCGCTTGACCTCGAGGTCGAGGTCGATCTGGCTGCAGAGGCCCAGCGTTACCGGATCCATGGCGGCCAGGTTTGCCGAGTTCCAGTGGGTCGATTCACGCACCGAATCGATGGTCGACTTGGTGGTGCCGACCAAGCGCATGATCTGGGCGTCCTTGAGCTCGGGATGGTTGCGCACCAGCCACTTGATGGCATTGGGGCGCTCGTTGCGGCGCGAAATGGGGGTGTAGCGCGGGCCCTTGCGCTTGGCCGCGGCGACGCGAACCTTGGGCTCGCTCAGCTTCATGCGGTATTCGGGGTCGGCCTCGGCCTTTTCGATCTCCTCGCGGGTCAGTTGCCCGTTCTGGATCGGATTGGCACCCATGATGCCGCCGGCGACATCGCCATCGGCGATACCCTGGACTTCAAGGGGGTGCAGCGTGCAGAAGGCGGCGATCTGCTCGAACGACAGCGCAGTGTTGTCGACGAGCCAGACAGCGGTCGCCTTGGGCATCAACAGGGGCTGGGTCATGGTAAATCTCTCCTGCAGGCGCGGCCGGTTTTCCACCGGGCCGCTCCGCCTCTTTGCTTCATGCTGAGGGGGAACAGTCTGTAATATATGGCTTTGAGGGCCGATCCGCAATGACAATGTGGGTGGTTGCTCACCGCGTATCCGTTATCGCTCCGCCCCGAACGCGGTCTCCAGCACGATCTTGCCGACATGGCTGCGCGCCTCCATGGCGCGGTGGGCCTCCGCTGCTGCCTCCAGCGGAAAGCTGGTGATGGCCGGTTTGACGAAGCCGGGCCGCGACAGGGCGGACAGCAGGTCGGCGCGGATGCGGTCGGCGATGGCGGCCTTGGTGGCCGGCGTCTGCGGTCGCAGCGTCGAGCCCGACAGTGTCAGCTGCTTTGCCATGATGGCGCGCAGCGAGATGCTGGCAGAGGCGCCATCGAGCGTCGAGACCTGCACGATGTGGCCGCCCCGCGCAGAGGCGGCAATATTGCGCTCGGCCATGGGCCCGCCGATGATGTCGAGGACGCGGTCCACGCCGGTGCCGCCCGTCAGCGCAAGGGCACGAGCGACGATATCCTCACTGGTATGGTCGATGGTGGCCATGGCGCCGAGACGGCGGGCATAGTCCGCCTTGGCGGGCGAAGAGACCACGGCGATGGCCCTGGCCCCCAATATGGTCGCGATCTGGATGGCCGCGCCGCCGATGCCACCAGCTGCGCCATGCACCAGAACCCACATGCCCGGTTCGAGCCCGGCCCGCATCACCAGGGTCTGGGTGACGGTAAACCAGGTTTCCGGCAGGGCCGCCGCTTCCCGCAATGTCCAGTTGTCGGGCACGGGCAGGATCTGCCCGGCCGGCACGGCGACATATTCGGCATAGCCACCGCCATTGGCCAGCGCCATGGCCTGGTCGCCCACTTGCCAGCCGGATACACCATGGCCGAGCGCGGCGATTTCACCGGCCACTTCCAGCCCCAGCAGGGGTGAGGCGTCAGGCGGGGGATCGTAATGCCCGCGGCGCTGCGCCAGGTCGGGGCCGTTGACGCCGGCGGCGGCAATGCGGATCAGCACCTCTCCATCGCGGCAGACCGGCAGGGGGTAGCGCTGGAGTTCCAGTTCTTCCGGGCCGCCTGGGCGGGCGATGACAATGGCATTCATGTCTGCGGGCAGGGTCATGCCGCCATGCTGGCTGATGCCGATTTGCTCCGCAAGCCTTTGCGGCTAAGCTGGTGCGCAAAGCTGGCGAAGGAGGCTTTCCATGTTCGACGAGGAAATCAAAAAGCCCAAAGGCCATGAAGTGGGCATGTCCATCGACACCATGTCGGTGGAGGAACTGGCCGAGCGCATCGGCCTGCTGGAGGCCGAGATTGCGCGGCTCAAGGCTGCCATCGCGGCGCGGGACGCGACGCGCAAGGCCGCCGAATCGGCCTTCAAGCTCTAGCGCTGAGCAGATGCTTCGACGGGCGGATCCGGCTGGGGATTGAAGCCGCGCGCCTCTCCCGGGTGCAGGAGGCGGTCAGCCTTTCTGGCGGCGGGCATGGGACCGCCCTCGTGGCCGTCAGTGGTGGATATCACCATGAGCGCGACAAGCAGGCCGGCGGCGGCTCCAGCAGACAGTGTGGTCATCGTTCCCTCTTCCGTTTGGCATGCTGCCATGGCGGGATGAGACACCACGGCATCTGCATGAGGTTGGAACGACGCATTCATGTTTCATTCACCGGGTGCCGCAGGACCATTCAAGCTGGTTTGGGGTGAACCCGGGCGGTCCTTGCAGTCAACGATTCGGCAATCGGCAGGGTTAAGAAATCGAGTCCTGTTAACGTGCAATTAATCTGTTCCCGGTAACCTTGGATTATTCAGATTGTTCTGGATTTTGCAGAGTGGTTTCTCCCTCTGTTTGACGCCTCCCTGTTAACTTCGAGAGCGGTTTCGTGCCGCTCTTTTTTCTTTTTGGGCGTCTGCTGCCATCGTACGGCCCTGTTCTTAAAGCTCTTTTCAGCTTGATTGACCCCGAGGGATGACGCCCCACAGGTTTGCGCCTACCATGGCGCGCATGAGAGGAGCCACGGCTTGAGCGATGTGAAAGAAACGGGACCGGCGATTGCCATCGGGCCGCGCATCGTGGCGTCGGGGGGCTTTGACGTGCTCTATCGCGAGGGCATGGGCCTGATCGAGGAGGTCGCGACCTATCTCGATGCCGAGGGCCGCGCCGATAGCCGCATCCTGTCGCGCGAAGCCTCGTTTCTCTACGCCACAGAATCCATGCGCCTGACCACACGCCTGATGCAGCTGGCTTCCTGGCTGCTGTTGCAGCGCGCGGTCAATGAAGGCGAGATCACCAAGGAAAATGCCCGCTCCGAGAAGGAGAAGGTCAAGTTCTCGGCCACACCATCGGAACGTGGCGGGCCGGGCTATGACCAGCTTCCCGAGACGCTGCGTCGCTATATCGACAAGGGCGACCGGCTGTTCGACCGGGTGATGCAGTTCGACACGCTGGAACGCGGCAAGATGCCCGAACTTGATCCCGGCACCGCCAACGGCATCGCCGACCAGCTGGCGCGGCTCAAGGCGGCCTTCGGGCGCTAAGGTATCCGTGGTTTGACCACGCGCTACTCGCCCCCAGTAGACCTCATCCCGAGCCTGTCGACGGAGGAGGTCGTGGCAATTTGCCGACGCGCGACAACAAAAAGCCCGGCTCGATGGCCGGGCTCTTCGAATTCCGATCAGGACTGGTCCTAGAGACCGAGGCCCTTGAAGCGCTCCTTGAAGCGCGAGACGCGGCCGCCGCGGTCGAGCAGCTGGCCCGTGCCGCCGGTCCAGGCCGGGTGCGTGTTGGGATCGATGTCGAGCTGCAGCGTATCGCCGGCCTTGCCGTAGGTCGAACGGGTCTCGTACTTGGTGCCGTCGGTCATTACCACGGTGATCATGTGGTAGTCCGGATGGGTATCTGCCTTCATCGGTGTCGCCTCAAATCAAACGGGCGCCGTGGCGCCCGGAGAGCATCTAAACTGGTGTTGGCGGCTTCATACAGAAAGGCCGGGCATTCCGCAAGGGCGCGGGCGCGGCAATTTCACGCCAGACAAAGCGGTTGCCGCTCCAGCGCCTAGTGCCTATATCGAAGCCTCAACGCGGTCCAGCCCCGTCGCGGACCCAAAGCACAATGGCGTAACCGAGCGATGACAGACCAGGCCGTCCCGGTTGAGGCTGATCCCGAAACAATCGCGCTGACCCCGGTGGTCAACCCGCGCAAGCTGCAGCCCCTGCGCAAGCTCGTTCCCTTCATGCTGCGCTATCCATGGCGGCTGGGCCTCACCGTGGCCTTCATGCTGATTTCGACCGTGTCGTCGCTGGCCATTCCGGCGCTGCTGGGCGGTGCCATCGACCAGGGTTTCGTCGCGCAGAATCTGGAAAATGTCGGCCGCTATGGCTGGATCATCATCGCTGTCGCAGCCGTCATGGCGGTGGCAAGCGGGGCGCGGTTCTATTTCATCTCGGTGGTGGGCGAGCGCGTGCTCGCCGATCTGCGCCAGGCGGTATTCGCGCATCTGCTGAGCCTCGACGCGCGCTATTTCGATACCCATCGCGTGGGCGAGCTGACCAGTCGGCTCAATGGCGACGTGGCGATGATCCGCGGCGCGGTGGGATCGAGCTTCTCGCTGGCCCTGCGCTCCATGGTCACCATCATCGGCGCGCTGACCATGATGCTGCTGACCAGCCCGGTTCTGACCCTGGCCGTGGTCATCGCGGCGCCGGCTATCCTGTTCCCCGTCATTACCTTTGCGCGCCGCCTGCGCGGCATGTCGCGCAAGACCCAGGATGCGCTGGCCGACCTCTCCGCCATGGCGACCGAGATGCTGGGCGCCACGCGCACGGTCAAGTCCTTTACCCAGGAGCCGATCCAGGCCGCCCAGTATGACGAGCGCAGCGAGGCGAGCTACCGGGCCGAGGTCAAGCGGCTGCTGGCCCGCTCGGTGCTGGTCGGCATGGTGATCTTCCTGGGCACGGCGGCGCTGGTCTTCCTCGTCTGGTGGGGTGCCCGCTCGGTGTTCGAGGGCACGGTCACGGCCGGGCAGCTGGCGCAGTTCCTCGTCTATGCGCTGATGGCTTCGGGGGCACTGACCAATGTCAGCGAAGTGCTGGGCACGCTGCAATCGGTGGCCGGCGCAACCGAGCGGCTGACGGAAATCCTCGATACCGAGACGACCATCCGCGAGGCCGCGCAGCCCAAGGCTTTGCCGGTGCCGGCGCTGGGTACGGTCACCTTCGACAATGTGGATTTTTCCTATAACGGTACCGAGCCGGTGCTGCACGGGCTCGATTTCACCGTGGGGCGCGGCGAGACGGTTGCCCTGGTCGGGGCCTCGGGATCGGGCAAGTCGACCACGCTGTCTCTCCTGCAGCGCTTCTATGATGTCACTGCCGGCGCCATCCTGGTCGACGGCATCGATATCCGCGATGTCCGGCTCAGCGATCTGCGCCAGCGTTTCGCCTATGTCGAGCAGGAGCCGATCATCTTCGCCGGCACCATTGCCGAGAATATCCGCTTCGGCAAACCCGAGGCGAGCGATGCCGAGGTCGAGGCGGCAGCCAAGGCAGCGCTGGTGCATGACTTCGTGCTCGACCTGCCGTTGGGCTACCAGTCGCTGGTCGGCGAGCGCGGCGTGATGCTGTCCGGCGGGCAGAAGCAGCGTCTCGCCATCGCCCGCGCCATCCTCAAGAACGCCCCGATTCTGCTGCTCGACGAGGCGACCAGTGCGCTCGACGCGCAGAGCGAGCGGCTGGTGCAGGTGGCGCTGGAGCATCTGATGGAGGGGCGCACCACGCTGGTGATTGCCCACCGCCTCGCGACCATCCGTGATGCCGACAAGATCCTGGTGCTGGACAGCGGCCGCATCATCGACCAGGGCACCCATGAGCAGCTGGTCGCCAAGGGCGGGCGCTATGCCGAACTGGCCAAGCTGCAGTTCCGGCTGGATGACCTGCCGGGCTAGTGCTTGCCTTACCTCTCCCTTTGGGGGAGAGGTCGGCGCGCAGCGCCAGGTGAGGGGGCCTTTACTGGGTGAGGTGCGTGGGGAAGGCCCCCTCACCCGCCCCCAAGAGGGGTCGACCTCTCCCCCAAGGGAGAGGTGTGAGCCGATCAGCCTTCAGTCAGCTTGAACTCGATGCGGCGGTTGCGCCGGTAGGCGTCGTCATTCTCGGCCGGGTCGAGCGGAGTGAACTCCCCGAAACCGGCTGCCACCAGACGATTGGGAGACACGCCCTTGGTGACGAGATAGCGCGCGACCGAGATAGCGCGGGCCGCCGAGAGCTCCCAGTTGGAGGGGAAGCGCTCGTTGGAAATCGGGCGGATATCGGTGTGGCCGTCGATGCGCAGCACCCAGTTGATATCTGGCGGAATCTCGGTTTCGAGCTGCAATATGGCGGCGGCCAGGGCGTCGAGATCGGGCGTGCCCTCGGGCGAAATATCGGCCTGACCCGGATCGAACAGGACCTCTGACTGGAAGACGAAGCGGTCGCCCACCACGCGCACATCGGCGCGACCCTCGAGGATCTGGCGCAGGCGGCCGAAGAAGTCGGAGCGATAGCGCGTCAGGTCCTGTACGCGTTGCGCCAGGGCCAGGTTGAGGCGCCGGCCGAGATCGGCAATCTGGGTGCGGCTCTCGGTGTCGCGCGCCTCGGAGGCTTCGAGCGCCGCTTCGAGGGCGCCGATCTGGGTGCGCAAAGCCGCAAGCTGCTGGTTGAGCAGCGCGACCTGGGCATTGGCCTCGTCGGACAGCTCCTGGGCTGACAGCAGGTCATCCTGCAGGCCGGAAATGGTCGCGTCCTTGTCGCCCAGGCCGGCGCCCACGCCGGCCAGCTGGCTTGAGAGGCTCGCATTGTCGGCCTGGGCGCTGCTGAGCGTAGCGGTCAGGGTGGCAATCTGGCTGGACAGATCGTCCGAATTGGCGCGCTCAAGCTGCAGCAGGTCGGTCAGCTCGGCAATCTGGCTGTTGAGCCGGGCAAGCGCGGTGTCGCGGCCCTGGATTTCCTGGCCCAGGAAGAACTGGGTCAGCATGAAGAGGCTCAGCATGAAGATGATGACGAGCAGCAGGCTCGACAGGGCGTCGACGAAGCCGGGCCAGTAATTGGCCTCGATACGCCGGCGGGAACGGGCTCCCGGCATGGATCAGTTCCGCCGCTCGGTATCGGCCTGCGTCAGCACGGCGTCGATCAGTTCGCGCAGCTTCTGGTTGGTCTCGCCCTGCTCGTTGATATGGCGGCGCAGGTCGTCCTGCTCGGTGCGGATATGCTTGACCAGCCCGTCGATGCCGCGCGCCAGTTCGGCCATGGCGCGGATGGCGTTCTGGCTTGAATTCTGGTTCTGCATGCTGTCGCCCAGCTTGTCGAACATGGCCTGCATGTCGGGGCCGCCGGCATTGACCTGCATGGCGGTGACCGGGTGGTCGAGCTCGGTCATCGAGGTCATCCAGTCTTCCAGGTCCGTGTAGAAGGCGTTCTGCGCCTGGCTGGTCTGGAGATCGAGAAATCCCAGCACCAGCGAGCCGGCGAGGCCGAACAGCGATGACGAGAAGGCCGTGCCCATGCCGGCCAGTGGCGCGGCGAGGCCTTCCTTGAGGTTGGAAAACAGCGCGGTGGTGTCGGCCGAGGTGACGTCCAGCGCATTGATCACGCCGGCGACCGAGCTCACGGTTTCCAACAGGCCGTAGAAGGTGCCCATGAGGCCCAGAAACACCAGCAGGCCCGTCAGATAGCGGGAAGTGTCCTTGGCCTCGTCGAGCCGGTTGCCCACCGAATCGAGGATCGAGCGCATGGATGAGGGCGTGATGACTGCCTCGCCGATCCGCTCGCGCAGGATGCCGGCGACCGGGGCCAGCAGGATGGGCGGACGCACGTTGGTGGTGGTGCCTTCCTGCAGGGAATTGACCCACTTCACCTCGGGAAACAGCCGGATAACCTGGCGGAAGCTGAGGAAAATGCCGATGAACAGGGCCAGGAAGATCATCGAATTGATGAACGGATTGGCCCAGAAGAAGGTGACGATGTTGGCGAAGAGGATCGCCCCGACGAGGGCCACCAACACCAGAAAAATCACGATCTTGACGAGGTAAACGGTAGGACTGGCGAGGTGGTAGGGATCGTAGCCTTGCGTCATCTGTGCCTCAAACCTCGCCCCTCACGCGCAAATCACAAGGCTGCAGACTAGTCAGCGCGGACGACGGGGGCAATGCAAAAGGTTAACGGGAACAGCATGCACGCGCCAGCTTGCTACAGGCATGCCGCAAGCATGCCTGTAGTTTTCTTGCGGTTTGCCGGCAAACCCGCTCTGGCTAGGCGATCGGCTTGAGCTGCTTGAGCAGGGCGGCCTGCAATGTCTCGTTGCCGGCGACGACCTGGCCGTTCCACACCGAGCCGGGGCTGCCGGCGAAGTCGGAGACGAAGCCACCGGCTTCCTTGACCATCAGCAGGCCGGGGGCCACGTCCCAGGGGGCGAGGCCGGCTTCCCAGATGGCGTCGTAGCGGCCCGAGGCCAGCCAGGCCATGTCCACCGAGATCGAGCCCGAGCGGCGGATGCCGGCGACGGCGGGGTTGATATGGGCCAGCTGGCGCAGCTGCAGGCCGTCATTGGCCGTGCCCTGGGTCTTGATGCCGGTGCAGACCACGGCATCGGCCAGCGACTTGCGGCCGGCCACGCGCAGGCGCTTGCGGTCGTTCAGCCAGGTGCCACCGCCCTTTTCGGCGGTATAGAGCTCGTCCATCACGGGATTGTAGATCACCGAGGCGACGATCTCGTTGGCGCGTTCGAGAGCAATCGCCACGGCAAAGAGCGGGATCGAGTGCAGGAAATTGGTGGTGCCGTCGAGCGGATCGATGATCCAGCGGTGCTGTCCATCGGTGCCGGCGACTTCGCCGCCCTCTTCCATCAGGAAGGCATAGGTCGGGCGGGCCTTGAGCAGTTCGTCATAGACGATCTGTTCGGCGCGCAGGTCGGCCTTGGAGACAAAGTCGGCGGGGCCCTTGCGGGAGACCTGCAGGTTTTCGACTTCGTTGAAGTCCTTGGTCAGCGACTTGCCGGCCTTGATGGCGGCGTTGACCATGACATTGAGGATTGCAGAACGTGCCATGGTCAGTCGGCCCGGCGCATATAGGTGGCTTCAGTGGTGTCGACGACGATGCGTTCGCCCACGGCAATGAAGGGCGGCACCATGACCTTGAGGCCATTGGCCAGGATTGCCGGCTTGAACTGGCTGGAGACGCTCTGGCCCTTCTGCACGGGATCGACCTCGGTAACTTCAAGGATCACGTTGGGCGGGAACTTGATGCCGAGCGGGGTTTCCTCGTGCATTTCGAGGGTGATCTTCATGCCGTCCTGCAGGAATGCGGCGCGCTCGCCGACAAAGTCCTTGGCCAGTTCGACCTGCTCGTAGCTGTCCTGATCCATGAAGACCAGGCTGTCGCCCTGCTCGTAGAGATAGGTGAAGTCGCGGAATTCGAGCTCGACGGTCTCGACCGTCTCTGCGGAGCGGAAGCGCTCATTGAGCTTGGTGCCGCCAAGGATGGCCTTGAGTTCGACCTGGGCATAGGCGCCGCCCTTGCCGGGCTTGACGTGATCGACCTTGACCGCGACCCAGAGCCGGTCCTGGTGGTTGACGACATTGCCGGGGCGGATTTCGTTGCCGTTGATCTTGGCCATGCGGGTGATGCTTTCGGGTGCGCGAAATTGTCGGTTCGGGCCACGCGCGCCGGATGCGGCTGGCCGAAGGTTGATTGGGCTTGAGGGCGTGGCGGGCTTATTGCCTCAGAACGCCCTTGGGTTCAAGGGTCTTGCGCTTCGACGGGCGCGGTGGCTGGTGCCTCGCCCGCGTCGGTGGGGGCAGGCAAAGCAGGGCTGTCGCTGGCTGGCGCATCGACGCTGGGGATCTCAAGCACGGTTTCGATCTGCGGCGGAGTGGAGGGCCAGAAGCGCGCTCGCTCCTCGGCGCTGGCGAGGTCTGCCTGGGGTATGGAGACCAGCAGCCGGTCGAGCGCAGGGTCGGACAGGCCCTGGCGCCGCGACAGCGCCCGCCACATCGCGGCCTCCTCGAGATCGAGCGGCACACCTTCGCCCACGGCCAGCAGCTTGGCATAGCGGTTCTGCGCCACGGCATTGCCGGCCTCGGCCGCAATGCCATACCAGCGCGCCGCTTCCTCCACATTCCTGTCCACGCCCTGGCCGAGATAGAGCAGCGTCGCATAGTCGATCTGGGCGGCGATCAGGTTCTGTTCGGCGGCCAGCGCAATATAGCGGGCGCCTTCCTCGGGATTGGGGGCAACGCCGGCGCCCTCGATCAGCATGCTGCCATAGTCATACTGCGCCTCGGGCAGCTCGGCATCGGCAGCTTCCTTCATCAGGGTTGCGGCGGTGACCAGGCTTGGCGCGGCATGGACGCCTTCGACATGGAGCAGCGCCATGTTGTACTTGGCCGGGATATAGCCCGCCTCGGCGGCCTGGCGGAACAGGTCGGCGGCGCGGGCGCGGTTCTTGGGCACGCCGATGCCGTCCTGGTAATAGAGCGCGAGTTCGAACATTGCGAGGCGATCGCCGCCATTGGCGGCAAGCTGGTACCAGCCGGCGGCGCGCTGGTCGTTCTGGGCGACGCCCAGGCCCTTGGCATAAAGCTCGGCAATCAGCGTCTGGGCGGCCGGGTCGCCCTGTTCGGCGCGCGGCAGTGCCAGTTCGAGCGCCGTCAGGAAATAGCCGCGCTGGAAGGCGCCGAAGGCATAGTCGGTCGGTACGCGCGGCCCGAAGATCTCGTCGGAAATGGCGTCGGCGGGGCTCTCGGTGGCTTCCGGGCTGTCGGTGGCATCCTGCGCCACGGCCGAGAGGGAGGTCAGCGCCAGGAGCGCCGCGAGCAAGAGGCGCGCCATCATGCGGAAACTCCCAGGTCGTCGGCGATGGCGCGCATCGCCGCTGCGGGCGAGGCGGCGGTCCACAGGCTGTGCGACAGCGCCAGGAATTCGGCGCCACGTGCATCGGCCGCGCCGGGGGCGGCGTCGGGCAGGCTCAGCACGCCGGGCACCTCGAAGGTTTCCGCCCACCACTGGGCGAGGTCGGCATCCTGCGGATCGCTGGCGCCCTCGAGCGGCCCGAAGAAGACATAGTCGATGTCCATCTCGCCCGCCGTCATGGCGTCATGGCGGGAATGCACATTGCCGGCGCCCACGATCATGGCCGGCTTGAGGGCGGCCACGGCATCGGCAATGGCCTCGGGGCCGCCCGTCACATGCACGCCATCCGCGCCGAGGCGCTTTGCCAGCGCGATATCGTCCTCAAGCAGCACGGCGCAGCCCGCGCCCTGACCGACATTGATGATGGCCGCGGCGAGCCGGGCATAGGCAGCGTCATCGAGCGTACCGCGGCTGACCAGCAGCGCGGAAAACGCGGCGGCATTGAGCACGGCCATCAGCGTGGCGGGGAACGTCTCCGGATCGGCGGTGGCAGGGGTGATCAGATAAAGCTGGGGGGCCATGGCTTCCGGGTACTCGACGCGAGACGTCTTCTTGTCTGGCCATTTTGGCGACAAAGAGGTCGCCTTCCAATAGGCGAAGCCCCCAGCAGGCGCAAAGAAAAATGCGCATCCCCGGGAGGAGGATGCGCATCAGTGGTGACGTTGGGACGTCAGGTAGATCGGTGTCAGGCGGCGCGGTCGAGCTCGCCGGTCCAGGTGCCCAGGGCGGCCAGCGAGTTCATGTGGGCGCGGTGGGTGAAGGCGGCCTGGGCCTGGGGGAAGTTCTCGCGACGGCCGGCCCAGGTGCGCAGGGCGACGTTTTGCAGCGCGCGGCCATAGGAGAAGGTCAGCGGCCAGGGCTTGCCGGCAATCTGGTTCATGGCCGACAGATGCGCGGTGGCTTCCTCATCGGTCTGGCCGCCGGAAAGGAAGGCGATGCCGGGCACGGCGGCCGGGACATGCTCGCGCAGCACTTCGACGGTGCGGCGGGCGACGTCCTCGAAGGAGGGGCGCTCGCGCGAATTGATGCCGGGCAGGACCATATTGGGCTTGAGCAGCATGCCCGAGAGTTCGACGCCCGCGAGGCGCAGTTCCTTGAAGGTGTTTTCCAGCACGTCGCCCGTCACCTGGGCGCAGCGCTCCATTGAATGGTTGCCTGGATCGCCATCGCCGACCACTTCGGGCTCGACGACGGGCACAATGCCGGCTTCCTGGCAGAGGATGGCGTAGCGGGCCAGCGCATGGGCATTGGCGCGGATATTGTTGCGGGTGGGGGCAACGTCATTGATGGTGATGACGGCGCGCCACTTGGCAAAGCCGGCGCCGAGGCTGGCATAGCGCTCAAGACGCTGGCGCAGGCCATCGAGGCCCTCGGTGATCTTCTCGCCATTGTCGCCGGGCATGGGGAAGGCGCCACGGTCGACCTTGATGCCCGGAATGACATCGGCATCGGCCAGGATGGACCGGAAGGCCGTGCCGTCGGCGGCATGCTGCTCCAGGGTTTCCTCGGTGAGGATGACGCCGGAGATATAGTTGGTCATCGCTTCGGTGGAGCGGAATAGCATTTCGCGATAGTCGCGGCGCAGATCCAGCGAGTTGGGCAGGTTGATCTTGGCAAAGCGCTTGGCAATGGTGCCTTCGGATTCGTCGGCTGCCAGGATCCCCTTTCCCGGCTCCATAAGCTTCTTGGCAATGGCATTGAGCGACTTCGTCATGGTCCAACCTCGGTATCAGGGATTGGTCCCAGATTAGACTTTCGTTACGGCGACGGCGATTAGACCTGCGTTTATGCGACGAAAGGCTAATCTTGTATGGAAGATTCTAGCATAGCGACCGGTGGAACCGCGTAGGTTTCAAACCGATCGATGGCCACAAATCCGGTGTGGCGAAGCAGGGCCTCGCTCGGTCCGTTGCCGTGGGTCACACCGGCAGCCAAGAGCCTACTTCTTCAGCGCTTCCACACCCGGCAAAGGCTTGCCTTCCATCCATTCGAGGAAGGCGCCGCCGGCGGTCGAGACATAGGTGAAGTCGTCCTTGACCCCGGCATGGGCGAGGGCAGAGAGGGTGTCGCCGCCGCCGGCCACCGAGACCAGCTTGCCGTCATGGGTGCGCTTGGCGACATGCTTGGCGATGGCCACGGTGCCGGCATCGAAGGGGTTCATCTCGAAGGCGCCCATGGGGCCGTTCCAGACCACGGTATGGGCATCGTCGATGGCGCCGGTGATGCGCTCGATCGAGGAGGGGCCGATATCGAGGATCATGCCGTCATTGTCGATGGCGTCGACGCCATAGAGGCGGGTGGGGGTGTCGGCCTTGAAGTGCCAGGCGACGACCGCGTCGATGGGCAGGATGATGGCACAGCCGCTGTCGATGGCCTTGTCCATGATGCGCCGGGCGGTATCGGCCAGGTCCTTTTCGCAGAGCGACTTGCCGACGCCATAGCCCTGGGCGTGCAGGAAGGTATTGGCCATGCCGCCGCCGATGACGAGGCCATCGACGCGGGTCACCAGGTTTTCCAGCAGGTCGATCTTGGACGAGACCTTGGCGCCGCCAACAATGGCAACCACGGGCTTTTTGGGCTTGCCGAGGCCGGATTCGAGCGCTTCGAGCTCAGCCTGCATGGCCAGGCCCGCCGCGGCCGGCAGCAGGTGGGCGAGCGCTTCGGTCGAGGCATGGGCACGGTGGGCGGCCGAGAAGGCGTCGTTGACATAGACATCGCCCAGGCTCGCCATGCGCTTCGCGAGCTCTAGGTCATTGGTCTCTTCGCCCGGGTGGAAGCGGGTGTTTTCGAGGATCAGCACCGAGCCGGGCGGAGCAGACTCGATGGCTTTCTGGGCGTCGGCCATATCGACCCAGTCGGTGGCGACGAAGCCCACCGGATGGCCGGTCTGGTTGGCGACGGCCTCGCAGACCTGTTCGAGCGAAAATTGCGGATCGACCTTGCCCTTGGGACGGCCGAAATGGCTGAGCAGGATGACCTTGCTGTCATATTTGACGATCTCGCGGATGGTGGGCACCAGCCGTTCGATGCGGGTGGCGTCCGTGACCTTGCCATCGGCGACCGGAACGTTGAGATCGGCCCGGAGCAGCACGCGCTTGTTCTTGAGGTCGAGCTCGTCGAGGGTCTTGAAGGTCGCGGACATGAAGGTCTCCCGGGTCTAGGTCGTCGCCCGTGGCGTAGCAGAGCAGGGCGAAGGGGGGAAGCGGGAGCGGGAAGAATCTCTGGCGGTCAGGCCGTTCAGGGCTCTTCCACGCGCTCGAACAGGCCCGGATAGGTCACCACCAGCCGGTCGGCATCCACGTCCAGCACACGCTCGAAGTCGGCGGACTGGAAGCGGAAACGGGTGGCATCGAGCTGGGTATAGACCTGCTCGCTGCGCTTGACCGTCATGGCATCGGCGTCGATCCAGGCCATGGCGAAGCGCTGGGCTTCGCCGATCTGCCATTGGCAGCGCCAGAGCGGCAGGGAATTGGTCAGGGGCGTTGGCCAGATGTCGATATCGATGCAGCCCCTGAGGGCGGGCAGGGGCTCGGCGCGATCATCGGACCAGTTGCCGGCGCCATCGGAGAAGAGTTCGAGCGTCGCCCCATCGGTGCGTTCGAGCCGCACGGTCCGGACATGTTCGCTGTCGTCCAGCTTGATGCGGTAGAAGAGGCCGTAGGCCGGCGTGATGATGGCGCCGCGAATGCGGGTGTCGCGCGGGGTCGAGATGACATGGCAGTGTTCGAGCGTGGCGGGGTCGAGGCCGCGCCAGCGGATGGATCGATCAAGACTCATATGCGCTCGCCGTTGCTGGTCCGGCAAACCATTGCCTGTGCAGGGTGATCTGACAAGACAGTGCCGGCGGCTGAGTTTCCTGGGCAAGACAAAGGCCCCGCCGCGGAGCGACGGGGCCTTTGCCAGTCAATGGTTGGCTAGAGCGTCCTGCCCAGCGCAACGGCCGTGTCGGCCATGCGGTTGGAGAAGCCCCATTCATTGTCGTACCAGCTCAGGATCGAGGCGAAATTGCCGCCCATCACCTTGGTCTGGTCGAAGGCCAGGGTCGAGGAGTGGCTGTCGTGGTTGAAGTCGATCGAGACATTGGGCTGGGTCGTATAGCCCAGGATGCCCTTGAGCTCGCCATCGGCGTACTTCTTGATCGCTTGGTTGATCTCGTCGGCGGTCACATCGCGGCTGGTGATGAACTTGAAGTCGACGCAGGAGACATTGGGGGTCGGCACACGGATGGAGACGCCGTCCAGCTTGCCCTTGAGCTCGGGCAGCACGAGGCCAATGGCCTTGGCAGCGCCGGTCGAGGTCGGGATCTGGCTGAGCGCAGCCGCGCGGCCGCGATAGAGATCCTTGTGCATTGTGTCGAGCGTCGGCTGGTCACCGGTATAGGAATGGATGGTGGTCATCATTCCCTTCTCGATGCCGAATTCCTTGTGCAGCACATAGGCCACCGGCGCCAGGCAGTTGGTGGTGCAGGAGGCGTTGGAGACCACGATGTGGTCCTTGGAAAGCTGCGCGTGGTTGATGCCGTAGACGACCGTGAGGTCGGCGCCATCGCCGGGGGCCGAGATCAGCACCTTCTTGGCGCCGGCCTTGAGATGGGCGCTGGCCTTTTCCTTGCTGGTGAAAATGCCCGTGCATTCGAGCGCGATGTCGACGCCCATGGCGGCATGCGGCAGCTCGGCCGGATCGCGCACGGCGGTCACCTTGATCGGGCCGCGGCCCACGTCGATGGTGTCGCCGTCGACGGTCACGGTGCCGTTGAAGCGGCCATGCACGCTGTCGAAGCGGAACAGGTGGGCATTGGTCTCGACCGGGCCGAGATCGTTGATGGCCACGACTTCGATGTCGGTGCGGCCGGATTCCATGATGGCGCGCAGGACGTTGCGGCCGATGCGGCCAAATCCGTTGATGGCGACGCGAACTGCCATATTAGACGCTCCTAGAGGGGAGTTGGGGGAGGGAGGGCGAGGCTGTCTTACAACTGTGCTGTGACAGCTTCAACCACGGCCATGGCCGTAATACCAAAGTGCTCGTAGAGCGCATCGATCGGGCCGGAAGCGCCGAAGCTGTTCATCCCGACAAAGCGGCCCTTGTCGCCCAGCAGCTTGCTCCAGCTCATCTCGATGCCCGCCTCGATGGCGACGCGTGCCTTGGCATTGCCGTAGAGCTCGGCCTTGTAGGCGTCGGACTGCCTGGCCAGCAGTTCCATGGACGGCACCGACACGACCTTGGCGGCAATGCCCTGTTCGGCCAGCTGCTTGAGGCCCTCGACGGCGATGGCAACTTCCGAGCCCGTCGCGAAGATCACGACATCGGCATTCTTGTCGCCGGCGATGACATAGGCGCCCTTGGCGCAGAGGTTTTCGGCCTGGTATTCGGTGCGCAGGGCCGGCAGGTTCTGGCGCGACAGGGCCAGGATGGACGGCGCGGTGGTGGATTCCAGCGCCAGCTGCCAGCATTCGAGGGCTTCCACGGCATCGGCCGGGCGGAAGACCAGCAGGTTCGGAATGGCGCGCAGCGCGGTCAGGTGTTCCACCGGCTGGTGCGTCGGGCCGTCTTCGCCCAGGCCGATCGAGTCATGGGTCATGACATAGATGGCACGCTGTTCCATCAGCGCGGCGAGGCGGATGGCGGGGCGGGCATAGTCGGTAAAGACCATGAAGGTGCCGCCATAGGGAATGAGGCCGCCATGCAGGGCGACACCGTTCATGGCCGCGGCCATTTCGTGCTCGCGGATGCCATACATCATGTAGCGCCCGAGGCGGTTGTCAGCCTGGAAGGGCACCATTTCCTTGGTATTGGTCAGGTTCGAATGGGTCAGGTCGGCCGAGCCGCCCAGCGTTTCGGGCAGGGCGGCATTGATGACGTCGAGCGCCATCTGGCTGGACTTGCGGGTCGCAACCTTGGGCTTGTCCTCGACCAGCTTCTTCTTGAAGGCGTCGATGGCGGACTTGAAGTCGGCCGGCAGGTCGCCCTTGATGCGGCGCTCGAACTCGGCCTTGTGCGGCGAGGCGGCGAGGCGGGACTGCCATTCGCCGCGGATATTCTGCGAGCGTGTACAGGCGGCGCGCCAGGTGTTGAGGATTTCGGCGGGGATTTCGAAGGCGGGATAGGTGATGCCCAGCGCGGCCTTGGCGCCGGCCAATTCCTCGGCGCCGAGCGGGGCGCCATGCACCTTTTCGGTGCCGGCCTTCTTGGGCGCGCCAAAGCCGATCGTGGTCTTGGCGGCGATCAGGGTCGGCTTGTCACTCTTCTTGGCGGCCAGCAGGGCGGCTTCGATGGCGTCCTGGTCGTGGCCATCGATTTCGATGGTGTTCCACTGCACGGCCTTGAAACGGGCGATCTGGTCGGTGCTGTCCGAGTTGGAGACGGCGCCATCGATGGTGATCGAGTTATTGTCCCAGATGACGGTCAGCTTGTTGAGCTTGAGGTGGCCGGCCAGCGCGATGGCTTCCTGGGAAATGCCTTCCATCAGACAGCCGTCACCGGCCAGGACCCAGGTGTGGTGATCGACGAGGTCCGCGCCGAATTCGGCGGCAAGCTTGGCTTCGGCAACGGCAAAGCCCACCGAATTGGCGAGGCCCTGGCCGAGCGGGCCGGTCGTGGTCTCGATGCCCTGGGCGAAATGGTATTCCGGGTGGCCGGCGGTCTTGGAGCCAAGCTGGCGGAAATTCTTGACCTGGTCGATGGTCATGTCCTCGTAGCCCAGGAGGTAGAGCGAGGAATAGAGCAGCATCGAGCCGTGGCCGGCCGAGAGGATGAAGCGGTCGCGGTCAGCCCATTTGCTGTCGGCGGGATCGAACTTCATCACCTTGGTGAACAGCACCGTCACAATGTCGGCGCAGCCCATGGGCAGGCCGGGATGGCCGGAATTGGCTTTTTCGACCGCGTCCATGGAGAGGGAACGGATCGCATTGGCCAAGTCGTTCTGCTGGGCGGTGTTCGTCATCGGGCTCGCGCTTTCGTCAGGGCTGAAATCTGGGGAGAAGAGGCGCCAGAAGCCTCCTCCCAAAGGCGGGTTCGAGGCATAACAGGTTCGCCTATCGTGTCAATGACAAGGCCCACCGCTTCGCGTGGCGTGCCGGTTGCAATACGGCCGGTGCTGGGGCACGCTGCAAGCGCTGGAATCGTCGCACGCTGAGGACCGTAGTAGCAATGAGTGAGACGGAACTTGAGGACGGGCTGACCGCCGCCACCGCGCGGTTCGATCGCGCCATGGCGCGGCTGGACCAGAGCGTGAAAAATCTCGGCACGCGCATGCGCCAGCAGAACCGCATCGAAGTCGATACGCAGCGGCTGGTGCAGGAACGCGCCCGGCTGGCGACCGAACTCGACAAGACCGCGGCGCGGGCCAAGCGGCTCGACGACAGCGCGCATGACGTGTCGCGCCGGTTGGTCGAGGCGATGGAAACCGTCCGCGAAGTTTTGGCCAAGGCGGAGTAGCGCGGTGCCCGAAGTCAATGTCGAGATCAATGGCCGCAAGTACCGCATGGCCTGCGAAGAGGGCCAGCAGCAGCACCTGATCGGGCTGGCCGAGCGGTTCAACACCCATGTCGAACAGCTCAAGGGCGCGGTCGGCGAGATCGGCGACAACCGCCTGACGGTGATGGCCGGCATTGCCGTGGTGGACGAACTGGCCGAGGCCGAACGCAAGATCAAGGCACTGGAAAACGACGTTCTGGTGCTGACGCGGGCTGGCCAGGAAGTCGCGGCCGAGATCGAGGCGCTGGAGGGCCAGTTTGCCGCGAGGCTAAGCGAAGCCGCCAGGACCCTGGAGGGCGTGGCGAGCGTGCTGGATGAGGCTGCGCCGGTGCCGCAGGGGTAACTCGGGCATTGTTGGCAAAGTTTGCCAATCTTGCTAGTCTCCGGCCAAAGGAGACCCGCTATGGCCACGATGAATGTTTCCCTGCCCGCCGCGATGAAAGCCTGGGTGGAAGAACAGGTCCAGACCGGACGGTACGGCAATAGCAGCGACTATGTGCGTGATCTGGTGCGCAGGGATCAGGAGCGAGCGGCGAAGTTGGCCGAATTTGAACGTCTTGTTCAAGAGGGCATTGACAGTGGCATTAGTCCGCTGACGCCAGAAGAAGTCTTCGCTAACGCTCGTCGGAAGGCAGGCGTCAAGACTTCGGACGCTGCCTGATGGGGTATCGCTTTTCGGAGCGGGCCATTCTCGATACCGAAGCGCTATATGAAGCCAGCCTGATTCAGTTTGGTCAGCGCGCTGCAGACCGCTACTTCGCCATCATGCTGAACGCAGCGCAGTTCGCGGCTGATCATCCGCTTGCTTCACCGGAACGAACCGAAATTTCTATTCCGCTGCGTGTGCGCTACTTCGGCGCCCATCTTCTTGTCTATCAACTGATTGAGGACGAGGTCGTTATCATGCGCGTTTTCCACCAGAGCCAAGACTGGTTGGAACTCCTCTAACACCCTTTGCATGGCCAGCCAAAGCGCCTATATCTCATTGGCTGCCCGGCGCGTGATGGATACCTATATCCCCGGGGCCTTAACGATCCTAAGGGAGCTGTCCCTGACTGGGCTCCTGGGCTCAGACATACGGCGCCCACCTACGTAAAGTAGGTTCCCGGGATCGTGTATCACACGGCCAGGGCGGCACCTTATTGTTGAAGCAGGTTTGCAGTACGCCCCATGGTTGACGAGACGATCGAGCAAGCCAAGGCGGCGCTGCGCATCAGGGCCCATGCGGCCCGGGCTGCGCTGGACCATCAGGAGCGCGCCGAAGCGGCGCGTGCGGCGGCCAACCATTTCTTCGACGGCATTGCCCTCAGGCCATCCGATGTGGTCGCCGCCTATTGGCGTATCCGCGACGAACTCGACTGCCAGCCCATTCTCGTGCGGCTGATGGACAGCAACCAGATCGTGGTGCTGCCCGTCGTGCTCGGTCCCGAGGCGCCGCTGGACCTGCGGGTCTGGGAGCAGGGCGCCTCGCTCTACGAGGCCGGCTTCGGCACCTTGGCGCCGGCCGAGCTGGCGCCCAAGGCCGAGCCCGACATCGTCATCATGCCGCTGCTCGGCTTTGACAGCCAGGGGACGCGCCTGGGCTATGGTGGCGGCTATTATGATCGCACACTCGCCAGGATGAAGAAGAAGCCCCGGCTGGTGGGCCTGGCCTTTGCCGCCCAGGAGCTGGAGCATATTCCGCGCGACGCGCATGACGTGCCGCTCGATACCATCGTCACCGAAGCCGGTGTGCGCCATTTCGGCGCTGCGGCATGAGGTTTCTGTTTCTGGGCGATGTAGTGGGCCGGTCCGGCCGGGATGCGGTTGCCGAGCGCTTGCCGGGCATCATCGATCGCTACAAATTCGACTTCGTGGTCGTCAATGGCGAGAATGCCAGCCATGGCCGCGGCCTGACCGAGCCGCATTTCAAGGGCCTGCGCGATGCGGGCGCCGATATCGTGACGCTGGGCGACCACGCCTTTGACCAGCGTGACACGCTTTCCTTCATCGAGCGGGAAACCACGCTGATCCGTCCCCTCAACATGGCGCCCGGCACGCCGGGGCGTGGCGCCATGTTCGTCGAGGGACGCAATGGGCACCGCGTGCTGGTCATCAATGCGCTGGGCCGCGTGTTCATGGGGCCGGCCGACGATCCCTTCCGCGCCGTCGAGGCGGCGGTGGCGGCCTGTCCGCTGGGCGAGCAGGCCGACGCCATCATTGTCGACTTCCATACCGAGGCGACTTCGGAAATCCAGGGCATGGGCTTCTTCATGGATGGGCGGGTGAGCCTCGTCGTGGGCACGCATACCCATATTCCCACCGCCGATCATCGCATTCTCAAGGGCGGCACGGCGCTGATGGCCGATGCCGGCATGTGCGGGGATTTCGATTCCATCATCGGCGTCGATGCCGAAGAGCCGCTCAACCGGTTCCTCACCGGCATTGCCAATGGACGGTTCACGCCCGCCGAGGGCGAGGCGACCCTGTGCGGGGTGGCCGTGGAAACCGATCCGCGCAGCGGGCTCGCCGTCAAGGTGCTGCCGGTCCGCCTCGGCGGCACGCTGGCGCAGGCCGAACCGGTATTCGACTAGCGTTCGGCGGGCGGCACGGCGCGCAATTTGTCACTGAGGGCTGCGACTTCTTCTGCGGTGAACCGCAGCTGGCGCCGCCTCGTTCCTGCCGGGTGATGGCCAAGGCCCTCCCCGGGACGCCACTCACCTGCTGGCCTGATTGGGCGTGGCACGAAACCGCCACCGCAATTGGGACAGACATTGTGGAGGACGTTGTCCACACAGTCGGCGCAGAAGGTGCATTCATAGCTGCAGATGCGCGCATAGGCCGAGGCGGGCGGCAGGTCCGTGTCGCAGCATTCGCAATTGGGTCTGAGTTCGAGCATTGGGGCCTCCGGTGATACCAAGGCTTGTGGCATGGAGCCGGCTTGGCTAAATCCGGATAATGTCCGGCGCGGGCCGGATGTTTTCCGGAGGAACCAGCCATGGCCGATGCCAAGGATGCTGCCATTGTCGATGCCCTCAGCGCCGACAGCCGGGCACCGCTCAAGCAGATCGCCGCTTTGGTGGGCCTGTCGGCATCCAGTGTGCAGGAGCGCATCGCCCGGCTGGTCGCCAACGGCACGATAGAAGGGTTCTCCATCCGCCGCGGCGCCGTGGAGACGACGGCTCGTGCCTATATGCTGGTCACCACCTCCGGCGCCCAATGCGCGTCTGTCGCCCCGCGCCTGCTCGACATTGCCCAGATCGTCCGTTGTGACTCAGTGGCGGGGGAAACCGACATGGTGCTGACTGTCGAGGGACGCGACGCGGCGGCACTGCAGGCGGTGCGCGATCGGGTTGCGGCCACCGAGGGCGTCACCGGCGTCGTGACCATGCCCGTGATGGTGCAGCGGTTTGCCCGTTAGCCCCGCTTCACTTTTTTGCCGCGCTTGCCTATAACGCGCCACCAATCCAAAATTCCAGCTACGAGGGGAGTGACCGATGGCCGGCCATTCACACGCCAAAAACATCATGCACCGCAAAGGCAAGTCCGACGCGGTGCGCTCCAAGATCTTCTCCAAGCTGGCGCGCGAAATCACCGTCGCGGCCAAGATGGGCATGCCCGATCCGGCCTTCAATTCCCGGCTGCGCCTGGCGGTCACCAATGCCCGCGCGCTCTCCATGCCCAAGGACAATATCGACCGCGCCATCAAGAAGGCCATCGGCTCGGACGGCGATAACTATGACGAGATCCGCTATGAGGGCTATGGCCCGGGCGGGGTGGCGCTGATCGTCGAGACGCTGACCGACAACCGCAACCGTACCGCCTCCAATGTTCGCTCCTACTTTTCCAAGCATGGCGGGGCCATGGGCGAAACCAACTCGGTCGGCTTCATGTTCGACAAGGTGGGCGAGATCACCTATCCGCTGAGCGCCGGCTCGGAAGACAAGGTCATGGAAGCCGCCATCGAGGCGGGCGCAGACGACGTCGAAAGCGATGAGGAAGGCCACTATATCACCACCACGTTCGAAGCGATGGTGGAGGTGGCAGCGGCGCTGGAAAAGGTGCTGGGCGAAGCCGAATCGGTCAAAGCCGTGTGGAAGCCGCAGACCAATACGCCGATCGATGCCGAAAAGGGCGCGACCCTGATGAAGCTGATCGCCACGCTCGAGGAAGACGATGACGTGCAGAACGTCTATTCGAATTTCGAGATGAGCGACGAAGACGCGGCCAAGCTCGAAGCCTGATTCAAGCTCAGTTTCAGTTGTTTGAGGGCGGTGCCGCGGCGCCGCCCTTTTTCATGCGCTGCGCTTGAGGACGATTGCCGGATGATCGTCCGCATGGACCATGGCAAAGCGATTGCGACCAGCCTGCTTGGCCCCATAGAGCCGCTGGTCGGCGATGCGGAACAGTTCGGCAAAGCTCGCCTCGCCCTCGAACACCACGCCGCCAATGCTGACGGAGAGGGGGCGCTGCTGCCCTTCGGGCGCGAAGACGGCAAGGTTCACCGAGCGGCGGATGCGCTCGGCAATGGCTTCGGCGTTCTTCTGGTCGACATCGGGCAGGTAGACGCCGAATTCCTCCCCGCCCATGCGCCCAACGAGATCGCCGGCGCGCAGGATGGTGCGGATCGAGCGCGCGATGACGGTCAGCGCCTCGTCGCCGGCATTGTGTCCGAACTGGTCGTTGATGGCCTTGAAGTTGTCGGCGTCGATCATCAGCAGCGCGCCGCCCGTTGAGCCCGGGTTCTGGGCGAGGATCGTGCTGACCTTGCTGGTAAAGGCGCCGCGGTTGAGGCAGGCCGTCAGGCTGTCGGTCCGTGCGACGAGGCCCAGCCGCAGATTGGTGATGGCCAGGCCGCGCATGCGCAGGCTCATGTAGAGAAACAGCGGCGCGCCGAGCAGGATGGGCAGGACCACGGCGCTGACAATCGAGCGGCGGAGCGCCGCTTCGCCCAGGTCGCCGAATATGGTGGCGTTGAACGCCACGGAGACCGCCACGCAGGCCAGGGTGCCGAAGAGCGTCCAGCGGCGGACGCTGGACCAGCTGTGCAAACCAGTCAAAGTCTTGGACGGCAACATCGCGCGGCTCTCGCGGCTGGAGTGACGGATCGTTTCCCTGCCACCGGCAGGGAAGGCGGATGCCTGGCGGGTCCAGGGCGATGCGGCTGGCGTGGGGCGGTTGGTCACGCCGCGATCAGGCGGCATGCATCATGGCCGCGCGATCCGGTATTGGTTTGCCTTGCGGTCAAGCCCGCGCAGAAATTCACATATTCAAACTGCTCAAAAATCATCGACGGATGAGGCGGCCAATGCGCCGCCACGCTCGCCTGGGTAATTCCGTGCGAAGTTCCGTCATTGTTTGCCCCTGCCATCCCACGGGCGAGGCTAAGCAGGGGGCGTGAAGACGATCTTTTCGTGTCGGCCACAATTTTATCGATCCACGACTTTTCCACCTGCCTTGTTGCCTTTTTGTTCACATCGGGCTTGGTAGGCTGCGGCGGCTTCATTAAGGATGGGCGCATGAGTGCTGCTACCCGAATCATTGGCATCGATCCTGGCCTGCGCCGCTGCGGCTGGGGGGTGATCGAGACCCTGGGCAACCGGCTGACCTTCGTGGCGGCCGGCACGGTGACGCCGCCGGTCGATGGCTCGCTGGCCGAGCGGCTCGCGATCCTGTTTGCCGGGCTGGGCGAAGTGCTCGATCGGTTCGCGCCGCAGGAGGCTGCGGTCGAGGAAACCTTCATCAATGCCGGCGCCCGCTCGGCGCTGATCCTGGGCCAGGCGCGCGGCGTGGCGCTGCTGACCCCGGCGGCGCGCGGCCTGCCGGTCGCCGAATATGCCGCCAACCTCGTCAAGAAATCGGTGGTGGGCACTGGCCATGCCGAAAAGGGCCAGGTGGCGCTGATGGTCAAGACACTGATGCCACTGGCCGATTTCAAGGGCGCCGACGCCGCCGATGCCTTGGCCATCGCCATTTGCCATGCGCATCACCGCGTCGCCAATCAACGGCTGAGGGCCATGGCATGATCGGCAAGCTCAAGGGGCTGGTGGACAGTTTCGGCGATGACTACGTGCTGATCGACTGTGGCGGGGTCTGCTACGAGGCCTTCTGCTCCAGCCGCACATTGCAGTCCCTGCCGCAGGTGGGCCATGCCGCCGTGGTGTTCATCGAGACCATCGTGCGCGAGGACATGATCCGGCTCTATGGTTTTGCCAGCGAGAGCGAAAAGGCTTGGTTCAACCTGCTGATGACGGTGCAGGGCGTGGGCGCCCGCGTGGCGCTGGGCCTGCTCTCGGCGCTCTCGCCGTCCGAACTGTCGAGCGCCATCGCACTGCAGGACAAGGCCATGGTCGGCCGCGCCAATGGCGTTGGCCCGAAACTGGCGCTGCGGCTGGTCACCGAACTCAAGGGCAAGGTGCCGACCGGCGGGGGCATCGATGCCGGTACGCTGGGGCTGCAGGCGGCCCTGGGCGAAGGCGTCGCGCCCACCGCCATTGCCGATGCCGTCTCGGCCCTCACCAATCTGGGCTATTCCAGCGCCCAGGCCTCGGCGGCTCTTGCGCGCATCGTCGCCCGCGAGGGGGATGGGGTGAAGACCGAAACGCTGATCCGGATGGGCCTGCGGGAGTTGAGTAGTTGACTGACCTGACCTCCCCCGCGGCCGGCCGTGACGATCCGCTCGACGTCTCCCTCCGCCCCTCGGGCTTTTCCGAGTTTGTCGGCCAGGCCGATGCGCGCGCCAACCTCGAAGTCTTCATCAAGGCCGCCAAGCAGCGCGGCACGGCGCTCGACCATGTGCTGTTTGTCGGCCCGCCGGGCCTGGGCAAGACCACGCTGGCGCAGATCATCTCGCGTGAGCTGGGCGTCGGCTTCCGCGCCACGTCGGGTCCGGTCATTTCCAAGGCGGGGGACCTGGCGGCCCTCCTGACCAATCTCGAAGAGCGCGACGTGCTGTTCATCGACGAGATCCACCGGCTCAATCCGGCGATCGAGGAAATCCTCTATCCGGCGATGGAGGATTTCCAGCTCGACCTGATCATCGGCGAAGGTCCGGCCGCCCGTTCGGTGCGGATCGACCTGGCGCGCTTTACCCTCGTTGGCGCCACCACGCGCGCGGGGCTGCTGACCACGCCGCTGCGGGACCGTTTCGGCATTCCGGTGCGGCTCAATTTCTATACACCCGAGGAACTGGTGCAAATCGTGCAGCGCGGCGCGCGGCTCCTGGGCATGCCGATGGCGCCCGACGGGGCCATGGAAATCGCGCGTCGTTCCCGCGGTACCCCACGTATTGCCGGGCGCCTCCTGCGCCGCGTCACCGATTTTGCGCTGGTCGATGGCTCGGGCGAGATCACACGCGCCATAGCCGACAAGGCGCTGCTGCGGCTCGATGTCGATGCGCGCGGGCTCGACCAGCTTGACCGGCGCTATCTCACCACCATTGCCGAGTTCTACAGTGGCGGCCCGGTGGGCATCGAGACCATTGCGGCGGCCCTTTCCGAACCGCGCGACGCTATCGAGGAAATCGTCGAGCCCTATCTGCTGCAGCAGGGCTTCATCCAGCGCACCTCGCGCGGCCGCATGCTGACCGGCGCCGCCTTCCAGCATCTGGGCAAGACGGTGCCCCAGGGCTTTGTCGGCATGCAGCAGAGCCTGTTCGAAGAGCCCGAGGAATGAGCGTGGAACGCGTGGTTCTCAGTTTTCCAGGTGGCGGCATGCGCTTCAACCACCGCGTTGCGGGCGCTGCCATTCGCGATGGCCATGTGCTGGTCTGCCGCGAGGACGACGACGACTATTGCATGCTGCCGGGTGGCCGGGTGGAAATGGGCGAGGCCACGGACCTCGCACTGCTGCGCGAAATGGCCGAAGAGCTGGCCATGCCCGTCAGCATGGGTGAGCTGCTCTTCACCTATGAGAGTTTCTACGGCCGGGCGGGCGACCGCTATCATGAGCTCGGCTTCATCTATGCGATCGAACTGCCCGAAGACATTCGCCCCGGCGGGGCACAGCCGTTTCTGGTTCGCGAGGACGAGGGGCACCTGCTGCAGTTTTCCTGGCTGCCGCTGGAGGGGCCAGCCCTGACCGAGGCCAGTTTGCAGCCGCCATGGATTCCGCAGCGGCTGCTTTCGGCGACCGGTCTGCGGCAGCATGTGATCTTCCGCGCGCCGGAGCCGGCCGCGTGAGCCGGCACCACTTTCCCGTCCGCATCTACTACGAAGACACCGACTTTTCCGGCAATGTCTATCACGCCGCCTATCTCAAGTTCTTCGAACGCGGGCGGACCGAGTTCCTGCGCGCCGAGGGCATCCACCATGCCGAACTGGCAGGGCAGGGCATTGCCTTCGCGGTGCGCTCGATGGAGATCGCCTTCGATGGCGCGGCCCATATCGATGACCTGCTGACCGTCACCACGGAAGTGGCGGCCGTCACCGGCGCGCGGCTGACGCTCACCCAGACGATCCTGCGGGGCGAGACGGTGCTGACCCGCGCCAGCGTCGTGGTGGCGGCAATCAAGACCTCGGGCGGCCCGGCGCGCCTGCCCAAGGCGGTGCTCGAGCGGTTCGCGCCGGCCCGCTGACCGGCGCTATTTCGGCTGGGCCGGCTCGTCGAGCTTGATGGCCTTGAGCTTGTCGATCCCCAGCACCTGCAGGGCGAGCTTTTCGTAGAAGGTCTCGGATGTGCCCGAGCGGATCTTGTGCAGGAAATACTTCTCGAAGGCCGCCTTGGCGGTATGCACCCACTTGCCAGAGGAAGCCCAGTTGACGTTGCGGGGCGGGATTTGCGGCTGCGCCACAAAGGCCACGCCGCCATCGCCGAAATCGGCCAGGCAGATGGCATTCCAGGTTGCCTCGGCCTCTGGCTGCTTGCCGGCCACCAGGTTGGCGATGTTATGCGCGGTGGCCGTCACCATGGATTCGATCATGAAGCCGGTCTTGGGCACGCCGACCGGAACGGGCGTCTTGCCGATGGGCGGAATGGCCACGCAGACGCCGATGGAGAAGACATCGGGGAAAGCGGGGTTGCGCTGATACTTGTCCGCCAGGATGAAACCGCGCGGATTGGTCAGGCCCTCGATGTCGCGGACGGCTGCGACGCCGCGGAAGGCCGGCAGCATCATGGCATAGGAGAAGGGCACTTCATGCTGGCGCAGGGCTGTGCCGTCCTCGCCGATCTCTGCTGCGAACACCTTGCCATCGGCGAATTTCTCCACCTTGGCATTGCAGATCCACTTGATGTGCCGTTGGCGCATCTCGCTTTCGAGCAGGCCCTTGGTGTCGCCCACGCCATCGAGCCCGAGATGGCCGATATAGGGTTCGGAGGTGATGAAGGTGATCGGCACGCGATCGCGCACCTTGGCGTCGCGCAGGGCCTTGTCGAGAATGAAGACAAACTCATAGGCCGGGCCGAAGCAGGAGGCGCCCTGCACGGCGCCGACGACGACGGGGCCCGGATTGGCGATCAGCCGGTCGAAGGCGCCCTTGGCCGAGACGGCATGGTCGACGAAGCAGACCGACTGCGTCTCGTGCGTGGGGCCGAAGCCCTCGATCTCGTCAAAGGCCAGTTCGGGGCCGGTGGCGATCACCAGGTAATCATAGTCCAGGACGCTGTCGTCGAGCAGTTCGATGCGCTTGGCGCTGGGGTCGAGTCGCCTGGCACCCTGCGGGTGAAAGTCGATCTGCCGCTTGGCAAAGACCGGGGCGAGATCGATCTCGACATCCTGCCGCTCGCGCCAGCCCACGGCGACCCAGGGGTTGGACGGGACGAAGGAATAGGTTGGCCCCTTGTTGATGACGGAGATCTTGTGCTCGAGGCCGAGCCGGTCGCGCAATTCATAGGCCATGATCGTGCCGCCCAGGCCGGCACCAAGTACAACAATATGTGACACTGCAGTCCACTCCCCTGTCGCGCGAGGCCCGCTTGCGAGCCACTGCCATCTCGGCAGCCTGGCAAAAGCCCCGGCGAACGTCGTTGATCTGGCGCAACGCAACTCACAAATCGCGCAGCCAAAACATTAGTACATTAGAATATAACTACTCTTTGCATGGGTGCAATGCGTCAGTTGCGGACCGGGATGAGAGCCTTTGTTAACCAGTCCTTGACCATAATTGCGGCAAAGCGAACACGTGTCCGGCACCACCCTGCCAAAGGGCCGGTTTGCCGGGCATTTCTCTTAATTTTGACAGATTTCGACCCCATCGCCTGATGCTGAGGGTCGGGTGCGTGAACCGGGCCGAAAAGGATCACTACATGGAAGCCATGGATGCTGTAGGGGCGGCCGCCCCGCATGCCGACTTGTCCATCTGGGGCCTGTTCTGGGCCGCCGACTGGATCGTGAAGTCGGTCATGCTCGGGCTGCTGGGCGCCTCGATCTGGTGCTGGGCCATCATCATCGACAAGACCATCACCTATCGGCGCACCGATGCCGAAATGAACCGCTTCGAGCGGACCTTCTGGTCGGGCCAGTCGCTGGAAGAGCTCTATCAGCAGCAGGCCGAGAAGCCGTCAGGCGGGCTCGGCGCGGTGTTTGTCGCGGCCATGAAGGAATGGAAGCGCAGCCACGAGCAGAATGCGGCGAGCTTCGTGGGCATGCAGCAGCGCCTCGACAAGGTGCTGGACGTTGCCATTGCGCGCGAGAGCGAACATCTCGAAAAGCGCCTGGGATTCCTGGCCACCATCGGTTCGGCCGGGCCGTTCATCGGTCTTTTCGGCACGGTCTGGGGCATCATGAATGCCTTTACCGCCATCGCCGCCTCGTCCAATACCAGCCTTGCCGTCGTGGCCGGCCCGATCGCCGAGGCGCTGTTTGCGACCGCCATTGGCCTGGTCGCGGCCATTCCCGCGGTTATCGCCTATAACAAGCTTTCCTCGGACGCCGCCAAGATGATCGGCCGGCTCGAGGGCTTTGCCGACGAATTCTCCACCATTCTCAGCCGCCAGCTCGAAGCGCGGAGCCGCTGATATGGGGATGGGTGTTTCAGCCGGTGGCGGGGGCGGCGGACGTCGCCGCCGCGGCCGCAAGAAGGCAATCATGAGCGAAATCAACATCACCCCCATGGTGGACGTGATGCTGGTTCTGCTGATCATCTTCATGGTGGCGGCGCCGATGATGACGGCCGGCGTGCCGATCGACCTGCCCAATTCGGCCGCTGCGGCCATGCCCAACCAAGCCGATCCGGTGACGGTCGGCGTGACGCCGGAAGGCGCGATCTTCATCGACGAGACGCCGGTCGCCGAGACCGAGCTTGTTGCCCAGCTCAATACGATGGGCGTCAACGGCGCCGAGGACCGCATTTTCCTGCGTGGCGACACCAGCGCCAATTATGGCGCCGTCATGCGGGTTATGGGCCTGTTGTCGGCCGGAGGCTTTTCGAAAATCGGCCTCATCACGCAGCCGGATCCATAGTCCAGCCCGATGCGTACCGGCGTAACCGTCTCGATCCTGGCCCATATCGCGGTGCTTGCCATCGGCCTCATCAATCTGGGGCTGGCGGAGCCGTTGACACCGGCGGTTGAGTCGATCTCGGTCGATCTGGTGCCGATCGAGGAATATTCCAACATCCGCGCCGGCCAGCTCGACAGCGAAATCGTCGAGACCGAAACGCCCTCCATCGTCGAGGATGACCAGGTTGCCGAACTGGCGCAGCCCACCGGCAATACCGAAGAAGACCAGGTGACCCCGTCGCCGGCCGATATCCCGACCCCGGCCCCTGTCACCAATACGGCGCCCGCCCCCGAGGCTGCGCCCGAGCCGGAACCCGAGCCAGAGCCGGAACCCGAGCCCATTCCTGAACCCACCCCGGCCCCCGAGCCCGAGCCGACCCCGGAGCCGGTCCCGGCACCCGTGCCGGCGCCGCGTCCGGAACCGGTTCCAGCCCCCGAGCCGGAGCCGACACCCGAGCCTGAGCCCACCCCCGAGCCGGAGCCGGAGCCGACGCCAGAGCCTGAGCCCACCCCCGAGCCCGAGCCGACACCGGAGCCGGTGACCCCGGCCGTGGCCGCGCCGGTACCGGCGTCGCGCCCGAGCAACCTCACACAATTGCGCGAGCGCTTCGCCGCAGCCGAGGCCGAACGCGAGCGGCGCGAAGAGGAAGAGCGCCAGCGCCAGGCCGCTGCAGCCGCCGCGGCAGCCCAGCAGCCGGCGCCTGCGCAGCTCGATGCGTCGCTGGCCGATGATATTTCTGCCATCATCAACACCGATACCACCACGGGCGGCACGACCGGGCAGGGCGGTACGCCCACGCTGGGCGATACCGACGGCACCTCGGCGCGGCTCAGCCAGTCGGCGATCGACGGGCTGGTGGCGCGGATCAAGACCTGCTGGAACCTGCTGCCCAGCGACATCAACAGCGGCTTGAATGTGACGCTGCGCGTGTCCATGAATGCCGATCGCACCGTGGCCAATACCCAGGTGGTCTCGGCCGATCCGTCGCCAGCGGGCGGGGCGGTGGCCCGGGCGGCGCAGCGCGCGGTGACGGCCTGCGGGCCCTATGAGATGCTGTCGGCAGATGCCTATGACGAATGGCGGCAGATCGAAGTGGAACTGCGGCCATGATTTTGAATTTGGGCTGTTCGGCGCGCACACTGGCGGCCAACGGCGAGAACGGAGACCTGATATGACCCTTATGACCCGGCGCAATGCGCTCAAGCTCGGCCTGGCTGGCGGGGCACTGCTCGCCGGCTCTTCGCTGGCGATGGCGCAGCTGCGCATCGTGGTGGAGGGCGCCAACTTCCAGCCGCTGCCGATCGCCATCCCCGATTTTGCCTCGTCCGACCCGACCTTCGGCAAGGAGATTGCCGATATCGTGCGCGCCAATCTGCGCCGCTCGGGCCTGTTCCTGCCGCTCGATCCGGCCTCGCTGCCGGTGCAGGTGGGCGATGTCAACAATGCGCCCGATTTCACCATCTGGCGCACGGCCAATGTCGATGCGCTGGTGATGGGTGGCGTCGAGCGCGGCGGCACGATCTCCTCGTCGGTCCGCGTCTGGGATACCCAGCAGGCGGCCCAGGTGGTGGGCAAGAGCTACAATACCGATCCCAATTCGTCCCGCCGCGTGGCCCATATCATCTCGGACGCGATCTATGAATCGCTGGCCGGCGGCACCGGGTACTTCGATACCCGCGTCATCTACACCGCCGAAAGCGGCCCCAAGGCCAATCGCGTGCGGCGCCTCGCCATCATGGATCAGGACGGCGCCAATGTGCAGTATCTGACCGATGGCAGCACCATGGCCATGACGCCGCGCTTTGCGCCCAATGGCGACATGGTCACCTATATGAACTTTGCCGAGGGCAATCCGCAGGTCTATCTGCTGCAGCTGTCGACCGGCCAGCAGCAGAAGCTGGCCAATGTCGGCGCCATGACCTTCGCGCCGCGCTTTTCGCCCGATGGCGGCACCGTGGTCTTCTCGGTCGAGCAGGCCGGCGCCACCAATATATATTCGGTCGGCACGGGTGGCGGCACGCCGATGCAGCTCACCTCCGGCACGGCCATCGATACCGGCCCGTCCTTCTCCCCCGATGGCAGCCGCATCGTCTTCGAGAGCGATCGGGGCGGCTCGCCGCAGATCTACATGATGGGCGCCGGCGGCGGCAATGCGCAGCGCATCAGCTTCGGCCAGGGCAGCTATTCCACGCCGGTCTGGGCGCCCAAGGGCGATCTCATCGCCTTTACCCGCCAGTCCGGCGGCCAGTTCAACATCGGCATCATGAACCCCGATGGCTCGGGTGAGCGCATGCTCTATTCGAGCTTCCATGCCGAAGGCCCGACCTGGGCCCCCAATGGCCGCGTCATCATGTTCTTCCAGGATCCGGGCGGCAATGACGGCCCCAAGCTGATGAGCGTCGACATCTGGGGCCGCAACCTGATCACCATCCCGACCGAAAGCTATGCCAGCGATCCGGCCTGGTCAGGCCTGCGGGCCTAGCCGCTTCCCGCCGCTGTGCCATTGAGGGCGTCATTCCCGCCGGAATGACGCCCTTCTCATGCCCGAAGGCGCGCCATGGCGAGCGAGTCGACATAGGCGCCCTCGCGATAGGCATAGCCGACGAAGACGCCCTCGCGCCGGAAGCCGAACTTCTCGTAGAGACGGACAGCGACACTGTTGTCGGTATAGACATTGAGCTCCAGCCGCCGGATATCGAGCCAGTTGTCTGCCATATCGACCAGTTCGCTGATCAGCGCCGTGCCGATGCCCCGGCCGACGAAATCGTCGTGAATGCCGATGCCCAGGCCCGCCGCATGCGCGCGCCGCCCGCTCAGCCGGTTGAGCCCGGCATTGCCGACAATCTTTCCGTCCAGCACGGCCATGAGGTTGACCGTATTCTCGGTCTGGCCTTCGAGCCAGCTGCGCACCTGTTCCTGCCTTGGATAGGGCAGGCGCAGCGTGCCGGCGCGAAAGCCGGGCAGGGCGATAAGTTCGGCCATATCGGCGGCGTCGTCCGGGCGCGAGGCGCGGATGACAAGGCCGGCTGGCCAGTTCTTCGGGAATTGCGGCATGGGCTCTCCTCTTTGGCAAACGAGGGAGCGGGCGCCTTGGAACCCTGCTCGCCTCGCAGGGTTCGTGTGGCGATCGGTCGTGTGCTAGCGCAAGACCCATCCCGCACGCCCTGAGGGGCGGACGGTATTGAGCATGGCAATGGTACGCGAGCCGATCATGACGTCATGCTAGCACGCCCCTAAGGCTTCCACTAGCGCTGTGAGGCGAAGTAGCTGGGCGCGCCCAACCTTCCAAATAACACTGCACTGGTCAGTGGGGCCATGGTATCGAATAGGCCCGCAGCGGTCCTCGTCGTGCCTGGCGAGGTAGCGGGTGGTGACCTCGCTCGAATTAGGTTCGGGGCCTGCGACTGGCTGCGATGATAACAGCAATGATGATTGTGCCTGTCAGCAGCAGTCTGATGCCGGCAGCGGCCCCATAGGTGTTGAGCATCGACACGACCAGAAACAGAAACAGCGAAGCGCCCCAGATGCCAGGGACGTTGGCGAAACCGCCGGCCACGGCTGTACCGCCGATCACCACTACCGCAATCGATGTGAGGAGATATTCTGCCCCCATATTGAGCGCCGCACCGCCCGAAAAGCAGCTCAGCAGCAGGCCGGCCAGCGCAGCCAGCACGGCGCAGAGCAGGTAGGTTGCGGCCCGGACGCCGTCCACCGGTACGCCGGCCATCCGCGCGGCCCGCATGTTCTGACCGACGGCCGAAACCCAGCGGCCATAGATGCCCTTTTCGAGCGCGACCCAGGCCGCCACCGACACCGCCAGCGCCAGATAGGCCAGGTTGGGAATGCCCAGAGTCGTCGCGGTGGTGAACTCGGCCAGGGCGGAAGGCGGCTTGATGCGCAGCCCTCTGTTATACGAGATCGCTGCAGACTGGATGATGAAGCTTGATGAGAGCGTGGCGATGATCGGCGGTATCCGCAACAGCTTGATCAGCGCGTAATTGATGATGCCGATCGCAAGCCCGATCAGCAGGGTGACCAGGAGGCCCATCAGGATAAGGCCATTGCTAGAATCCATGATCTTCAGGGCGACCGTACCGGCAAGCGTCATGGTTGCGGGGATGGAGAGGTCGACATTGCCCGGACCAAGGGTGATGACGAACATCTGGCCGATGCCGACAATGATGGAAAAGGCGGCAAAGGTCAGCGCTGCCTGCGACAGGCCGGCCGCGGAGGCACCGCCGGTAAAGACGATGGTGACCAGCCAGACGCCGGCCGCCGCCAGAAAGGACCAGATCCAGGGTTTGGCGAACAGGGTTCGAAGGGACGTCATTTGCCCGCCCCGCCTTCGCGGCGATTGAGGACCAGTCGCAGCGCAAGGACTATAATGAGGATGGCCCCCTGTGCGCCGATCTGCCAATCGGGCGAAATCTTGAGGAAAGACAGGAACGAGGCGGCCAGCGTCAGCGTCAGCGCACCAATGACGGCTCCGATGGGAGACACGCGCCCGCCGACAAATTCACCGCCACCCAGGATTACCCCGGCAATCGAGAGCAGCGTATAGCGCAGGGCGATGTTGGCATCTGCCGACGTGGTGAGCCCCACCAGGCACATGCCAGCGAGAACCGCGAAGACTGCGGCCAGAGCATAGGCGGCCGCACGGGCCCGCAGCACCGACCAGCCGGCCCTGGTCACCGAACGTTCATTGCCGCCAACGCCGCGAATGACCACGCCGAATGCCGAGCGGATGACGATCCAATGGGCGACTGCCGCGATCAGGACGCTGGCGATGATTGCCATGGGCACGAGCGGAGGCTTGCTCACCATCACGGCGCGGATCCAGTCAGGCGCGACGCCACCGGGCGCCGGCAGCAGCAGCACGGCCAATCCGCCCCAGACGAAGCTCATGCCCAGGGTGACCACGATGGATGGCAGGTTCCGCAGGTAAATGACCATGCCTAGAACCACATAGACGCCAACACATCCGACAAGAATGAGCACGCCCACCACCGGATTGGACTGCAGGAAGGTCGCCGTGACGCAGGCGACGAAGCTGACGAATGTGCCCATGGAGAGATCGAGGTCGTTGACCGTCATGATCAGCATCTGGGCAATGGTCGCCAGCGCTATCGGCACGGCAAGATTGAACAGCAGGTTGAGGCCGGTATAGCTCATGGCGCGCGGCTGCACCCAGAAAACGGCGGCGAGCAGCACTGCCAGCGACAGAGCGGGCACCAGCAGGCGAAGACGGTCGGCGGTGAACCAGGTCATGCGGCCTCGGTCGAGAACGAAGCGGCAAGCACCCTGTCCTCGCGAATGTCGTCGCCGGCAAGTTCTTCGACGATCCGGCCTTCACGAAACACATAGACGCGGTCGCATTGGCAGATTTCATCGATTTCGGTGGAGTACCAGACAAAGGTCCGGCCCTGGTCGGCCTCGGCGCGCAACAGCGAATAAACCTCCTGCTTGGTGCCGATATCGACGCCTCGCATGGGGTCGTCCATCAGCACGATGGGCGCCCGCGTCGCCAGCGCCCGGGAGAACAGCACCTTCTGCTGGTTGCCGCCAGAAAGCGACAGGATCGGATTGTCGAGGCTGTCGGTGCGGATGCCAATGCGCTCGCGCCAGCTTTGGGCAATGGCACGTTCATTCCGCTCGCGGACAATTCCGGCCCGGGTCAGGTCGGTCAAGAGGGTGATCGAGATGTTGCGCAGGATGCTCCACATCGGCAGGTTGCCATCAACGTGGCGGTCCCCCGCCACGAAGGCTGCCCTGATATTGGTGCGCGCTTTCCAGTCGCCGCCGAAGCCACGAAACAGTTCGACCAGCGTCTCGGTCTGGCCGTGGCCCCCCAATCCGGCCAGGCCGACGATTTCGCCGGCATAGGCGCGGAATTCGGGAGCACTGTCGCTGCCGCGCCTGGATAGTATGGGCTTTGTATCGGTGCGATCACGCGGGGGAGCGGCGGCGTCGCGAGGGCGAACCACGCTCCCCATGGCACCCACGAGGGAGTCGAGCGTGAAACCACTGGATGGTCCATTGGCCACCACGCTGCCGTCCTTCATCACGACGATGCGGTCGGCGGTGGTCAGGATTTCGTTCAGGATATGGGAGATGAGGACGACCGAGCCCCCCGCGGCCACGAATTTGCGGATATAGGCGAGCATCTGGCGCGCAATACTGGCGTCGAGCGAGGATGTCGGCTCATCGAGGATCACGATGCGCGCCGGGCCATCACTCTCGGAAAACGCCATGGCGATTTCCACCATCTGGCGCTGGGCGATGCCCAGCATGCCCACGGACTGGCCGCAATCGATGCCATGATCGGGGAAGATCTCGTCCAGCTTGCTGCGAACCACGCGTTCGGCGCGGCGGCGCCAGGCGAAGCCGCGGATGGAGGCATGCGCAATGCGGGCATTCTCGGTGACAGTCAGGTTCGGGCAGAGCGACAGTTCCTGGAAAACGCAGCGCACACCGTGCTTTCGCGCCACCGCGACGGAATAGCGTCCGGTCCCTTCGTTCCCCTCGATACGGATCGTCCCTGTATCTGGGCGGGTGCCCCCATTCATGATGCCCACGAGCGTGGATTTGCCTGCGCCGTTATGCCCGACAAGGCCAACGCATTCGCCAGCAGCAAGTACAAAGCTCAGCCCATTGAGGGCACGGACGGCGCCAAAGCTCTTGCTAGCGCCGTCCACGGTCAAGACCGGGTTGTCTTTCTGGAAAGTCATGGTCTTGGGGATTGATAGCCCTACTTGGCTGCAGCAATGACTGCCTGGGCGTCCTCAAGGCTGTATTCCACATTGGCCACGCCGCCGGCAGGAGTGGTTTCGAGGCTCGCCTCGAGGCCATCCTGATCGATCCGGAGGAAGGGCACGACAAGTTCCTTGGGCACGTCCTGGCCGTCCAGAATCTGCTGTGCCACCCAGAAGGCAAGCGTGGAGACGCCCGGTGCGATGGAAACGGACATGGTCTCGTAGCCATTGGCGTCCTTCTGTTCCTTCCACCAGGCCAGTTCGTCCTGACGGTTGCCCATGATGATGAGCGGCATATCGCGACCCGCCGCGGCAAATGCCTGGGCGGCACCATAACCGTCGCCACCCTGGGTGACCACGCCTACTATGTCTTCGGGCAGACTCGGCAGGATGCCGGCAACGGCCTTCTGCGCCACGTCCTGCGCCCAGTCGCCATGCACCGAGCCGACGATCTCGAACTGCGGATTTTCGGCGACGCCTTCATGGATACCGGCGGAAATCTCGTCATCGACGAAGACGCCGGCAAGGCCGCGGATTTCCAGCAGCTTGCCGCCCTCAGGAAGCTTTTCGGCCAGATAGGTCAGCTGGTCCTTGCCCATCTGCTTGAAGTCCACCGCGATGCGCCAGGCGCAGGGTTCGGTGACGATGCCGTCGAACGACACGACGGTAATGCCGGCGTCGCAGGCTTCCTTGACCGCGCCATTGAGAGCGGTGGGCGAGGCGGCATTGACCACGATCGCGTCATAGCCCTCCAGGATCATGTTCTGGATCTGCGCAGCCTGCTCGGTGGCCTGATTTTCGGCGGTGGTGAAAGCATCTGCAGCGGCTACGATGCCTGCCTCAACAGCCGGTTTCGTGATCGTCTCCCAGCTCTGTAACATGGCTTGGCGCCACGAATTGCCGGCATAGTTATTGGATAGCGCGATGCGCTTGGCCGAGGTCTCAGCCAGGGCGGTCGACGTCAACAGAACGGTAAGACCCGTCATAACGACAAAGTGCTTCATGTTGTCCTCCCTAGGGCCCTTTTTCAACTGCCGGCCCGTGGCGGCCCGCGAGAGTGCCTCGATCTTTAACGTCGAGCGTGCAACTCGCATTTGCATGCAATCAGGGGCAATGACTGCAGTCAATTGTCTCTCATAGATAAAGCTCGCGAAAGGTCGGCGCCAACTGAACGGGGCAACAGCTTTATCAAGATAGATCGACACGGAATCGCAGACGTTTTCAATTCGCTGCGCGCGCGATGTCAGCTTTGTGGGAAGCGACTAGGTCTGCTCAACGGCTGCCATGGCTAGGGGGTTCGATGCCGCCGCCCGCTGCCTGCTGCTCGCTGGCCTATCTGTTGACGTCTTGAGACGGATGTAACGCAGGCAGATCTGCTGCCACAGCATTTTGCCGAGCCTAAACTGCCATCGACAAACGCGTGACGCGACATTGGGAGCCTCAATGCCAGCTTCGGGCCTAGTGCGGTCCCGAACGAGGAGACGTCTGAGTGTTTGAGGCTGCGCGCGACGCCAAACGACGCGCAGAGGACCGCGCCGGCCTTTCGCCTCTGAGAAGTCCGCGGTTCAGAATGGCGTCGGAGATGGTGAACCGGCGCGCGTCTCAGTCGACGAGCTGGATGATGGCATTCCCGTCATCTATGCTCTACCCAACAGACCCAAGGGGGGAAACAGGCGCAAGACGCTTTGGACCGTCCGATTGAAGCCGGGGACGCTCGCCGAAGTCATGCGGGCTGGACAGGCTCATATTTTGGCAAGTCGGGCGGAGCCCGGATGCATTTCCTTCGATTTTTTTGCCAGCACGGATGGCAGCGACCGCTTTGTGTCGATCGAGCAGTATGTCGACGAGGCCGCACATCAAACACACAAGGCGACACCACACTTCCAAGCCTTCATCCCCTATCTTGTCGAGCGAATGGAAACACTGGAAATGGATTGGTGCGAGCCGCCCGATGATGCCCACCCGCTCGGCTATCCAGTTTGGGGAACCTCTTCCAGCGCGGTGACCGCATGTTGAACCAGGTGGTAAAGCCCGACTTGGCGGCGATGCCGTCATTTGCCGGCACAACGGTCGCACCGCTCCAGCCTTTCGTCTCAACCGACATCAAGGACTTCTGCAGACAGCCTGCTCCTTGAACCTAGCCTTCCATCATGCGGACGAATTTATCGCGTCAGTGCTCCCTCGGGATCAGAAAGTCGCGCGGACGCACGCGTCGTCTTGGTCTCTCAATTGAGGAAATCGTCCCGGGCTGGGTGTGACCTTTGGCTCCAGGCGACTATGGTCGCGCCAGCCGAACCAAGAAGTAGCTTCATGTCCCAACTAGACACCCGCATTGCCACTCAGATCGCCACCGAAGTCTCCGCCCGCCCCGATCAGGTGCGGGCTGCTGTGGAACTGCTCGATGGCGGGGCAACGGTGCCGTTCATCGCGCGCTACCGCAAGGAAGCAACCGGCGGGCTGGATGATACGCAGTTGCGGCTACTGGCCGAGCGGCTGACCTATCTGCGCGAGCTGGAATCCCGCCGCGCTGCGATCCTGAAGTCCATCGAGGAGCAGGGCAAGCTCACCAGCGCGCTGACCGCCACCATCATCGGCGCCGCCACCAAGGCCGAGCTTGAAGACCTCTATCTGCCGTTCAAGCCCAAACGCCGCACCAAGGCCGAAATCGCCCGCGAGCGCGGTCTGGGTCCACTGGCTGAGGCCATCCTTGCCAATCGCGGCGCCGATCCCGTGCTGCTGGCCGAAGGCTACATCACTGAAGAAGTGCTCGGCAGCAAGGAAGCGCTCGAAGGCGCGCGCGACATCGTCGTCGAGGGTCTATCGGAAAACGCAGCCCTGCTTGGCCAACTCCGCAGCTATATGCGCGACAAGGCCATGCTCAGCGCCAAGGTGCTGAAGGGCAAGGAAGACGCGGGCGCCAAATTCTCCGACTACTTCGCCCATTCCGAACGCTGGAACAAGGTCGCCGGCCACCGCGCCCTCGCCATGATGCGCGGCCGTGACGAGGGTTTCCTCGGCCTCGATATCGAGGTGGACGCTGACGTCACCGATCCGATCAAACCCGCCGAGCGCTTCGTCGCTGCCGCACTCAATGCGCAGCAGGGCAATGGCGCGGGCGACAGATGGCTCCGCGAAGTGGCTGGCTGGGCATGGCGGACGCGCCTGCGCATCACGCTCTCCATCGACCTGATGGTGGAACTGCGCGAGCGCGCCGAGGTCGAGGCCATTGGCGTCTTCGCCCGCAATCTCAGGGACCTGCTGCTGGCCGCCCCCGCTGGCGCCCGCGCCACGATGGGGCTCGATCCCGGCATCCGCACCGGCGTCAAGGTCGCGGTCATCGACGCCACCGGCAAGGTACTCGATACCGAAACCATCTACCCCTTCCAGCCCCGCAACGACGTGATGGGCTCACAGGCCGCCATTCAGGCGTTGATCAAAAAGCACGGCGTGCAACTCATCGCCATCGGCAATGGCACCGGCAGCCGCGAGACTGAAAAGCTGGTCGCTGACCTCATCGAGCGTCTGCCCGCGCCCAAGCCGACCAAGGTCATCGTCTCCGAGGCCGGCGCCTCGGTCTATTCCGCGTCTGCGCTGGCGGCGGCCGAGTTTCCCAATCTCGACGTGTCACTGCGCGGCGCTGTCTCCATCGCCCGCCGTTTGCAGGATCCTCTGGCCGAACTGGTCAAGATCGAGCCCAGGGCGATCGGCGTTGGCCAGTATCAGCACGACCTCGACCAATACCGCCTCGACCGCTCGCTCGACGCTGTGGTCGAAGACGCCGTGAACGCCGTGGGCGTGGACCTCAACACCGCTTCGGCCCCGCTCTTGGCACGTGTCTCGGGCCTTGGCCCCTCCGTCGCCGAAGCCATTGTCACGCACCGCGACGCCAATGGCCCATTCCGCTCCCGCAAGGCACTGCTCGAGGTGCCGCGCCTCGGCCAGCGCACCTTCGAACAGAGCGCCGGCTTCCTGCGTATCACCGACGGCGCCGAGCCGCTCGATGCGTCGTCGGTGCACCCCGAGGCCTATGGACTCGCCCGCCGGATCGTCGCCGCCTGCGGCCGCGATCTCCGCACCATCATGGGGGACAAATCGGCCCTGTCCGGCCTTGATCCGAAGAGTTTCGTTGACGACCGCTTCGGCCTGCCAACGGTGCGCGACATCCTCGCGGAACTTGAAAAGCCTGGCCGCGATCCTCGTCCCGTCTTCAAGACCGCGACCTTTGCCGACGGGGTGGACGACATCAAACACCTTGTGCCGGGCATGATGCTGGAAGGCACCGTTACCAACGTCGCGGCCTTTGGTGCCTTCGTCGATATCGGCGTGCATCAGGACGGGCTGGTGCACGTCTCCCAGCTGGCCGACAAGTTCGTCAAGGATCCCCACGAGGTCGTCAAGGCGGGCGACGTGGTGCAGGTCCGGGTGGTGGAAGTCGACGTGCCGCGCAAGCGTATCGGCCTCACCATGCGCAAGGAAAGCGACAACATCGCCCCGCGTGAACGCCCCCGCGACCCACCCGTCCGGGCCAACCAGCGCCCAGCTCAGTTAGCCCCCGGCAGCACCGGTTCCTTGGGCGACATGCTCAGCGCCGCCATGCGCAAGAAGAAGTAGCGCACAATGATAGTCCCGCGAGGGACCGGCAACCTGGCATGTTTTGCGGGGCAACCTTGGAGCAGGCCAATACCGGCTGCCTTCGAGAAGCTATGCCACGCAACCTGGGTGTCCGGCATGGGGCGCGTTGCCGATCGGCGGGTTTCCGATCCGTTTGGTCATTTGCCCCCGGTGCCAATTCTGGTTGCCTGAGAACTCACCCGGGAAGGCGGACGTGGTTATAACCGCAGTAAAACGAACGAGACCCATCAAGGCGTCCGGGTGAGCCACTTCTTTTCGAGCCGGCAAGCCATGGTATAGGCGGGGTCATAGACGTTGCCGACGTCATATCGCACCACTTGGCCGAGCAGGTGGCTCGCGGCAATGGTATCGAGGCCAAAGTCGCTGGCCAGCCAGGCCAGCATTTCGGTCGTGGCGTGCTGCAGCGCTTGGTCGAGCGGGCGAGCATTGCCAATAGTAAAGATGTCCGTTTCTGTTTCCCCACGAGGCCAGACGATGGGGCTGCGCTTTTCGACCGACAGCCGAATGGTGACTTCGAACGTGGTCTCTATGCCAGTGCCAACAATCTCACCGTCGCCCTGGGTTGCATGACAATCCCCAAGGAAGAACAGCGCGCCGGGCGCGGCGACCGGGAGCCAGACCGTGGTCCCCGGCCCAAACAGGCGATAGTCCATATTGCCGCCAAATTCGGCGCTGGTCGCCGTAGAGATGGCCTGGCCCAGTTTTGGCGCAACGCCGAAGCACCCGATCATCGGCGCCAAGGGCAAAACAAAGTTCTCGAGACCTTTGAACGGCTCTGCAAGGCGAACGGTCAGCGCCTCACGATCGATGGTCCAGGTCGTTGTCGCCCGCGGTGGCAGCGCCCGCACCGTTTCCGGATCGACCACACCGGCAGACACGACATTGCCAGTCCAGCCGGTGTCGCGGGTCGGCGTCATGTCGATGATCTCCACCCTGAGTGCGTCGCCTGGTTCGGCCCCTTCGACATGGATCGGGCCATTCATCGGGTTTGGGCCGTGCTTGCGCTGTACGCCCTCGGCATCGAACCCGCGGGCATCAATGGTTTGCGTAATGACGCTATCGCCATTGGCAATGGTTAGCGCTGGCGGAAATGTGCCGATGACGTTGTAATAATTGGTGGGGACAAAGCGATGCAGGGTCATGCGGCGATCCTGCTGGAATGGTGTCAGCAAGTCCAGAGCGATGTCGGCGCCGCGACCAAGGCAGCGCCGCCGCGACGGCAGGGTTGAAACGGAGGCATAATCACTTCGGGCTATGCCCTGTTCCAGACTGCCAACAATACCGCGCTCATGGCTGGCGCGGAAAAGGACCAGCGTGGCGTGACTTCGGCTTTGCTGGCTCTCGGCAGGAATTCGGGACTGATTACCGGCGCCTCGGCCATGGGAGCGCTGTTCGCCCTTGGCTCGGGCACCACCGATCATGGCGGCGGGTTCGGCCTTGAACTTGTCTTCGCGGCTGCCACCGCATTCGTTGCCCTTGCGCTCGGCCTGTCGACCTGGGCAACACGCAAGTCGGCCTCCAGATAGCGGCCCGGGAGCAGGCACAGCTCTCCCGCGGTCGGCTTTGCTGGGCTACACTTCCTGTCGGCCAAGGCCGGTGGGAGGTTGTCATGGTGGGCACGCAGATAAGATTTGGCGATGGCGCCAGTTACGAACTTCTGATGGGCGAATGGAGCAGGAATGCTGGCGCTGACTTTCTGGACTGGCTGAAACCGCCCCCCGGACTGGCGTGGCTGGACGTCGGGTGTGGCAGCGGTGCTTTTTCTGGCCTCGTAGTTGAACGCTGCGCTCCCCTTTCGCTACTAGGCATCGATCCTTCGGAAGGACAGCTGAACTTCGCTCGCGGTCGCGGACTCGGGCCTGAGGCTACGTTCAAGACAGGCGATGCGATGCAGATCGATCTGCCCGATAACTCTGTCGACGTAGCTATCGCCGCGCTTGTTCTGCACTTCATGCCGGAACCATTGCGCGGGGTGAGCGAGATGGCCCGCATAGTCCGCCCCGGAGGCTTCGTTGCCGCTTATACCTGGGATATCGAAGGGGGCGGATTTCCTTATGAGGCGATGCATCGCGCAATGCTGGCGATGGACTTCGAGACGCCAAGTCCACCACATCCCGAGGCTGGCAATGCGGACGAAATGCACCGCCTATGGACGGACGCCGGCCTGGAAAATATCCGGCAACGTCAGATTTCCGTGTCGCGTACCTTTCGCGATTTCGACCACTATTGGCAGGTCGGTGTTCTGTCTCCCCGCCTCGCAGCAGTCCTGGGCGACCTTGCACCGGATCAACTCGCTTTACTGAAGGACACCACGCGGAGCTTGGTGCCCGAGCCTGTAGTCCTTCGTGCAAGCGCCAACGCGATCAGCGGAAGAGTGAGGGGTTGAACTGCGAACGTCAGTCTTTCCGACAAATGGACCTGCAACCTGCGATCCTAAGCTGCCTGACCGCAACCTACGCCAATTGGCTCCCAAGCGCTGTCAAATGAAGCGGTAGCGTCGGCAATCGGCCTACGCCGGACAGCATTGGAGCCGAGGCGGTGATCGTGGCATTCCGGGTGTGCCTTACCCGCTGCCCAAAGAGTGCCCGCCACTTAACCTTAACGTGATCCCTCGCCACGCCTGTGACGGATATGCATCATCACAGAAAAGCCAGGATTCCTGCCACATTCGCGCCGCGATAGGCAAAGATTAACCACGTCGGCAAACCCGGCCTTAAGACTAAGCGCGGTAAATGCCGTGCTTAAGATTTTCGCCTTTCAGGAGCTTTCCGTGGTCATCACCGCACCCCTCAACACCGCATTGCGTGCTGCCGCAATGCTGCTTTTCGTCGTGGTCATCGCGGCCTGTTCGCGCACGCCCAATACCATGCCGACCGGTGTCGGCAATCTGGGGCCGGGCGGCGGCGCCCCGGGCAGCCAGCAGGAATTCCTGGTGTCGGTCGGCGATCGCGTGTTCTTCGAAACCGATTCCAGCTCGCTGACCGCCGAGGCTTCTGCCACGCTCGACAAGCAGGCGGCCTGGCTCAACCAGTACCAGAACTACCGCATCATGATCGAAGGCCATGCCGATGAGCGCGGCACCCGCGAATACAATATCGCCCTGGGCGCCCGCCGCGCCTCGGTGGTGGTGAACTACCTCGTGTCGCGCGGTGTCAACCAGCAGCGCATCACGTCGCAGTCCTTCGGCAAGGAACGCCCGGTGGCGATCTGCAACGACATTTCCTGCTGGAGCCAGAACCGCCGCGCGGTCACGGTCGTCCAGTAGCCAGGACAAGCGGCTCTTCCCCATGGGGAGGGGCCCACACCGATCCAGTGCAAACTGGAGGCAAGAGCGCCCGGAGCCACAATTTGGCCCGGGCGCTTTCTTTTGACCAAAATTGCCCTTTATCGGCAGCGCCTCAGGCACCATGTTGGGTGTCACTTGGGTCCAGCATTTTGGAGGCGTCGTTTGAAGTTATCGGCAATCGCAAGAAGGGGACGGGTGGCGCTGTGCACGGTCGCGGTCGCGTTCGGGTTTACCGGCGCCAGCATGTCGGCCCAGTCGACGAGCCTGCCACCGGCCGAGCTGGGTGGACTGACCTTCACCAATGCCCCACAGGCCCCACGCATCCATGTCGCCCAGGCGCAGGATACCGCGCAGCTGATGGTGCGCCTGCAGCAGCTTGAAGAGCAGAATCGCCTGCTCAACGGGCAGATCGAGGGCCTGACCTTCCAGCTCACGCAGCTGCAGGAAATCGTCAACCGGATGGCCGAAGACAATGAGTTCCGCTTCCAGGCGCTCGAAGGCGGTGCGCCGGGAAAAACTGATGCGGCAACCCAACCGGGCGGCGTGACGCAGCCCGAGGCGTTGCCGCAGGACCCCGGTGCCGCGCCCGAAGTGGCGCCCGATGCCGTGCCGATGACCGATATTCCCGAGCAGGGCGTGCAGCCGCTGCCCGGCGAGGTCGAGTTCGACCCGACCTTTGACGATGGCAGCGCGGCGCCCGCCGATACGCTCGGCGAATCCGGCGATCCGCTGGTGGGCACCGGGGCCACGGGCGGGGTGGATCTGGCCACCGGCCAGCCGCTGAACCTGAGCTTTGACCCGGCCGCCGCCGCGACCGGCAATGCTGACGCCGATGCCCAGTTCGCGGCGGGCTATGATGCCCTGGTCAAGGGCGACTATGCCTTTGCCGAGGATCAGTTCAGCCAGTTCATCGCGCTCTATCCGGACAATCCGCAGGCCACCGACGCCGCCAACTGGCTCGGCGATGCGCTGATCCACCGGTCGGCCTATGACGAGGCGGCCGAAGTGCTGCTGACGGCCTTCCAGAAGGCGCCGGACAATCCGCGGGCACCGGACCTGCTGCTCAAGCTGGGCATGTCGCTGTCGGGCGCCGGTGAACGCGAGACCGCCTGCCGCACCTTTGCCGAGATCGACAAGCGCTACACCACGTTGACGCCGGCCTTCCTGACCCGGCTGGGCGAGGAAAAGTCCCGGGCCGAATGCCCGCCCGCATGACGCCCGGGCTCGAGACGCCGGCAGAGCTGCAGGCTCTGTTTGCCGCGGTGGCGGGGCAACCCGCCCTCGCGCTCGCCGTCTCGGGTGGCGCCGATAGCCTGGCGCTGATGCTGCTGGCGCAGCGCTGGGCCTCGAGCCTGGCCAATCCGCCGGTCCTCCACGTCTATTCGGTCGATCATGGCCTGCGCCCCGAAGCGGCCGGGGAGGTCGCAAATGTGCTTGCGGCCGCGCAGGCGCTCGGCCTGCCGGCGCGGGGGCTCGTCTGGGCCGGCGCCAAGCCGGCCAGCGGGGTGCAGGAAGCCGCGCGCATCGCCCGCTATCGCCTTATTGGCGCCGCCATGCCCGAAGACGGCGCGACTGTGCTGCTCACCGCCCATCACCGGCATGACCAGGCCGAGACGGTGCTGATGCGCATGGCCCATGGCAGCGGCATCGAGGGTCTCAAGGGCATGAGTGCCATGGCCGAGATCGAGGGCGTGCCGGTGCATCGCCCGCTGCTCGGCGTCGATCCGGCCGCCCTGCGCGCCGTCGTCGACGCGGCAGGGCTGGTCCCGGCAGAGGACCCATCCAATAAAGATCCGCATTATGAGCGGGTGCGCTGGCGCCAGGTGCTGCCACAGCTGGCCTCGCTCGGGCTCGACAGCGCCGCCCTGTCGGTCTTTGCCGAGCGCATGGCCGAGGCCGATGCCGCCATCGCCCAGATCGCCGATGGCTGCTTCAGCGAGATCGTGCGTCTCGATGGCTTTGGCGCCGCGCGCATCGAGCTGGCGCCGTTCATCGGGCTCAGCCCCGCCATTTCAACGCGCCTGCTGGGGCGTACGCTCAACATTGTGGGCGGACGCCAGAAGCCGCGCGCCTTGGGCCAGGTCGAGCGCCTGCGCCAGGCGATTGCCGAGGGTGCGCTGGCCAAGTCCATGACCGTGCTCGGTTGCGTCGTCCGCCTCAAGGATGGCGCCATTGCCGTGGCCCGCGAGCCCGGCCGCGCACTGCCGCCCGATGCGCAGCTGGCCCCGCATGGCGAGCTGGTCTGGGACGAGCGCTTCCGCATCGTCAATGCCTCGGAAGAGGGGGGTCTCACCGCCAGCGTCGCCGACTACCTGCCGCGCCATCGGCTCGAGGAATTCCTCGGCTTCAAGGTCACCGCCCCCGCCGAAGCCATCCGCACCGCCCCCATCGTCCGCGACGCGGCCGGTGGCGTGCTGTCCCTGGGCGGCTGGTCGTTCGACGACCGCATCAAGGTGCAGTTGCTGATCGATTGAACTTTTACCCACCCCGGGGTGAGGGGTGCTGCGTTCGCCCATACTTGGATGGATGTGGAGGGCAAAGAAGGCCCCTCATCGGCCCCTTTGGAGTACCTTCTCCCTCAGGGGTGAAGGTAGAGTTGCTGACAGCTCTTGGCACAATCTAGCCCCGTGCACAGGACGGCACCTCCCCCCTTGATGGGGAGGCTGGGAGGGGGGTGTGGGAGCCCCGATATCGGGCCAAACATACCCCCACCCTTGATCCCTCCCTACATGGGGGAGGGTGTCGACTGAAACATCGCCCCCGCCTTATCCCAGGCCCGTCCATCTCGATAACCGCGATCCAGCGCTTCCGCGCCTCCGCGGAACCTTCCCAATCCCCACGGCGTATTAACCCAATCGCGACAATATGACTGGACGGAGCGCGCAAAGGGCCGCAGGTCTGGCCCTTGTAACGCCCCAATGCCGGACATACATTCGGCTCACGCGCCGCGCTTGCTTGGCGCCGCTTCTCCGGGACAGGATTGATGAACGGAAATTTCCGCAACTTCGCCATCTGGCTGGTCATTCTCTTTATGCTGATGGGCCTGTTCCAGGTCTTCCAGTCTTCGACCCGCTCGATTTCCGTGGCCGACAAGAGCTACAGCCAGTTCGTCACCGATGTGGAAGCCGGCAGCGTGACCAGCGTCACCATTACCGACGATATCGTGTCGGGTACCCTGCGCGACGGCACGCGGTTCGAAACCGTGCTGCCTGCCGGCGCGGACGTGATTTCGCGGCTCGAGGACAAGGGCGTGTCGATCACCGCCCAGGCGCCGGAATCCAGCCCGTTCTGGTCGATTCTGCTCTCCTCCTGGCTCCCCTTCATCGTCATCATCGGCGTGTGGTTCTTCTTCATACGCCAGATGCAGGGCGGGGGCCGCGGCGGCGCGATGGGCTTTGGCAAGTCGCGCGCCAAGCTGCTGACCGAAAGCCACGGCAAGGTGACGTTCGAGGACGTGGCCGGCGTGGACGAAGCCAAGCAGGATCTGGAGGAAATCGTCGAATTCCTGCGCGATCCGGGCAAGTTCCAGCGCCTGGGTGGCCGCATTCCGCGCGGCGTGCTGCTGGTTGGCCCTCCGGGTACCGGTAAGACGCTGCTGGCCCGTTCGGTCGCCGGCGAAGCCAATGTGCCCTTCTTCACCATTTCGGGTTCGGACTTCGTTGAAATGTTCGTCGGTGTCGGCGCTTCCCGCGTCCGCGACATGTTCGAGCAGGCCAAGAAGAATGCCCCCTGCATTATCTTCATCGACGAAATCGACGCCGTCGGCCGCCAGCGCGGCGCCGGTCTGGGTGGCGGCAATGACGAGCGCGAACAGACGCTCAACCAGCTGCTGGTCGAGATGGATGGCTTCGAGGCCAATGAAGGCATCATCCTGATTGCCGCAACCAACCGTCCCGACGTGCTGGATCCGGCTCTGCTGCGCCCGGGCCGCTTCGACCGCCAGGTCGTGGTGCCGAACCCCGACGTTGCCGGTCGCGAGAAGGTGCTCAAGGTCCATGTCCGCAAGGTGCCGCTGGCTCCCGATGTGGACCTCAAGGTGCTGGCCCGCGGTACGCCCGGCTTCTCCGGCGCTGACCTGATGAACCTCGTCAACGAGGCGGCGCTGATGGCGGCGCGGCGCAACAAGCGCTTCGTCACCCATGCCGAGTTCGAAGACGCCAAGGACAAGATCATGATGGGCGCCGAGCGCCGCACCATGGCCATGTCGCAGGACGAAAAGAAGCTCACCGCCTATCACGAGGCCGGTCACGCCATCATCGCGCTCAAGGTTGCGGGCATCGACCCCATCCACAAGGCGACGATCATTCCGCGCGGCCGGGCCCTCGGCATGGTGATGACCCTGCCGGAAAGCGACAGCTATTCGTTCAGCCGCGAGAAGGCCCTGGCCCGCCTCACCATGCTGTTCGGTGGCCGCGAGGCCGAGATCATCAAGTTCGGCCCTGAAAAGGTGACGAGCGGCGCTTCCGGCGACATCCAGATGGCTACCAACCTGGCCCGCTCGATGGTCATGGAATGGGGCATGAGCGAGAAGCTTGGCCGCGTGCGCTACAAGTCGAACGACCAGGAAGTGTTCCTGGGCCATTCGGTGACGCAGAGCCAGCATATGTCGGATGACACGGCCCGCATCATCGACCAGGAAGTGCGCAAGCTGATCGAGGATGGCGAGGCCTCGGCCCGCGAAATCCTCACCACCCACCACGACCAGTGGGAAGCGATTGCCCAGGCCCTGCTCGAATACGAGACGCTGACCGGCGATGAACTGCGCGCCCTGATGGATGGGCAGCAGCCCGTGCGTCCGGACGATAGCGGTCCTGCCGCCCCCAAGGCGAGCGGTGTGCCGTCGGCCGGCAAGGCGGGCAAGAAGCGCCCCGACGCGCCGCCCGAAGGCGGGCTTGAGCCGCAGCCGGGCAGCTAGCCGGTGCAGATTTGATGGGGCCGCCGCAAGGCGGCCCTTTTTCCTGCGCGCAATTTCCGCTATTCCGCCCGAAAGTGGTATTATCCGAAGCGACCGGCAGAGCCGGGCCGGGCGAGGGGACAGACAGATGGTACGCAAGTATTTTGGCACGGACGGGATCCGCGGGCTCGCCAATGGCGACAAGCTGACCCCCGAACTGGCACTGCGCGTCGGCATGGCTGCCGGGCAGAAATTCGTGCGGGGCGACCATCGCAACCGTGTCGTCATCGGCAAGGATACCAGGCGCTCGGGCTATATGTTGGAACAGGCGCTCACGGCCGGCTTCACCGCCGTGGGCATGGATGTCTACCTGCTCGGGCCGATGCCCACGCCCGCCGTCGCCATGCTGACACGTTCGCTGCGCGCCGATCTGGGGGTTATGATCTCGGCGTCGCACAATCCCTATGACGACAACGGCATCAAGCTGTTCCGTCCCGATGGCTACAAGCTCAGCGACGATGTCGAAAAAGAGATCGAGCGGCTGATGGACAGCGACATGACGGGCCTGTTGGCGCATGGCCGCGACATCGGTCGCGCCTATCGCGACGAGGAAGCCCGCACCCGCTATATCGAATATGCCAAGCGTACGCTGCCGCGCGGCGCGGACCTGGCGGGCCTGCGCGTGGTGCTCGATTGCGCCAATGGCGCGGCCTACAAGGTCGCCCCGATCGCGCTATGGGAACTGGGCGCCGAGGTCTTCACCATCGGCGACAAGCCCGATGGCTTCAACATCAACGACAAGGTGGGCTCCACCGCACCCGAGGCCGTGTCGGCCAAGGTCAAGGAAGTGCGGGCCGATATCGGCATTGCGCTGGATGGCGATGCCGACCGCGTCATCATCATCGACGAAAAGGGCGAAGTGGTCGATGGCGACCAGTTCATGGCCGTGATCGCCCAGAGCTGGCTGGAGCGCCAGATGCTGATGGGCGGCGGCATTGTCGCCACCGTCATGTCCAATCTGGGCCTTGAGCGCTACCTGACTTCGCTGGGCCTCACACTCGAGCGCACCCAGGTGGGCGACCGCTATGTGCTCGAGGCGATGCGCGCCAAGGGCTTCAACGTTGGCGGCGAGCAATCGGGCCACATCATCCTGTCCGACTTCACCACGACGGGAGATGGCCTGGTGGCGGCGCTGCAGCTGCTGTCGGTGCTCAAGCAGCAGGATCGCAGCGTGTCCGAGATCTGCGCGCGTTTCACCAAGGTGCCGCAACTGCTGCGCAGCGTGAAGTTCAAGTCGGGCAAGCCGCTCGAGCACAAGCTGGTCATCCAGGCCATTGCCGATGGTCAGGCCATGCTGGGCACGGGCGGCCGGCTGGTGGTGCGCGCTTCGGGCACCGAGCCGGTGATCCGCGTCATGGGCGAGGCCGACGATGCCTCGCTGGTCACCACCGTGGTGTCGCAGATCGAGGCGGCCATCCGCGAAGTCGCCTGATCTGGCGTTTACTTTGCGTTAACTACCATTGGCCGGTTCCAATATTGTTAGGGTTAAATCTTTAGGTTAAGCGGCTTTTAAGAAAATTGTCCGATATTGGGCGCAATCGACTGGTGTCGTGGCAACCCAAGGACGTTTCACATGCGTAAACTCATTGCAGCGATCATGGTGGCAGGAGCCACCCTCGTTGCCGGCTCGGCAGTCGCCGCCGACTTCCCCGAATATCCCCCGATCATCGAAATCCCCGATGTGGATTATGGTGTTCAGGGCTCGTTCTACCTGCGCGGCAGCGCCGGCCTGAACGGCATGTGGGCCAAGGAGGTGAGCCACCCCACCGGCGTTCCCACCACGATCTTCGCCATCGACGGCTGGGGCTACGGCTATTCGGTCGGCGCGGGTCTTGGCTACGAAACCGGCACCGGCCTGCGCTTCGACGTGACGGCGGATTACCTCTCCAACGAGGGTATGCAGACCACGGTCGCCGGCTCCAACAACCTGGCCAATGGCGTGCACAAGCTGTCGCTGCGCTCCACGGTCCTGCTGGCCAACGCTTACTATGACTTCGGCTTCGGCGATGGCGGCTATGGTGCTGCGGGCGGCTCGTTCGGCTATGTCGGCGCCGGCGCCGGCCTTGCCTTCAATGACATGATCACCACCGGCCCGGGCCTGCCCGATACGCGCGGTGGCAATACCAGCTTCGCCGCTGCCGGCATGGTCGGCGTGGGCTATGACTTCGGCCAGGTGGTTGCCGATGTGGGCTATCGCGGCCTCTACATCAATTCGCTGGCCAACAACGCCCCGGCCAATCCCTATTCCATCGCCAATGCCTGGGTGCATGAAGTGCGCGGCACCGTCCGCTACCGCTTCAACTGAGATCAGACGTGGCGGGATAGCCACGACCCGCTATGCGAACAATCGGCGTCCAGAAGGACGCCGATTTTCTTTTGTCCCCGACTCCGGCGAACGCGCTAAGCTGGCGCCAAACACGTGGGGGATGACATGAAGGTCTTGGTAATCGGCGCAGCTGGCATGGTCGGGCGCAAGCTGGTGGCGGCGCTGCTGGCAAGCGGCCGCGTCGGAGAGCAGGCCATCACCGGCCTCGCCCTGGCCGATGTGATCGCACCCAGCGTGCCGGCTTCAACCATTGCCATCACGACCAGCGCGGCGGATCTTTCGGTACCCGAGGTGGCGGAGCGCCTGGTGCAGGACCGGCCCGACCTGATCTTTCATCTCGCCGCCATCGTCTCGGGCGAGGCCGAGGCCGATTTCGAGAAGGGCTATCGCATCAATCTCGACGGGACGCGGCACCTGCTGGAGGCCATCCGCCTCGCCGGGCAGGCAGCACCCTACCGGCCCCGGCTGATCTTCACCTCGTCGATCGCCGTCTTCGGCGAGCCCTTGCCCGCCGTGATCGGGGACACGCAGGAGCATACTCCGCTCACCAGCTACGGCACGCAGAAAGCGATCTGCGAATTGCTGCTGGCCGACTATTCGCGGCGCGGCTTTGTCGATGGCGTCGGCATCCGCCTGCCCACTATCGTGGTGCGGCCGGGCAAGCCCAACAAGGCGGCCTCCGGCTTTTTCTCCGGCATCATCCGCGAGCCCCTGGCGGGGCAGGAGGCGCTATTGCCGGTTGCCGATACGGTGCGGCACTGGTTTGCCAGCCCGCGCGCGGCTGTCGGTTTCCTGCTGCACGCCGCGGCTATGGATACCGGCCTCCTCGGCCATCAGCGCAATCTCACCATGCCCGGCCTTGCCGCCACCGTCGCCGATGAGATCGCGGCGCTGGAGCGGGTTGCCGGCCCCCGGGCCACGGCCCTGATCCGCCGCCAGCCGGACGAAACCATCGCCCGCATCGTCGCCGGCTGGCCGCAGGCCTTCGAGGCCAGGCGCGCCCGGGCGCTGGGCTTTACCGCCGACAGCAGCTTCGACGAGATCATCCGCATCCATATCGAGGATGAGCTGGGCGGTCGCCTCGGCTGATACGATTGGCCGGGACGCTGACTGCGCCCCGGCCAGGTCTCGTTCTAGCCCCAGCGGACACCGGCATGCGGTGTCGGTTCACCCGGGCGGGCCAGAGCCCCGAGAGCCAGGCGATAGAGTCGCCGCGCCTTTTGCAGATGCCAGCGCAGGGTCGTGGTCAGGATCGCGCGCGTACTCATCGCGATGCTTCCCAGAGGGCGACGGCGTCGGGACCGGCGGGGAAGCGCTGCTGGCCGGACGTGTCATTGGCGGCCCGCCAGACCGCTTCGGCCACGTCGATCTCGCGGGTCGTCACGGAGGGGGTGGCGAAGGCCTCAAAGATCGGCCGGGCGAAATCGGCATAGGCCGGGGGTATCAGGTCTTCGATCGGCAGTTCGGTATTGGCCCCAAACCGGGTGGTCGGCGCATAGCCAGGCTCGACGAGCTTGATGCCGATGTCGAAGGCCACAAGTTCCCTGGCCAGCGCCCGGGAAAAGCCTTCGATGGCGGTCTTGGTCGCGGTATAGGCCGCAGCGAAGGGCGATGGCGCCAGGACGACGCTCGAGGTGACATTGACGATCACCCCGCCGCCCTGCTGCCGCATCAGCGGCAGGACGGCCTGCGTCATCTCCATCACGGCAAGCGTATTGGTCTCGAACAGCCGGCGAACCTGCGTCATGGGCGAGGCCTCGAAGGCCCCGACCATGCCGATGCCGGCATTGTTGACCAGCACGTCGATGGGGCCGGCCTCCGCCAGGCACGTCTCGATACTGTCGGGATCGGTGACATCGAGCGGCAGCACGGTGAGGCGCTCGGACTGCGGCAGCAGGTCGGGCTGCGGACGGCGCATGGTCGCGATCACCTTCCAGCCCTGGGCATGGAAGTAGCGGGCGGTTTCGAGGCCATAGCCTGAGGAGGTGCCTGTGATGAGAACGGTCTTCATGGTGCGTTTCCTTTGAGTTCGAAGTGGAGGAGGAGGGATCAGGCGATGGCGTTGAGGACGCGGCTCAGCCAGGCGCTGCGGGCCGAGCGGGCTGCGGTGGAGACGTCGGCCTGGGGGAGCATGGCGTCGAAGCCGTGGAAGCCGCCGGCCCAGACATGCAATTCGGCCTGGCCGCCCGCGGCCCAGATGCCGCTGGCATAGGCGACGTCCTCATCGCGGAACAGTTCGGCGCTGCCGGCGTCGATATAGGTGGTCGGCAGGCCGGCCAGGTTGCGCTCGAGGGCCGGAGAGACGCTGCTCGGGACCGCGCCCACGTGGCCCGCCAGGACCGATTGCCAGGCGAAGATATTCTTCTCCCGCGTCCAGACGCCGGGGTCCCTGGCATATTGCTGGCTGGATACCGTCGCATTGCGATGGTCGAGCATCGGGCAAATGAGGATTTGCGCGGCGATGGCCGGACCATTGCGGTCCCGCGCCAGCAAGGTCGTCCCGGCCGCCAGGCCACCACCGGCGCTGGCGCCGGCAATGATGATGCGGCCAGGGTCGATGCCGAGTTCACCGGCATGCGCGGCGATCCACAGCAGGCCCTGGTAGCAGTCCTCGACAAGCGTGGTGCCGCCGACTTCGGGGGCCAGGCGATAGTCGATGGTGACGACCACCGCGCCATGCTGCGCCAGCCATTCGAGCGGAATGTCGAGATTGGCAAAGCGGTCGCCCATCACCATCCCGCCGCCATGCAGCCAGTAGATGCAGGGTGCATTGGCGACGGGCGCGACAGGCCTGAACACCGAGACCGGCAGCGCGGCGCCGTCGGTCGAGGGCACCTGAAGGTCCTTCCGGTCCACAGGACGGCCTTCGAGATAGGTTTCGGCCGGCACCAGATACTGGCGCATCTGCGCCAGGATTTCGGGGTCGAGATCGACCCCGAGCGGGAAGGCGGCGAGCTTGTCGCGCAATTCCGGGTCGAGGGCAGGGCGAGGCAGGGACATGGTGTTTTCCTTGAATGGGCGTGCAGAGGCGGTCGCCCCCGGCGGGGCGTGAGCGATCGGCGATGAGGTGAGGCGTGGTGGACTAGCCGAGGACAGCCTTGCCGCCGGTGGGAATGGCGTCGGTGTAGATGGAGTCAGCCATGATCAGCGGGGCCAGCTGGGCGATGAAGGCCTGCGCTGCGGGGCTCGCAAAGAACTGGCCATGGGATTGCTGGCTGCGCCAGCCTTCGGCGACGCTCACCGCGTCCGGGTTGCTGGCCGAACGGCTGACGAGAAAGACCAGGCAGTCGTCATTGGTCAGCGACGGGGCCGAAAGCAGGAGATCGACAAGGGCGCCGCCCTGGCCGGGATGCGCGGTAATGGTGGCGTGAAAGCCATGCTGAATGGACATCGGAGTTCCTTCTCATTGCGGGGCGGCTGCTGTCGCAAGCCGATGAGGCAATGAACCACCATCCCGGTCCGCATGGTTATGAGCATCCTATCAGGCTCTTGCACAATCCTACCAAAACAGAGAAAATCAAGCATGACGGCAATGGGCTGTGCTATCAGCGTGACAGACACAAGCGAGGTGAGCGATGCCCCTTGAAGAACTGCGCATCCTGATCGGCCGCCATGCGAGCGCTGCTATGACAACGCCAATCGAGGGGGTGCTGATCGCCCGACAGGACGTCTCGGTGCTCGAGCCCTCGATGTCCGGCTCGGTCATGGCCCTGATCGTGCAAGGCGTGAAGCGCCTCGCGCTCAACGACCGGGTCTATGAGTATGGCGCCGGAGAATATCTGGTGTCGTCGCTCGATCTGCCAGTCACTGGTCAGTTCATCGATGCAAGCCCCGATCGTCCCGCCCTCGGCATTGGCCTCATGCTGCACCCCGCCAGCATTGCCGAATTGCTGCTGCAGGCCGGCGCGGCCGATTTTCGTGATGGCCGCGGCAGTCCGCCTGGCAGCATGGCCGTCTGCACGGCGTCAGCGCAGTTGCTCGACGCGGTCCTGCGCCTGCTCCGCTTGCTCGATTCCCCACGCGACATTGCCGTGCTAGCGCCGCTGATCAAGCGCGAAATCCTCTGGCTGCTGATTACGGGAGAGCAGGGGGCCGCCGTTCGGCAATTGGGTCTGGCCGACAGCAATCTCAGCCACATTGCCCGGGCCGTGCGCTGGATACGCGAGCACCATGCGCGTGCCTTTCGCGTCGAAGACGTCGCGGAGATTTGCGGCATGAGCGCCTCGGCCTTCTACCGCAATTTCCATGCAGCCACGGCCATGAGCCCGATCCAGTTTCAAAAGCAGATCAGGCTGCAGGAGGCGCGCCTGATGCTGGCGGCCCAGCCGGAGGACGTGGCCTCCATCGGCTATCGCGTCGGCTATGACAGCCCATCCCAGTTCAGCCGGGAATACCGGCGCCAGTTCGGCTGTCCGCCCAGCCAGGACGCGCTGAGGTTGCGCAGCGTCACCGCCTTTCCCGCCGCGGGGGCGGTCTAGCTCTATCCAACAGCTGCCGAAGGGCCGCTACACAGGGGTCGCAGGGCGCTCGCGTGGCTGTGTTTTCGTGGTGCGCACAGGGTGCTTGACGATCGTCGCAAAGTTGATAACGTTTCAACTTACTTGATCGAACCAGCCAAAAATGGCGGTTGATCCAAGGGAGGAGAAGTCAATGACCACCATCTTTAACGGCCCGTCCGTGGGACGGCGCCTCGTGCTTGCGGCTGCAAGCCTTGCATTGATGACCGGCACTGCGCCGCTGGCGTTCGGGCAGAACCTGAGCGGCGAGCTCGTGATCCTGAACTGGCAGGGCGGCGTGGATGGCGAAATGTGGGACGTGCTCGAAGCCGCCTTCACCGAGGCCAATCCCGGCGTGACGATCCGCGAACTCGAGATCACTGCGCAGGGCGATGCGCGCGGCGGCATTCGGACCGCACTGCTGGGTGGCGAAACCGTCGATATCATCATCAACACCTGGCCCGCCTTCCGCGCCGAGCTGATGCAGGCCGGCATTCTGCGCCCCATCGAAGAGCAATGGGCGAGTTTTGGCTGGGACGAGCAGCTCTCCCAGTCCTGGCGCGACCTTGGCTCGATCGATGGCGTGCCCTATGGGCTGACCTATACCTATGGCGACCGCTCGGGCATCTGGTACAAGACCGAGCATATGGAAAAGGCCGGTATCGCGGCCCCGCCTGCGACCTGGGAAGAGTTCCTGGCCAGCTTCGACGCGCTCAAGGCGGCCGGCTACCAGTATCCGGTGGCCATGCCCGGCAAATACTGGGCCCATGCGGAATGGTTCGAGACCTTGCTGCTGCGCACGGCGGGCGTCGAAGTGGCTGCCCAGCTCGCGGCGCACGAAATTCCCTGGACCGACCCGGCGGTCAAGGCCGCGCTGATGAAATATGCCGAGATGCTCAATGCCGGCTGCTGCGGCGATCCTGCCGTGATGTTCGCCAATGACTGGGATGGCGAGGCCGACCAGATCTTCCAGGCCGACGCAAAGAACTATCTGCTCATCGGCATGTGGATGAATGCGCGCGCCCTGGGCGACTATGACCTGACGGAAGGGGAGGACTATTCCTTCTTCCAGTTCCCCGCGCTGGGCATGGGCCATGACGACACGTCATCGGTCGATGCCAAGGAACTCAATGTCACGACCAACGGCGCCAACCCGGAAGTGGCCGACGCCTTCCTCGACTTCATCGTGTCCAAGACGGCTGCCGATATCCTTGCGGACTATGGCTATGCATCGCCCAGCAGCGAGGCCGATACGAGCAAGCTGGGGCCGGTGCAGCAGACCGCAACGGCAGCAGTCGCCAGTTCCAAGGTGCAGTTCGTGCTAGGTGACCTGTTGCCCGGCGACCTGGGCGATGAATATCGCGTCCAGCTGCAGCGCTTCCTGCAGGACCCGTCCGAAAGCAATATCGACACCGTGCTTGCGGCCATCGAGGCCAAGGCCGCGAGCCTCTACTGATGGCCCGGCCCACTGCACCCGTTGCGGTGGGCCGCGGCCCCTCCCTGATCTCCCAGGCGGGCGACGGGCGCGATATCGCGCTTGCCGCCCGCGGCTGGAGGCTCAAGGACACGCCTGCGGCCTGGCTGCTCATTGCCCCGGTCATCGTGCTGTTCACGATCTCCGTGCTGTATCCGCTCATCGAGACAATCAGGCTCAGCTTCTTCAACATTGTCGGCCTGGCGCCACCGAGCTTTGTGGGCCCGGCCAATTACATCAACCTGTTCGCCGATCCGGCCTTCCGCAACACGCTGGTCACGACCCTGATCTTCACGCTGGCCACGACGACCATTTCGGTGGGACTGGGCTGGACGCTGGCCATGCTGTGCGCCTTCGCGCCCCAGCAGACCTTGCCCTTCCGCGTCATGATCTTTGCCGCCTTCGGCATTTCCGAAGCCGTCAGCGGCTATATGTGGATCGGCATCCTGCGCCCCGATACCGGCGGCCTGCTCAATACCGTCATTGGCCTGTTCTCACCCGGCTTTGCCCATCCCTGGCTCGGCGACACCAATACGGCACTGTGGGCGATCATCGTTGCTGCCTGCTGGAGCGGGGTCGGATTGCCGCTGATGCTGTGCTTTGCCGCGGTGCAGTCGATCCCCAAAAGCGTGCTCGAGGCCGCCTATATGGATGGCGCGCGCCCGTTCTCGATCATGCGCCACATCATGGTGCCGCTGTCGCTGCCCGGGGTCCGCGTGGCCATCTTCATCAACCTGCTGGGCGCCCTGCGCGCCTTCGACATCATCTATGTGCTGACGGGGGGCGGGCCGGTGCGCTCGACGGAAACCGTCGGCTATTTCATGTACCGGGAGTCCATGACGCAGTTCAAGCTCGGCTATGGCGCCGCCGCGACCGTCGTGCTGCTCGTGGCCGTGCTGGTCATCTCGATCCCCGCCATCATCCAGCGCACGGCAGGTGCCAGATGATCGGCCGCGCACCCTTCTGGACCACCGCCCTGGTTGGCATTGTTGCCCTGATCTGGATCGTGCCGATCCTGGGCATTGTCGTCACCTCCATCCGGCCGCCCAGCGAAGTGACGCTGGGCTGGTGGCGGCTGGACCAGGTCAGCTTCACCCTCAGTGCCTGGCAGCGCGTATGGGAGGCCTATCCGCTCGCCAATGCCTTCTGGGTCACGGCGCAGCTGGCCGGCATGGCGACGATCGCCACCATGCTGCTGACTCCGGCGGCCGCCTACGCCTTCCATTTCCTCAAATTCCCGTTCCGGCGCCTGCTGCTGATCATCATCATCAACGCCTTCGTGCTGCCCCAGCAGGTGGTGATCATCCCGCTGTTCCAGCTCTGGCGCGAGCTGGGCCTGATCGACAATTTCCTGTCCGTGCTCATTCCCTATGTCGGGATGAGCTTTGCCTGGTCGATCTTTCTCGTGAAGAATTTCCTCGAGGATTTTCCGCGCGAGTTGATCGAGGCGGCCAAGATCGATGGCTGCGGCGCATTGTCGACCTTCCGGCATGTGGTATTGCCCAATACGCTCAGCCCGGTCTTTGCGGTCGGCATCCTGCAGTTCCTGTGGACCTGGAATGCGCTGCTGCTGCCCATGCTCTACCTGCGCAGCAATGTGCCGCTGCCGGTGCTGCTGACGCGGGTTTCGGGCACCTACGACGTCAACTGGGACCTGCGCTCGGTCGCCGCGATCGTCACGACCATCGTCCCCCTCGTCATCTTTCTCGTGTTTCAACGCCAGTTCGCTTCGGGCTCCCAGACCCGGACCGGCGCCAAGGAGTAGTCATGGACACCCGTCCCAACAAGCCGCTGCGCTACCGCCAGATCCACCTCGACTTCCATACGTCCGAGCATATTCCCGGCATTGGCGCTGCCTTCGATCCCGAGGCCTTCGTGCAGACCTTCAAGGCTGCCCATGTCGACAGCGTGACCATCTTTGCCAAGTGCCACCATGGCTGGTCCTACTACCCCACCGAAGTTGGTGCCCCCCATCCCCAGCTGGCCCGGCCCGACCTGCTGGGCGAGATGGTGACGGCGCTCAACGCGGCCGATATCGAATGCCCGATCTACATCTCCGTACAGTGGGACGAACGCAATGCGCGCATCCATCCCGAATGGCGCGCCCGCAGCGCCACGGAGAACCGGTTCGATCCCAGCCAGTTGACCGCGGGCTGGCACACGCTGTGCCTCAATCACCAGGCCTATCGCGCCGAGCTGCTCGAGCAGGCGCGCGAAGTGGCGCGCCGCTATGAAACGCCGGGCATCTTCTTTGACATCGTGCTGACCCCCGACTGCGTCTGCGCCGAGTGCCTGGCCAGCATGGAAGAGCATGGGCTCGATCCGGAAAATCCGGCGGACCGGCTGGCCAATGACGAATGGGTCAATGAACGTTTCCGGCGCGAGACCACCGAGGCGCTGCGGGCCGAGTTTCCGGGGCTGCGCATCTTCTACAATTGCGGGCACATCCATAAGCAGGGCCCCAAGCGCTTTGCCACCTATAGCCATCTCGAACTCGAAAGCCTGCCCACCGGTGGCTGGGGCTATGACCATTTCCCCTCGAGCGCCCGCTATGCCGCGACGCTCGGGCTCGACTTCGTTGCCCATACCGGCAAGTTCCACACCAGCTGGGGCGAATTCGGCGGTTTCAAGCATCCCGACGCGCTCGAATATGAAGCCGCCCAGATGGTCGCCCTGGGGTCGAAATGCCTCGTCGGAGACCAGCTGCATCCCAATGGCGCGATCAATCCGGATACCTATGCCTCGATCGGCCCGGCCTATGCGCGCGTCGAAAAGCTCGAGCCGTTCCTCGAGGGCGCGCGGCAGGTTTCCGAAGTGGCGATCCTGTCGGCGGAATATTTCCATCCGGTCGGCGCCCGCAACAATGACAGCGACGATGGCGCCGCCCAGATGCTGCTCGAGCTCAAGGTGCCGTTCGATGTCATCGATCCCTCGGCGGAGTTTTCGACCTATCGCCTCATCATCCTGCCCGATGACATTGCGCTGGATGCCGATCTCGCCGCCCGCTTCCGCCGCTATGTCGATGGCGGCGGCAAGCTGATCCTGAGCGGCACGTCGGGGCAGGATGCGGCGGGCGCCTTTGCGGTCCCGGCCGGCCTGACAGCCACCGGATCAACCGTGGCCTTCACGCCGTCCTACATGCTGGCAGGAACAGCGCTCGATCCCGCAATGACGACGACACCCTTTGTCGTCTACGGCACGGCCCAGCAGGTGGAAGCAGCCGGTGCCGAGGTGCTGGCGCAGATCGTCCGGCCCTATTTCAACCGGTCCTACAAGCACTTCTCGTCGCATGCCCATACGCCGGACGATCCCGATGCGCCCCCGCTCGGGCCGGCCGTCACCCTTGCGGGCAATGTGGGCTATATCGCCTATCCGATCTTTGCCATCTACCACGCCATGGGACAGCCGCTTTACAAGTATGTCCTGCGTGGCCTTTTGGCCCGCATGCTGCCGGAAAGGGCGCTGGAGACCGACCTGCCGTCGGCCGGGCGCGCTACGCTGGTCCGGCAGGATGCACAGGGGCGGCACGTGCTCCATCTGCTCTATGGACCGCCCCAGGTGCGCGGCAAGGGCGTGCCCAATGGCGACGGCGTCCGCGTCATGGAAATGATCGAGGATATTCCCGCCATCGGTCCCGTCACGGCGACGCTCCGGCTGCCCCGGAGGCCGAGCCGCGTCTTCGATGCGCTGACCAATGCCGACGTCGCCTGGCACGAACTGTCCGACGGCCGTATCGCGGTTTCCCTGCCCGGCCTGCACATCCATTCCGCCATCGTTCTCGACGGCTCTCTCTAATGACTGGGGGCGCGGCGCCACAAAGGGTGACATCGACGCCGCGCCCCCGCTATCTATGCGGTTCACATCCGGCCAGGGGCCGGAGAAGTCCCTGCAGGAACGCCAGAATTATGCATGCCAGCCCGCTCGACACCGCCATATTGCGCAAACGCAACCCCACCATCATCGATGTGGCGGCGGTGGCCGGCGTGGCCATCGGTACGGTATCGCGCCATCTCAATGGCCTTCCCGTGCGCGCATCCAACCGCGACCAGATCGAGCGGGCCATTGCCGAGCTGGGATACCGGCGCAATTCGATCGCCGTCTCGATGAAGACCGACACGACCCATATCGTCGGTCTCATGATGCCGGCGATCAGCGAGTTTCATGCGAGCCTGCTCGACCAGCTGTCCCGCAAGATGCGCCAGTCGGGCCGGGCCGTGCTGACCTTCTGCCACGACCAGCAATTGCGCACGATCCAGGAGGGGCTCGAATTCTTCGCTTCCCATCGGGTCGATGCGGTGGTGATGGATGGCGAGCCGCATCTGCGCCAGGCCGTGCTCAAGCATATCGAGGACGGGCTGGTCGTCGTGCTCTACGACAACGACATCGAGGACCTGCCGGTCGACCGGGTGTTCTCGGCCAACCGGGCCGCCAGCGCGCGGGCGGTCGATCACCTGATCGACCTGGGGCACAAGCGCATCGCCACTATCCACGGCCATCTGCGCGACAGCGCGGCACGCGAGCGCCTGGCCGGCTTCGTCGAGGCCCACGAGCATAATGGGCTGGATGTCATTCCCGAACTCGTCGTCGATGCCGGCTGGCAGCAGTCGAAAGGCTACGATGCCCTGCGCACGCTGATGGCCCTCGAGGCGCCGCCGACAGCCCTGTTTTCGGCGAACTACAACATGACCATCGGCGCGCTGATCGCGGCGCGCGAACTCGGCTTGCGCATACCCGAGGACCTGTCCGTCGTCAGCTTCGACGATGTGCCGGCCTTCTCGGTGCACAATCCGGGCATTACCTGCGTCGGCCAGCCCATCGAACGGCTGGCCGAGACCATCACCACCGTCCTGTCCCAGCGGCTGGCCGATCCAGCCGGCCTGGGCCGGCGGCTCGTCACCATCGATTGCGACATCATCTTGAGAGGCTCGACCAGGCGCCTCAGAACCTGAGCGCCGGTCACTGAAAGGATCCGTCATGGCCCATGTGGAACTCGCAGGCATCAGCAAGGCATACGGCGCCGTCGAGGTCATTCGAGACCTCGACCTGGCGATCGAGGATGGCAGTTTCACCGTCTTTGTCGGTCCCTCGGGCTGCGGGAAGTCGACGCTGCTGCGCATGATTGCCGGGCTCGAGCCCATTACCGGCGGGGAGGTGCGGATCAATGCGCGCCGGGTCAACGAAGCCGAGCCGATCGAGCGCGGCGTGGCCATGGTGTTCCAGAATTATGCGCTCTATCCGCATATGACGGTCGAGCAGAATATCGGATTTTCCCTGCGCATGGCCGGCCTCTCGAAATCGGCCATCAGCCAGCACGTGGCGGAGGCGGCGCGGAGCCTGCAGATCGAGCCGCTGCTCAAGCGCCGGCCGGCCGAACTGTCCGGCGGCCAGCGGCAGCGCGTTGCCATCGGGCGCGCCATCGTCCGCCAGCCGGAGGTGTTCCTGTTCGACGAGCCGCTCTCCAACCTCGATGCCGAACTGCGCGTTTCGATGCGCGTCGAGATCGCCCGGCTGCACCAGCGGCTCGGCTCGACCATGATCTATGTCACCCACGACCAGACCGAAGCCATGACGCTGGCCGACAAGATCGTGGTGATGCGGGCTGGCCGCATCGAACAGGCCGGCTCGCCGGACGACCTCTATGAGGACCCCGCCAACAGTTTCGTGGCCGGCTTCATCGGCTCGCCGCGCATGAATTTCATTCCCGCCCAGCTCCGGGCCGGCCGGCTCGAAGTCGCTGGCAGCCCGTTCACGGCGGCATTGCCCGGCGCCGACGGCCCGATCCAGCTCGGCATCCGTCCGGAACATTTCACCGTCGGCGAAGGCGCAGCGGGCTTCTCGCTCACCGTCGATGTCGTCGAGAATCTGGGGGGAACACGCTTTCTCTACGGTACCCTGGCCGATGGCACGACGCTGGTGGTGGAGGCACGCGACCGCCCCGGGCTCAAGGCTGGGGATGTGGTGCCGATCGGCTTTGCGCCGGAGCGGGCCTATTATTTCGATGCCGATGGCGCACGGATCCGGAAGGCACATTGAGCATGGACGACACGACCCATTGCCTCTGGTACCGCTCGCCCGCGGCCGAGTGGACCGACGCCCTGCCGCTGGGCAATGGCCGGCTTGGTGCCATGGTGTTTGGCGGCGTGACACGCGACGAATTCGCGCTGAACGAGGATACGCTGTGGTCCGGCGGACCCTACCAGCCCGCCAATCCCGACGCCCCGAGGCATCTCGATGCAGTGCGCCAGCGCCTCTTTGCCGGTGACTATGCGGGCGCGCAGACCCTGGCCAACCAGACCCTGATGGGGCGGCCCTATCTGCAGACCTCCTATCAACCCGCCGGCCGGCTGCTGCTCGACTGCAACCACGCGACGCTGTTCTCGAACTACCGGCGCAGCCTCGATCTCGCCTCGGCCATCGCCACCACCCGCTACAGCGTTGCGGGCACGGACTTTGTCCGGGAGAGTTTCATTTCTGCCGCCGATGGCGTCCTCGTCATCGCATTGACCGCCGACCAGCCGGCAGCGATCAGCGTTGGTGTCGATTTCGTCTTCGAGCAGCCCGGCATGACCGCCCTTCATCCGGATGGTCTTGGCTATATCGGTCGCAACCGGGCTGAAAACGGTATTGCCGCGCGGCTCAACTGGGCTTTCCGCGCAAAGGTCCTGCATATCGGTGGAGCGCTGGCGGCCAAGGATGGCCGCATCCTTGTCAGCCAGGCCGATGCCGTCACCATCCTGATCGACATCGCGACCAGCTACCGGCGCTTCGACGATGTGACCGGCGACCCGGAGGCGTTGATCAACGACCGTCTCGCGCGGGCGTCGGCAAAATCGCTGTCAGCGCTCCGGGCGGATCATGTCGCGGCCCATAAGGCGCTTTATGACCGGTTCGAGATCGACCTGGGCCGAACGTCGAATGCGGCGCTCCCGACCGATGAGCGGATTGCCGCCTTCGCCGAGGGCAACGACCCCGACATGGCCGCGCTCTATGTGCGCTACGGGCGCTACCTGGCCATTGCCTCGAGCCGTCCCGGCACGCAGCCGGCCAATCTGCAGGGCATCTGGAACAAGGAAATCCGGCCGCCCTGGGGCTCCAAGTACACCACCAATATCAATCTGCAGATGAACTACTGGCTGGCCGATGCCGCCAATCTGGCAGACTGCTTTGAGCCGCTCATCGGACTGGTCGAAGACCTGGCGGTGACCGGCGCGGAGATGGCGCGGATCCACTATGGCGCGCGCGGCTGGGTGCTGCATCACAATACCGACCTGTGGCGGGCGACGGGTCCCATCGATGGCGCGCAATGGGGGCTGTGGCCCACGGGTGGCGCATGGCTCTGCGCACAGCTGTGGGATCACGCGCGTTTCGCCGGCTTCCCGGATGCGCTGGTCGAGCGGCTCTATCCCCTGCTGGCTGGCGCCGCGCGGTTCTGTCTCGATATTCTCGTACCGCTGCCGGGCAGTGACCTGCTGGTGACGGCGCCTTCGGTTTCGCCGGAAAATGTTCATCCGCATGGGGCAACGCTGTGCTTTGGCCCGGCCATGGATAGCCAGATCCTGCGCGATCTGTTTGCGGCCACGCGCGCGGCTGCCCAGCGGCTGAACCGCGACGCAGCCTTGGTCAGCGAGATCGACGCCGCCCGGGCACGCCTGCCTGCCGACCGGATCGGCAAGCAGGGGCAACTCCAGGAATGGATGGAGGACTGGGACGCCGATGTTCCCGAAATCCATCACCGCCACGTATCCCATCTCTATGCGCTTTACCCCTCGCTGCAGATTGCCCCGCACACGACGCCCGAGCTCGCCGAAGCGGCGCGCCGGACGCTCGATATCCGCGGTGACGATGCAACAGGCTGGGGGATCGGGTGGCGCATCAATCTCTGGGCGCGACTGGGCGATGGCAACCGCGCCTTTTCTGTCGTCCGTCGGCTGATCCATCCCGAGCGCAGCTACCGCAACCTGTTCGACGCCCACCCTCCGTTTCAGATCGACGGCAATTTCGGCGGCGCCGCCGGCATTCTCGAAATGCTGGTTCAGTCCGACGAGGCCGGCATTACCCTGCTGCCCGCCTTGCCCGATGCCTGGCCCTCCGGTCGCATTCGCGGGCTCCGGGCGCGGGGGGGCATCAGCGTCAACCTGGAATGGGCCGAGGGCCGGGTCACTGCCTATGACATCGAGGGGGCAGTGCCCTATCGCGGCACGGTCAGTTTCGGTCCGGGCCGGGAGATGCGAATTCCGGTGGGCGCCTGAGGGCGCGGAACCGCTCCGGTGGTGCCCTAGAGGCTTTCTTCGAGGATGCGACGGAAGTCCGGAGCGCCGATGGGGCGGGGATTGGAGGCGGTCGAGTGATCCTTGACCGCGTGCTCGGCGATCTGGTCGAAGCAGTCTGCGGTCAGGCCCATCGCGCCGAGCGTCGCCGGCAGGCCCAGCCGCTGGGCAAGGGCGGCGATCTCCGCGCCCAGGTCGGCCTGTGCCGCAAGGCCCAGCGCGGCACGAAGGCGGGCATATTTGTCTTCATTGCCCACGGCGTTGTAGCGCAGCACGGCCGGCAGCAGCACGGCATTGAGCGTGCCGTGATGAAGCCTCAGCGATTTCAATCCCCCCAGCGGATGGGACAGCGAGTGCACAGCGCCCAGTCCCTTCTGGAAGGTCAGGCCGCCTTGCAGGGCGGCCATCATCATTTCCTGCCGCGCCACCGGGTCAGTGCCGTTCCGCGTGGCGGGCTCGATCCAGCGTGCCGCGCGCGTCAGTCCATCGAGGGCGATTGCATCGGCCACCGGGTTGAACCTGGGGCTGAGGAAGGTCTCGATACAATGGGTGACGGCATCCATGCCGGTTGCCGCCGTGAGATAGGGCGGCAGGCCCAGGGTAAGGTCGGGATCGCACAGGGCCACATTCGGGATCATGTGGGGAGAAATGAAGCCGAGCTTGCGGCCATCCTCCAGGGTCAGCAGCGCGGCACGTCCCACCTCGCTGCCGGTACCCGCCGTGGTGGGCACTGCAATGACCGGAGGCTTGTCCGCGGTGATCCGGCCCATCCCGCCCAGGATGGCTGCATAGTGTTCCAGCGGTCCCTCGTGGGTGGCCAGGAGCGATACGGCCTTTCCCAGGTCGATCGCCGAGCCGCCGCCGAGCGCCACGATGCTGTCGCAGCCGGCTGCCCTGAACAGCTCGACGGCACGCAGTGCCGCAGCCTCGGTGGGGTTTTCGGGGGTGTCGTCAAACACGGACGTGTCTTGCGGAAGCCCGGATTTGGCCAGCGCGGTCGCGAGCAGGCCGGCGGCAACGATTCCCTTGTCCGTCACGATCAGGGGACGGGACACACCGAGCAGCTTCAGCTCCTCGGCAAGCAGGGCGATGGCGCCGGCTTCGAACTGAATGCGTGTCAGATACTGGATCAGGGCCATTGGGTTTGTCCTATTCTGTCGCCAAACGGCCCGGTGCAACAAAGACCCGGCTCGACAATTGCTAGCAAAGGTCGCGGCCGACGGCCATGCCCCATGGTCGGGTCGGGCCGCTGGATGGCCCCGCATCGCAAATGGATGCGAGGCCGGTATCGCTAGAGCGACTTGATCGGCTTGAGGCCGTTCCTGGAGGGGACCAGGGAGATGGCGTTGCTCAGGGGGCGGCCGAATTCGGGGATGCTGATCTCGAAGACATCGCCGACCTGGGTCTTGATGCCGTCACCGAACGAGGCGACCGAGGTGCCCATGAACTGCACATGCACATCGCCCGGGCGCAGGAACTGGTCATATTTGAAGTGGTGATATTCGAGGTTGGCCAGCGAGTGGCACATATTGTCCTCGCCGGTGGGGAATGACTTTTCCCAGAGCGTTTCGCCGTCGCGCAGGATACGGACCTGGCCGACCAGGTTTGGCGGCAGGTCGCCGATGAACAGCTCCGGGCCATAGGCGCAGAAGCGCAGCTTGGCATGGGCCAGGTAGAGGTAGTTCTTCTTTTCGGTGACGTGGTCGGTGGTCTCGTTGCCCACCGCAAAGCCGACGCGCCAGGGCGTGCCGTCGGGCGCAATGACATAGAGCCCCACCACTTCGGGCTCCTCGCCCGAATCTTCGGCGAAGTCGGGCATGGGCAGCGGCTGGCCCGGGCGCGAGACGATCGAGCCGTCGCCCTTGTAGAACCATTCCGGCTGGACGCCGGCCTGGCCGGCCGCGGGCTTGCCGCCTTCGACACCCCATTTGAAGATGCGCATGGAGTCGTTGAGCTCGGCCTCTGCGCCGGCAATCTTGGCATGCATCTGGCTGCGCGCCGCGGCACTGCCGGTATGGGTCAGGCCGGTGCCGGCGATCACGGTATGGGCGGGGTCTTCGTGGTCGAGCGGCGGCAGGACGCGGCCTTCGGCCATCAGCGCGTCATAGTCATGCGCCTTGCCCGTGCCGCGGACCTTGACCTCTTCGGTCAGCGAGCGGCCGGCGACAATGGCGTCCAGCGCCAGCTGGCGGACCGTGGTCGTGCCGTTGAGGGTGAGAATGCTATTGCCATCAACCACGCCCACAGCGCGTGCGCCATCGGTGGGCTCGAACTGAATCAGCCGCATGAAAATACTCCGCTATCCTTGAAAAGGGACGACCCCATGGGGGCCGTCCAGGTGGGGAGGCGGCCAGCCGCCTCCCGCCGGGTCCGCCTTAGTTGGCGGTGCCCATGTCCTCGCGTGCCTGCTGGATCAGGTCGGCGCCGATGGTTTCGGTGAATTCCGCGACGACGGGCGCAACGGTCTCGCGCATGCGGGCCATTTCTTCGTCCGACAGACGGGTCACTTCCATGCCCTCTTCTTCGAGCAGGCCGATCAGCCGGTCCGCGTCATTGCGCGACAGGTCGCGCTGATAGACCGCAGATTCATGGGCAGCCTCCATCACGAGCGCCTGGTCCTCGGCCGAAAGGCCATCGAACCAGGCCTTGCTGGCGAGCAGCAGGTAGGGCGTGTAGACGTGGCCGGTCAGGGCCAGATGGTCCTGCACTTCATAGAAGCGGCTGGAATGGATGAGGCCGACCGGGGTCTCCTGGGCATCGACGGCACGCGTCTCGAGCGCGGTGAACAGCTCGGGATAGGGCAGTGGCACCGGATTGGCGCCGAGCGCGGTGAAGGTCGAGATGAACAGCGGGTTGGGAATGACGCGGATGTTGAGCCCAGCGACATCGTCGACCGAATTGATCGGGCGGACCGCATTGGTCATATGGCGGAAGCCGTTGTCCCAATAGGCCAGGCCCACCATGTTGAGCGCGTCGAGCTTTTCGAACAGCGCATCGCCGACGCGGCCATCCATGACCTTATCGACCGCCGCGAAATCGGGATAGAAGAAGGGCAGGTCGAAGATCAGGAATTCGGGGATCGAGCCGACGAGGTTGGAGGTCGGGCCGACCATGACCTCGAGGATGCCGCCCTGGATGGACGACTGCATCTGCGGCTCGTTGCCGAGCGTGCCATTGCCGAACTTCTGCAGCTCGATGCGCCCGCCGGTCTTTTCGGCGACCAGTTCGGCGAACTTGTTGACGCCCTGGCCGACCGGGTGTTCCTCGACCGGCACATAGCCGATGCGGGCGGTCTGGGCCGCGGCGGGCAGGCTGGCCGCGACCAGTACCAGGGCGGTGGCTGCAAGCAGTTGGGACAGTTTCATGGGTTTCCTCCGGTGTGTTGTTCGGTTCAGTAGAAGAGGTCGAGCGGGCCGGTGATGATGCCTGGAAACAGGATCAGCAGGACCAGCACGGCAATTTCGGCGAGCAGGAAGGGCATGACCCCGACCACGGCCTTTTCGAGCGGGATGCGGGCGACGCCGCTCACCGTGTTGAGCACGGCGCCGACCGGCGGGGTGATCATCCCGATGGCGGCGCAGATGATGAAGACCACGCCAAAATAGATCGGATCGATGCCGGCCGCCTTGACCACCGGCATCAGCACCGGCACCAGGATGGTGATGGCGGGCGTGAAATCGAGCACGCTGCCGATGATGAAGACGCCCAGCATCATCAGCGCCATGAGCAGGATGGGCTGCTCGATGAAGGGGCCCAGGAACCCGATCACCTGGGCCGGCACATTGGCGACGGTGATGAGGAAGGCCGTGACGCTGGAGGCGGCGACCAGCAGCATGATGATGGCCGTCAGCTTCGATGACGCCAGCAGGCACCCATAGAGGTCCTTGAGGGTCAGCTCGCGGTAGATGACCATGCTGACAAACAGCGCATAGGCGGCCGCCACGATGCCCGCCTCGGTGGGCGTGAAGACGCCCATGCGCAGGCCGACAATGATGATGACGGGCAGGAACAGCGCCCAGACGGCGTCGCGCAGCGCGCGCAGCACGTCCTTGAGGCTCTTGCGCGGCAGGGTGGGCGTCTTGTCGTGGCGCGAGACGATGAACCAGGCCACCACGAGGCTGCTGGCCATGAGCAGGCCCGGCACGATGCCGGCCAGGAACAGCTGGACGATCGAGAGATTGGCGGTCACCCCCAGCACGACGAAGCCGATGGAGGGCGGGATGACCGGGGCGATGATGCCAGTTGCGGCCATCAGGCCCGTGGAGCGGCCGACCGGATAGCCGGCCTTGAGCATGATGGGCAGCAGCATGATGGCGAGCGTGGCGGTGTCGGCGATGGCCGAGCCCGACAGCGTCGCGAGCACCACGCCAGTGCCGATCACCACATAGCCCAGGCCTCCGCGCAGGTGGCCGAACAGGGCCATGGCCACGTCGACGATGCGGCGCGACAGGCCGCCGGCCGTCATCAGTTCGCCGGCCAGCATGAAGAAAGGAATGGCCATCAGCGGATAGCTGTCGGCGCCGTCGATCATCTTCTGGGCGAGAATCTGGGCGTCCATCATGCCCAGCATCCACATCATGGCGATGGCGCAGACCATGAGGGCGAAGGCGACGGGAACGCCAATGGCCATGGCGGCGCCAAGCGAGCCGAGGAAGATCAGGGCACTCATGGCGTGGTCACCTCGACAGGCAGGGCATTGGGCTGCAGCTGGCTGTGATCGCCGCGCAGGGAGCGGTAGAGGTTGAAGAGCAGGATGGCCGCCCAGAACACGGCGGCGGCGATGCCTGCGGCATACATCCAGCCCACCGAGACGCCCGACAGCGGCATGTGGTTGCTCCAGTTGACCTGGGCCTGGCGCAGGCTGCCCTGGAACACCAGCCAGCAGCACCACAGCATCAGCAGATGCGCCAGCCACAGCGACAGCACCCGCAGGCGCGGCGACAGCCGGTTGATCACGGCGTCGACGGAAATATGCATGCCTTCACGCAGGGCGACGACGCTGCCCAGCATGATGATCCAGACAAAGATCAGCCGCGACAGCTCCACCGAAATGGGAATGCCCGAGCGCAGGCCGTAGCGCAGCACCACGTTCCAGAATACCAGCAGGCACATCATGGTCATGCCCAGGACGAGCAGGTGCTCCATCCAGCGAAAAACGAAGAATTTGGGCTTCTCCACCAGCAGTCTCCTCATGCACGATCGGGTTCGCCTTACTATGGCGGTTCTCGGCTTTCGCGCATGACGGTTTTTCTAGCGGCCCGCAGACGGCCTGTATAATGATGGGTTCTGATAGAGGTATGAGGAGGAGTTATACCCATGTTGCCGACCCTCGATTCCATGGCCGCCCGCCTGCGGCTGCGCCACTTCCGCCTGCTCATCGCCATTGACGATCATGGTTCGGTGCAAAAGGCCGCCGAGGCCGTGGCGCTGACCCAGCCGGGGGCCACCAAGGCGCTGCAGGAAATCGAGTCCGCCATGGGCGAGCAGCTGTTCATCCGCAATCATCGCGGCCTCGAGCCGAACGAGCTGGGCCATTGCGTGATCCGCTATGCGCGGCTGGTGATGACCGACATGCAGCATCTGCGCGAAGAGATGAAGGGGGTGCTCGAAGGCGTGGGCGGCAGGCTGTCGATCGGCATGATCATGGGTGCGGTGCCGCTGGCCATGGAAGGCCTGTCGCGCCTCTTGCAGAAACAGCCCCAGCTTTCGGTCCAGGTGCATGAGGATACCAGCGCCCGGCTGCTCCACCTCATCGATGACGGGCGGCTCGACATCGCCATTTGCCGCACCAGCGTCAGCCATCGCCCCGAGCAATACCGTACGGTCAAGGTCAAGGACGAGCAGCTGTGCATCGCCGTCAGCGTGCAGCATCCCTGCGCCAAACTCAGCGCGGTGACCCTCGAGGATGTGGCCGATTACCCCTGGGTGGTCTGCTCGGCCAATATGCCGATGCGGCGCCTCCTGGAGCGCGAATTCAACGAATATGGCCTGCAGTTCCCCACCAACCTCGTGGAAACCACCTCGGCCTTCGCCACCATGTCGCTGATGCGGCACAGCCACCAGATGGTCGCGCTGCTCTCCACCGATGTGGGCAATTTCTTCTCGCAGTCGGCCGCCGTCCGCGTGCTCCCCGTGACCCTGCGCACCCGGTCGGAGCCCTATATGCTGGTCACGCGCTGGGACCGCACGGAATCGCCGGTGATGCGGATGTTCATCGAGCAGCTCGTCGGCGCCGATGCGGTGCCCGAAGCGCAGGCGGGGGTGGCGGAGCTGGTTCCGGCGTGATTGGGGGCCGGCAAGCGCTCCACGGAGCGCATGTCACGGGACGTTATGCGCGAAACTCTCGCATAGCTGACAACCTTGTTGGACGCCTGCAGTATGCAACATTGGAGGAGGAAGCTCATGCAGACTTCAACGATCGAGATCAGAAATGTGGCAGGCACGGAAGCCGCACTGGGATGGGCAGACGGCCACACCATTGTCATCGACAGGCCTCAAGGGCGAGCGGGCGGTCTTGGGCTGGGTTTTAACGGTGCCCAGTTGCTGGGCCTGACAATTGGCGGGTGCTTTGCCAATGATCTGCGCTACGTCGCTGCCAATGCGGGCCTCAAGATAAAGGATATTGGCATTGCGGTAGAGGTGACCTTGCAGGGCGAGCCCCTCATAGCCACCAATGCGACGATGCGTGTTTCGATACAGATGGAAGATGGCTCCGACGCGGCTGACTTGATCCGGCGAACGAGTGAGATATCGATGGCCATGAATTCACTGAACAGGGGCATATCGGTTACGCTGAACGATTAGGCGTCCGACGATCACAGATTAGTCCCCGATGTCCTTATCGGCCGCGGCAGCCGAGCCGTTTCGACCCATCCTGAATTGGCCGGCCCGCGCGCGTTGCCACATCGCCGCATGATGGTAGAGTGGCCGCAGTGCCCCCTGCAAAGTCCGCTTCAATGCCAGATCATGATCGTGTGATTGGTTGGCTTTCCGATACCGATCCGGCGCTGCGATGGCAGGTCATGCGCGACCTCCTGGATGCCCCGGAAACCGCGTGGCGCGCCGAGCGCAGCAAGGTGGAAACCGGGGGCTGGGGCGCCCGTCTTCTGTCCTTGCAGGACGACGATGGCCAGTGGGCAGGTGGCGCCTTCGCCCCACGCGACTTCGACTGGTCCAGGTGGAAGACGCTGGGACAACCGTGGACGGCGACCTGCATTGCACTGACGCAGCTTCGCGAATTCGGTCTCGACCCGGCATCGGACCGGGCGCGGCGTACCGTCGAGCTGATCGGCAGGCATTCTCGCTGGGAGGAAGGCAGTCAGCCTTACTGGGAGGGAGAGGTCGAGGAGTGCATCAACGGTCGAACTGTCGCCGATGGCGCCTATTTCGGTGTCGATGTGACACCCATCGTTGAAAGGCTGGTCGGTGAGGTTCAGCCGGACGGGGGCTGGAACTGTGAGCGCTGCAATGGGTCGCACCGGTCGTCCTTTGCAACGACGATCAACGTGCTCGAGGGACTGCTTGAATACGAGATCGCCACCGGCGGAACGGAAGCGTCGAGGGCTGCCCGCAAGTCGGGAGAAGAATACCTCCTCAAGCGTGGACTGTTCCGGCGCGCCGCCACGGGAGAAAATGCGGATGAGGCCTTCCTTGCTCTCCTCTATCCCAACCGTTGGCGCTACGACATCCTGCGAGGGCTGCACTATTTTCGCGCAAGCAGCATGCAGTCCCCCGGCGCCCAGCCCGACGAGCGCCTCGGCGAAGCGATAGAGATCCTCCGGTCCAAGCGGGACGAAAGCGGCGTCTGGTTTCTGGACTGGCAGACCCCCGGGCAGGTCTGGTTTCATATGGACGATGGACCTGGCAAACCTTCGCCATGGATCACGCTCAGAGCGCTCAAAGTGCTGCGATGGTGGGACGGCTTGCATGCCGAAAGAAGATCGGGCTGAAGGTCGGCTTTCGCGACCGGCAGCAAGCTGTCGAACCGCCCAGCACCCGTTGCCAACCTCATTGGCTGACACGCTGAGTTCCACAACAACAGACACCCTCCAAATGCGCTATTGACGGCGCCCCGGCATCGGGCGTATCTCCCGCCTCAGGACATCTCGCCCTAACGCGAGACGCATAGACCTGGGAGGGTCGCTGAAGATGGCTGCAATGCCCCTGACCGCGCCGGCGGTGAAACCGGCTAATCCGAATTTTTCGTCGGGCCCCTGTGCCAAGCGTCCTGGCTGGACGGTTGAAGCGCTGGCCAATGCGCTGGTCGGTCGGTCGCACCGCAGTAAGCCGGGCAAGGCCCGCATCCAGCGCGCCATCGACCTGACGCGCGAACTGCTCGAAGTTCCCGCCGATTACCGCATCGGCATTGTCCCCGCATCGGACACCGGCGCCGTCGAAATGGCGCTGTGGTCGATGCTCGGCGCCCGCGGCGTCGACATGCTGGCCTGGGAGAGCTTCGGCGAGGGCTGGGTCACCGATGTATCCAAGCAGCTCAAGCTCGACGACGTGCGCATTCTCAAGGCGCCCTATGGCGAATTGCCGGACCTCACCCAGGTCGATTTCGACCGCGACGTGGTCTTTACCTGGAATGGCACCACTTCGGGCGTGCGCGTCGAGAATGGCGACTGGATCGCCGCCGACCGCAAGGGCCTGACCATCTGCGACGCCACCTCGGCGGCCTTTGCGCAGAATCTCGATTTCGCCAAGCTCGATGTCGTCACCTTCTCCTGGCAGAAGGCGCTGGGTGGCGAGGCCGCCCATGGCGTGCTGATCCTGTCGCCCCGCGCCGTCGAGCGGCTCGAGACCTTCAAGCCCGATCGCCCGCTGCCCAAGATCTTCCGCCTCACCAAGGGCGGCAAGCTGCTCGAGGAAGTGTTCGAGGCCGCGACCATCAACACGCCGTCGATGATCTGCATCGAAGACGCCATCGACGCCATGGAATGGGGCAAGTCGCTGGGTGGCCTTTCGGCCATGCAGGCGCGCGCCGATGCCAATTTCAAGGTGCTGGCCGATTGGGTGGCCAAGACCGACTGGGTCGACTTCCTGGCCAAAAATCCGGCCAACCGGTCCAACACCTCGGTCTGTTTCTCCATCGTCGATCCGGCGGTGACGGCGCTCGATGCCGACAAGCAGGCCGGTTTTGCCAAGGCAATCGTGTCGCGCCTCGACAAGGCGGGCGTCGCCTATGATATCGGCGCCTACAAGGACGCCCCCTCGGGCCTGCGCATCTGGGCCGGCTCGACCATCGAGACGTCCGATCTCGCCGCTTTGGTGCCGTGGCTGGACTTTGCCTTTGCCGAGGAAAAGGCCGCGCTGGGTCAGGCTGCCGCCTGAGCCATTGTATTCCCCCGATCGATACATTCATTCACCGTTCACAGATGTGACGGAATCAAGGAGGGCGTGATGCCCAAGGTTCTCGTTTCCGACAAGCTCAGCCCCACCGCGGTCCAGATTTTCAAGGACAATGGCGTCGAGGTCGACTACCTACCCGATCTGGGCAAGGACAAGGAAAAGCTGCTCGAAGTCATTGGAAACTATGACGGTTTGGCGATCCGCTCGGCCACCAAGGTGACCGAGAAGGTCATCGCCGCAGCCACCAATCTAAAGGTGATCGGCCGTGCCGGCATCGGCGTCGACAATGTCGATATTCCCGCCGCCACCAAGAAGGGCATCATCGTGATGAACACCCCCTTCGGCAATTCCATCACCACCGCCGAACACGCCATCGCCATGATGTTCGCGCTGGCCCGCCAGCTGCCGGAGGCCGATGCCTCGACCCGCGCCAGCAAGTGGGAGAAGAACCGCTTCATGGGCGTCGAGGTCACCAACAAGACGCTGGGCCTGATCGGCGCGGGCAATATCGGCTCGATCGTGGCCGACCGCGCCATCGGCCTCAAGATGAAGGTCGTCGCCTTCGATCCGTTCCTGACGCCGGAACGTGCCCAGACCATGGGCGTGGAAAAAGTCGAGCTGGATGAACTGCTTAGCCGTGCCGACTTCATCACGCTGCATACGCCGCTGATTGATGCGACGCGCAACATCATCAATGCCGAGGCCCTGGCCAAGACCAAGAAGGGCGTGCGCATCATCAACTGCGCCCGCGGCGGCCTGATCGATGAAGCGGCGCTCTATGACGCGCTAAAGTCTGGCCAGGTCGCCGGCGCGGCGCTGGATGTTTTCCTGGAGGAGCCGGCCGCGAACAATCCGCTGTTCGAGCTGCCCAACGTGATCTGCACGCCTCATCTGGGCGCGTCGACCACCGAGGCGCAGGAGAATGTGGCGCTGCAGGTGGCCGAGCAGATTTCGGCTTATCTGATGACTGGCGAGATCACCAACGCGCTCAACTTCCCGTCCATCTCGGCCGAGGAAGCCCCGATCCTCACCCCCTGGGTGAAGCTTGCCGAAACGCTCGGCCTGTTTGCCGGCCAGCTGACCGAGACGGCGATCAGCGGCGTCAAGATCGAGTTTGAGGGCAATGTGGCCCAGCTCAATATCAAGCCGATGATCGCGGCCGCCATCAATGGCGTGCTCAAGCCATCGCTGGGCGACATCAACATGGTCTCGGCGCCCCAGATCGCCAAGGATCGCGGCATCACGGTGGAAACCACCACGCGTGACCGTCAGGGCGCCTATGAGGGCTATATCCGGCTGACCGTCACCACCGAGCGCCAGGTGCGCGGCGTGGCGGGTACGCTGTTTGCCAATGGCAAGCCGCGCATCATCCAGGTCAAGGATATCAACATGGAAGCCGAACTCTCGCCGTCCATGCTCTATGTCACCAACGAGGACAAGCCGGGCCATATCGGCCGTCTCGGCACGCTGCTGGGCAAGCTTGGCATCAACATCGCCAACTTCAACCTCGGCCGCGTCGAGGTGGGGTCGGACGCCATTGCGCTCGTCTCCATCGATGGCACGCTGACCGAGGCCCAGCTGGCCGAGATCGCGTCGCTCGAAGGCGTCAAGCAGGCCAAGTCCCTGCGGTTCTAGAGGCCAAGGGCGTCTATCGCTTTTGGAAGGCCGGCGCTTTGCGTCGGCCTTCTGCATTTCCTAGGGTCGCCGCCGGGCGGCCCATTCGGCCAAGACGATGCCGCCGATTATGATCGCCGCGGCAAGGTAGTGGTAGAGTTCCAGTCGCTCCCCGAGGATCAGAACCGAGCCGATTGCGCCGAATACCGGGATCAGGTTGTGGCTTGGCGCGGCGCGGTTGGGGCCGACCAAGTCGACGCCGCGGGCGTAGAAGACCTGGCTGAACATGGACGGAAAGATCATCACATAGGCCAGGACGGCCCAGACGGTGGGCGACATGGCTGGAATGGTGGAAAAGGACCCGATGCCCGGGCCGAAGAGTTGCAGCATCACGAGGCCGGTGATGGCGGCACCCATAAACGCGACGCCCATGAAGCTCATCATGTGGATGGCCGGGCGAAAGCGCAGGGCCAGCGTGTAGGCCGTGTAGGTGAGACAGGCGAGGAGCACGAAGCCGTCGCCAACGTTGATGTCGAGGGTCAGGAGACGGGTGAGATCGCCGTGGGTGGCGGTGAGCATGACGCCGGTGATCGCGATCAGGACGCCGACGATCTGCAGCCAGGTGGCCCGCACCCGGAAGACGATGAAGTTTGCCGCCAGAATCATCATGGGCAGCGCGCCCGTTTCAATCGACGAATTGACCGCCGTCGTGGTCGTCAGGCCGACATAGAGCAGCACGTTGTAGAGCGCATAGCCCAAGGCGCCAAAGCTCATGACCAGCGGCCAGGTGCGGCGGATCACGGGCCAGTCTGCCTTGAGGTAGGGCCAGGCGAAGGGCAGGATGAACAGCGTTGCGCCAACACAGCGCGCCGCCAGCAGCAGAAATGGGTCGATTTCGCCCACGACCAGCTTGGCGGCCACGACATTGCCGCCCCAGAACAGTGGTGCCAGAATCAGCAGGAGGTAGGGCTGGTCGAGCAGGCGGGCCGAAATGCCGCGATTTTCGTGGTCTAGCGGCTTTGTCATCGTCGCCCGGGTGATGTAAGGACAATCGGACTTAGCAGTTATTCGGCCACGATCAAAATCACACCCAAGGTGGCCGGGGGGACAGACGTCCAAAGGGAGAAGGGTGCGGCGGTTGCGCCACGCTCTTTGTGTCACGCCTATCCTGGAGAAGGTATTTCTATGGCTAATGTGGTTGTCGTCGGCTCGCAGTGGGGCGACGAGGGCAAGGGCAAGATTGTTGACTGGCTCAGTGAGCGCGCCGACGTGGTGGTGCGCTATCATGGCGGCCACAATGCCGGCCACACACTGGTCATCGACGGGGTCAGCTACAAGCTGGCACTGCTGCCTTCCGGTCTCGTGCAGGGCAAGCTCTCGGTCATCGGCAATGGCGTGGTGGTGGATCCGCACCATTTCGTCCAGGAGATGGCCAAGCTGCGCGGGCAGGGGGTCAAGATCACCCCGGAGATCCTGCGCATTGCCGACAATGCGCCGCTAATCCTGTCGCTCCACCGCGAGCTGGACGCGATCCGGGAAGACTCCAATTCCGGTCTCAAGATCGGCACGACCAAGCGCGGCATCGGCCCGGCCTATGAAGACAAGGTCGGCCGCCGCGCCATCCGCCTGATCGATCTTTCCGAGCCCGATACGCTGATGGTCAAGATCGAGCGCCTGCTCGGCCACCACAATGCGCTGCGCCGCGGCATGGGCCTCGTCGAGATCGAGGCGCAGAAGATCTATGATGAGCTGACCAGCGTTGCCGCAGAAATCCTGCCCTTCATGGACCAAGTCTGGAAGGTGCTGGACGACAAGCGCAAGGCCGGCGCGCGCATCCTGTTCGAGGGCGCTCAGGGTGCGCTGCTGGACAATGATCATGGCACCTATCCCTTCGTGACCTCATCCAACACCGTCGCCGGCCAGGCCGCGGCTGGTTCGGGCCTGGGGCCGACGGCGATCGGCTATGTGCTCGGCATCACCAAGGCCTATACGACCCGCGTCGGCGAGGGCCCCTTCCCCTGCGAGCTCGACGACGATATCGGCCGGCACCTGGCTACCGTCGGCCGCGAAGTCGGCGTCAATACCGGCCGGCCTCGCCGCTGTGGCTGGTTCGACGCGGTGCTGGTGCGGCAGACGGTCAAGACCTCCGGCATTTCGGGCATCGCGCTGACCAAGCTCGACGTGCTCGACGGCCTCAAGGAGATCAAGGTCTGCGTCGGCTACGAGCTGGACGGATCACGGATTGATTATTTGCCTGCCTCAATGGGGGCACAAGCGCGGGTTAAGCCGATTTACGAGACCCTTGAAGGATGGTCCGAGACGACTGCCGGCGCTCGCAGCTGGGCCGATCTACCGGCGCAGGCAGTCAAATATGTCCGGTATATCGAGGAACAAATCGGGGCGCCGGTGGCCATGCTGTCGACGAGCCCCGAGCGGCTCGATACCATCCTTGTCGTTGACCCATTCCAAGACTGATTTTTTTTGCTACAAGACGTCGCTGCAATTGTGAGTACCAAGTAACCAATGGCGGACTACAAGGAGCTGTTGCGCCGGGCCATCTCGGCGCTTCCGGAGAACAATGGGGCCGCCCGCCGGGCTGTCTATGAGAAGGCGCGTTCCGCCCTAGTCGGGCAATTGCGCGCCATCACGCCCCCATTGCCGGCGCGCGATATTACCCAGCATCGCCTGCAGCTCGAAGATTGCATCCGCCAGGTCGAGCAGGAAGCCAGTGAAGCCGTCATAACGCTGGGTCGTGAGAACGTGCTGGGTTCGCGGCATGCGGCAGCGCCGGCCGACCCGGCGCCCGTTGCTGCCGACCCGACCCCGGCACCGGTTGCGGCACAGCCCAAGCCTGTCGATACTCCCAAGTCCGCTGACACCCCGGTGTCTGCTGATGTTTCCCTGCCGGCGGGCCCTGCAGCGCCCGTCGATGTGCCCAAGTCCGAGGACAAGGCTGCGCCTGCCAAAGAGAACATGTCCATCGAGGACATCATCTCGCAGGCAGCCGAGACGACCGGAGCACCGGTCAAGCTGGTCAAGGACGAAGAAAAGCCTTCTGAAAAGCCCGAGCTGAAGTCCGATTTGCGGTCGATGCCCTCGATCGTTGCCCGCGCAGAGGCGTCCAAGACGGGGCCGAGCTCGCCGCTGCAGCCGGCGTCCAATGTCCGGTCCATGGAAGCCCCGCTCAAGGGACCAAGTTTCGAGCTGCGCCGGGATCCCCCGCCGCTGGCTGCTAATTCGACCAGCGAAATCGTGCGGTCTCCTGTGCGTGTCGAGCCGGCCATGGGCAATCACGCCGTGGCGCGGCAACAGGTGACAGCGCCTATTGCCGTGCTGGAAGCGCCGCCGGTCGAAAAGGCCCTGTCGAGCGTCCGCGAAGTCGAGGTCGAGCCCGATCCGAGTGAAGCGCAAGGGGCGATCGAACGCGCCATAGAGGCCCTCGACCGTGAAGCGCGCGGCGAGACGGCTACACCAGTGCCCGACTCCATGGCTGGTGCGCCTGCCGCGATGCAGGCCGCCGATGATGCCGACGATTCGGGCTTTGCCGATGCGCCGCTGCAGCAGAACAACGGCTCCGGGCTGACCATATTCCTCGTCGTGTTTGCCATTCTGCTGGCCGGCGCCGGCGGCGCGGGCTTCTGGGCCTGGCGCGAGGGCTATGTCGATCTCGACCAGATGTTCGGCCAGGTTGCGGTGACCGAGACAGCCGATACGACGACCACGACACCAACGCTGGACCCGGTTCAGCCGGCCAATACAGGTACTGATGCAGCGGTCGGCCCGGGCAACACCTCGCCAACCACGACCAATGGCCTTGCCGGCACCGAACTGGACGGCGTGCAGATTGAGGATCGCCTCGAGCCGACGCCAGAGCCCGTGCAGCCGACGGGCACGGAGTCCGTCCTTCCCGATGTGAATGCTGGCGAGGACAAGGGCGAGGAACGCCTGCCGGGCGAGGATGCTACAGCACTTGCGGCAAATGACCCGGCCGCGTCGGTCGATCCGGCCGTGCTGGCGGGCAGCCAGTCCCTGCTGCTGGAAGCCAGCCAGGATGGTGCCACTGGTGCCGTGCCCTTCTCGGGCACAGTGGAATGGAGCGAAGGGGTCGACGAGCTCGGCCTGCCGACGCTGAAGGCGACGGCCAGCATCCCGGCGCGCAATCTGGGCGTGGACATCACCATTCGCAAGAATTCCGATCCCAGCCTGCCGGCAAGCCATCTGATGGAAGTCGACTTCCGGGTGAGCGACACCTTTATCGGCGGTACAATCGCCAACCTGCCGGGCGTGCTGCTGAAGAATGAGGAACTGGTGCCCGGCACCGCCCTGGTCGGCGCGTCCGCCCGGGTGGTGGGCAATTCGTTCCTGTTCGCGTTGAGCGCCACGCCAGCCGATGCGACCACCAATGCAGAGCTTCTGGAAAACCGCCGGTGGATGGACCTTGCTGTGGTCTATGGCACGGGGCGTAACGCCATCATCACCCTGGAAAAAGATGAGACGGCGCAGGCACTGTTCGACAAGGTCTTTGCCACCTGGGCTGAATAACTCGCTCATGGCGGCAGTCTAGATCCCCGGACCTGGTCCGGGGATTACTTTTTGGTCTCGCCACTTGGTGACAGCCGTCTGCTCTCAAGGACGTAGCGTCGATTGGCGAGCGCTTCGACATCATCGGCGTGGTGGCTGACCAGAATGGTATGCCAGCCATGGCGCGTGGTGAGAGTGCGTACGAGATCACGGATCACCGACCGGGTCTCGTCGTCCAGGGCCGAGAAGGGCTCATCGAGCAGCAGGATCGGCCGGGCGCGCAGCAGGGTGCGGGCGAGAGCGACACGCTGCTTCTGCCCACCCGACAGCGTCGCGGCCTGCTGATCGCCAAGGCCTTCAAGACCGACTTCGGCGAGCGCATCGGCCACGCGCTGAAGGGTCTGTGCCTTTTCAGTGCGCGAAGGCAGACCCAAGGCAATGTTCCGGGCGGCGCTCAAATGGTCGAACAGGCTTTCCGACTGCAGCAGAAGGGAGACCGGCCGCGCCTCGGGCGGCAATGGCAGCAGGTCCCGACCGTCCAATGCCACGGTTCCGCCGGTGGGCTCGAGGAAGCCCGCCAACAGGTCGAGCAGGGTGGACTTGCCGGAACCGCTGACGCCTGAAATGGCGGTGATCTCGCCGGAATCAGCCACGAACGAGAAGACATAGGGCGTCGCCTGGCCGGGATGGGCAAAGGTCAGGTTCTCAACGCGCAGCATTGGCGATCCTTTCAACGAGCCGGGGCAGGCCGACAAAGGCGATGATGGTGCCGATCAGCAGGATGGCGGCAATGGCCGAGGCATCATTGCTGCGGTAGGAGCCGAGGGCACGGAACATCATCAGCGGCAGTGTCTGGAAATCCTGGGTGCCGAACAGCGCGATGACGCCCAGGTCACCCAGCGAGAAACAGAATGCCAGCGCCAGCATGACGCCGATATCGCGACCCAGAAGAGGACATTCGACGGCAGCGAACTGACGCCAGCCGGACAGGCCAAGCGAGCGGATCAGCTTGCCCCGACTGCGGGCAATGGCTTCGAGCGGCGGGCCAAGCGTGGCCATGGCGAAGGGCAGGGCGAGGAGGCTATTGGCCAGGATAACGACGAAGGGCGCGGCCGTGGCGGGGGCGATGCCGAGTTGGCGCACCAGAAGGAAGAAGCCGAGCGAGAGGACAATGGCAGGCACGGCCAGGTAGGCATAGGCCGGCATGCCCAGCAGGGTGCGCAGCGGACCGTCGGCGGTGGCGCCGCGGCCCATTGCGAGCAGCATGGCCAGCACGAGTGTCAGTATGGCGGAGGCAGCGCCAATCAACAGGCTGCTCGCGGCAGCCCACCAGAAGGCCGGCCGGGCGAGCAGGCTGCCCAGGCCAGAAGCCAAGCCATCGAACAGTACCGACAGCAGCGGCAGCGCGAAGCCGAGGATGCAGAGCGCCAGCACAAGTGCCTGGAGCAGGCGGGCAGGTGCAGCATCGCGCCAGCGCGGCGCGGCCGAAGTGCCCAGACTGGTGGGAATGGGACCCATGGCGGACGCTGCCAGAATGACGGCCGAGCAGACGGCGATCTGGGTGGCTGCCAGACGCACCGCGCCGGCGAGGTCGAAATCCTGCCGCACGGCGGCATAGATGGCCACTTCAAGCGTCTGGTTCGCCGGGCCGCCGCCCAGCAGCAGCACGATGGGGAAGCTGGTGAAGGCCAGCAGGAAGATGATGGCGGCAAGGCCGGGCATGGTCCCCCGCAGGGTAGGCCAATCGATGATGGCGAAGCGCTGCCAGGCCGTGAGGCCGAGCGACTGGCCGGTCTTGAGACGGGCGGCGGGAATGGCGTCGAGCCGGGCCAGCAGGATGCGGGCGGCGAATGCTCCATCGAGGATCACATGGGCGAAGAGGATCCCCGAGAGGCCGAAGGCGGGATTGCCGATGGAGACGCCGAACAGGGCCTCGCTCAGCTGGTTGATCCAGCCATTGCGGCCCCAGATGGAGAGAAGGCCGAAGGCGACGACCATGCCGGGGGTGACAATGGCCGAGGCGAAGAGGCCGACCACGAGGTCCCGACCGGGAAAGCGCAGTCGATTGAGAGACCAGGCGAGCGCGGTGCCGACCGCGAGGGAAAGTACGGTGGTCAGGCCGGCCTGGATCGAGGTCATGCGCAGCAGGTGCGGGATGTCGATGCGCGAGGCGCTGCTGCCGCTGCCGGTGGCGGCGGCGAGGATAGCCCAGAGCACGAGGGCAATGAGCGCGGCGATGGCGGCGGCCAGGGTGATGGCAGCCGCGATGCGCAAGGGCCGGTGGGGTAGGGTCAGCATTGATCTCGACCGATCCACGGGAGGGGCCAAGCCAAGGCATCGTGCCTGGCCGTCACCCCCTCCCAGCCTCCTTTCCTCAAATCGCTCCACTGGAGCGATTTGCCCTGCGGGACGGGTCGGAGCCCATCAAGGGGGAGGTGCTGCTCCGTGCTTGTGGTCACTTCAGTGCCCTTACTGCACCGCTGCCAGCATTTCGTCGATCCAGGCCTGGCTGTTGGCTTCGATTTCGGCGTCGGTCAGCGTGAGGGTCCTGGCTGGCTGCGGCAGGGTGGCGAAGGCCGGGTCGAGGTCGGCGCCCAGGTCGATGACCGGGAACATCCAGTTGGTGGTAGGGATCACCTTCTGGCCCTCGGCGGAGGCAAGGTAGGCGAGGAACTCCCTGGCCAGTTCCTGCTTGTCGGAAGATTTGAGGATGCCGGCGACTTCGGTCTGGGCCAGGTGACCCTCGTCGAACATAGCCGCGTGGATGGTGTCATCGCCTTCGGCGCTGATGTGGTAGGCGGGTGAGGTCGAATAGCTCAGGGCCATGTCGGCTTCGCCTTCGAGGAAGAGGTTGTAGCTCTCGCTCCATTCCCGGGTGACGGTGAGGATATGCGGCTTGAGGCCGGCCCAGATTTCGGGAGCGCGGTCGCCATAGGCGGCACGGATCCACAGAACGAGGCCGAGGCCCGGCGTGGCCGAGCGCGGGTCCTGAACCACGATCTTGAAGTCGTCGGGCAGGGCGATGAGCTCTTCGAAGGATTTGGGCGGCGTGGTGACGCTGTCGGTGTCGTAGACGAAGGCGAAATGGGCGTAGTCGAAGGGCACGAACTGCGCGTCGGTCCATGGCTCGGGAAGGGTGAGCGCGGCAAGGTCGAGGCTGTGGTCAGCGAAGAGGCCGGTGGCGCGAGCCTCGCCGGCAATGGCGGTATCGAGGCCGACAATGAGATCGGCTTCAGTGGTTTCGCCCTCAAGCTGCACGCGACGCAGGGCGCCGATGGAGCTGTCGGTGGCGACCCACTCGACGATGCAGCCGCCGCAGATGGCTTCGAAGCCGGCCTTGAGGCCGGGGCCGGGGCCCCATTCGGCAGCGAAGCTGTCATAGGTGTAGATCTTGAGGATCGGCACCTCTTCGGCGAGCGTGGGCGCAGCGAACAGTCCGGTGAGGACCGCAAGCGCCAGACGGGTGAATTTGACCATGGGTCATTCCCTTCAATGGTGTCACGGCCATGAGTGAAGGGGGTGTCAATGGTGAGGGCAGCGAGATGCCCTTGCCATCTCGAGCTTCCTCCGCCAGCATGACCTGGTTCAGGTTCAATGGGTAATTCTCAGCTCCGGAGACTTCCGGAACACCCCAGCGAGACGCCTCACACTTAATGAGAGCTTTGTGACAGTGCAAGACACTTCCGTGCCGGGTGCGGATGCGCCGATGGTCGTATTCGATCGCCCCATGGCCATTGTCGGGGGCGGCGCCGTTGACCCCGCCCTGCTGGTGGAGCTGGCGGCGCGGGGGATCGCCCTGGTGGGCGCCGACGGCGGTGCCGATGCGATCGGCGATGCGGGCCTGCTGCCGGCCGCCATCATCGGGGACCTCGATTCGCTTGCCGATCGCTCGGAATGGGAGGCCCGGAGCCGGGTCATCCATATTGCCGAGCAGCTCACCACCGATTTCCAGAAGTCGCTCTATTCGACCCGGGCGCCGGTGACGCTGGCGCTGGGCATGACCGGCAAGCGGCTCGACCATACGCTCGCGGCGCTGAGCGCGGTGCTCGAATATGCGCCGACCCGCAAGCTGCTGCTGGTGGACGAGGTGGATGTGGCCCTGGCCGTGGTGGGGCCGATCGCCTTCGAGGCAGCGGCGCGGGAGCGGGTATCAATCCATCCGCTGCTGCCGATCCGCTTCATGCGATCGAGGGGGCTGTTCTATCCGATGGATGGGCTGATGCTGGAGCCCGGCGGGCTGATCGGTACCTCCAATGAGGGGACAGGTGGGCGCATCGAGATCGTGCCGGCGGATGAGACGCCCTGGCTGCTGATCCTGGGCAAGGAACGGCTCTGGGACATGATCGAGGCGTGCCAAAGCGCCGCCTGAACGCGGTTATCATTGAAGAGACGGACCCCGAGGCGGCTATCGCCTCTGGAAATTTAAAAATGAGACGACAGTCGCCTCGGGGCGCCGGTTTTTGGAACAGTCCCGGTTATCGCGCAGCATGATCGCTCGCCATGCTGCGGCCAGGTCTCGAACCTGCGCGAGAGGCAAAGCCCGCGCCCGGCTCACCCCGCCACTGTTCGCCTGCAGGCCGCCCATGCGGAGTGATGG
>JAHJWO010000041.1 GCA_018828145.1 Alphaproteobacteria bacterium | reverse complement strand
CTCCCCCGCAGGCGGGGGAGGACGGTCGACTGCGGCATCTTGCTTTGCGACGGAGCGCTTGCCCAAATCATCCTTTGCCCCGGCCGTCCTGCCTTGCTAAAAGGCGGCAAAATCTCCCCAACCGATTGCCGTTCCAATGACCGATACCGCCACGGGCGCTGCCGAAACCGACTATTCGTCGACGCTGTTTTTGCCGGAAACCGAATTCCCCATGCGCGCCGGGCTGCCCGATCGCGAGCCGGGCTGGCTCAAGCGTTGGGAAGAGATGGACATCTACGCGCTGCAGCGCGAGCAGGCCAAGGATCGCCCGCTCTTCACCATCCATGATGGCCCTCCCTATGCCAATGGCAATATCCATATCGGCCACGCGCTCAACAAGACGCTGAAGGACCTCGTGAGCCGCTCCATGCAGATGCTGGGCTACAACTCGGCCTATGTGCCGGGCTGGGACTGCCACGGCCTGCCCATCGAATGGAAGATCGAGGAACAGTACCGCGCCAAGGGCAAGGACAAGAACGACGTTCCGGTCGTCGAATTCCGCCAGGAATGCCGCACCTTTGCCGAGCAGTGGGTCGATGTGCAGCGCGACGAGTTCAAGCGCCTCGGCATCCTGGGCGAGTGGGACAATCCCTACCTCACCATGAGCTTCGACGCCGAAGCCCAGATCGCCCGCGAGCTGATGAAGGTGGCCAGCACCGGCCAGCTCTATCGCGGTTCCAAGCCCGTCATGTGGTCGGTGGTCGAGCGCACGGCGCTCGCCGAGGCCGAGATCGAATATGCCGACTATGAGAGCGACACGATCTGGGTGAAGTTCCAGACCGCGCATATCGCGGCGACTGCCGGATCGGGCGTCGAGGACAATATCGCGCGCCGCGAGCACCTGACCGGTGCCTCGGTTGTCATCTGGACCACCACGCCCTGGACCATCCCCGCCAACCGCGCCATCAGCTTCTCGTCCAAGGTTTCCTATGGCCTCTACGAGGTCACCAAGGCGCCCGACGGCAACTGGGCCTCGACAGGCGAGAAATATGTGCTGGCCGACAAGCTGGCTGCCGAAACCTTCGCCAAGGCAAAGGTCGAGGAATTTGTCCGTCTGCAGGACGTGCCCCCGGCCGTGCTGGCTGGCCTCACCTGCCACCATCCGCTCCGCGGCCTCGGTGACGGCTACACTTTCGAAGTCCCGCTGCTCGACGGCGAGCATGTCACCGATGATGCCGGCACCGGCTTCGTCCATACCGCCCCCGGCCATGGTCTCGACGACTTCGAGATCTGGATGAACTCGTCGCGCCTGCTGGGCGAAAAGGGCATCGACACCGCCATCCCCTACGTCGTCGGCGACGACGGCTTCTACACGTCCGAAGCCCCGGGCCTCGAAGGCGCGCGCGTCATCGACGACAACGGCAAGAAGGGCGACGCCAATAACCGCGTTATCGCGGCTCTGGCCGAGCGCAACGCCATGGTCGCGCGCGGTCGCGTCAAGCACCAGTATCCCCATTCCTGGCGCTCCAAGAAGCCGGTGATCTTCCGCAACACGCCGCAGTGGTTCGTCTATATGGACCGCGACATCGCGGGTGCGGCCGGCGACACGCTGCGCCATCGCGCCCTCAAGGCCATCGACGCCACCAAATTCTATCCCGCCGCTGGCCAGAACCGCCTGCGCGCCATGATCGCCGACCGCCCCGACTGGGTGCTCAGCCGCCAGCGCGCCTGGGGCGTGCCGATCACGGTCTTCGTCGAAAAGGCCACGGGCGACATCCTCAAGGACGATGCCGTCAATCACCGCATCGCCCAGAGCTTTGAGGAAGAGGGTGCCGACGCCTGGTACAAGCCCGGCGCCGCTGCCCGCTATCTCGGCGAAGCGCGCAATCCCGATGATTTCGAGATGGTCACCGACGTGCTCGACGTCTGGTTCGACAGCGGCACCACCCATTCCTGGGTGCTGCGCAACAAGCAGAAGTGGCCGCATCTCAAGTTCCCGGCCTCGATGTATCTCGAAGGCTCCGACCAGCATCGCGGCTGGTTCCATTCGAGCCTGCTGGAAAGCTGCGCCACCAATGGCCACGCCCCCTATGAAAGCGTGCTGACGCATGGCTTCACCATGGATGGCGAAGGCCGCAAGATGAGCAAGTCGCTGGGCAATACCGTCGCCCCGCAGGACATCATCAAGCAGTATGGTGCCGATATCCTGCGCCTCTGGGTTGCCTCCTCCGACTATTCGGAAGACCTGCGCCTGGGCAAGGAAATCATCCAGACCACGGTCGACAGTTACCGGAAGCTGCGCAACACCCTGCGCTGGCTGCTGGGCAATCTGGCCCACTACCAGCCCGGCGACGCTGTCGATTTCCGCGACATGCCCGAGCTCGAACAGCTCATGCTGCATCGCCTGGCCCAGCTCGATGAGCAGGTGCGCGGCGCCTACAAGGAATACGACTACCGCAGGATCGTGACGTCTCTGTCCAACTTCATGAATACCGAGTTGTCGGCCTTCTATTTCGACATCCGTCGCGACGCGCTCTATTGCGATCCGATCTCCTCGACCACGCGCAAGGCGTCGCTCACGGTGCTCAATCACCTGTTCGATTGCCTCACGGCCTGGCTGGCGCCGATCCTGGTCTTCACCATGGAAGAATGCTGGCTCGAGCGGCATCCGGGTGCGGGCTCGTCGGTTCACCTGCGCCTCTTCCCCGAAGTGCCGGGTGAATGGCGTAATGACGGGCTCGCCGCCAAGTGGCAGAAGATCCGCGCGGTGCGTCGCGTCGTCACCGGCGCCCTCGAGATCGAGCGCCGCGACAAGCGCATCGGCTCCTCGCTCGAAGCCGCGCCCAAGGTGTTCATCACCGATGAGGACCTGCTGACGGCTTTGGCCGGCGAAGACCTTGCCGAAATCGCCATCACCTCGGCCATCGAGATCGGCAATGCCGAGGCGCCGCCCGAAGCCTTCCGCCTCGACGACGTGCCCGGCGTGGCCGTGGTGCCGGCGCTGGCCCAGGGCACGCGCTGTGCCCGCTCGTGGAAGATCCTCCCCGATGTCGGCTCCGATCCCGACTATCCCGACGTCTCCCCGCGCGACGCCCAGGCCCTGCGCGAACGCGCCGCGGCGGGACTCTAGCTTGGCTGATCGGTTCTCCTATCCCGCCCCATCCACTGCGCGGCACCTCCCCCTTGACGGGGGAGGGTGGGAGGGGGTGCGGGAGCCCGGATATTCGGGCCAGACGCCCCCCTCCCTGACCCTCCCCGCAAGGGGGAGGGTGTCGACTGACAATCTGGGTGAAAGGGCATTGTCGTGAACCCTAGATCTCTGGTCCACCCCACCGTCTACCTCTCCCTCACCCTGGCCATCCTCGCCTTCGGGCTCGATCGTGCGCACAAGGCGTTCCAGGTTTCGGCCGACTGCATCGCTATCGGTTCGGCGACCTGCGTCGAGGTCTTCACCAGCTATATTCCCTTTGCCATGACCGGCTGGCGCGGCGGGGAAATCCTGCGCGTCACCGACTTCTTCGACTACGTGCTGGTGTGGAATACCGGCATTTCCTACGGCCTGTTCGATAGCCTGCCGGCCTGGGCGCTGGGCGTGGTGATGCTGGTCGCCATCGTCGCGCTTTCGGTGTGGTGGCTGCGCGCGGATTCACCGCTGGTGCGCATCGGCCTCGCGCTCTGCATCGGCGGGGCTTTGTCGAATGCGGTCGACCGGCTGATCTATGGTGCGGTGGCGGACTTTTTCCACCTGCACTGGGGCACCTGGTCTTTCTACATCTTCAACATCGCCGACGTCGCCATCACCGTCGGCGTCATCCTGCTGATCGCCGATCTCATCGGTCTTGCCCGGCTGCGCAAGCCGGCCAATTGAGCCGCCGAACACGTTGCTGCCAGAATCTGGCCTTAGGCGGCAGAATGCGCTATAAGCGCCGCCGACATCTCGAAGGACGTTTCATGCGTATTGGATTGACCGGGCAGCAGGCTGCTCACAAGGCGCTCACCCGCACTGGCCTGGCTTCACTGGGTCTCGTGCTGGCTCTGGCGCTCGGCGCCTGCACCACCGTTGAAGGCACCAATGCCCTGACCGATGTGGGCACGTTCGAGCGTGAGGTCATGTCCAGCACGGCGCGTGGCGTCGGCCTCATTCCCGGCGAAGCGCCCAAGGAAGACCTGACATCCGCCCGCGCGCCCCTGGTGCTGCCGGCGGCCGGCCAGGCCCTGCCGGCGCCCGTGCAGCAGACGGCAGCCGCCCAGCTGCCCACCGATAGCGATACGGTGCGGATCGACACCACCAACCTGACCCAGGCCGATATCCAGCGCCTGCGCAACGCCAAGGTCGTCGACCTGCGCTCCACCGCCGGCCGCCCGCTGACCGAGCAGGAAACCCGCACGCTGGTTGCCCGCATGCAGCGCGCCAATGCCGATGTCACCACCGTCAATGGCCAGCGCCCGCTCTACCTGCCGCCCGATGAATATTTCACCCGCGTCGGCGACGCCGAACTGGTCTGCTCCACCCCGGGCGGCGAGATCGTTGCCCTCAATGATGCGCGTTGCCCGGAATCGGTGCGCAAGGCCATCGCCGCGTCCCGCCGCACGGCGCCGAGCGCGGCATCGTCGATGAGCAGCAATCCCGGTGTCGGCCTGACCGAAAAAGAGACCACCCTGAACTGACGATATCGTCGGTTTGAATGTTTGCGGGCGGCCGGTTGATCCGGCCGCTTCGCCTTTTCCCGCGCCGCCCAGATGGGTCCCGCATGACAGAAAGTACGCCGCTATGAGCGACTCCGCCCCCGCCCCCGCCAAACCCGATACCGGCGATCGTCTCGCCAAGGTCATTGCCCGCTCCGGGCTCTGCTCCCGCCGCGACGCCGAAGTGTGGATCACCGAGGGCCGCGTCGTGGTCAACGGCAAGAAGGTGCTGACCCCCGCCTTCAACGTCACCGACCGCGACAAGATCATGGTCGATGGCGTCCCGCTCGCCGCCCGCCAGGGCACGCGCGTCTGGCTCTATCACAAGCCCGCCGGCCTTGTGGTCACCGAAAAGGACCCCGAGGGTCGCGACACCATTTTCGAGCATCTCGAAACCCATGGCCTGCCGCGCGTCGTCACCGTCGGGCGCCTCGATATCAATACTGAAGGCCTCTTGCTGCTGACCAATGATGGCGGCCTCAAGCGTGTGCTCGAACTGCCCGCCACCGGCTGGCTGCGCCGCTATCGCGTGCGCGCCCATGGCACGGTGACCCAGGCGGCGCTCGACAAGCTCAAGGATGGCATCGAGATCGATGGCATCAAATACGGCTCGATCGAAGCCACGCTGGAGCGCGAGCAGGGCTCCAATGTCTGGCTCGTGCTGGCCTTGCGCGAAGGCAAGAACCGCGAGGTCAAGAACGTGCTCGGCGCCCTCGGGCTTGAGGTCAACCGGCTGATCCGCGTCAGCTATGGCCCGTTCCAGCTCGGCGATATTCCGGTGGGCGGCGTCGAGACGGTCAAGGCCAAGATGCTGCGCGACCAGCTCGGCAAGAAGCTCGCCGACGCGGCCGATGTTGATTTCGACAGCGAAATGCCCGAGCAGGCCGCGCTGATCGGCAAGCCGACGCGGGACCGCCTGACCGGCCGCGGCACCAATACGGTGGAGATCGACCGCCAGCGCTTCCGCTTCACCGACGGCGCCGAAAAGACCGAGGAAGAAATGCGCGCGGAACGCCCGCGCCAGGATCGCCCCGGCCGTTTCGACAGCCGCAAGCCCGCCAGCCGGCGCGATGACGCGCAGGACGATGAATATGCGCCGCCGCCGCGGCACATCCACTTTGACGAAGACGGCCGTGCGCCGGAGGAATTCGTGGCCAAGCGCAATACCCGCATCGTCAAGCGTCCCGACCGCGACGACCAGTCCGCCAAGACCTACGGCAAGGCGGCACCGCGCCCAACCGGCGGCAAGCCCGCCTTCGGCGAAAAGAAGTCGTTTGGGGACAAGAAGTCCTTCGGCGACAAGAAACCCTATGGCGATAAGAAACCCTATGGCGACAAGAAGCCCTTCGAGAAGAAGAGCTTCGGCGACAAGCCACGCGGCCCGCGCCGCGAAGACGGCGATCGCCCCAAGCGCCCCTATGGCGATCGTCCCGCCGGCGCCCGTCCGTCCGCCGAGCGCAGCGAGCGTCCCGCGCGCGATTTCGGTGGTCGTCCGGCTGGCGGCAAGCCGTTCGGCGATCGGCCGCGCAGCCCCCGTCCCGAAGGTGGTCGTCCCCCTCAGGGTCGTGAATTTGCCGGCACGCCGCGCGGTCCGCGCCGCGGCGACGCTGGCGCCGAGCGCCCCGCCTATACGCCACGCGTCCGTCCCGACAGCGAGCGCGGCGACGGCGCGGCCTTCAAGGCCGAGGTCAAGCGCCCCGGCCGCAATTTCGTGGAAAAGCCGCAGACCTACCGCCCGGAAGGCAAGAGCTTCCGTCCCGCTGGCGACCGTCCCGCGCGCAGCGATCGTCCGACCCGCCCCGGCCGCGATGAGTTCGGCTCCGAGGCCAAGACTTATGGCAAGCCGCGCATGCGTGCCGATGGCAAGCCCATGCCCAAGCGCGACGGCGCTGCACCGGCACGCGGTCCGCGTCCCGGCGGCGGCAAGCCCGGCGGCTTCGGTGGCAAGCCAGGCGGTCGTCCGGGCGGCGGCGCGGGTCGTCCGTCTGCCGGCGGTCGCCCGAGCGGTGGCGCCGGTCGTCCTTCGGGTGGCGCCGGCCGTCCAGCCGGTCCGCGTCGACCCAAGGCCTAAGCCATGCGCATCGTTGCCGGTAAATTTCGCGGCAAGCAGCTGATCTCGCCGTCGGACGATTCGATCCGCCCGACGGCCGACCGCGTGCGCGAATCGATGTTCAACATTCTCGCCAGCCGGCTCGGTCCGGTCTTCGAGGGCATCCGTGTGCTTGACCTTTTTGCCGGCACCGGTGCCCTGGGGCTCGAAGCCCTGTCACGCGGCGCCAGCCACGTGACCTTTGTCGATATGGGTGCGGAATCGCGCGGCCTGATCCGCGATCACATCGAGGCCTTCGGGGCAGGGGGCATCACCAAGCTGCTGCGCCGCGACGCTACCGACCTGGGCGTGCCCGGCACCTTCGGCCAGTTCAACCTGGTCTTCCTCGATCCACCCTATGGCCAGGGCCTGGGCGAACAGGCTTTGGCCGGCCTCGCCGCCGGCGGCTGGCTGGCCCCCGGCGCCACGCTGGTTTTCGAGGAAAGCGTTGATGCGGCGGTGGAGATACCGCCCGGGTTCACGCTGAACGACCGGCGGGAATACGGGTCAGCCGCCGTGCATTTTCTGAGCTTTGGGGAATAACCCCCACCTAACCTCCCCCTGAAGGGGGAGGAATCCGGCCGGCGGATGTCCTGAGATGCTGCCAATATCGCGATGCAGCTCCTCCCCCTGTCAGGGGGAGGGTGGGTGGGGGTACTCGTCCCGCACTCAAGCCGCCTCCACGCACACCGCGCACTTCCCACGAATCTCCATCGTCGTCCGCTCGACCTTGAAGCCCTTGGCGCTGGCCCAGTCGCCAAGCCTGTCCTCGATCACCGCATCGGCGAATTCATCGACCTTGCCGCAGCCCTCGCAGATGGCGAAGGCGATCAGCCCCTTGCGGTGGCAGTGCTCGTCGGCGCAGGCGACGAAGGCATTGAGCGATTCCAGGCGATGGGCCAGGCCCCGCTCCACCAGCTTGTCCAGCGCCCGATAGACCTGCAGCGGCGCCCGCAGCCCGTCGCCGCGCAGCTTGTCGAGGATGTCATAGGCGCTGAGCGGCCCTTCGGAATGGTTGAGCGCCCCCAGCACCAGCCCCTGGTTGCGCGTCAGGTCGCTTGGAACGTCGTGACTATGCGCCATGGGTTTCTCTCCGGCCAAACAGTCGCGTGACGGGAACCGTCAGCGACACGAGGAATATGATCAAAGCCATCACCACAATCGAGGGGCCGGACGCGGTATCCCACGTTCGTGAGCCGAACAGGCCTCCCACGACGGCAATGGCGCCCAGTATGGCCGCCACCGCCGCCATCGTTTCCGGCGTGGCGCTCAGCCGGCGCGCCGTGGCGGCCGGGATGATCAGCAGCGAGGTGATGAGCAGCACGCCCACCAGTTTCATGGCAATGGCGATGACCGATGCCATCAGGATCATCAGCACCAGCCGGCTGGCCTCGGGCCGCAGGCCCTCGGCTTCCGCCAGTTCCGGGCTCACGGTCGAGGCCAGCAATGGCCGCCAGGCCAGTACCAGGATGGCGAGAATGGCGACGCCACCGCCATAGATGATGGCGATATCTTCCACCGACACGGCCAGGATATCGCCAAACAGGAAGCCCATCAGGTCGATGCGCACCGTGGTGAGAAACCCCACCAGCACCAGCCCCACTGCCAGCGTCGAATGGCTCAATATGCCCAGCAGCGCATCGGTCGACAGCGTCGCCTGCCGCTGCAGCACGATCAGCGCGCCAGCCACCAATGCCGCCACGGCAAACACGCCCAGCGTCATGTTCATCGACAGGATGATCGAAAGCGCCACGCCCAGCAGCGCCGAATGCGCCATGGTATCGCCGAAATAGGCCATGCGCCGCCAGACCACGAAACAGCCCAGCGGGCCGGCGACAAGCGCCAGGCCGATGCCGGCGATCAGCGCGCGGGAGAAATAGTCACCGAACATGGTCGTGCCCCGCATGCTCATGGTCGTGATGATGCTCATGCGCATGCCCCTCGGGCACCACGCAGCCGTCATCATGATGCTCGTGGTCGTGGTGATGTTCGTAGATCGCCAGCGTATGCGCCGCGCGTTCGCCGAACAGCCGGAGATATTCCGGGCTCCGCTTCACGGCCGACGGCGTGCCGCGGCAGCAGACATGGCCATTGAGGCAGATCACCGTATCGGTCTCGGCCATCACCACATGCAGGTCGTGGCTGATCATCAATATGCCACTCCGCGTCGTGTCGCGGATCTGCCGCACCAGTTCGTAGAGCGCGACTTCGCCGGAAAAATCGACGCCCTGCACCGGCTCGTCCAGCACCAGCAGGTCGGGCTTTCGGATCATCGCCCGGGCAAACAGCACGCGCTGGAATTCGCCGCCGGACAGCTCCTGCACCGCCGCCTTGCGCAGGCGCTGCGCGCCCACCGCCTCAAGCGCCTCGTCGATCGCGGTCGCCGGATAGCGCCCGGTCAGCGTCATCAGCCGCTCCACCGTCAGCGGCAGCGTCCAGTCGATGGTCAGCTTCTGCGGCACATAGCCGATGCGCAAGCCGGGCTGGCGCGTCACGCTGCCCGTGCTCGGCTTCAGCACGCCGGTTGCCAGCTTGGCCGTGGTTGATTTGCCTGAGCCATTCGGGCCGATCAGCGTCACGATCTCGCCGCGCGAAATGGTCATGTCCACGCCGCGCACCAGCGTCCGTCCGCCACGCGTCACGCCGGCATTGCTGAGCGTGATCAGCGTTTCCTTGTGTGCCTGTGCATCCATTCGAAAACCTCTTGACGCCTCTCAATACGTTATAGCATAACACCGCCGCAAGCGTAATAACATAACATATCAAGAGGCCCCGCCGATGAAACTGCTCGCCCCGCTCAGCCTGCTGGCCACGGCTTTCCTCAGCACCACCGCCATCGCCGCCCCCAGCGTCGTGGCCTCCATCAAGCCGGTCCATTCGCTGGTCTCGGCCGTGATGGCGGGCGTCGGCGAACCGACGCTCATCGTCAAAGGCTCGGCCTCACCCCACACCTATGCGCTTCGCCCCTCCGACGCCGGTGCGCTGGAAGCGGCCGATATCGTGTTCTGGACCGGCCATGGCATGGAGCTGTTCCTCGGCGACGCACTCGACACCCTGGCCACCGGCGCCACCGTCGTCGAGCTGGCCGATGCACCCGGCATTACCCTGCTGCCCGTCCGCGAAGGCGGCGCCTTCGAGGCCCACGCCCATGACGAGGCAGGGCACGAAGACGAGCATGCTCATGACGCGGATGAGCACGACCATGACGAGCATGGCGAAGGCGACATGCATTTCTGGCTCGATCCGCAAAACGCCAAGCTGATGGTCACTCAGATCGCCACGACGCTGGCGGAAGCCGACCCGGAAAACGCCACCGCCTACCAGGCCAATGCCGAGGCCGAACTGGTCAGGCTCGACGCCCTCGAGGCCGAGCTGGCCGCCATGCTGGCCCCGGTCGCCGACAAGCCCTTCATCGTCTTCCACGACGCCTATCAGTATTTCGAAGCCCGCTTCGGCCTCAATCTGGCCGGTTCGGTCACCGTCACGCCTGACACCATGCCCGGCGCCGCGCGCATCGACGAGCTCAAGGCCAAGCTGGCGGAACTGGGCGTGACCTGCGTCTTCGCCGAACCCAATTTCGAACCCACCATCATCTCCGCCATCACCGAAGGCACCCCGGCCAAAGCCGGCGTGCTCGACCCCGAGGGCGGCGCCCTGACCGAAGGCGTCGATCTCTACCCGGATCTGCTGCGCGGACTGGCAACCAGCCTTGTGGACTGCCTGGGCTAGAACACCCCCACCTGACCTCCCCCTGAAGGGGGAGGAATCCGCCCGGTGATCATCACCTATATTGCCCCAAAACACGATCTGCTCCTCCCCCTTCAGGGGGAGGGTGGGTGGGGGCGCCTCGTTGGTTGCCGACTGTTGTCCAACCCGCTCCTGTCCCTCCCCAAAACGGGGAGGGCGCCCACCATCACGCCCGAAATTTCGCCTCAAACGTAACGTGCTAACATATCGGAGACATCATGCACGCTCGCTTCCTCCTGCCGCTGCTCGCCGCGACGGCGCTCACCCTGCCCACCATCGCCGAGGATCACGTCTCGGCCTGGCGCCTCTTCGTTGCCGACTACGCCAAGGCCGAAGTCACTGCCATCGACCTGGCCAGCGGCGACACGCTCGCCAGCATTCCGCTGGCCAGCCCGGCCGCGCTCTACACCACCGATGGGGCCGTCTTCGCCGTGCAGGGCGCCGGCAACCAGGTCTCGGTGATCCGCAGCGGCATTGCCCTCGACGATCACGGCGACCATGGCGATATCGAGATCAGCGACCCTGAACTGGTCGAGGCCGTGATGACCGGGGAAAAGCCCGCCCACTTCGTCGAGCATGGCGGCAAGGCCGCGATGTTCTTTGATGGCTCGGGCCTGATCAACCTGTTCAGCGCCGAGCAATGGGCCCATGATGGCGCGATCGACGCCGAGCAGCTCGATAGCGGCACCGCCCATCACGGCGTGGCCATCCCCTGGGGCGACTACACGCTGACCTCGGTGGCCAATGCCGATGACGAGAAGAAGCCGCGCCTCGGCCTCAATGTGCTCGATGCCGATGGCGGGGTCCTGGGCGAGACCCATGCCTGCCCGGACCTGCATGGCGAGGCCACCTCGGGCAATCTGGTGATCGTCGGCTGTGGCGATGGCCTGCTGATCGTCTCCGGTTCGGGCGAACCACAGGTTACCAAGCTGTCCTATGATGGCCTGCCCGACGGCAAGGCCACCACCTTCCTCGGTGGCGTTGGCATGCAGTATTTCCTGGGCAATTACGGGGCCGATAGGGTCGTGGTGATCGATCCTGCCGAGGCCGAACCCTATCGCCTCGTCGACCTGCCGACCCGCCGCGTTCACTTCGCGGTCGATCCGATCCGGCCGAAATTCGCCTATATCTTTACCGAGGACGGCAAGCTTAACCAGCTCGACGTGCTCTCCGGGGAGATCGTGCAGTCTCTGGCGGTGACCGAGCCCTATTCCATGGATGGCGACTGGAGCCTGCCGCGCCCGCGCATCGCCGTGGCCGGCGACGTGGTGGCCGTAACCGACCCCAATCAGGGCCAAGTACACCTGATCGACATTGCCAGCTTCACAGAAACCGGCGCCATCCCCGTCGCCGGCGCGCCCTACAATATCGTTGCTGTCGGCGGCTCAGGGGCCGTTCACTAGAAAGCCACCCACCTCGCCTCCACTGTCGGGGGAGGGATCCGCCCAGTGACGGTCCGAGATTTCGCCACACACTTGATGCGGCTCCTCCCCCTTCAGGGGGAGGCTGGGTGAGGGTAGCCGACCAGGCTCTACTTCAGCGGCCCCTTGAAGATGAAGAACGCCCCGAGCGCGATCATGGCAAAGCCGATGCCGTGGTTCCAGGTGAACTTCTCGCCGAGATAGAACACCGCGAACAGCACGAACACCGAGAGCGAGATCACTTCCTGGATGGTCTTGAGCTCGGCGCCCGAATAGACGCCATAGCCGATCCGGTTGGCCGGCACGGCCAGCCAGTATTCGAAAAAGGCGATGCCCCAGCTGATCAGCACCACGACCCAGAGGGCCGTGGCGGGGAATTTGAGATGCCCATACCAGGCAAAGGTCATGAACAGATTGGATGCGACCAGCAGCCCGATCGGCGCCAGCGTGGCAAAGTTGAAGCCCAAGGCTTCCTCCTGAACGAACCGGTCAGCCCCGGCGGCGCTATCTAGCCGTATTGGCCACGCCGCGAAAGCGCGATTTGTGCAGGGCCCGCCTAGCGCAAATGCTTGGTCGGCTGCTCGAGCCCGAAAATCTCGTCGGTGAGGCTGTCCATGCGCTCGCGGATCAGGCCCTGGGCGTCATAGAGGCCGCGGTTGTAGAAATAGGCGCCCATCTTGTCGACGAAGAACATCATCAGCATTTCCGCCGGTATGGCGCCGATCTGCTGGTCCAGCTCCTCGCGGAAATAGTCCTGGATTTCGCCCACGATGGCCTTGGTTTCCTCGCGGCTGAACTTGATGGGTTTCATCTCTCTCACCTTGGAACTTGGACCTCATACCGAGCGTGTCGCAGGACGAGGTTTGATCAGAGCGAGGTCTACTGTGAGTCGCCCCAGCCAGGCGGCGCCCTATTGCCCCTCAAGTGCCCGGCGCGGGGTTGACCGCGGCGCCGTTTTCCGGGCAACGGGACGCTACCGTTGCACTTGCGCCCATTTGGTGGCAAACCAGTTCCCGTGTTGGTTTCCAAAGGCCGTTGTGCCGGAGGAATCAAAAGGGAACACGGTGCGACGTACCCATCAGGGCGCAAAACCGTGGCTGCCCCCGCAACTGTAAGCGGCGAGTGCGCTCGACTATGCCACTGACCTTCGGGTCGGGAAGGCCGAGCTGCACGGCGACCCGCGAGCCAGGAGACCTGCCAACACCTCGTGTTTAAACCAGCTGTCGGCGGGACAGGCGGAGGTGTGCATGACCAGACCATCAGGCTGAGTCCATTTCGGGACGCATGATCCCTTGACGTCCGCCGCTCCCGCGCCGGTGCGTCCTCTCACCTCCCCTAAATCCACACTGGACACACGAACATGCATATCGAACCCGAACTGATCTCTCCCGAAAAAATGCTGATCGCCTATGGCACCGCGGCAGCGGCCGGCGCCTTCACCGTCAAGCTGTCGCTCGACGCCGCGCGCGAACGCGGCGCGGTCTCGCTGGTGGCGCGCGCCGCCGTCGCCGCCATTGCGGCCTTCGCCTTCTTTGAAGTCCTGCCGCATTACCCGGTCGGAGTCAGCGAGGTCCACTTCATCCTCGGCTCCACCCTGCTGCTGATCCTGGGCGCCGCGCCCGCCGCCATCGGCCTGGCGCTTGGCCTCTTGCTACAGGGGCTGTTCTTTGCCCCCTTCGACCTGCCGCAATATGCCGCCAATGTGACGACGCTGCTGGCGCCGCTCTTTGCCATCAAGCTGGTCGCCGATCGCATCATTGCCCCCAATACCCCCTATGTCGATATCAGCTACGGCCAGGCCCTGGCCCTCTCGGCCACCTATCAGGGCGGCGTCGTGCTCTGGGTGGCCTTCTGGGCGCTCTACGGCCAGGGTTTCGGCGCGGAAAACCTGACCGCGGTCGCCACCTTCGGCGGTGCCTATATGCTGGTCGTGCTGCTCGAGCCGCTGGTGGATCTGGCCGTATTGGCTGGTGCCAAGCTGGCCCGGGGCCTGGGCCGTACCGGCCTCGTCACGCCGCGCCTCTATAGCTGATCCAGCCGTCATGACCTGATGCGTCCCCGGCCTCTGCCGGGGACGCTTTCTCCTATTGCAAGGCTCATCCAGCATGACCACCAAGATCCCGACCACCGTCATCACCGGCTTTCTCGGCGCCGGCAAGACCACCCTGGTGCGCCATCTCCTCGCGCATGCCCCCAAAGGCAAGCGCATCGCGCTGATCATCAACGAGTTCGGCGATCTCGGCGTCGACAAGGATATCCTGGCCGGTTGCGGCGACGAAACCTGCCGCGAAGAGGATATGGTCGAACTCTCCAATGGCTGCATCTGCTGCACCGTGGCCGACGAGTTCATCCCCACCATGCAGGCCTTGCTGGCCCGTCCGGACAAGTTTGATCACATCGTCATCGAGACCTCGGGCCTCGCCCTGCCGCAGCCGCTGATCCGCGCCTTCAACTGGCCCGAGATCAAGGCGCAGGTCACCATTGACGGCATCGTCACCGTCGCCGACGCCGCCGCGCTGGCCGAGGGGCGCTTTGCATCTGACGAAGCCGCCGTCGACGCCCAGCGCCGCCAGGACGAGATGCTCGATCATGAGACCCCGCTGGGCGAACTGTTCGAGGACCAGCTCTCGGTGGCCGATCTGGTCATCATCAACAAGGCCGATCTGCTCGATGCGGCCACGCTCGACAAGGTCGAGGCCAATATCCGCGCCGAACTGCGCCCCGGCGTCGGCGTCATCCGCGCCCGCAATGGCCATGTTGATATCGCTGCCCTGCTCGGCCTCGGCATGAGTTCGGAAGACGATATTGCCAATCGCCCCAGCCACCACGAGCTGGAGCATGGCGGCGAGACACATGAGCATGACGATTTCGACAGCTTCTCGCTGCGCCTGCCATCCATTGGCAGCAAGGACGAGCTGCTGGCGGTCATCGAGCAGACCATCCGCGACCACGACATACTGCGCCTCAAGGGTTTCGCTGCCGTGCCCGGGGCTGCCGCCCGCCTCGCCATCCAGGCCGTCGGCCCCCGCGTCACCGCCTATTTCGATCGTCCCTGGAAGGACGGCGAAATGCGCGAGACGGCACTGGTCGTCATCGGCGAAAGCCCGCTCGACCACGCGGCGATCACCGCCAGCCTGCAGCGCGCCCTGGCCGTCGCCGCCTGAAACCAGCCCGGCCTCGATCTGTCCCTCCCCCTCCAGGGGGAGGTTAGGTGGGGGCGCCTGCGACACGGTGGGCCAACCAAGGATAAGAAATGACCGAGATCACCAAGGACTCCAACGGCACCCAGCTCAGTGATGGCGACGCCGTCACGCTGATCAAGGACCTCAAGGTCAAGGGCACCTCGGTCACCCTCAAGCGCGGCACGCTGATCAAGAACATTCGCCTTACCGACGACACTGCCGAAATCGAGTGCAATGCCGAAAAGGTAAAGGGCCTCGTTCTGCGCACCGAGTTCCTCAAGAAGGCCTAGCGCCGTGCACCTCCTTTCCGCCCAGGCCGGCGCCATCCAGCAGGAAGGCGAGGCCATCGACCTCAACCAGCGCCCCGGTGCGCTGGTCTTTGCCAGCTCGGCCGATAGCGAACTGGCCATGCTGGCCGGCGCCGCCGACCGGGCAGGGGAGGGCGAACTCCGCCTCGCCAATACGCTGCGGCTGTCCAACAATCTTTCGGTCGATCTCTGGCTGGAACAGACGGTGGCCCATGCCCGCCTCGTCGTACTCCGCCTCATCGGCGGGGCCGCCTATTTCCAGTATGGCGTGGACGAGCTGACCGCGCTCTGCGCCAACCGCAGGATCCCGCTCGCGCTGCTGCCGGGCGACGCCAATCCCGACCCCATCCTGCAGTCCCGCTCCACCATCCATCCCGATGACTGGAGCCGCCTGCACAGCCTCTTCATCGCCGGCGGCCCGGACAATGCCGATACGATCCTCAAGGCATTCAATCTGCTTGCTTCACCTCTCCCCCAGGGGGAGAGGTCGGCGGCGCAGCCGCCGGGTGAGGGGGGCTTTCTTGCCGACCTGGCCCCCACCCCCTTTGCCCGTTTTGGCCTGTGGTATCCCGGTCAGGGCGTGACAGAATTCGACAACATCCGCGCCGCTTTGTGCCTGCCGCCCGGTGCGCCCAAGCCGGCGCATGTGCCGATCCTGTTCTACCGCGCTGCCCTCGAGGGCGCCGGCACGGCGACGCTGGAGGCGCTGGTTGCCGAGCTGGAGCGCCAGGGCTTGGCCCCGGTGCCGATCCTGGTCTCTTCGCTCAAGGAAGCGCCTTGCATCCGCTTCGTGCAGCAGGTGCTGGAGGCGGTCAAACCCAGCGCCATCTTCAACCTGACCGGCTTCGCGCTGGGCATTGACGGGCTCGACGACAAGGCCAATCCCTTTTCCACCAGCGACGCGCCGGTGATCCAGCTCATCCAGTCCGGCCGCTCCGAGGCGCAGTGGCGGGCCGACAGCCAGGGTCTCTCCTCCAAGGACATGGCGATGTTCCTCGTCATGCCCGAAGTCGACGGGCGCCTTGGCGGCCTCATGGTCGGCCACAAGGCCGACGCGGTCTGGCACGAGCGCTGCCAGGTCCCGCTCACCAGTTACGCTCCCGATGCCTCGGGCATCACCCGCGCCGTGTCCCTGGCCAGCAACTGGTCCCGCCTCCGCGCCACACCCCGCGCCGACCGCCGCATCGCCCTCGTCCTCGCCAACTACCCTATCCGCGACGGCAGGCTGGCCAACGGCGTCGGCTACGACGCGCCCGAATCCACGGTACGAATGCTGAAAGAACTGGATAAGGCGGGGTACGCTCTTTCTTCACCTCTCCCTCCGGGGGAGAGGTCGGCGGCGCAGCCGACGGGTGAGGGGGCCTTGCCGGATAGTAGCGCCAACCTCATCGCCCTCCTCCAGTCCGGCCCCACCAACGCCAATCCGCAGCGGGGCAACACCCCGGCCACACTCGGCCTCGCCCGCTACGCCGACCTCTTCGGCGCCCTCCCGGCACCCATCCGCGAGGCTGTCACCGCCCGCTGGGGCGATCCGGCGTCCGACCCCTTCATCCGCGACGACGCTTTCCATCTGCCAGCGCTGGTCTTTGGCAATGTCGCCATTCTGCTGCAGCCCGCCCGCGGCTACCAGCTCGACGAGACGGCGAGCTATCACGACCCGGCCCTCGTCCCGCCGCACGCCTATCTCGCCGCCTATCTCTGGCTGCGCCACGAATTCGCGGCGCATGCCCTGATCCACAATGGCAAGCATGGCACGCTGGAATGGCTGCCCGGCAAGGCCACCGCGCTTGACGAGGCGAGCTATCCCGACGCGCTCTGGGGGCAGTTGCCGCATCTCTACCCCTTCATCGTCAATGACCCCGGCGAGGGCACCCAGGCCAAGCGACGCACCGGCGCGGTGATCATCGACCATCTCGTGCCGCCCCTGACCCGGGCCGAGACCTATGGCCCGCTCAAAGACCTCGAAGCCCTGCTCGACGAATACTATGCCGCCTCCGGCATGGACCGGCGGCGGCTGGCCAATCTGCGCCAGCTTATTCTCAACTTCACCCGCGACGCTCGCCTTGACCGCGATATCGGCCTGCCCGAGGACGAGACCGAGGCGCTGATCAAGATCGACAACTTCCTCTGCGATCTCAAGGAAGCCCAGATCCGCGACGGCCTGCATGTCTTCGGCCAGTCGCCGCAGGGCGATCTCCAGCGTGATCTCATTGTCGCACTGGCCCGCGTGCCGCGCGGCGAGAGCGCGGGCGAAGCCTCGCTCATTCGTGCCCTGGCTGACGATCTCAAGCTTGGTTTCGATCCACTGACGGCCAAGCTCGGCGAGCCGTGGTCCGGTCCGCCGATATCGCGTTCATTCACCGTTCATACCGCGGGCGAAATTGTGGCGCGCACCCTTGGCGATGTCGTCGAACACCTCGAGGCCATCGCCGCCGCTCTCGTCGATCGCACCCTCATGCCCGACCCCGCCTGGACCGCCACATCAGCCGTCCTCGACACAGTCCAAACCCTCATCCGCCCCCGCCTGGCCGCCTCCGGCCCCGCCGAAATGCAGGCTCTGCTCGACGGCCTCGACGGCAAATTCATTCGCCCCGGCCCCTCCGGCGCCCCCTCGCGCGGCCGGCTCGATGTGCTCCCGACAGGCCGCAATTTCTACTCCGTCGACAGCCGCGCCGTCCCCACGCCCACCGCCTGGGAACTCGGCCGGAAATCCGCCGAAAGCCTGGTTCTCCGCCACTTGCAGGACCACGGCCACCACCTCCGCTCGGTTGCCCTGTCGGTCTGGGGCACCGCCAATATGCGCACCGGCGGTGACGATATCGCCCAGGCCCTGGCGCTGATCGGCGCGCGCCCAACTTGGGATCCGGGCTCACTCCGCGTTTCGGGTTACGAGATCATCCCGCTGCCCAAACTCGGCCGTCCGCGCGTCGATGTCACGCTCCGCATTTCCGGCTTTTTCCGCGATGCCTTCCCGGCACAGATTGCCCTGTTCGACCGCGCCATCCGCGCCATCGGCGCGCTCGACGAACCCACCGACGACAACCCCATCGCCGCCCGCATGCGCACCGATGCGCTGGGCCTGATGGCCGAGGGGCAGTCAGAACGCGATGCCGCGCTGTCGGCAGGACACCGCATTTTTGGTTCCAGGCCAGGCACTTACGGCGCCGGCCTCAACGCGCTGATCGATTCCGGTTTGTGGACCAGCAAGGCCGATCTCGGCCGCCAGGCGCTCGATTGGGGCCAGTATGCCTATGGTGCGCAGGCAGCCGGCACGCCCGAGCGCGATCGCTTCGCCGCGCGTCTCAGCGATATCGACGCGGTCGTCCACAACCAGGACAATCGCGAACATGACCTGCTCGACTCAGACAATTACTACCAGTTCGAGGGCGGCCTCTCCGCCGCCGCCGAGACCCTGACCGGTGTCCAGCCCGCTGCCTATCACAACGACCATTCCCGCCCGGAACGCCCGCTGATCCGCACGCTGGAGGAGGAGATCTCCCACGTCATGCGCTCCCGCGTCGTCAATCCCAAATGGCTGGCGGGCATGCAGCGCCATGGCTATCGCGGCGCCTTCGAGATCATCGCCACGGTCGATTTCATGTTCGCCTTCGCCGCCACCACCGGTGCGGTCAAGACGCACCATTTCGACCTGGCTTTCGAGGCTTTCGTCGAGGACGAGGCCATCCGCGACTTCATCCGCACCGCCAATCACCATGGCTATGACGAGCTGATCGCCAAATTCAACGACGCCCGCCAGCGCGGGCTGTGGACGCCACGCTCCAACTCCGCCTTTGCCTATCTGGAGGACTCCAAATGACCGACAAGCCCGTCAAGAAGACCGACCTGATGACCGAGGCGGAGCGCGACGCCTATCATGCGGAAAAGATGAAGAAAAAGCGCGAGGCGCGGAACAAGATCCTCGCCACCAAGACCCAGGAAAAGGGCCTGCTCATCGTCCATACCGGCAAGGGGAAGGGCAAGTCGACCGCCGCCTTCGGCATGGTGTTTCGCGCGCTGGGGCACGGCTTCAAGGTGGGCGTCGTGCAGTTCGTCAAGGGCGTCTGGGAGACGGGCGAGCGCGACGTGCTGCTGAAATTTCCCGAGCTGGTGACGATCAACGCCATGGGCGAAGGCTTCACCTGGGACGTCGCCGACCGCCAGCGCGACCTCGCCGCGGCGCGCAAGGCCTGGGACCAGGCCAAGGCGCTGATCTCCGATCCGGCCTACAAGCTGGTGCTGCTCGACGAGCTCAACATCGTGCTGCGCTACGATTATCTGCCGATCGAGGAAGTGGTCGAGTTCCTGCGCAACAAGCCGGTCGATACCCATGTCATCGTCACCGGCCGCAACGCCAAGGATGAGCTGATCGAGATTGCCGACCTGGTCACCGAAATGACCGAGATCAAGCACCATTTCCGGGCGGGCGTGAAGGCACAGAAGGGTATCGAATTCTAGCAGCTGGCCTGCAGCGAGCGCGTCAGGCCGGCAATGACCGACTCCATCTCGACCGCGTCCGCCACGGAGTATTCGGCGCGGAAGGCGGCGTAGCCGGCGCCGTCGCAGAGGACAATCATGCGCTGGGTGAAGGTCTGAATGCCCTTGATGCCGGACACCTCGGCCCAGCGCGGCGTGACGGTCTGCCCCGATATGGCCCAGGCGTCAGATTCGAGCACCGCGTTCTCGCTGCTCACCGCCGCTTCGAACGACCCGGAAGCAGAGCCGCTCCAGATCATGATCTTCTGCACCTTGCCCGGTCGAACGAAACCCAGCCCGTCGTCGCTCGGCACGAAATCCGCCGGTACCTCGATGGAATAGCCCGCATCGCTGTCTTCGAAGCGCTGCCACTCCTGCGCCGCGACAGGCGCAGCGAGCAGAGTCATCAGCAGGGCGGCCTTGAGCATGTGCATGCATCAAGGCTAGCGGCGGCGCCATGCGGTGACAAGGGGCGCTACAGCACCACAATGCCTGAATGCTTGGCCTTCTGCTCGGGCTCGACATGGATGGTGATCTGCACATTCCTCACCGCTTCGCGCAGCTTGGCCTCGATCTGGTCGCAGATCGTGTGTGCGTCCTCGACACTCATCGCGCCCGGCACGACCAGGTGGAAATCGATGAAGGTCATCTTCCCTGCCTGCCGCGCGCGAATGTCATGCGCCTCGATGGCGCCATCGGCATTGGTGGCGATCACGTCGCGAATGGTCTTTTGCGTATCGGGCGGCACGGCGACATCCATCAGCCCGCCCACGCTGTGGCGAATGACGCCCCAGCCCGACCATAGGATATTGAGCGCCACCAGGGCCGCCAGAATGGGGTCGAGCACCGCCCAGCCGGTCGCATAGACCAGCGCCAGCCCGGCCAGTACGCCGACCGTCGAGATCACATCGGTCATCAGGTGCCGGCCATCGGCTTCCAGCGCCGGGGACTGCACCGAGCGACCATGCCGGATCAGCACGACGGCCCAGATCACGTTGATGACGGTGGCCACGCCGCTGACGACGAGCCCCTGCATCGGCGCTTCGGGCAGGCTCGGGGCCAGGAAGCCCAGCACGGCCTCGCGCACGATCAGGATGGCGGCAACGATGATCATCACGCCGACGATGACGGCCGAGAAATACTCGGCCTTGTGATAGCCATAGGGCAGGGCGGCATCGGCCGGCCGCTGCGCCAGCCGCACCGCGATCAGGGCGACCACGGCGGTCACGACATTGACGATCGATTCCAGCGCGTCCGAATAGAGCGCGATCGAGCCGGTAATGTACCAGGCCAGGAACTTGAGGCCGAGCACAATGACCCCGACGAGCAGACTCGCCGCGGCTATGGCCAGCGTTCGGTTGTTGGTGGTGATGCTCACCCGGTGCCCCATCGGAAGTGGTTACACGGCCATAGTCCTCCCGGGCGAAGAGGGCAAGTCCTTGAATTTGCAAATCATTTTCAGAAGCATTCCGATCTGGTCGATGGGTGGCGCAAGCCATTGATTGACCACATGCTTCTCCCCGCCTAGAACCAGACCTGCGCAGAGTTCCCGTGAAGGAACTGAAACAGAATCCGGTGCGGTCGACCCAATTCGGGGACCAACCCCGGAGCTGCAACGGTCTTGAGCGAACCTGCCTCTTGGTCTTGAGAGGCGATGATGACGACGGTTCAGGCCGGGCCACTGCCCGGAACAACGCTACCCATTGGCGCCCGGCTGGTTGCCGGCATCGGCTGCAGCAGTGCGGCGGATGTCGCGGAGATCGTTGCTCTGGTGGAGCAATGCCTTGTCGAGCTCGGCGCAGCGCCCGCTTCGCTCATTGGCCTCGTCAGCCACAGCCGGAAGGCGAACCATCCCGGGCTTCTGGCTGCTGCGCAGCATTTCGACATCCCGGTCCGCCTGCTGGATGATGCAGAACTGCGTGCCGATATGCCCACGCCGTCGCCCCGCGTCCTGGCGGCCATCGGCCAGCCCTCGATTGCCGAGGCCGCCGCGGCCGCGGTCGGTCCCCTGCTGCTCGCCAAGCGCAGGTCATCGCATGCCACCTGCGCGCTGGCACTCTGCGACGGTCGTTTGGATCTGCAGGCTCAGGCGTCGAGCCCCAGGGCCTCGATCGCCGCTTCAACGCTGTCGACCTCATGCGCCGGACCATAGGCGGGGCGTGCGATCATGAAGACCTTGACCCCCAGTTTCCGGGCCGCCTCCAGTTTGGCGGCCGTCTGTCCGCCCCCTGAATTCTTGGTCACCAGATGAGTGATGCCCTCGCGCTCCATCAGCGCCATTTCATCGATCAGCGTATAGGGCGGCCGCGTCTGCAGCAGGCGGGCGTGGCGTGGCAGCTCCATGGCCGGCGCCTCAATGGTCCGCACCACAAACTGGCAGTCATTGCGTCCGAGGAAATGCTCGAGCCCGGTATGGCCGGTGGTCAGCAGAACGTCCGCATTGGGCGGCAGGGCGGCAGCGGCTTCTGCGGCGGTCTCGACCGTCAGCCAGTCATCCCCGATCTGCTGCTCCCATGCCGGACGCATGTAGCGCACCAGCGCGACACCGGCCGCCTGCGCCGCAGCGACGGCATTGATGGAAATCTGCCCCGCATAGGGATGCGTCGCATCCACCAGGCGGCCGATATTGGCCACGCTCAGATAGGCCGCCAGCCCGGGAATGCCACCAAACTTGCCCATGCGCAGCCCGCCAGCGGGCAGGATGGGATCCTGCGTGCGCCCGGCCAGCGACGTGATGACATCGTGGCCCATGCCCACCAGCCTATTGGCCAGCTGGCGGGCTTCGGCGGTGCCGCCAAGGATCAGAATCTTCATCGGGCTTGCAGGTCTCCTCGCGCCCAATGTGCCCATTCCCGGCCGCTGTCTCAAGGGTGGTCACGCTGATGTTCGACTGGATCAGACGTCCATTCCGCCCCGGCCACTTCGCCGCGCTCGACCATGCGGATTTTCCGATAATGGAGCCGGGCACGGTCTGGCTGGTCGGTGCCGGGCCCGGCGGGCCGGGGCTGGTCACGCTGCTGGCCTATCATGCCCTCAGCCAGGCCGACGTGATCGTCCATGACGCACTGGTCTCGCCCGATCTGCTGGCCATGGCGCCCAGGCGTACCCAGAGGCTGTTTGCCGGCAAGCGCGGCGGCCGGCCATCGCCCAAACAGGCGGACATCTCCCTGCAGCTGATCGAGCTGGCCAGGGCCGGCAAGCGCGTCCTTCGCCTCAAGGGCGGGGATCCCTTCATGTTCGGCCGTGGCGGCGAGGAAGCTGGCGCTTTGGCTCGGGCCGGCGTGCCGTTCCGCATCGTGCCAGGCATTTCGGCGGGCCTCGGCGGTCTTGCCTATGCCGGCGTACCGGTGACCCACCGCGATACCAACCAGGCCGTGATCTTCCTCACCGGGCATGACGAGACCGGCGCGGTGCCTGGCGGGGTCGACTGGCCGGCAGTGGCCAAGGCGGCGCCGGTCATCGTCATGTTCATGGCGGTCAAGCATCTGGACTCGATCTCGCAAAAACTCCTGTCGGCCGGCCGCGACGGGGCCGACCGTGTCGCCATCGTCTCGCATGCTTCGACCCCGCAGCAATCGGTGATTGAAACCACCCTCGCCGAGGTGCCGGGGCTTGTCGACGTGCCCACGCCGGCCATTGTCGTGCTCGGCCCGGTCAGCGCCTATCGCGAGACGCTCGACTGGTATGTCGGGGAAGCCCGGAGGCATGTCTTTGGCTAAGGGCATTGTGATAGCTGCGCCGCGGTCCGGTTCGGGCAAGACCGTGATCACGCTCGGCTTGCTGGCCGCCTTGCGCCGGCGCGGCGTTGTCGTGGCACCCGCCAAGACCGGGCCGGACTATATCGACCCGGCCTTTCTTGGCCGCGCCGCGCTGCGCGAAGCGGTCAATCTCGATCCGTGGTCGATGTCGCCCGCCCGGCTCAAATCCCTCGCCGCCATACAGGCAGTGGGTGCAGACCTGCTGCTGGTCGAGGGCGTCATGGGGCTGTTCGACGGTGCCGCGGATGGCTTTGGCTCCACCGCCGACCTGGCTGAACTGCTGGAGCTCCCGGTGGTGCTGGTCGTCGATGCCGAGCGGCAGAGCCAGTCGGTGGCGCCGCTGGTGGCCGGCTTTGCCAATTGGCGGCCGGGTGTGCGCGTGGCCGGGGTGATCCTCAATCGCGTCGCGTCCATGAAGCATGAGCGCATGCTGGTCGATGCGCTGACCGCCACCGGCATTCCATGCCTGGGGGCCATTCCGCGCAATGCAAATCTCGTGCTGCCCGAACGTCATCTCGGCCTCGTCATGCCCGATGAGGTGGCGGCGTTTGCAGCCTTTGTAGATACCGCAGCCGAGGCCGTTGGCGACTATGTCGACCTCGAGCGGCTGCGCGGGTTGGCTGCACCCATTGCCGAAGGCGACGCGGCACCGGCGCCCTTGCCGCCGCTGGGTCAGCGTATCGCCATTGCCCGCGACGATGCCTTCGCCTTTCTCTATCCGCACCTGCTCGATGGCTGGCGGGCCATGGGCGCGGAACTGAATTTCTTCTCCCCGCTGGCCAACGAGGCCCCGCCGGACGACTGTGACGCCGTCTTCCTGCCAGGGGGATATCCCGAGCTCCATGGCGGCACACTCGCCGCTGCCAACCACTTCAGGGCGGGGCTCATCGCCGCGAGGGACCGGCACGCGCTGATCTATGGCGAATGTGGGGGCTTCATGGTGCTGGGCGAGGCGCTGGTGGACAAGGCGGGGGAGACCCACGCCATGGCGGGCCTACTGCCTGTCACCACCCGCATCGATCGGCCCAAGCGAATCCTGGGCTATCGGCGGCTGGTGCAGTCGGGAGATCTGCCGTGGCCGGGGCGCTTGCAGGGGCATGAATTCCATTATTCATCGGCCAGGCAGTCGCGCCTGCCGCCGCTCTTTGCGGCCACCGATGCGCGGGGTGAGGCCATGCCGCCCATAGGCGCAGTGATCGGCCGCGTCATGGGCTCTTACGCCCATGTAGTGGATGCGGCATAAGTCGGGCCATGGCTAAGTCACTGATGTTCATGGGTACCGGGTCAGATGTCGGCAAATCGCTGCTGGTGGCCGGGCTGTGCCGGGCGCTCAGCAATCGCGGGCTGCGCGTGGCCCCGTTCAAGCCGCAGAACATGAGCAACAATGCCGCCGTGACCGCCGATGGCGGCGAAATTGGCCGGGCGCAGGCGCTGCAGGCGAGGGCTGCCCGCCGCAATTCGGTCACCGCTATGAACCCTGTATTGCTCAAACCTGAACAGGAAACCGGTGCGCAGGTGGTGGTGCGCGGACAGCGCCGCGCCTCCATGTCGGCGCGTAGCTATTGGGCAGAACGCGGCAAGCTTCTGCCGGATGTGCTTGCAGCATACTGCGAACTTGCTGGCGATTCCGACGTGGTGCTGGTCGAGGGCGCCGGCAGCGCCTCGGAGGTCAATCTGCGCGGCAATGACCTGGCCAATTTCGGCTTCGCCCAGGCGGCCAGCGTGCCGGTCGTGCTGGTGGGTGACATTCATCGCGGCGGCGTCATCGCCTCGGTGGTCGGCACCTTCGCCGTCATCGACCCCGCCGATGCCCGCCTGATCCGCGCCACGCTGATCAACAAGTTCCAGGGTGATCCGGCGCTGTTCGAGGCGGGGATGGACTTTCTGCGCGAACGGACGGGCGTGCCCTGCTTTGGTCCGGTGCCCTGGTTCGCCGACGCGGCGAAACTGCCCGCCGAGGATTCGATGGCTTTGGGCGCGCTGCCCAGAAGTCCGGATGGCGTGTTGACCATTGCGGTCCCGCAATTGCCGCGCATTGCCAACTTCGACGACCTCGACCCGCTGCGCGCCGAGCCCGGCGTCAATGTGGTGATGGTGCAGCAGGGGGAGGTCATTCCCCGCCATGCCGACTGGATCATCATTCCCGGCTCCAAGGCCACGCGGTCGGACCTTGCGGCCCTGCGCGCCAATGGATGGGACAGGGACATCCTGGCCCATCATCGTGCCGGGGGCAGGGTGCTCGGCATTTGCGGTGGCTACCAGATGCTGGGTCGCACCATTGCCGACCCCGACGGGATCGAAGGCGCGCCGGGCAGCAGCGCCGGGCTGGGCCTGCTCGATGTCGAGACCGTGCTGACGCCGGTCAAGCAATTGCGGGTGGAAGAGGCCAGGCATGTGGCCTCGGGCGAGGCCATCAGCGGCTATCACATGCATATGGGCGTGACGGCAGGCGCAGTCCGGGCGCGGGCCTTTGCCCGTATCGGTGCCGAGGATGAGGGCGCGATCAGTGCCGATGGCCGGGTCATGGGCACCTATCTGCACGGGCTCTTCGCTGGCGACGGCTTCCGCCGCAGCTTCCTCGGCAATGTGGCCAGTCCCGATCTCGCCTATGAGGCGAGCATCGAGCAGACGCTGGATGCCCTGGCGGATCACCTCGAACAGCATCTTGATATCGATGCGCTGCTGGCGCTCGCAGAGGAGGTTGGTAAATGAACGCCAGGAAGCCCCCCTCACCCGTCTCGGCCTGCGGCCGATCCACCCTCTCCCACGAGGGGAGAGGGGGACACCTGCAGCTTGAGAGGCACATTGCCCCCTTCTCCCCTCGTGGGAGAGGGTGCCCCGAAGGAGCGGATGAGGGGGGCTTGCTATGCACGCCATGATTGCCCCCCTCGCCCTCCTGCTCGAACGCTGGTTCGGCTATCCGCAGCGGCTGGTGGAGCTGATCGGCCATCCCGTTATCTGGATGGGTCGGTTCATCTCCTTCATGGAGCGGGGCGTCGACAAGCGGCAGCGGACGCCGCGCCAGCGCCGCGATGCGGGGATATTGACGCTGGCCATGCTGCTGCTGGTGACGCTGGGCATTACCCTTGCTGTCCAGCAGGTCCTGCGCTCCATGCCGCTGGGCTGGGTGCTTGAAATCATGCTGGCCACGCCTTTCCTTGCGCAGAAGGAACTGGGCCGTGCCGTCGAGGCGGTAGCTATCGCGCTGCGCAGTTCGCTCGATGCCGGCCGCGAAGCCGTCAGCCACATTGTCGGACGCGATCCGCAGGCGCTGGACGAGGCGGGCGTCGCCCGAGCCGCGATCGAGACACTGGCCGAAAGCACCTCGGATGGTGTGGTGGCGCCTTGGTTCTGGCTGGTGCTGCTCGGTCTGCCGGGCATTGCGCTCTACAAGGCCATCAACACCGCCGACTCGATGATCGGCCATATGGACGAGCGCTATCGCGATTATGGATGGGCGGCGGCCAAGCTCGACGATCTGGCCAACTGGATTCCGGCCCGCCTGACTGCGGTGCTGATCACGGCCGCCTGCTTTGTCACGCCCCATGCCAGCCCGGGCAAGGCCTGGGCCGTGGCCCGGCGCGATGCGCGCAAGCATGCCTCGCCCAATTCCGGCTGGCCGGAAGCCAGTTTTGCCGGTGCATTGGGGTTCAGGCTGGGTGGCCCGCGCAGCTACGATGGCGAGATCGTCGACCTGCCCAGTTTTGGCGATGGCAAGTCGACTCTGGTGGGCAGCGATATCTTGCGCGCGCTGGTGCTGTATCGGTCGACGCTGAATGTGCTGCTGGGGATGAGTGTGGTGTTGGCGGTGTTGGTCTGGGTGGCCTGACCCCCCATCTAGCCTCCCCCTGGAAGGGGGAGGGACAGATCGGGTGTGTGGCAACATCGATGACGATCACCAGCCGGCTTCCTCCCCCTTCAGGGGGAGGTTAGGTGGGGGCGTTTGGCCCCCCGGAGTATGTTGTCCGATCGGACTCTCAGCGGATGTCTAGGCCACGTGTATGCGACTCGTCGCCGGTACCGGGACGTCGCCCTTGAGGGTCATGGGCAGGCCGGCGGCGACGAAGTAGACGTCATCGCAGATTTCGGCGAGGCGCTGATGCGCGGCGCCGGTGAGGTCGCGAAAGGTGCGGGCCATGGCATTGTCGGGCACGATGCCCAGGCCGACCTCGTTGCTGACCAGGATCACCTTGGCCGTCTTGACCTGTACAAGGGTGGCGCCAAGCTCGCTCACCGCCAGGGCTACGTCTTCATTGGCCACCAGCAGGTTGGTGATCCACAGCGTCAGGCAGTCGACCAGGATGACGTCATGCTTTTCGGACGCCGCAATCAGGGCGTCGGACAGGGCCAGCGGTTCCTCGATCGTGGCAAATTGTGCGGCCCGCGAGGCCTTGTGACTGGCGACTCGGTCGCGCATTTCCGCGTCGAGCGCCTCGGCCGTCGCGAGATAGGCGGGCCTTGTGCCACTGCGGATCGCCAGCTGCTCGGCAAAGGCCGTCTTGCCCGAACGGGCGCCACCCAGAACCAGCACATGTCGTGTCATCGTCGTTGCCTCCCTAACCTGCCGCCGCAGCGCTCAATGGTACAAAAGCTGCTCCGCCGCAACAGGTTGCGCCAGGCCCGCGTGCAGGCCATGCGCGCCATGCCGCCGACGGGCGCTTTTTGTGCCTTATCCTACTTTCGTCTTAGCATCTTTCGCATTATGGTCCGCGCCGAAACGACACTTTAGAATCCGTCCAAAAGCGCTTCCAGGAAAAGTGGAAGCCGGTTTTCCGTCCGGAAGCGCGCAACTCGATGACCGGGAGATTCCCCGCGTGCCCAGATACTATCTTGGCGTTGATGGCGGCGGCACCAATTGCCGCGTGCGTCTGGCTGACGAGAACCTGAAGACGCTCGCCGAGGTCAAGAACGGCCGCTCCAACCTGCAGATCGACGACGGGGAGCCGGCATTCCGCGCCATCAGCGACGGCACCCGCGACGTGTTCCAGGCCGCCGGGCTCAATTATGCCGAAACCGCCAATACCTATGCCTGCTTCGGCATGGCCGGCGGCCGCATGGATACGGCCCGCGCCGAATTCGCCGCGCGGCCATGGCCCTTTGCCGGGGTCAAGGTCTATGACGATATCGACATTGCCCATGCCGGCGCCCTGGGCGGCGGCGAGGGCGGCGTGATCATCGTCGGCACCGGCTCGGCCGCCATGTCCATCGTCGATGGCAGGCGGCACCAGGCAGGCGGCTGGGGTTTCCAGATCGGCGACCAGATGAGCGGCGCCATTCTGGGCCGCGAACTGGTCCGCTATTCGGTCGAGGCGGAGGATGGCCTCGTCGAGGCCTCGCCGCTGACCAAGGCGGTCATGGCGGCCCTGGGGGGCGACAACCAGGCGGTGATGACCTGGTCCTTCGCCACCGACATGGACCTCAAGATCATCAGCCGGGATGGCTCGGAGGGCTGCGACGACGCGCTTATCGGGCGCGCGCCGGCCGAATTCGGCAAGCTGATGCCGCTGTTTTTCGACCACTACGACAAGGGCGACGCCGTTGCCCACAAGATGATGGAAATCGAACTGGGCTATGTCGACACCTATGTGCGCTGGTTCCAGGCGCACAATGCCCATGTCATGGCCATTGTCGGCGGCTTTGGTGCGCGCCTGTTCCCCATCCTGCAAAAGCGCTATGGCAATTTCGTCGCCCTGCCGCAATTCGAGCCGCTGCATGGCGCCGTCATCCTCGCCAAGCAGAACCACCCCGCCTGACCCTCGCACCTACCCCAGAGGACTAGCCTAGTGTCCAGCCGCATCATTCCCGTCCAGCCTTTCGACTATGTGGTGTTCGGCGCCACGGGCGACCTGACCAAGCGCAAGCTCATTCCGGCGCTCTACCATCGCTTCAAGGATGGGCAGTTTGACGAGGAAAGCCGCATCATCGGCGCGTCCCGCTCCAAGCTCAGCGACGCTGATTTCCAGAAAGTGGCGCGCGAGGCCATCAGCCAGTTCGTCGAAAAGGAATATCAGGACGAAAAGGTCATCGACCGTTTCATCAAGATCTTCTCCTACGTGCCGGTCGATGCCAGCAACCCCGAAGGCTCGGGCGACCTGGGCAAGGCGCTGCGCAGCGACCCCCAGATCGTCCGCGCCTTCTACCTTGCCGTGGCCCCCGACCTGTTCGAGCCGATTGCCGAATACCTGGCCAAGAAGAAGCTCTATCGCCGCGATGCGCGCGTCGTGATCGAAAAGCCGCTGGGCCATGACCTGGCTTCCTCGATGGAGATCAATGACGGCGTGGCCAAGATCTTCAAGGAAGATCAGGTCTATCGCATCGACCACTATCTCGGCAAAGAGACCGTGCAGAACCTCCTGGCCCTGCGCTTTGCCAATGCCCTGTTCGAGCCGATCTGGAATTCGGCCCATATCGACCACGTCCAGCTCACCGTGGCGGAATCGGTCGGCGCCGGCACGCGCGGCTATTACGACGAGAGCGGCGCGCTGCGCGACATGGTGCAGAACCACATGCTGCAGCTGCTGTGCCTCGTGGCCATGGAGCCGCCGGCCTCGGACGATGCCGATGCGCTGCGCGACGAAAAGCTCAAGGTGCTGCGGGCACTCAAGCCGATCATCAATGGCGACATTGCCCGCAACACGGTGCGCGGCCAGTACAAGGGCGTGAAATCCGAGACCACGTCGGTGGCCGGCTACCAGGAAGAACTGCCCGAGGACAAGAAGGGCAGCCGCACCGAGACCTTCGTGGCGCTCAAGGCCGAAGTCGAGAACTGGCGCTGGAGCGGTGTGCCCTTCTATTTCCGCACCGGCAAGCGCATGGCCAGCCGCGCCTCGGAAATCTGCATCCAGTTCAAGCCCATTCCGCACTCGATCTTCGACCATGCCGAAGGTGCGCCCAAGGCCAACAAGCTGGTACTGCGCCTGCAGCCTGACGAGGGCGTCAAGCTGATGATGATGATCAAGGATCCCGGCCCGGGCGGCATGCGCCTGCGCGAGGTGCCCCTGAACCTCAGCTTCGCCCAGACCTTTTCCGAGCGCACGCCGGAAGCCTATGAGCGCCTGCTGATGGACGTGATCCGCGGCAGCCAGACCCTGTTCATGCGCCGCGACGAACTCGAGGCTGCCTGGAAATGGGTCGATCCGATCCGCCAGGCCTGGGACCGCTCGACCGAGGCGCCGCAGACCTACGTGGCCGGCACCTGGGGCCCGAGCAGCGCCATCGCGCTGATCGAACGCGACGGCCGGACCTGGCACGAGGATGATAACTGAAGGGCTTAGCCCAGTGGGTCGTACGGCGCCATCGCCTCGCGACCACCGGGCGGCACCTCCCCCTTGATGGGAGGTTGGGAGGGGGTGCCGGGAGCCCGGAAATTCGGGCCAACCTCCCCCACCCTTGATCCCTCCCCACAAGGGGGAGGGTGTTGCCTGAGATATCGGGGCCGAATTGGCCCATGACTGTGAGTGAACGACGATGACCATCGACCGCCGCAGCTTTGCCGACAAGCCGACCCTGGCCATTGAACTGGCCGAGGCCGTTGCCGATCGCATTCGCGCGGCGATTGCCGAGCGCGGCGAGGCGGCCATTGCGATGAGCGGGGGCTCGACGCCGGGCCGCTTCTTCCAGGCGCTGGGCAAGACCAAGGATATAGACTGGTCCAAGGTCATCGTCACGCTGGTCGACGAGCGCTGGGTCGACGAGACCAGCGATCGCTCCAATGCGCTGCTGGTCAATGAACGCATGCTGCAGGGACCCGCAGCCACGGCCCGCTTCTTCCCGCTCTATTCGGGCGGCGACGAACCCGACGCGGCGGGCGTCGCCCGCACCAATGCCCTTCTGGCCCAGCTGCCCGAGCAGTTCGCCGCCGTCGTGCTCGGCATGGGCAGCGACGGGCATACAGCATCCTTCTTTCCCGGCGGCGACACGCTGGCCGAGGCGCTGACCGCCGAAGGCCCGGCTCTGGCCATTCGCGCCCCCGGCGCGGGCGAGCCGCGCATCACCTTTACCCTTCCGCGTCTCCTCCGCACGGATGGGCTGTACCTTCATATCGAAGGGGAGGAAAAGGCCGCCGTTCTCGACACGGCTCTGGGCGAGGGTCCCGTCGAGGACATGCCCATCCGCGCCGTCTTGCGATCCGGCCATGCTGTGACTGTCTACTGGTGCCCATAGTCCCCTTCGCGGTCCCCAATTGACCGCCTAGGCCACGAAGGCCCCAGCCCGGAGCGTTCTCAGAAAGGTGGAAACCGGTTTTCCACTTCGAGGGCGCGACCATTGAAAGGTTAGGAGCTCGCCATGTCTGTCCGCCAGGCCATCCAGGATGTTACCGATCGTATTGCGGCGCGCAGCCGCGACAGCCGTCGCGATTACCTCGGCCGTCTCGATGAAGCGCGCGAGGCCGGCGTGCACCGCTCCGTGCTCTCCTGCGGCAACCTTGCCCATGCCTTTGCCGCCTGCACCCCGTCGGAAAAGGCGGCCCTGGCCGGCAACAAGACGCTGAACCTGGGCATCGTTACCAGCTATAACGACATGCTGAGCGCCCATCAGCCCTACCAGTTCTATCCCGACATCATCAAGGAAGCCGCCCGCGCCATCGGCGCCACGGCACAGGTTGCCGGCGGCGTGCCGGCCATGTGCGACGGCGTCACCCAGGGCCAGCCGGGCATGGACCTTTCCCTGTTTTCCCGCGATGTCATCGCCATGGCGACGGCCATCTCGCTCAGCCACAACATGTTCGACGCCGCGGTCTATCTCGGCATCTGCGACAAGATCGTGCCGGGCCTGCTCATCGGGGCGCTGACCTTCGGCCACCTGCCGGCCGTCTTCGTGCCCGCCGGCCCGATGCCCTCGGGCATTCCCAATGATGAAAAGAGCAAGGTCCGCCAGCTCTATATGGAGGGCAAGGTCGGCCGCGCCGAACTGCTCGAAGCCGAGAGCAAGTCCTACCATTCGGCCGGCACCTGCACCTTCTATGGCACGGCCAATTCCAACCAGATGCTGATGGAGATCATGGGCCTGCACCTGCCGGGCGCCAGCTTCGTCAATCCGGGCACGCCGCTGCGCGATGCGCTGACCCGGGAAGCCACCGTGCGCGCCCTGTCGCTGACGGCTTTGGGCAACAACTATACGCCGGTCGGCCACATCGTGGACGAGAAGGCCATCGTCAATGGCCTCGTGGGTCTGCATGCCACGGGCGGCTCGACCAACCACACCATGCACCTGATCGCCATTGCCGCCGCTGCGGGCCTGCAGGTGACCTGGGACGACATGAGCGACCTTTCGGACGCCACGCCCCTGCTGGCCCGCGTCTATCCCAATGGCGTGGCCGACGTGAACCATTTCCACGCCGCCGGCGGCATGGGCTTCCTGATCCAGGAACTGCTCGAAAGCGGCCACCTGCATGAGGACGTCAAGACCGTCTGGGGCGATGGCCTGTCGAACTACACGGTCGAGGCCAAGCTGATCGAGGAGAAGCTGACCTTCGAGCCGTCCCCCAGGGAATCCGCGCTGCCCAAGGTGCTGACCAAGGTCGCGACGGCCTTTTCACCCACCGGCGGGCTCAAGCTGCTCAGCGGCAATCTCGGCCGCTCGGTGATCAAGGTCTCTGCCGTCAAGCCCGAGCACCGTGTCATCGAGGCGCCGGCCAAGGTGTTCCACGGCCAGGAAGGCCTGCAGGCGGCGTTCAAGGCGGGCGAACTCAATGGCGACATGATCGCCGTGGTGCGCTTCTCCGGCCCCAAGGCGCTCGGCATGCCCGAACTGCACAAGTTGACGCCGCCACTCGGCATCCTGCAGGATCGCGGTTTCAAGGTGGCCCTGCTCACCGATGGCCGCATGTCCGGCGCGTCGGGCAAGGTGCCGGCGGCCATCCACATGACGCCCGAAGCGGTCGATGGCGGCCCGATCAGCAAGATCCGCGACGGCGACATGATCCGCCTCGACGCCAATGAGGGCACGCTGACCTTCCTCGGCGACGAAAAGGAATTCCGCTCGCGCACCCCGGCCACGGAAGACCTGCGCAGCCAGCACTACGGCATGGGCCGCGAGCTGTTTGCCGGGTTCCGGAGCCTGGTGGGCGTGGCGGACCGGGGCGCGAGCGTGTTCCAGTAAAGCAGGGCTACCAGGAGAGGCATCGTCCTTTGATGCCTGCCTGCGGCACGTCCGCGCCTGCCGGGCTCCAGCGCGGGAGCGCCTGTTCGAATTCGGCGCGCTGGTCCGGCGATAGGCGGGCCACCGCCCGGGCGGCCAGGGTCGCCAGATCACTGCATCCCGCGGCGACCGCTGCCTGGAAATGCAGCGCCGACTTGACCAAGTTGCCCTCGACATCCGGACTGTCCTGCAGCAGCACCGCCAGCAGCGCCGAGGCCCGCCGGTCCCCGGACAAGGCCGCTGCCTCCAGGTAGCCAAGGCCGTCGGCACGCCCGATCGGTACGTTGACGTCCCCCGCCTGAGGCGGGCCCTGCACAAGGGGCGCATCGAGACGGTAGGACTGAGCGGCGACCGGGGCGCTCAGCGACAGAGTACAGATCAGGAGAAACACGCTGACGCGCATGATTGTGTCCTGTTGCTTGCAAGTGTTGACGCTTGAGGAGGCAAGTTTTCCCGTGCCGCCAAGAGACCTGGCGGGCAGGAATTCGCTGAAGTAACCGTATGTGCCGGCCGGCGTGGCCGAGGAGTGGGGACTGTTGCTGCTAGCCGGCCAGGTAGTCCTCCTTAGCCGGCGGGTCGTGCGGATAGATGTCCGTCAATATACGTGCCTTGAGCCACCTATCGAGGGCAGCTTGCAGGCATGAAAACACCAGGCAGACTAGACCGAATATTGCTCCACGCATTTTAGTTCCCCCTTTGTTCAAAGGAACATTGCATGAACAAATATCCGGAGTCGAGAGTGATTCGTTAACCTTTGCGAATCAATCCGCGAATTACCGACTTCTCCCAAACAGCCGCTCGATATCTTTCTTCTTGAGCTCGACATAGGTGGGGCGGCCGTGGATGCACTGCCCTGAATGGGGCGTTGCTTCCATGTCGCGGAGCAGGGCATTCATTTCGTCGACCCGCAGGCGCCGCCCGGAGCGGACCGAGCCGTGGCAGGCCATGCGGGCGATGATGGCTTCCATCCGGTCGCTGACGGCGGCCACGGAGTCCCACTCGGCAAGGCCGTCCGCCACGTCGCGCACGAGGCCGTCGATATCGGAATTGCCGAGCAAGGCCGGGGTCTCGCGCACGGCGACGGCGCGGGGGCCGAAGCGTTCGAGATAGAGGCCAAAACGCTCGAGTTCGGGGGCGGCTTCCTCCAGCCGGGCGCAGTCTTCCTCAGGCAGTTCGATCACCACCGGAATGAGTTGGCTCTGGCTGGGGACCGGGCCGGAGGCCAGCTGTGCCTTGAACCGCTCATAGACGAGGCGCTCATGGGCGGCGTGCTGGTCGACCAGCAGCAGGCCCTCGCCATTCTGGGCGATGATGAAATTGTCGAACATCTGTGCCCGGGCGGTGCCGAGCGGATATTCGGCCAGCGCCGGAGCAGGTTCGGCCTCGATGCGGGCGCTGGGCTCGGTGAACCCGTCAAAGCGCGCAAACGCGGCCGGCTCGACATGGTGGCTCTGGTCGTAGCTGCGAGCCATGGGGGCCGCCGTCGACATGGTCTGGGGCGCGGGCGCGCCATAGGCGGGCGCGGTGAAGGCGCCCAGCACATCGTCGGCCACTGTGTCGGAGGCCTTGAAACCCGCCGCCGTCAGCGCTTCGCTGATGGCGCGGATCACCGCACTGCGGACCGCGCCAGCATCGCGGAACCGCAGCTCGGCCTTGGCGGGATGCACATTGACGTCCACCTCGCCCGGATCGACCGCGATATAGAGCGCCACCACCGGAAAGCGGTCGCGGAAGGTATAGTCGGCATAGGCGGCGCGGATAGCGCCCACCAGCACCTTGTCGCGCACCGAGCGGCCATTGACGAAGTAGAACTGGCTGAGCGAGTTGGCGCGCGTATAGGTGGGCAGGCCAGCGAGGCCCGCAACGACCACACCGTGCCGGCTGCTCGCCAGCCGCACGGCATTCTGCGCAAAATCATCGCCCATCACCTGGCCCAGCCGCGCCTCCAGGGCGCCCGTGCCGGTGACCGCAGGCCAGTTGGCGGGTGAGCGGTCCGTGCCGTTGAGCACGAAATGCACCGCCGGATTGGCCATGGCGAGGCGCTTGACCACATCGGTGATGGCCGCCGCCTCGGCCCGGTCGGTCTTGAGGAATTTCAGGCGTGCCGGCACATGGGCGAAGAGGTTCTTCACCTCGACAATGGTGCCCCGGTTCATCGCCAGCGGCACCGGGCCCGCGCGCACGCCATGGCGCACCTCGAGCCGTAACCCGCTTTCGGCATGAGCGGTGCGAGAGGCGATCGAGAGCTCGGCCACCGAGCCGATCGAGGCCAAAGCCTCGCCGCGGAAACCCAGCGTGCGGATATCGTCCAGCTCGTCTTCCGAGAGCTTGGAGGTGGCGTGCCGCTCCACCGAAAGCAGCAGGTCGGCCCGGTCCATTCCGTGGCCGTCATCCTCGATGCGCATCAACCCCTTGCCGCCCGCCGCGGTGGTGATGACGATACGGCTGGCGCCGGCATCGATGGCGTTCTCGACCAGCTCCTTGACCACGCTGGCGGGTCGCTCCACCACCTCGCCGGCGGCGATGCGGTTGATCAGATCTTCGGGCAGCTGGCGGATGGGCAAGGGCGATTCTCCTGAGGGGAGAATATAGGGGAGGCGAGGCGGCTTTCCGACCCGTTTGCGCTGGTTGTGCCCATGCGCATGCGCGCTGGTCGCTGGCGCTTTATTCAGGACTCGGGGCCACGCCCGGACCTAAAATGCCATCGGCTCGGGGAGTAAGACATTGCGCACGATCCTGCTGACCGCCGTGGCCATGGCCGCCTTTGCCGCCAATTCCATCCTGGCAAGGCTGGCGCTGGGCAGCGGCGCCATCGATGCGGCCAGCTATACCGGCATTCGACTGGCGTCGGGGGCGGTGGTTCTTGGAATGCTGGTCATGCTGCGTGGAAAATCCGGCTGGCGTTCTCTTGTCGGGCTGGGCACCTGGCAGCAGGCCGCTGCATTGCTGGGCTATGCCCTCGCATTCTCCCTTGCCTATCAATTGCTGGGGGCGAGCGTGGGCGCCCTGATCCTGTTTGCGAGCGTACAGATCGGCATGGTGGCGCGTGCGGTCCTGGTCGGCGATCGTCCCGGCGTTCTGGAATGGCTGGGGCTGGGATTGGCCGGGGCCGCCTTTGTCTATCTCGTCTCACCCGGCCTCGCGTCGCCCGATCCGCTGGGGGCGCTCTTGATGGTCATGTCGGGCCTTTGCTGGGCGGCCTATTCGCTGCTGGGGCGCGGCTCGTCGCAGCCCTTGGCCGACACCGCGGGAAACTTCCTCCGCTGCCTGCCTGTCGCGGTGTTTCTTCTGGTGGGCGGGCTGGCGCTCAATGTGCCGCGCCTGGATGGCGTTTTCTATGCGGTTGCCTCGGGCGCCATTGCGTCAGGCCTTGGCTATGCCATCTGGTATGCCGCGCTGCCGGAGCTCTCGCGCACGCGGGCGGCGGTGGTCCAGCTCAGCGTTCCCGTCATTGCGGCATTCGGGGCCGCGCTGTTCATCGGCGAGACCGTGACGCCACGCCTGCTGGTTTCGTCTGCGCTCATTCTGGGTGGTATCGCGCTGGCGACTCTGCTCGCCGGCCGCCGCAGCCGCTGAGCCGGCGCTTGCCCGCTCGGGCAGTTCGCGTTACCACCCCGTTCATGGCCCCGCCCCTTGCCCCCATGGACCTTGCCCTCAGCCTCGCCGAAGAGGCGGCCACCCATGGCGAAGCGCCGGTGGGTGCGGTGATCATGGAGGGCGAGGTTGTCCTTGCGGCAGAGCGCAACCGCATGAAGGCGCTGAACGATCCCACCGCCCATGCCGAGATGCTGGCCATCCGTGCCGCACTCGACAAGCGGGGCACCGGGCGGCTCGATGGCTGCGATCTCTATGTGACGCTGGAGCCCTGCGCCATGTGCGCGGGGGCTATTGCCCATGTGCGGCTGCGTCGGGTCTATTTCGCTGCCGAGGACAGCAAGGCCGGCGCGGTGGAAAACGGCGTGCGGCTGTTCGACCAGCCAACCTGCCACCACCACCCCGAGGTCATCGGGGGCATTGGCGCAGCACGGTCGGAAGCCATGCTGCGCGATTTCTTCAAGGCGCTTCGCTAGCTCTCGGGCCTAATGGCCCAGCATGCGCTCCAGCGCCCCTGGCTGATCATGCACGGCCAGCTTGTCCATGATGGTGGCGCTGGCCTCGTTCATGCCGACCAGTTCCACTTCGGCGCCGGCGCGCCGGAACTTGAGCACCGCCATGTCGATGGCATTGACGCCGGTCAGGTCCCAGATATGGGCCTTGCTGACATCGATGCGCACACGATCGAGCTTCTCGGCAAAATCCATGGCCTTGAGGAAGTCCTCGGCCGAGGCGAAGAACAGCTGGCCTTCGACCAGATAGTCGCGCTCCCTGCCGTCCGCGATCAGCACCGAGGTGACGCGGAAGATCTGCGCCACCTTCCAGGCAAAGAAGATGCCCGACAGCAGCACGCCGACGCCGACGCCCAGCGCCAGGTTATGCGTGCCGACAACCGTGATGACCGTGGCCAGCATGACCAGACTCGACCGGCGCGGGTGATGGCGCAACTCGTTGAGCGAGCGCCAGCTGAAGGTGCCGATCGAGACCATGATCATGATGGCGACCAGAGCGGGCATGGGGATGAGACCCACGACGTCTCCCAGAACCATCAGCAGGAAGAGCAGGAATGCTCCGGCGATGAAGGTGGACAGGCGTGTACGGCCGCCCGATTTCACATTGATGACCGACTGGCCGATCATGGCGCAGCCCGCCATGCCGCCGAAAAAACCGCTGGCAATATTGGCTATGCCCTGGCCGACCGATTCCCGGTTCTTGTCGCTGGTCGTATCGGTCATGTTGTCGACGATGGAGGCGGTGAGCAGGCTTTCGAGCAGGCCGACGGCGGCCACGGCGGCCGAATAGGGTAGGATGATCCACAGCGTTTCAAGCGACAGCGGCACCTGCGGCCAGAGCAGGGAGGGCAGGGCAGAGGGGAGGTCGCCCAGGTCGGCAACCGAGCGGACATCGAGCCCGAGCAGCAGCGTAATCGCGGTGAGGACCAGAATGCAGACCAGCGGGGAGGGAATGGCGCGCGTCAGGCGGGGAAACAGGTAGATGATGGCAAGGCCCGCCGCGACCATGGCATAGGTCTGCCAGGTGACGCCGATCAGTTCGGGCAGCTGGGCCATGAAGATCAGGATGGCGAGCGCATTGACGAAGCCGGTCAGCACCGACCGCGACACGAAGCGCATGATCGCGCCGACACGCAGCCATCCGGCTGCGATCTGCAGCACACCGGCCAGGATCGTGGCAGCCAGCAGGTAATCGAGCCCATGGTCGCGCACCAGCGAGCCGAACAGCACGGCCGTGGCGGCCGTGGCGGCCGAGATCATGGCGGGGCGACCGCCGGCAAAGGAGATGACGATGGCGATGACCACCGAGGCATAGAGCCCCACCTTGGGGTCGACGCCGGCAATGATGGAAAAGCCGATGGCTTCGGGGATGAGCGCCAGCGCGACAACGATGCCGGCAAGCACGTCGCCGCGCAGGTTGGAGAGCCAATCGCGGCGGAAGTTTTCAATAAGGGTCATGGATGGTCCAGACAGCACGATAACCTGGCCGCAATCGGCGGCCGGAAAATGGGGCGGTTTCTACTGGATTGTCTGGCGGGTTGGCGGCCAGAAGAGCCACCCGGATTTACACCGGGTCCGATGAATGACGCCGTCTTGCCCGCATCCGCAGCGAAATGCAAGCCGGCGCAAGTCTTGCGCAGGCTAGTTGCTCCCGATCACCGGAACACGGTCGGCGATATAGTCCTCGATCTTCTGGGCCAGAATGCGCTTGAAGCGCTCCTTTTCCACCTCGGCATGGGCCACGATCTCACGCACCCGCCAGAATTCAAGGGCGCCGAAATTGGTGACATGCGGGCGAATGTAGATGTCGGGCGGATAGGCGGCCATCATATGCGCGGTGAGCGAGTGCATCATGATCTGGGCCGAGCCGAACCAGATGTCGATCGCCTTATGGTCGGTCTTGGCGATGCCCTCGGAGGGATCGCCATTGACGTCGATGCCGATGAGGAAGTCGGTGTCGATATCGGCCTGGTCCAGCGGCAGCGGATTGACCACGCCGCCATCCACCAGGATGTGGTTGGCATAGACCACCGGCTTGAACAGGCTCGGAATGGCGATGGAGCCGGCAATGGCCGGGCGCAGCAGGCCGGAATTGAACACCACCTGGTGCCAGGACTGGAAATCGGTCGCCACCACATAGAGCGGGACCTTGAGATCCTTGAATTCGAGGGGAAAACTGTCCGGGGTGAAGGCATCGACAATGCTGGTGGCGTCCAGCTGCATCGAAATGCCGTTCTTGAGGATGCCGCTGATGCCGCGGATCTGGGTGGCCCAGAGCTTGGTGGCAATGGTGCGCATGGTGCCCAGCACCTCGTAGGAATGCTCGCGCAGTTCCTGCCCGCTCATGCCGGCCGCCCAGCCGGCCCCGATCAGCGCGCCGATCGAGGTGCCCGAGATCACCGATGGCTTGAGGCCGAGTTCGTCCATGGCCTCGATATAGGGAATATGGGTCAGGCCACGGGCGGACCCGCCGCCCAATGCCACGCCAATTCGAGGTCCCGATATCGTCGTCATGCCGCTGCCCCGCTCCTTGCCTTGGCTGCGCAGCCCATCGGCGAGCGCTTTGCCGCGCAGTTGCAGCGGTGTCAGCGGACGCTTGGGCGGCGTCTCGTCAAAGACGGTCTTGCGGTAGAATAGGTTGGCGGGGTTTAGGAAGGGTTCAAGAATCGGCGCGGGCGATTTCGCGCCAACCGATGTCTCGGCGGCAAAAACCTTCTGGCCAAACAATCTGGTCCACGCCTGCGTAAGCACGTTCCTGTGCCTCTCTTGCCGTTCTGCCCAGCGCGGTAACGTTCAGGACGCGGCCGCCGGCAGCAAGTAAACGTTCGCCGTCGCGGCGCGTTCCGGCGTGGAAGACATGAATCGTGTCGCTGTCGATGCCTTCGGCGCCCTGGATTTCCGAGCCTTTGCCATATGAACCCGGATAGCCCTTTGTCGCCATGATGACCGTCAATGCATACTGATCTTTCCACTGCACGTCGTGGCCAGCCAGCGTGCCAGTGGCGGTGGCATGCAGCAGCGGCAACAGGTCGCTGTCCATCCGCAGTACCATCACCTGCGTTTCCGGATCGCCGAAGCGGGCATTATACTCGACGAGCTTTGGGCCATCGGGTGTGAGCATCAGCCCGGCATAGAGCACGCCCTGATAGGGCGTGCCGCGGGCGGCAAGGCCGCGGACCGTGGGCCAGATCACGCGTTCGAGCACGTCCTCGTAGATTTCGCGCGTCATCACCGGGGCAGGCGAATAGGCGCCCATGCCGCCGGTATTGGGACCGGTATCGCCATCGAAGGCGCGCTTGTGGTCCTGCGCGGTGGTCAGCGGCAGGATGTCCTTGCCGTCGCAGAGCACGAAGAGGCTGACTTCCTCGCCCTCCATGAATTCCTCGATGACGACCTCCGCGCCGGAGGAGCCGAAGGCACCCGCGAAGCAATCGATAATGGCGGCCTCGGCTTCCTCGACCGTCATGGCCACGGTCACGCCCTTGCCGGCCGCCAGGCCATCGGCCTTGATCACGATCGGCGCGCCCTGCGTATAGAGATAGGCGAGGGCGGCGGCTTCCGTGTCGAAGCGGCCATAGGCGGCGGTGGGAATGCCCATCTCGTCGCATAGCGCCTTGGTAAAGCCCTTGGAGCCTTCCAGCTGGCCGGCGGCCTTGCTGGGGCAGAAGCAGGTAAAGCCGGCGGCGCGAACATCGTCGCCAAGGCCGGCAACGACCTGTGCGTCGGGACCCACCACGACAAAGTCGATCTGGTGCTGCCGGCAGAGGGCGACCACGGCGTCATGGTCGGTAACATCGACCGCCAGGTTTTCCGCGACTGCGCCGGTGCCGCCATTGCCCGGGGCGATGAAGAGCTTGGTCAGGAGGGGTGACTGGGCGATTTTCCACGCCAGGGCATGTTCGCGCCCACCCGAACCGATCACCAATACCCGCATGGATTGCCCCCGTCGCTGTTGCGGGCGTGATGCACGATGGGGGCGGGAGAGGCAAGCGGTTCTTACTTCTCCCCCGAAGGGAGAGGTAAGCCGCCTACATCTCGGCTTCTTTGAAGATCCGGGTGAGATCGCCGTTCCATTCGCCGCGATACTTATCGAGCCAGCGTTCAGCCGGGGACTTGGCGTGCTGGATGGTCTCTTCGAGCGGCGCGAGGTGGATGGTTTCATCCTGGCCCTGGGCGTTGCGGCGGTCGCGGCGGACCAGGCCCGCCTCGGCAATGCCGACAGCCTGGGCGGCGACGTCATAGAGGTTGGAGCGGTCATGCGGGGTCATCAGCCCCAGGCGGGGTACTTCGCGCCGCATGCGGTCGCGCTCGTCGGCGGACCAGGGCTCGATCAGTTCGTACGCGGCTTCAAGCGAAACCTCGTCATAGAGCAGGCCAGTCCAGAAGGCCGATAGCGCCACGACCGACTTTTCGTCGCCCATATCGGCGCCGCGCATTTCGAGGAACTGCTTGAGCCGGACTTCGGGGAAAATGGTCGAGAGATGGTCTTCCCAATCCTTGATGGTCGGCTTTTCACCCGGCAGCTGGGGCAGCTCGCCCTTGAGGAAGGCGCGGAAGCTCTCGCCCGCCACGTTGACATAGGCGCCATTGCGGATGACGAAATACATCGGCACATCAAGGGCATAATCGGCATATTGTTCAAAACCGAAGCCCTCTTCGAAGGCGAAGGGCAGCATGCCGGTGCGGGCATCGTCGGTATTGAGCCAGATATGGCTGCGATAGCTGAGATAGCCGCTGTCGCGGCCTTCCGAGAAGGGCGAATTGGCGAACAGGGCCGTGGCCACCGGCTGCAGCGCCACCGAGACGCGCAGCTTCTTGACCATATCGGCTTCGCTCGAAAAATCGAGATTGGCCTGCACGGTGCAGGAGCGGAACATCATGGAGGTGCCGAGCGTGCCGACCTCTTCCATATAGGGCTTCATGATGCCGTAGCGCGACTTGGGCATGGCCGGGATTTCATCGACCGACCACAGCGGCGTCACGCCCAGACCGAGGAAATGGATATCGAGCGGTGCCGCGACCTTCTTGGTGACGCGCATATGCTCGGCCAGTTCGGCCGCAGTGCCATGCAGGTCCAACTGCGGCGAGCCGGAGAGTTCGAACTGCCCGCCGGGTTCGAGCGAGATGCCGCCGGCGACCTCGTCATTGCGCAGGCCGATGGGGTTTTCACCATCGTAGAATGGATGCCAGCCGGTTTCCGCCTGAATGCCGTCGAGCAGCGCGCGGATGCCATCGGGTCCTTCATAGGTGACCGGCCGCAAGGGATTGGTGTGGAACACGTGCTTTTCGTGTTCAGTGCCGATCCGCCAGTCGGCCTCGGGCTTGCATCCCCGCGCCATGGCCTCGATCAGGTCGGCCCGCGATTCGATCGGGGGTGAATAGGAGTCGGCGCCGGCCATAAGCAGTCCTCTGACGTGAGGGTTCAATGTTGGCCGGAACATAGCGTTGCACAAGCCGAATGCAATCGGCTTTTATCGCCAATCACCGATGATTGCCTGAATCACCGCTAGCGCCGCGACCGCAGCCGTGTCCGCCCGCAGGATGCGGGGGCCCAGGCTGATGGGCACGACATAAGGCAGTGCGCGCAGCCGGGCGCGTTCCTCATCGGAAAATCCGCCCTCCGGACCGATCAGGACGCCGATCTTCTGTCCCCTGAGCCTGCCCAGCACCTCGACCGGCGAGGACGATGCCTCGCCTTCATCGGCGAGGATGAGCCGCCGATCGGCGGGCCAGGAATCGATCAGGCGGTCCAGCGTCACTTCGGGCTCGACAATGGGCACGCTCAGCACTTCGCATTGCTCGGCCGCTTCGATGGCATTGGCCACCAGCCGCTCATGCTTGAGCCGGCTGACCTGGGTGAAGCGGGTGAGTACCGGCTGGATGGTACCGACGCCCATTTCCACCGCCTTCTGGATCACATAGTCCAGCCGCTCGGTCTTGAGCGGGGCGAAGCCGTACCACAGGTCGGACGGCGGGGTCTGGGGTCCGATCTGCTGCACCAGTTCGAGCGCCACCGACTTCTTCGAATCACCGGTGAGCCGGGCCAGCCAGGCGCCATCGCGGCCATTGAACAGCACGACCTCATCACCGACCGTCTTGCGCAGCACGGCGGCGAGATAGAGCGACTGTTCCTTGCCCAAGGTGAGCGGCACCCCGGCGGCGAGGTCGGCGTCGATGTAAAGGCGGGGCAGGGTGGCGTGGCTGCGGGGCATAATCTCTGCCGTTCCCCTTCTCCCCTTGCGGGAGAAGGTGCCCCGAAAGGGGCGGATGAGGGGTTTCGGGGGCGACCATAAACGCTGTATGCGTGGAGAGAACCCCTCACCCCTGATTTTCTGCTGAACGCAGAAAATCAGACTTGCCATTCGAGCACAGCTCTCATGGCCTTCTCCCCTCGAGGGGAGAAGGGGGATGCGGAGCGCGCAAGGAGGCATTTGCCCATGACCGAAAACACTCCCGACGCTGTCGCCGATGCCAAATCCGGCAACTGGGTCGATCGCTATGCGCCGGCATGGCTCAAGCCCTATGCACGGCTGGCGCGCTGGGACCGGCCGATCGGTTTCTGGCTGCTGTTCTGGCCCTGCGTCTGGGGGATCGGCCTGGCGGCGGTGGCGCGGCCCGATGTCGGCTTCGACTGGTGGGCCGCCATCCTGATGCTGGCCGGCGCCATCCTGATGCGCGGCGCCGGCTGCACCTTCAATGACATTGTCGACCGCGACATCGACGACAAGGTCGCCCGCACCCGCTCGCGCCCGATTCCCTCCGGAGCCGTCACGGCGCGCGACGCACTGGCCTTCCTCGTTGCCCAGGCGCTGCTTTCCTCGGTGATCCTCTTCCAGTTCAATCGCTTCACGGTATGGGCCGGGGTGGCCTCGCTGGTACTGGTGGCGATCTACCCCTTCATGAAACGGGTCACCTGGTGGCCACAGGCCTTTCTGGGTCTGGCCTTTGCCTATGGTGCGCTGGTGGGCTGGAGTTCGCAGACCGCCAGCCTCGCCATGCCGGCGCTGCTGCTCTACGCCGGCACGATCCTCTGGGTCATCGGCTACGACACGCTCTATGCCCTGCAGGATATCGAGGACGATGCGCTGATCGGCGTCAAATCCACGGCGCGCCTGTTCGGGGAACATGTGCGGCCGGTCGTGGCGGTGCTCTATACCGGGGCCTACCTGCTCTGGCTGGCGGCGGCCCTGCTGGTTGGAGGCGGGATCGTCTTTGCCGCCTTCTCGCTGGCGGCGGCGGTGCTGCTCGCCTGGCAGGTCTGGACCGTCGATGCGGACCAGCCGGACAATCCCCGCTTCCGCTTCGACAGCAACAAGTATGTGGGAATCATCCTGTCCCTGGCGCTACTGGCCGAGTGGGTCTGGTAGCGACTTCGCCCTGAACGCCAAAAGGGCTGACCGCACCACCGGTCAACCCTTTGGACGTGCTTTGGAGAGCAGTAAACTTATGCGTCGGACTGGGCGCCCGGCTTGCGGCGGTTGAGGAAGCGCGGGCGGCGATTGGCTTCGGCCACCAGCTTGCGGCGGCTCTGCGAATTGCCGACGGCCACGCCATCGACCTGCTGGCTATAGGGCATGTAGGCGCCATCGCCGGCCTTGATGAACAGCGGCAGGCGGAGCTTCTTGCCCCAGTTCTGCCATTCGGCGACGACGTTGTGATTGCCCTCTTCCTCGAAGACGCGATAGTTCAGTTCGCTGTCGGAGTGCACCAGCTCGATCGAACTGGTCAGCACGCCACCTTCGGAAATCTGGGTCGCCACGGCGACGCCGATGAATTCGGTAACCGGCACCTTGATCTTGATGGCCACGCCGCTCTGTTCGAGCATGCGGCGCACGGTGACGGTCTTGACGGGATCCTTGGGGCCGTTGTCGTTTGCCGCCACGAAGCGGCGGTCTGCCACGCTGGGGCGGCCGAATGCGAGAACGACCGAAGTCCCTTCCATCGCGACACCATGAACCATTTGAATTCGCCTTCCTGTCAACTTCGAGAACTGGTTTTTTGCGCTCTCTTTATGGGGCCAACATAGCGCCTCGCCTTACCTGCCTCCTTAATCCGTTCGGTTAAGTTTATCTTGTTTTCCGAGAGGGTTAGCAGGGTCTTGCACCGGGTAGGGAGCGGTTAACCCCGCTGGCTGGCGGGGTGTTAACCCTGCCATATTTGCCGCTGTCCGCCCGCCATGCGGCCCGGCTCTTGCCCAAGCCCCGCGCCAAGCCTAAAAGGCGCGCAATGCCCGCTCCTGCAACCACTTACAGCGATGACCTCGAACTGCTCCGCTCCTCGGCGGTCGCGGCGGGGATCATTGCCAGCAGCTTTTTCCGCCGTGACGTCAAGAGCTGGCACAAGGAGAATGCATCGCCCGTGAGCGAGGCCGATATCCTGGTGGATCGCTATCTCGCCAATGCCCTGCTGCAGGCCCGGCCCGACTATGGCTGGCTGAGCGAGGAAACGGTCGATCATCCGAGCCGGCTCGATTGCGAGCGGGTTTTCGTGGTCGACCCGATCGATGGCACCAGGGGCTTCCTGCGCGGCGAGGACAGCTGGACTGTCTCGCTGGCCGTGGTGGAACACGGCGTGCCGGTGGCCGGGGTGGTCTATGCGCCGATGCGCGACGAAATGTATGACGCGGTGCGCGGCGAGGGTGCCCGGCTCAATAGCCAACCCATCCGCCGCACGCGCCGGGCTGGCGCCGCGCCGCTGATTCCGGCGCCGGGCGCGGTGCATCAGGAGATGCAGGCTGCCGGGCTCGACTATACGCGCGGCCCGGCCTACCCGTCGCTGGCCTATCGGCTGGTGCAGGTGGCCACCGGAAAGCTTGATGCGGCGGTTGCCCGGCGCGGCAGCCAGGATTGGGATATTGCCGCCGCGGCGCTGATCCTGGCGGAGTCCGATATCGACTTTGCCGATGTCTGCGTCGGGTTCCCCCATTTCAACAAACGAGATGTGCGTCACGGGGCGCTTGCGGCGCTGAGCGACATGAGCCTAAAACCGCTTGTTCATGCGGCCCTGATCAAGGTCTATGGCTGTCCGGCCCCGGACGCAGGCGACGCCGAACTGTCCACTCCTTCACACACGGACCTCACCGATGGCTAACGAAGACCCCACCAAGCAATTGCTGCATCTCGTGATCGGCGGCGAACTGTCGAGCCTGGAAGGCGTTACCTTCGCCGATCTCGACAAGGTCGACATCGTGGGGCTCTATCCCAACTATGCCGCTGCCTATGCGGTGTGGAAGCAGAAGGCGCAGATGACGGTCGACAGCGCGCAGACGCGCTATTTCATCGTCCACCTGCATCGCCTGCTGGAGCCGGAAACGCATAAACCCTGATGGGCTCATCACCTTTCCCTTTAGGGGAGAGGTAAGACTGGCTACGCGACCAGCGCGTCCAAGATCGCCGCCATGGCGCCCGGGCCGCCGATGCGCTGGCGGCCGATATTGGCCAGGCGCCGGCGTTCGTCTTCATTTTCCAGCAGCGTGCGTAGCGCCGTGGCGATGGCCGGGGCATCGGCCGGCACGACCATGCGCGCCTCGCCAAACAGCATCTGCTCGTCATTGAAGCGGGAGCGGCGGTCGCGCGGGTTGACGAATGTGATGGCCGGCTTGCCCAGGCCCAGCGCCTGCACCGTGGCCGTGCCCGCCTGCGACAGCACGATGTCGGATGCCTCCAGCAGATTGCCCATCGCCCCGCCGCGCGCCATGTGGATGGTCAGATCGCCATCGGACAATTCGCCGAGGTCGGAGGGCTCGACACTGAGCATCGCCGTGCGCTTGAGCCCGGTCTGCCTGGCTAGCTCGTCGACACTGATGCTGCCGGCCACGGCCAGGAAGACATCCGGGCGCAGGTCGGTGCGCAGCATCCGCAGGGCTTCGACCTGGAGCGCAAAGCTCTCGGCGGTCAGCGCCCGGCTCCCGGGCAGCAGCGTCACCGCCATCGGCCGGCTGCGCCGCGCCATGGCGTCGTATCCGCCATGGGGAATGGTATCCATCATGATATTGCCTGCCGAGCGCGCATCGACGCCGATCTGCGTCAGCGACTGGGCCAGGTTGTCGGACCGGCAGAACACGGTTTTGCAGGCATGCTTGATGGCCCAGCGCTCCGGCGCGGAATAAAGCCGTGCCGCGCCCGTCTTGTAGACGTCGAGATAATAGAGGTCGCGGTGGCCGGTCAGCTGGCAGGCCAGCACGCCCACCATATCGCCCACGACCACCACGCGATCATACCGGCCGCGCATGCGGCGCAGGAAGCGCAGCGCCGGCGGCACGGTGGCAAGGCCCCCAGTGGCAATGTCGCGCCGCAATGATCCCTTGACGTTGCGCCAGCCTTCCGATGCCAGCGTGGCGCGCGGCCCGACCACGGCACAGACGCCGGCATAGGCATTGCCGGCCCCGATCATCGGATAGGCATCCGCCTCGATTCCCTTGGGCAGGCGCGCCACGATGGCCGCAGCAATGCTGTCTTCGCCATGGCCATTGGAAATGAACAGGAACCGGCGGCAGCCCGACGCTTCGGCTTCCACCATCAGGCTCCGCGACCGAAACGCTCAAACGCGGTGTGAGCGGCGGTCGCATCGGCATAGGGTTCCTGCCGGTCGACGCTCCAGTAGAACAGTTCGTCGAGCGGAATGGGTTTTTGCGTGATGGCGCAGCGCACGAAACTGCCGGGTTTGAGCACCACATAGTCGCCATCGAGGTAGCGGATCACCGCTTCGGTGGGTGCAAAGCCCTTGTCGAAGATGTTCATTCTGATCGTCCTTCAACCGTTACATCGATATAGCGGGCAATGGAACCGATCAAAAGAGGCTTTCCTGACTATCCCTGTCCAGTTGAGGGCGTGGTTTCTTCTTTATGGCTGGGCTGCCAGCAATCGTCGCGGAAACGTCGCCATCGGCAAACTCGATGGCAACCATATCGCCCGGCATCAGGCCCGCCCGTTCATGCACCAGGTTGCCGTCTGCATACTTGATGACGGCATAGCCGCGCGCCAATACGCTCTTGTAGCTCAGTGACACCAGCAGCTTGGCCGACTGGGACAAGGCGGCGCGCCGCTCGCCCAGGCTCTGGGCAATGCCGCCCAGCAGCCGGGCCGTGAGCGGGGCGAGCTGGCTCTGCGAATGGCGCAGTTCTGCGCGCAGGGCATTGGGAGAGAGCTTGGGGCCAGTGGCTTCGAACTGCGCCCGCTTGCGCTCCACCAGTCGCCCCGCCGCGGCAGCCAGCCGCTCGGCACGCGGGTCATGCGTCAGCCGCGCCCGGTCCACCGTCTTGCGCAGGCCGGCATCGGCCCGCAGCGACAGGTTGCGCAGGCGCTCGCCCACCTCCTGCTGCTGGCCGCGGATCACGCGCGCGGTGAGCTTGGATTCGACGCGCGAGAAGGCCACGCGCCGGTCCTGCACCGAATGGCGCAGGCCGGTGAAGAGATTGCTGGCGGCATGGTCGAGCCGCTGTCGCTGGGTGGCGACCAGGTCGGTGGGGCGCGGCAGTCCGGCGGCAGCGGCGCGCAGCCTGTCCCGCGCACTCCCGGCCATCCGGCGGGCGGCCTGACGCTGGCGGCTGCCCAGATCGTCGACATAGCCGATCAGTTCGGCGCGCACCGGCACGGCCGCCTCTGCCGCAGCAGTCGGGGTGGGTGCCCGCATGTCCGACACATAGTCGATCAGCGTCGTATCGGTTTCGTGGCCAACCGCCGAGATCACCGGAATGCCGCTGGCAGCGACGGCGCGCACCACGGCTTCCTCGTTGAAGCCCCAGAGGTCTTCGATCGAGCCACCACCACGCGCCACGATCAGCAGGTCCGGGCGGGGAATGGGTCCATTGGGCAAGAGGGCGTTGAAACCCTCGATGGCATTTACCACTTCGGGCGTGCAGGTCTCGCCCTGCACGCGCACCGGCCAGACCAGGACATGGCTGGGAAAGCGGTCCGCCAGACGATGCAGGATATCGCGGATCACCGCGCCGGTGGGCGAGGTGATGACGCCAATGACCCGAGGCAGATAGGGCAGGGGGCGCTTGCGCTCGCGGGCAAACAGCCCCTCCGCCAGGAGCTTCTTGCGCCGCTCCTCGAGCAGGGCCATCAGCGCACCCGCCCCGGCCGGCTCGATATTGTCGATGACGATCTGGTACTTGGACGAGCGGGGGAAAGTGGTGAGGCGCCCGGTCGCAATGACCTCCAGCCCCTCCTGCGGCTTGAAGGTCAGCTTGGCGTAGTTGCCCTTCCACACGACGGCGTCGATCGAGGCGTTTTCATCCTTGAGGGTGAAATAGGCATGGCCGGAGGAATGCTGGCCGCGATAGCCGGAAATCTCGCCGCGCACCCGCACATGGCCAAACTCGTCCTCGACCGTGCGTTTGACCGCCTGGGCGATCTCGCTGACGGTGAATTCGGCGGCATTGGTCAGGGCGTCGGCCATGTCCTCTGGTGCGACAAAGCCCGATGGAGGTCAAGAGCGAGGGTACGCCCTTCTTCTCCTTGTCCCCGACGGGGCGAAACTGGCGACCAGCTACTCCGCAGCGTCCGATTGGCGTGGCACGTCGAGATTGCCCATCGACTGCACGATATGGTTGGCCAGCGCATCATAGATCCCGCCATAGGCGTGGCTGGCGCGCATCAGGGCGATCTGCGCGTCGCCCAGGCGCGGCAGGCCCTGATCGTCATTGACCACACGCATGCCGGGCTGCAGCGCACTTTCGGGCAGGAAGCCGACGGCGAGGTCGGAGAGCACGGCGCTGGAGATCGCGGTCGCGTTGGAGGACGTATAGGCAATGCGATAGTCCTTGCCGGTGCGGTCCAGTGCTTCCTGCGCATCCTTGCGCCAGATGCAGCATTGCGGCCCGCAGGCAATGGCAAGCGGCTCGCTGGCCAGCGCCCGTCCGCCATGCGACGCGACCCAGAACATCTTTTCGGTGCGGAACAGCTCGCCGAAATTCTGGTCGGTACCCTGCGTGAAGACGATCAGGTCGTAGCGCCCGGCCCGCATACCTGTCAGCAGCTCCTCCGATGCCATGCAGGCCACATCTACCGCGATCTTGGGATGGGTGCGCTGGAAGCTGGACAGAATCACTGGCAGCAGGCGCACGGCATAATCGTCCGGTACGCCGAAGCGGATGGAGCCGCTGAGATCGCCATCCGAGAAATGGTCGAGGATTTCGGCATTGGTGCGCAGCATCTTGCGCGCCCGGGCATAGAGCGCCTCGCCATGCACGGTGAGGGTGACACCCCGGCCGTCGCGCGCCAGCAGCGAATGGCCAAGCCGCTCTTCGAGCCGCTTGATCTGCATGGAGACGGCGGATTGCGTCTTGTTCACCCGGCGTGCCGCCTCGGTGAAGCTGCCGCAATCGGCAATGGCGCAGAAGCTTTGGAGCTGATCCAGATCAAGCGGAGCGGTCATGTCGCTACATCACTCAAATTGATGGTGTGAATGAAATCTATTTGTTGGACGAATGGAAGTCCAGAGCGTTATCTCATAAACATCGGCGCAGTAGACCCGCGCCGGACCCGCCGACCTCCCTTCGGCACAACCACATGTTTGGAGACTATAATGGCTCTCTCGCTTCCCGGCGAGCGGTCACTCTCGGCCGCGTCGCCTGCCAATCCGTTTGCCGCTTTCGCGCGCTGGATCGCCAAGGCCCGTGCCGCACGAACCCGCCGGCATGCGCTGACTGCCCTGCTGGAACTCGATCACGCCCGCCTGCGCGACCTGGGCATTTCGCGCGACGACGTGACCGCTGCGCTTGCCGCCCCGGCGCATGCCGGTCGCACGCTGAACGCCGCGCGCAGCCGCAACGCGCGGGCCTGATCTGCTGTTTCCATAGAGTTTGCGCCGGCGCTGACCTCCAGCCGGCGCACCCCTGTTGGTACGAACATTCGTTACGAGCGCTCGTGCCATCTCCCGGGCCGGTTTTGCCGCCGGTCCCGTTTCCTGATGACTTGCCGGACCGATGCCACAAGGCATCCGTCCGGCCTTTTTTCAGGACGGGGAAAAGGCGACGCCCAGCTCGGCTTCCGTGCGCCACACGACGCTGCAGGCAAACTTGCGCCCGTCGTCCATGGCCAGCTGAAAACTGTCGGGAATGCCAACTATGCTGGCGACCTTGAGGCGCGCGCCAGCCTCGGACAGGTTGCGCACCGTGCACTGGAACGTCGAAAAGCCGTCATTGATGACGATGCGCCCACCCTTGAGTGTCCGGTGGCGGGGCGATGCGCGGTGCTCTTCTGCCATGCACTACTCCTCACTCAGGGGAGTTGGGCGAAGCCGTCCTCGAAACCGTTGAGCGACACCGGAATGCCGATGCCTTCCTCCGGCGTCTTGAACACCACGAAAATGGCATTCGTGCCCTTTGAGAGCGTATCGATCAGGCTGTCATCGAGCACAACCTCGGCCACGCAGCCATTGGGCAGGCAGCGCACGAAGGCGACGCGCCCCATATCCTCGCCATCGACATTGAGCCCGAGACCGTTGGGCAGCAGCACGCCGAGCGGAGCCAAAACGCGCAGCAGGCGCGCCTCGCGATCGGCCGTGCGCAGCACGATGACGGACAGGCCCACATTGGGCTGATCCTCGGCCATCACATTCTGGATAATGGCGCATTGCTCAAAGCTTGCGCCTGGCGGCGTGTCGCAGCTCATCTGCCAGTCGCCATACTGGGCGCGTACCACGCCCTGGCCAAAGGTGGCACCCGCCGCGGCTGCGGCAGCCACCAGCGCAAGACCCAGACCGGCCAGACGACGCTTCACAATCCGCTTCACTTGTATCAACTCTCCCGACGAATCGCGCGCCCACGCGAGCCTTCGTCTGTTTCCGACAGGCCGGGGGGCAAGTCAACCAACGCCCGGAATTGCTAGGGATAAGGTCGGCAAACTGCGGCGAGGGTGAGGCGTCTCCGCCTGTTTGTCGCGCAATATGACGCAGCTTGGGCGCCCTTTGCCACAATGGACTTGGCGTTTCCGATGTGATTTAGGTCAGGGAAGAGTTTTGCGCTCCGAGGTTGAGTCGGGGCGGCGTACGCTATGCCGCTGTTTTCGCCCCTCAATCCCGGTGTGGATACACCAATTGAAGTCGATAGGGGGTTTAGGTGACCGGGCAGTTCTTGAGAAAGATGGGGGCCATTTCGGCAGCCGCAATGGCGCTGGCACCCGTTCTTGCCACGGCGCAGGAAAGCGCGGGCCATCCCGTTCCGGGCCAATTCCACCTTCAGCCATCGGTCACCCCGATCATGGACTCCATCGTGGCTTTCCACGACGGCATCCTGATGTGGACCATCACCCTGATCGTGGTCTTCGTGCTGGCACTGCTGGTGTGGATCGTGATCCGCTACAATGCCAAGCGGAACCCGGTTCCTGCGGCCTTCACCCACAATACGCTGGTTGAAGTGGTCTGGACGGTCCTGCCCATCGTCATCCTGATCATTATCGCCATCCCCTCATTCGGTGTGCTGAGCGACCAGCTCACCACGCCGGACGGCGAGCGCAAGTATCTCGGCTCTAACATCTTCTCCTTCGGTGAAGTCGATGTTCCGGCCCCCGAGCTGACCATCAAAGCCACCGGCCAGCAGTGGTACTGGGACTATGAATATGTCGATCAGGGGCTGACCCTGACCTCGATCATGCTCAATGAAGACGATCGCAACGCCACCAAGCCAAACCAGCCGCGCCTGCTCGCGGTGGACAATGAGCTTGTCGTGCCGGTCGATACGACCGTGCGCCTGCAGGTGACTGCCGATCCGCTTGGCGTCATCCACGCTTTCGCCGTGCCGTCCTTCGGTATCAAGATCGACGCGGTTCCCGGCCGTCTCAACGAGACGTGGTTCAATTCGCGCGAGACCGGCATGTTCTACGGCCAGTGCTCGGAACTCTGCGGCAAGGACCACGCCTTCATGCCGATCGCAGTGCGCGTCGTCACCAAGGAAGAATTTGCAGCCTACATGGCGGCTTTCGAGGGCGGTGACTACACCGCCGCTACCGCGACGCTCGCGGCAGTGCAGTAAGAACACGGGTCAGGGGATACACTAATGGCCGACACGACCGCTCACCTCGAAGCCCACGCGACCGGACACGACGCCGCGTCGCATCATGAACCGACCGGCTGGCGCCGTTGGGTCTATTCGACCAACCACAAAGACATCGGCATCATGTACCTGGTCTTCGCGATCGTCGCGGGGATCCTGGGTGGCTTGCTCTCCGGCGTGATGCGCATGGAGCTGCAGGAGCCGGGCATTCAGATTTTCCACGGCCTGGCCTCCATGGTCTATGGCGTGGAAGGTGGCGAAGCCATCGACGCCGGCAAGCACATGTACAATGTGTTCACCACCGCGCATGCGCTGATCATGGTGTTCTTCGTGGTCATGCCGGCCACCATGGGCGGCTTTGCCAACTACTTCGCGCCCCTGATGATCGGCGCGCCCGATACCGCTTTCCCGCGTATCAACAACATCGCCTTCTGGCTGCTGCCGCCCGCCTTCATCCTGCTGCTGATGAGCTTGTTCTTTGAAGGCACCGGCCCCGGCGCACTCGGCTTCGGTGGCGGCTGGACGGTTTATCCGCCGCTCTCGACCTCGGGACATCCTGGCCCGGCCATGGATTTCGCCATCCTGTCGCTGCACGTGGCTGGCGTGAGCTCGATCCTGGGCGCCATCAACCTCATCACCACCATCTTCAACATGCGCGCCCCGGGCATGACGCTGCACAAGATGCCGCTGTTTGCCTGGTCCGTGTTGGTGACCGCCTTCCTGCTGCTGCTGGCCCTGCCGGTGCTGGCCGGTGCGATCACCATGCTGCTGACCGACCGTAATTTCGGCACGACCTTCTTCAATCCGGCCGGCGGCGGCGATCCGGTGCTGTTCCAGCACCTGTTCTGGTTCTTCGGTCACCCTGAAGTCTACATCATGATCCTGCCGGGCTTCGGCATCATCAGCCACATCGTCTCCACCTTCAGCCGCAAGCCGGTCTTCGGTTACATGGCCATGGCCTATGCCATGGTTGCCATCGGCTTCGTCGGTTTCGTCGTGTGGGCGCACCACATGTACACGACCGGCCTGAGCCTTGACGTGCAGCGCTACTTCGTGGCCGCCACCATGGTCATCGCGGTGCCCACGGGCGTGAAGATCTTCAGCTGGATCGCCACCATGTGGGGCGGCTCGATCACCTTCAAGTCGCCCATGCTCTGGGCCATCGGCTTCATCTTCCTGTTCACCGTTGGCGGTGTGACGGGTGTGGTGCTGGCCAATGCCGGCGCCGACCGTGCCCTGCACGACACCTATTATGTCGTGGCGCACTTCCACTACGTGCTGTCGCTGGGCGCCGTGTTCTCGATCTTCGCGGCCTGGTACTACTGGTACCCCAAGATGTTCGGCTACATGTACAACGAGTTCCTGGCCAAGCTGCACTTCTGGGTCATGTTCGTTGGCGTGAACCTGATTTTCTTCCCGCAGCATTTCCTCGGCCTTGCCGGCATGCCGCGCCGCTATATCGACTATCCGGATGCCTTCGGCATGTGGAACCGTGTCTCGTCGGTCGGCTACTACATCACCTTCGTCGCGATGATCATCTTCTTCTACGCGACCTGGGAAGCTGCCCGGAAGAAGCGTCCCGCCGGTGACAATCCGTGGGGTGATGGTGCAACCACGCTGGAATGGACTCTGTCCAGCCCGCCGCCGTTCCACCAGTTCACGACGCTTCCCAAGATCGACTCGACCAACGCGCACTAGCGTAATCCGGGCCGCGTTCGCGCGGCCCGTCTTCGAACCGTAAAGGCAAGGCCATTGGCTCTTCTCGACGACAGCAGGAACCTGCCAGGCATCGCCGGCGAAGCGCGCGTGGAGGATTACCTCGCGCTGCTGAAGCCGAGCGTGATGCAGCTGGTCGTGTTCACCGCCATTGTCGGCCTGATCGTGGCCCCCGGCGGCATCAATCCGGTCATCGCGATCATCGCCATTGCCTGTATCGCCATCGGTGCGGGCGCCTCTGGCGCGCTCAACATGTGGTATGACAGCGACATCGACGCCGTCATGAGCCGCACGCAGAACCGCCCGATCCCCGCAGGCCGCGTCACCCGCGAGCAGGCGCTGGTCTTCGGACTGGTGCTCTCGGTGTTTTCCGTGGCGCTGCTTGGGCTGGCCACCAATTGGGTGGCCGCGGGGCTTCTCGCCTTCACCATCTTCTTTTACGCCGTCATCTACACGATGTGGCTCAAGCGCTCCACGCCGCAGAACATTGTCATCGGTGGCGCCGCGGGCGCTTTTCCGCCCATTGTCGGCTGGGCGGCGGTGACGGGCAATGTGTCTTTCGAAAGCGTCGTACTGTTCCTCATCATCTTCCTATGGACGCCGCCGCATTTCTGGGCGCTGGCGCTCTACAAGCAGTCCGATTATGGCGCGGCGGGCGTGCCCATGATGCCCAATGTCGTCGGCGAAGCCTCCACCAAGCAGCAGATCTTCGGCTATACGCTGATCCTCGCCGCCGCCGCCATGCTGCCGACTTTCTTCGGCTTTGCCGGCTGGATCTACACGACCGTGGCCGTGGTCACCGGTGCATCCTTCACCTATCTCGCCTGGCGCCTGCTGGTCACGCGCGAGGATGTGGCCATGCGCAAGGCGGCCCGGACGCTGTTCAACTATTCGCTGAGCTACCTGTTCATCGTGTTCTTCGCCTTCATGACCGATAACCTGCTAACCCGCTTCGGAGGTTTCATCTGATGAGCGCACCGAACGAAATCCGCAGCGTCGAAGTCGATACGCCCGAGATCGCCGCAGCGCGCGCCCGCCTGCGCCGGCGCCGCTCTATTGCCATTGCTTTGGGCCTGGCGCTGTTCGCCGTGACATTCTATGCGCTGACCATCATCAAGATGGGCCCCGCTCTGTTTGACCGGACACTCTGATGGTTGATCTGACCAATCCCGCGATCGATCCTGCAATGGCGCGCCGCAACCGGCGCGTGGCCTTTGCCGGCCTGTTCATCGCCGCCGGCATGGTCGGCCTCGCCTATGCTTCGGTGCCGCTCTACCAGCTGTTCTGCCAGCTGACCGGCTTTGGCGGCACCACGCAGGTGGCCGGTGACAGCCCCAAGGGCGCCATTGCACGCGAAATGACCGTGCGTTTCGATTCCAACGTGGCCAATGACCTGGCCTGGTCGGTTACCCCGGCCGCCTCGATCACCGATCGCATCGGCATGGTCGATACCGTCAACTACGTGGCGACCAACAATTCGGACGAGCCGATCACCGGCACGGCCGTGTTCAACGTCTCGCCCGCCAAGGCCGGCGCCTATTTCAACAAGATCGAGTGCTTCTGCTTTACCGAGCAGACGCTGCAGCCCGGTGAAACCGTGGACATGCCGATCGTCTTCTTCATCGATCCCGAACTGGCGGACAATCACGAGCTTGCCACTGTCAACGAGATCACACTCTCCTACACTTTCTACGCTTCAGACAACGAGGGAAGCTGACTATGGCCGGAATAGCCAAGAACCACGATTACCACATGGTCGAGCCGAGCCCGTGGCCGTTCGTCATGTCGGTTGCGGTCCTCATCATGGCCATGGGCGGCATCTTCTGGATGCACGAATGGACCCCGTGGGTCTTCTTCATCGGCCTCGTGGGCGTGCTCTACACCATGTATGCGTGGTGGAGCGACGTCATCAAGGAAGCCAACCAGGGTGACCACACCGCGGTCGTGCAGATGCATCACCGCTATGGCATGATGCTCTTCATCGCTTCCGAAGTGATGGTGTTCTTCGGTTTCTTCTGGGCCTATTTCGACGGCTTCTTCCGCCTCGATGACGTCGAGCAATATGCCCGCGTCGCCGCCACCGGCGGTGTCTGGCCGCCGACCGGCATCGAGCTGTTCGACCCCTTCCACCTGCCGCTGTTCAATACGCTGCTGCTGCTGACCTCGGGCACCACCGTGACCTGGGCGCACCATGCGCTGCTCGAGAATGACCGCGAAGGCCTCAAGTGGGGCCTCGTCCTCACCGTGCTGCTCGGCGCGATCTTCACCTGCGTGCAGGCCATCGAATATATGGAAGCCGGCTTCAGCTTCGGCGGCAACATGTATGGCGCCACCTTCTTCATGGCGACCGGTCTGCATGGTTTCCACGTGCTGGTCGGCACCATCTTCCTGCTGGTCTGCCTGATCCGGGCCCTGCGTGGCGACTTCACCCCCGAACGCCATCTCGGCTTCGAATTTGCCGCCTGGTACTGGCATTTCGTGGACGTGGTGTGGCTGTTCCTGTTTGCCTCCATCTACGTCTGGGGCAGCTGGGGCGTGGCGATCCACCACTAGCATCGGCCGGACATCTTTACGGGGCGCGGCCACAGGCTGCGCCCCGATCCATTTGGAGGCCCTATGGCCCGACCCGCCCCGATCATCACCGGCCTCAAATGCCGCTGCCCACGCTGCGGCGAGGGCAAGCTGTTCACCGGCTATCTCAAGCTGGCGCCGGCCTGCTCGTCCTGCGGGCTTGATCTCAAATTCGCCGACAGCGGCGACGGTCCGGCGATCTTTGTCATCTTCCTCGTCGCGCCCATCGTCATGGTGCTCGCTTTGGCTGTCGGCGCCCTGTTCAACCCGCCACCCTATGTCCACCTGATGTTGTGGATTCCGGTCACAATACTGCTCTCGCTCGCGCTGCTGCCGCCCTTCAAGGGCGTGCTCATCGCGCTGCAATACCGGCATGACGCCCATGAGGGCCACCAATGAGCGAGAGACGCGGCCTCGGACCGGTGATGACCTGGACCTTCGTTGTCCTCATGCTGGCGCTTGCCGCCACCTGCGTCTGGCTCGGCTCCTGGCAGATGCAACGCCTGGCCGAAAAGGATGCGCTGATCGCCGCCGTCGCGGCGCGGCTCAATGCCGATCCGATACCAGTGCCCCCAGCCGACCAGTGGAACAGCCTCGATCTCGAAGCGCTCAATTTTCTGCCCGTCGCCCTGACGGGCACCTTCCGCTACAACCAGACCGTGACGGTCTTCACGAGCCTCGCCAATGCCCGGGGCCCGGCCTCCGGCCCCGGCTACTGGGTCGTCACGCCCTTCGTTCTCGCCGAAGGCGGCACCGTTTTCGTCAATCGCGGCTTCATCCCTGAAGACTTCCAGGAAGCCGCGGTGACCGATCCCCAAGGCGAGGACGGCCTCGTTACCATCAGTGGCCTCCTGCGCCCAGGCGAGGCCGCCGGCTTCATGACGCCCGGCCCCAATACCTCCGACCGCATCGAATGGGTGCGCGATCCCGAGCGTCTCGCCGCCATGGTCGATCCTGCCCTCGCGCCTTTTGCGCCCTTCTATGTCGATCTGCCGGCCGGACCGGCAGGGGAGCTGCCGCAGGGCGGGGAGACGGTGGTCGAATTCCCCAACAACCATCTGGGCTATGCCTATACATGGTACGGCTTTGCTATTGTCGCCGTCGTCATGCTGGGCTTCTGGCTGGCCCGGCAGCGTGCCGCCAGCAAGGGTTGAGCGGCAAACTTGCGGTTCATCCCCTGTTTGAATAGGTTGCGACAATTCTAAAAGGGCTCTTCCCCCGAATGCAGTTTGTCTCCACGCGCGGCCAGGCGCCAGCGCTCGGCTTCTCCGACTCGGTTCTCGCGGGCCTGGCCTCCGACGGCGGGCTCTACGTGCCCCAGAGCTGGCCCCAGGTCAGCGCCGCGGATATCGCCGCCTTTGCCGGCAAGCCCTATGCCGATGTGGCCTATGCCATCATCAGCCGCTTCACCGGCGACGAAATCGCCCCGGAGCGACTCAAGGCCATCATCGACGAATCCTACGCCGTGTTCCGCCATCCCTCGGTGGCGCCACTGCTCGAGCTCGAGCCGAACCACTTCGTGCTGGAGCTGTTCCACGGGCCGACGCTGGCCTTCAAGGACGTGGCCATGCAGTTCCTCAGCCGGATAATGGACCACATCCTAGCCGAGCGCGGGCTCAAGGCGACCATTGTTGGCGCTACATCAGGCGACACCGGCTCCGCCGCAATCGAGGCCTTTCGCGGGCGTGACACCACCGACATCTTCATCCTGCATCCGCGCGGTCGCACCTCACCGGTGCAGCGCCTGCAGATGACCACGGTGCTCGACGCCAATGTGCACAACATCGCGCTCGAAGGTACGTTCGACGACTGCCAGAACATCGTCAAGGCGATGTTCAACAACCACAAATTCCGCGACCATGTGCGCCTATCCGGCGTCAATTCCATCAATTGGGGCCGCATCGTCGCGCAGATCGTCTATTACTTCACGGCCGCCGTTTCGCTGGGCGCCCCGCAGCGCAAGATCAGTTTCACCGTGCCCACCGGCAATTTCGGTGACATCTTTGCCGGCTATTGCGCCAAGGCCATGGGCCTGCCCATCGAGCGGCTGATCATCGCCACCAATGCCAACGACATCCTGCGCCGCACCTTCGATACGGGCCGCTACGAGATGGATGGCGTGGCGCCCACCATCAGCCCATCGATGGATATCCAGATCTCGTCCAATTTCGAGCGCCTGCTGTTCGAGGCAGCCGGGCGCGACGCGACTGCCGTGATACGCATGATGGACAGTCTCAAGCAATCCGGCGGCTTTGCCCTGCCGGACCACGCCCTGGCCGCCATCCGCCGCGATTTCGCGGCCGGCACCACAGGTGAAGCGGAAACGAAGGCGACGATTGCCAATACGCTTGCGGCTTCGGGCTATCTGCTCGACCCGCATACTGCCGTGGGCGCCCATGTGGCGCGGACGCATCTGGGGGCGACCCCCATGGTCACACTGGCGACCGCCCATCCGGCCAAGTTCCCCGCAGCGGTCGAGGCAGCATCGGGCATTGCCCCCGCATTGCCAACATGGCTGGCCGACCTGCATTCGCGCGAGGAGCGTCTCAGCATCCTTGCCAACGACCAGACAGCGGTCGAAGACTTCATCTCAGCGCGTACGCGCGCTGCCTGACGCATTCGGGGGCCGGCGGTCGCTCGACCGCCAGGCCTCGAGGAGGAGCCTAGCGTGAGCGTACAATCGACGACCCTGGACAACGGCATGGTGGTGCTCACCGATGACATGCCGCATCTCGAAAGTGCCTCCCTCGGCGTCTGGGTCAAGGCCGGTGCGCGCAGTGAGCGCAAGGCCGAACACGGCATTTCCCACCTGCTCGAACATATGGCCTTCAAGGGCACGACCTCGCGCACCGCGCTGCAGATCGCCGAGGCCATCGAAAATGTCGGCGGCGACCTCAATGCCGCAACCTCCATCGAGCATACCGGCTATTTCGCCCGCGTACTGAAGGATGACGTGGTTCTGGCCGCCGACATCCTGTCAGACATCCTGCAGAATTCCCTGTTCGACGACGACGAACTGACGCGCGAGAAACAGGTCATCGTCCAGGAGATCGGCGCGGCGCGCGACAATCCCGACGATCATGTCTTCGACCTGTTCCAGGCTGCGGCTTTCCCCACCCAGCCCATCGGCCGCACTATTCTTGGCACGGTTGATTCGGTGCGCGAATTCACGCCCGACACCGTCCGCAAATACATGAACCGCAACTATGTGGGTGACCACATGGTGCTGGCAGCGGCGGGCAATGTCGATCATGACGGGCTGGTCGAAGTGGCGCGAGACCGCTTTGCCGATCTCAAGCCCAATGGGGCGCCGGCCCCCCAGCGCGCCGAATATCAGGGCGGCGAAGAGCGCCTCATCTCCGATCACGAACAGGCTCATATCGTCCTCGGCTTCGAAGGCAGGGCCTATAATTCCGACGGCTTCTATGCCGCGCAGGTGCTGGCCTCTATCCTGGGCGGCGGCATGAGCTCCCGCCTGTTCCAGGAAGTGCGCGAGAAGCGCGGGCTGTGCTACTCGGTCTATTCCTTCCACTGGGCCTTTGCCGATAGTGGCGTCTTCGGCGTCGCCGCGGCCACCGGCCAGGACGAGGTAGCCGACCTGGTCCCTGTCGTGCTCGACGAGCTTAAGCGCGCCACCGAGACCATTACCGACGAGGAAGTGATCCGCGTCCGCAACCAGATCAGGGCCGGCCTGCTGATGTCGCTGGAGAGCCCTTCGGCGCGGGCGGGCCAGCTGGCACGTCAGCAGATATTGTGGGGCAGGCCCATCCCCATGGCCGAGACCGTGGAGCGCATCAACCGCATCACGGCCCACCGGGTGCAGGAAGTGGCCGAACAGATCCTCACGCAGGGGTCGCCAACGCTGGCCGGAATCGGGCCTATCGGCCATCTTGCCGATGTGGGCGCCATCGGCGACCAGCTCAAGCGCTGAGGCCGCCGACACGCCATGCTCTGGCCCTGGTCATCCCCCGCTCCTCTGATTGCCCTGCGCGGGCAGCGCCTGCTGCTGCGCCTGCCGCTGATGGCAGACTATGAGGACTGGTACGCACTGCGCCATTCCAGCCGGGATTTCCTCAGGCCCTTCGAACCCCGCTGGACCGAGGCCGATCTCGGTCGTCGCGTCTTTGCGCAGCGCGTCAGGCGCGCGCGCGAGGAGGCGGAGGAGGGGACGGACTATTCCTTTTTCATCTTCCTGACGACCGGCCGAGATGAAGCCCTGGTTGGTGGCATCACCCTGTCCAATGTGCGTCGCCGCGCCGCGCAATTCGTCAATCTCGGCTATTGGATGGGCCAGCCCTTTGCCGGCCAGGGGCTGATGACCGAGGCGGTGGCGACCACCCTTCCATTCGTCTTCGACACGCTGGATCTGCACCGCATCCACGCCGCCTTCCTGCCCGGCAACACCGCGTCGCGCCGGGTGCTGGAGAAGAATGGCTTTGTCGAAGAAGGCTTTGCCGAGAAATATCTGCAGATCAATGGCCGCTGGGAAGACCACGTGCTGTTCGGCCTGACCAAGGAACGCTACGAGATCAGCCGCTTCAACCGGCGCCACGCGTGACCATTGTTGCCAATTGGCAACAGCCCCGCAAGCTTGTGGCAGGGGGCAATCCCCGCTACCAAAGGGCGCTCCCGCCAAGAGGATGCCGTCTCAGCGCGTCGTCGCTTTATGCGACCTTGCTGAAGCGCTGCCACAATGAAGCCTACCGCAGGATATAATCGCCCCTGATGCGTCACCTCTTTGCACTTGCGATGTGTCTTGCGTTCGCGCTGGGCGTCTTTGCTCCGGCCGCTGCTTTTGAAGTCATCTCGGTTCCCGAAGACGTCAATGCCGTCAATCTGTCCGACGTGATCGAGGTTCAGCCCGGCACGGATGGCCGCGTGCAATTGTCCACCGCACCGGGCGAAGACGGCATCATCCGGCGCATTGAGGTGCTGGCGAGCGAGCAGGGCACCAATCCGAGCTTTGCCCTTTTCGCCCTGCGCAACGAGAGCGACCAGCAGATCGAGCGCCTCTTGGTGGCGCCCTTCTTCCGCCTGCCTGGCTCCGGCATTTTCCAGCCTGATCTGGGCGATGATCGCCTCAAGGCGCTGACGCCGAGCGCCGGCATCCGCCCGGTCCGCCTGGTCGACAGCGAGGCCGATGTGTTCGAGGTCACGCTCGACCCCGGCGCGACGGTGACCTTTGTGGCTGAACTCACGGGCGAACAGCTGCCCGAGCTGTACCTGTGGCAGCCCAACGCCTATCGCGACTACGTCAACTCCTTCACCCTGTTCCGGGGCGTGGTGCTGGGTGTAGCCTCGCTGGCGGCGGTGTTCCTGACCATCATGTTCGTGGTCAAGGGGCGCGGCGTCTTCCCGGCGACGGCCGCCTTTGCCTGGGCCGTGCTGGTCTATCTGCTCATCGATTTCGGCGTGTTGGGACGCCTGCTCGGCCTGCCGGCAGGTGGCGTGCAACCGCTGCGGGCAGCAGCCGAGGCCGGCATCGCCACGACCCTGGCCGGGTTCCTGTTCATCTATCTCAATCTCCACCGCTGGCACCTGCGCTTCATCCATCTGGCGCTGGGCCTGGCGGCTTTGTTCCTGGCGCTGTTCGCCTTTGCCTTCTTCCAACCAGCCATCGCCGCCACCATCGCCCGCCTGGTGCTGGCGCTGCTCGGCGTCTCGGGCTTCTTCCTGATCCTGCTGCTGGCGCTCCGCGGCTATGACCGCGCCGTGCTGCTGGTGCCGACCTGGATCATCCTGATTTCCTGGCTGTTCTATGCCTGGCTCGTCCTCTCCGGGCAGGTCTCCAACGACGTGGCGCAGCCGGCGGTCGGGGGCGGCCTCGTGCTCATCGTCATGCTGCTCGGCTTTACCGCGGTGCAGCACGCCTTTTCCGAGGGGCAGGTGTCGATCGGCACGTTATCGGAAGTCGAACGCCGCGCCCTGGCGCTGACCGGTTCGGGCGACTTCGTCTTTGACTGGAATATCGAGCGCGATCGCGTCTCGGTCAGCGACGAACTGGCGACGCGGCTAGGCGAAAAGCGCGGGGCCCTGCGCGGCGCCATCAAGCGCTGGCTCGATCGCGTGCATCCCGACGACCGCGACCGCTTCCGCACCGCCTTCGACACACTGGTCGAGCTGCGCCGCGGCAAGGTCAGCGCCGATATGCGCATTGCCGGCCACGACGGCAGCTATCGCAGCTTCCGCATGCGGGTAAAGCCGGTGCTGGGCGGCGATGGCCAGGTCAACCGCATCGTCGGCACCCTGCAGGACGTGACCGAGGATCGCGCCTCCCGCGAGCGCCTGCTGCACGATGCCGTGCATGACAGCCTGACCGGCCTGCCCAACCGTATGCTGTTTCTCGACCGGCTGGAGCGCGCGCTGGTACGGGCGCGCACGCCGGGCGGTACCAAGCCCGCCGTCTTCCTCATCGATATCGACCGTTTCATGGAACTTGAGGAACGCATCGGCCATTCGGCTGCCGATTCGGTCCTGCTCGCGATTTCGCGCCGCATCGCCCGCATCATGCGGCCGCTCGATACCGTTGCTCGTGTCACGGGCGACCAGTTCGCGGTGATCCTCGCCTCCGAGCAGGCCGCCGGCAAGATCGCCGAGACCGCCGAGCAGATCCGCAAGGCGCTCAAGGCCCCGTTCAATTTCGGCGACCGCGACCTGACCCTGTCGGCCTCGATTGGCGTCACCATCTATGACAGCAACCCGGCCACCGCCGCCGATGTGCTGCGCGATGCCGAACTGGCCATGTATTACGCCAAGCGCCTGGGCGGCGACCGCATCGAGGCCTATCGCGCCTCCGCCCGCTCCATCGCCGCCTATAATCGCGCCAGCGAGGAAGACCTCGAACGCGGCATGAAGCAGGGCGAGCTGCACGTACAATTCCAGCCGGTCATGGATATCCAGAGCGGCCAGATCGTCGGCGCTGAAGCACTGATGCGCTGGACGCATCCGACGCGCGGCGTGGTCAATCCGGACGAATTCGTGCCCCTGGCCGAGCGCTCGGGCCAGATCGAAAAGCTCGGGCGTCTCGCCTTCGAGCAATCAGCCGCCCAGGCCAAGGACTGGATGACGACGCTGGGCCTGCCCGAGGATTTCTTCATCTCGGTCAATCTCTCGCCCACCCAGCTGGCCACCGAGACCCTGCTCAACGACATGCGCAACCTGGTCAGTCAGGACAAGGAACTGGCGCGTCGCCTCAAGCTCGAGATCACCGAAAGCCAGGTGATGACCAATCCCGAGCATTCCGCCTATATGCTGCAGGCCTTGCGCAATCTGGGCCTGGGTCTGGCGCTCGACGATTTCGGAACCGGCCATTCATCGCTGAGCTATCTGCACCGCTTCCCCTTCGACACCATCAAGATCCCGCAACCCTTCATCAAGATGGGCGAGACCAACGGCATCGCCCATACCCAGGGCCCGATCATCAAGGCGGTGGTGCAACTGGCGACCGACCTCGACCTGATGGTCATCGCCGAGGGCGTCGAGACGCTGGACGAGATCGAACGCCTGCGCCAGCTCAACTGTCGCTATGCCCAGGGCTTCGCCTTCGGCGCGGCAATGACCGGCCCGGAATTCGGCAAGAAACTGTCGGCTCAGCTGGCGCGCTAGCGGGAACGTTCTGACCTCAGCCCCAAGGGAGGGTGTGAAGAAGGGGTCTCAGGCGTGTCCGGCATCGGGGCTCAGCGTCGCCCGGGTGATATGCAGGCTCGCCAGCGCCGCTTCATAGCGGTCGCTCACCGGGGTGTCGAACAGCAGTTCGCGGCTGAATGGGGCGGTCAGCCAGCCATTGTCGCCGATCTCGCCTTCGAGCTGGCCGGCGGCCCAGCCGCAGCAGCCCAACGCAAACAGCGAGGCCCGCGGTGCCGGACCAAACGCCATGGCCTTGAGGATGTCGAGCGTGGCGGTGAGGCAGATGCCCTCGGTCACCGGATAGGTGTGGCCGCTGTGATAGTCGGACGAATGCAGCACGAAGCCGCGCCCCTTCTCCACCGGTCCCCCGCGCATAACGGCGCGCTGGCGAATGCTGTCGGGCAGGCGGATCACCGCGTCCGGATCGCCCAGGTCGAGCTCGTCCAGAATGTCGGCAAAGCGCAGGTTGGCGAGCTCGTGGTTGACCACAAGGCCCATCGCCCCCTCGCTGCCGTGGCCAACGAGCAGGATGACGCTTTCCGCGAAGCGCTCGTCGGTCATGTCGGGCATGGCGACGAGGAATTGTCCTTCCAGTGTGCTCATGGCACTAATGTAAGCCCCGATACCGCCCATGCCAAGTTACCAAGGTCTCGTCATGTATCAGACCTCTTCACGAAGGCATGATGGACTGTCAGCTATTTCTCAACCCCATCCTGCGCTAATGCCATCCCATGCGCCTTCTGTCCCTTGTCGCCGCCATCGCCATGCTCGCCTCGTCCGCCACGGCGGATGAAACGCCATGGCAGGAAGTGGCGCCCGGCGTGAAGCTGCGGCTGATCAGCACCGGGCAGGTCAAGTCCAGCGGCACCACGCTTGTGGGTCTCGAAATCGACATGCCCGAGACCAGCAAGACCTATTGGCGCGTGCCGGGCGATACCGGCCTGCCCACCGAGCTTGATCTGGCCGGCTCCACCGGCGTGCTGGGCCACCAGGTGCTCTGGCCCTATCCGACCCGGCATGAGACGGCGGACTATCTCGACTATGCCTATTTCGGCCCCACCGTCCTGCCCATCGAGGTGACAGTGGCTCCCGGTGCGCCCCGGCTCGAGCTTGGCGCCATTCTGGGCGTCTGCTCCGATATCTGCGTGCCCGCCCAGGCGCATTTCTCCCTGCCGCTGCACGACGCCGAACCCGACCGGCCCAATGGCTTGCGCATCCGCCAGGCGCTGGCCATGGCCCCGATCGAATGGGACGGCGATCCGCAGCCCATCGGCAATGTCGAACTTCGGCGCGACGCGGCCATGCTGGCCGTTCGCGTCAACGATCCAGCGATCGACCCCGCCTCGCTGATCGCCGCCACGCCAAGCGGCGAGCCGCTGTTCGGCGCGCCGCAAAAAAGCCCCGAACCAAACCTAGTCCTCATCCCCATCCTGGGCAAAAGCGACGAAATCGACTTGGAAAACCAGGCTGTTCAGCTCACATTCCTCACGGGCATGGGAGCTTTCGAGGTCACACGGACCATCAGGGTGCCGACGGCCGAGTGAACGGTGCGAGGGGAAAGGGCCATTAGGCCTTGTCGACGGTGTGAAAGCCGCTTATCCCGAATGCACTTGAGACTGAGGAATGGCCGCCGCCCTGGTGGCCAAGTCATGGGGCATATCCACATATGATCGATCGCGGCAGTCCGGTCCCGTCCGTGGGCGTAAAACTTGTCACCGCCGATGGCGCCACCGATACGACCAGCGATGCCATTCTCGGCACGGGGCTCGTCGTGCTCTTCACCGTCCCCGGCGCCTTTACGCCGACCTGCCATGTCAACCATCTGCCGGGCTTTGTAGCCAATGCGGCCAAGCTGAAGGCCGCCGGCATCGATCGTATCGTCTGCGCCACGGTCAATGACCATCACGTGGTCAAGGCCTGGGGCGAAGTCACCGGCGCGCTCGGCACGGTCGATTTCATTGCCGACGGCAATGCCGAGCTGGCCGAGGCGCTCGGGCTGATGAAGGACTCGACCGCCTTCGGCATGGGCATGCGCTTTGTGCGTTCGGCGCTGCTGATCCGCGATGGCGTTGTCGATGCCGTGTTCGTCGAAGACGCGCCGGGCGTCAATGCGAGCGGCGCGCCCGCCATATTGATGGCGCTCGAAGCCGCCTACAGCTAGTGTTTGCGTCAGGAGATCGCCCGATGAACCAAGCCTCTTTCCTGCTGCGCCTGTCGGCCGGTTTCGCTACCGCAACACTGCTGGCTGGCTGTTCCATGGGCGGCCTGTTTGGCAGCGGCAATGCCGCGCAGAACCAGCAGCTGCAGAATGCGACGGCGACGCCCGCAGCGGTGGCGCAAGCCCAGACCAGTGCGCTGCCCGCCATCGCTACCGAATGCCCCCCCATCCGCGTCCGGCCTGGCGGAGAGGCTATGTTCTATTATGGTGGCGGCCGCACCGGCGACGCCCGCTCGCTGCAATATCAGGGCGTCATCGACGAGACCTCGCGCAATTGCGTGGTTTCCAATGGCCTGATCACCGTCAATATGGGCGTGGTGGGCCGCGTCCTGCTCGGCCCGGCAGGCAGCCAATCTTCGGTCAATGCCCCCATCCGCTTCGCCGTCGAGCGCGACGGCCAGGCCGTATTCTCCGAGAAGCACACCCTGCCGGTTGCGATTGCCGCCCCGGCCCGTTCGGCCGAATTCGTCAAGGTGCTCGAAAATGTCGCCATTCCCTATCTGGGCGGCGAAGAGATCACCATCTGGGTCGGCTTCGACACCAGGGGCTGAAATTCGGCAGTATCGCAGACTATCAAGGCCCGTGGATAAGTCCGCGGGCCTTTCTGTTTGTCGCACCGATATCTCAGTCGACACCCTCCCCCTGCGGGAAGGGATCAAGGGTGGGGGCGTTTAGCCCAGAAATCCGGGCTAGCCGCCACGTCCTCCCTGCCTCCCCCGTCAAGGGGGAGGGGCTCAGTGTTTGCGGCTAGTACGCCTACTACTCCGCTGCCTTCGGCAGCTCGTCCTTGCGCTCCCACTTGAGGATCGGCGAGCGGGCCGCCCGCGTCTCGTCCAGCCGGCGGCGGGGTGCCTTGAGCGGCGCAGCGGTGAAGCGCGTCGCATTGCCCGCCTTGGCGTCGGTCGCCAGCTCCGCCATCACATCGCAGAAGTGGTCCAGCGTCTGCTTGCTCTCGCTTTCCGTGGGCTCGATCAGCATGGCGCCATGCACGACCAGCGGGAAATACATGGTCATGGGGTGGAAGCCCTCGTCGATCAGCGCCTTGGCGAAATCGAGCGTGGTGACGCCCGTGCCGGCCAGGAAACTGTCGTCGAACAGCGCCTCATGCATGGTCGGATAGTCGCCGAACGGCACCGAGAAGACATGCTGCAGGCGCGCCTTGATATAGTTGGCGTTGAGCACGGCATCCTGCGCCGCCTGGGCAAGGCCGTCGCCGCCATGGCTGAGCATGTAGGTCAGGGCGCGCACATACATGCCCATCTGGCCCTGGAAGGCGGTGATGCGGCCAAGCGCTCCGCCCTCGGCATGCTCGACCAGCTCCAGCCCGTTGCCGCCCTTGCGCACGAAAGGTACTGGCGCGAAAGGCGCCAGGGCCTCCGACAGCACAACCGGGCCAGCACCCGGCCCGCCGCCGCCATGCGGCGTCGAGAAGGTCTTGTGCAGGTTGATATGCATGGCGTCGATGCCAAGGTCGCCCGGACGGACGACACCCATGATGGCGTTGAAGTTGGCACCATCGCAGTAAAAGAAGGCCCCGGCCGCATGCACGGCTTCGGCGATCTCGATGACTTGGGGCTCGAACAGCCCGCAGGTATTGGGATTGGTCAGCATGATGGCCGCCACTTCAGGCGACAGTGCATCCTTGACGGCCTGCACATCCACCGTGCCATCGTCCCGCGCTGGGATCGGCTTGACGGAATAGCCGAGGAAGGCCGCAGTAGCCGGATTGGTACCATGCGCGCTTTCGGGCACCAGCACGATGGTGCGGTGGCTCTGTCCGGCCGCATCCTGCGCCGCCTTGATCGCCATCATGCCCAGCAGTTCGCCATGCGCGCCGGCCTTGGGGGTCAGCGCGACGGCAGCCGTGTTGGTTAGCGTCATCAGCCAGTGGCTGAGCTGGTTCATCAGCTCCAGCGCGCCCTGCACGGTCGAGGCCGGCTGCAGCGGATGGATATCGGCAAAGCCGGGCAGGCGCGCCATCTTCTCGTTGAGGCGCGGATTGTGCTTCATCGTGCACGAGCCCAGCGGATACATGCCGGAGTCGATCGAGTGGTTGAGCCGGCTGAGGCGCACATAGTGGCGCATGGCCTCGGGCTCGGTAAGCCCGGCCAGGTCGAGCGGCATCTTGCGCTCGAAGCCGCCGAGGCGGCTGGCCGAGATGGTCACATCCGGAAGGTCGACGCCGGAATGCTCGGTATCGCCGATTTCGAACAGCAGCGGTTCATTGGGCAACAATGCCGAGCCGGAGGTCGAGGTGAAGCCCGAAGCGCCGGTGCCGGTGGGGCGGCCCTGATTGTTCATGCTCATGCGAGTTCCTCCGAAAGGGCGGCGCAGAGCGCGGCAATATCGGCGTCGGTGGTGAGTTCGGTCGCGGCCAGCACGATCAGGTTGGCCACGCTCGGATCGCTCGGCTCCAGCCGGCTGACCGGCACGCCAGCCAGAATGCCGCGCCGGGCCAGGCGCTCGATCAGTGTGGCGGCCGGCTGCGCCGTGCGGATGGTCATCTCATTGAAGAAGGTCTTGTTGAGCACTTCGACGCCCGTCACGGTCGCCAGCGCGTCGGCCAGCTTGCAGGCATTGGCGTGGTTGAGGCGGGCGAGGCGGGTGAAACCGGCTTCGCCGAGCAGCCCCATATGGATCGAGAAGGCGAGGGCACAGAGCCCCGAATTGGTGCAGATATTGCTCGTCGCCTTCTCGCGGCGGATATGCTGCTCGCGGGTGGAGAGGGTCAGCACGAAGCCGCGCTGGCCTTCCGCATCGACGGTTTCACCGCAGATGCGGCCAGGCATCTGGCGGATGAATTCCTTGCGCGTGGCCAGCAGGCCCAGATAGGGGCCGCCGAAGTTGAGCGCATTGCCGATAGACTGGCCTTCGGCCACGACAATGTCGGCGCCATAGGCGCCCGGCGCCTCGATCAGGCCCAGAGACACCACCTCGGTGATGACCACGATCAGCAGCGCCCCCTTGGCATGGGCGGCGTCGGCGGCGGTCTTGAGATTGCGCAGGTGGCCGTAGAAGTCCGGCGTCTGAATCACGATGGCGGCGGTTGTCTCGTCGATATGGTCGAGAATGTCGCCCTGGCCCTCGGGCGAGGCCGAGAGGCATTCGAGATCGGCATCGTCCTTGAGATAGGCCTTCACCACGTCGCGGTAATGCGGATGGAGACCCCCCGACAGCACGATCTTGTTGCGCTTGGTGAGCCGCCGCGCCATCAGCACCGCTTCGGCCGTCCCCGTCGAGCCGTCATACAGCGACGCATTGGCCACATCCATGCCGGTGAGCTTGGCCACCTGGGTCTGGAATTCGAACAGCATCTGCAGGGTGCCCTGCGAGATTTCCGGCTGGTAGGGCGTATAGGCGGTGAGCCATTCCGAACGCTGGATGAGGTGGTCGACCGTAGCCGGCACATGGTGGCGATAGGCGCCGGCGCCGACGAAGAACGGACCATCCGCACCCGCATGGTTCTTGCCGGCCAGCGCCCGCATATGGGCCTCGACCAGAAATTCCGGGCTATGGGCGGGCAGGCCGAGATCAAAGGTCTTCAGCGCCTGCTTTGGAACGGCGCTGAACAGGGCATCGATATTGGCCGCACCGATAACGCCGAGCATTTCGGCGCGTTCATGTTCGGAATGGGGGAGGTAGCGCATGGGGCCTCTTACTTCGTCAGGTCGGCATAGGCGGCGTCATCGAGCAGGCCGTCGATCTCGCCGGCATCGGCAATGGCGATCTTGTAGATCCAGCCGGTCGCCTCCGGATCGGCATTGATCAGGCCCGGATTGCCCGAGAGCTCTTGGTTGACTTCGGTCACGGTGCCCGAGACAGGGGCGTAGATTTCCGAAGCGGCCTTGACGCTTTCGACGACGGCGGCCTCGTCGCCCTTCTTGAGCACCTTGCCGACGGCGGGCAGTTCGACAAAGACGATGTCGCCCAGCGCTTCCTGCGCATAGGGCGTGATCCCCACAATGCCGGTCGAACCCTCGACGCGGATATATTCGTGGTCAGGGGTGAACTTGGTGGTCATGGCTGGCCTCTCAACTGGCTTTGGGCTTGCGGAAATAACGATGTGGCACGAAGGGGGTCGGAACCACCTCGGCCGGCTGGGCACGGCCGCGGACCGACACCTGCAGCTTGGTGCCATGCGTGGCATGGGCCGGTGGCACGAAACCAAGGGCGATGGCCTTGCCCAGCGACGGGGCGAAGCCACCACTGGTGACGAAGCCAATCGCGGCGCCGGCGGCATCGAGAATTTCGGCGCCTTCGCGGGCCGGGGCGCCTTCGACGATCAGGCCGACGCGGATCCTGGACAGCTTGCCCTCGCGCTCGGCGAGGATGCGCGAGGCGCCGGGGAAATCGGCAGCCTCGCGGCGGCGATTGGAAACGGCAAAGCCGAGATCGGCTTCGGTGGGTGAGATGGTCTCGTTGAGGTCGTGGCCATAGAGCGGCAGCCCGGCCTCGAGCCGCAGGCTGTCGCGCGCGCCCAGCCCGATCGGCTTGACGCGATCATCCGCCAGCAGCGCATCCCAAAGCTTGGGGGCATTGGCGGCGGAGACGAGGATTTCAAAGCCATCTTCCCCGGTATAGCCGGCGCGCGAGATGATCAGCCGTTCACCGCCCCATTCGAAGGGGGCATATTGCATGAAGCTGAGCTCGACTGCGCCCGGTGCGATCTGGGCAATGACATTGACAGCTTCGGGACCCTGCAGGGCCAGCAGGGCATTGTCGGCGTCGGCCCGCATCAGCTTGGCCTTGTCGCCGGCGGCCGCTTCGATGAGGACGAAGTCGCCCTCCTTGGTGCCGGCATTGACGACGATATAGAGCGCCCCGCCGAAGAGTGGCGAGCGGCCGACCATCAGGTCATCGATCGTGCCACCCTGGTCATTCAGCAGCAGGGTGTAGCGGATATTGCCGGGCTTGAGGCCGGCAATGTCGCCGCAGATCAGTGGCTCGATCAATGCGGCTACGGCGGCATGGTCGGCTTCGGCATCGCCGCTGGGATTGCTGAGCGTCAGGAAGCTGGGGCCCATATGGCTCACGTCGAACAGGCCCGCCTGCTCGCGCGTCCATTTGTGTTCGGTCATGATGCCGCTCGGATATTGCACCGGCAGGCTATAGCCGCCGAAGGGCACCATGCGGCCATTGGCAGCGACGTGGCGCTCATAGAGCGGCGTGGTCTTGAGGTTATCGGCTGAGGTTTCGGCCATCAACACTTCCCGGAAAATGAAAAAGGCGGCACGACTAGCTTCGCCCTGCGGCGAAATCCGTGCCCCCTCTGTCCTCGACACCTGAGAGATTTCCCAGCTGAGCGCTGGTTGCTCCTTCGGTGGGACCGGATGACCCGGTCCGCTTTCCAGAGTTGTTGACCTGACGGCGGTCCTTTGGCCTGAGAGTTTCCGGGGCGGTTGCTCCTTCGGCGCCGGAGAAATCCAGTCTCTCCCGCAGTCACCGGCACCATGGTGGAGATTCCGCGGGGCGTCAATCCGGCCATTGTAGCGCCAAACGAAAAGGGCGGGCATAACTGCCCGCCCTTCCAAATTCTCTGCGACGAACCTTAGTTCAGCCGGTTGGCCACATCGGCAATGGCAGTGTCCACGACCTGGCCGCCCTTGCGGTTCATTTCGTCGGTCAGTACCAGGCGAGCTGCCTCGATGGCGACATCGGCCGAGCGGGCGCGCACTTCGGCGACGGCCTGGGCCTCTGCCTGGGCGATCTTGTCTTCTACCGCCTTGGTGCGGCGGGTGACCAGATCGGCCAGCGACACCTGGGCCTCGGCGGTGAGGCGGGCAGCCTCTTCCTTGGCGGCGGCGATGATGCCTTCGGCCTCGCTTTCGGCGGCCACGCGCTTCTGCTCATATTCAACGAGCAGGGCGGCGGCTTCCTCGCGCAGCTTCTTGGCCTCGGCCAGGTCGTCGGCGATCTTCTTGATCTGGCCGTCGAGCATCTTGCCGACAATCCGGGGGATGCCGAAATAGAGCGTCAGCGCCAGGAAGATGACGAGGGCGACAAGCGCGTAGAAGCTGTTATCGAGCCATTCCATGTCGCTTACTCCTTGCTCGCCTTGGCGACCGCGGCGCGGACGCTGTCAGCCGATACGTCGCCGACCAGCTGGGTCACGACGGTCTGCGCCGTGGTCGTGGCGATCTCGTCGACATGGGTCAGTGCTTCGGTCTTGGTGACATTGATGCGGGCTTCGGCAGCAGTCACCTTGGCGGCGAGATCGGTCTCGACGGCGCTGCGCTTGGCGGCGAGGTCCGCCTGGATGGCTTCGCGGCTCTCATTGGCAATGCCCTGGGCCTTGGACTTGGCCGCGGCCAGCGCCGATTCATAGGCGGCAATGGCCGCGTCGGTCTTCTGGCGCGAGGCATCGGCCGCTGCCAGATCGGCATCGATGATGGCCTTGCGGTTGGCAAGGATGCCGCCGATGCGGGGCAGGGCAACCCGGCTCATCAGCAGGTAGAGCGCGGCGAATGTAATGGTCAGCCACAGCAGCTGGCTGGGAAAGGTCGCCGGATCGAAGGGCGGGAACACGTCCGAACCATGCTCGCCGCCATGGGCTTCGGTCGTGGCATGGGTATCGGCGGTGGGATCGGCGTGGGTCGCGTCGACGGCGCCTTCAGCGCCTTCGACGTGCTCTTCGGCCGGTGCAACCGCTTCTTGGGCGTAGGCTTGCGTTACCATCAGGTGAGGTCCCGTTAAATCCGGTCAGCCGGCCGGAGCCGGAGAAGTGCACGCAGCCGGACCAGGCCCGGCTGCGAAAAGCGTGATCGACGCTGGTCTTAGACGACGAACAGCAGGATCAGGGCAACCAGGAACGAGAAGATGCCCAGAGCTTCGGTCACGGCGAAGCCGAAGATCAGGTTCGAGAACTGGCTCGGAGCAGCCGACGGGTTGCGCAGGGCGCCCGACAGGAAGTTGCCGAAGATGTTGGCCACGCCAATGGCGGCACCGGCCATACCGAAACAAGCAATACCGGCACCGATGTACTTTGCGGCTTCAGCTTCCATTTTTTAGTCCTTTCAAGCGACTTTTTAAGCGGGGGTTCTGGCGGAACAGCCCGCCGTGACTGGTAGTTAGTGAGACGGGTGGATCGCGTCGTTGAGATACATGCAGGTCAGGACGGCGAAGACGTAAGCCTGAACGGCACCGACGAGAAACTCGAGGCCAGTGAGCGCAATGGCCATGATCAGCGGCAGCGCCGAACCAAGAATGCCGAGGAAACCCAGGCTGGACATGGTGACGATGAAGCCGGTGAAGACTTTGAGCGTGATGTGGCCGGCCAGGATATTGCCGAACAGACGCACGGAGAGCGAGATCGGGCGGCTCATGAAGGAGATGAACTCGATCGGCGCCACGATGGGAAGGATATAGCCGGGCACGCCCGAGGGCACGAACAGCTTGAGGAATTTCGGGCCGTTCTTGACGAAGCCGTAGATCACCACGGTCAGGAAGACCAGCATCGACAGCGCGAAGGTGACGATGATGTGGCTGGTGACAGTGAAGAAATAGGGCACCATGCCGAGCATATTGGCCACGAGGATGAAGGTGAACAGGCTGAACACCAGCGGGAAGAATTTCATGCCCGCGGTGCCGGCGGCACTTCGCACCATATTGGCCACGAACTCGTACATGAGCTCCGCCACGAGCTGCGCCCGGCCGGGGACCACGCGCTTCGCGCCGGTCGCCATGATCATATAGAGCGACACGATCGCCACGGTGGCGACCATGAACAGCGCCGAATTGGTGAAGGCGAAGGTGACGCCACTGCCTTCGGTGCCGTCACCGCCAACGGTGAACAGCTTCGCGATGTCATAGATGACGAACTGGTGGATCGGATCAGTACCGGCCAAGATGGTGCCCTCTAAGCGTCATCATTTGTCTGCCTCGTCTTCCACGTCGGGTCCCAGATCGGACCCCGGCGGGGGAGGCGAAGCGGCATTCATCTGCGCCACCACGCGGGTGACATTGAGTATTCCAGCGGCGAAGCCCATCAGCAACATGATGAGCAAGCCCCAGGGGCTGGTCCCCAGGCCAAGATCGATGAGATAGCCGATAACGGCCCCCACCAGGATCGCGGCGATGAACTCGGTACCGATGCGCATGCCGCGCGCCATACCGCTCATCTCCGGGGAGGCGTCCCTCGAGGTTCTGTTGTCCTCGATATCGCGTTCCCGCTTGGCCGAGGCGATGCGTGATGCAAGATCGCGCGTCACCCCTTCGGCGCTGTCCGGCCGACCTTCGGTATCTTGCGGTTTTACCATCCGCGCGCTCCCCCTGGCCGGCTTTCCCCCGGAGTTTCCGGGACGCCCTTTTAAGTCGCGCGCAACATAGTGGTGGGGTCTGAGAGTGTCAAGACAACCTTACCGACCGTAAGTTGTTGATCTGTAATGGCAATTCAGCTTGTCGCAGGGGTGCGGCATGCTGTCCACCGGCGATCGTGGCGAAGTCGGGGCGGGGACGGGGGGATTCTGTCTCCCAGGGACGTGCGGACGCGCCGCCTGCAGCGCGGTTTTCGAGATGGACGGACCCCGAGGCGGCCATCGCCTCTGGTAATTTAAAAACGAGACGCCAACCGCCTCGGGGTGCCGGTTTTTGGAACAGTCCCGGTTATCGCGCACGATGGTCGCTCGCCAACGTGCGGCCAGGTCTCGAACCTGCGCGGGAGGCAAAACCCGCGCCCGGCTCACCCCGCCACTGTTCGCCTGCAGGCCGCCCATGCGGAGTGATGGGGAGGATTGTGCCACAGGTTCTGGAGGCGGGGATAAGTTGGGGACGGCAAGGGGAGATCCCAGCTTGCCCTCGTGCCGGTCATGGCATTCAATGCCTTTATCCGTGCGGGGAGGTTGGCATGGCAGGGGCTGAGAAGGTCGACAGATTTAGCGGCAAGCTGGTTCTGGTGCTGCTGGACAACAAGATTGCGCCATCCATCAAGGAGGGGCGGAGCCTGTGGGGCATGCATGACCCATTGACCTACCACCCCGGCGACCGGCAGCACACCATCACGGTGCCGGCGGGTTTCGTCACCGATCTGGCATCGGTCCCGCGCTGGGCCTGGATCCTGATCCCGCCGGATGGGCCCTGGGTCAAGGCCGCCATCATCCACGACTACCTCTATTCCACCGGCGGCACCGGCAAATGGAAGAAGCATCCGCCCTCCATTACCCGCCCCGAACCCTATAGCCGGCTGGAAGCCGACCGGATCATGGAAGAGGCGATGGAAAATCGCGGCGTGGGCTGGTTCGCCCGCAGGCTGATCTACGCTGCCGTTCGCCTGGGCGGCTCAGGGGGCTGGCGCGAGAACCGGGCGGCCATGGTCAGCGAGGCGACTGAACGTTATGTGACCGGCCCCTAGCTCGCCTCGCGGAAACTCTCGGCCGTCGTCAGGTCCACCGAGACCAGCTGGCTCACACCGCGCTCGGCCATAGTGACGCCGAACAGGCGATCCACCCGGCTCATGGTGATCGGATTGTGGGTGATGACCATGAAGCGCGTATGGGTGCGCTGCCGCATGCTGTCGAGCAGGTTGCAGAAGCGCTCGACATTGGCATCGTCGAGCGGCGCATCGACCTCGTCAAGCACGCAGATCGGCGCCGGATTGGTGAGGAATACTGCAAAGATCAGGCTCATGGCAGTCAGTGCCTGCTCGCCACCCGACAGCAGGGTCATGGTCTGCGGCTTCTTGCCCGGCGGACGGGCGATGATTTCAAGGCCCGCTTCGAGCGGATCGTCGCTCTCGACAAAGCTCAGCTCGGCCGTGCCACCGCCGAACAGCGTGGTGAACAGCTCCTGGAAATGCGCATTGACCTTGACGAAGGCGTCGTTGAGCCGGGCGCGGCCCTCGCGGTTGAGCGACTGGATGCCGGTGCGCAGCTTGGCAATGGCCTCGATCAGGTCGGTCTTGTCGCGCACCATGGCATCGAGCTTTTCCTGAACCTCGATGGCTTCCTTTTCGGCCGAGAGATTGACCCCGCCCAGCCGCTCGCGCTCGGCCTTGAGGCGGTCCACCTTCTGCTCGATGGCGGCTTCCGAAGGCAGCGCCTCCTCGGGGCGGATGCCCGAGGCTTCAAGCGTCTTGCTGGCGGGAATGTCGAGCACTTCCTCGATCTGCCGCTCGATCTGCTGGCGCTGGGCGATGAAGCCCTTGGCGCGCTCCTCGATGCGCGTCAGTTCGATCCGGGCATTGGCCAGGATATCGCTGGCGGTCTTGAGGGCCTTGTCGGCCTCGCGATAGCCGGATTGCGCGACGCTCAGGCTGTCGCCGGCCGCCTTGTGGTCGATCTTGGCCTGCTCGATCTGGTCCTCGAGCTGCGCACGCCGCGCCACGAACCCATCGGGTGTTTCATTGACGCCGGCCAGTTGGGCGCTGACTTCGGCGCTGCGCTGGTCCAGTGTCGACAGCTGCGCCAGCGCGCCCTCGCGGCGACGCTGCCAGCTCTGGCTATCGCGCTCGAGCTGGGCGAGACGGCTCTCGCGCATCCGCGCCGCCGTCTCGAAACTGCCCAGCTTGAGCCGGGCCTGGTCGGCCCGGTCGCGGGCCGTGGTGAGAATGGATTGGCTGGCCTCGGCGCGCTGGGCGGCATCGTCCTCGGTGCCGGCTTCTGCCAGGGCCTGTTCGGCCTCGGCGCGAATGGCCTCGGCCTCGCTGAGGCTGGCGGCGAGGCGGATACGGGCCTCTTCCAGCGCCGACTGGCGCGTGGTGAGGTCGCCGATGGCGCGCTGCGCCTTGTCGACCTCGGCCTGCGCCGCGCCAATGGCATGCTGCGCCGCGCGCCAGGCCTCGCGGCGCCCGCGCTCCTGCTGCCGGGCCATGTCGAGTGCCCCGGTCAGCGCCTCCACGTCGCGCTTATGCGCATTGCGCTCGCCCTTGGCGCGGGCGATTTCCTCGTCCAGGTCGGTGAGGCGATTGCGTTGCGCCAAGCGCTGCGCGGCGGCACTCGGTGCGTCCGCGGCCGAGACGAAGCCGTCCCAGCGCCAGAGGGCGCCATCGAGCGTCACCAGCCGCTGGCCGGGCTTGAGCGCATGCATCAGCCCCGGACCATCCGCCGCGTCGATCAGCCCGATCTGGTCGAGCCGCCGCTTGAGCAGGGCGCTGCCGGTGACATAGCGCGACAGCGGCTCGGCAGCCTGGGGCAGGGCGGCGTCATCGCTGTGATCGACCGGCACCGACCAGTGCATCGGCGCGCCGGCATCGGAACTGGCTTCAAGGTCATCGCCCAGAGCCGCGCCGAGCGCGGTCTCATAGCCCGGCGTCACCTTGAGCTGGTCGACAATGGCCGGCCACAGGCCCGAGCCGACATTGAGCATCTTGGCCAGCGTCGCCGCCTCGGCTTCGAGCCGGTTGAGCGCGGCCTCGATTTCGGCAAGGCGCGGGCGGGCGGCGTCGAGCTTGGCCTGGGAACCGGCAGCGACTTCTTCGGCGACGAGGGCGGCGGCTTCGGCTTCCGCAGTGGCGGCCTGTGCGGCGGCCAGGGCACTGCGCTTATTGGAGAGGGTCTCGTCGGCATCGAGGCTGGCGGCAACGCTTTGCGCTTCGCGTTCGACCTCGGCCGCCTGCTGCGTCAGTCGCTGGATGCGCGCGGCGGCGTCCTGCGCCGAGCGGATCGCTTGCGCCCGGCGCGCGCGGACCTGGGCCAGGAGATCGGCCGCGCTGCGCGCGTCACCTTCCGCGCTGGCAACGGCCGCGCGGGCGGCATCGGCCTCGGCGCGGGCGCGGTCGAAATCGGCCTGCGCGGCCTCACCGTCGGCGGCGAGCCGCGCCTGTTCCTCGCCATAGGCGGCCAGCGTCGTCTCGGCCTCGGCCACGAGGTCACGCTCGCGCGTGCCGTCGGCGGCGAGCTGGCGGATGCGATCTTCCAGCTCGGCGCGGCGCTGGCTGGCGCGGCGGGATTCCTCGGCCAGCTGTTCGGCAAGGATCGTATAGCGCTGCAGCACGGCGCCGGTGACGGCTTCGCGGTCACGCAATGGCTGCAGCGCAGCATCGGCGGCTTCGAGCTTTTTCTGCGCCTGCAATTCGAGATGGGTGGCATCGGCCAGTTCGCGCACCAGCACGGCCTGCTGCGCCTCGGTTTCCTTCTCGGCGAAGCGGGCCGCCACCCAGCGGATATGATATAGCGTCGCCTCGGCGCGGCGGATGTCGCCGCTGAGCGAGCGATAGCGGGTGGCGAGGCGCGCCTGGCGCTTGAGGGTTTCGAGCTGGGTCTCGACCTGGGCGATGATGTCGTCGACGCGCTCGAGATTGGCCTCGGCCGCGCGCAGCCGCAGCTCGGCCTCATGCCGGCGGGAATGCAGCCCCGAGATCCCGGCCGCTTCTTCGAGCAGAGCGCGGCGGGCGGTGGGCTTGGCGGCGATCAGCTCGCCGATCTGCCCCTGCCGCACCATGGCCGGCGAATGGGCGCCGGTCGAGGCATCGGCAAACAGCAGCTGCACGTCGCGGGCGCGCACTTCCTTGCCATTGACGCGATAGACCGAGCCGGCCTCGCGCTCGATGCGGCGGGTGACTTCGAGAATGTCGGCATTGTTGAGGGCCGCTGGTGCGGTGCGATCACTGTTGTCGAGGACAAGCGTGACTTCGGCCGAATTGCGCGCCGGCCGATTGCCCGAGCCCGAAAAGATCACGTCATCCATGCCCGAGGCGCGCATGGCCTTGTAGGAGCTTTCGCCCATCACCCAGCGCATGGCCTCGACCAGGTTGGACTTGCCGCAGCCATTGGGCCCGACAATGCCGGTCAATCCCGGCTCCATGACCAGGGTCATCTCGTCGGAGAAGGATTTAAAGCCATGCAGCTTGAGGCGGGAGAACTTCACTTCTCCCTTCTCCCGCGCGGGGAGAAGGGAACCACATTGGTGAGGTCGTTACTGCGCAGGGGTGGCTGGCGTCGCGGCAGGGTCGGCTGGAGCCATCGCGCCGCCGGCCGGGGACATGGCGTCGGTTGTTGCAGCGGGTGCAGGGGCAGCGGCGGGCTCGGCTGCTGCCGGGGCAGCGGTTGTAGCGGCGCCGGTCGTGGCAACGAAATCGGCAGGAACAAGGGGATCGATTTCAGCGGCGAGCTGCTCGAGCGTCTTGTCACCGGTGAGTGTCTTGCCATTGACATAGAATGTCGGGGTGCCTGCCAGACCAAATTCATCCAGCGCCTGTTCGCGCAAGGCTTCCATCCCTGTGAACAGTTCCTGATTCGTCAATGCAGCGTCGAAAGTTTCCTGGGTAAAGCCCAGCTGCTTGGCGATTTCGAGGATGGCGTCGCGCGGTGTCTGCGAGCTGGCCCAGGTGGTCTGGGTCTTGAAATAGGTCGACAGCACATTGTGGTAATTGGTCGGGCCGGAAGCCTCGGCCAGCATGAACACGGCCGCGTCGAGCACGTTGCGCACGAAGGGGCGCACGATGAGCTTGACCTTGCCGGTATCGACATAGGACTCGATGAAGCCCGGCAGCACGTCATTGGAGAAGGTCGCGCAATGCGGGCAGGTCGGCGAGGCATATTCAATGACGGTGACGGGCGCGGTCTCGCTGCCCATGACGTGGTCGGCAACCCCGCCGGCAGGCGCCAGCAGCTTGGCAACATCCACCATGTCGCCTTCGGCAGCGCTGGCGGTGGCCACCCCGCAAAGGCTCAGGGCCGACGCGGCCGCAGCTAGGATGAGGGTGTCACGGCGGTTAAAGTTCACGACTAACGCTCCTGTTTTGTTGCGCGCGACACTACACGCGGCAATTGTGTGGGCAAGTGGGCACAGCCATCAACCCGACGTGAACAGTGCGGTTCCACTGTCGCGACAATGGCTAGTCGCTTCGCCCCGATCTGCTGGATAGCGCGTGACCCAGAGTCCGCAACGCTTCCCTCAGATCGTCGTCTGCAATATCGGCCACCTGGGCCCCGACCTTTGCGATCACGCTCTGGCTCGGTTGGAGCGGTTTTTGCTCCTTGCGGCCTGAACCGGGGGTGAACGGCTCTGCCGACAGGCGCACCGCCCCCACCAGCACGAAGCCGAAATAGCGGTTGATCGCCGCGGCGATCTTGGGCCCCTCATGGGCGATGGCCATGGCATGTCCCGGCACGCAGCGCAGCACCAGCGTCGCCCCCTCGGCGCCACGCTCGCCGCGCGGCCAGCTAAGCTTGTCGGGAATGGCCACGGTGTCATAGGGCTTGGGCGCCATCACCGACCAATGCGCGATGATGTCCCGGCTGGCAAAGCCGCGCTTCTTCAAGACCGGATCGAGCGCGCCACTCAGCACATCGGCGACGCTCATCGTCCGATTGCGGCGTTTCGGTTCGGGGAGATCGTCCTTGGCCATAACAGTGGAGTAGACCGACTTCACCTCACATAACAAGGGTGCGTCTATGGGCCGGTGGCTCCCATCACCCCACCCTCATTCCCTCCCCATCGAGGGGAGGGAGGCGCCAGCTCCGCCGTCTCAGTTCCATCGTCTCCCTCCCCCTTGTGGGGAGGGATCAAGGGTGGGGGTTGTTTAGCCCCGGTGTGGATACTGGTCGCGGCGGAAGAGACCAGAGCGATTGAACGGGAAGTGACCCACTCCCTCTTGAGGGTCGTCACATGACCAGTTATCCGGTTCCCATGTATCTTCCCGATCCCGCCCCCATCGATGCCCCGGCTGTGCTCGCCTGGTATGACCGGCATGCGCGCGAGCTGCCCTGGCGCATTGCCCCGGCCGATCGGGCACGTGGGATCGGGCCCGACCCTTACCGTATCTGGCTCAGCGAGGTGATGCTGCAGCAGACCACGGTGGCGGCGGTGAAGAACTACTTCCTGCGCTTCACCAGCCTTTGGCCGACCGTGCACGATCTCGCCGCGGCGCCGCTCGACAGCGTGCTCAAGGAATGGGCCGGCCTTGGCTACTATGCCCGCGCCAGGAACCTGCATGCCTGCGCCCAGGCCGTGGTGAACGAGCATGCCGGCGTGTTCCCGCAGACCTCGGCTGGCCTGCAGACCCTGCCGGGCATCGGCGCCTATACCAGCGCCGCCATTGCCGCCATCTGCTTTGACGAACCCATCGCCGTGCTCGATGGCAATCTGGACCGCGTTCTGGCGCGCTATTACGCGCTGCCCGTCCCGGTGCGCGAGGCCAAGGAGGAGCTGCGCGCCGCCCTGCAGGCCGCGGTGCCCGAGCGGGCAGGGGACTTTGCCCAGGCCATGATGGATCTGGGCGCCACCATCTGCGCGCCGCGCATGGCCGCCTGCATGCTGTGCCCGATCCAGCCGGGCTGCACGGCCACCAAGGCGGGCGATCCGACCATTTATCCCGTCAAGCCGGTCAAGGCCGAACGGCCGGTGCGCAAGGGTCATGCCTACGTGATGCGCGACGCCGATGGCGACGTCTATCTGCAGAGCCGGCCCGAAAAGGGCCTGCTGGGTGGCATGACCGAAGTGCCCGGCTCGGCCTGGGCCGCCGACCTGCCGGTGGCGGACTATCCGGTGACCGGCGCCTGGCAGCATCGGGGGCAGGTGGTGCATGTCTTCACCCATTTCCGGCTCGAGCTGGAAATCTGGTCGGCGCAGGTGCCGGCCGATGGGCTCGATGGCGGCTGGTGGGCGCCGCCGCGCGCGCTCAAGGGCGAGGCTTTGCCCACCCTGTTCAGAAAAGTGCTGGCCGCGGCAGGGCTCGACTAGGCAATTGCCTGCTGCCTGACCTGGATCAATTACCGGAGGGCCATTTGGGTGCAAGCTGGAACGACCAGCATGAGGAGCATCCGATGCCAGCTTTTCCGATCGTCACGCTCAAGCCAGAGCCCTTTGCCTATATCACCATGACCACGCCCATGTCCGACATCGCCCAGGCCATGGGGCAGGGCTTCGACCGGCTGGGCGCGGCCTTTGGCCAGTCCGGTGCGCGCATGGCGGGCATGCCGATGTGCCACTACACCGCCTATGACGAGAAGACCACGACCTTCGAACTCGGCTTTCCCGCCCGCCCCGACGAACTCGACAAGCTCAAGGCGGCCGGCCTTCAGACCGGCCAGACGCCATCGGGCCGCAATATGAAGGCGGTGCATATGGGGCCGTATGACACGGTGGTGCAGACCTACAATGCCATGACCGAGGAGATGAAGGCCCGCGGCCTCACCGCTGCGCAGGATATGTGGGAAGTCTATTGCAGCCCGCCGGACAGCCCGCCCGAGCAGATCAAGACGGAGATCCTCTGGCCGGTGCAATAACCGGCCCGCGTCACGCCGTCAGCAGGTCCTTTGCCCCATAGTGCCCCGATCCATCCAGGTCGGCGCAGACGCGGTTGCGCCCCTCATGCTTGGCCCGGTAGAGCGCGGCGTCGGCACGGTCGAATGCCGATGACGGTGGCGTGCCCCCGGCAAAGCCGGCCACGCCGAAACTGGCACTGACCCTGGTGCCTGCAGGCATCTCGGGTATGTCGCCGCCGGCATGAAAGCGGGTGCGGATCATCTCGGCGACATCGAGCGCCTCCTGCATGAACATGCCGGGCAGCAGCAGCGCGAATTCCTCCCCGCCGATACGGCCTGCCTGATAGCCGGTCCGCGCCATGACGCTGGCAAAGGCGCAGATCACCTCGTCGCCAACCTGGTGGCCGAAGCGGTCATTGACCTGCTTGAAATGGTCGATGTCGCAGAAGATCACCGCGCCGCCCCTGGCTGCCGTCACGCCGGCCAGCGCATCGAAGGCCCGGCGGTTGAGCAGGCCCGTCAGCCCGTCGCGTTCGGACTGCAGCCGGAATGTCTCGATCGTGTCGGCGATGATCGCCGAGATCACGAGCGTGATGATCCCCAGGGTGAGGAAGCTCTCGCCCGCCAGCATGGCCAGCTCCATCGATGAGCCGTTGAAACCGGTAAATTCGATACCGGGCCCGAAATACCAGACCAGCAGCGGCAGACGCGCGATCCTGAGCAGCGCCAGCAGGCAGACCGATATGAGCAGGGAAATGTCCAGCACCCGCCAGCGCAGCCGGCTCACAATGCGCAGGCCGGCATCGATCATGGCCAGGCAGCACGCGAGCTGCACGAACAGGACCTGGTAGAAGAACGGTGCGCCGACGGTAAACAGCGCCAGAGCAATGGCGCACAATCCGGCAAAGGCCAGGTTGAACGCCCGCCGCCAGCGCTTCTCGGACATCATGGCGTGGATGGCGCAGTTGGCCAGCCAGAAGCCGAGCGGCGCCATCACCATGGCGGAGATGAATTCCAGCGGCGTGCCGGGCGCAAAGGTGACGATCAGCGTTTGCGTCGTGCCGACGCCAAGCGCCGCCGCCAGCCAGGCCAGCGGCTCATTGCGCCGCAGCGCCAGACTGGCCACGGCACAGAGCAGGGCAAGAAAGCCGAGTATGGCAGCGATGACGATGTTGAGCCCGACCATGGCGGACATTGTGCGCCCCCGCACCCCAAGTCACGGCAGGCATGGTGGGGGTGACGGGTTAACACGGTCCTTCCGGATCGGGACGGATGGCGACAACTGGCTGTTATCGTTAAGGGATATCCGCGCCTCGCTCCATCGTTATCCCGATCTCCATTTGGCATGGCGCTGCTTTTCACGAGGCATGCTAGGATACACACGTCGAGCCCGCCATTGCGGGCTGATCGGCATTGTTGCCGAGTAATGATCCGCTTTGCGGGTCTTCGGCCCCTGAGGGCCACTTCATGCCAAAGCCGCCGACTGTGCATTCCGAAGCGCCGAGCACTCTCGCTGTTGTCGTGTCATCCAACGAGCCGCTGCTGTTCCTGACGGAAGATCTCAGGGTCATTGCCGCCAGCGCATCCTTCTGCCGCGCCTTCGAGATCGATCCTGCAGCAGTTCTGGACCGGCACCTGGGCCAGCTCGGGGCCGGCGAATGGGCCATGCCCAAGCTGGTTTCCCTGCTGAAGGCGACCGCGTCGGGCAGTGCGCGTATCGAAGCCTACGAAATCGACCTCGTGCGCCCGGACCACAAGGCGCGGCAGCTCGTCGTCAATGCACGCACGCTCGATGACGGCGACGCTGACAATATCCGCCTGCTTGTGGCCATTACCGATGTGACCGACATGCGCGCCGAGGCGCGACTGAAAGACAATCTGGTCCGCGACAAGGCCATGCTGCTCCAGGAGGTTCAGCATCGGGTGGCGAACAGCCTGCAGATCATCGCCAGCGTCCTCATGCAGAGCGCGCGAAGGGTGCAGTCGGAAGAGGCGCGGGGGCATCTGCAGAACGCCCATAACCGCGTCATGTCCATTGCGGCCCTGCAGCGCCAGCTCTCCACCTCCAGCGACGGCAATGTCGAAGTCCGCAGCTATTTCAATCAGCTTTGCCTGAGCCTTGGCGCGTCCATGATCGCTGACCCCGAACGCCTCTCGATCGAGGTGACGGTCGATGACAGCGCCGTTGAGGCGGACATATCCGTGAGCCTGGGGCTGATCGTGACCGAACTGGTCATCAACGCCCTCAAGCACGCTTTCCCCGATGAGCGGGACGGCAAGATACTGGTCGACTATCGATCCTCGGGCGACGACTGGACCCTTTCCGTCACCGACAACGGCATCGGCATGCCCTCGGGCGAGGATGCACCCAAGGCAGGACTGGGGAGCGGCATCGTCGAGGCGCTCGCCAAGAACCTGCTGGGCGAAATCGCCGTGAGCGATGCCGGCCCCGGCACTGCCGTCACCATCAGCCACAAGGAAGATGCCGCTGTGCAGGCCGATCTTCCCAGCGCGGCATAGGAACTCAATTGCTTCCCAATCGCTTTACCCTACTGGCCTGGCCTGTGTGGCTCCGCCCAGTTACCCGAGTAAGCAATGAATAAAGGCAAGGCCGTCGTACTGGTGGTCGAAGACAGCACGATCATTCGCATGGGTGCGGTCGATCTGGTGCTGGCAGCCGGCTACGAAGCGCTGCAGGCGCGCGATGCCGATGAGGCCATCGCCATCCTCGAGTCACGGGGCGATGTCGATCTGGTTTTCACCGATGTGCAGATGCCCGGGACAATGGACGGCATAAAGTTGGCCCATTACATCCGGGACCGCTGGCCGCCGGTCAGGCTGATCGTCGCGTCCGGCGCCGCCATCATCGAAGAAAGCAGCCTGCCCGGTGGCAGTAGCTTCTTTTCCAAACCCTATGATGATCACGCCATCACCGACGCCATGGCGCGCCTGCTCGCTGGCGACGCTTCTGCCGGCTCAAGGGTCTGACCGGCGCCAGCCTGGCCAGATTGACAATCTGCAGGCTTTGGCCGACCTTGACGGCATGACCTGCCGCCGCACCAACTTCAAGGCCTCGAAAAAAGCCCCCGCATAGGGGCTGATGGTCGTCGCGCGCAGGGATTAGCAAGCACATCGATCAGATTGACCCCGCCGGTTTCGACGGGGCTTTTTTGTGCGCACTCCGTCTCCGGCCCAAAGGAGATGGACTATGGAAACCAGCCGATCGGCACTGCAGGGCATCTGGCTGCCGCTGATAACTCCGTTCCGCGACGGTGCGCTCGATGAGGGATCGCTGCGCCGGCTCGTCGCCCACTATGCTGCCCAGCCGCTCGATGGCTTCATCCTGGGCGCCACGACAGGGGAGGGTATGGCGCTCGATGACGACGAAACCGGGCGCCTCGTATCGATCACCCGGGCGGCGCTGGACGCGGCAGGCCGGCATGTGCCTGTCTATCTGGGGCTCTCCGGCAGCGATACGCGCAAGCTCGCCAAGGCGCTGGACCACACGGCCAACTGGGCAATCGATGGCTATCTCATCGCCTGTCCCTATTACACGCGGCCATCCCAGCTGGGCCTGTTCGCGCATTTCTCGGCCCTGGCCGACGGCACGGCCAGGCCGATCCTGATCTACAACATTCCCTATCGAACCGGGGTCAACCTCGGCAACGAGACCATGCTGCGGCTCGCCGGGCATCCCAACATCGTCGGCGTCAAGGATTGCTGCGCCGACCCCGCGCAATCCTTCGATCTGGTGCGTCACAAGCCGGCCGGTTTCGCCGTACTGACCGGCGAGGACCCTTTCTACTACTCAGCCCTGACCCAGGGTGCCGATGGCGCCGTCCTGGCCTCGGCCCACATTCGCACCGCAGCCTTCGTCGCCATTCGGGAGCAGATGCTGGCCGGCAACCAGCCCGGCGCCCTGGCCGCCTGGCAAAGTCTCGCCGACCTGCCGCGCCTGCTCTTTAGCGAACCCAGCCCCGGCGCGATCAAGTATTGGCTGTGGCGCACAGGCCTGATCGACAGCCCGGAAATGCGCCTGCCAATGGTGCCGGTGAGCGCGGCCCTGGCGGAGAGGATCGATGAGGCGACCACACGCCAAAGTCAGGAGGGCGGAATGGCCTGAGGTCATTGCGTTCAGGACACTGGACCGGCGGCGCAAGCTTGGCTCCGGATACTGGTAGCCCGAGCCCGCCAAGGCGTCTCTATCGTTTCTGCTTCTCGGTTGAACATGCTAACCCTGTGGCTCCAACCGGAGTTCGTGCATGTCGGAACTGCCTGGCAAAAAGATCAGCGCCCTGAATGAAGAACTCACCGCGGCGGATCCAGCACTTGTCGGCAATGAAGCACTGCTCGTAGCTCTCCTGTCTGGCAGCGACGACTGCATCAAGATCCTGGACCTCGATGGCCGCCTTCAGTTTATGAGCGAGGGCGGAAAACGCGTCATGGAAGTCGATGACTTTCCTGCTCTCAAGGGCTGCCCCTGGCCTGATTTCTGGTTGGACGAGGGAAACGTTGCTGCCAAAGCGGCAATCGAGGCCTGCCGCAACGGAAAGCCCGCTCGCTTCCTCAGTGCCGCCAGCACTGTGAAGGGCAATTCCAAGTTCTGGGATGTTCGCGTGATGCCGGTTTTGGGCGCGGATGGGCGGCCAACCCACATCCTGTCGATTTCGACCGACATAACCCAGACCCGAACGGCGGAGATGGCCGCACGAGAGAGCCAGGTTCAAGCCAAGGTTGCCCTGGCCGCCGCGGAAATGGGCGTCTGGCAATGCCGTGTCATCGACGGAAAGTTCGTTGATCTGATCGGCGATGACCGTGCCGTCGAGATGTTAGGGGGCACGGCGGGCAAGAAGGCTTCCTTCGAGGAATTCCTGGCTCGGCTTGCCCCGGAAGACCGCTCCAGGCTGGCAGCTGAGGCTGCCAAAGCCATGGATCCCGCTGGCGACGGTATCATGGACGTCGAATACCGCATCGTCTCAGGGCAGGGAGCCCCACACGTCTGGATTCACGCTCGCGCGCAGGCATTGGCTTCGACGGGTGGCAAACGGCTTATCGGAACGGTTCGTGACGTCAGCCAACGCAAGGATGCCGAGGCGAGGGAGGCAATGCTTGGCGCCGAACTGCAGCATCGCATCAAGAACACGCTCGCCATGGTCAGCGCCATTGCATCCCAGACGCTGAGGGGCGACGACATCGCAGACAGGAGAGCTGCCTTTTCCGCGCGCTTGCAGGCGCTTGGCAATGCCCATGACATTCTGACCGCCAAGGCGTGGAGCGGCGCACCGATGCAGTCGGTCGTGCAGAAGGCTCTGAGCCCGCATATGGCGGGACCGGACCGCATTGTGCTGGACGGCCCACCTGTCGAACTGGGGGCCAGACAAGCCCTCTCAATGGCCCTCACGATCCATGAACTTGCCACCAACGCGGCAAAGTATGGAGCCCTGTCGGTCCCCGGTGGCAAGGTCCTGATCGATTGGTCCTTGGGCACTGCCGACGCCGCAAATCAGGGGGCGTTTCGCTTTACCTGGCGTGAAACTGGCGGCCCCCCGGTTGCAGAACCTACCCTCAAGGGCTTCGGCTCAAGACTGATCACGCGAGTGCTGGCGGCCGACTTTGAAGGGGAGGTTAGCATCGACTATGCGCCCGGCGGCGTTGTCTGCACTCTGGCGTCATCTCTCCCAACATCCAGCGTCAGCTCGCTAAGTTGAGCAACCAGGGCGGCCCGGACTTCGGCTCAGTCTAGAGAAGGGCAGGGATCGCCCGAAGCGTCCGGATGGCTTTCATATTTCGCTGATCCGGCAGTTTGGGATTGGAAGCCAAACCCGTACGCGTCCAGTTCGTCCTGCCACGGGCACGCCTTCTCAGCACAAACAAAAAGGCCGCTGGGGCAAACCAGCGGCCTAGTCAAGAGCCTGAGACGTGATTGGAGGTCAGGATCAGGCAGAAAGCAAATCAAGTTTTGCACGGATGCCCGTGCGGAGTTCATCTATCGGGCTGGTGCGCCCGTTTTGTTCGTGGTGCCAGAAGGTCCACCCGTTGCATGCTTCGGCGCCTTGGACCAAAGCGCCAACCTTGTGGATGGAGCCCTGGTGGGTGCCGGAGACAAGTGAGCCGTCTGCACGAACCATGGCAAAGTAACGTTTCGTTAAGTCGAAGAGTTGCGTGCCCGGTTCAATTAATCCCTGCTCGATCAGCGAGCCGAAGGGGATGCGCGTTTCCTTGCGCTTGGGCGTCACAGACTGCAGCGCTTCGAACACGCCGGGGCGGATCGCCGCGATGCGTTTCAGCGCTGCATTGATATAGGCGTCTTCCCGCTCGATGCCGATGAAATGCCGGCCCAGCTTGCGTGCCACGGCGCCCGTCGTGCCGGTGCCGAAGAACGGGTCCAGTACGACATCGCCCGGCTTGGTCGTGGCATTGAGAATGCGGAACAGCAGCGCTTCCGGCTTCTGGGTCGGATGGACCTTGCCGTCATCCTCATCCTTGAGGCGTTCGGCACCAGTGCAGAGCGGAAACAGCCAGTCGCTGCGCATCTGCGTGTCGTCATTGGCCAGCTTCATGGCCTCATAGTTGAAGGTGACGCGGCTTTTCTGGCTCTTGGCGGCCCAGATCAGCGTCTCATGCGCATTGGTAAAGCGCGTGCCGCGGAAATTCGGCATCGGGTTGGCCTTGCGCCAGACGATGTCGTTGAGCATCCAGAAGTCCAGATCCTGCAGCGCCGTGCCGACCCGGAAAATATTGTGGTAGCTGCCGATGACCCAGAGCGCCCCGTCGGGCTTGAGCACCCGCCTTGCGGCCTTGAGCCAGGCGCGGGTGAAATTGTCGTAATGGGCGAAGCTCTCGAACTTGTCCCATTCGTCATCCACCGCATCGACCTTGCTCTGGTCGGGCCGCGTCAGGCCCTGTTCCAGCTGCAGGTTATAGGGCGGATCGGCGAAGATGAGATCAACCGAGCCAGCCGGCAAGGCATTCATGTGGTCGATGCAATCGCCCACCAGAATTGTATCGATCGGGAGGCGCGGAGCCTCTTCCGCAGCTGCCTCGACAGCCCTACGCGCGGTACGCAACATACACTTAACCCTAACGCAGTACTAACCCGTCCGTTATAGAACGCCAGGGTTAATGGAGCGTGATTTCATAGGGTTAGCGGGAGGTTAAGAGGGGTCGGATGCGGTTGTTCGGCGCGACGCCACGCCCGCCAAACTCAAGCCACCAGAACCACGCCACGCACCCGCGCCCAGGCTTCGGCCACCGGCGCGAATTCCTCGCGGTGGTGCCGGCAGGGCCCATGCTCCACCAGTGCGCGCATATGCTGGGGCGTCGAATAGCCCTTGTGGCCGGAAAAGCCGAAATGCGGCGCGTCGCAATCCATGATCTTGCACATGCGGTCGCGCGTCACCTTGGCGACGATGGAGGCCGCCGCGATCGACACGCTGCGGCCGTCGCCGCCGATCAGCGCCAGGCCTTCGCAGGGCAGGCCGAGCGGCACGTCGCGCCCGTCGATCAGCACCCGGTCGGGGCGGATACCGAGACTGTTGGCTGCCTGCGCCATGCCCCAAAGCGTCGCGCCGCGAATATTGCGGCTGAGAATGATCGAGGGGGGCGCCACGACCACCGAGACGGCCAGCGCCGTATCCATGATCTGCTCGAACAACAGCTCGCGCTGCTCCTCGGTCAGCTTCTTGGAATCGTTGAGCCCCTGCGGAATGGCCCTTGCGTCCAGCACCACGGCCGACACCACCACCGGCCCGGCCAGCGGCCCGCGCCCGGCCTCGTCGACCCCCGCAACGACGCGGGCCCCACTGGTCTGGAGTTCCAGCTCGTGGCGATAGTCGGGCTCGGTCTGCGGGGTCGAATCAAACAGCATGCCGCCAGCATCGCCCTCGGGCCGGTCAAGTCAACCGGCGGCCGTTACAGTCGCGCCAGCAGTGCTTCCCGGTCGGGCGCGAAGCGGTGGTTGCCGTGCCGGTTGGTTTCGAACACGAAGTCGCGCAGCGCCTTGCTGGCCTCTGTCTGGGCGGCAATGTCCCCGATGATGGCGAGGCGCAGGCGATAGTTCTGCATCTTCTGGAAGAAGATGCCGGCAATGCCGCTCCTGAGGTCGAGAAATCCGGGGTCCAGCCGGGCAAGCGGCACGACGATCATGTCGGCGCCGGTGCCATAGGTCTCCCCGATCATGTCGACAGCGTCCTGCTCGGTGGCGAGCAGGGGGCCGTCGAGCGGTAGCTCCAGCAGGACGAGGCCATTATGCTCGATGCGCGTCATGCCGAATTCTCCTTCATATTCACAGGGCTAGGCCCTGTCGCCTGGCTTGGGCTCTGCTATAGTGCGCGCGCTGGGGGGCAACCAGCGAGAGCCCAGACGAGATGATCTTCCGATACGGCGCCATCCTGGCGATAGCAGCTCTGTCGGCCATGCCGGCCGCCGCCGCGCCCTTTCACCATCCCTTCGGCGAATGGCGCGAGTATAACCGCGACTGGCTGGCCGCCTGTCCCGACGCCATCGACGAGGACGCGACCGATTACTACGGCTTTTCCTGCTTTGCCAGCACCGGCAGCCAGGAGCTCAACAGCGCCGGCCTGCCCGCCTACAAACTCACCATCCTGCGCAATCGCCTCACGGGCGATCTCGATCTGGCCTTTACCGTTGCCGCCGACGATGTCGAGACCGACACCCGCCGCCCGCTGCTGCTGGCCTTCGGCAGCGAACCGCCCGAGCGCCTCAGCTTCGCCACCGATCTCGAAACCCGCTACAACACGGTCAACCAGTTCTATGTCGCCGACCCCGCCCGCAAGGCGGCGCTGATCGAGCAGATGGGCGAGCGCAATGCGGTTGTGGTGACAGTGCCCCTCAACGGCGGGGACACCAAAGAGGTGCGGCTTTCGCTGCGCGGCGTGCTGGCCTCGCTCGATTTCATGGCCAGCCATGCGCGCAAGCTCGCCCAGTACTAGCAGCGATTGACGTCAGCGCGCTTTTGCTATCGGTTCCGCGCGGCTCCCTCTCGTCCCCGGAACTCTTCATGATCCTCAAGCCAGGCGCCGCGCTGCTGTTCGATATCGACGGCACGCTGGCCGATACCGATCCGCTGCATCTCGAGGCCTTCAACCGCACCTTCGCGCCCTATGGCCACCACTTCGACAAGCCGCGCTTCGCCCTGGAATTGCAGGGCCTCGCCAATGAGGCCATCGCCCGCCGCTTCGTGCCGCATCTGTCGCCAGCAGACGGCATGGAGGTGCTGCGCGGCAAGGAGGAGACTTTTCGCGATCTCGCGCGCTCGGCCATCCATGCGGTTCCGGGGCTCTTCGCGCTGATGGACATGGCCGATGGCGCCGGCCTGCCCATGGCGGCGGTGACCAATGCGCCGCGCGCCAATGCCGACCTGATCCTCGACGGGCTGGGCATTCGCCACCGCTTCCGCGCCCTGGTGATCGGCGAGGAACTGGCCCATGGCAAGCCCCATCCCTTGCCCTATCTCGAAGGCCTGCGCCTGCTCGGCGCCAGCGCTGAGGCCTCGGTCGCCTTCGAGGATTCGCGCACCGGCATTGCTTCGGCCACGGCCGCCGGGCTGGCAACCATCGGCATCCGCACCAGCCTGCTCCACGAAGACATGATCGCCGCCGGCGCGGTCCTGTCCGCCGATAGCTACGACGATCCGGCGGTACGGACCTTCATCTCCAGCAGAGTGGCACAGGCCTGATCGCTTCTGACGCTAGAACAGGCTCATCTGCCGCTCTTCGAGCCGGGGTGCGATGAAGAGGTCATTGCGCAGGCCGGGCAGCTTGGCGTCGAGGCCATAGCGTTCGCGCGCCTTGTCGAAGCGCTGGCGCAGCAGCGTGGCATAGGGGCCTTCGCCCGTCATGCGCGTGCCCCAGCGCGAGTCATAATCCTTGCCGCCGCGCGTATCGCGCACCAGCGCCAGTACATGCCGCACCCGGTCGGGGAAATGGCGGAGCAGCCATTCGCGGAACACGTCGCGCACTTCCCCCGGCAGCCGCAGCAGGATCATCGAGGCGCTGACCGCCCCCTGCGCCTTGGCGGCGTCGAGAATGCGTTCCAGTTCCATGTCGTTGATCGCCGGAATCATCGGCGAGGCAAACACCGCCACCGGCACACCCGCTTCGCTGAGGAGCCTTATGGCCTCCAGCCGCCGGGCAGGGGAGGAGGCGCGCGGCTCCATCTTGCGGCTCAGCTTATGGTCCATCGAGGTCATCGACAGTGCCACCTTGACGAGGCCCAGCTTGGCCAGCTCGGTCAGGAGGTCCAGGTCGCGGATGATCAGCGATGACTTGGTGGTGATCATCACCGGATGGCGCGTTTCCAGCATCACTTCGAGAATGCCGCGCGTCAGCTTGTGCTTGCGCTCGGCCGGCTGGTAGGGGTCGGTATTGGTGCCCATGGCAATGGGCTTGACCCGATAGCTCTTGGCCGCCAGTTCCGCTCGCAGCGCCTCGACCGCATTGACCTTCACATAGATGTCGCGCTCGAACTCGATCCCCGCCGAATGGCCGAGAAAGGCATGCGTCGGCCGGGCAAAGCAGTAGGAACAGCCGTGCTCGCAGCCGCGGTAGGCGTTGATCGAGCGCTCGAAGCCGATATCCGGGCTGTCATTGGTCGTGATGATGGTCTTGGCGCGCTCGACATGTTCGACGGTCTCGAAGATCGACAGCGGCTCGACATTGTCCCAGCCGTCGTCAAACCCCTCGCGGGTCTGCTTTTCGAAGCGACCGCTGCGATTGGACTGCGCCCCGCGTCCGCGGATGCGGTCGGGATCGAGCAGTTCGCGCCGCGCCAGATCGGCGTCGCGGCTGCGGCTGAGTTTTTCCAGGGCTTCGAACGAGGGGGCCTGATAGAGCGCCATGAGAGATCTCCTGCCGGACGCCAACAGTCGAATCGTGACCGCAGAACGCGTCCCAGGATGTAACAGTTCCACGAGAACAAAACAAGAACTGCACCACTCGCCTGGACCATATATGGGTGCAGCTTCCCTGCGGAGAAGGGGCCGAAAGACGATTTCGCAGCCCAGATTTGCATTCCTGTGACTGGACGCAGAAATGCGGCAGGCCTAGAAACGGCACCCTTTCGCGGCCCGCTCGCGATCAACGCTTAAGCGTATAATTTAGTATTGACCCATGCCTGCGGCGGCGTTACTAAAGCCATCGCCTAACTATATGCCTGCTGACACCGGTTGTCGCAAAAACACTTCACGGTGACGTCGAAACCCACCGGCGTCGCCCGTCGTCCTGGTGACCAAGCAATATTCAGCATCGAGGGATCTGATGAGTACCGAAGCAACGACTTTTGACGCCATGCCGGCCGAGGCACCGGTGAACCAGACCGATGCGGCCCGCAACAAGCTGGTCATCGCCCTGCTGCTGGCATCGACCTTCGTCGTCTTTCTCAATGAAACGATGATGAGCGTGGCCATCCCCAATCTGATGGACAGCCTGGGGGTGCAGCCCAATATTGCGCAGTGGCTGACCACCGCCTTCCTGCTCACCATGGCCATCGTCATTCCGATCACCGGCTTTCTGCTGCAGCGCATGAATACGCGCCCCGTCTTCATGCTGGCCATGTCGATCTTCACGGCCGGCACGCTGATCTGCGCCGCCGCGCCGGGCATTGAACTGCTGATCTTCGGCCGCGTCATCCAGGCCGTCGGCACTGCCATCATGATGCCGCTGCTGATGACCACGGTGATGACCCTAGTGCCGCCGGAATCGCGCGGCAAGACCATGGGCAATATCTCCATCGTCATCTCGGTGGCCCCGGCCATCGGCCCCACCATCGGCGGCTTCATCCTGGCCAATCTGGACTGGCGCTGGATGTTCATCCTCATGCTGCCCATCGCCATCGCGGCCCTGGTTGTCGGTGCCCGCAAGATGCAGAATGTCACGACGCCCCGCTATGCCCCGCTGGATATCGCCTCGGTCATCCTGTCGGCCGTGGGCTTTGGCGGCCTCGTCTATGGCCTGTCGAGCCTGGGCGAAGGCGAGCATGTCGGCGCGGCCTTCCCGATCTGGCTGCCCCTGGTGGTTGGCCTCGTGGCCATGGCGGTCTTCATCTGGCGACAGATCGTGCTGTCACGGCAGGACAAGGCGCTGCTCGACCTGCGCACCTTCCTGTCGCGCAACTACACCGTGTCGGTGCTGACCATGGCCATCGCCATGATGGCGCTGTTCGGCACGGTCATCCTGCTGCCCATCTATACCCAGAACGTGCTGGGTCTGGACACGCTGCAGACCGGTCTGCTGCTGCTGCCCGGTGGCCTGCTGATGGGTCTGCTGGCCCCCTCGGTTGGCGGGCTCTATGACCGCATCGGCCCGACCAAGCTCCTCGTGCCCGGCACTATTCTGGTGTCTGTCGTGCTGTGGGCGCTGACGCGGGTGGATCAGAACACCTCGGTCTGGGCCATCCTGACCGGCCACATCATCATCAGCATTGGTCTGGCCCTGGTCTTCACGCCGCTGTTCACCGCGGCTCTGGGTTCGGTGCGCATGGAAATGTATTCCCATGGCAGCGCCATCCTCGGCTCCATCCAGCAGGTGGCCGGCGCCGCCGGCATTGCCCTCTTCGTCGCGCTGATGACCATCCGCACCGCTGGCCTGACGGCCGAAGGCGTGGAGCCGGTCAGCGCGCTGGCCGGTGGCATCCAGCTCGCCTTCCTGATCGGCGCGGTGATCTCGCTCTTCGCCGTGGTGGCCGCCTTCTTCGTGCGCAAGCCCGAAGCGGCCCCCTGCATGAGCCACGGCCACTGAATCGAGAACGGCGCCCCATGGGGCGCCGTTTTTCTGTGTCAGGCGGCGGCGATGGCCAGTTCCGCCGCCACGTCCACGACCACTGCCCCGCGCTTGCGGCCGCTGTCGACCCGGGCATGCGCCTCGGCGATGTCATCGAACGCATAGCGGCTGTCGATTGTGGGCAGGACAATCCCCGCCGCCACCAGGTCGCGTATGGTCTCCAGCTCCGCCTGCCGGTCCGCAGAGACGGCGGCGATCACCTTGCGGCTGCCGAACAACCGCGTCCACGCCGCCCGGATAAACGCCGTGCCGCCGCCGTCCACGGCCAGAAGAACGCCGTTCGCTGTGGTGGCCCGGCGGAACCGGCCCAGCGTGACATTGCCGACCGTGTCCAGGATGACGTCGAACTTCTGTCCCGAGCGCGAGAAGTCCATGCTCTGATAGTCGATGACAGCATCTGCGCCGAGACTGCGCACCAGCGCGACATTGCCACTGCTGCACACGCCGGTGACATGCGCGCCATAGTGCTTGGCCAGCTGCACTCCGAAGGCGCCGACCGCCCCCGATGCGCCATTGACCAGCACACGCTGCCCCGCCGCAATATTGGCCCGGCGCAGGAAGAACTGGGCCGTCAGCGCCCCGAATGGGATGGCTGCGGCCGCGTCAAAGCCCAGGCCCGGCGGCATCGTCGCAATGGCGGCATCCTCGGGCACCGCCTTGAATTCGGCGTGGCAGCCATAGACATGCAGGCCGAATACCCGGTCGCCCACGGCAAAGCGGCTGACCGACTGGCCAGCGGCCTCCACGATGCCGGCAAATTCGGCGCCCAGCACCGCCTTGCGCGGCCTGGTTATGCCCATGAACAGCCGGGCTGGCAGCCAGAAGGCGGCCGGGATGCGGAAGGCTCGCATGCGGGAATCCCCGGAGGTGACGGTGGTGGCCATAACCCTCACCAGGACCTCATTGTCTTTGGGCACCGGCTTGGCTGTTTCGGCGATGACGACGACGCTCGGCGCGCCATATTCTGTCTGCAGGGCGGTCTTCATGTGTTTATGCTCCGGTTTTCGGGCGCGCGTCGGCCCGCGGCCCGCAAGGATGGGGCCGGGATTGCGGTCAAATCTGTGGGCACGTTCAGCCGCTGACGGCTTTCTTCCACTGGAAGACGTCGCCGATCTCGACGCCGAACACTTCGGCGATGCGGAACGCCGCTTCGAGCGAGGGCGAATATTTGTTCTGCTCGATCGCCGCGATGGTCTGGCGGGTCATGCCGATCCGGTCGGCCAGCTCCTGCTGGGTCATTTCGCCATGATCAAAGCGCAGCCGGCGGATCGTGTTGCTGATCGGGGGAGGGGCCATTCAGGCGGTCATCCGGAACGAAGCGATATGCACGCTCTCGCGCACCACTTCGGTCAGCACGAAGGCCATCAGCACGCCATTGGCAAAGATCAGCGCCACGCTGCCGGCCGGATCGGCCGGAAATGCCGCGCGGATCGTGTCGGTGGCCAGCAGCCCGCCAATAAGCCCGATAGGCACCAGAACTTCGAGCAGCTTGAAGCAGATCCGGTCCGCCCGCGCCTCGATCAGCCGCTCCAGTTCATCGGGCGGCGTCTCGATATTCTTGGCGGTCATCACCCCGGTCGCGACATTGAGCCCGATCATCACCACCAGCGAAATACCCATCGTGATCAGGAACCGCGTCAACACCGCGCCGCCATCGAGCCGCTGGCCCGCCACGTCCACCCAGAACCAGGCAAAATAGACACTCCACACCACCAGCGTCGTCACCACCGCGATCCACGCCGTTCTTTCCCGAAAGGCCATAACCCAACCCCGTATGCAAAATCTACATGACGGGATATCTGCTATTTTTGGCGTTATGTAAAGTAGGTTTAACATGATGGTGGAAATTTATGACGTTATCCTCGGCTGGGTGGGCGTGCGGCGGCGGTATCAGCGCAGCCTGGTGGGCACGGCTGGCGGTGCAACTGGGGCAGGGGCGACCCGCGAGATTCAGGCTTGCCAAGCGGGGATGGGTCCCCGACAAATCGGCGCTTCCCGTCGCGAGTGATTACCCATGCCTTCTGCACTGCCCAATTCTGTCGAGATAGCCATCTGCGATGCCACGGCGGACCCCGATGAACTGGCTCAGTTCTTCTGCGCCAATCTGACCCCGGAATACATTTCGCACTCCGAACTGCAGAGCAATCGCACGACCCCTGCAGGGGACTGGGTGCCCGATATCGAGGCCGTCATCGGCAATGAACTGCAGGACGCACTCGCCCAGGACGCAACCTTGCGCCTGTCGGCCCCAGAATGGAACGGGGTGATCGTTGCCAAGGTAGATGGCCGTCTGGCGGGGATCGCCATCGTTCTCTACGTCCATGCCGATGGCAGCTATGGCGTGATCGAGGACATCCTTGTCGACGGCGCGCTTCGCGGTCGGGGTGTGGGCACCAAGCTGATCGACTTTATCCTAGCCGACATGCGGGCGTCGAACCTGTCGCGCGCTTTCCTGGAAAGCGGGGTCAACAACGGCAAGGCGCACGATTTATTTCATCACATCGGCTTTGCCAATACTTCTGTAATAATGGACATGATATTGTAGCGGGCAATCTGTTTGGGGGGAAGTGCATTGAGTTTTATCGCGGAGTCGGTGGTCGTCCTCCTCGAAATAGTCAGCGTTATGACATTTCTATTCGTGATCTACCTGCGCTATGGGCGGGATGATCAGCGCCTTCAGGCCATCGGCAACCGGCATGTCAGGCGGCTCCGTGCCAAGGACAGGGCACAGATCGGCATTTTCGTCGGCCTCGTCATCGTCACCCTTGTCTCCGCGCATATCGCCTTTTCGGCCACCGCGCTGTGGGTCGGCTCTGCCATCCTGACGCTGGGCCTGCTGGCTGCCGGGGGCGTCTACTTCCAGGGCGTCAGCCGCCTGATCGTCGATCGCTCGATTCGTTACGCCATGATGATGTGGTCATCCAGTTGCCTGTTCATCGCGGCCCTGCTTGCGGCGATTTCCTGGGGCGCCTGGCGCTCGCAGGCTCTGGGCGATGGCTTCGATGGCGGCCTGCTGGCGCAGTTCGTGGCGCCGCTGGCCCAGACCGCGGGCATCATCATCGCGGCAACCATGGTGGTCCTGACCAACAGGTTCACCGCCGATCAGGCGAAGCGGTCAGCCGGGCAGGCTATCTATCAGAAGCTCGAATTTGCCTCGGTGGATCTGTTCCGCTTCGAGGCGAACCACCCCGAACTGGTCAAGGCACTCTGGTTTGAGGATCCTGTGCCGCTCGGCGACAATCCGACCGCCGACGAGAAGCTGGCTGCCTATAGCCTCGAACAATATGTCTGCCAGCTGCTCAACCTGTTCGAGATGGAACTGCGCTTCCGCCGGGAAGGCATCATTCCGCCTGATGTCTTCGCCAGCTGGATTGTCTGGATGTATGAAATCTGCTGCCTGCCGACCTTCATCCACATCTGGAGGAATGAGCTGGAGCCGCACTACATCACCGACTTCCAGGTCCTCATCAATGAGGGCATTCACGTCGGACAGTCCGACGTGCCCTATCGCGACAGCTCGGATGAGCCGGATTGGGAAAAGGTGCAGCGCTTCTACGAGAAGGTTGCCGAACTGGTCAGCCCGGACAATCCCTGTGGCGAAGTCCGGAACTGGCTGCGCGAGCGCAAGCTGCTGGCGAGCTAGCGCTCGTCCAGCCGCGGCATCAGTTCGACGAAGTTGCAGGGCTTGTGGCGGTAGTCGAGCTGGTGGGTGAGGATGCCTTCCCAGGCGTCGCGGCAGGCGCCGCGCGAGCCGGGCAGGCAGAAGACGAAGGTGGTGCCGATCAGCCCTGCCGTGGCGCGCGACTGCAGCGAGCTCGTGCCCACCGTGGTGGCCGAATACTGGTGGAACAGCACCGAAAAGCCCTCCATGCGCTTGTCGAACAGCGGCTCGACGGCTTCCGGCGTCACGTCGCGGCCAGAGAATCCGGTGCCGCCGGTGGTGAGGACGACGTCAACCGAAGGGTCGGCGACAAAGCCCTGCACGGCCTGGCGGATCAGTTGGATATCGTCGCGCACCACGACGCGCCCGGCACAATGATGCCCGTCCGCCTCCAGCAGCGACTTGAGCAGTGCGCCGCCCGTGTCGGTCTCGAGCGTTCGCGTGTCGGAAACGGCAATGACGGCGATGGAAAGGGGCTTGAATGCCCGGTCTTCAAACCGTGCCGTCTTGAACATCGCGTCTATCCTCGTTCTGGGTCGCCAATTCATCCGGGACCGGCGCTTCGGCATGTCCCATCTCGGGGCTATCACTATCAGCCCGTGGATCGAGCACAATGGTTTCCGGCGTCACCTGGCGGTCGCCCATCGGCTGGAACGGCTCGCGATAGGCCGCGTCGATCCCCTTGCGGATGCGCATGCGCAGGAAGGCGGTAACCGCCAGCGCGCCATGGAAGGCCGCCGTCACGACGAACAGGCCCACCGGCGACCAGGCGCCCATGATCAGCGAGGCGACAGCCGGGCCGATGGCCAGCCCGATCCCCAGGATCAGCAGCATGCCGCCGGCAATCTTGGCGAAATCGCCATCCTTGGCAAAGTCATTGGCATGCGCCACGGCCACCGCATAGATCGGATTGGCGGCAAAGCCATAGGCGGCAAACAACACGAACATCATCCAGTTGGCGCCCGGATTGATGAGCACGGTGAGCGCGCCGACAATGGCGGCAAAGCCCGAGAGTCCGATCAGCACGATGCGGCGGTCGATATGGTCGGACAGGCGCCCGAACGGGATCTGCGCGACTGCACCCAGAATCGCCGCTACCGCGAAGAGCAGGGCGATGCCGCCCGTATCGAGCCCCTGTTCATAGCCATAGACCGGCGCCAGCGTGCCGAAGGCGCCATTGGCCATGCCCACCGAAAAGGCGGCGATCGCGGCGACCGGGGAGGTGCGATAGAGCAGGCCGATATCGATCTTGGCCGAAGACAGCGGTCGCGGCTGCGGGCTCGAGGTCAGCGCCGTCGGCAGCACGGCGCAGATGAAGCTGATGGCGCCCAGCACGAACGGCACATAGCCCGCCGTGCCGGTCACTGACATGGCGATCTGTCCCAGCGTCGAGGCGGCCATGTTGATGGTCACATAGATCGAAAAGATCGTGCCGCGGCTCTTGTTCTCGGCCACTTCGTTGAGCCAGCTCTCGACGATCATCGCCGCCCCGGCAAAGCAGAAGCCGGACAGGGCCCGCAGCAGGATCCAGCTGATATCGTTGATCAGCAGCAGGTTGAGCAGGATGGTGATGGTGCCGATGGCCGCCATCACCGAAAAGGCCCGTATATGGCCGACCTTGCGCACCACCAGCGGCACCGAGATCGACCCGGCGACAAAGCCCACCGACCAGCCCGTGCCGATCAGGCCCAGCGCTAGCAGCGAAAATCCCTCCTCGGCGCCGCGCACCGACAGCAGCAGGCCCTGCAGGCCACCGCCGAACATCAACAGCGCGGAACCCAGGAACAGGGCGTAGATCTTGATTACAGAGGCCATGACGCTTTCGGCTGTGCTGGGACGGGAGAACGTTGCAAATCACGCAACGGTGACAATAGCGCGGCGTTCCTGCAATGGCAGGGCGAAATTGCGGCCATGCCCGATATTGTCGGGGCAGGGGCTCCGGGAGCCTAACCCAACCCCAGTTCAACCATCTTGAGCTTGAGCGCCAGCATGTCGGCCCAGGCCTGCTGCTTGGCGGCCGGATTGCGCAGCAGATAGGCCGGGTGCAGCGTCGGGATCGCCTCCACCGCATGGTTGCCGATCGTCACGTCCGACCATTTGCCCCGCATCTTGATGATGCCCGCCGTCGTCGAAAACACCGTCTGCATGGCCGGCCCGCCCAGCGTCATCACCAGCCTGGGCGCGACGAGTTCCACCTGACGATGCAGGAAGGGCAGGCACAGCGCCATTTCCTCGGGCGTCGGCGTGCGGTTGCCCGGCGGCCGCCACGGCACGGTATTGGCGATATAGACCCTGGTTCGATCCAGCCCGATGGCCGCCAGCATGCGGTCGAGCAATTGCCCGGATTTGCCGACGAACGGCTTGCCCTGCCGGTCCTCCTCGGCGCCGGGTGCCTCGCCGATCAGCATGATATCGGCCTCGGGATTGCCATCGGCGAACACCAGCTGCGTTGCCCGCAGTTTCAGCCCGCAGTCGTCATAGGCGCCCAGCAGCGCCTGAAGTTGCTCAAGGCTCTGCGCCGAAGCGGCGAGGCTCCGCGCCTCTGCGGGGTCGCCACCCAGCATGGGCGCCTCCGCCGGCCGCTCGCCCGCCGGGCTCGCCACTGCCGCCAGCGCCGGCACGGCGCGTGCCGGCGGGCGCTGCGCAAAGCGGTCCACCGGCTCCTCGCCCACGGCAATGTCGACGCCCGCAGCCCGATACCAGTCGAGCACGGCGAGCATTTCGTCGTGATTTAGCGGTCGATCTTGAGCCATGTTCTCTGTTATGTCACAGCCCGTTTGGCGCGGCCAGCCGCGCATGGAGCGCCGTCGGCAAATGTGGATACCGGTTCCGGATCGACAGCGCGACCAGACGGCAATGCAAGCTTGAGGCAGTCCTATATGGCAGAGGCCGGTTCGCGCGAAACCCTTTCGACCGACGTTCTGATCGTCGGCGCGGGTCCCTCTGGCCTGGCTGCCGCCATCCGCATCAAGCAGCGCCACCCCGAGATCGCCGTGACTGTGGTGGAAAAGGCGGCCGAAATCGGCGGCCATATAATCTCCGGCGCAGTGATGGACCCGGTCGGGCTCGATGCGCTGATTCCCGATTGGCGGCTCAAGGGCGCCCCCGTCGGCCCCGATGTCACCACCGACACCTATCATTACCTGACCGAACAGCACGATTTCGCGCTGCCCCATATGCTGGTGCCGCCCCAGCTCAAGACGCCCAATGCGGTGATCGTGAGCCTGGGCAGTCTGGTGCGCTGGCTGGGCGAGCAGGCGGCCGAACTGGGCGTCGACATCTTCCCCATGACGGCGGCGGTCGATGTGCTGAGCACCGGCAATGGCCCGGTACGCGGCATCATCACCGGCGATCTGGGCCGTGACCATGACGGCAATCCCAAGCCCGGCTTTGCCGAAGGCATTGCCCTCGAAGCCAAATATACGCTGATCGCCGAAGGCGCCCGCGGTTCCCTCGCCAAGCAGGTCATTGCCACACATCAGCTCGCCCGCGAGCCGCAAAAATATGGCCTGGGCATCAAGGAAGTCTGGGAAATCCCCGCCGAGCGGCACCGGCAGGGCAGGGTGGATCACTATTTAGGCTTCCCGCTCGACAATGCCACGGCCGGCGGCGGCTTCGTCTACCACGCCGAAGATCGCAAGCTCTATGTGGGCCTCGTGACCTATCTCGATTACCAGGACCCCACGCTTTCCCCCTTCGATGAGTTCCAGCGCTTCAAGACCCATAAATCGGTCGCCCCGCTGCTCGAAGGCGCCACCCGCCTCAGCTATGGCGCCCGCGCCGTCACGGCCGGCGGCTGGCAGTCTGTCCCCACGCTGGCCTTTGCCGGCGGCGGGCTGATCGGCTGCGCGGCGGGTTTCATGAATGCCCCGCGCCTCAAGGCCATTCACAACGCCATCCTCTCGGGCATCGGCGCCGCCGATGCCGTGGCCGACGCCATCGGCAAGGGCCGCCAGCACGACCTTATCGCCGATTTCGGCCATCGCGTCATGGCCACCGGCATTGCCGAGGAATTGCAGGGCGTGCGCAACGTCAAGCCGCTCTGGACCCGGCTCGGCACCTTCGTCGGTGCCCTGGCCTCGGGCGTCGAACTCTGGTCGTCCGCCATCCTGCGGCGCTCGCTGCTCGGCACGCTGCACCACACCGCGCCCGATTATCAGGGGCTCAAGCCCAGGGGCGTGCTGCCGCCCCGGACCTATGCCAGGCCCGACGGCAAGCTGACCTTTGATCGCGCCTCTTCGGTCTATCTCGCCAATCTGGCACATGACGAGGACCAGCCGGTTCATCTCCGTCTTGCCGATCCGGCCGTGCCGATCCGCGACAACCTGCCCAGATATGGCGAGCCGGCGCCGCTCTATTGCCCGGCCGGGGTTTATGAAGTGGCCGAGGAGGGCGGAACTCCGGTCTTCCGCATCAGCGCCGCCAATTGCGTGCACTGCAAGACCTGCGACATCAAGGACCCGGCCCAGAACATCACCTGGGTGCCCCCCGAAGGGGGCAGCGGCCCCAACTATAGCGGAATGTAGCGCGGCGCCGAGATCACGCTATGTGGCGCGCCCTTGCGGCGCGGTCCCAAAACGGACAATCTTCGCCGCCAGAACGGGCCCAACCGGCCAAGGGAGTTTCGAGCCTCGTGATATCGCTTCTGCATCGCTTCGCGCGTCCGGCGCTGGTTGCCATCCTCCTCTCGACCTCGGCCCCTATGGTCCAGGCCGCGCAATCGGCCCAGTCCGTCCAGACCGCGCAGTCCAATCCCCTGACCCAGTTCAACCTGCTCCCCCTGTTCCGCATCAGCGTCACCGGCTCCTATATGGCCGGCCAGCAGGCGCTGCAGGATCTGCGCACCGACGAGGCGGCCCGCTATTTCGCCCAGGCCGCCCAGGCCGATTGGGACAATCCGGTGCTGGTGGAGCGCGCCTTCATCGCCTATGCCGCCGATGGCCAGGTCGGCCAGGCTGCCTCGACCGCCAAGCACCTGCTTGAGCTCGACCCCAATAACGAACTGGCCGAGCTGGTTGTCGCCACCGAGGCGCTCAAGGAGCGCCGCTATGCGGCTGCCGAGCAGATGCTGGGTGCCATCGGGCAGGACAGCTTCACCGGCATCACCGCTGGCATCCTGCATGCCTGGGCCCTGGTGGGCGATAACCGCAAGGCGGAAGCCGATGCCGTGCTCGACAAGCTCGGCCAGTCGGGACTCGAAGACTTCCTCGTCTTCCACCGCGCGCTGATGGCCGAGGCCTCCGGCGATTCCGAAGGCGCCATTGCCCTGGCCGCCCGCGCCTTCGAGGCCGAGCCCTATGTGGCCCGCATTGCCGAGGTCTATGCGCGCATCCTGGCCAATGCCGGGCGCACCGAAGAAGCGCGGGACGTGATCGCCGCTTTCGAGGACCAGGGCATCACCCATCCGGTCGTCACCATCGTCAAGGAGCAGATCGAGGCCGGCCAGCGCCCGGGCATCTTTGCCTCCAATGTACAGGTCGGCGCCGCCGAAATGTTCCATGGCATCGGCGTTGCGCTGTCGCGCGATGGCAGTCTCGACCTGTCGCTGGTCTTCCTGCGCATGGGGCTCTATCTCGACCCCTCCGCCGACGTCATCGCGCTGGCCCTCGGGCAATTGCTCGATAGCGCCAACCAGCACGACGCCGCCAACGCCATCTATGACGCCGTGCCGGTGACTTCGCCGATGAAGCCGACGGCCGTGGTGCGCATCGCGCAGAACCTCGACGTCAAGGGCGATCGCCCCGAAGCCCTGCGCCGTCTTGGTAATATCGTCACCAGCCGCCCCGGCGATCTCGACGCGGTGTCCGTGCTGGGCGATCTGCTGCGCTATGACGAGCAATATCTCGAGGCCGCCGAGGCCTATAGCAAGGCACTGGCCCTGACCGGTGGCGACAGCCCGGCCGACTGGCGCTTCTACTATGTGCGCGGCATCGCCTATGAGCGGGCCAAGCAATGGCCCAAGGCCGAAGCCGATTTCCTCAAGGCGCTCGAGCTCAATCCCGATCAGCCGGCCGTGCTCAACTATCTCGGCTACAGCTGGATCGACCAGGACATGAACCTCGAGCCGGCCCTCGAAATGATCGAAAAGGCCGTCGAGGCGCAGCCCCAGGATGGCTATATCGTCGATTCGCTGGGCTGGGCCTTCTACAAGCTTGGCCGCATCGAAGAGGCGGTGAAGACGCTCGAGCACGCCGTGCTGCTGCGCCCCAACGATGCCGAGATCAACGACCATCTGGGCGATGCCTATTGGAAGGCCGGTCGCAAGCTCGAAGCCCGGTTCCAGTGGAATGTCGCCGCCTCGGTCGATGAGACCGGCAACGTCAAGGAGCGCGTGGCGGCCAAGCTCGCCGATGGGCTGACCGAAGCCAACGAGACCGAATAGCACTCATGACGGCACCCTTCGTCCAGCTCGCGCCGGCCAAGGTAAACCTTGCCCTGCACGTGACGCGTCGGCGTGAGGACGGCTATCACGATCTCGAAAGCCTTGTCGTCTTCGCCGACCTGGCCGATGAACTCGAAGCGGTTCCCGCCCCTGCCGACACCCTGCACATCTCGGGGCCCTTTGCCGCCGGGCTGGGCGCCGGGGAAAGCAATCTGGTCTCGCGGGCCGTGGCCGCCTTCCGCGCCCGCTGGCCCGAGGCCGTGGCGACCGGTCTGGCCCTGCGCCTCACCAAGAACCTGCCGGTCGCAGCCGGCATTGGTGGCGGCTCGGCCGATGCCGCGGCGGCCCTGCGCCTCATGGCGAGCCTTTCCAGCCAGCCCATCGCCGTAGCCGAACTCGCCGATATGGCCGCACGCCTCGGCGCGGACGTGCCGGCCTGTCTGGTATCGGCCCCGCTGGTCGCGCGCGGCGTGGGCGAAGTGCTGGCGCCGCTCCCCGAATTTCCCGCCTGCCACCTGGTGCTGGTCAATCCCATGGTGCCGCTGGCCACCGCCGACGTGTTCCGGCGGCTGCGGGCGCATGACAATTATCCTCTGCCCGAATTGCCCTCGCCGCTGACGCGCCCGGCGCAACTGGGCATCTGGCTGGCCGAAACCCGCAACGACCTGCAGCCGCCCGCCGTCAAGCTCGTGCCCATCATCGGTGATATCGTTGCCCAGCTGGCCGAGACACAGGGCTGCATCCTGGCGCGCATGTCGGGCTCGGGCGCCACGGTCTTCGGCCTGTTCGGCTCCTCCGGCCAGGCCCATCAGGCCGCCCAGGTCATGCGCGCGGCGCACCCGGATCACTGGGTCGCGGCTGCGCCATTGCTGGTGCCCTAGCGCGAATGCCCCCAACGCACAGATCGTCACCCTCGGGCTTGACCCGAGGGGTCTGTACTTTGGGTGCCGATCGATAAGTGAAGAGCCCTCGGGTCAAGCCCGAGGGTGACGCGCAGTGGAATGTGAAAAAATCGCCGCCTAGTAGGCCCGGATCACGCTGAATTCGACCACGTCGCTCAGCAGCGCCCGCATCTCGGACTCCGGCAGCACGTCCAGCGCCTGCTGTGCCGCGCGGGCATGGCCATGCGCCTGGTCGATGGTGCGGGCCAGCGTCTTGTGCTGCTCCATGATCGCCACCACTTCGACAACCTGCTCGGCCGTGGCCTCGGCATCGCCCAGCGCCTTGGTGATGGTGGCGCGTTCGGCCTCGCTGCCTTCGCTCAAGGCCAGGATCACCGGCAGGGTCATCTTGCCCTCGCGCAGGTCGTCGCCGGTATTCTTGCCCAGCGTGCCGGACTGCCCGCCATAGTCGAGCACGTCATCGACCAGCTGGAACGCATTGCCCAGTTCAAGCCCGAAACGCGCGAGTGCCTTGCGGCCCTCCGCATCGGCGCCGCCCGACATGGCGCCCACTTCGCAGGCCGCCTCGAACAGCACCGCGGTCTTGGCGCGGATCACTTCGGCATAGTCGGCCGGTGTGGTGGTCAGGTCGCCGGTCTTGGCCAGCTGGAACACTTCACCCTCGGCCATTACCGCCGAAGCGGCGGACAGCACGCCGAGCGCGCCGATATCGCCGGTTTCCACCATCATCATGAAAGCCTGGCCGAGCAGGAAGTCGCCCACCAGGATGGATGCCTTGTTGCCCCAGACCATGCGGGCCGCCGGCTTGCCGCGCCGCATGTCGCTCTCGTCGACAACGTCGTCGTGGAGCAGGGTGGCATTGTGCATGAATTCGACGGCCGCCGCGAAATTGATCGCCGAGCCCGTGCCCTTGCCGAACAGCTGGGCTGCCGCCACGGTCAGCATGGGACGCAGGCGCTTGCCGCCGCTCTCGATGAGGTAGCGCGCCAGCTCCGGCACCATTTCGACATGAGAATCGGCGCGGCTGAGAATCAGCGCATTCACCTTGGCCATGTCAGCCTCGGTCGCCGCCAGCAGCCGCTCGATCGGGTTGGCCGAAGGCGCTTCTCTCATCTGCGTCAGAACTGACACTGTTGTTCCGTCCTCGTTTGCCGCCTGGCAAATCTGGTTGAGCCTGCTGCACAAGCGCATGTAAGGTCGCGCAAAACCGGCCTTTCAGGGTGCGATGTCCCTAGACCAGCCTCATAGCTTTGTAAAACACCAATCGGTAACACGCGATGCCTTTTTGGGTGGTCGGCTCACTCTGTCGCAGCCTGAGCGCGGTTTCCGTGCCGGATTGGATAGCGTGCTGCTGGGCGCGGCTGTCGCGGCCACCAGCAAAAGCCTGCTCGACCTCGGTTGCGGCGTCGGCACTGCGGCCTTTGTCGCCATGACGCATCATGGCGAACTTGCCGGCACGCTGGCCGAACAGAACGCCGACATGCTTGCCCTGGCCGAGGCCAATGCAGCCGCCAACGGGTTCGCGGCACGTGCACGCATCATTCTGGCGGACGTGGCCGCCAAGGGCAGCGAGCGCCAGGCGGCCGGTCTGGCGGAGAATGCCTTCGACAGCGTCATCGCAAATCCTCCCTTCTTCGCCGACGGGGCCGGCACCCTGGCCGCCGATGCCGGCCGCGCCGGCTCCCGGCACATGGACGCCGCCACGCTCGATCGCTGGATCAAGACGGCGGCCGGCGCTGCTGCCGGCGGCGGCGAGGTCATCTTCGTCTATCCCGCGCAAAGCCTTTCGCCGCTCCTGGCCGGCTTCGAGCAGCGCTTCGGCGCCATCACAGTGCTGCCGTTGAGCCCGCGCCCGGGCGAGCCGGCCAGCCGGGTGCTGCTGCGGGGAATCAAGGGCTCGCGCGCGCCGCTGACCCTCCTGGCCAGCCGGCCTCTCCACGAGGTCACAGGCCGCGCCTTCCAACCGGACTTCGACGCAATCTTTCGTGGCCAGGCCCGGCTTGTCTGGTAATCGGCCCGGCAAGGCCCTAAATCTGGCCGCGAAGCAAAAGGATCGCGCATGGCCATCGAACTGACCACGCCCAAATGGAACTGGCTGCAGCGCCTCACCGGTCGCGGCAAGACCCCCATCCCCGTGGTGCGCCTGCATGGCGTCATTGCCGCCGAGCAGCGCCAGGGGCGCCTCAACATCGCGACCGTCGGCCCCTTGCTCAAGCGCGCCTTCGCCATCAAGGCGGCGCCGGTCGTGGCCATCATCGTCAATTCCCCCGGCGGCTCGCCCGTGCAGAGCCGGCTGATCGCCAAGCGCATCCGCGACCTGGCCGACGAGCACAACAAGCCCGTGCTGGTTTTCGTTGAAGACGCCGCGGCATCGGGTGGCTATTTCATCGCGGTGGCCGGTGACGAGATCATCGCCGATCCCAGCTCGATCGTCGGCTCCATCGGCGTCATCATGGCCGGCTTCGGCTTTGTCGGTACGCTGGAAAAACTCGGCATCGAGCGGCGCGTCCATACTGCGGGCAGCAACAAGTCGACGCTCGATCCCTTCCTGCCGGAAAAGAAGAGCGACATCGAGCGCATCAAACAGGTCGAACTCGACATTCATAACGTGTTCATAGACGTGGTGAAAAAGCGGCGGGGCAGCAAGCTCAAAGCCGCTGACGACGTGCTGTTCACCGGCGAATGGTGGACCGGCATGCGCGGTCTGGAACTCGGCCTCGTCGACGCCATCGGCGATATCCACGAGACACTCCACACCCGCTACGGCAAGGAGATCGACCTCAAGATGATCGAACCCAAACGCCCCTGGTTCGGTATCCCGCGCCTCGGATTCTCAAATGGAATCAGCGGGGATATCGCCGCCACCATCGAGGATCGCTCGATCTGGGCGAGGTTCGGACTATGATCTGGCGCGTCCTCATCATCGCTGTCATTGGCCTGGCTATCCTCTGGGGGCTCCGCAGAATCTGGCGCGACTGGACCGGCCATTTCAACGCCGAGGAGCAGGAAGCCAAGCGCCTGCGCCGCGAACGCGACCTGCGCGAACGCGCCCAACCCGGCGTCATCGACCTCAAGCGCGACGACGACGGCACCTTCCGCCCGGGCGACGACGACAAACGCCGTTGACCGTAACGGGCGGCCAAACTAGAGGTTTGTCCCAACTAGCAGGGACTGCCAGATGACCAACCGCCCGTCGCATATGGACCCCAGGAACTCGTTCCAGGGCCTCATTCTCACGCTGCAGAATTTCTGGGCGGAGCAGGGCTGCGTCATTCTGCAGCCCTACGACATGCAGATGGGCGCCGGCACATTCCACACCGCGACGACTTTGCGCGCGCTCGGTCCCAAGCCCTGGAAGGCCGCCTATGTGCAGCCCAGCCGCCGCCCCAAGGATGGCCGCTATGGCGAAAACCCCAATCGCCTGCAGCACTATTACCAGTTCCAGGTGATCCTGAAGCCCTCGCCGGCCAATATCCAGGAGCTCTACCTGCAATCGCTGGCCGAGATCGGCCTCGACGCCGCCCTGCACGATATCCGCTTCGTCGAGGACGACTGGGAAAGCCCCACTCTGGGCGCCTGGGGCCTGGGCTGGGAATGCTGGTGCGACGGCATGGAAGTCAGCCAGTTCACCTATTTCCAGCAGGTGGCCGGCTTTGAATGCTCGCCAGTGCCGGGCGAAATTACCTATGGGCTGGAACGGCTTGCCATGTATGTGCAGGGCGTGGAAAACGTCTACGACCTCAATTTCAATGGTCGCGAAGGCGACGACAAGGTTACCTATGGCGATGTCTTCCTGCAGAACGAGCAGGAATCCTCGAAGTACAATTTCGAGGTCGCCGACACCGAAATCCTGTTCCGCCATTTCGCCGATGCCGAGCAGGAATGCCGTGCCATCCTCGCCAAGGGTGCCGAGGCCAACCGCCAGTCCATGGCCATTCCGGCCTATGAGCAGGTGGTCAAGGCCAGCCACAACTTCAACATGCTCGATGCGCGCGGCGTCATCTCGGTGACCGAGCGCCAGAGCTACATCCTGCGCATCCGAGAACTGGCAAAGAGCTGTGGCGAGGCCTGGCTGCAGACCGCGGGCGGCGGCGCGGAGTAGCCGAGCAATCCCATTGCGCGCCTGCTGGCAGAGTGCCAATGTCCGCGGCAATTGCTGGTGCGCTTGAGGGAGCTACATATGTTCGGTTGGATCATTCTGGGCCTGGTCGTTGCGGCCGCCGCCTATGCCGTCGTCATCTACAACGGGCTCGTCAAGAACCGGCAGATGGTGGAAGAGGGCTGGTCGGGCATCGACGTCCAGCTCAAGCGCCGCACCGATCTCATCCCCAATCTGATGGAAACCGTGAAGGGCTATATGAGCCATGAGCGCGAGACGCTCGAGGCCGTGACCAATGCCCGCGCCGCCGCCACGGCCGCCGCCAATGGCACGCCCGAGCAGCGCGCCGCGGCCGAAGGCCAGCTCTCTTCGGCCCTGGGCCGGCTCATCGCCACGGCAGAGGCCTATCCAGACCTCAAGGCCAATACGACCTTCCTCGAATTCCAGGCAGCCCTGCAGACCGTGGAAGACGAAATCCAGATGGCCCGCCGCTATTACAACGGCGCCGTTCGCAACATGAATGTCATGGTCGAATCCGTGCCCTCCAACTTCATCGCCGGCCCCTTCGGCTTCCGCAAGGCGCAGTATTTCGAGCTTGAGAACGAGGCCGACCGGGCCGTCCCGACCGTCAAGTTCTGAGCCGCCATGCGCCTGCTGCTTCGCTTCGTCCTCGCTGCGCTGCTCGCGCTGACGCTGGCTTTGCCGGTGTCGGCGCGCGAGGAAATCTCGGGCTTCATTGCCGATATAACCCTGCGCAACGATGGCTCGGTCCGGGTCGTTGAAACCATCGATGTCAATGCCGAAGGCATCGACATAAGGCGCGGCATCTATCGCGACATCCCCACCGTGCAGCTGTCCATTTCAGGGCAGAAGATCCGCTCGGACCTGGTGGTCGAGACCGTCACCCGCGACGGGAATGACGAGCCCTTCCGCACCGAGCGCATGGGCAATTTCGTCCGCATCTGGATCGGCAACAGCGAGCAGTTCATCGCCCGCGGCCAGCATCGCTATGTTCTGACCTACACCATGGATCGCATGGCCCGCAGCTTTGCCGAGCATGACGAGCTCTATTGGAACGCCACCGGCAATTACTGGATATTCCCCATTGTCCGTTCCGTGGCGCGGGTGACGCTCCCAGAAGGGGCGATCATCTCCGATCTGGTTGCCTATACCGGCCCCGTCGGCTCCACCGAGCAGGCCGTCACCATCACGCGCAACACCGACAATACCGCGACCTTCCGCACCAACCGCGCCCTTGTCGCGGGGGAGGGCATGAGCTTCGCGGTCAAGTTCCAGAAGGGCATCCTGGTGCCACCCAGCGGCGCCAATGCCCTGCTGCAATGGCTGTCCGACATGCGCGAGATCATCCTGCCAATTCTCGGCGTGATACTGGTGCTGGCCTATAACCTGATCGCCTGGAACCGGGTGGGCCGCGACCCGGCCAAGGGTACGATTATTCCCCTGTTCCACCCCCCCAAGGATTTCTCGCCCGCGCTGACACACTATGTGCATCGCTGGGGCTTCCATGAATGGACCGCCTTCACCGCCACCCTGTTTGACCTCGGGGTCAAGGGGCTGGTGAAGATTGACAATCCCGAAAGCGGTCTCTCGGTCGAGGTCACCGGAAAGTCTCCAGACGAGCCGCTCCCGGCGGGTGAGCAGAAGCTGTTTCGCTATCTCCAGTCCAAGGGCACGGTGAGCGTCGACAAGAGCAACGGCGTCGAACTGGCCAAGCAGCGCGTGGCATTCCAGACGGCCATCGAGAGCGAAAACCGCAGTGTCTGGTTCAACCACAATGTAGGCTATGCCGCGCTGGGCTTTCTGATCGCCCTCGTCGTGCTCGCCGCCATGGTCTGGTTCGAGGCGCTGGAGCCGATCTGGCTGGTGGTCGGCGTGGTGGCCGGCGTGCTGCTGGGCCTGTTCGGCACAGTCGCCAATGCCATGTGGAAGGGCGGCGGTTTCCGGCGCTTCTTCCTGCTGCTCTGGATCGGCATCGTCGGGTTCAATTTCGTCGGTGGTGGCATCGAGATGTTCACCCAGCTGACGGTGAACACCGCTGCCATTGCCGCTGCGTCCATTGTTCTGCTCACCGTGGTCTTTGCCGTGCTGATGCGCGCGCCGACCATCCAGGGTCGCAAGGTCATGGACCAGATCGAGGGCTTCAAGCTCTACCTGGAGACGGCCGAAAAGGAGCGGATGAACATTGTCGGCGAACCGCCAATGACCATCAGCCGCTTCGAGCGCATCCTGCCCTATGCCATTGCGCTGGGTGTGGAAAAGCCGTGGTCGGAACACTTCGAGGGTGAGCTGGCGCGCAATGCGGTGAGCGATGTGGAGCACGGCGCGATCTACCAGCCGCGCTGGTATTCGGGCAGCACTTCCTTCTCTCCCGGCAAGATATCCAACTCCATCAGCGCCGCGGCGGCGGGCATGACGGCGGCCATGGTTGCCGCCCAGCCGGTGCAGGCCAGCTCGTCCGGCTTCAGCTCGGGCGGCGGCGGTGGTGGATCGTCCGGTGGCGGCGGAGGCGGTGGTGGCGGTGGCGGCTGGTAATCGCCAATAGACATCCCGGCCTGCCCAAGCTAAGCAAACCCGCGCTTTCCAACCCTGGTATCCACCATGCCCGAACTGCTGCTCGAACTCTTTTCCGAGGAAATCCCCGCCCGCTTCCAGCGGCGCGCGGCTGATGATCTCAAGAAGGCTGTGACCAATGCGCTGGTCGATGCCGGGCTGGTCTACGAGGGCGCCAAGGCATTCGTGACGCCGCGCCGGCTGGCGCTGACCGTGACCGGCCTGCCGGGCCGCTCGCCCGATACGCGCGAGGAAAAGAAGGGCCCCAAGGTCGGCGCACCACAGCCGGCCATCGACGGCTTTCTGCGCTCGGCGGGTCTCAGCTCGATCGATCAGGCCAAGGTCGAAAGCGACCCCAAGAAGGGCGACTTCTACGTCGCCCATATCAACAAGCCGGGTGCCGAGGCGGTGGACCTGTTGTCCGCCATCCTGCCGAAAATCCTGACCGATTTTCCCTGGGCCAAGTCGATGCGCTGGGGCAGCGGCAGCTTCAACTGGGTGCGCCCGCTGCGCGCCATTACCGCCACCTTCGGCGCGGAAAACGAAGAGCCGGTCGTCATCCCCTTCGATTCCAACGAGCTGGCCTCCGGCCAGACCACGTTCGGGCATCGCTTCCTGGCGCCCGAGCCGATTCGCGTGCGCCGCTTTGACGACTACGCGGCGGCGCTGGAGCGCGCCAAGGTGGTGCTCGATATCGATCGCCGCAAGGACATCATCCAGACCGATGCCGAGCAACTGGCCTTTGCCCAGGGCCTGACGGTGATCGCCGACGAGGGCCTGCTCGAAGAAGTGGCAGGCCTCGTCGAATGGCCCGTGGTGATGATGGGGTCCTTCGATCCCGCCTTCCTCGAACTGCCAGAGGAAGTCATCATCGCCACCATTCGCGCCAACCAGAAGTGCTTCTGCCTGCGCGATGCCGGCGGCAAGCTGGCGCCCAATTTCATTATCACCGCCAATACCGAGGCCAGCGATGGCGGCGCGGTGATCATTGCCGGCAACGAGCGCGTCATTCGTGCGCGCCTGTCCGACGCGGCCTTCTTCTATCGTGGTGACCTGGCGCTGCCGCTCGAACACGGCCTGCCCAAGCTTGAGGAAACCGTGTTCCACGCCAAGTTGGGAACGCAGTTCGCCCGCGTCGAGCGCCTGGTCAAGCTGGCGGCGGAGATTGCCCCGAAGGTCGGGGCCGATCCCGAGCGTGCCAAGCGTGCCGCCATGCTCGCCAAGGCGGACCTCACCACCGGCATGGTCGGCGAATTTCCCGAACTGCAGGGCCTGATGGGCCGCTACTATGCCGCGGCGCAGGGCGAACCAGCCGATATCGCGACGGCCGTCGAGATGCACTACAAGCCTCTCGGCCCCACCGACAGCGTGCCCACCGAGCCCGTCTCGATCACCGTCGCTCTGGCCGACAAGCTAGACCTGTTGACCGGCTTCTGGGCCATTGACGAAAAGCCGACCGGCTCGCGCGACCCGTTCGCATTGCGCCGTGCGGCTCTGGGCGTGATCCGCATCATCGCCGAGAACGGCCTGCGCTTCCCGCTCCGGGTGGAGCCCGACCTGCTGGCCTTTTTTCATGACCGGCTCAAGGGCACGCTGCGCGACGCGGGTGCCCGCCACGATCTCGTCGACGCCGTTATTTCGGCGGAGAGCGACGACATCCTCGAAATCACCCAGCGCGTCGGCGCGCTGTCGCAGCTGCTGTCTTCCGACGACGGCGTCAACCTCCTCGCCGGCTACCGCCGCGCCGCCAACATCCTGGCGGCCGAGGAAAAGAAGTTCAATCTGACCTATAGGGGCGCCGTCGATCAGGGGCTGCTGCGCCTGCCCGAGGAAACCGACCTGGCCTTTGCCGTCGATGCCGTCCACGCTGCCGTGCTGAGCCATGTCAGCGCCAATGACTACAAGGGCGCCATGGCCGAACTAGCGACGCTCCGAGCGCCTGTCGATGCCTTCTTCACCGCCGTCATGGTCAATGACGAGGACTCCATGGTCCGCGTGAACCGGCTCAACCTGCTCAGCCGCCTTCGCGACACCATGCATCTGGTCGCCGACTTCTCCAAGATCGCGGGCTAGGAGCACAGGGCGATGAGTGTTGGCCTTCTTGCCCTGCTCGATGACGTCGCCGGCCTGGTAAAGGCCGCGGCCGCCTCGCTTGACGATGTTGCGGGGCAGGCGGCCAAGGCCGGGGTCAAGGCCGCCGGCGCGGTGATCGACGATGCAGCGGTGACGCCGCGCTATGTCGATGGCTTCACGGCCGATCGCGAATTGCCCATCGTCGGCAAGATCGCCTGGGGCTCGATCAAGAACAAGCTGCTGATCCTGCTGCCGGCCGCGTTACTGCTGAGCCTGTTCCTGCCCTGGCTCATCACGCCACTGCTGATGCTGGGTGGCGCCTATCTCTGCTACGAAGGCGCCGAGAAGGTGTTTCACATGCTCGCCCCGCACGAGGCCGAGCATCATGAGGCAGGTCTCGAGCCAGTGGCGCTGGGCGCCGAGACGGTGGAAGACCAGAAGATTGCCGGCGCCATCCAGACCGATTTCATCCTGTCGGCCGAGATCATGACCATTGCCCTGGCGGCCATCGAGGTCGACAACTTCTGGACACGCGCCGCTATCCTGGCTGTCGTCGGCATCGGCATTACGGCCGCCGTCTATGGCGTCGTGGCGCTGATCGTCAAAGGCGATGACCTGGGCCTTTGGCTGGCGCGACACGCACGCACCGGGCTGGGCCGCGGCTTCGGGCGCGGGCTGGTGACCGGCATGCCGGTCTTCATGCAGATACTCAGCGTCGTCGGCACCGCCGCCATGACCTGGGTGGGCGGCAGCATCGTCGCGCATGGGCTTTACGAGTTTGGCATCGATGGCCCCGAGCATATCATCGAGGCTGCGGCCCACTGGGCCGAACAAGCCCTTCCGGCCATTGCCGGCGTGGCCGGTTGGTTCGCCACGGCGGCCGTGGACTTCGTTATCGGCCTGCTGCTCGGCGCCCTGCTGATCCCGGTTGTCGGCTATGTCGTGGCACCGGCCTGGAAGGCCGTAAAGCACCTGCTGCCAAAGCGGGCCTAGCCCGCCCGATCAGCGCTTGGTCTTGAATGGCGCCATGCCTTCATTGGCGAGCTGGTCGGCGCGCTCGTTCAGCTCATGCCCCGCGTGACCCTTGACCCATTTCCAGTCGATCTTGTGTCGCCTGGTGGCCTCGTCCAGCGCCTGCCAGAGTTCGAGATTCTTCACCGGCTTCTTGTCGGCGGTCTTCCAGCCGTTCCGTTTCCAGCCATGCATCCAGCTCTGCACGCCGTTCTTGACATATTGGCTGTCGGTATGGATCTCGACCGTGCAGGGACGCTTGAGCGCGTTGAGCGCCTCGATGGCGGCGGTCAGCTCCATCTTGTTATTGGTGGTCAGCGCTTCGCCGCCCTTCAATTCCTTGGTGTGTCCGCCATACTCGAGGATGGCTCCCCAGCCGCCAGGACCCGGATTGCCCGAGCAGGCGCCGTCGGTGTGGATGATGACGGTGTCAGTCATGGGCCTTGGGGCGCTCATAGATGTGGAACTGGCAGAGGAGCCCGTTTGGCTCGACCTCAACCCGCGTGGGGACCATGCCGATCTTGCGGAGGATGGCGAGCGAGGGCGCGTTGCGGGTATCGGCGAAGCCGATGAAATGGCTGGCGTCGGTGTCCCGGAAGATCCAGTCGCGTAACGCCGTCGCCGCCTCGGTCGCATAGCCCTGCCCGTGATGCTCTTGAAACAGCGCGTAGCCTATCTCAGGCTCTCCGGTAGGGGGATAAATGCCGAAACCGGCCCGGCCGACAAGGGCGCCGTCGGACTTGCGCGTGAGCCGCAGCTTGCCCAGCCGGCGGGTTTGGAACAGGTCGATCCAGTGGGCTAAGGCCGCCTCCGCCTGCTCGCGCGACCATGGCGCACCACTGACGGAAAGGTAGCGCGCGATATCCTCGGTACCATGCAGGCGCACCAGGTCATCGACCTGGTCCATGCGCCAGCCGGACAGCACAAGGCGCTCGGTCTCGAGCAGATCCAGATCGCTCATCGTGCGACGGCAGTTTCGATGGCGCGCAGCTCACGCGGAATGTTGAAGGCGATGTTCTCCTTGGCTGTGACGCGCGCCTCGACCTTGATGTCATAGCGCTGCGCAAAGGCTTCGATCACCTCGTCCACCAGCTTTTCCGGCGCCGAGGCACCGGCCGAAACGCCCAGCGTACGAATGCCGGCGAGCCGGCTCCAGTCGATCTCCGACGCCCGGTCGACCAGCATCGAGACCTTGCAGCCGGCGCGTTCCGCCACTTCCACCAGCCGCAGCGAATTGGACGAATTGGGCGAACCCACCACGATCATCGCGTCCACCTCCGGCGCGACCGCCTTGATGGCCTCCTGCCGGTTGGTGGTGGCGTAGCAGATATCTTCCTTGTGCGGCCCGTTAATGGCGGGGAAACGCGACCTGAGCGCCGCGACAATTTCCTTGGTGTCGTCCACAGAAAGAGTTGTCTGCGTCACGAAGGCCAGCGTCTGCGGGTCGCGCGGTTCAAACACCATGGCATCGGCCACGGTCTCGACCAGGCTGATGGCGCCGGGCGGCAACTGGCCCATGGTGCCAACGACCTCGGGATGGCCCTTGTGGCCGATCAGCACGATCTCGTGTCCCTCGGCAAAATGACGCTGGGCTTCAACATGCACCTTGCTGACCAGGGGGCAGGTGGCATCGAGGAAGAACATGTTGCGGCTCTTGGCGTCCGCGGGCACCGACTTGGGCACGCCATGCGCCGAAAACACCACTGGGGCGTCGGTTTCGGGGATTTCGCTGAGCTCTTCGACAAACACCGCGCCCTTGTCGCGCAGGCCGTCCACGACATATTTGTTGTGCACGATGGCGTGGCGCACATAGACCGGCGCGCCGTATTTCTCCAGCGCCAGCTCTACGATCTGGATGGCCCGATCGACCCCCGCGCAAAATCCGCGCGGGGCACACAGCAGAATGTCTAGTTGTGGCCGCTTTTCCATATCAGTCAGATGCTTTCGTGGCTGGCGCAAGTCAAGTCTTGTTGCAGCGCCAAAGCTGCGCAGGCATGATGCGCACGCAATTAAGGCAAGGGCTTAACGGGTGAGTCTGGCTCAGGAAATGTTCGCGATTGCCCCGGCCATGGGGAAGGCGAACCTGTCCGCCAGCCAGCTCAAGCTGCTGAGCGGCAAGGCGCGCTGGATTTTCCGGGTCGGCGAAGCCGGTTTTCCGACCGTGCCGACCATCGCGCTGACCCGTGCCGCATGGGAAGCCCTGCAAGGCGAGCGCGCGCACAAGGAACACAAGCTCCGGACCCACTGGGTTGCCTGCCTCTTCAAGCTGGTGGGCAAGGATGCCGTACCGCCCCTGCTGGTGGTGCGAACTTCGGCAGCTGCCCACAATGGCGGGCTGATGCCGGCCAAGCTGGGCATTGCCGCACCAGCCAATCCGGAAGATTCGGTCGATCCAACCCGGCCGCTGGCCAAGGCCATCAAGGCAGCTTTTGACAGCTATGGCTTCGGCCAGGGCTGGACCAGTCGTCCCGACGAGGATCGTGGCCGGCAGATCGTGCTGGTACAGGCCGCGGCCGACGGCGAGATCGAGCAGTTCCTCACTCGTCACGCAGTGACGGGGGCGATGGGGCCAGCGCCGGTCAATGGCGCGCCGCTGCCGCGCATGTCCGAATCCATCGATGCCCTGGTGACCCTGCTCGATGCCAAGGCGGGCCGGCACATGAACTGCCTCGTCGCCATCAAGCGCGGCCAGGTGCAGTTTCTCTCCGCTCGACCGGTCCAAGTCACGGCGGCGGCCGAGCTGGAAGCGGCGGTTGACCGGGTCAATCGCAAGATATGGTCGGCGCAGAATGCGGTGACCCGTGTTGACCCCACCCGCCTGACGCAATTGCTGCATCCGCGCCTCAAATCTGCCGAGGGCGCGGCCCTGATTGCCACGGGCCTAGGCGTGTCGCCCGGCGCCGCCAGCGGCGTCATCGTGTTCAACACCGAGGATGCCGCGCGGATGCGTGCGCGCAGCAAGCACTGCATTCTCGTCGTCAACGAAACCGGTCCGGCCGATATCGAAGGCATGAAGGCGGCGACCGGCATCCTGACCGCCCGCGGCGGCATGTCCAGCCATGCCGGCGTCATCGCCCGGATCACGGGCAAGCCCTGCGTTGCCGGCGTGCGCACAATGTCGGTCGACACGGCGGAAATGGTGTGCCGCATCGGCGATCGCGAATTCCGCACCGGCGACCGCATCACCATCGATGGCAGCGACGGGCATGTCTATATGGGCATGCTGCCGCTCGCCCAGCCCCATATCGGCGGCGCCATCGGCACCTTGCTCGGCTGGTCGGATGCCAGCCGCACCATCGCCGTGCGCACCAATGTGGAAACGGTCGAATCGGCCAGGACGGCGCTGAGCTTCGGCGCCGAGGGCATTGGCCTTGCGCGCAGCGAGCACATGTTCTTTTCGCCCGAGCGCATGGTAGCGCTGCGTCGCGTCATCCTGAGCGAAGACGAGGAAGACCGGAACCGCGCCATCAATGGCCTGGTCGACTACCAGACCGGGGACTATTCAGCGCTGTTCTCCACCATGAACGGCCTGCCCGTGACCGTGCGCCTGTTCGACCCGCCGCTCCATGAATTCCTGCCCCGCACCGATGAAGAGATCGAGGAGACCGCGGCCTCATTCGGCCTTGCCGTGCGCGCGCTGCGGCTGCGCCTCGACCGCATCGCCGAGATCAACCCCATGCTGGGCCACCGCGGCGTACGGCTGGCGATCACCTATCCCGAAATGCTGCAGATGCAGATGCAGGCGCTCATGGCTGGTGCGCGGGCTGCCAGCGAAACCCAGACCGAGCCGGTGGCCGTCGAGGTTATGGTGCCGTTCGTCTCGACGGCCAGCGAGGTGGCCTGGGTGCGTGACCGGGTCAACGCCATTGCAGCCAATTCGGGTCTCCTGCGCACCGACCGGGTCAAGTTCTCCTTCGGCACCATGATCGAGCTGCCCCGCGCCTGCCTGCGGGCGGCCGATATTGCCCAGATGGTCGACTTCTTTTCCTTCGGCACCAACGACCTGACCCAGACCACCTTTGGTATTTCGCGTGACGATGCGCCCACTTTCCTGGCCGCATACCAGCGGAAGGGGATTTATGAGCGCGATCCCTTCGTCAACATCGACGAAAAGGGTGTGGGCGAATTGATCGCCATTGCCATCGAGCGGGGCAGGGCGGCCAATCCCCGCCTCAAGATCGGCATCTGCGGCGAGCATGCCGGCGACCCCGCATCCCTCAAATTCTTTGCCGGACTGGGCGTCGACTATGTCAGCTGCTCACCCTATCGTGTGCCGGTGGCGAGGCTGACGCTGGCGCAGGCTTCTGCTTAAATAGCGCGAGCGCGATCCCCATATAGAGGGGACGAGGTCGGCATGCCCGCCGACGCAGGGGAGATGTTAGCAACGTGAAATTATTGCCGGTTCTGGCGCTGTTGCCGATTGTGGTTTTTTCGACACCTGCCGTCATGGCCCAGCAAACGGGCACGCAATGCACCACCATTGCCGGCGATGCCGAACGTCTGGCCTGCTTCGACGCAGCCTTCGCCGCTCCCACCGGTGAGGCTGGCGACACGCAGCTGGTCTTTGAATCCGAGCAGCTCATTCCCGCCCGACCCAATGGCCGCCGCGCTGCCACCATTACCGTTGCCTGCGACGCCGGGGTGCTGAGCGTGGCATTCGCCTTTGCCGGCAATACCATGTCGGCCCTGGGCAATGATGCGGGGATCACCTGGCAGTTCGACCTGCAGGCCGCGCGCAGCCGCACCCTCCCGGTCAACGAAGACAATACCGCCATCCTGCTGGACAATACCCCGGACGCGCTGGCTTTCATCCAGAGCCTGGAAGGCGCGACCAACCTGACAGTGCGTGTGACGCCAGTGAACTCGCGCTCGCTCTCGGTCCGCTATCGGGTCGATGGCTTTGTTGACCAGGTGGCGCCAGTGCGGGCGGCGTGTGGAGTGTAGGCCGGCTATTCTGCCATCCTTGCCATCCAAGCACAGCTCTCATGGCCTTCTCGGTTTGAAAGGCTCCACTGGAGCCTTTCATCCGCTGTGCGGAACACCTCGAAGTGCGACAAAGCGACCATTCACATTTATGCCCAGCCAGCGCCTTGGTTGGTCCATGGCTGTGCCGCAAACCCCGTTTACCCGCTGCTAACCCTAATCAGACATCATTACGACTGTCGGCATTTTAGCGTCACTTTCGCCGATCAGTAGTTGTGTTGCGTAGTGTTGAGTAGCGTTTAATGGCTTCATCCCACCGGCCGGTGGCGCATTCGCGTCCGGTCAGAGCGGCTCGCCGACATCCCTTCACCAGGTTTCTGGTCGTCGGGATTTTTTGTGGCCTGACCTATGCGGGCCTCACCAACGGCGCTTTCGGCCCCGCAAGCGGACTGGCTGACGCCCTGCCGCCCGAAATCGACCTGGTCGCCGCCAGCATCTCCTATTCGGGTGTCGATCCGGTCATTACCGGCTCTGTCGATCACCTGTTCGATGCCGCCAGCTTCACCGGCCCCAATCGCGCGGAAAAGACCGATCGCATGCGCCCGCCCGTGGACGTGCTCGCCATATCGCGCAGCTTCGCCGAAGTCCGCACCCGGCTGGCCGCGCTGCGGACCGGCGCTGCCGATCCGACCGATCTCGGCCAGTCGCGCCTTGCTGACGTGACCGTCGAGGCAACCGGCGATGTCGAATATGGACCGCGCATGTCGGTCGCTGCCATCAACCCTTCCACGGCCTCGGCGCTTGATGCCATTGCCGGCATCGCGCCGGCATCGGGCACGCCCCTGCCGGTCCTGCCCTCCGAACAACTGGCTTATGCCCGCGCCACTGCGCCCGTCACCGGCGGCTTTTCCAGCGGGCCGGTCGTCAAGGTGTCGGACAAGGAACTCTGGTGCCTGGCAACGGCGATCTATTTCGAAGCCCGCGGCGAAAGCTATCGCGGCCAGGTGGCCGTGGCCCAGGTGGTGCTCAACCGCGTCAAGGATCATCGCTATCCCGACACCATCTGCGGTGTCGTGTTCCAGAACCAGAACCGGCGCAATTCCTGCCAGTTCTCATTCGCCTGTGACGGCATTCCCGAGACGATCAATGATCGCCAGTCATGGGCACAGGCCGAGGACATCGCCAATCGCTTCACCGCCGGCGAGCTCTATCTGACCGAAGTGTCCGATGCGACGCATTATCACGCAACCTATGTGCGTCCCGCCTGGGCGCCACGCATGAACAAGGTGACCCAGATCGGGCTGCACGTCTTCTACAAGTTCAAGCGCGGCTGGCTGTTCGGCTAGGGCTCAGTGGCGCCAGGCGCCGTAATAGCTGAACGAGCCGGCACTGCGCGTGCTGAAACCGGACCATTTGCCGTTGGTCCAGTATGAGAAGCGGTTTGCGCTCGGTTTGACAGGTTCAACGCTGATCCCCGGATATTGAACATGCGGGGAGAACATGGCGTCGGTCGAATAGGTGCCGGTTGCCGTGGTGGTGATGGTCACATAGCTGACCTTGCCGGCTTCCACCTTCTTGACCCGCGTCGTCGAAAGCGGATCGGTCGCGACCCAGTCTTCGTAATCGACATTGTATTTGCGCCCCTCGAACCGAACGAGGCGGGCAGCATCGACGCCGGTGATCACGCCTTCGTCGCCGAAGGCCTGCAGCACCATGCCGGGACCGATGGCCGCCAGGGCGGTGGCGCAAATTGCACCCAGGGTCATGCCGAGGAGCAGATGGCGATCTGGCAGGTTCATGGCGGTCTGTCCCGAAATGACGCGGATAGGGGTCTTCGTCTTAACGGATTAGAAACCATAATCGCCCGGCAGGGGCAAAGTTCATCCTTTGTTAGGGTTAATTTTCGCAGCCCAAGCTGTTGTCGCTAAAGGGAAATCGCCTCGAAGGCGGCAACGAACCGGTCATGCGCCTCGCGCGTCGGCCAGGGTCGAATCAGGCGGTCGAAGGCATCGACATCAAAGGCGGGCAGGCTGGGCTCGCCAAAGAACTTGCGGGCCTCGCTGTCATCGAAACCGGCAAGGTGAATAGCCTCGAAGAAAGCGGCCTCCCGATCGGCCTTCTTGACCTGCTTGGCAAGCGCCGCAGGCATGCTGGCGGGCAATGAAAAGCGCAGGTAGATCGCCGACAGCAGGCGGTTCTCCACGTCCTTGTAATTGCCACCCATCGCCGCCTTGAACGGTGAGATAATGTCGCCCATCACATATTCGGGGGCGTCATGCAGCAGCGCCTGCACCTGGGCCACCGGCTCGCTGTCGGGATTGTGCGCGCGGAACAGTTCGAGCACGAGCACCGAATGCTGGGCTACCGAGAAGGGGTAGTCCCCATGCGTCTGGCCGTTCCAGCGCGCGACGCGCGCCAGCCCATGCGCAATGTCGGAGAGTTCGACATCCATCGGCGATGGGTCGAGAATATCGAGCCGCCGACCCGACAACATGCGTTGCCAGGCCCGTGCGCTTGCGCGTGCCATGATGCCCCCATCGGTTAGCAGGCTGTTGGCAGCGAGCGTAGCAGTCAGTCCCGATTCGGGGGACTCCGCTGCCGTCAAACCGGACTAGTCTTCTGCTACGGCGTCCCCGAACTGGTATGTCGCCCAAACGGGCAGGGCCACGCCGACCGGCTTGCCCTCGACCGTGACGGCCGCGGGATCGGTGATGCGGTCGAGACGGAGAATGGCGACAGCCATGCCATCGACCACCTGACCGATCGCTCCGGCCTCCCGCCCGCCGGCGACAACGGCGCTCCCTGCCGGCGCGTCGATGCCCGAGACGATGACCGGGCGGCGGCGGGCCGTGCCGCGATGCTTCATGCGGCTGACCACTTCCTGGCCGACATAGCAGCCTTTGGCAAAGTCGATACCATCGAGAATGTCGAGGCCGATATCATGTGCGAAGGCGTCATTAGCCGGGAAGTCATTGCCTTGGTGAGCGATGCCGACGCCGATTCGCTCAGCATGGTAGAAGTCGTCATCCTGCACCCAGCCGGCCGTTGCCTCGACCGGGGCAATAGTCCTGTAGCCCATGTCGATTGGCCCCATGCGGTCGGTATGGCGGATGCCGGTGGGCTCTTCATCCTGCGCGAAGCCGACGCGATGGGTTTCACGCAGGTCGTCGATCGTGGCCTGGGCGCGCAGACGATACATCTTCATACGCTTGAAGAAATCGTCGGCGACCGACTGGTGCACATCGACCCAGATGGCGTCTTCGGCGTGACCGGCCAGTCCCTCGGCCAGGATCTTGCCCTGCGCTGACAGCAGCGCCCAGGCAGCGGCCACTTCGCCTTCACCCGAACCGGTGGCCGGCATCTCCCCGGTCACCACATCATTGAGCAGCTTGTGCGCGTCCGGCCCCGAAAAACGGAAAACGGCACGATCGGCACGCAGATGGATGGTCATGATCTATTGCTTCCCGGACGGAGCGTCCGCTAAACCGGCCCCAAGGCTTTGCACAGGCGGGACCAAGACATGGCGCAGTATGACACCATTTTCAAGAACGCCACGCTGGTCAACCAGGATGGCGAGGGGCTCGGCGATATCGCGGTGCGCAGTGGCCGCATCGCGGCGCTCGGCAATGTCGGCGACAGCGCGGCCGAAATCGTCGACTGCAAGGGGCTGCATATCCTGCCCGGCGTCATCGATACCCAGGTGCATTTCCGTGAACCCGGCCTGACGCACAAGGAAGACCTCGAATCGGGCTCCCTCTCTGCGGTGATGGGCGGCGTGACCGGCGTCTTCGAAATGCCCAATACCAATCCGCTGACCACCAGCCGCGAGACTTTCGAAGCCAAGATCGCGGCGGGCACCAACCGCATGCATTGCGACTTCGCCTTCTACATCGGCGGCACGCACGAAAATGTCGGCGAACTGGCTGAGCTGGAAAAGCTGCCGGGCTGTGCCGGCGTCAAGGTCTTCATGGGCTCGTCCACCGGCTCGCTGCTGGTGCAGGACGATGCCGGTGTCGAAGCCATCCTGCGCGCCATTTCGCGCCGGGCCGCCTTTCACTCCGAAGACGAATACATGCTCGAAGAGCGCAAGCACCTCCGCGTGCCTGGCGATCCGTCGAGCCACCCCGTATGGCGCTCGCCCGAGGTTGCGATGAGCTGCACGACGCGGCTGGTGAACCTGGCCCGCAAGACCGGCAAGCGCATCCATGTGCTGCATATCTCCACCGCCGAGGAGATTGTCTACCTCGCCGACCACAAGGATGTGGCGAGCGTCGAGGTGACGCCGCACCACCTGACGCTGGACGAAACCGCCTATACCCGTCTCGGCACCTATGCCCAGATGAACCCGCCGGTGCGCGACAAGGCCCACCGCGAAGGCATCTGGAAGGGCGTCGCCAATGGCGTGGCCGATATCCTGGGCTCGGACCACGCCCCGCATACAAGCGCGGAAAAGGATCATCCCTATCCGGAAAGCCATTCCGGCATGACCGGCGTGCAGACGCTGGTGCCGACCATGCTGGACCATGTCAATGCGGGCAAGCTCAGCCTGTCGCGCTTCGTCGATATGACCAGCGCCGGGCCCAACCGCCTGTTCGGCATCGCCAACAAGGGCCGCATCGCGGTGGGCTATGACGCCGACTTCACCATAGTCGACCTCAAGCGCCGCGAGACCATCACCAATGACTGGGTGAAGAGCCGCGCCGGCTGGACGCCCTATGACGGGGTGACGGTCACCGGCTGGCCGGTGGGCACGGTGGTGCGGGGGAACACGGTGATGTGGCAGGGCGAACTGGTGACGCCGTCAGTCGGCCAGCCGATGCGCTTCCTTGAGGCGCTGCCGGTCGCCTAGGCGCGCAAGCCTATTGCAGGATGCGATCGAGATTGTACTCGCCCGAACGGATGCGGTCGGGCAGGAGGGCAATGAGGTCGGCGGTGGCCTCGTCGCCATGCATCTTGACGAAGGTGGCAAGTGCGGCAAACAGCGAGGCATGCGCCAGCGCAGCGCTCTGCACGCCGTCGTCCTCCGCGCCATTCCACGCCTCGGCCAGATATTCCAGCGCAAGCTGTCGCTCGCCCTGATCGCGGTCGAAAACGGCCTTTCCGGAGGCAGGCGCAAACATGGTTTTGCTCGTCGTCATGACCTTGGGGTTAGCACGAGTAAATGTGGCAGACCCGCGAGAAGTAACCCGAAGGTTAACAGGATCTGCGCAAGTGTATGAAAGGCCCGCGTGGCGTTGCTCGCCTATTCGGCATAGCGCGTGTGAATCTCGCGCGCCGTGCGTTCAGCCTCGACCAGCAGACGCTTCAGCGCCTCGCGTGCCGCGGGCGTGCAAGCCCGGTGAAAGCGCGAATAGGCCGTGTAGCCGACGTTGAAAGCCCCGGCCAGCCGCTGGCGGCGGTCTTCGTCGGGTTCGTCGAGCGTGATCAGCTCGGCCATCTGCGCCCGCCAGTCCTCGGGGCCGGCATCGCAGAGCGGCTGCAGGAAATAGAGGCTGCCCATGATCTCGGCCAGCCGCTCCATCTGCCGCTGGTAGGGCGGGTCGATGGCAAGGCTCGGCACGGTGCCGAGGGCAAGCAACAGGGCAATGATGGTCAGTCGAAGCTGTTTCAAGATAGCGGTCCGCACGGTCGGCCCTGTCTATCAGCTTTGCAGCAGAACTGCGAAGGCCCTCGCGAGCACGTCATCGAGCCGGCTGGTGGTGCGCAGCGCAATCAGCGCCGCCGGATCCAGCCACTTGTGATCGGCCACCTCGTCGGAGGCCCTGACCTGTCCGGTGAAATCACGCGTGGCAAAGACCGCGAGTCGGAACGTGCCGTCGCGACCCAGCGCCTGCACCATGACCGGGCGGGGATTGCGGATGACGAGGCCAACCTCCTCGGCAATCTCGCGGATGGCGCATTGCTCGATCGTTTCACCCGCTTCCATTCGGCCGCCGGGCAGGGTCCACAAATGCTGGTAGGGTGCATAGGCGCGCTTGATCAGCAGCACCTTGCCTTCGCGCACGATGGCGACGCTGGCGGCGTTGGGAAGGTCGTCGGTCACGCTGTGTCCATTTGCGATTCGTCAGGCCAGAGACTACCTCTACCGAGCTGATTCCGGAGACATGAAACATGTGCGGACGCTACGCCTCGACGCTGCCGCCAGAAATGATGGTGGAGCTGTTCAGGCTGCTCAAGGGTGTTGAGGTTGTGCCGCGCTACAATATCGCGCCAACCCAGCCCATCGTCGCCATCTGGGAGCAGGAGGGGCGGCGCGAGGCGCATTTCGCCCGCTGGGGGCTGGTGCCGGGCTGGGTCAAGGACCCGCGCGAATTCCCCCTGCTGGTCAATGCGCGCGTGGAGACCATGGCGGAAAAGCCGGCCTTTCGCGACGCGCTCAAGCATGGCCGCTGCATCATCCCGGCCAGTGGCTACTATGAGTGGCACACCAATCCCGACAAGACCAAGCAGCCCTACTACATCACCATGGCCAATGATCGCCCGATGGCGCTGGCCGGGCTCTATGCCAGCTGGATGGGCCCCAATGGCGAGGAGATCGACAGCGTCGCCACCATCACCGTACCGGCCAATCCGCAACTAAGTGAAATTCACGATCGTATGCCTGCCATCCTGGATGGGGAGGCAATCGAGAACTGGCTCAATGTGCGGGATGTCCGGGCGCACCATGCCGCGCAACTGGCTCTGCCGCTGGAAGATGGCGCCTTGAAATTCCACCCGGTCTCGACACGGGTCAATTCAGCGCGCGACGATGATGCCGGGTTGATCGAGAGGGTAGAGGTGCACAAGCCCGAGCCGCGGCCCAGGAAGGTCGCGGGCGGCGGACAGCTGGACCTGTTCTAGACCCCGATCCCGAAATAGCCCAAGGCGTCGCCCATGGCGTCTTCCTCGTAGCCGAGATGGCTGAGCAGGACGCGCTCAAGGGCATGGTAGACCGTCTTGGTGTCCTCGAAACGCGCGGGCGTTGTCTCCTCCGCCAGGGCATTGAGCGCGTCGACAAGGCGCATCAGCAATTCGTGCACGACGACATGCTCGGCCTGCAGCCGGTCGGCAATGGCCTTGAAGGCCGGACCCTGCGCTGCCAGCCCGGGGAAGATGGCGTAGTCCTCGATGGAATGGTGGCCGTGCACGAACTGGCAATACTGGCCGCAAAGATTGCCGAAGCGGCGATAGTTGGCGACCATGGCCAGACTGTCGGTCTCGGCCGCAATCTCGGCCTGCGTGGCGGTGCCGGCATTGGCCCGTTCGATCAGCTTGCCGAGCGTGACCATGTTGTCGCGCAGATGATCGTGGATCATGCGCAGATGCTGGCCCGGCGCCCGCTGGGCGTCGGTCAGGCCTTCGAGTTTCTGGATGGGTGGACGGGTGGCGTCGTCAAGAAAAGCAATGTTGAGCAGCATGCGGCGATAGATGGCGTCCAGGCATGGCGAGTGCAAGACGGCACAAAATGGTGACCGACCTGCGCTTGCCTATCCCAGCATCTTTCCCGGATTGAGAATCCCCTTGGGGTCCAGCGCCGTCTTGATGGCGCGCATCATGTCCAGCGCCACCGGATCCTTGACCTGCTTCAGGAGCTCGCGCTTCAGCTGTCCGATGCCGTGCTCGGCCGAAACCGAACCGCCAAGCCGCAGCACGATGTCGTAGATGGCCTCATGCATTCTCTCATCTGCGGCGGCCATGAAGGCCTTTGCATCGGCGCCGACGGGCTGGCTGAAATTGAAGTGGATATTGCCATCGCCCATATGGCCGAAGGGGACCGGTCGAATGCCGGGAAAGAGGCGTTCCGCGGCGGCGCTGCCCTCGGCGATGAGCGCGGGTATCGCGGCAATGGGCACCGAGACATCGTGCTTGATCGAGGCGCCTTCCTTGCTCTGCACCTCGCTCATCTGCTCGCGGAACGCCCACATGCGGGTGCGGTCGGCGAGCGATTCGGCAAAGACCGCATTGTCGATGAGACCATCGGCAAAGGCGGCCTCGATGGCCGATTGAAGCGCGCCTGGCGCGCCGCCCTGCATGCGGCTGACTTCGATCAGCGCATACCACGGGGAGGGCCCCGCCGTCGGGTCGCGGTCCAGCATGCCGTGCCGGAGCTGCATGTCGAGGCCCAGCCAGGGGATGATCTCGAAGGCGTTGAGCCGGCTGCCCGTGCGTTGGCGCAGCAGCTGGAACAGCGTCAGCGCCACCTCGGGGCCAGCAATGTTGACGATGGTGGTTTCGTAGTCTTCCGGCTTGGGAAAGATCTTCAGGGTCGCCGCGGTGATGATGCCCAGCGTCCCCTCGGCACCCACCAGCAGGTCCTTGAGATCGTAGCCGGTATTGTCCTTCTTCAGCGAATTGAGGCCACGGTAGAGCCGGCCATCAGCCAGCACCGCCTCGACGCCCATGGTCAGCTCCCGCGCATTGCCAAAGGCAAGCACATTGACCCCGCCGGCATTGGACGAGAGCAGCCCCCCGATGCGGGCCGAGCCCTGCGAGCCGAGCCAGAGCGGAAAGATCGTGCCCTCAGCCTCGGCGGCCTTGTGGGCATTTTCCAGGATCACGCCGGCTTCTGCCGTCATGGTGCCGGCAGCGACATCGACCGAACGAATGCGGTCGAGCCTGGTGAGGCTGACGATGACCTCGTCGCCCCGCAGCGGCACCTGCGCGCCCACCAGCCCGGTATTGCCACCCTGCGGGATGATGCCGACGCCGTGCTCATGCGCCCAGCGCAATATGGCCTGGACCTGCTCGATCGAACCGGGCAGGGCGATGGCGGCAGCGCCCGTATGGAAGCGCTTGCGCGGTTCGCTGATGTAGTTCCCCATCCGCCCTGGCTCGCCGATGACAGCATTTGCGCCGAGCATTGCACTGAGCTGGGCGACGATATCGGCGGCGGAAAGTGTCATGGAACAACCGGAGCTTGGCGGGCGGTGAACGTGCCCCTGCCTTCGGCCATGTGCCACAACCGGCGCGGCGACTCCAGCACGGGACGGCAACAATGGCCACTCGATTGCGGACAGGCAAGCGCGCGCTGCTGGCGGCGAGCGCTGAAACATAGCTGATGAGCGATCTGGCAGGTGGCGCGGCCGATAAAATCCAGTACGTTGCTACCGGCTGCGCCGTCATCGGCATGACACTGCTCGATGCTGTTGCGTCCGAGGCGAGCGAATAGGCGCTCGCTGCTCACTCTAGCCTTGCAGGACGCGCCGGCTCAGCGGCGCGGGAATGAATCGATGACAGCGTTGGTCTGGCCGGAAATCTACTTTGTCCGGCATGGTGAAACCCCCTGGAATGCCGAGCGTCGCTACCAGGGCCGCAAGGATATTCCGCTCAACGACAAGGGGCGCGGGCAGGCCAACCAGAACGGCCGGACGCTGGCCGCCCTGTTCGCGGCGCGCGGACTGGATCCCATGGCCTTCGAGTGGCACGCATCCCCGCTGGGCCGCACGCGCGAGACCATGGATCGGGTGCGGGCGGGGTTCGACACTCATCTGCCCGACGTCAAATATGATGTCAGGCTGATGGAAATCTCCTTCGGCGTGCTCGAGGGCGAGCTGTTCGAACAGTTGCCGGCCAACATGGCCGTCGCGCCGGGCGCCCGCGACGAAGCCTACTGGGACTATCGCCCGGAAAATGGGGAGAACTACCGCGATGTCGAGGCCCGGCTGGCCGAGTTTTCCAGCGTGCTCAAGGGCCCGTCCGTGGTGGTGGCCCATGGCGGCATAGCGCGGACGCTGCGGGTGCTGATCGAGCATGCGCCGATCATCGACGTCATCAACTGGGCGCCGCCGCAGGACGCGATCATGCACTTCACCCCCGGCCGGATGGAACTGCTGCGCGGCTAGGTCCGATTGACCTTCCCGCCCGTGGCTCCTAGAAAGCCGCCAACCACGGGGCCGCTCCATGTCGTTCAATACATTCGGACATCTGTTTCGTTTCACCACCTGGGGCGAAAGCCATGGGCCGGCGCTCGGGGTGGTCGTGGATGGCTGCCCGCCCGGCCTGGTGCTGACGCCAGAGATGATCCAGCGCGATCTTGATCGCCGCAAGCCCGGCCAATCGAAGTATACCACCCAGCGGCGGGAGGCCGACGAGGTCAAGATCCTCTCGGGCGTGTTCGAGGACGAGCGCACCGACGGGCCGCGCACCACCGGCACGCCGATCTCGCTGATGATCGAGAATACCGACCAGCGCTCCAAGGACTATGCGGAAATCCGCGACAAATACCGTCCGGGCCACGCCGACTATACCTATGACCAGAAATATGGCATCCGCGACTATCGCGGCGGCGGCCGCACTTCGGCGCGCGAGACCGCGGCGCGCGTCGCGGCAGGCGCCGTGGCGCGGCAGGTGCTGGCGGGCATCACCATTCGCGCCAGCCTCGTCCAGGTCGGGCCGCACAAGATCGACTATGCCAATTTCGACTGGGACCAGGTGGGGGAGAACCCCTTCTTTTGCGCCGATGCCAAGGCGGCCGAACTGTGGGCCGGCTATCTCGACGGCATCCGCAAGGAAGGCAATTCCGTGGGTGCTGTCATCGAGGTGGTCGCCGAAAATGTCCCGGCCGGCTGGGGCGCGCCGATCTATGGCAAGCTCAGCGCCGACCTCGCCTCGGCGATGATGAGCATCAATGCGGTCAAAGCTGTCGAAATCGGCGCCGGCTTTGAGTCCGCGAGCCTGACCGGCATCGATAATGCCGACCAGATGCGGGCAGGGGCCGACAAGCCCTATTTCCTGTCCAACCAGGCCGGCGGCATTCTCGGCGGCATTTCCAACGGCGACCCCATTGTCTGCCGCTTCGCCGTCAAGCCGACCTCATCGATCCTGACGCCGCGCCAGACTGTGACCACGGCCAACGAGGATACCGACATCGTCACCAAGGGACGGCACGACCCCTGCGTCGGCATCCGCGCCGTGCCGGTGGGCGAAGCCATGATGGCGCTGGTGCTGGCCGACCACATGCTGCGGCATCGCGGCCAGACCGGCCGGGACGGCGCTGTGGGGTTCGAGAGGAACTGACTGCTCTTCCCTTCTCCCCTTTAGGGAAAAGCCGCCTGAAGGGCGGATGAGCGGTCTGCTAGCTTCTCGCAAAAACCAGCACGGTTTCCACGTTCCCATCACCACCAGCGATGGGCGAGGTCTCGGACTTGCGATGCGCAAAGCCGTGTTGAGCCATGAAGGCGATGACTTCTGCCAGGGCCGTGTCGATGGCGACCTGGTCGGTGACGATGCCGCCCTTGCCGACATTCTGCCGGCCGACTTCGAACTGCGGCTTGAACAGGATCACCGCATCGGCACTCGGCGTACACAGCGCCAGTGGCGCCTCGAGCACCTTGGTCACCGATACAAAGCTGACATCCGAAACCAGCAGGTCGATCGGCTCGGGGATCATCTCGGCCGTGAGGTCGCGGGCATTGACGCCCTCCATGCTGACCACGCGGTCGCTGCCCTTGAGGCGCTGGTGCAACTGGTCGTGGCCGACATCGACGGCGTAGATGCGACGCGCGCCACGCTCCATCAGCACCTGGGTGAAGCCCCCGGTGGATGCGCCGACGTCGATGCAGGTCTTGCCTGCCACGTCTATGGCGCCGGCATCAAGGCCGGCGACCAGCTTGAGCGCTGCGCGCGAGACATAGTTGGCTGCAGGGTCGCTGAGCTCAAGCTTGTCGTCGCGGCCGACCATCTGGTTCTGCTTGTGGGCGGTGACGCCATTGATGGTGACGGTGCCGCGCAGGATTGCGTCGCGTGCCCGGGCCCGGCTCGGCACGAGGCCACGCTGTTCGAGCGCGAGATCGAGGCGGATGCGCTCGCTCATCCCTCGACCAGGCGCTTGACCTTTGCCAGGGCCGTGTCCTGCGCTTCCTCATAGGCGATGGTGCCCTCGAAGCTGCCATCGTCGTCGATGAGGAAGGTCAGCGCGGTGTGGTTGACCAGATAATAGGGGTCGCCCGGCTCGCCGACCTTTTCGGAGAACACGCCAAAGGCGGCCTTGGCGTTTTCGGTCTGCTCCAGATCGTGCCCGACAAGGCCGATGACGCTGGGGTCGAAGCCCTCGACATATTCCCTGACCATGTCGAGCGTGTCGCGTTCGGGGTCGACCGAGACGAAGATGATGCGCAATTGCTCGTCGGTCAGCCCCAGCTGCGATCGCAGGGCCGTCGTCTCGGCCAGCGTCGTCGGGCAGACATCGGGGCAGAAGGTGTAGCCGAAAAAGATCAGGCTGGGCACGCCGCGCAGGTCATCCTGCGTGAAGGCGCCACCCTTGGTTGAGTTGAGCGCAAATTCCTGGCCGGTGATCCCCAGAGGCCGCGCCGGTGGCCGGAACAGATAGAGCGCCGTGGCGCCAATGGCCACGAGGGCAACGAGCGTCCACAGGACGATGCGGAAATTGCGGATGGTCTTCGGTGCGGTGGTCATATTGCCTCTGTGGCACGCCTGGATGCGAATGCGGTTAGGCGTCGAGCGGTTCGGTGCCCGTCGGCTTGCCATCGCGGCTCAGGGTGATCTTCTCGATGCGCGCCTCTGCCGTGCGCAGCAGCGCTTCGCAATGGGCCTTGAGGGCTTCGCCGCGCTCGTAGATGGCGATGGATTCGGCCAGCGGCGCGCGGCCGGATTCCAGCTTGCCGACAATCTCTTCGAGCTGGGCCAACGCGGCCTCGAAGCTCAGGGTTTTGACGTCGTCATTGCTGGTTTCGGCCATGGCAAAGGTCCTAATCGTCGAGGCGCCCGATGGCGCCGTCCATCAGCATGGCGACGTGATGGGATGCACCGCCCGCCAGGCCCTTGAGGTCATAGCCACCTTCGAGCAGCGACACAATGCGATTGCCGCAGGCGCGTTCGGCCACATCCATCAACTTGCCCGTGAGCCAGCCAAAGTCGGCCGAATTCCAGTTGAGCTGCGCCAATGGGTCGCGCTCATGCGCGTCGAAACCGGCCGAAATCAGGATCAGGTCGGGCGAGAAATCGATCAGCGCCGGGATGATGTGGCTGGCATAGGCCTCGCGCATGCTGGAGCCGTCGCTATTGGGGTCGAGCGGGACATTGGTGATGTTGCCAACACCCGTCTCGCTTGGCTTGCCCGTGCCCGGATAGAGCGGCATCTGGTGGCTAGATGCGTAGAAGACCGTTGAATCTGCTTTGAAAATATCCTGCGTGCCATTGCCGTGATGCACGTCGAAATCGACGATGGCGATGCGTTCGGCGCCGTATTTGCGCTGCGCTTCGCGGGCGACGACGGCGATGGTGTTGATCAGGCAGAAGCCCATGGGTGTGGCGATTTCGGCGTGGTGTCCGGGCGGGCGGATGGCGCAGAAGGCGTTGTCGACTTCGCCCAGCAGCACCGCGTCGAGCGCGTTGAGGGCGCCGCCGAGGCCCGTGGCAACCACGGCCAGCGAGTCCGCCGAAATGAAGGTATCGGCATCGATCTGCCCGATCCCCTCGGCCGGGCGGCCATCGCGTAGCCGCGACAAGTATCTGGAATCATGTACCAATTCGGCCAGCATCAGGTCGCCCGATGGCGCATTGCGGCGCAGCAGCTTGTCGAAGCGCGGCCGGCTGAGCGCCTCTTCGACGGCCCGGATTCGGTCGGCGCGCTCGGGGTGACCCGGCGGCGTGACGTGGTCGGCAAAGTTCGGCTGACTGACGAGCAGCGTGGTCACGCGGGGCGAGTCTCCTGTCGATTCGTCACTTCGTCTTGACGCGCCGGGGTCCCGTTGTCAAACAACCGCCACCAGTATGAACGGTTGATGTATGACGGATGAACCAAAATCGGTGGCAGAGGCGGCCGCGCTGCTCCGTTCCGGCCAGCTCTGCGCCTTCCCGACCGAAACGGTCTACGGCCTGGGCGCCGATGCGACCGATGCCGATGCGGTGCTGTCGATCTATGAGACCAAGGGGCGGCCGCGCTTCAATCCGCTGATCATTCACTGCGCCGACCTGGCCATGGCTGAAACCCTTGCCGAGTTCTCGCCACTGGCGCGCCGGGTGGCGAGCCTCTGGCCAGGCAGCCTGACGCTGGTCCTGCCGGCGCGACCGGGCAATGGTCTGGCCGATGTGGCAACGGCCGGTCTCGAAAGCGTGGCCATCCGCATTCCCGATCATTCCCTGGCGCTGCAGCTGATCGCGGCGGTGGGCCGGCCGCTGGCCGCCCCGTCGGCCAATCCGTCGGGACGCCTGTCGCCGACCACGGCGGAACAGGTGCGGCGCGGCTTTGCCGGCCGGGTGCCGGTGCTGGATGGCGGTCCCTGCCAAGCGGGCGTTGAATCCACCATCATCCGGGTCGAGGGCGAGCGACTGGTGCAATTGCGGGCCGGGGCCGTGGCGCGCGAGGAGATCGAGCGCCGCCTGGGCGTGGCGGTCGCGCTGGCGGAAAAGCATGCCGCGGTCACCGCGCCAGGCATGCTGCTCAGCCACTATGCCCCCAATGCGCTGCTGCGGCTCAATGCCGAGCCGCGCCCTGGCGAGGCCTATCTGGCATTTGGCAATGCGGCGGCGTTTGCCGGCCCGATGCGTAACCTGTCGCCGGCGGGGGACCTGCACGAGGCGGCGCGCAACCTGTTCTCGATGCTGCATGAGTTGGACGCTGCAGGGGCCGGCATGATCGCCGTGGCGCCGATACCCGAGGCGGGACTGGGCGAGGCGATCAACGACAGGCTGCAAAGGGCAGCCGCGCCGCGGGGGTAGGACGCTTTCTTCCTTCTCCCCTTGAGGGAGAAGGTGCCCGAAGGGCGGATGAGGGGTGCTGCGCTATTCGAACGCTCGTAGCATGGGATAGCGCAGCACCCCTCACCCTGGCCTTCCGCTGAACGCGTCAGGCCGTCCCTCTCCCTCAAGGGGAGAGGGGAAGAGGAGCTAGTCCCTGACCTTATACGGCTTCTGCTCGCGCATGAACCGGGCCAGCGCCTCGAGGTCCGGATCCCCGCCAGGCGGCAGGATGACCTTGAGGTTGGCATAGAGATCGCCGTCGCCGTAGAGCCCCTTGCCCTTGAGGCGCAGCGCCTTGCTGGTGTCGATGCCGGGCGGCAGGTTGAGTTCCACCGAGCCGTCGAGCGTCGGCACGCGCACCTTGGCGCCCAGCACGGCTTCGTAAAGCGTGATCGGCACATCCGTGCGCAGGTCCGCGCCATCGCGGCGGAACTGCTTGGATTTGCCGAAGCGCACGGTGACCAGTGCGTCGCCGGGTTCGCCGAGCCCGGGCGAGCCCTGGCCCTTGAGGCGGATCTGCTGGCCTTCCTCGACCTTGTCGGGCAGCTTGACCGACAGCACCTTGCCCGAAGGCATGCGCACCGGGATCGAGCCACCCTTGTGGGCGTCCTCGAGCGAGACGGTGGCGTTGACCACAATATCCTCGCCCTTCATGCTCCGCCCGGCGCCAGCGCCACCCGCAGCGGCTCCCACAAAGGGGTCCCACTGCGCGCCGCCGGCCGTGCCGCGGCCCGCTCCGGGTCCGCCACGCTGCTGGCCGCCAAAGCCGCTCATGAATTCCTTGAGGATGTCCTCGGCCGAAAAGCCGCCCGCGGCAGTACGGCTGCCGCGTTGACCGCCCGAAAAGCCACCGGGATTGAAGCCGGCAAATTTGGGATTGCCGTCGGCATCAATCTCGCCGCGGTCGAACTGGCCGCGCTTTTCGGGGTCATTGAGCAGGTCATAGGCATTCGTCGCCTCGGCAAACTTGCCGTGCGCCGCAGGGTCGTCTGGGTTCTGGTCGGGGTGATACTTCTTGGCCAGCTTGCGATAGGCGGACTTGATGTCCTTCTCGCTCGCCGATCTTGGCACCCCAAGCACGGTATAGGGATCGCGCATTTGGTCCATTCAATGAGTCGGGCGTTGCTTAGCCCAGGTTTCCCGTCCTATATGGCCACCACCCCCCGCCTTGTCCAGTTTTGAGCTGCCGGCTCGCGACTAAGGGATGAAATTCATGCTTCAAACGCTGACTGAACGCCTGTTTGACGACGGCGACCGGACCGATCTCGACCCCTTTGCCGTGTTCGAGGAGTGGTTTGCACTGGCCCGCGAGGCTGAGATCAACGATCCGCACACCATGGCATTGGCCAGCGTCGATGACGAGGGCTTGCCCGATGTGCGCATGGTGCTGCTCAACGCCCGAGATGCGCGCGGGTTCAGCTTCTTCACCAATTTCGAGAGCGAGAAGGGGCGCCAGCTGCTGGCCCATCCCAAGGCCGCCATGGTGATGCACTGGAAATCGCTGCGCCGGCAGGTGCGGATGCGCGGTCCGGTCGAGGTGGTCTCGCCCGAAAAGGCCGACGCCTATTTCGGCAGCCGCCCCAAGGGCAGCCAGATTGCCTCGGCAGCCTCCCAGCAGTCGCGGGCGCTCGACAGCAAGATGACGCTGCTCAATCGCGTATCCGAACTCGCCACCACGATCGACGACGGCCCCGTGATCCGCCCGCCGCACTGGTCGGGCTTCCGCATCGTGCCGACCAGCATCGAATTCTGGAAAGACGGCGAATTCCGCCTGCATGACCGGGTACGTTTTACCCGAGAAAGCGCGGACCAGCCCTGGGTGAGTACCCGGCTTTATCCATAGGCCTTCTCCCGGCCTCCCCTGAGGGGGGAGGGTGTCGACTGATGGCTCCCCCGCACGCTGCTTCCCAATTCTCCACGCCTCGCCTAGAAAACCATGATGTGAGGACTGCGATGGTCTGGGGTGGGACAGAGGAGAAGCCAGTGCCGGTGAAGTTCACCGGCATGCGGCGTGAGCTGGGCGGCATGCTGCTGCGCGGCTATCTGCTGCTGCTCCCGACCATCGGCCTCTACCGCTTCTGGCTGACCGCCTGGAAGCGGCGCTTCTACTGGTCCCATACCGAGATCGCCGGCGATCCGCTGGAATATACCGGCCATGCCATGCAGCTGCTGCTCGGCTTCCTGATGGCGCTGGCCGTCTTCGTGCCGCTCTATGGCCTGTTCTTCTACCTCTCCACCCTGTCCTCGCAGGCGGCCATTGTCGGCTATGGCGGGGTCGGCGTGCTGCTGTGGTTTCTCACCGGCTATGCCATCTACCGGGCGCGCGACTTCCGGCTGTCGCGCACCCTGTGGCGCGGTATCCGCTGCGACCAGGGCGGCAGTGCCTGGAACTATGCCTTCCGGCGCTTCTTCTGGTCGCTGCTGGTGATCGTGACGGCGGGGCTGGCCTATCCCTTCATGAGCGCCAATCTCTGGGCCTATCGCTATCGCAACAGCTGGTATGGCGATCGGCAGTTCGGCTTTGTCGGGAGCTGGCGGCAGCTCGCCCGGCCATTCTATCTCGCCTATGGCATCGTGGTTGTCATCGGGGCGATCGGCCTGGGCCTTGCCGCGCCCATGGGCGCGCTCGACAGCCCGCCAAACCCGGCCGGCTTCCCGCCGCTGCTGGTGGCCGCCCTGCTGATCGGCCTGGTATTTCTCTACTACCGGTCACGCGAGTTGACGGAGATGTTCTCCTCGGTGCGGCTGGGGGGCGCGGCATTGACGGTCAAGGTGCGGGCGCGCGGTCTGGTCTGGCAACACGCTTTGTTCGGCCTGGGCCTGGTCGGCAGCTATATCCTCCTCGCCATAGGTGGCGTTGTCGTGCTGGGCATCGTCGCCGGCACTGCCTTTGCCGGCGGACAGTTCGACCTCGACATTTTCATGCAGCACATGCAGGGGAGCCTGATCACGCTTCTGGCCATCATCTTCGGCTACCTGCTGATCCTCGCGGCCTTCAGCCTCATGGTCGAGCTCTTCCTCGGCCTGGGCCTGTGGACGCTGGTGGCACGCGGCGCCACTATCACCGGGCTTAATAGCCTCCGCACCGTGCGCGCGCGCGATGAAGACAAGGCGCTGGCCGGCGAAGGCCTGGCCGATGCGCTCAATGTCGGAGCCTATTGATGGCGATCGCGGCGCGCTTTCACGACGGGCTGGTGGCCGAGGTAGAGGCCGTTGAGCTTGAATACCAGGCCATGGGCGCGGTCGGCACGCTGGTGATCCGCCGCAGCGGGGACGGCGCCGAGCTGGGCCGCTGGCCGGCCAATACGCTCTATGCCCTGCATGGCCGGCGCGACGAATTGCGGCTGGGGGCCAATGGCCAGCCTGCCGGCGCCCGAGTCGTGGTCGAGGGGCAGCACGATGTGGCCCGGGTGCTGGCCACGCTGCCGGTCCTCACCGAAAAGCGGCGGCAGGAGGCCGGCCGTCAGGTGCGGCTGGCGGTGACCGCGACGGTGGCCCTTGCCGCGGTCATTGCCGCCTATCTCTATGGCGTGCCGCTGCTGGCCAGCCGCATTGTCGGCATGGTGCCGGCCGCCTGGGAGGCCAGCCTGGGCGAGACGGTGGCGGGCCAGATGGAAGCCAGCCTGGGCGAAAGCGGTGGCCTGCAGCTCTGCGATGCCAACCCCGACAGCCTCGCCAACCGCGCCATTGCCCGCTTCGGCGCAGAGGCCCTGGCCGGATCGGGCTCGCCATTCGATCTCGATATCCGCGTCGTCCGCTCCGACATTCCCAATGCCTTTGCTTTGCCGGGCGGGCAGGTCTTCTTCTTCTCCTCGCTGCTTGAGCAGGCCCAGACGCAGGACGAGTTTGCCGGTGTGCTGGCCCATGAAATCGGCCATGTGGCCTATCGGCACGGCATGGAACAGCTCATCTCGACAGCAGGAACGGGCGCGCTGATCGGCTTCATCCTGGGCGACATGACAGGTCTTTCGGTCGCGGCGGGCCTGGGTGCCACCATGATCGATGCGCGCTTCTCGCGCGATGCCGAGCGGCAGGCCGACGCCTTCGCCGCGCAGGTGGCGCAGCGGCTTGATTTCAATCCGGCGGGCCTCGCCGACCTGATCAACCGCGTCGGCGCCGACGACGAATTCGCCCGCGCCCTGGCCCTGCTCAACACCCATCCGCTGACCGAGGACCGCAAGGCGGCGCTGGAAATCCTCAGCCAGCAGCGTCCCACCGGGCTCGAGCCGCCCTTCACCGCTGCCGAATGGCGCGCCATTCGCAGCATGTGCGGCGCGACGCCCGCCGCAGAGCCCCGGACCAAGACCAAATGATCGCCTGGCAGGCAAATGTTCAAGTTCGCGCAACACCTTGCGGCTAATCTCCCGGCGCATGTGAAGAGGCTGCTTTGCGCATACTGATCCGAACATCGAGATGGGCCATCTGGGCGCGCCGGCTGGGCAGCGTCGCGGTGCCGCTCGTCGTCATCTCGCTGCTGCTGCACCGGCTGCGCCTCATCACCAGCGATGTGTTCGTCGTGGCGGCGCTGGCCTCCGGCCTTGTGGCGCTGCTGGCCGTGCTCATCGGGCTGATCGCGCTGGCGCGGCTGTGGCAGACCGGCGATCAGGGCTGGGGCAGGGCGCTGGCCGGCCTGCTGTTCGGGCTGATCAGTCTCGTGCCCTTCGGCTGGTATGCCAGCCTGATGCTGCGTTACCCGGCGGTGACCGATATCGCGACGGCCGATCGCGGATCGATGCCGCTGGTCTTCGAGCCCGGCACGGCCATGATGCCGCCACCCAAGACGCTGACCGCCCCTGAACTGGCGGTGGAATTCCCCAATGTCGAACGCCGCCTCTATCCGCTTGGCTTCGTGCCGACCTTTGCGGTGGTGCGCGATCTGGTCGAAGGCTGGGGCTGGGAGATCCGGCTGCTGCGCGAGCCCGGCACCGGCGTCGACGTCGGCCAGCTCAATGCCCAGGTCATGACCCTGGCCGGATGGCGCGAGGAAGTGGTGATCCGGGTTACGGGCAGCGACACCAATGCCGTCGTGGACATGCGATCCGCCTCGCTCAATGCCCAGCACGATTTCGGCTCGAACGGACGCCGCATCGAGACTTTTCTCGCCGCGCTCGACGATGCCGTCACCACCCTGCTGCGCGACAATCCCAGCGCCAACCAGCCGCTCGAGACGGTCCCGGAAGACGACGTCTCCCCGGATGTGCCGACGGCTGAGTAGGCTTTCTGACCTCTCCCCCAGGGGAAAGGTGAAGAACTGCCCTATTTCATGATCCGCGTGCCGAACGGGCCACGACGGACGGTCAGCTGGCCCAGGCTTTCGAGATATTCGACATGAGCCGTGATGGTCATGCGGGCAGCCAACCGCACCGGCAGGGGCTGGTCGGGATAAATGGCCGCCACCAGAGCCGCGATACTGCTGGCGCCGGCCTCGACCGCGGCAATCACCTGCGCGTTGCGCAGCTGGCGATGCGCCCGCAAGGCGGTGGCATAGGCCCGGCCATCGGCAATCGGCCCGCCATGCGCCGGCAGGTAGCGGCGCTGGGGCAGGGCGATGACCTTGTCGAGCGAGGCGAAATAATCGGCCATCGAGCCATCGGGGACCGAGACGAGCGTCGAATTCCAGCCCATCACGTGATCGCCGCTCAGCAGGTCGGACCCGATCGCGAACGCCAGGTGATTGGCGCAGTGGCCCGGCGTGGTGTGGACGCTGGCCGCCATATCGCCAGCCGTGATGGATTCGCCATCGACCAGCGTGCGGTCGGGCACCAGGTCCCAGTCGCAGGAGCGGCGGATCGGATTGCGCTCGAATCGCCGCAGCGGTCGCGACAGCCGATGCCGGCCGCCGAACCAGAGCGGCGCATCCAGTGTCCGTCCCAGCCTGGCGGCCAATGCGCTGTGGTCGCGGTGGGTATGCGTCAAGATGATGGCCGCGACCGGCCTTCCGGCAATGGCACGCAGCAGGGCGGCCATGTGGGCCGCGTCGTCCGGGCCCGGGTCGACCAGCGCAAGGCGCTCGTGCCCCAGCAGAAAGCTGTTGGTTCCGGTGAACGTATAGGCACTCGCATTGGGCGCGGTGATGCGGGTAATACCTTCCGCCAGCACGACCGGCTCGCCGGTCTGTGGTAGGAAGGTCCGATCGAAGGACAGGGCGGGGGCGGGCGATGCCATTGCACTCACTTTGCCGAGAGACTAAGAAGTCGATACCTGAATGACAGTGCGGCCCGGGAGGGGACGCCGGTTCAGACAAGCATGGAAGGTATGAAATGGCCGTGACTTTGACCACGCCCAACACGCTCCTCGGCGTATTCCAGCCCAAGGGCGACGCTGCCAAACTGGCGGCCAACATCGCGACGGTCGTGCTCGGCACGCTGCTCATCACCATCTGCGCCAAGATCAACGTGCCGGTCTGGCCCGTGCCGGTGACGCTGCAGGGCTTTGCCATTGCCGCGCTGGCGGCCGCTTTCGGCATGCGCATCGGCGTTGCCACGGTGGCGCTCTACCTGCTCGAAGGCGCTTTCGGCCTGCCGGTCTTCGCCACCGGTGGCGGCCTGGCCTATCTCGCCGGCCCGACGGGCGGCTTCCTCATCGGCTTCCTGGCTCTGGCTGCCATTGTCGGCTATGCCGCCGATCGCGGCGCCTCGGGCAAGCCGCTGACCCTGTTCGCCGCCATGCTGGTGGGCGATGCCGTGCTCTTCGTGCTGGGCTTTGCCTGGCTGCTAGTCATGGCCGGCCAGGCCGGCTGGATCGACCAGTCCAATGTCGTCGCCTCGGCTTTCGCCAAGGCCGTGCAGCCCTTCATCGTCTGGGACATCCTCAAGATGGCCCTGGCCGCACTGACGGTGACCGGCGCCTGGAACCTCTTCGCCAAGCGCTAAACCGCTTCCGGTCTATTCCCGAAAGCCGGCCCAAGCGGCCGGCTTTCTTTTTTGCGAGACAGCATGGCGGTCAATCCCTGGCAATTGCTCGACACGGCCACCGTGCCCGGCGGCGAAGGCACGCTGCGCCTGATGAAACGCGGCAGCGAATTCTCCATCATGGCCGGCTCGACCTCGTTGATGAACAGCCGGATGAGCGGCTCCGAAGAGGCGCTGGCGAGCCTGGCCTTTGCGCGCATCAGCCAGCAGAAACAGCCCCATATGCTGATCGGGGGCCTCGGCATGGGCTTCACGCTCCGCGCCGCCCTGGCCATCCTGCCGGCCGAGGCAAAGGTCACGGTCGCCGAACTGGTGCCCGCCGTGGTCGCCTGGGCGCGCGGCCCCATGGCCGAGGTATTTGGGACGAGCCTCTCCGACCCGCGCGTGACGATCCGCGAGGCCGATGTCGGCGCCCTGCTGCACGGCGAAAAGCTCTATGACGCCATCCTGCTCGATGTCGATAACGGCCCCGAGGGGCTGACCCGCGACGCCAATGACCAGCTCTATACCGTCGCCGGATTGCGCCGCACCCTGCGGGCGCTGCGCGATGGCGGCGTGCTGGCCGTCTGGTCGTCCCATACCAGCGCCCCCTTCACCAAGCGGCTGGCCATGGCGGGGTTTGACGTCGAGGAAGCCCGGGTCCGCGCCCGCGGCGCCAGTGGCGGCGAACGCCACCACATCTGGCTGGCCAACAGGAGCCGCGCGGCTGCACCTCGCCCAGCCAGGCCCCGCGCCTGATCAGGCGCCTATGCCGCCCAGGCAGACATATTTGAGCTCGATGAATTCCTCGATGCCATAGCGCGAGCCTTCGCGGCCGAGGCCCGATGACTTGATACCACCGAATGGGGCCTCGGCGGTGGAGATGAGGCCGGTATTGACCCCGACCATGCCATATTCGAGCGCCTCCGCGACGCGCCAGACGCGCGACAGGTCGCGGGCATAGAAGTAGGAGGCCAGTCCAAACTCGGTATCATTGGCCTGTGCGATCACATCGGCCTCGTCCCGGAACCGGAAAAGCGGCGCCACCGGGCCGAAGGTCTCTTCCCGCGCGACGGCCATGTCCGCGGTCATCCCGGTCAGCACGGTCGGCTCGAAGAAGGTGCCGCCCAGGGCGTGGCGCTTGCCACCCAGGGCAATCTCACCCCCCTTGCTGAGCGCGTCCGCAATGTGTTCCTCGACCTTGGCGACAGCCTTGTCGTCAATCAGCGGCCCCAGCACCACGCCTTCGTCAAAGCCATTGCCGGTACGCAGGCCGGACACAGCCTTGGCCAGCTTTTCGGCAAAGGCGTCGTAGACGGCGTCCTGGACATAGAGGCGATTGGCGCAGACGCAGGTCTGGCCATTGTTGCGGAATTTGGCGATCAGTGCGCCGTCGACCGCCGCGTCGAGATCGGCGTCATCGAAGACGATGAAGGGCGCATTGCCGCCCAGTTCGAGGCTCAGTTTCTTGATCGTCGGGGCGCATTGCCGGTAGAGCTCGGCGCCGACTTCGGTCGAGCCGGTAAAGGTCAGCTTTCGCACCAGCGGGTTGCTGGTCATCTCGCCGCCAATGGCACGGGCCGAGCCGGTAACGACGCTGAACAGCCCCGCCGGCAGTCCGGCGCGATCGGCCAGCACTGCCAGGGCAATGGCCGAGAACGGCGTCTGGCTGGCCGGCTTGAGCACCATGGCGCAGCCGGCCGCCAGAGCCGGCCCCACCTTGCGGGTGATCATGGCATTGGGGAAATTCCACGGCGTGATCGCGGCCACGACGCCAATGGCCTGCTTTAGCACCATGATGCGCTTGTCTGGCTGGTGGCCGGGAATGATGTCGCCATTGATGCGGCGCGCTTCCTCGGCAAACCATTCGATGAAGCTGGCACCATAGGTGATCTCGCCGCGCGCCTCGGCCAGCGGCTTGCCCTGTTCCGCCGTCAGGATCGATGCCAGATCGTCGCGATGGGCGATCATCAGGTCGAACCAGGCGCGCAACAGGTCGGAGCGCTGCTTGGCGGTGCGGGCCGCCCAGTCTTTCTGCGCTGCCTCGGCCGCTTCGATGGCGCGGCGCGCGGCCGACGCATCGAGATCAGGCACCTGGCCGATGACCTCGCCCGTGGCGGGATTGGTCACCGCGATGGTCTTGCCACCCGCCGCCTCGATCCATTCGCCGCCGATATAGGCCGCCTGCCGCAACAGCCCGCTGTCCTTGAGATTGGGCACCATCTGTATAACCTCACTCCATAAGCCGTGCCGCCACCGTCACGGCCAAGACCGGAACTCTTCACACCGCCTCATGGTGTCGGCAAGTGGCGAGAATTTTCCGAACGCCCGCGGCGCATACCCGTCATCCGGCGCGCATTCGGCGGGCTATGGGAGTGTCGTCAAAAAGAAACGGCCCGGATTACCGGACCGTCGCCACATTTGCGCCTCGTGCAACTCCTGGGCGCAGTGTCCCGGCGTTGAAAGCTGGTGGGCTATTTCAGACCCATCTCGGCCAACAGGCCATCATAGTGATGGTATTCCTGCTGCAGAGCCTCATTCGTCTCGAGCATCGTCATGAATTTCGGCGTGATATCGATTCGCGCAAACTTGTCCTGTACTTCCGGATCCTGAATTGCGGCATTGAGCGCAAGCTCGACCCGCGCCAACAGGTCCGGCGGGGTTCCCGCGGGCGCCATCAGCATTTGACGTCCCGTCCCGCGGACGTCGGGGTAGCCCAATTCGGCGAGGCCCGGGACATCGGGGAATTCTGCCATGCGCTCAGCGCCTGGCAGCGCCAGCGGTGTCATTGTGCCCTGCCTGACCTGACCGATGGTGGATGCCTCCAGCATGAAATGGACGTCGCCGGACAGAACGGCCTGCACCACTTCACTCGCGCCCGAATAGGGGATGTGGGTGGCCTCGATACCAGCCGAGGCCAGAAGGTCGGCGATGGCAATATGGCCGGTGGAACCGACGCCGACCGAGCCATAATTCAGCTCGCCTGGATGGTCCTTGGCGTAGGCGACAAACGACTCGAAATTGCTCAGCTCGGCGATTTCTTTCGTTGCCGCAAGCATGCGTGGGGCTTCGCTGACATTTGCAATGGCAACCAGATCATTGAGTGGGTCAAACCCGACCTCGGACAGATGCGGCGAAGTGGTGATGATGGCATTGCCCGCGAGCAGCAGTGTTGCGCCATCGGGCGCGGCGCGTGCTGCTCGCTCGGCACCGATCGTGCCGCCGCCGCCGCCGACATTTTCGACAATGAAGTTTGCGGCGAAACGCTTGGACAGTTCCTCGGCCACGATCCGGCCCACAAGGTCAGCGGCTCCCCCGGCCGCGTAGGGCACGATGACCGTTACCGTGTCCACGGGGTATTCTTCCTGGGCCAGGGCCGGCGACCCGACCATGACAACAGACGCCAGTATCCCGCTGACAACCCCCAATAGTTTTTTCATGCTGCTCCTCCCGAAGCCTGGTTGGCAAAAACTGGGAAACTCATGGCAGGCGGGCAGGGCGACCGCATTGCAGTGTGCACCGGATTTCGGCTGGCGGAACGCTTGATTGACCGCCTGTACGGCTGCTGTTGCCCACCCGCTGCCATGACGATCATGCAAAGCCATAGAGACGTTTCGGATTGTCCACGAGCACCTGCTGCATCTGAGCATCGGGAATGAGGTTGGAAATCAGATCCACGAGTTTGCCATCATCAGGCATCTCCCGGTCCAGAACCGGATGGGGCCAGTCGGTTCCCCACAATACCCTGTGCGGAGCGACGTCGAGGATACCGTGGGCGATGGGCAAGACGTCGTGCCAGGGCGCACCGGTGAGTGAGCTCCGTTCGGCCCCCGATATCTTGCACCAGACATTGTCGTTTTCGAGCAGGCGAAGCAGGATTCTCATTTCCGGCCCGTCGGCGTCCGACGCCGACAGGCGCCCCATATGGTCTATGACGACGGGCAGGGGCAGGGCAGCCAGCCAGCTCGACAGATCCGGCAGCACCTCGGGATCGAAATGCACGACAAGGTGCCAGCCCAGGGCGGCGATGCGCTTGGCCAGCTGTGTGGCGGCGTCCCGGTCAGGAGCCGCGGAGAGCCTCGCCATGAAATTCAGCCGGGCGCCGCGCACGCCGCGCCGGTCGAGTTGGACCAATGCGGCCTGGTCGATGTCAGCCGGTACAATGCAGACGCCGCGCCGGTCAGCCGGGTTCAGCGCGATGGCATCCAGCATGGCGCTGTTGTCGAAGCCATGGCAGCTGGCCTGGACATAGACGGCTTTCGAAATGCCCAGCAGGTCGTGCAGTGCCTGGAGGCGCTCGACGGGGGCGTCCTCGGGAGTGTAGGCGCGCGCCTGGCTGAAGGGGTATTTCGCCGCGGGCCCGAAGACATGGCAATGCGTGTCACAGGCCCCGTCCGGCAGTTTCAGGGCAGGACGCGACGGGCTGGGGTGCGGGGGCGGGCAATTGCGTTGCGCTTGCATCAACTCGATCCTTCTCTGGCGCCGCCCATCTATCGGCAAGGCGGAGGCCGGACTATTGCGCGACGCGCGGATTCCGACCTGCGGAATGTGGCCGCCATAGCGCGGCGCCACGCCGGAGTTCAGACCAGCTCAAGTGCAGGGAACTTCGGAACGAAAACCAGCAGCGAGCTCTCGCTTGAGGCCAGCTGTTGAGCCTCCAGTTGTGAAAACCGTCATGGACGGACCGTGTGCGCTCGCTCCACAACCCTGACCGTGACCGCCACCGCCGTCTCAGCTAATTGCCCCAAAGTGTCTTTGGCGTTCGCTTCCAGCAGGTGCACCGGCACGTCTCTTTACCAGGCAGTTCGGCAGGCGACCTTGGCGGCTTCTGCGCAGTCGGAGAATAATTCCGGTTTGATGTCACGTTGGCGCACGCCATCTCGTCTTGTTCGTGAAGCATCCCATAGGAGCCAACATGAAGATCGTCGTCATTGGCGGAACCGGCCTGATCGGGTCGAAAACCGTCGCGAAACTGCGCGAGCGCGGTCATGAGGCAATCGCTGCCGCGCCCTCGACAGGGGTGGATACGATCACGGGTGAAGGACTGGACGCAGCCCTTGAAGGAACCTCGGTTGTCATCGACCTCGCCAACTCGCCCTCCTTCGAGGACGCGGCGGCAATGGAGTTCTTCCAGACCTCGGGCCGCAACCTGCTTGCCGCAGAGAAGAAGGCAGGCGTCGTCCACCACTTGGCTCTGTCAGTTGTGGGTACCGCGAGGCTGCAGGACAGCGGCTACTTCCGCGCCAAGCAGGCGCAGGAAGAACTGATCGAAGCCTCCGGCACACCCTTTACGATCATTCACTCCACGCAGTTCTTCGAATTCATGGGCGCCATCGCCCGCGCCGCGACCCAAGGCAACGAGGTCCGGCTGTCGTCGGCGCTGATCCAGCCGATCATCTCCGACGACGTAGCCGAAGCGGTAGCCGACATCGCGCTGGGCGCTCCGGTTAACGGGCTGGTCGAGATCGCCGGGCCAGACCGCGAACCGATGGACCGCATGGTCGCGCGCTTTCTGTCGGCCGCGCAGGATCCGCGGGTGGTCGTCACCGATCCTGCATCGCCCTATTTCGGCGTCGTGCTTGAGGAGACCTCCCTCTTGCCGGCGGGCAAGGCCAGGCTTGGCGCGACCACGTTCGACGCCTTCCTCGGTCGCGGAGACCTGCGTACATGAGCCGGTTGAAGCTCTACTACGCGCCGGGCGCCTGTAGCCTTGCCGACCACATCGCCCTGCATGAAGCGGGTGCGCAATTCGACATCGAGCGCGTTGATATCCGCACCCACACCACCGAGAGCGGCGTCGACTTCAGGACCATCAGTGTCAAGGGTTATGTTCCGGCGCTGATCCTTGCCGACGGCCAGTTGCTGACCGAGAACATCGCCGTGCTCGACCATCTGGCAGCGCTTCATCCACAGCTTGCGCCGACCGGCCCGCTGGGCCGCACCCGAATGCTCGAAGCGCTCGCGACGATCTCCACTGAACTGCATCGGGCCTTCAAGCCCATGTGGCATGGCGGCTCCGAGCGCGAACGCGCGCAGGCCAATGAGACGGTGACCGGCCTCCTGGTCCTGCTCTCGGCGGGCATGAAGGGGACTTTCCTGTTCGGAAAGGACCCGACGGTCGCCGACTTCTACCTGTTCGTCATGCTGCTGTGGGCCGAGCGCTTCGACGTGGAGGTTCCCGAACCGATGGCCGAACTGCGCACGAAGATGCGTGAGCGGCCCGCCGTAGCTGCCGCAATGGCAGCCGAAGGCCTCGCTGGCCTCAAAGTCTGAGAAGTTTTACACTGGAGATCATGATGATACCGCGAATTGTCGACCCGTTTTCCAAGGCCACTGCAGGGATCAAGGGCATGTATGCCGTTGAGGCAGCAATTGCGGGGAACCTGGACAAGACACTCTTGCACCTCGTCAAGCTGCGCGCCTCGCAGATCAATGGCTGCGCCTTCTGCCTGCATATGCATGCCACCGCCGCGCGAGCAGACGGCGAGACCGAGATGCGCATCTACCTGCTCGACGCGTGGCGTGAATCCACCTTGTACTCGGCGCGCGAGCGCGCCGCGCTCGCCTGGACGGAAGCGCTGACCGACGTCGCCCGCAACGGAGCGTCCGACACAGACTATGAGCTCGTAGAGGCCTCCTTCGACGAAACGGAAAGGGTCTACCTGACCCTGGCAATTGGCGCGATCAACCTGTGGAACAGGCTGCAGGTGGGTCTCCGCGCCGTCCATCCACCCGGGGAAAGCAATGGGCAGGCTGCCTGAAGCAACTCGCCTGTTCGAGGCGCAGCGACCACGGCTGCTGCGCCTCGCCTACCGGATGCTGAGTTCGGTCGCCGAGGCACAGGACGTCGTGCAGGACGCCTGGCTGCGCTGGCAGCGCGCGGACGTGTCCGAAGTTCAGAACGCGCCGGCGTTTCTGACCCGCATCGTCACCCGGCTATGCCTCGACGCCATGAAGTCGGCCCGCGCCCAGCGCGAGACGTATATCGGCAGCTGGTTGCCGGACCCGCTGCCCGAGCAAGACGACGATCTCAGGGCCGACAATCTCACCCTGACGCTCATGCTGGCATTGGAGCGGCTGTCGCCGCTCGAACGCGCCGCCTTCCTGCTGCACGATGTGTTTGACACCCCGATGGACGAGATCGCCGCGACGCTCGACCGCGATGTCGTGACCGTGCGGCAACTGGCATCCCGCGCCCGCCGCAACGTGCAGGCCGACAAGCCGCGCTATCCTGTTGCCCGCGACGATGGCGAGCGGATCGCCCTGGCCTTCCTCGACGCGACAAGGACAGGCGATATCGGCACGCTCCGGACGATCCTTGCCGAAGGGGTCAGGATCGTTTCGGATGGTGGCGGCAAGGTGCTGGCCTTCCCGAACGCCATTGTCGGCCTCGACAAGGCACTCCGCCTCTACGAGGGGCTCTTCCGGAAGTACGGCGATACCGAGAGCCTGGTGAGACAGGTCTGGATCGACGGTCTGCCGGGCTATGTCAGCCTGTACAACGGCACATTGCAGACAACCTCGTTCGAGATCGAGGAAGGTCTTGTCACCGCCATCTACAAGATCCGGAACCCGGACAAGCTCGCGCATATTTCCGCGCAGATCGGCGCCACACACTAGATGGCCTCGCATTGACTGGGCGGCGCGACGTGTCCAACCTGTCAGAAATCGCTGACATCTTCAGGCAGCCCGTGCCCTCGCTACGACCGGGCCATCTCCACGGCCGGTCGTATCGATCAAAGGCGGATCTCTCTGCTGCCGCCTGACAGGCGCAGCAACAGGAACAAGGACAGCATGGTCAGGATGAGCAGGATGGTGGACAGCGCTGCAGCCGTTCCCAACTGCCCACGGATGACCTGAGCATAGATGCCAAGCGAAAGCGTTTGGGTCGACGTGTTATAGAGAAACAGCGTCGTGCTGAGTTCGGTGATGATGGTGACCCAGCTCAGCACCGCGCCCGATACGATGCCGGGCGCCAGTGCCGGCACGATGACCTGCACCAGCGTGCGGAACTTGGACGCCCCCAGGCTCACAGCCGCTTCCTCGATACTGGGGCTGAACTGATACATCAGCGCTGTTGTGGAGCGTACCGAATAGGGCAGCCGACGGATGGCCAGGGCCAGCACCATGACCGCAAATGTTCCCGTCAACACCAGCGGCGGCTGGCTGAAGGCGGTGATCAGCGCGATGCCGATGATCAGCCCGGGCACCACATAGGGCACCATGGTCATGGTATCGAGCGCCCCTGTCAGCGCGCCCTTGCGGCGAACCGTAAGATAGGACACCAGCACCGCCACGATGACCAGCAGCACCAGCGCCGTCAGCCCGATGCTGAAGGTGTTGGTGATGTAGCGAATGATGTCGCGCTGCGCCGTGAGGTAGTTGCGGAACGAGAATCCGTCGACGAACTGGCCATAAAGCGTGTTGCGGAACGAGCTGACCACCACGACGACGAGCGGCGCCAGGGCCAGCACCAGGAAGCCATAGACATAGGCGTAGACACCCCAGCCTTTCCATCCGGCAAGGGGGCTGGGTTCGATCGGCCGCATCGCCGTCATCGAGAAGGTGCGGCGATCGACGATGAATTTTTGTACCAGGAACACGCCCAGCGTCACCGCAATGACGATCACCGCAACGGCGGCGGCAAAGCTGCGGTCGACACTGACTTCTCCAACAAAGGAGCTGTAGATCAGCACCGGAATCGTGCGGAATCCTTGCCCGATCAGCATGGGCGTACCGAAGTCGGCAAAGGCGCGCACGAAGACCAACAGGCTTCCGCCCAGGATCGTGGGCAGCAGCAAGGGCATGATGACCTTGAGGGCCCGGCGCCAGCCGGTCATGCCCATGCTTTCCGCCGCTTCGAGCAGCGAGACGTCGATGGTGCGCCAGGCGCCCATCAGGTAGGTGAAGATCAGCGGCACCAGTTGCAGCGTCAACACCAGCACGATGCCGGTAAAGCCATAGATGCTGGGGACTTCGAGCCCGACATCTTTGAACCAGCGGGTAATGAGCCCGTTATTGCCCAGCATCAGGATCCACGAATAGGCCCCGATAAAGGGTGGCGACATCATCGAGGCGAGGATCAGCACCTGGATGGTGCGCGTGCCAGGAATGCGGAACAGCGTCATGAAATAGGCGAGCGGGAAGGCGATGACGAAAGCCAGCACCGTCACGCAGATCGTCACGAGGAGGCTGTTGAGCAGCGTGCCGTAGTAGAGCCGCGACGAGAAAAATGTCGCGAAGCCATCGAGCGAAAAGCCCTCACCATTGGTGACGCTGGCCAACAGCACAGTGACCAGTGGCCAGACCACCATGAAGAGATAGCCGCCCGTCAGCAGCAGTGCGATCGAGGTCCATCCATCAACGGGTTTGCCACCGATTTTCAAACCGCTGCTCCCGCCATGATCGACATGCCGCTCGCCGCATCAAAAAAGGTCAGGAGGTTCGTATCGACATGGAGGAACACCTTTTCACCGCGTTGCCACAGGACGGAACGTTGCGAGAATTCGAGGAACTCGACGATATCGCCGCTGACCAGCTGCGCCCGGACCTGGGAGTGTGATCCGAGGAAGGTTTCATCCACGACTTCGGCAGCCAGACCGGTGCTTGCGGCCTTGACGGCCTCCGGGCGCACCGAGACCTGTACCCGGCCGCTGGCTGATGGATTGATCATGTCCGTCACGTCGATAATCTGACCGTTGCCCAGGTCAATCAGCGCCCTGCCATCCTGCCGGACGAGGTCGCGTTCGAGCAGATTGGTCTTGCCGATGAATTCGGCCACGAAACGATTGGCGGGGCGGCGATAGATCTCGGCAGGGGTGCCGACCTGCTGCACGACACCCAGATTCATCACCGCGATCCGGTCGGAAACGGCCATGGCCTCTTCCTGGTCATGGGTGACATAGACCGTGGTGATGCCGGCATCGCGCTGCGCCTGACGGATCGTGTCGCGCATTTCGACGCGCAGCTTGGCGTCAAGATTGGACAGCGGTTCATCCATCAGCAACAGCGCCGGCTGGATCACCAGCGCGCGCGCCAGGGCGACGCGTTGCTGCTGGCCACCCGACATCTGACCGGGCAGGCGATCCTTGAGGTGCCCCATGCGCACCGACTCGAGCGCTTCGGCAACACGGCGCTCGGCCTCGGCCCGCGCGATCTTGCGGGTCTGCAGGCCAAAGCCGACATTCTTTGCCGCGGTCATCTGCGGAAAGAGCGCATAGTTCTGGAACACCATGCCGATATTGCGTTCCGAGGCCGGGCGGTCATTGATGACGGTGCCATCGAAAGAGATCGTCCCGGCTTCAATGGAATTGAAGCCGGCGATCATGCGCAACAGCGTGGTCTTGCCGCAGCCCGAAGGCCCAAGCAGGGTAAAAAACTCACCATCGGCGATCTCGAGAGTAAGATCGAGGATGGCAACCTGCCCGGCATATTCCTTGCGGAGTGCCTGAAGCGCTATACGGGTCATAGCGCTTCTCCAGTTTTCTCAGTCATCACGATCAGGAACGGGCCTCGAGGATCGCACGATACTTCTCGACGATCGCTTCGCGGTTTGCAGCGACATAGGCGCCGTCTTCCTGCACGGTCGGGATGTCGGCCAGCGCAGGCAGGCCTGGCTTGACTATGCCGTCGCGCAGCGGACGACCGGCGGTCTGTTCGGCGATGATCGTCTGGCCCTCTTCGGAGATCACAAAGTCGATAAAGGCTTCGGCTGCCGGCTGGTTGGGTCCACCCTTGATGATCTGGACCGTTGCAGGCAGGAAGGCCGCGCCTTCGGCAGGATAGACAATCTCGACCGGAGAGCCGCTCAGCACGAAGTTCAGCGAAAGCGGCTCATAGGTCAGGCCGACAATATATTCGCCATTGGCAACGTCTGCCGCCACCTGGCTGGACGAGCCGATCGAGATGCCATCGAGCTGCTCGACCAGCGCGGTGACATAGTCCCAGCCGGCCTGCGCTTCATAATCGCCGCCAACAGCCTTGAGCATGTTGGTGAGCTGGGCAAAGGCCGAGGACGAGCCGGTGGGGTCGCCATAGGCGATCTTGCCCTTGAGCTCGGGCTGCAGCAGGTCGGCATAGCTGTTGATCTCGATGCCGGCTTCGGCCAGTGCCTCGGTATTGACCAGCAGGTTAGAGCCGTCCGCCTGGTATGGCGTGAAGGCACCGGTGGTGTTCTTGCCGGCTTCGACCATGCCTGCATCTTCTGGCGAGACATATTCCTGCCAGAGCTCGGCATTGACGGCGGCCTGGGCAGCCCCGCCACCAAACATCACGTCGCCCTGCGGATTGCCCGCTTCACTGCGGATACGCGAATAGAGCTCACCCGTGCCGGCGGTGATCAACTGGACGGTCACGCCGGTGTTTTCTTCAAACACCGGGATCAGGCTCTGCAACATGCCTTCCTCGTTGGGCGTATAGACCACCAGCGTCGTGCCGGAAATCTCCTGGCCCTGCGCACTGGCAAGGGCGACAAGCGACACGGCGGTAGCGAAAAAGGCGGTAGCGGTAATCTTGGTCAGGCTAGGCATGGCGTTCCTCCGGATTTGGACTGTTCGACTTGAATGGTTGAATGGGCTCCTCACAACAAAGCCTGCTCGTTGCGGCCCATGAAGCGGAAGGCGATGTAGACGGCGCAGCCGCTGAGCAGCAGCAGGATGGTCGAGAGCGCCGCGGCCACCCCGAAATCGCCGTCGAGGATCAGCAGGTAGATGCGCACCGGCATGGTCATGGTGCTCCCGACATAGAGCACCAGCGACGACGATAGCTCGTTGATTGCTGTAACAAAGCTCAGCATGCCGCCCGCGATGATGCCCGGCACGATCAGCGGCACGGTGATGCGCAGGAACGCCTGGAACGGGCTGTAGCCCAGTGAGATTGCCGCCTCTTCCATGCTGGGCGAAATCTGTCGCAGCGACGATGCCGTGGTGCGCACCGTGTAGGGCAGGCGCCGGATGAAGATCGACAGGATGATGATGGTCGCCGTGCCGGTCAGCACGATCGGGCCGGTATTGAAGGCGGCGATGAATGCAATGCCGATGACGATGCCCGGCATGACATAGGGCACCATGAATGCGCCATCGAGCAGCGCCGTGTTGAAGTTGGTGCGCCGGGCGACCAGCACGCCGACCACCGTACCCACGATCACGATCAGCGCTACTGCCGCCATCGAAAAGGTCAGCGAATTGCGCACCACATCGCCCAGTCCAAACAGGATGCGCTCATAGCTCTGCAGCGCAAAGCCATCCTGGAACACGGGGCCGCTGGTTTTGCGGAAGGAATAGATGACCGAGATGATGACCGGCAGCGCGCCGCACAGGCCGATGAAGTAGACGGCAAAATGGGCCAGCACATTCCGCCAGCCCTTGAGCTGGATACGGATCGGCTTGTTGATCATGTTGCCGTGGTAGACGTTCCGGCGCGACACGTAGCGCTGCAGCATGACGAAGACCATCGATACCAGGATCAGCACGACGCTGATCGTGGTGGCCATCGACATGTTGGAGCCTACTTCGGCCGAATAGAGCGTGAAGGCTTCGGTCGCCAGCACATTATAGCCACGTCCGAGCAGGCGCGGCGTGCCGAAATCGGCAATGGCCTGGATCAGCGCCAGCAGGCCGCCGGCGGTGAGTGCTGGAAACACCATGGGGAACGAGATCTTCATCGTCCGCTGCCAGGGCGTCAGCCCCAGGCCCTCGGCCGCCTCTTCGAGCGAGCGGTTCACATTGCTCAGCGCCCCCGAGACCATCAGGTAGACGTATGGATAGAACTTGAGCGAGAAGACGATGAGAATGCCGCCCACGCCATAGATAGGCGGCATGTTGATGCCCATGTCGCGCAGAAACCCGCGCACCACGCCACCGGCACCGAACAGCACGATCCAGGAATAGGCGCCGATAAACGGCGGCGATACCAAAGCGAGAATGGCCAGCAGCGACACGAACTTGCCGCCGCGTATGACGAAGCGCGACACGCAGAAAGCCATGATGGAGCCCAGCAGCAGCGCGCCGAACAGCCCGCCGAAACCGACAACCAGCGTATTGAAAAAAGCCTGGTGAAATCGCGGTTCGCTGAGGAATTTGAGGTAGTTGGCGATCGTGACATTGCCCTGCTGGTCGTAGAAGCTGGCCGTCAGAACAGAGCCGACCGGGATAAACAGCAGCACGAACAGCATCAGCCAGGTGAGGATCATCACCACGGTCCAGAAGTTGAGGCGCGGCATGGCGCTCACCCTCCGATACGAATGTTGTCGGCGCCAAAGGCCATAAGCGCCTCGCGCGGCACCAGTACACTCACCTGCTCGCCCGGCTGGTGTGTCAGGGTCATGCCCGGATTGGCAATTTGCACGACCACAAGGCCCGCCGGTGTTTCCACCTGCACATGCGCTTCGCGACCCAGATAGGTGAATTTGGCGATGGTGCCCTCAAGTGTCGCGGCGCCACCAGTGTCGCCGCCGCGCGCCGCCAGCCCTAGCCGCTCCGGACGCGCGGTCCACACCGTGGCTCCCGGCAGGCTCAGGCCCAACTGGCTCAGCATGGCATCAAGGGCCGCTCCCGGCGCGAACGTATTGAGGGTCCCGACGAACTCGGCGACGAAGCGGGTCTGCGGATCGCCATAGATTTCGGGCGGCGTGCCGACCTGTTCGATCCTGCCGGCGTTCATCACGCAGATGCGGTCGGAAATGGCCAGCGCCTCTTCCTGGTCATGCGTCACATAGATGGTCGCGATATCGACCTGCTTCTGGATGTCGCGGATTTCCTCTCGCAGCTCGATGCGCAGCTTGGCATCGAGGTTGGACAGCGGCTCATCCATCAGCAACAGGCGCGGCTTGATAACCATGGCGCGGGCGAGCCCGATGCGCTGCTGCTGCCCGCCGGACATGGCCGCCGGCAGACGGTCCGCCATGGCCCCGAGACGAACTGCATCGAGCGCCTGCGTGACCCGGGTCTTGATCTCGGCGGCCGGCACTTTGCGCGGCTTGAGCCCGAAAGCAACATTTTCAAAGACGCTGAGGTGAGGGAACACCGCATAGTCCTGGAACACCATGCCGATATCGCGCTGGTGCGGCGGCACGATGCGCAGGTTGGCGCCATCGAGAGTGATGTCACCCGAGGTCAGGTCATTGAAGCCGGCGATCGAGCGCAGCAATGTTGTCTTCCCGCAGCCGCTGGGGCCCAGCAGGGTAAAAAACTCCCCGCGCTCCACGGCAACTGACACCCCGTTCAGCGCCATGAATTCGGGCCCAAAACGCTTCATCGCATTGCTGACGGTTAGGTAACTCACGCCGATCCCCCAGACATCTTCGTCACAGAACCGTCACATATGACACCGACAAACTTTCGTATTGCAACATTTATTCGCGTAGTTCACGATCATTTCGACCCCAATTGATCATATTCGAACTGGAGGATTCTGATGGTCATTCGCAAACGTACATTTCTGGCGCTGTCTGTCGCGGCGCTCATTGGCTCCACGAGCATGTCGTCGATCGCCTTTGCCCAGGACGGATCGGTGGTGATCTACACCGCCCACAAGTCGTCCATCGTCGACACGCTGCTGCCCATTTTCGAGCAGGAAACCGGCCTCAAGGCCGAGGTGGTCAAGCTCGGCTCGGGTGACATCGCCAAGCGCGTGCAAGCCGAGTCCGGCGCTCCCGCCGCCGACGTCATCTGGTCCATTTCGGGCAGCCAGCTCACCGAGCTCAAGGACCTGCTCGAGCCCTATACCCCACCCGAGGCCGATCAGATCGATCCGCAATTCGTCAAGGACGATGCCTGGACGCCTTATACCGCCGTGGTCTACGTGCTCGCGGTCAATACCGACTTGCAGCCGCTAGACACTGCACCCAAGACCTGGGCCGAACTTGCCGATCCTAAGTGGGCCGGCCAGATCGCCAGTGCCCGCGCCGATGGTTCGGGTTCGGCCATGCAGCAGCTACAGACCGTCCTCACCGTCTTCGGTGACGAAGGCTGGGCCAAATACGCAGAAATGGCCAAGAACTTTGTGTTTGCCGATTCCTCGGGCGCAGTTCCGCGTTTCGTGGCCGATGGCGAAACATCGATGGGCCTGACGCTGGAAGACAATGCACTGGAATATGTCCAGGGCGGCGCGCCGATCTCCATCGTGCACCTGTCCGACGGCACTGCTGCAACGCCGGATGGTGTCGCCCTCGTCAAGGGCAGCCCGAATCCGGAAGGCGGCAAGGCCTTTATCGACTGGGCCATGTCCAAGTCCACTCAGGAAAAGCTGGCCATGGATATCGGCCGCCGCTCGGTGCGTCTCGATGTTGCCGGTCCTGCCGGCACGCCGAACCTGGCCGACCTCACCCTGGTCGATGTCAAGCCACTGAGCGATTTCGGCGGTGCCGAAGCCGTTCTCGCAGAATGGCGGACTGCCATCGGCGAATAAGCGGGCCGTTCACTACAGCCAGACTAGAGACAGGACCAAATGAGGCAACTTGAAGCCTTTTCGCTGGGCAAGAAGTTCGGCCATCCCGAGACCAACGAAGACAGCCTCGTGGTCATGCCAAACCTGGGTTACGCCGTCATCGACGGCGTAACCGACCGCAACGGAACGCGCTATGACGGCATGTTGTCAGGCCAATTTGCCTCGCGCACCGTCAAGCGCGCCATCGAGATATTCCTGCTCGCGCAGGGCGATCCGAGCCAGCCCGACCTGCAATTCCAGGGCGGCGAGCACTTCATCGACTATCTCGGCAGGTCCATTCATGCCGGCTATGTCGCCCACGATGCACTTGCCGCAGTGGAAGCGGACTGGAAGCTGCGCGGTGGCTGCACCGTCATGGCCGCCATGCTGATTGGAGATCGGCTCGAAGTCGTCGCCGTGGGTGATAGCGGCATCCGTATCAATGGCCACGATACCCTGCAGGTGCTCAAGCCGCTCGACGATGTCACCGCCATACTGCGCCGGGAAACCTGGCACTATTTCGAGGCGCTTGGCAGCTCGACCGCCGATTGCGATCGCTACGCCACATCATTGACCTGGCAAGGCACCCGCAACCAGCCGGAAGGCAGTGCCACTGCGGACCCGGACCTGCTGTCCACCATAGAAGGCCGGGTGCTGGAAGCCTGTCGCAACCATCTGCCCGGCGTTCCCGACAACGAATTGCTGGACCTTATCCAGCACGGCATTGCGCATGGCCAGGGCAATTTCCAGAATGTCACCGAGCCGGTGCTGGGCTATGGCGGCATTGACGGCTTCCTGGTGCCGCCCCGTTTCATCGAAACCCGCAGCTATGATCTGGCAGAAGTGGAAACGATCGAGCTATTCTCCGACGGTTACTTCAAACCGGGCGAGGGATTCGGTGTGGCGGCCTGGGAAGCGGCTTTCCAGGAGGTCGAAACCGAAGACTACCACAAGATCGGCCGCTATATGAGCACCAAGGGTACAACGGATACGCAGCTCACTGATGACCGGAGCTATCTGGGCGTGAGGCTGAAATGAGCGGCGACGCCGCTCCGAGTTTGCGCTCAGCATCCTCCGTCACGCCTGCCGAAAACGGCCGTGCCCGTGACCGCCGCCAAGCCATCCTCGGGGCCGTGCGCGCGAATGGCGCAGCATCGGTGGCCGAACTCGCGGCCCGGTTCGACGTGACCTACCAGACCATCCGGCGCGACCTGCGTGCCCTTGAGCTGCAGGGACTGCTGCAAAAGGGGTTTGGCGGCGCCTTTGCCTCTCCCGGTGTCGCCCATCATACCCATGACGAACGCCATGCCAGCCAGCTCTCGGTGAAGCGCCGGCTGGTGCAGGCGCTCGAGGAATTCCTCCTGCCCGGCGCTACCATCTTTGTCGGGCTTGGCACGACATTTGATTCCCTCCATGAGATTCTGGCGCGTCATCCGGGCGTACTTATCGCCACCCCCAATCTCGAGGTCGCACACTCCTGTGCGCTCAAGACCGACGCCACCGTTTATGTCTATGGCGGTTACGTCCGCAACAAGGACTCCTCGGTCCTGACGCTTGGCGATGACAGCCGGCAGCGCTTCAAGTTCGATATTGCGGTCATCGGTGCGAGCGCCATCGACCGCGAGGGCACGGTGCAGGAGTTCGATCCGATGGAGGTCGATCTGGTACGCTCCATCCTGCCCCATGCCAGGCAAGTCATCCTCGTCGCCCATGATGACAAGTTCGAGCGTCGCGCTCCCCATGTCGTGACCCAGATGGCCGATGTTGACGTCCTGATCACCAACGGCGACCCGCTGCAGCGTTTCGACCACGCCGCAACGCTTGCCTCGACCCGGGTGATCGCGCTCGACTAACCCCTGACGGTGGTTTCGAGCGTAGTTGGAGAACCCTGACTGCCGTGCCCCGCGAAATTTGCTCGTGGGAAGTCTCGGTCTCGTGGGTTCCAGAGCACGACTCGGCCCCTGACGGTCAACCACACACTCGTCGCGACCGCCAATGGATCTCGCCATGATGCGCCCGCTCGATCGCCGGCTGGAGGATGTCTGCTTTCCGGTACTGGCCAGCCTTATCTGAACGGCCGAAATGGCACGCCAAGCTGCCACGCCTGCGGCAGGTCCATCGCCGCTGGCGCATCTGAGGCGGTGGCGCCGGGAGGGGCAGACCTTCGCCGTTGAGTTCAACGGCCGCCGCGTCGACAATATCTCAAAGGCATTCCGCAACCTTGTGAAGGAATGTGGCCTGGCTCGTGACGTCGTACCACATATTGCGCCACACCGGTGTGACATGGGGAATGCAGAGCGGAATGGATACGTGGCTGGCCTCTGGCTATTTTGGGATGACCGTGGAGGTACTGTTGAACGTCTACGGGCACCACCATCCCGATCATCTGCGTGAAGCCGCAGCGAAAATGGCGAGGCCGCGGCGCTAGGTGGCGCTAGAGGTGCCGCTTGCCATGTGTCACGGCAGCAATGGGGCCGACTGCGGTCAGATCGCTTTTGGCGGTATGCCGCTTCTCGTCGGTGATGTTTCAATTCAATACCAGACGCGCTCCATCTGCTAGGACCGGAATGGGTCAGTAGCCGCATCCGACTGCGAGGCGTCGTTACCTGAATGAACAGTCAAATTTTACCCGATTGGTGCTCAGAATACGTCCGCTTTAAGTGAGGCGCGTTGGTTCGTCGAACGTCCGGAATGGGCGCGTGAGCAGTCTGATTGTCATCGTCGAGATCTGGCGGGCACCGATGGCGAAAATCCCCGCAATACATCTCGAAGGCTCTGAAGCTGCGACTGCGTACGACGCAGATCACTCAGTGTTATTTTCCTTAAGCCCGCATCGTGGGTCCTGCAGGTGACATACGGCTCGAAGTCTGCCTCCCAGGGATCGCTGTGGGCAGATGCGAGCCCATGGGCAATGGCGTTCCGTACGCCGCGGGGTTCCACGAGGTCCCGCAGGAAAGTTTTCAAGGGGTCCGTCGCCAACTCGGGGGAGACATGGCGCCAATTTATTCTGGCGTCGATCATTTCGCCTTCGAGCCAACCCCAGACTACAAGGGTCATGCCTATCTCGGCATGCAGATCTTTAAGTGTAGGTCCAAGCTTGGTCACCGGATCCAAACAGTCCAGATGAGTGCAACTGCAAGTGCGGAAACGGATATAATCACAGAGGCCCAGATAGCCGCATCGACAATCCGCTCCCGCTTGCGCCGGTCGTACAGATCGGTAACGGGTGAAGCTTGGGATATTTCCTTTGGTGGATTAGCCTCGACGCCACCGTGCACTTTGTCCTCATCGAGCAATGCATGTGATGTCACATTAGGCGCGCTAACATGCCGACGCATAACGGTATTTAAGCGGAACCGCGCAGGTGGATCGCCCCACTTCAGGCGTCGGAAAGCAAAGACGTTGCCGTCTGAACGCTGAGCCCGAAGCTTTGCCTGGTCTGCCATCATGAAAGACTGCAAAGAGTTCACAAGTCTGTCTACGTCAGGCTGTCGGGACGATTAACAGAGCTTGCTTGAACGCCGCAGCCATAGTCGCCTACCGCTGAAGCAACGGCAGCTTTAGGGAGCTCTAGGTGGACGAAGGGAATGACCGGAATGGGGCTCGGTCCGGTCTGGCAGCAACCGACCCCATTGCGGCCGTTGAGGCCCCCTCGGGCGAAGGCCAGAAGCAGACCTTGCGCCTTCAAAAAACTTTCAGACGTATTGCTCTTGCCACTCCCTAAGCATCATGCGACCGAATACACGGCAGGGGCCACCTTAGTACCGAGTAACTCGATCGAGCGAAGCATAGCTTCTGTCTCGAAGGCTGCGGAGGTCATCTGGAAAGCCACGCGCGAAAGACCGCCGAGGACTTCATCGGCGTGTCGGATCTTGGCCACGACCGTCTCCGGACTGCCCACAAGGAATGCGCCATTGGGGCCGGTCGCATGGTCGAACTGGGTGCGGTCAGGCTGCGGCCAGCCGCGCTCGCGTGCATATTTGCCGATCATCTGCGCCCAGCCCGGATAGAAGCTGTCACCCGCCTGTTCGTCGCTCTCGCCCACAAAGCCCATGGCGTGGACCGCTACCTCCAGCTTCGCGGGATCATGCCCTGCCTGCATGCCCGCTTTGCGATAGAGATCGACGAGCGGGCGGAACCGTTCGAAAGTCCCGCCGATGATGGCAATCATCAATGGCAAACCAAGCGCGCCGGCCCGGGCAAAAGACTGGGGCGTTCCCCCAACGCCTGCCCAGATCGGCATCCTATCCTGATGGGGCCGTGGAAAGACGCCCTGTCCGGCGAGCGCGGGCCGGAAGCGCCCCTTCCATGTCGGATTGGCGGTGCCGCGCAATAGCAGCAGCAGGTCGAGTTTTTCGGCAAACAGGTCATCGTAGTCTGTCATAGGCAGGCCGAATAGGGGAAACGCTTCCACAGACGAGCCACGCCCCGCGACGATTTCCGCACGACCACGGGAGATCAGGTCCAGCGTCGCAAAATCCTGAAACACCCGCACCGGGTCGTCCGCGCTCAATACCGTCACCGCGCTGGTGAGCCGGATCCTGTTGGTCCGCGCCGCTGCTGCCGCCAGGATCATCGCTGGCGCGGAATCCAGGAATTCGGGACGATGGTGCTCGCCAATGCCGAAAAAGTGGAGGCCCACCTCTTCTGCCAGTTCAATCTCGTTGAGAACACCGGCCATCCGATCGGCGGCGGAGGGTATATCCCCAGTCTGTGGGTCGGGGAAAAGGGCCGCGAAGCTATGGATGCCGATTTTCATGATATGTCCTTGCGAACGCTGGCGGCCTGCGAGAGCAGGTTTTTGAGCTGGGACGAGGGAACGTTGGCACCGAACGCGGCCGCGCCCGGCTGCAGTCTGGTGCCGTCGCGCAGCGAACCCGCATGGACGGCGTCAAAGCCGATCGCGTCGACGAACTCAGCGACAATTGCTACATCGAGGGGATCATTGCCCGCCACTGCGATTGCCTTCCTGTCGACATTGCCCGTGGGCTGCGCCTGCTCGTCAAGGTCGTGATAGCCCATGTGATTGAGTGCTTTCACCACCCGCGCGGTCGGCAGAAAGCCCTGCACGATCTCGCTGGTGGACCGGCAAGGATCCATAAAATCGGCCCTTTTGCCATCGGTCTCCCACCAATAGTTCATGGCGTCGATAACGAGTTTGCCCCCGAGCTCTGCAACGGGCAGGCTCTGATACTTGCCGAGCGGCAAAGCCAGGATCACGATGTCCGCCTCTCGCGCTGCTTCGGCAGACCTGACCGGCACCGCGCCGGGAGCCAGCACGCCGATCGTGAGCGCAATGTCGTCGGGATCGCCCGATCCGGCGATGAGAACCCGGTAGCCGGCAGCGATGGCAAGTCTGGCCAGAACAACCCCAACCTTGCCCGCACCCAAGATGCCGACTGTCTTTACTGGGTTGTTGGACATTATCATCGGTTTGCTGCCGCCTTTCGCTCGGCCAGGATTTCCTTCACGCGCGGCAAGACCTTGGTTCCGTAGAGCTCCACAGCCTTGAGCCGAGCACTCGCGGCGACGGTACCGGCTGCGGAATAAATGAGGTCAAACCGTCCCACATCCAGCGTCTCGATAGCCATGGCCATCTTGCGAGCAACGGTCTCGGGCGAACCGACGTAGAGCGAGCCGCTCTGCACCTCGGCATCGAACTCGTCCTTGCGCAGCCGCGGCCAGCCTCGGAGGGCCCCAATGCGATCGCGGATTTCCCGATACCCGGGGTAAAAAAGTTCGCGTGCCTGCTCGTCCGTGTCGGCGACGAAACCTGGCGAATGCATGCCCACGGGCAGGGCGGTTGTGCCAAACTGCTCGCTGGCCTGACGGTATAGGTCTACATAAGGCGCAAAGCGGGCGGGCTGACCGCCGATGATAGCCAGCATGAGGCCAAAGCCGTATTTTGCTGTCCGGATGACCGATTGAGGTGAGCCACCGACACCGACCCAGGTCGTCAGCCGCCCGGATTCGGTCTTTGGAAACACCTCCGCACCGTCCAGCGACGCCCGGGTCGTCCCTTTCCAAGATACCGGCTTCTCCTCGAGAAGCCGGTTAAACAGATCGATCTTCTCCTCAAACAGGATGTCGTAATCCTTGAGATCGAAGCCAAAAAGCGGAAAGGATTCCGTGAACGAACCGCGGCCGAGGATGACCTCGGCCCTTCCATGGGACAGAGCGTCGACCGTGGCGAAACGCTGATATACCCGCACGGGATCATCGGAACTCAGCACAGTCACACTTGAAGCAAGGCGAATACGCGACGTTCTGGTCGCAATGCCCGCCAATACCGTTTCGGGGCTGGAGATCGCATATTCGGGGCGATGATGCTCGCCGAGCGACACCACATCTATGCCGATCTGGTCAGCCAGCACGGCCTCGTCGACCGTGGCGCGTATGGCCGCCGCATGGGACATGATAGTGCCACGCTCGTCCCGCGGCAGGTCGCCGAAGGAGTCTATTCCAAACTCAATACTCATAGCAAACCCTAGGCTTCGGCGTCAGGCCGCTCACGCGAGTCCAATTCCATTCGAAGGGCCTCGAACCAATAGTCCGTCTCGCGCCCTCCCTGCCGTCCGTCTTTTTCCCAGAGGTCATAGGCACGCTGACGCACGCGCTGCTCGAAATCGAGATCGACAAATTTCTCGGTGTCTTCGTACATGACTGTTCTTACGCTCCTGATCGTTGCAGCACGTCCTGCCACTCTGGGTGCCGGTTGATCTGCGCCTTGGCGAAGGGGCAGAGCGGAATGATGGAAACGCCATCCCGCCTCGCATCTTCAACTGCGTGTCGCACCAGGCGCTCCCCAACCTTCCGGCCGCGAAGCGCTTCGGGAACGCCTGTGTGGTCGATGACGATCAGCTTGGAATTGATCCGGCTATAGGTCATCTCCGCTTCGACGCCATCGATGACCAAGCGGTAGCGGCCCTTGGTTGGGCCATCCTCCCGCTCGATAACCTCGTCACTGACAGTCGGGAGAGCATAGTGGTGGCCGGCATCATGCGGACGGACCTGGCGGGGGTGGCCCGGCCCGCATTCGAGCAGGTCGCGATCCCAGCCGCCGAGATCGGCAGCGGCGTCATAGGTCGAATGGAGGAATGCCGTGAGAGCCGCGTCCGGATCTGTTGCGGATTGGACCGCTGCATAGGGCAGGATGAACTCGCCCAGTGTGTCGTGCCAGAATGCACCCGCGGGCTGCACCGGGGCCGCCTTGAAGCCGCTCGGGGCCGGGTAGGCATAGGCGTAGAAGGCGGGATAGTCCAATCCACCGCCGCCGGGCCAGAAGCCGACCGACGCGACTTCCCTGTCATAGGCCTCCTGTGCCACCTCGATCGGCAAGGCCGGGATGCCGCCAGGGTGAAGGGGCGCTCGCCGTCCGGAAAAGCGGGTCACGGCAAGATCGAAGCTGCCCCAGAACAAATGGACCGGACTGGACTTGCCGAGGAACGATGTCCTGAACCGACCGAAGACCCGGTCTATGGCCACCAATGCCTTATGAAACCCCTCGACGCTTTCCCGATCATAGGGGCGGCCGCGATGATCTTCCGCGAAGGGCACTGGATTGGGCACCTCGTTGGGCTCGCCATTGAAGGTCGGTGTCCCTCCGAGTTCAGTAACGAGGTCCACGAACTTGCCGTGGAAGTCTGCAACCGTCATGGCTTCAAGGGGAAAGGAGGCCTTGTGGCCGTGGCCGCATGTGCCGACCACCAGATGGTTCTTGAGATCGAACAGGATTTCGATGCCGGGCCCGTCGGGAATGGGCGAGGAGGCCAGGCCCATGGGCGTGACATAGAAGGTCGCGTGCCAGGAATGGTTGAGCCAGGGCGTATGAGCCAGCCGGTACTTGCCGGCCACTTGAAGATAGAGATGCAATGCCGAGCAGGTTTCGCGCCAGCCGAGATAGTCGAGTTGGGGCCAGTTGGTCATGGTAGTGCCTGTGCTGAATTTCGGTATTTTCAGAAGCTGCAGCTCAATCCGGCAGCGGGATGAATTCGTCCCGGTCGTTGACCGGCAGGTCGAAAAGACCCTGACCCCAGTTCTGGGCCCGCCACTCGGCCTTGGCCTGTTTGATCCGCTCCTGGGACGAGGCGACGAAGTTCCACCAGATGTAGCGCGGCCCGCTCAGCGTCGCGCCACCCAGGATCATCACCCTGGCGCCCCGGTCGCCGGCGGCCACCGTGATCCTGTCGCCGGGTCGGAACACCATCATCTGCGGGGCCTGAAATTCCTGCCCGGCAACCGCGATCGATCCCTCGACGATATAGATGCCCCGGTCCTCATGATCGTCTGGCATGGGCAACCGGCTTCCACCAGCCAGTTGCACGTCGGCATAGAAGGCTTCCGAGAACATAGTCGCAGGCGCCTCTTGGCCGTAGGCTTTGCCCAGGATCAGCCGCAGGGACACGCCCCTGTCTTCCAAAGTGGGCAGTGCCTGCTTGCCGTGGTGCTCAAAGCTCGGTGCCATCTCCTCATAGCTTTCCGGCAGGGCGACCCAGGTCTGGATGCCAAAGAGACTATTCGGGCCGGTTCGCGCCACGGCCGAGGTTCGTTCTGAATGGGAGACGCCGCGTCCCGCAACCATCCAATTCAATTCGCCGGGACGGATGATCTGGTCAGCACCAGTGCTGTCGCGATGATGGAAGTCGCCGCGGAAGAGATAAGTGACGGTGCCCAGTCCGGTATGCGGATGGGGACGCACGTCGATTCCCTGCCCGGTCAACAGTTCGGCAGGCCCAGCCTGGTCGAAGAAGATGAACGGCCCCACCATCTGTCGCTGCGGGGCCGGCAAGGCGCGGCGGACTGCGAAACCGCCGATGTCGCGGCTGCGAGGAATGATGAGCGTTTCGATCGCATCCAGGCCAACATCGTCGGGATTGCCCGGTTCCAAGGCTGGGTTCCAACTCATGCGCCATCCTCTCAATCTCGCGGGCCCTGCGGGCAACCGGCCGAGAATTGTTTGCTACAGGACTCAACTACCCAGCCAGCTCCGGCGGGACTAGGCGCGTGGCGCGAGGAGCTGTGTCGCGAAAAATGGAACGCAAACCGTGCTGACGCGCCTACTTGCCAAAATGCTCGATCAGCATTTCTGTCAGCACCTGTACCTTGCGCGCGGGATACTGGCCTGGGGGTCGTACGACATAGACGCCAGCCACCGGCGGCGGAAAGCGCGTGAGCACGGGAACAAGCGCGCCGCTGGCAAGATGCTCGTCAACCAGGCAATCGGGCAGCCAGGCAATTCCCAGCCCGGCCAATGCGGCCGGCACAAGGGCGGTGCCATTGTCTGCCTTGAAGCGTCCCCGCGGCTGAACCATGACGATCCTTTCGCCGTCGGTAAGCTGCCAGGCTTCCGTGCCCTGCATCAGTGCTTCGTGGTTGAGGATTTGGTCCGGCGTTTCGGGCATGCCGTGCCGCTCGACATAGTCCGGGCTGGCGACGACTTTCCCATAGAAAGGGCCAACGCGCCGCGCCATGAGATTGGAGTCGGGAAGATAGCCAACCCGGATCGAGCAATCAAAGCCCTCCGCGACGAGATCGACAAAGCGATCGCTATAGGCGGCATGAACGTGCAGCCGCGGATGGCGCCTGGCCAATTCGGCAAGAATGGGTGCAAACTGGGATGGCCCAACGGACAAGGGGACCGACACGCGCAGGCGCCCCCGCAGGTCGCCATCCGGCAAGATGGTCTCCCGCGCCATTTCGATCTCGGCAACGATTTTGGCCGCGTGTTCACGGAACGTCACGCCTGCCTCGGTCAGCGCCGCGCCCCTGGTCGTTCTGGCAAGCAGCTGGATGCCGAGTTCAGTTTCGAGCCGCCCAAGCCGTCGGCTGACGATGGACTTGGAGACGCCCAGGCGCCGCGCCGCGGAGGTAATGCCCCCGGCATCAGCAACTTCAACAAATGTGCGTAGCTCTTCTATGTCCAATTTGCGTTCCTGATTTTGCGACACAGTTTGGCACGAAAAGTCACTACCGCACCATCTGCGGGAGTTGGGATAATGCCCCGAGTGTTTCAGTTCGCTCGCCAGAGAGCAGGTTCCTCACTGCGTCACAGCACAACTTCCAAGGAGAAATTGATTGAGCTTTGTAACGACGGACGATGGCGTGGACATCTTCTATAAGGACTGGGGCCCCAAGGACGCCCAGCCCATCGTCTTCCATCACGGCTGGCCGCTGAGCTCCGACGACTGGGATGCGCAGATGCTTTTCTTCCTGTCGAAGGGGTATCGCGTTGTGGCCCATGATCGGCGCGGTCATGGGCGCTCGGCGCAGGTCGGGGGCGGGCACGACATCGACCACTACGCCGCCGATGCTTTTGCCGTCGTCAAGGCGCTTGACCTGACCAACGCGGTGCACATCGGTCATTCGACCGGCGGTGGCGAGGTTGCGCGCTATGTCGCCCGGCATGGCGGGCCTGCCGGCCGTGTGGCCAAGGCCGTGCTCGTGGCGGCCATTACCCCGCTCATGCTGAAGACGGCCGACAATCCCGAAGGCACTCCGATGGAGGTCTTTGATGGCTTTCGCGCGGCCCTTGCCGGCAATCGCGCGCAGTTTTTCCGCGATGTTCCCGCCGGTCCCTTCTATGGATTCAATCGCCCAGGGGTCACGGTGCATGAAGGGGTCATCCAGAACTGGTGGCGGCAAGGCATGATGGGCGGCGCCAACGCGCATTCCGAGGGCATCAGGGCCTTTTCGGAAACCGACCAGACCGAAGACCTGAAGGCGATCAGCGTGCCTACACTGGTGCTGCATGGTGAAGATGATCAGGTCGTTCCGATCGCCGCTGCGGCCCACAAAGCCGTCAAGTTGCTGCCGAACGGCACGCTCAAGAGCTATCCCGGCTTTTCGCATGGCATGCTGACGGTCAATGCGGATGTGCTGAACGCGGACATTCTGGCCTTCATTGCCGGCTGAGGCTGAACGGCAATGGCTGTCCTCCTGCCGCTGACCGCAGAATGGGGCAAAGCCACATCCAGCCATCAAACACCGCCACCCATCCGGGTGGCTCAACATGCAGGACGACAAATGAGCGAGCTTTCGAGAATTACAGCAGGAATGAGCGTCATCGGCGCAGATGGGGTCCATGTCGGCTTGGTGGCGGGTGTCGTCGACGGCCGGATCAAGCTTGAGCCTGTTTCCGCTGGAGATCATGCGGGGCATAGCCATTACATTCCTGGTGGGCTTGTCGCCGACATCGAAGGCACAGCCATACGTCTGTCGGCAACCGGCGCCAATGCGATGTTGCTCGACGAAGAAGCGAACGGATCACTTGCCGACTGAGTGTGAAGTTGGGGCCCCGGACGTACATCCGGGGCCTCCGGTATCATGCGGCCCGCGTGGCGAGTGTTACCGCGTCCGCGCCGGCCGGGATGCGGAATGGTGAGTTGGCATCGGTTACCGCCTGCCAGACTGCTTTAGCCACGTCGTTTGCCGTTGTGACTTCGGACGGTTGCTGCGGCGCAGCCGAGAACACCTGCTTCGCCCAGGCTGCATAAGCCTCTGGTATACCGTCCAGCGAGCGGGCGCGCGCCGACGCGCTGAAAGCGGTTTCTGGCGAGCGACCGGGAAGGACCAACCGCACGCGAATGCCGAATTGTTCGAGCTCCAGCGCGAGATCCTCGCTGAAGGCCTCCACCGCCGCCTTGCTGGCCGTATAGGTTGACAGCATGGGTAGCGGCTTGAGAGTTACGGCCGAGGACAGGTTAACAATCACGCCGGAGCCTTGCTTGCGAAAGCCCGGCAGCACAGCCTGTGTCATTGCCATGGTGCCGAATGTGTTCAACTCGAAGAGTTGGCGCGCGGCCTGGATCGAGATGCCTTCAAGGGCGGCCATCATGCCTGCCCCGGCATTGTTGACGAGCGCGTCGATCGGCCCTGCTTTCTCCAGTGTGCGGGCAATGCTGGCGGCGTCCGTCACATCCAGCGCAAGGATGCGCAGACGCTCGGATTGAGGCAGCAGATCCGTATTGGGCGTGCGCATCGTGGACAAGACAGTCCAGTCCCGATCCAGAAAATACCGGGCCGTTTCCAGTCCGAAACCGGACGAACTGCCGGTGATAAGAATTGTGCTCATGAACCTACTCAGGTGGGTACAGGGGTGAGAAAGTCTGCGGCCATTGTCGTCGCACGGCCTTCCTGCGCTCGGTGCGAACGGCCATCCTGCGGCTGTTTGCAAGCGTCGAAGACTGAACTGGACATTGGAGTGCAAACCCAATACCGATAAACGGATCAATGATCCGGTACTGCATATACGGATCATTGATCCGTTTAGCAAGAGCCTCAACGAATGACGCTAAGACCACCAGAGAAGATCGCCTTGTCCAAAGCGGATGAGGCCGACGCATCCGCGCCACGACTGCGCGTCGACGCGCGCAAAAACGAAGGTGCCATTCTTGAGGCAGCGAAGCTTGTTTTTGCCCGTTCGGGGGTCAAGGCCCCTATCAGGGAGATCGCGACGCAAGCCGGGGTGGGCCTGGCAACGCTCTATCGTCGCTTTCCTACACGCGCGGACTTGGTGGCAGCAGTGTTCAAGCGCGAGGTCGACGCCTGTGCAGATGCGGCGGGCCTGCTTGCAGCCATGCATGGATCTGTCGAGGCGCTTGCCGCCTGGCTCATGCTCTATACGCAGTTCTTGTCTACCAAGCAGGGACTGGCCGCCGCACTGCATTCCGGCGATTCAGCATTCGCCAGCTTGCCTGACTACTTCCGAAGCCGGTTCGAGCCGGCTTTATCAATGCTACTGAATGCCGCTGCAGATGCCGGCGAGGTTCGCTCGGATGTGGCGTCCTACGACCTGTTGCGCGGGATTGGGAACCTGTCCACTGCATCAGGTGAAGATGGCGCGGCGCACACCGAGCGAATGGTGATGTTGCTGCTGGATGGTCTGCGCTACGGAAGCCGAAATGCAGGGTAGTCTGAGCGCGATGGGGGAGTGGAAACGAGCCACCAAGCACGGACATTCTCCGGCATCCCGTAACGTTGCGCCATGCATGCGCGTAAGTATCGAGTCGGCTTTCAACATTTCGACGTTTAGGTCACACCAGCAATGTGGCGCGTTGCGGTCTACTTACAGCAACCACGTGAACGGCCGCTTCCGCGCTCCGCCCAAAAGCGGTCGGACTGGAAACATCCCGTTCTCGACGTTGGCGCGCCCAGAGCGGACCGGCAGCTTTCGGGAACTCGAAATCGCAGGCTGAACGGCCGATATGGGGCGCGAAGCGGTCGTTACCTCGTGGCCGGACTGACCGCTTACTACCCCCTTATTGTCGCGAGCGTGACGCTAACCGGACCGACCGCTTTCAGGAAATCGAAATGACTGCCCGAACGGCCGGAACGGGGCGCGCCGCCCGGCAGCTTCCAACCCCCAAGCGGACGTCAAAGGCCAGCGGGGCAAGAACACGGGCCGATCCCACAACTTGGCGCAGTAGTCTCCAGACTAGCCCGCCGGTCCGCAGAGAGCCTCCCGGCGCCACCAATGGCGCTCGGCCAGGACGTCCAAGCGAGATGCCAACGCGCTGTACTGGCTCTCAATTATCGTCGATCCAGCCAACACGGGATGGCGGCAATCGCGTCTTGGCGCGATGCGTGTCGTGTTCTAACTTGCTTGAGCTCGTTCGAGATAGTCCGAGGAGAGTTTACGATGGCATCCACATTCACCGTGCACGAGGCCTCTGGCTACGAGCAACTCATGGGGCGCTGGAGTCGTAAGCTGGCACCGGCATTCGTCGAATTTGCGGGGCTCGCAGCCGGTGAGAAACTGCTCGACGTCGGTTGTGGTACGGGCAGCCTGACATTTGAGCTCGCAGCGCGAGGCGAGCCGAGCGAGATCCGCGCCATCGACTACGCTCCGGCGTTTGTAGAGGCGGCGAGGCAGCGCAATACCGATCCCCGTGTGACGATAGAACAGGCAGACGCCACTGCATTGCCATTTGGGGATCGGACATTCGATCGAGCGATGGCGATGCTGGTCTTGCACTTTGTGCCGGACGCGCCGTTGGCCATCAGAGAAATGCGTCGGGTCGTCAGGCCAGGCGGCGTCGTTGCGGCGGTCGTGTGGGACCATCTTGGTGGCATGCCCGGGATGCGCATGATCGTGGACACTGTCGCAATGCTCTCGGAGGGTGGCCGACAGCTTCGCAACCGCTACGTCTTTCAGCCCATGATGCAACCCGGCGAAATGAAGCAAGCGTTCGTCGACCAGGGGCTGAGGGACGTCGCCGAAGAGCAGCTGATGATACGCATGGGCTACCGAGACTTCGACGACCTCTGGGCACCCATCGCTGCTGGTGAAGGGCCACTTGGCAAGTTTGTTGGCCAACTCGAAGCGGGGGAACTCAATCGAGTGACCGCCGCGGTTCGCGATGCGTACGAGTGTGGCAGACCAGACGGTCCGCGTTCCTTCGCCAGTGTGGCCTGGGCTTGCCGCGGCATTGTCCCGTGAAGGCCTGCTGTACTTAGCACTTCCCTTTGGATGGCTCTGACGCACAAAGCCGCGCGCTCGCTCGATCGGAGCGGCATGTGTAAATTCGGTGATGAGTACGATCACCCTTAGAATGTTGGCGATTGGCGAGGCAGATCGTTGCGAACGGCTGGTTCTGGCGCAAAGCTGCTCGGCAACTTTCCATCCCGAAGGGATACGAGCCTCAGAAACTGAAGCCAGAGTCCTCGCAAAAGGCGACAAGTCTGGTTTGTTGGTCTAAGCATCGGCCACAATCTCGCATCTTTGAGACCGAGCGATGAAGTATGACAAAGACGGCAGTTTTGCCGGGCGGCGCGAAACGTCTCTGAACGCCAAGAAGCAATTGTTGGAGCGCATCAGGTCTGCACCGGTGCCTGATCAGGCGCAGCTTGACCGCAAGAATGAAGAGAAGGCTGCAGCGGCGCTGGCGCGTGAAGCACGCGAAGCTGAGCGAGAACGCGCCAAGGAAGCCAAAGCGCAGCAACTGCTTGCGGACGAAGAAGCAAGCGCCCAAGCCGAAGCGAACGCGTTGAATAGCCAAGCAGCCGAGGTGGCCTTGAGTGCCGAGGCACAAACCGCTGCGGAAGCACAGAGCAAAGCCGAGCGCGACAGGCGCTATGCGGCACGCAAGGCTCGCAAACGTTAAGGGTCGTTCCCCGACTGCGGATTGCCGATGTGGTCTTGCGCCGGTCTTTGCCTTACGCTGAGCCGCTTCGGCTCTCCGTCTGAAGTTTTCTCCAACGTTCCAGTCGCTCGGGATCAAGCGTTCCTGAGGCCACTGCCGATAGCACGGCGCATCCGGGTTCGTGATCATGGGTACAGTTGCGGAACTTGCATTGGGGAGCGAGTTCCGTGATTTCGGAAAACAGCATGTCGATCCCTTGCCCCACATCCTTAAGGTGTAGGCTTCTGACGCCGGGCGTGTCGATAACCCAGCCTCCCCCGGCCATTGCATGCAGCGATCGTGACGTAGTCGTGTGACGCCCCTTGGCGTCGCCCGCTCGCACTGCGCCGGTTTGTTGCGGTTCGCTTCCCCTTGCGCCGACAAGAGTATTCACCAGTGTGGATTTACCCACGCCGGAGGAGCCGACCAGTGCGACTGTCGATCCCGAACCGCACCACGGCTGCAAGACTTTCGCCCCTTCTGCCAGGCGAGCGTTCAACAAAATGACGGCCAGACCGCGCTGAAGCGCAGATGCTTGCTGCTCGAATATCGCCGCATCGTTGACCAGGTCTGCTTTGGTCAGGACGATGACCGGCTCGGTTCCGGCATCATTAGCGAAAGCCAAATAGCGCTCGAGCCGCGCCAGGTTGAAATCTGCGTTGCAGGAGGCCACGATAAACAGGGTATCGACGTTCGCCGCCACCAGCTGGATCGGCTTCCTGCCTTCCGCGCCGCGTTGCAACAGGGTTCTACGGGCCAGTCGGCGCTCAAGCAAAAACGAGCCTGGATTGGCCAAAACCCAATCGCCGACCGCAAAGTCGCCGGTATTGGTATTGGGCGGCAGTTCGATCTCCACCTGCCCGGTTTTGCCAAGACCCGTCAGCCGCCGCCGATGCACCGCATCGATGCGCAGCCGCGCCAACTCGGCTTCCTCGCCGTCCAGCTGATCCTCGAAAAAAACGGTCCAGCCAAGTTGGCGGATATCTTCGTCCGTTTGCTGCGGGGCAGGGGCCACATCGTCCACCGCGCTAGGCCAGCCATCAGCAGACTGTCAGGAGCTAAGCGCATTCAATCTTCCGTCGGCGTGTCATGAGGAGTGTCAGATTTGGTTTCCTCGACCGGAAGCTTGAGCTTGGCCTCCGCCCGCGCCGCAGTCTTCTGTTTTTTCACCCGTTCGCGTTCTTGACGCTCGAAATTGTAGTTCGGGGTGCGGGCCATGGTCACGTGCTTTCTATAAAGACGATGTTCCTGCCCCCTCACCCGCGCAAATGCAATCGCATTCCGCCGTTCGCGGAGCCTTTGAGAAATAGCTGTGCTGGTCAACAACGCCGGCATCGGCTGGCTCAATGCACTTGAGGGAACGCCGATCGATGTGGCCCAGTCAATCTTCGAGACCAAAACCATCGGCACCATGCGCATGGTTCGCGCGGTCCTGCCCCAATTCTGGGAACGTGGTGTGGGGCTCATCATCAAGGTGACATAGAGTGTGACCATGCTTTCACGCAGTCCCTGGCAATCGAACTTGCCCCGCTCGGGATTACGGTCAAGATCGTGCTGTCTGGAGCCGCGCCGGATACCAGCTTTGGCAGAAATGCAATGGCGCTGCTGACGGCGAAGGGCGGTTTCCCGTGGGCCTATTCGGATTTCGCCAATGGCGTCATCTCCACTATGCGCACGCGGGAGCGGCACAGACGCTGCCGTCCGATGTCGTCGAGGCTGTATGGAGAGCGGCGACCGATCCGTCCGCACCGTCCCTGCCGGCGCCGTAGCGCTGCAGGAGTAGAAGGACCACCTTCGGCGCAGCCCAAGAGGCCGCGCCCGAAGCCCCGGTCAGTCCATTTGGCAGTCGAGAGGGTGGTCGGGTATTCGCTTGGTTCTTGCCCTTTTGTCATTCTCGCGATCTAGACGAAGTGGCTGCTTTTAGGAAATCGCTCAGGCTGTCTGAACGGCCGGAATGGGGCGCGAAGCAGCCCCAGAATTCCTGTCTGACCATCAACCCTGTCGGTGTAAAAAAGCCCGACCTCGCGAGAGGCCGGGCTTGATTGGTCGGAGTAGAGTGATTCGAACACTCGACCCCCTGCTCCCGAAGCAGGTGCGCTACCAGGCTGCGCTATACTCCGTCAGGAAGGCGACACGGGATTTGTTGGCGGCGCCGCATTTTCATGCGATCGCTGCCCGTCGCGATGGGGCGGGTTATAGCCGCGCTTGCCATCCCGTTCAAGCGTCTCGCAGCGGCTTTTTGCGGGGCCAGCGGTCGTGTTGCGCAGCACTTCCAAACCGTGTAGGAACCGCGCCAGTTGGGGCGTCGCCAAGCGGTAAGGCACCGGTTTTTGGTACCGGCATTCCCAGGTTCGAATCCTGGCGCCCCAGCCAGTCCCCACATTACCATGTGCCCCCGCTGCCGTCCCGGTCGCATCTGCCTGATAAATGATCAGGCCACGCCGCCTTGCATACATGGCCGCTGCAGAATCGACACCTCCCACCAAAAACACGGCGCACCAAGACCATCCGCACCGCAGAAGCGCCCCGAAATCCACGGTTTCGCTGCCCGACCGCGTCCCGGAGTCCTGCCCAAATTTTAGCCGAACTGCATCGCCTTGCCCAGATATTGCGCAGTTGCGTCGCGGCGTTATATCCGTAAATCATTGATTCCGCTCGCCTTTCCAATTGGCACGCCGCTTGCTCCTTCTGAACCGAGTAAGGAGCTAGGGTTCCGGCGCTGCACGGCGCGTCTGGTCCGAGAGCTGCCACCGGGCGGGAGACATCCGGCCGGACGCACGGCGGGACAAAAGCCCGGGAGACCTCGATAGCCAAGGGATTGGCGCGATGGTTTCTGCCCAATCCCTTTTTGTGAGAACGCAAAGGGGAATTGAGATGACGTTTCTGACCAGGATTGCAACCGTAGCCGCCCTCTCGATGGCCCTCGCCACCGGCACATCCAGCTTGGCGCTGGCCCAGGCCAAGACCGATTTCAAGGTCGCCTGGTCGATCTATGTCGGCTGGATGCCCTGGGGCTACGCCGCCGACGCCGGCATCGTCCAGAAATGGGCCGACCAGTATGGCATTACCATCGAGGTCACCCAGTTCAACGACTATGTGGAATCGATCAATCAGTACACCGCCGGCGCCTATGACGCGGTGACGCTGACCAACATGGATGGCTTGTCCATCCCCTCCGCCGGTGGCGTGGATACCACCGCCGTGGTCATCGGCGATTTCTCGGCCGGCAATGACGCGGTCATCCTCAAGGGCGCGGGCGACCTGGCTTCCATCGCCGGCCAGTCGGTCAACCTCGTCGAATTCTCGGTGTCGCACTACCTGCTCGCCCGGGCGCTCGAAAGCGTCGGCATGACCGAGCGTGATGTCAGCGTCGTCAATACCTCCGATCCCGACATGGTCGGCGCCTTCCAGACCGCCGACGTCACCGCCATGGTCACCTGGAACCCGATGGTTTCGGAAATCCTGGCGCTCCCCGACGCCACCAAGGTATTCGACAGCGCCCAGATCCCCGGCGAGATCATCGACATGATGGTCGCCAATACCGAGGTGCTGGAGGCCAATCCCGATTTCGGCAAGGCGCTGGTCGGCATCTGGTATGACACCATGGCGATCATGACGGCCGATACGCCCGAAGGCGCCGCCGCGCGCGAGGCCATGGGCGCCGCCTCGGGCACCGACCAGGCCGGCTTTGAAGCCCAACTCGCCGCCACCAAGCTCTTCCCCACCGCCGCCGAGGCCGTGACCTTCACCACCTCGCCCGATCTCGCCACCACCATGGACAAGGTGCGCACCTTCCTCTTCGACAAGGGCCTGCTCGGAAGCGGCGCCCCCTCGGCCGACGTCATCGGCATCGAGCTGCCCGACGGCACGGTGCTGGGCGACAGCGCCAATGTGAAGCTGCGCTTCACCGCAGAATACATGCAGATGGCGGCTGAAGGGGCGCTGTAGCCCCCTCATCCGGCGCTACGCGCCACCTTCTCCCACGAGGGGAGAAGGGCCGCCTGAGGCCTCCCGGTTCCATCCCCTTCTCCCCGCCGTGGGAGAAGGTGCCCGAAGGGCGGATGAGGGGCTTCGAAGGTCACCAACCGTCCGAGCAAAAACCATGCGCTGGATCAATACCAAACCATCGCCGGCCGTCGCCACGCTGCTGATGCTGGCGCCCTTCGTGCTGCTGGTCATCGCCTATGGCGTGGGCTCGGCCGCGCGGTTGGCGGACAATCCCAGCGACAAGCTGCTGCCGGCACTGCAGACCATGGTCGACGCCGTCAACCGCCTGGCCTTCATTCCCGATCCGCGCACCGGCGAACTCATCCTGTGGTCCGATACGGCGGCGAGCCTCGTCCGTCTGTTCTCGGCGCTGGGCATTTCCACGCTTATCGCTCTGGTCTTCGGCATGCTTGTCGGCATGCTGCCCTATGTCCGGGCGCTGCTCGCGCCCTTCATCGCCACCATTTCCATGGTCCCGCCGCTGGCCTTGCTGCCCATCCTCTTCATCGTGCTGGGCCTGGGTGAAACCGCCAAGATCACCCTGATCGTTATCGGCGTCGCCCCGGCCATGATCCGCGACCTGGCCCTGCGGGTCATCGAGCTGCCCAAGGAACAGATCACCAAGGCCGAGACGCTGGGCGGCTCCTCCTGGCAGATCGCTTTGCGCGTCGTGCTGCCGCAAATCCTGCCGCGGTTGATCACCAGCCTGCGCCTCCAGATGGGGCCCGCCTGGCTCTTCCTCATTGCCGCCGAAGCCATTTCGGCCGACAGCGGCCTTGGCTACCGCATCTTCCTCGTTCGCCGCTATCTCTCGATGGATGTGATCTTTCCCTATGTGGCCTGGATCACGCTGCTCGCGGTCATCACCAGCTTCGCGCTCGATCGGCTGCGCATCGTCGTCTTCCCCTGGTCCAATCTGGGGGTACGCTGATGAGCACCATCGTCTTCGACAAGGTCTGGAAGGAATATGGCGACCAGATCGTCCTCGAGAAGATCAGCCTGACCATTGCCTCGCGCGCCTTCGTCGCCCTGGTCGGCCCCTCCGGCTGCGGCAAGACCACCTTCCTCAAGCTTCTCCTGGGCGAGGAAGCCCCCACCCAAGGCACCATCACCATGGATGGCGTGCCGCTCGTCGCCGAGCCCGGTCCCGACCGCGGCGTGGTATTCCAGCGCTATTCGGTGTTCCCGCACCTGACCGTGCTGGGCAATGTGCTGCTGGGCAAGGAGTTCAGGAGCCCCGTGGCGGCACGGCTCTTCGGCGCGGCGCGCCGCAATGCCGTGGACGAAGCCATGGCGCTGATCGCCGAGGTGGGCCTGGCTGGTTCCGAAACCAAATATCCCGCCCAGCTCTCCGGCGGCATGCAGCAGCGGCTGGCTCTGGCGCAGGCGCTGATCATGAAGCCCAAGGTCCTCCTGCTCGACGAGCCCTTCGGCGCGCTCGACCCCGGCATCCGCGCCGACATCCACGTGCTGATGAAGCGGCTGTGGCACGAGACCGAGCTGACTGTCGTCATGGTCACCCACGACATGCGCGAGGCCTTTACCCTGGGCACCCGCGTCATCGCCTTCGAGCGTCCGCGCGACCGCCCGGAAGAGCGCGAGCGTTACGGCTCGCTGCTTAGCCGCGACATCTACATCTGGCCGCCGCGCATCGCTGGCGAGCCCTCCCTCTTTGCCCCCGACCGGGACGACCCGGCCATTCCTTTGGGCCTCAGCCAGGACGACCCGGCGCCACAAGGAGACAATCCATGAGCCGCACCCCGGATCAGATCGCCGCCGACCGCGCGCGCTACGAGGAACACCAGCGCAAGGGCCTGCAGAATGCCCCCAGGGCCTTGCCCGGCCCGAGCGCCATTCCCGCCACGCCGATTGCCGCCCCGATTCATGTCGAGACCATTCCAGGCGGCTGGTACTGGTCGACCGCGCTCAAGGCCGGCGACACCATCCGCATCGCGCAGGACCATGGACCTTCGGCCGTGTCGCTGGTGGCCTGGTCGTCCGCCGACACCTCCGAGCGCCTCAACCTCCACGATACCGTCAAGGTGCAGTGGACCACCGCCATCGCCCGGGGCAGGGTGCTGTTCACCGATATGGGCCGGGTGCTCTTCTCGGTGACCGAAGCCGCCTCCACGGCCCATGACGCGCTGGTCGGCGGCTCCACCGCCGCCTCCAATGCCGCCAGATATGCCGGTGACCAGCGCAACACGCGCGACAATTTCATCCTCGTCGCCGGCAAGCTCGGCCTCGACCGCCGCGACATCCCCTCGGCGCTGACCCTCTTCGCGCCCGTGCGGGTCGATGCTGAAGGCAATTTCATCTGGCGCGACGAGCTGCGCGTCGCCGGCGACTATGTCGAGCTGCGCGCCGAGATGGACCTGATCATCGCCCTCTCCAATTGCCCGCATCCGCTCGATCCGAGCCCCGACTATGCGCCGCAGCCCGTCACCGTGACGCGCTTCCGCGCGCCTGTTGCCGCGGACGATCTCTGCCGCACTGCCACCGCCGAAGCCGTGCGCGGCTTTGAAAACAACGCCATGCAGCTGGCTTGAGGGGAGGCGAAAATGGACTATCTCATCCCCGCCGAAAAGCCCTGGTCCGGCCTTGTCCGCAAGGGCCAGACCATCCGCATCATCGACAGCGAAGGCCAGCAGGCCGTCGATACGCTGTTCTACAGGGCCGACGACTTCTCCGAGCGCTATAGCGGCCAGGACACCTTGCGCGTCAACGGCAAGGCCTATGTTGGCCTGGGTACCAAAATCGTCAGCAACGAAGGCAATGTGATGCTGACCGTCACTGCCGACTCATGCGGTCGGCATGACACCTCGGCCGGCGCCTGCTCGTGTGAGAGCAACACTGTCCGCTTCGGCCACGACACCAGGTATCTCCACGCCTGCCGCGATAACTTCCTGCTCGAAGTGACCCGGCACGGCATGTCCAAGCGCGACATCGTCCCCAACATCAATTTCTTCATGAACGTCCCCATCGAGCCGAGCGGCCAGATGACCATCGTCGACGGCCTGTCCGCTCCCGGGGATCACGTCGAAATGGTCGCCGAGATGGACGTCCTCTGCGTCATCTCCAACTGTCCCCAGGTCAACAACCCCTGCAACGGCTTCAACCCCACGCCGATCCGGGTGGTGATTTCGGGCGGTGCGGAATGAGTGCGATTTTGCCCTATCTCACCGCATTCACCGGACAGCACCTCCCCCTCGACGGGGGAGGCTGGGAGGGGGTGTGGACTGGCCCCGATGCTTCGTGCCTAAACATCCCCATCCCCATCCCCATCACTCCCCGCAAGGGGGAGGGTGCCGACCGTGCCTGCGGGGAACGCTAGGCCATGTTCACCAAAGTCCTCATCGCCAATCGCGGCGAAATCGCCGTGCGCATCATCAAGACGCTGCGCCGCATGGGCATAGCCTCGGTGGCCGTCTATTCCGATGCCGATCGCTTCACCCGGGCGGTCCAGCTTGCCGACGAAGCTGTCCGCCTCGGCCCCGCCCCGGCAAGCGACAGCTATCTCGACGTCGATGCCGTCATTGCCGCCTGCAAGGCCACCGGCGCCGAGGCGGTGCATCCCGGTTATGGCTTTCTGTCCGAGAATATCGGCTTCGCCCAGCGCCTCGCCGATGCCGGCATCACCTTCATCGGCCCGACGCCGGCCAATATCGAGGCCTTCGGCCTCAAGCACACCGCGCGCGAGCTGGCCAAGGCCAGCGGCGTGCCGCTGCTGCCGGGCACGGGCCTGCTGACCAGCGCCGCCGAAGCCCTCAGTGCCGCCGAAACCATCGGCTATCCTGTCATGCTCAAGAGCACGGCGGGGGGCGGGGGCATCGGCATGCAGCTTTGCGCCGACAGGGCGGCGCTCGCCGCCGCCTTCGACAGCGTGCAGCGCACGGCGACAGCCAGCTTCGGCGATGCGCGCGTCTATATCGAGCGCTTTGTCTCCGCGGCGCGCCATGTCGAAGTGCAGATCTTCGGCGATGGCAAGGGCAGGGTGGTTGCCCTGGGTGAACGCGATTGCTCGCTGCAGCGCCGCAACCAGAAGGTGGTGGAAGAGACGCCGGCCCCGGGCCTCTCCGACGCCGTGCGCGCGCGCCTCCACCAGGCTGCCACCGACCTCGGTTCAGCCGTCAGATACGCTTCGGCCGGCACGGTGGAATTCATCTATGACCCCATCCGCGAGGACTTCTACTTCCTCGAAGTGAACACCCGCCTTCAGGTCGAGCATCCCGTCACCGAGGCGGTGTTCGACATCGATCTGGTCGAATGGATGATCCGCCAGGCCGCCGGCGAGGACCCGATTGCCAAGGCCGGTCCGCTCACTCCGCACGGTGCGGCTATCGAAGTCCGGCTCTATGCCGAAATCCCGCATGCCGATTTCCGGCCCAGTGCGGGCCTGCTCACCGAAGTCAGCTTCCCCGACCACATCCGCGTCGATGGCTGGATCGAGACCGGCACCGAGGTCACGTCCTACTACGATCCCATGCTGGCCAAGATCATCGTCGCCGGCATCGACCGCCCCACCGCCATCGCCAATCTGCGCGCCGCGCTCAAGGCCACGTCCATTTGTGGCATCGAGACCAACCTGAGCTATCTCCGCGCCATCGCCGCCTCCGACCTGCTCGCCAGCGGCAAGGTGGCCACCACCGCGCTGAAGGATTTTGTCTTCGTGCCCGACGTGGTGGAGGTCATCGCCCCCGGCGCCCAGTCGAGCATTCAGGAACTGCCGGGGCGGCTGGGTCTCTGGCATGTCGGCGTGCCGCCCAGCGGCCCGATGGACGAATACAGCTTCCGCCACGCCAACCGGCTGGTCGGCAATGCCGACACCACGGCGGCGCTGGAGCTGACAGTCGCCGGACCAACCCTGCGCTTCCATGCCCCGGTCACCATCGCCCTGTCGGGCGCGACCATGCCGATGAAGCTCGATGGCGTCCCGGTCGCCCACAACGGCCCCATTGCCATTGGTGCCGGCCAGACACTGGCCATCGGCGCCGTCGATGGACCGGGCCAGCGCAGCTATCTTGCCGTGGCGGGCGGCTTTGCCGCGCCAGTGGTGCTGGGGTCCCGCGCCACCTTCGGCCTCGGCCAGTTCGGCGGCCACGCCACCGGCGCGCTCAAGGCCGGGCAGGTCCTGCACCTTGCACGCGCAGACCAAATTGGGCTGCCGGCCGAAGCGCCGGCGCCACTCACCCGCCACTGGAATGTCGGCGTGCTCTATGGCCCGCATGGCGCGCCGGACTTCTTCCAGGAAAGCGATATCGAAACCCTCTTCGCCACCGATTACGAAGTTCACTTCAACAGCGCCCGCACGGGTGTGCGCCTCATCGGCCCGGCGCCCAAATGGGCCCGCACTGACGGTGGTGAAGCCGGACTCCACCCCTCCAACCTGCATGACAACGCCTATGCCGTCGGCGCCATCGATTTTACCGGCGACATGCCGATCATCCTGGGGCCCGATGGCCCGAGCCTGGGCGGCTTCGTCTGCCCGGCCGTGATCGCGCGCGACGAACTCTGGAAGATGGGCCAGTTCAAGCCCGGCGACACCATCCGCTTCCATCCCGTGGAGCGTCCGGACGATCCCATTGCCGGCCCGGCCATCCGCCGCCCGCAACTCGACACCGGTTCGGCCATCCTGGCGCGATCCGATGCGGGTCCGGTGCCGGTCGTCTATCGCCGCCAGGGCGACGACAATCTCCTTGTCGAATATGGCGACATGTCGCTCGACATCGCCCTGCGGCTGCGCGTTCATCTGCTGCAGGAAGAACTGAAGAAAAGTGCCAGCATGCTGGCGGCAATCGACCTGACGCCTGGCATTCGCTCGCTGCAAATCCACTATGATGGCACGAGCCTGTCGCGCACCCGCCTGCTCGGCCTGCTGGCCGAAATCGAGGCCTCGCTCCCCGCTGCCGAGGATGTCGTGGTGCCCAGCCGCATCGTCCACCTGCCCCTGTCATGGAACGATCCGGACATCCAGCTGGCCATGCGCAAGTACCAGGAACTGGTGCGCCCCAACGCCCCCTGGTGCCCGGACAATATCGAATTCATCCGCCGCATCAATGGCTTGGAGAGTATCGACGACGTCAGGCGTACCATCTTCGATGCCAGCTATCTCGTGCTTGGCCTAGGCGATGTCTATCTTGGCGCGCCGGTAGCGACCCCCATGGATCCGCGCCATCGCCTCGTCACCACCAAATACAACCCGGCCCGCACCTGGACGCCGGAAAATGCGGTGGGGATCGGGGGCGCCTATATGTGCGTCTACGGCATGGAAGGCCCTGGCGGATATCAGCTTTTCGGCCGCACCATCCAGGTCTGGAACACCTGGCGTTCGACCCCGGAGTTCACACCGGGCAAGCCCTGGCTGCTCAATTTCTTCGACCAGATACGCTTCTTCCCGGTCAGCCATGACGAACTCACCGAAGCCCGCGCCGCCTTCCCGCATGGCGCCTATCCGCTGCGGATCGAGGAGACGCAATTTTCTTATGCGGAGTATGCCAGCGACCTCGCCAGAAACGCCGAAAGCATCACCGCCTTCAAGACCAGCCAGCAGGCGGCGTTCGATGCGGAGCGCAATCGCTGGAAGGCAGAAGGCCTCGACAGCTTCATCGCCGACGATGCCGGCAATGGCGCGGTGGAAGGCGACATTCCGCTCGGATGCTTCGGCGTCGCCAGCGGCGTGCCGGGCAATATCTGGAAGATCCTCGTCGAGGACGGCGCCGCAGTCGCCGAGGGCGACGCCGTCGCCATCATCGAATCCATGAAGATGGAAATCACCGTCACCGCCCATGCCCCCGGCCGTGTCCGCGAAGTGCGGGCCGGCCCGGGCCGCAATGTCAAAACCGGCGACGTCGTCGTCGTGCTGGAGGAAATCTGATGCTGCCGATCATGCTCGACCTGGCAACCCTGAAGGCGCTCTATGCCGATCGGACGGTCACGCCCCGCGATGTGATGGAGGCCGTCATCGAACGCCGCGCCGCCTGGCTCGACAAGGCGGTTTTCATCACGCCCACCAGTGATGCCGACCTGCGCGCCGCCGCCGAGGCGCTGATGACCCAGCACCCCGAGCCCAACAGCCTGCCGCTCTGGGGCATTCCCTTTGCGGTCAAGGACAATATCGATGTGGCCGGCCTGCCGACCACGGCGGCGTGCCCGGCCTTCGCCTATCACCCAGCCGCCGACGCCACCGTGGTCGCTCGCCTGCGCGCTGCCGGGGCCATCGTCATCGGCAAGACCAATCTCGACCAGTTCGCCACCGGCCTCAACGGCACCCGCTCGCCCTACGGCGCGCCACGTTCGGTCTTCGATGCCGACTATGTCTCGGGCGGTTCCAGCTCGGGCTCGGCCGTCGCGGTCGCGGCCGGCTTTGCGGCCTTCTCGCTGGGCACCGACACCGCCGGCTCGGGCCGCGTCCCGGCCATGTTCAACAACCTTGTCGGCATCAAGCCGACGCCGGGTCTGCTGCCCAATACCGGCGTCGTGCCTGCCTGCCGCAGTGTCGACTGCGTCACCATCTTTGCCGCCACGGTCGGCGATGGCGTCGCCATCCGCCAGGTCGCCGAAGGCTTCGATGCCGCCGATCCATTCTCGCGCAGGGCCAGGTGGGCCGGCCTGCCCGTCGACAATCTCCGCGTCGGCGTGCTCGACGGGGCCGAGCGCGAATTCTTCGGCAATGCAGAGGTCGAACGGCTCTACGATGCCGCCATCACCAATATCCGCGCCCTCGGCGCCACCACCGTCCCCTTCGACTACGCCCCGTTCCGCGAGGCGGCGGCGCTGCTTTATGAGGGCCCATGGGTGGCCGAGCGGCTTGCAGCGGTGGAAGAGTTCTTCGCCAGCAACGAGGCCGATTTCGATCCCACAGTGCGGGCCATCATCGGCGGCGCCAAGGGCAAGACGGCGGTCGAGGCCTTCAAGGGCAAGTATCGCCTCGAAGAACTGCGCCGCATCACCGAGGCCGAATGGACCAAGGCCGATGTGCTGCTGCTGCCAACCTCCCCAACCACTTACACCGTGGAGGCCATGCGGGCCGACCCGATCCGGCTCAATTCGCATTTCGGCCGCTACACCAACTTCGTCAACCTGCTCGATTGTGCGGCCTTTGCCGTTCCCGCCGGCTGCGACAGCGCCGACCACCTGCCTGCCGGCGTGACCCTGGTCGCCCCTGCCTTCACCGACAACGCCCTGGCGCCCCTGGCCGATGCCCTGCACCGCCAGGGCGCGCGTGGCATGGGCCGGGACAAGGCGGCAAGCCTGCCCGAGGCTAGCAAGGTACTCCCTGCGGCCAGCGACATGGTCCCGATCGTCGTGGTCGGTGCCCATCTCACCGGCATGCCGCTCAACAGGGAACTGACCGGTCCCGGCGGACGCATGCTCAAGGCCTGCCGGACGGCCGCCAACTACCGGCTCTTCGCCCTGCCGGGCACAGTACCGCCCAAGCCTGGCATGCTGCAGGAGCCGGGCTTTGCCGGGAGCGGGCTCGCGGTGGAAGTCTGGGAACTGCCGGCCGCGGCCTTCGGTCAATTCGTGGCGCGCATTCCGGCGCCGCTCGGCATCGGCAAGGTGACGCTCGACGATGGATCGCAGGTGTCCGGATTCCTGTGCGAGGCCCACGCCCTGGCCGGTGCCGAGGACATCACCCATCACGGCGGCTGGCGCGCTTATCTCGCCAGCCGCGTGTAATCTGGGAGGACAGTGCAATGCTCCAGTGGCTACGGACCGGAATCACCCTCATCGTCAACGGCTTTGCCGCCCGGAGCGGGGCGATTGGCTACACCCGGGAGGCCAGGATCAGCCGCAATCGAGGCAATGTGATTGTTCGCGCCAGACGCCCGTGAGGTTGAGCCCCTTGTGATTGCTGCACCGACCTGGTTGGCGAGGCAGAAAGGTCAGCAGTGCTAACTTGAAGGGCTCAGCGCCCGTGTCCATGGTTATGGCCGGAGGTGGCCATGAATAATACCGAACGGGAGTGCATTGTTCAGACTGTCGAAGTCACGCTTGACGGTGTGATTCACCGTGCGAGTTACTACGTTGAGAACAACATCATCCATGCGCGGATCGGCGGACACCCCGTCTTGAGTCCGCTCGGCAATGCGCCGGCCGCGGACACGGTGAAGGTGCTGCTGACCGAGCATCTGATCCAGCGGCGGCGGGTGGCGGACCAGGCGGCGCGCTGGCTGTCGCGGCTGACCTCTGCCGAGCCCGGCCGCCGCGCGTAACGTGTGCTCTAGGTCGAGAAGACCACGAGCATGTCGGAGCGATAGACCTCTTCAGGCGGCGCGCCGACAATGTCGAGCCAGCGTGCCAGGCCGGCATCGTGGCGGGCGGAGAGATCGGCGATCACCAGCACCTCGTCGGCGCCATGACAGCGGCGGAAGGCGAGCACTGCGGGGTCCAGCACAACGGGCTCGTAGCGCCCCTGGGCAAACACCTCCGGCAGCCGGCGGCGGAGCTGCAGCAGCGTCTGGGTCAGCATCATCTTGTCGTCACGCTGCGCCATCGGCCGGGCTAGGCGCTGCGCCAGACCCGGGAAATCGACCGGGCGCCGGTTGTCGGGGTCGACAAAGCTCTGCTCCCAATCCTCGGCGCCACGATAGATGTCCGGCACGCCCGGAATGGTCAGCTTCAGTCCCAGCTGGATCAGTGCCTTGCGGCGGCCGATCTCGACCAGGGGCAGCCGCGCCGCATGGAAACTGCGCAGGAATGCCTGGTTGGCCAGGGCAGCGTCGATGAAGGCCAAAACCCCGTTTTCGTAGCCGGTATTGTTGACGCCCCAGTCGCTGCGCTGCCGTGCCTCGCGCAGCGACTTTGTCATCGCGGCCTTGATGCGGTCGGCAAGGTCATGGGCCTCACCCTCGATGGGCCAGCCGCCAAGCAGCAACTGGAACAGCAGATAAAGGTCGTTGGCCGCAATCGCGTCGGCGCCATCGGCCGCCAGAATGGCTCGCCATTCCTGCGTCGCGGCCTGCCATCGGGCCGGGTCGCCGGCAATCGCCGCAACGACGGCGCGCAGGTCCTCTCCCCGCTTGGTGTCATGGGTCGAGGTGGCAATCATGCAGGCCGGATGGGTGGCGAGACGCCGGCGATTGCTGTCATGGAAGGCGGAAACGGAAAGGGCAAACCGGTCCGGATGCGCCCCCACCTCGTTGAGCGCAACCAGCCGGTTGTAGCGATAGAGCGCAGTGTCCTCGAGGCCCTTGGCCATCACCGGCCCGCTATATTGCTGGAAGCGGCCGACGGCCTCGGCCACCAGCTTCGGATCATATTCATTCCCCACCGCGCCGCAGAGCAGGTCCCCCACAAAGTCGAACAGGGCAGGGGGCAGGTGCGCCGCCGATCGCCGCGCCTTGCCGATGGCGACCCCGATCTCGCGCCTGTCGCGCGCGCCGCTGCCGGCATCGTCGGCATAGACGCGGTAGACCTCGAGCTGCGCGATGGTTTCGCGCAGCGCCCGGCGCAAGCCGGCCTCGGCGAGGTCCATGGTGGTCCCAACGGCCCAGGCGATCGTGGCGAAGCGCCGCGCCAGGGCCGCCAGCTCGGCTGCCAGCTCGTTGTCCATGACCCGCAGCTTGCAGCGATAGGCCTCCTCCTGCGGATCGGCGACCGCGCCGACAAAGGCCTCATAGGCAGCAGTCACCGCCGGCTCGGCATGGGCCGGCATCAGGATCCGGGTGAGCTGCGCGCCCACTTCATAGCCGGTGGTGCCTTCAACCGGCCAATCGCCGCGCAACTGCTCATGCGGCGCCAGGATCTTCTCGACAATCAGGTAGATCGTCCGGGGCGCGCATTCGCGCAGCTTCTCGATATACCCCTTGGGGTCGAGCAGCCCGTCGATGTGATCGATGCGCAGGCCATCGACCAGCCCCTCTGCGATCAGGGCGAAGATCAGCGCATGGGCATGCGCGAACACATCCGGCCGGTCGATGCGAATGCCGGCCAGGTCGCTGTTGATGAAGAATCGCCGGTAATTGATCTCGTCGCCCGCGACCGAATGGTGGGCGATCCGCCAGTGCTGGCGCGCGATCAGCGCATCAAGGGCCGCCCAGGAGCCCGCCTGTTCCGGATGGCCAGAAAGCGCGGCGATCGCCGCCTCGGCCGTGCCATGGCGCGCGAGCAGATCGCTTTCGTCCTCGGGACGGATGGGCAGCTTCTGGTCGTCCCCCGCCCAGATGGCGAAGCCGTCGGCATCGGCCCTGATCTGCAGGTGACCGGATGTCAGGCTTTCGGCATAGCTGGCGCCCAGAAAGGGCACGAGCAGCTTGCCCGCCATGCCCGGTCTTGGCGGGTGCCAGTCGATATCGAACCAGTCGGCATAGCGACTGGACGGGCCGTGCTTGAGCACGTCGAGCCACAACCCATTGTCGGCGCCGCCCACCCCCATGTGGTTGGGGACGAAATCGAGAATGACGCCCAGGCCGTGCTGCCGCAGCGCTGCCACCAGGGCGCGGAAATCGTCGAGCGATCCCAGCTCCGGATTGATCTGCTGATGATCGACCGTGTCATAGCCATGCGTGCTGCCGGGCCGCGCCTTGAGGATCGGCGAGAGATAGACGTGGCTGACCCCGAGCGCATCGAGATAGGGCGCAAGCCTCTGCGCATCGGCGAAGGTGAAGGCGCTGTTGAGTTGCAGCCGGTAGGTCGCGCGGGGCGCCCGGTCCCCGTCGAAAGAAGGCGTCTGGGAGGTCATGAGCGGTCCGAGCCTGTGTGCACTGGCCACAACGAACCGGGACCGGCCCGGTTCCGGGCGCCGGGGGGTGTGACGCAGGCTAAAGGAAGGGGGAGCCCGCAAATGGACAACGGGTCGGGCCGGTACTACGCCTAGTGAGCGCGGAGTCGGCTTCGCGCCGCATGATTGACCAAGGTGTTTGCCCCATGAATGTCATCGACCTCAACGACCAGATTGCCGTCGTCACCGGCGGCGCGCAGGGGCTCGGCTTTGCCATTGCCCGGCGGCTGATCGCCTCTGGTGCCAGGGTCAGCCTGTGGGACACCAATGCCGAGGCCCTGGCCATGGCGCTCGACAATCTTGGCCCCGCGTCTTCGGCCAAGACGGTCGACATCACCGATCTTGCGGGTCTGCAGCGAGTGCATGCCGAGGTGGAGGCAGAACTCGGGCCGGTGTCGATACTGGTCAACTCCGCCGGCATTGCCGGCCCCAATGCCACGCTGGAAGACTATGACCCCGACGAGTGGCGTCGCGTCGTCGAGATCAATCTCAACGGCACCTTCTACGTCAACAAGGTGGTCATCCCGGCGATGAAGGCGCGCAATTACGGCCGAATCGTCAACATCTCATCGGTTGCCGGCAAGGAGGGCAATCCGAACCTGTCGGCCTATTCGGCCGCCAAGGCCGGCGTCATCGGGCTCACCAAGTCACTGGGCAAGGAACTCGCCAAATATGACATCGCGGTCAATGCCATCACGCCCGCCACTGCCAAGACGCGCATCCTCGATACGCTGACCAAGGAATTCATCGACTACATGCTGGTGCGCATTCCGCGCGGCCGGTTCCTGGAGGTGGACGAGGCCGCCTCGATGGTGGCCTGGCTGGTCAGCCGGGAAAACAGCTTCACCACCGCCAGCGTCTTCGATCTCTCCGGCGGCCGTACGACCTATTGATTGCGCCGCGCAACACCGCGACAAGACCGGCGCAATCCCCTGCAGACCCTGCGTTTCACGCTGTCGATGACGTCGCAAACGCGCGTTGCACAGGCCTGACTCTACGGCCTGCAGTCGCCTCTTGGTCCACAGTCACATTTCTGTTACCTAGTTGTCACGCAGCTGTTATCTGGCCTGACTAGATCGGGGCCGCACACCATGCGTCCCCGCCACGAGGAGGGTGGCGTGCGCGTATGAGGTTTCGTTTTCTGTCTGATAGATTTCGCTTCTGTTTCGTGAAGCCTTGATGACAGTCCTCAGCGCTCAAATTCGAAGTTCTGGAAGAAGCTGGTCGGTCACAAGGCCGAGCCGGTAACAACGGGAGATAACCATGAAGAATCTGAATGGCGTAGCCGGGCTTGCCGCCCTGTCGCTGATGCTTTCCTCTTCGGCTGCCTTTGCGCAGACCGAGATCGCCTGGTGGCACGCTATGGATGCCGAGCTTGGCCAGCGCCTTGAAGCCATCGCCACAGGCTTCAATGAAAGCCAGAGCGAATTCGTCGTGGTTCCCAGCTACAAGGGCAGCTATCCCGAGACGCTGACCGCCGCCATTGCCGCTTTCCGCGCCAACGAACAACCCGCCATCGTGCAGGTCTTCGAAGTGGGCACCGGCACCATGATGGCCGCCAAGGGCGCGGTGAACCCCGTCTACTCGCTGATGACTGAGAATGGCGAAGCCTGGGACCCGTCGGGCTTCCTGGCTCCCGTGACCGGCTACTATTCCGACACCGACGGCAACATCCTGTCCATGCCGTTCAACTCGTCCACCCCGATCATGTACTACAACAAGGACGTGTTCGAAAAAGCCGGCCTTGACCGCGAAACCCCGCCCAAGACCTGGGCCGAGCTCGAGACCATGAGCCGCCAGATCATGGAATCGGGTGCCGCCCCCTGTGGCTTCACCTCCGGCTGGATCTCCTGGGTACAGCTCGAAAACCTCTCGGCCATCCACGACCAGCCCTATGGCACGCTCGAAAACGGCTTTGGCGGTCTGGGCAGCGAGTTCACCTTCAATGGTGAAGTTCAGGTCAAGCATTGGGAAAACCTGAAGAAGTGGGCTGACGAAGGCCTGTTCCAGTATGGTGGCCCGGTCGGCGGCGCCGATGCTCCGCCCAAATTCTACGCCCAGGAATGCGCGATCTACATGAACTCCTCGGCATCGCGCGCTGGCGTCGTCAACAATTCCAAGGAGTTCGAAGTCGGCTTCGCACCCCTGCCTTACTATGACGACGTGACCACCGAGCCGAAGAACTCGATCATTGGCGGCGCCACCCTCTGGGCCCTCAATGGCAAGGACCCGGAAGTCTACAAGGGCGTCGCCCAGTTTTTCACCTACCTCTCGAGCCCCGAAGTCCAGGCCGACTGGCACCAGGCGACCGGCTACCTGCCGATCACCAATGCTGCCTATGAACTCGGCCAGGAACAGGGCTATTACGAAGCCAATCCCGGCTCGGACATCGCCATCAACCAGATCACCCGCGGCACCCCGACGGCCAATTCCAAGGGCATCCGCTTTGGTAACCTGACCCAGGCCCGCACCGTGGTCGATGAGGAGTTCGAAGCCCTGCTCGCCGGCAACAAGACCGCCCAGGAAGCCCTCGACGCCGCCGTCGAACGCGGCAACCAGATCCTGCGCGACTTCGAAGCCGCCAATCAGTAAGTCTCCCCGGGCCGCCCGCGACCGCAAAGTCGCGGGCGGCCTACCAACCAAGCGGCCATTGCCGCCCGGCTTGTCTGGCCGTGATCGTCGGGGGAGTTCTCGGCCCAAATGCAAACCAAGCGCACTACCTTTCCCAACAAGCTGCTGCCCTACGCGCTGCTGGCGCCGCAGCTTGCCGTGACCCTGATCTTCTTCATCTGGCCTGCAGCCCAGGCGGTCAAATCATCCTTCGAGCGCGAAGATCCCTTCGGCTTCAAGACCACCTTCATCTGGTTCGAGAACTATTCGCGCCTGTTCGCCGACCCCGGCTATGTGAACTCGCTCACCAAGACGGCGATGTTCGCGGTGTCGGTGACGCTGCTGTCCATGACCCTGTCGCTCATTCTCGCGGTGGCCGTCAGCCGCGTGCTGCGCTCCAATCGCGCCTATACCACCCTGCTGGTCTGGCCCTATGCCGTGGCCCCCGTGGTCGTCGGCATCCTGTGGTGGTTCATGTTCAACCCCACCATCGGCATCGCGCCCTATCTGATGCGCGCCGCGGGCATTTCCTGGAACCACCGCGTGGATGGCAACCAGGCGATGATCTTCGTCATCATCGCCGCGAGCTGGAAGCAGATATCCTACAATTTCCTGTTCTTCGTCGCGGGGCTGCAATCGGTGCCGCAATCGCTCACCGAGGCGGCCGCCATCGATGGCGCCGGACCCTTCAAGCGCTTCTGGACCATTGTATTTCCGCTGCTCTCGCCCACCACCTTCTTCCTGCTGATCGTCAACATCAACTACGCCATGTTCGACACCTTCGGCATCATCGACGCGACGACGTCGGGCGGGCCCAACCAGGCCACCAATATCTTGGTCTACAAGGTTTATGCCGACGGCTTCCTCGGGCTCAATATCGGCTCGTCCGCAGCGCAATCCGTGGTGCTGATGGCCATTGTCATCGTGCTGACCGCCATCCAGTTCCGCTATGTCGAGCGGCGCGTACAGTATTGAGGAGCGCAGCATAACATGGTCGAAAATCGTCCTCTCCTCACCGTCCTCACCCACCTGGTGCTCATCGTTGGCGTCATCGTGGTGGTGTTTCCGGTCTATCTGGCCTTCATCGCCTCCACCCATGGCAGCGGCGACTTCATGCGCGGACTAGTGCCGCTCCTGCCGGGGCCGCACCTGATCGAGAACTACGGCAAGATGCTCACCGAGGGCATTTCCACCGCCGGCGCGCCGCCGCTGTGGATCATGCTGATGAACTCGCTGATCATCGCCATCATCATCGCCGTGGGCAAGATCGCCATCTCGCTGCTCTCGGCCTATGCGATCGTGTTCTTCAAGTTCCCGTTCCGCATGGTGGCCTTCTGGATCATCTTCATCACGCTGATGCTGCCGGTCGAGGTGCGCATCATCCCCACCTTCGCGGTCGTGGCCAATCTGGGCCTGCTCAATTCCTATGTCGGGCTGACCCTGCCGCTGATCGCCTCGGCAACGGCCACCTTCCTGTTCCGCCAGTTCTTCCTGACCGTCCCGGACGAGCTGATGGAAGCCGCCCGCGTCGACGGGGCCGGCCCGATCAAGTTCTTCCGCGATATCCTGCTGCCGCTTAGCCGGACCAATATCGCGGCGCTTTTCGTCATCCTCTTCATCTATGGATGGGTGCAGTATCTCTGGCCCCTGCTGGTGACCACCGACAGCCGCTATTACACGGTCGTCATGGGCATCAAGCGCCTGGCCGCCACGGCGGATTCCGAACCGCAGTGGAACTTCGTCATGGCCGCCGTGATGCTGGCCATGTTGCCCCCAGTCCTCGTCGTCATCTTCATGCAGCGCCTGTTCGTCAAGGGCCTGGTCGAAACGGAGAAATAGCAATGGCCGCCATCGAACTCTCGGGCGTCAAGAAGACTTATCCCGGCGGCGCCCAGGTGATCCACGGCATCGACCTGGCCATTGCCGATGGCGAAATGGTCGTGCTGGTGGGGCCATCAGGCTGTGGCAAGTCCACCCTGCTGCGCATGATTGCCGGCCTCGAATCCATCACCGAGGGCACGATTTCCATCGGTGGCGCCGTGGTCAACAAGCGCGAGCCCGCCGAGCGCGACATCGCCATGGTGTTCCAGAACTATGCGCTCTATCCGCACATGACGGTGCGGGGAAACCTGGAATACGGGCTCAAGAACCGCGGCACGCCGCGCGACGAGATCGATGCCCGCGTCAACGCCGCGGCGCAGACGCTGGAGATCGCCCCCTTCCTCGACCGCAAGCCGCGCCAGCTTTCGGGCGGTCAGCGCCAGCGCGTCGCCATGGGCCGGGCCATTGTCCGCCAGCCCAAGGCTTTCCTGTTCGACGAACCGCTGAGCAATCTCGACGCCAAGCTGCGCGGCCAGATGCGCATCGAAATACGCCGCCTGCAGCGCTCGCTCGGCACCACCAGTGTCTACGTGACCCATGACCAGCTCGAAGCCATGACCCTGGCCGACCGGCTGGTGGTGATGAATGGCGGCCATATCGAGCAGGTTGGCAAGCCGACCGAACTCTACGACCGCCCGGCTTCGCTCTTCGTGGCCGGCTTCATCGGCTCGCCGCCGATGAACCTGATCGATGTCGAGCGGATCCGCGCGCTGCCCGGCGTGAGCCTGCCCGCAAGCCTGCCGGCCGGCACCGACATCGTGGGCATCCGGCCCGACGCCGTCGTCATGGGCAAGGGCGCGGCGGGCGATATCCCGCTGACCGGCACGGTGGAACTGATCGAGCCTGTGGGCGGCGAGAGCCATCTCTATGTGCGGGTGGCGGGTCTGGAGCAGATCTTCGTCATCGTCGCGCAGGGCCGCACGACCCTGACTGAGACCGGCCAGGTGGATTTCGCCGTGCCCGTCGCCACGCTGCACCCCTTCAACCGCGCCAGCGGCCGTCGTCTCTAGGACATCTCGGCAACCCGACCTGCTGGTGCGGGAAAGCGCAGTGTGATCAAAAGCTTAGCTGCGATCCCGGAAGCGGCGCTGGTAGTCGGGGTCGTAGAGGCTGCTCTCGCGGAAGTCGGTAGCGCCGAGGCCACGGCCGACGAAGATGATGGCCGTGCGTTCGACCGGATCGGCGGCAAAGCGGGCTTCGATGTCCGCCAGGGTGCCCGTGATGATCTTTTCGTCGGGCCAGGAGGCGTGGAAGACGATGGCCACGGGGCAGTCGTCGCCGTAGAGCGGCCGCAATTCGGTCACGACCCTGACCAGTGAATGAATGGCCAGATGGATGGCCAGCGTTGCGCCGGTCGCGCCGAAGGCGGCGAGCGTCTCGCGTTCGGGCATGGGGGAGGCGCGACCCGACACACGGGTCAGTACCAGGCTCTGTGCCTCGGCCGGAATGGTCAGCTCGCGACCCAGCGCGGCCGCCGCGGCGGCGAAGGCGGGGACGCCCGGCGTCAGCGTATAGGCAATGCCCAGCCGATCGAGTCGGCGCATCTGTTCGGCCACGGCGCTCCATACCGACAGATCCCCCGAATGGAGCCGGGCGACGTCCTCTCCGGCGGCGTCGGCCCGGACATACTCGGCTTCGATCTCGTCGAGCGACAGCGGTGCCGTGTCGACAAGACGGGTATCAGGGCCGCACCAGGCCAGTATGTCCGGCGGCACGATGGAGCCGGCATAGAGACAGACCGGGCAGGCGGCGAGCAGCTTCATGCCGCGCACGGTGATGAGATCGGCCGCGCCGGGGCCGGCGCCGATGAAATGGACGGTCATGGCAGCACTTTCTTACCTCTCCCTCTGGGGGAGAGGTCGACCGTCTTCGGTCGGGTGAGGGGGCCTTTACCGAGTGTGGTGCACAAGGAAGG
>JAHJWO010000040.1 GCA_018828145.1 Alphaproteobacteria bacterium | reverse complement strand
TACGGCCAAGAAGCAGGATGAGGTTGCGCCGAAGAAGGGCGATGGCGCCAAGATCGATGGCGATACGCTCAGCGTCAGACTGCCGCCCTATTCGTACCAGATGGTGCGGGTGAAGCTCTAGCGGTCCGGGCCGCGGCGCCACAAAAGCGCCGCGAGTCTGACCGGTGAATGAACGACGTCAGACCCTGAAATCACCGCACTTTACGTGGGGCGTACCGGCATCGGTGCGCCCCACATTATTGTGTATCATGATTTCCGATTTACATCATGAAGCACGTTGACAGCCCCGATTGGCTGGTTAAGTATGACTTATGATGGCGCCCAAACGCGCCGCGAGCGGGAATGCGAAACGCATCCCAAAAGGGAGGATTTGATGGACAGACGTAGCTTCATGCTCGGCACCGCCGCCGGCGCATTGTTGATTTCGGCCAAGGGCCTTGCCTTCGCGCAGGACGCCGCTGGCTCCGCACCCGATCTCAACCAGTTTCCCCGCAACGAGACCGTGATCGTTCACAACCCGGAAGGCGTGATCCGCAATCCGGGCTGGTTCAACTTGTGGGCCAATGGCGGCGGCGGCCTGAGCACGGGCCTGCAGCAACTGACGGCCGACACCTTCTGGTACATCGACCCCGATGCCGGCATCGAGGGCGCGAGCGAAAACGCCATCTACTACTCGCTGGCCGAAGGTCCGTGGGAATATAACGACGACTTCAGCGAGATGACGGTGCGACTGCGCCAGGGCATCCTGTGGAGCGATGGCGTCGAATTTACTGCGGACGACGTGGTGTTTACCGTCGAAAAGCAGGCGGCAACGCCCGGCACCGGCTGGTATGGCGCCTTCTCGACCCAGGTCGCAAGCGTCACGGCCGAAGACAAGTACACGGTCAAATTCGTGCTCAACGCGCCGAATTCCCGCTTCCACACCACCTTCTCGGTGCGCTGGAACGCTGCCTGGATCATGCCCAAGCATGTGTTCGAGGGTGTCGAAGACATCGTCGCCTTCGAGAACAACCCACCGGTCAGCCTTGGCCCCTACACGCTGCATTCGTTCGACCCGAACGGCACCTGGTATATCTGGGAAAAGCGCGCCGACTGGGACAAGACCACGATGGCGCTGGTTGGCGAACCGAAGCCGAAATATGTCATCTACCGGAACAACATTTCGACCGACAATCGCCTGATCGAAATGCGCAACGGCAACCTGGACATGATCCACGACCTGTCGCCGGAAGGCACGTTCTCGATCGTGGAACAGGATCCGGACGTGCAGGGCTGGTTCCCGGGCTTCCCCTATGCCCATCCCGACCCGACCCTGCCAATGGCCGTGTTCAACCTGCAGAACCCGATGTTCCAGGACAAGCGCGTGCGCTGGGCGCTCACGCTCATGCTGGATGCACGGGCGATGTCCATGGCGTCTTATCGTGGCGCTGCAACCCTGTCGGCGATTTCCATCCCGCCAACGGGCACGCATCCGCGCGACTACCATGCGCCACTGCAGGAATACCTGACCAACTTCGAGATCGACACCGGCACAAGGGTGATCAAACCCTACGACCCCGATGTCGGCCTGCAGATCGCCGAAATGGTGCGTCCGCAGTTTGGCGATCAGGTGCCAACCGATCCGGACGCCATCCGCAACGCCTTCGGGTATGGCTGGTGGAAGACCGATGTCGCGGCGGCAGAAGAGCTGCTCACGGCTGCCGGCTTCACCAAGAACGGCAATCAGTGGATGATGCCGGATGGCCAGCCATTCGCCTTCAGCGTGCTGATTCCGCAGGAAGGCGTGATCAACCGCCTCGGCGTGATGATCGCCCAGAGCTGGAGCCAGAACGGCGTCCAGGCCACGGCAGAAGTCGCGACCGATATCTGGGATCGTACCGGAGCCGGTGACTTCGACGTGGAAATCGGCTGGGCCGTGGAAACCTATGGCGGTCACCCCGATCTCGCCTTCTTCCTCGACAGCTACCACTCGTCCTTTGTTGTCGAACCCGGCGAAACCCAGCCAGGCCGCAACTGGATGCGCTGGAAAGATCCGCGCCTCGACGAGATCATCAACAAGGTGCGCGGCATCGACTTCAACGATCCCAAGGCCCTCGAATACGGGATCGAGTTCGTCAAGCTGCATCTCGAGGAGATGCCGAACATCCCGATCATGTCCTACAACGTGTTCTCCATGCAGTCGAACAGGTTCTGGACGGGTTGGCCGAGCGCCGAAAACCCCTATGCGAACCCGGTGACCAACTGGTCCAACGCGAAGTACATCTTCACGCAGATCACCCCGGTAAGCTGACAGCGTCCTCCCGGATGGCGGGGCCGAAAGGCTCCGCCGCTCCGAGGGGTGCGGTGTCTTCGCACCCCTCGCATTGTCTTCTGGCGGCGATGCCGTCACGAACGCCGTCTTCCCTTCTCCCCTTGAGGGAGATGGTGCCCGAAGGGCGGATGAGGGGTCAGTGCCATCCAGTTGCGGTGAAGCATGGCATGGCGCAGCACCCCTCACCCGGAAATCCGCTGAACGCGGGTTTCCACGCTCTCCCTCAAAGGGAGAGGGGAAATCGAGCACGTGGACAGTCTGGACCACTCGGCCATAGGCCTCGTGGCCTTCTCACCTCAAATCGCTCCACCGGGAGCGATTTGCCCAAGGGACGGTTCGAAGTATGCATGGTTACCTGTTGTTTGCCGGGAAGCGCGCGCTGCTGATGTTGGCGGTGATCTTCTTTGGCGTGTCTCTGACTTTCCTGGTGACACACCTGTCGCCCATCAACCCGGTGGAAGCGGCGCTGGGCCGCATGACGGCACGGTCGGTGTCCAATCCGGAAGCCATCGTGGCCATGCGCGCCGCGCTGACCGAGCTCTATGGCGTTGAAGCGCCGCTCTGGTCGCAATATCTCAATTTCTGGGGACGCCTGGTGCGCGGCGACCTTGGGCCATCTCTCATGGCGTTCCCTACGCCGGCCATGACGCTGGTGATGCGCGCCATGCCCTGGACGGTGACACTGCTGACCGTTGCCACGCTGATCACCTTCGTGGTGGGCAATATCCTGGGCGGTCTGGCCGGCTACAGCCAGAACAACAAGTTCCTCAAGGCCTTCGGTATCGTGGCGATCGCCATCCAGCCGGTGCCCTACTACATCGTCGCCTTCATCCTGCTGATCATCTTCGGGTTCCTGTGGCCGATCCTGCCCATTTCAGGTGGCTTCGCCATGAATGTCACGCCGGGCATGAACTGGCCCTATATCAGTTCGGTACTGCAGCATGCGATCCTGCCCGCGAGCTCGCTGGTGCTGGTCGGCTTCGGCGGCTGGTTCCTGGGCATGCGGGCGCTGGTCAGCAATGTGGTGACCGAGGACTATGTGACCTATGCCGAACTGGCTGGGGTCAAGAAATCGACCATTGTCGGCGGCTATGTGATGCGCAATGCGCTGGTGCCGCAACTGACGGCGCTGGCCATGGCGCTGGGCGGCGTGTTCTCCGGCACTGTCATCACCGAGCAGGTGTTCAACTATCCGGGCCTGGGTTCGCTGCTGATCGATGCGGTGAATGCCGGCGACTATTCGCTGGTGCTGGCGGTTTCGACCGTGTCGGTGACCGCGGTGGCCATCGCCATCTTCATCGTCGACCTGCTCCATCCCCTGCTCGATCCACGCATAAGGGCGGAGTAGCACCATGTTTGCCGTATTCCGCGACCTCATTCGCTACAATATCGAATTCGCCATCGGCGTCGTGCTGGTGACCATCGTGGTGCTCTTCGCCCTGCTGAGCTTCTTCTCACCGGTCGATACCTCGCTCATCTATCTGACCATCCCGGATCAGCCGCCCTCCTGGCAGTACTGGTTCGGCACCAATTCGCGCGGCCAGGACATGTTCTGGCAGCTCAGCACGGCGCTGCGAAACTCGCTGACCTTCGGCCTGATCGTGGCGCTGATCAGCCGGGTCATCTCGATCACCGTCGGCCTGCTGGCCGGCTATCTCGGTGGCTGGGTCGACCGGGCGTTGATGTTCGTCAACGACATCTTCGTGGCCGTGCCGATCTTCCCGGTGCTGGTGCTGTTCTATTTCGTGCTGCGCAACAACATGGACAGCCTGACGCTGGCACTGATCATGGCGTGCTTCGGCTGGCCGTTCGACGCCCGGCTGATCCGCTCGGTAGCGCTGGGGCTCAAGCATCGCGAATTCACCCGCCATGCCGTATTTGCCGGGATGAGCACGCGCAAGGTGCTGCTGGAAGAGCACCTGCCCTATGTGATGCCGATCGTGTTCGCCACCTTCATGAACAACATGCTGTGGTCGATCGGGCTGGAGGTGACGCTGGCTGTGCTCGGCTTCACCAATATCAACAACCCCACCTTTGGCACGGTGCTCTACTGGGCCAATTCGCACTCGGCCATGGTGGTGGGCGTGTGGTGGTGGATCGTGATCCCGGTCATCCTGATCGTGATGACCTTCCTGGGCCTGTTCCTGCTGGCCATGAGCATGAACGAATATATCGACCCACGCAGCCGTCTTCGGAGGATGGGCGCATGAGGGGGGAAGGCTTAGTTCTTTCTCCCCTTGAGGGAGAAGGTGCCCCGAAGGGGCGGATGAGGGGTCTTTGCGACAGCCGCAAACCCAGAGCCTGGGGGAAGAACCCCTCACCCGTCTCGCGCTGCGCGCGATCCACCTTCTCCCTCAAGGGGAGAGGGGGAGCCCGAGTTGGTAGAGAGTATTGCGCATGACCCAAGACCTGCTCAAAGTCGACGGCCTCAAGGCCTATTACCAGATGGACTATTTCGGCGTGACCCGGGAGGTGCGGGCGGTCGACGATATCACCATGACCATCCGCAAGAACGAGGTCTATGGCATTGCCGGGGAAAGCTCGTCGGGCAAGACGAGCTTCATCAAGGTGCTGGCCGCCGCCATAAGACCGCCGATGCGGATCGTGGCGGGGACGGTGAAATACGACTTCAAGAACGGGCCGATCGATGTTGCGACGGCCTCGGAAGCCCAGATCGAGGGCATCCGCTGGCGGCACCTGAGCTACATCATGCAGGGCTCGATGAGCGTGCTCAATCCGGTGCGGCGCATCGGCAAGACCTTCGAGGACTTTGCCAAAAGGCCCCTGGGCCTGTCGGGCGAGGCCTATCGGGCGCGTATCCTCAATCACCTGGAACGGCTGAAGCTGCCGGCCGACGTGCTGCGGGCCTACCCGCATGAACTGAGTGGCGGCATGCGGCAGCGCGTGACCATCGGGCTGGCGACAGTGTGCCACCCCGAATTCGTCATTGCCGACGAGCCGACGACCGCGCTCGACGTGGTGGTGCAGAAGGAAGTGCTGGGGCTGATCCGCGAGATCCAGCAAGATATGGGAAGCTCGGTGGTGTTCGTCACCCATGACATGAGCGTGCATGCCAATATGGCTGACCGGGTGGGCATCATCTATGCCGGCCGGCTGGTGGAGGAAGGGCCCACGCGGCAGATGTTCTTCGCGCCCAAGCATCCCTATACGGCGCATCTGGTGGCCAGCCTGCCCCGCATCGGCGACACGACGCAGCGACCGGCACTGGAAGGGCGGCCGCCGAGCCTGGCCAATCCGCCCGCGGGCTGCCGGTTTCATCCGCGGTGCCCGCTGGCGATCGACAAATGCAAGACCGAAGTGCCACCGCTCGAAACGGTGGGGCCGGACCATCGCACCGCCTGCTGGCGGTGGCGGGATGTAGAGCCGCTGGTCAAGCCGCAGGCCATGCAGGGGGTGATCGCATGAGCAATCTCCTTGAGGTCAGCAACGTCTCCAAGCGATTCACCATGGGCGGGCTGTTCGGCCGAAAGACCGTGGACGCGGTGGATGATGCCAGCCTGACGCTGAGCGCGGAAACGCCGGAAATCTTCACCATTATCGGGGAGAGCGGATCCGGCAAGACGACGCTGGCCCGCATGATCCTGGGGCTGGAACTGCCCAGCAGCGGGGAAATCAGCTTTCGCGGCAAGACGGTGAGCCATCGTGTCGGGCGGCAGGAGCGGCTGGAATTCATGGCCAATGTGCAGCCGGTGTTCCAGAACCCGTTCGAGGCATTCAATCCGCTCAAGCGCATCGACCGCTACCTGGAATCGACGGCCAGGCGGTTCCTCAAGCTCAGCCAGCGGGACGACCTCGATGGCGCCATGGACGGGTCGCTGCAGAAGGTGGGGCTGAGCCTGGCCGAAGTGAAGGGCCGCTATCCGCACGAAATGAGCGGCGGGCAATTACAGCGCGCGGCTATCGCGCGGGCGCTGATCCCCAATCCGCCGCTGCTGGTGGCAGACGAGCCTGTATCGATGGTGGATGCGTCGCTGCGGATGAGCATCGTCAACCTGCTCAAGAGCCTGCGCGACGACCTGGGCGTTTCGGTCATCTACATCACGCATGACCTGGCGACAGCCTATTACATTTCCAACCGGCTGATCATCATGCAGCGCGGGCGGATCGTCGAAATGGGCGATGCGCGCACGGTGCTGGACAATCCCGAGCATCCCTATTCGCGGCTGCTCAAGGCGAGCGTGCTGAGCACCGAGGATGCCGGCGACGGCAAGCTGGCGACCGATCCTGGCATGGTCACGCTCGCGGGTGAGCTGGTGGGACGGCCGGGCCGGCTGGTGGATCGGGCCGATGGGCGGATGGTGAGGGTCTACGGCTGATGAGTGCTCCGATCTATCGCGATCCGATTGCCGATGGGGCGGCGGATCCGACCGTCATCCGCAAGCAGGGCACGAACGAATGGTGGATGTTCTACACCAACCGGCAGCCGGCGGCGGAGGGGCCGAATTTCACCTGGATCCATGGCTCGCCGATCGGGATCGCGGTGAGTACGGATGACGGGGCGAGCTGGACCTATCGCGGCACGGTGGCGGGGCTGGATGACCCCAGGGATGTCGGGCAGCGCAATACGCACTGGGCGCCGGAGGTGATCTGGGCCGAGGGGCAGTATCACATGTGGCTGAGCTATATTCCGGGCGTGCCGGACAACTGGCCGGGCGTGCCGCGGACGATCACGCATTTCACCAGCCCCGATCTCGAGACCTGGACGCGCATTGGGCCCCTGAGCCTCAACGGGCCGCGGGTGATCGATGCCTGCGTGCTCAAGTGTCCCGATGGGCTGTGGCGCATGTGGTACAAGGACGAGGATGCTGGCTCTAGCACCTGGAGTGCGGTCAGCACGGACCTGTTCGACTGGCGGCAGGAGGGTCTGGTGCTGCCCGGCTCGCCGGACGGGCCGCCGCATGAGGGGCCCAATGTGTTCGTGCTGGGCGGCTGGCACTGGTTGATCGTCGACGAGTGGCGCGGCCAGGGCGTCTATCGCTCGGATGATGCGGTGAACTGGACGCGGCAGGGGTTGATTGCCGACCAGCCGGGAGCCAACCCGATGGACCGGCGGTTTGCGCGGCATGCCGACGTGGTGGTCGTGGGCGAGCACGGGGCGATGTATTATTTCACCCATCCCGAATGGGAAGAGACGCGCGACAAGGCCGGACCGCCCGATGCGGCGGCACGCAAGACCGCGGTGCATCAGGGGCGGTTGACCGTGGTGGACGGGGTGCTGGTGTTCGAGCGGGACGTGCCGGCCGGGATGGCACTGCTGCGGGAGTAGCAAGGCCCCCTCACCCGGCGCGCCGACCTCTCCCTCAAAGGGGGAGGTGAAGGGCGCTCGAACAGGATCGAGGCGTGTTCCTTGTAGGTGGTGCGGGCGTATTCGGTGTAGCCGAGCCGGGCGGCCAGCCGCAGCGATGGCGCATTATCCGGATCAATCAGGCAGACGGTGCGGGGCATGGATTGATCGGCCAAGCCGAGGACGGCGCCGAGCGCCTCCCGGGCGAGGCCCCTGCCCTGAAATTGCGGCAGCATGGCCCAGCCGGCCTCCGGGGTAGCGCCGAGGGATGGTTCGATGTCGCGGTGGAAATCGGCGAGACCGAACTCGCCGACAATGCCGCCGGTGGCCCGGTCCGTGGCGAGGAAATAGCCGTAACCGAGCAGTTGCCAATGGCCAGCATAACGCAGGATGCGGGACCATACCTCTTCAGGCGTGCTGGGGCGGCCGCCAATGTAGCGCGTCACATCAGGGTCGGCCCAGAGGGTGCAGCAGGCGGCGAAGTCGGCGGCCGTGTGGGCGCGGAGGACAAGGCGGTCGGTGATCAGGATAGGCTGCAAGAGCTTGGACACGCTGGGTCTCATCATGCTCCCTGTGAGCCCTTCCATTGTTTCGACAGGCCCCCTCACCCGGCGCTATCGCGCCGACCTCTCCCCCGAAGGGAGAGGTGAAGAGGTCTAGCCGCCCGCTATGGCGGTGCGGGGCATTTCGGAGAGGATTTCGGCCTTGCCGTTGCGGATGATGACGATTTCCTCGAGGCGCAGGCCGAAGCGGCCCTGGAGATAGATGCCCGGCTCGATGGAGAAGACCATGCCCTCTTCAAGCACCGTCGGGCTGGTGGCGGTGATGTAGGGCGTTTCATGCACGTCGATGCCCAGCCCATGGCCGGTGCGGTGCAGGAAATTGGGGCCATAGCCGGCTTCGGTGATGACGTCGCGGGCAGCCTTGTCGACGGCGCTGGCCGGTACGCCCGGCCGGGCGGCGGCGATGGCGGCGGTGACGGCGCGATCGAGGATGGCGTGGATCTCTTCAAAGCCCTGCGGCTTGCTGCCGAAATAGCCGACACGGGTCATGTCGGAGGGGTAGCCGTGAATGCGGCCGCCGGTATCGATCAGCACGGCGTCGCGATCCTTGAGGCGCGTGTCGCCGGTGTGGTGATGCGGGAAGGCGCCGTTGGGGCCGAAGCAGACCGAGCAGAATTCGGTGGTGGCGCCATGGGCCTTGTAGAAATCGCGGATGACGGTGGCGACTTCGTATTCGGTGATGCCGGGGCGGAGCGCGGCAAAGCCGGCGGCCATGGCGGCGTCGTTGAGCACGGCGCTCTTCTTGAGCGCATCGTATTCGGCATCGTCCTTGCGGGACCGGAGATAGCCGACCGTGTCCTGGGTGAAGCGGCGGCGCGCGCCGGGCAGTGCATCGAGCACGAGCAAGGCGAAATCGGTGCGCATGGTTTCGTCGAGGACGATGGAGGGGGACGCGGGAACGCCAGTCGCAGAGAGCAGGTCCTTGAGCGCAGCGTCCGGGCCATCGGCATCGGCCCAGGGGAAGAAGGGCAGATCGGTATGCTGGCGGGCGCTGTCGACATTGAGCGCGGGCATGAGGAAGCCAGCAAAGGTCGGCGACACCATCAGCAGGACCGGGCGCTCATCGCCATGCGGCGAGAGATCGGCCAGATAGAGCATGTGGCTGGAGGGTCCGATGACCACAAGATCGGTACCGGTTTCGGCCATCCGGGCGCGGAGATTGGCGAGGCGGGTCGTGAGGGTGGGGTTCATGGCGGGCTCGGATGGTTGTGTCTAGTGTGCTGCTGGACCAAAGGGGTTCTCGTCACCCCCTCCTAGATCCCCAATTACGGGGAGGTTTCGCTCCACTCCTGGGGCGAGGTCAGATTGGCCCACGAAGGAAGGGCGAACGAGAAACGCCAACCTACCGCGGATACGCGGAAGGATCGCAGCCCCTCATTCGCCCCTTCGGGGCTCCTTCTCCCACGAGGGGAGAAGGGATCGCGTTTGCGGTACGCTTTGGCCATTCGAGCAGAGCTCTCATGGCCTAGCGACCTCCAATCGCTCCACCGGAGCGATTGGCCCACTGGGACGGTCGTTATTCCTTCGTCACGAGGCGGTAGTAGACGAAGTCGGAGGTGGCGCCGTTGACGAAGCCGTTGACGGCATCGGCCATGGCGACCTGCTTGGCGGCCTGGAACATGATGACGATCGGGCTTTCGGCCTGGACCTGCTTCTGCAGTTCCACATAGCGCTCGTTGCGAGCGGTCTGATCGGCTTCGGCCAGGGCGGCAGTGACTTCGTCATTCATCTCCTGGGGCACGGCCCAGGCGTTACGCCAAGTCGTGGTTGCCGTGTAGTTGTCGTCGGCATTGTTGGAGTTGTAGGCGAAGGCCTTAGCGTTGGAGTGCGGGTCCATGAAGTCCGGGCCCCAATAGAGCAGCATGGCCTGGTGGGTGCGCTCACGGTACTTGGTGATGACCTGGGCGCCGGTGCCGGGCAGGATCTCGAAGTTGATGCCGGCTTCGGCAAAGCCGGCCTGCAGCGACTGGGCAATGTCGGTGAACGGCGCCGAGTTGATCACGTCGAGGGTGACGTCGATCGGCGTAGTGATGCCGGCATCGGCCAGGATCTGCTTGGCCTTTTCGACGTCATAGGTGAATGGCGTCTCGTCATAGGAGCCGGGGAAGCCCTTGGGCCAGAAAGCCTGGTGCTTTTCCATCTGGCCGGCGAGGAAGGACTGGGTCATCCCGTCATAATCGACGAGGTAACGGGCAGCTTCCCAGACGGCCGGAGGGGTGAGCTCTTCGGTCTTCTGGTTGAAGGACAGGAAGTGGACGGCGGCCTGGGGATAGGTCTCGACCTTGATGCCATCGCCCAGACCGGAAATCTGGTCGGGGGTCAGGTTCTTGGCCATGTCGACATCGCCCGAGGTCAGCAGCAGTTGCTGGGTGGCGGCTTCGGCGACGTGACGGATGAGCACCTGCTTCATGGCGGGGGCACCGCGGAAGTAGGTTTCATTGGCGGTGAGACGAACAATTTCGGCCGGGCGATAGTCGGTCAGCACGAAGGGGCCGGAGCCGGCCGAATTGGTGTTGAGCCAGGCATTGCCCCAGTCTTCACCTTCGACATGCTGGGAGACCAGCACTTCGTCGACGATAGAGGCCGGACGGGAGGCCAGCACGTTGAGCACGAAGGCGGAGGCGAAATCGCCTTCCCACTGCACCACGACCTTGCCATCGACGATGGTGACCATGGAGTCGATGTTTTCCGGGGTCCAGCCGAGCTGGGTCAGGATGAAGGCCGGCGTGAGGTTGAGCGTGACGACGCGCTTGAAGGAGTAGAGCACGTCTTCGGGGCGGACCGGATTGCCCGAGGCAAAGGTCGCGTCGCGCAGGGTGAAGGTGATGGTCTTGGCGGCTTCGTCTGCCACCCATTCGGAAGCAAGGCCGCCGACAAGTGCGGTGGTGTCCTCGGCTTCGTACTGAACCAGGCGGTCATAGACGTTGGTGTTGATCTCGCCGGAGGTGAATTCATAGGCCTGGGCGGGATCGAGCGCGACGATGTCATCGATGTTCTGGGCAATGACCAGGGCATCGGCAGGCGTGGCGGCATAGACGGCGCCGGCTGCCAGCGGCAGCGTAAGCGCAGTCGCGAGCAAAGCAGCTCTAAACAGCTTCATGTGCGTTTCTCCTTTTTGACGACTTTTTTCTTCACCGGCTTGGGGCCGGGTTTTGCAACCGCCGCGACCTGCCGCGAAGGCTTGGCCGAGGAACGGAAGAGGGTCAGCGTGCCAGTCCAGAGGAGGCGCGCGGGCTGGTCGGTGTGGTTGGACCAGGAATGGGGGCGGTTGCCGCGGAAGTGCAGGCTATCGCCGGCGCTCATCACCATCTCGTCGCCATCAAGGCGCTGGGTGATGGAGCCTTCGAGCACATAGAGGATTTCCTCGCCCTCATGCGCCACGGTTTCCGAGCTGTAGCCGGGCGGCACGGTCATGACGAAGCTGGAGAGCAGGTTGCCGGGAAAATCGGTGCCCAGCCGCTCATAGATGATGGATGAGCCATCGAGGGAGAAGCGGTTGCGCTGGCCGGAGCGGGTGAGCGCAGCCTGGGCCGTGGGGGCGGAAACGAAGTAGTCGATGCCGACGCCCAGCGCCCGGGCAATGCTGGCTAAAGTGCCCAGCGACGGGGTGGCGTGATCGCGCTCGACCTGGCTGAGATAGCCCACCGAAACCTCGGCCGACTTGCCCAGAGCTTCGAGCGTCATGTGCTGCTGACGGCGGCGCGCACGGATCAGCGCACCCACTTTGGGATGCCCTTCCAGTTCCGACTTTGCCAGTGCGGCACCTGCCATCGGGTCCACCATAATTTTTTTGATATAAGCAAAGTTTTCTGTATGATGAAAGCGAAATGTGAAGCCCTTCACGGTCTGCGAGAGAGTCATTTCGCAGACGTAGCTCTTTGTTTTGTAAAGAGGATTTTACGTGAGCCTGGAGCCACAAATTGCCGTCACCCCGGTCCATTCTCCGTCCTCGGGGCGGAAATGGGGACGTGGCGTTTCGGCCGTATTCGGGTTTGCCGCGACGGTTTTCCTCACCTTTCTGGGCCTGCTGGCCATTACCTTCTTCATCGGCCGGGTGATCCCGATCGATCCGGTGCTGGCGGTGGTCGGCGACCGGGCGAGCAACGAGGTCTATGAAGCGGCGCGGGTCGCCATGGGACTCGACCAGCCGCTGCCGGTGCAGTTCTTCCACTATGTGGTCAATGTGTTTTCGGGCGATCTGGGGCAGTCGGTATCGACCGGGCGCGCGGTGGTCGATGATCTCAGCCGGTTCTTTCCGGCGACGCTCGAAATGGCGACCATCGGCATCATCATCGGCGTGGCATTGGGTGTGCCGCTGGGGGTGATCGCGGCGAGCCGGCAGGGTTCGGTGATCGACCAGATCATTCGCGTGGTGGGGCTGCTGGGCTATTCCATGCCGGCCTTCTGGCTGGGGCTGGTGGGGCTGGCCTTGTTCTATGCGCGGCTGCGCTGGGTGGGCGGCCCCGGGCGGCTCGACATCTTCTATGACGGGCTGGTGAGCCCGGTCACCGGTCTTCTGCTGGTGGACAGTCTCCTGGCGGGCGAGCCCGAGATTTTCTGGAACGCGGTGACCCATCTGGTGCTGCCCGCCTCGGTGCTGGGCTTTTTCAGCCTTGCCTATATCGCCCGCATGACGCGCAGCTTCATGCTGGACCAGCTGAGCCAGGAATTCGTGACCACGGCGCGCGTCAAGGGCGTGCCGGAACGGGTGGTGATCTGGCGGCATGCCTTCAATCCCATCCGCGTGCCGCTCATCACCGTGATCGGGCTGAGCTATGCCGGGCTGCTGGAAGGATCGGTGATGATCGAGACGGTGTTTTCGTGGCCGGGGATCGGCAATTACCTCACCACGGCGCTGCTCAATGCCGACATGAACGCGGTGCTGGGGTCGACGCTGGTGATCGGCGCTGTGTTCATCTTCATCAACAAAGTCAGCGATGTGCTCTATCGCGTGCTGGATCCGAGGGCGCGATGATGGGTTTTCTGCATGACATCGGGCCTAAGGCTGTCTTGCCCACCTCATGGTTGAGGGACAGGCCAGAACATTCAACCATCCGCAATGCTGCAGTCGACACCCTCCCCCTTGTGGGGAGGGATCAAGGGTGGGGGTGGTTTGGCCCCACTATAGGGGCTCCCACACCCCCTCCCAGCCTCCCCCATCAAGGGGGAGGTGCCGTGCGGTGCATGGGCGAGACCGTGGCACACTCGACAAGCGCTATCCAAGGCCTCGATATTGAAGGGTCCTTGCCATGAGTACACGCGACTGGCTGCTTGAAGACTCTCCGACCTCGCGCTGGCAGGCCAATGCGGGGCGGGCCTATCGGGTGTTTACCGCCATGCTGCGCAATCCGCTGTCGGTGGTGGGCGGGGTCATCATCCTCGTCCTGATCCTGACAGCGATCCTGGCGCCGTGGATCGCCCCCTACTCCGCTACCGGACAGGACCTGGCCAACCGGCTGGCGCCGCCGTCGGAGGCCCACTGGATGGGCACGGACGAGCTGGGGCGGGACATCTTTTCGCGCGTGATCTGGGGCAGCCAGATCACCCTGACCATTGTGGGCCTGGTGGCACTGATCTCGGCGCCGCTGGGACTGCTGGTCGGCGCCATTGCCGGCTATTTCGGCGGGTGGACCGACCGGGTATTGATGGGCTTTACCGATATCTTCCTGTCCATGCCCAAGCTGATCCTGGCGCTGGCCTTTGTCGCGGCGCTGGGGCCCGGCATCAACAATGCGATCATCGCGATCGCCATTACATCCTGGCCGGCCTATGCGCGTATCGCGCGGGCGGAAACGCTGACCATCCGCAATGCGGAGTTCATCCAGGCGGTGCAGCTGCAGGGGGCCAGCCCGCTCCGGGTGATCGTGCAGCATGTGCTGCCGCTCTGCACCTCATCGATGATCATCCGGGTGACGCTGGACATGGCCGGGGTGATCCTGACCGCTGCCGGGCTGGGCTTTATCGGGCTGGGGGCGCAGCCGCCGCTGCCCGAATGGGGCGCGATGATCTCGCGCGGCCGGACCTTCATCCTCGACCAGTGGTGGGTGGCGACCATGCCGGGTTTCGCCATCATCATCGTGAGCCTGGGTTTCTGCTTCCTCGGGGATGGCTTGCGCGACGTGCTTGACCCCAAGAGCGAGGGCAAGTGATGGCGCCTATGCTCGAGGTGAAGAACCTGCGCGTCAGCTTTCCCACCCATCGCGGGCGGGTCGAGGTGGTGAAAGGGATTTCGTTCGATCTGGGCCGCGAGCGGCTGGGGATCGTGGGCGAGAGCGGTTCGGGCAAGTCGATGACAGGCCGGGCAATCCTCAAGCTGATCCGCAAGCCGGGGCTGGTGACGGCGGACAGGCTGGCGTTCGAGGGGATCGACATTCTCGACCAGAGCGAGAAGCAGATGCGGGCCATTCGCGGCGCGCGCATTTCCATGGTGATGCAGGACCCGAAGTTTTCGCTCAATCCGGTGATGACGGTGGGCGAGCAGATTGCCGAAGCGCTGGTGACGCATGAGAAGCTGCCGCGGCACGCGGTGAACGAGCGCATCCTCAGCATGCTGGAAGCGGTGCGAATCAATGATCCCAAGCGCGTGGCGGGGCTTTATCCGCATGAGGTTTCGGGCGGCATGGGGCAGCGGGTGATGATCGCCATGATGCTGATCCCCGAGCCGGAACTGCTGATCGCGGATGAGCCGACCTCGGCGCTGGATGTGAGCGTGCAGGCGCAGGTGCTCGACATTATCGACGACCTGGTGACGACCAAGGGGATGGGGCTGATCCTAATCAGCCACGACCTCAACCTGGTCAGCCGCTATTGCGACCGCATCCTAGTGATGAATTCGGGGGCAGTGGTGGAGGAATGCGCGGCGGGGCAGCTGGACCAGGCGCGCCACCCCTATACGCGTGGCCTCCTGGCGGCGATGCCGACCATCGATGAGAGCCGGGACGAATTGCCGGTGCTCGACCGGACGCAATGGGCGGGCACATGAGCGCGATCGAACTCAAGAATCTCGATATTTCCTATGGCGACACCAAGGTGGTGCATGGGATCAACCTCGACATTGCCGAGGGCGAGAGCTTTGCGCTGGTGGGCGAGAGCGGCTCGGGCAAGTCGACCATATTGCGGGCCATTGCCGGGCTGGCGCCGGACTGGACGGGTGAGATCGCTGTATTGGGCCAGGCGCGCAGCCATGGGGTGGACCGGGCGGTGGCGCGGCAGGTGCAGATGGTGTTCCAGGATCCCTATGGGTCGCTGCATCCGCGCAAGACCATCGACGCAACGCTGAGCGAGCCGCTGTCCATCCATGGCCTGGGCAACCAGGGGGAGCGGGTCGAGGCGATGCTCAAGGCGGTGGGGCTGGACCAGAGGTTCCGGTTCCGCTTTCCGCATCAGTTGTCGGGCGGGCAAAGGCAGCGCGTGGCGATTGCGCGGGCGCTGATGCTGGAGCCCAAGGTGCTGCTGCTGGACGAGCCGACTTCGGCGCTGGACGTGTCGGTGCAGGCGGAAATCCTCAACCTGCTCAAGCGGTTGCGGCGGGAACAAGGACTGACTTACCTGCTGGTGACGCACAACCTGCCGGTGGTGAGCTTCCTCTGCGACCGGTTGGCCGTGATGCGGCATGGGCAGATCGTCGAGGTGGCCGACGTGGCCATGCTCAAGCAGAAGCGGCTGGGCGAGGCCTATTCGCAGGAATTGCTGGCGGCGACCGAGGGGCAGTCGCCTGCCTAGCGTGCCCAAGATTTTTTGAGACCAAGGACTGACTTCATGACTGACTATTCGCAGGCCATTGCCCAATTCGACGCGGCCATTTCGCATGCCAAGGGCGCGGACCAGGCGTTCGGAGCGCTGCAGCAGCTGGTGCAGGCGACGGTGGGGGCCAAGCTCTTCACCTTCATGACCGTTGACATGGAGGCCGAGGTGGCGCGGCGGGCCTATACGAGCGATGCGGAGAACTATCCGACCTCGGGCACCAAGCCGATCCGCTATGACAGCTGGTTCGACATCGTGCACAAGCAGCGGCAGTATTTCGTCGCCAACACCATCTCCGATATCGCCAAGGTGTTTCCGGACTATGAGCTGATCGACTCGCTGGGCTGCCAGAGCGTGGTCAACCTGCCGGTGGTGATCGGCGGGGAACTGGTGGGCACGGTCAACATGCTGGACGTGGAGGGCTACTACACGCCCGAGCGCGTGCAGGCGATCCGCGACGTGATCGCGGTGCCGGCGAAACTGGCGGCGCTGGTGGCGGTAAGGTAGGGGCTCCCCCTACCCCGCCTGAGCCATGAGGCTGGCGTTGCCGCCGGCGGCCGTGGTGTCGATGCAGACATGGCGCTCGATCTGCAGGCGGGCGGTGTCGCTGGCGCTGGTGAGCAGCGGCAGGATGGGGCCGTCGCGATCGGCCAGGGCGCGGCGAATGGCGCGCAGGGTCTCGGCATCGCCGAACCAGGCAACCGCGTCGAAGGTGGTCGCCATCGAAAGAGCATCGAGGTCGAGATCGAAGGCCAGCGGGATGCAGCCGGCGGCTTCGGCCAGGGCATGCTGGGCCGCACGATCGGCCTCGGTGGGACCGAGGCAGACCAGCGCACCACGTGGCACGGTATGCATGACATTGCTCTCGCCGGTCGGGCCGGGCAGCAATTGCGGTGCGATTTCCGCATGGCCAAGGCCCTGGGTGAAGCGCGGCAGGTAATGCGGGCCGCCGGCCTTGGGGCCGGTGCCGGACAGGCCTTCGCCGCCAAAGGGCTGCGAGCCGACGACGGCACCGATCTGGTTGCGGTTGATGTAGATATTGCCGGCATGAACTTCGTTCGAGACCTTGCGGACGCGCGAGGAGATGCGGGTATGCAGGCCGAAGGTCAGGCCGTAGCCGGAGTCATTGATCGCCTCGATCACGGCGTCGAGCTGATCGGCCTTGAAGGTCGCGATGTGCAGGACCGGGCCGAATATCTCTTCCTTGAGGGCTTCGATGCCGCTGACGCGCAGGACGGTTGGGGCGATGAAGGTGCCCTGACCGGGCGCATTCAAGCGATGAATCAGATTCCCCGAACGCTCGTAACTATCGATATGTGCTTGGATTTTTGACCTGGCGGCGTCGTCGATGACGGGGCCGATATCGGTGCTGAGGTCCCAGGGATTGCCCATGGTCAGCTCGTCCATGGCGCCCTTGAGCATCTCGATGGTGCGCTCGGCGGCGTCTTCCTGAAGGTAAAGCACGCGCAAGGCCGAGCAGCGCTGGCCGGCGGACTGGAAGGCCGAGGCGAGGATATCGCGCACGGCCTGCTCGGGCAGCGCAGTGGAATCCACGATCATGGCATTGAGGCCGCCGGTCTCGGCGATGAGCGGGGCCGTGGGCGACAGGTTTGCGGCCATTGCCCGGTCAATCTTGTGGGCGGTGGGGAGCGAGCCGGTGAAGACGACGCCGGCAATGGCGGGATCGGACGTCAGCGCGGTCCCGACTTCGCCGGCGCCGGGAAGGAGCTGGATGGCGTCGAGGGGGATGCCGGCTTCATGCATCAGCTGCACGGCGCGGTAGGCGATGAGCGGGGTCTGCGGCGCCGGCTTTGCCAGGATGGGATTGCCGGCAACGAGCGCCGCGGCGATCTGGCCGGTGAAAATGGCGAGCGGAAAATTCCACGGCGAGATCGCGGCGATGGGGCCGCGCGGGATTGCCAGCGGTTGCCGCTCGGCCTCGGCGGCATAGTAGCGGAGGAAATCGACGGCTTCGCGGACTTCGGCGACGGCGTCGGACCAAGTCTTGCCGGCTTCGCGGGCGAGCAGGGCGAAGAGCTCGGGGCGGTGGGCTTCGTAGAGGTCCGCGGTGGCGCGGAGGAGCGTTGCTCGGCTGGCGACGGGGGTGGTGGGCCACCCGGAGGTGGTGGCGGCGGCGATGGCGGCGGTGACGTCGGCCGGGGTGGCGTTGATGACGGTGCCGAGGTGATCGGTGGGATTGGCGGGGTTGGTCAGTGCGAGGGTTTCGCGCGTGTGGCCCCACCCCCTCCTACCTCCCCCATTAGAGGGGGAGGTTTCTCTCCACTCGTTTGACTCAATCGAGTCACGACCACCAGACAGCACCTCCCCCTTCATGGGGAAGGCTGGGAGGGGGTGACGGTTGTCCACGATGGGGATTGCTTGCCACTGGGTGGTGGCGAAGGCCGCGCGGGAGTCCTCCATGGCTGGGAAGGCAATGGGGTCGGTGAGGTCGAGGCCGGTCGAGTTCTGGCGGGGGGCAAAGATGGCGGCGGGGGATGGGATGGCCGGGTTGGGGGTGGCGTCGAGCACCAGCACTTTCCCGATCGGGTCTTCCGCGACCACGCTGGCCGGGATGTCCTCGTCGGCGATCTGATACACAAACGAACCGTTGGCGCCGTTTTCGAGGAGGCGGCGGACGAGGTAGGCGAGCAGGTCCTTGTGGGCGCCGACCGGGGCGTAGATGCGGGTGCGGGTGCCGTGTTCGGTGCGCAGGACTTCATGCAGGCGCTCGCCCATGCCGTGCAGGCGCTGGAACTCAAAACTGTCGGCGCCCCTGCCCGCTTCGGCGGCGAGGTGGAGGACGGCGCTGGCGGTGTGGGCGTTGTGGGTGGCAAACTGGGGATAGATGTTTGCGGCGGCAAAGAGCTTTCGCGCGGACGCGATGTAGCTGATGTCGGTGGAGGCCTTGCGGGTGAAGACCGGATAGCCATCGAGCCCCATGACCTGGGCGCGCTTGATTTCGGCATCCCAATAGGCGCCCTTGACGAGGCGTACCATGATGCGGCGGCCGAGGGATTGCGCGGTGGCGTCGAGCCAGTCGATCAGTGGCAGGACGCGCTTGCCATAGGCCTGGACGACGACGCCGAAGCCGTCCCAGCCGGCCAGTTCGGGGGTTGAGAGGACTTCGGCGATGACGTCGAGCGACAGATCGAGCCGGTCGGCTTCCTCGGCGTCGATGTTGAAACCCATATTGGCCGCCTTGGCCGCCAGCGCCAATTTGCGAGTCGCTGCAACGAGTTCGGCCATGACGCGGTGGCGCTGCGCGAACTCGTAGCGGGGGTGAAGGGCGGAGAGCTTGACGGAGATGCCGGGGTTCTCACGGACCGAGCTTGCCGTGCAGTGCGGCGCGAGGCTGGCTATGGCGCGGGCATAGGCGTCGAAATAGCGGGCGGCGTCGGGCGAGGTGCGCGCGGCCTCACCCAGCATATCGTAGGAATAGCGGTAGCCCAGGCTCTCGGGCTTTCTGGCATTGGTGATGGCTTCATCGATGGTGCGGCCGAAGACGAACTGGCTGCCGAGCAAGCGCATGGCCTGGGCGACGGCGGTGCGGATGACGGGTTCGCCGAGGCGGGCAATGGCGCGGTGAAGGGCGTTTTTCGGGCCGACTTCGGGGTCACCAAGAACATCGGCGGTGAGGCTGAGGGCCCAGGAGGAGAAGTTCACGAGCTGATTGGCCGAGGCACCGAAATGGGCGGTCCAGTCGGAACCGCCGACCTTGTCGTGGATGAGGGCATCAACGGTTTCAGCGTCGGGGACGCGGAGCAGCGCTTCGGCCAGAGACATGAGGGCGACGCCCTCGTCGGTGGCGAGACCGTATTCGGCGAGGAAGCTCTCCATCAGGCCAAGGCGATTGCCGGTGCGGACCGTCTCTACCAGCTTTTCGGCCTTGGCGGAGATGCTGGCGCGGGCAGCGGCATCGAGGCCGGTTTCGGCGATGAGTTGGCGAACGAGCTGGGTCTCGTCGGCGAGGTTGCGGGCACGAAGGGACTGGCGGGCGGCGGTGATGGACATTGTGAACTCTGGGGGCACGATCTCGTGGTTCGACGGGCTCACCACGAGGTCTGTTGGTTGAGCAGAGGATGTCACGACACCGGTAGGCGTTTCACCTGATCTGATGGCAAATCGCGATGACAAGCGTTATCCTGAGCGCATATTGCAGGACAAATGCCCATGAAAGCTGTCACCTACGAGACATTGGACCAGATCGATCGGCGGATTCTGGATGAACTGGCCAGGGATGGGCGGATCAGCGTGGCGGAGCTGAGCCGACGGGTGAACCTCAGCAAGACGCCCTGCCAGGCCCGGATAACCCGGCTGGAGCAGGCGGGATATATCCTGGGCTATCGCGCGGTGATCGACCCCAAGCGGCTGGGACTGCCGCATGTCGCCTTTGTCGAGGTGAAGCTGAGCGATACGCGCAAGGCGGCGCTCACGGCCTTCAACAAGGCGGTTCGGGCCATTCCGGAGGTGGAACAGGCGCATATGATCGCGTCGAGCTTTGACTATCTGCTCAAGGTGCGGACCAAGGATATTGCCGATTACCGCGAGGTGCTTGGGGAGCGGATATCCGCCCTGCCCCATGTGGCGCATACGAGCACGCATGTGTCGATGGAGGCGGTGAAGGGGGACGAGGAGTAAGTTTCTCCGACGGCCTGACAAGCTCGATCGTCACCCTCGGGCTTGACCCGAGGGGACTTCACTTGTGGAGCAGGCGGTCAGTGCAGAGCCCTCGGGTCAAGCCCGAGGGTGACGACCGGTGGTTGGGTCCACCCTTGCGCGGAAAAGGTCAAAACGCTCCGGCGGCGCGTTTTGACCTTTTGGTTGCGCCTTACTCAGCAATCACCGCATCGCGGAAATATGGGACGTTGAGCGTCGAGCGCCAGAAGCCGGTCACTTTGGGGCTCATCATCATGTAGTTGTTGCGGTGGTACTGGGGCAGGATGACGTGGTCATTCATCAGGATGGCCTCGGCCTTGCGCATTTCGGCGAGGGACTGGGCCTCGTCGCCCGTGGCCTTGGAGGCAGCAATGGCCGCGTCGTAATCGGCGTTGGACCAGTTGTTGAGATTGTTGGGGCTGCCGGTGACGAAGTTGTCGAGGAAGGTCATGGGGTGCGGATAGTCGGCGCCCCAGCCCATCTGGGCGACCTGGTATTCGACCTTCTGCACCTCAGGATAGAAGACCTGCCATTCGGTAGCCTGGATATCGACGTCGATGTTGAGATTCTGCTTCCACATCTGCTGGATGGCTTCGAGGAGCTTTTCGATCGGCGGGGACGAATAGGTGACATAGAGGGTTTCGGGGAAGCCCTCGCCATCGGGGTAGCCGGCCTCGGCCAGGGCAGCCTTGGCGCCTTCGACGTCAGCGGTTTCGGAGAGGCCGAAGGTGTCACGGCCTTCGGTGAAATCCTCGCCGGCAATGGTCATGCCGGGCGGGACGAGGCCAATGGCCGGGATGTCGGCGGACTGCAGCACGAATTCGACGATTTCCTCGCGGTCGATGGCCATGGAAAGGGCCTTGCGGACGTTGAGATTGTCGAGCGGCGCCTGGGCCGGATTGAAGAAGGCGTAGGTGGTGCCCAGCGCCGGCACGACGAGGAAGGCATCGGATTCAACCGAGAGGCGCGGGATTTCCGGGGCGGGTACGGACTCGATGCCGTCGACGTCACCGGCTTCCATGGCGGCGAGGGCCGTGGCCGGATCGGGGATCAGCCGGAAGGTCAGCTTGTCGAGGGAAACGGCCGCAGCGTCGTAATATTCGGGGTTCTTTTCGAAGACGACGGATTCGCCCTGGTTGAACTCGGTGACGCGGAAGGGACCGGTGCCGATGAAGGTGGCGGGGTTGCGCGTCCAGCCCTCGGGATCAGCCTCGACCACGTCCTGCCGGACCGGGAAGAAGGTGGTGTAGGTGAGCAGCTGCATCATGTAGGGGACGCGCTGCTTGAGGGTGAAGGTGAGGGTCTTGTCGTCGGGGGCGGAGATGGCGATTTCGCCGGCGCCGGCGGCGTTGTAGGCCTCTTCGGCGCCGACGATGGAATAGAGCATGGCGGCGTTCATGGCGCCGGTGGCGGGGTTGAGGACGCGCTTCCAGGCATATTCGAAATCCCCGGCCGTGACGGGCTGGCCGTCGCTCCACTTGGCGTCGCGCAGGGTGAAGGTATAGGTCAGCCCATCGTCGGACACGGTCCAGGATTCGGCTAGGGCCGGGACGATTTCACCATTGGAATCAAAGCGAACGAGGCCTTCGAAGGTGTTGCCGATGATGGGCGCGGCGAAGGTTTCGGCGGTGGTGCCGGGGTCGTATTTGGCGCTTTCATTGTTGACGACATAGGTCAGTTCGCCCGCGGCAAGAGCGCCGGCGGTGGAGGCGAGGAAGGCCGCCGTGAGGAGCGGCAGGAAGTGTCTGGTCATCGTCTTCTCTCCTGTTTTGGGCGGGGTTCCGACCCAGCCTTTGCGTCGTTTTGCCGGCAGCAAGCTTGTGGTTTGCTGCCAGCCTGCTTGCGATTGGCTTACGCCGCCGGTTGAGGTGGCGCAGCGCCGGCATAGTGGCAGGCGGCGAGGTGCCCCCCGCCGATATCTCTGAGCTCCGGTTCGCTTGCGGCGCAGAGGTCCGTTGCGATGGGGCAGCGGGTGCGGAAGCGACAGCCGGAGGGAATGTGGAGCGGGCTCGGGATTTCGCCGACTACCGGAGCGGCGGGGCGCGCCGCGGTGGGATCGGGGACCGGAATGGAGGCCAACAGGGCCTGGGTATAGGGGTGCGACGGGCGGCGATAGAGATCGGTATTGGAGGCCAGCTCGACGATGCGGCCGAGATACATGACGCCGATGCGGTCGGAGATGTGGCGGACCATCGAGAGGTCATGGGTGATGAAGAGGTAGGTGAGGCCCAGCTGGTCCTGCAGGTCCTCGAGCATGTTGACGACCTGGGCCTGGACCGAGACGTCGAGGGCCGAGATGGGTTCGTCGCAGATGACGAGATCGGGCTCCAGCGCGATGGCGCGGGCAATGCCGATGCGCTGGCGCTGGCCGCCGGAGAATTCGTGGGCAAAGCGGTTGGCGTGATCGGCATGGAGGCCGACGCGGGCGAGGAGATCGTGCACTTTGGCGGTGCGCGACTGTGGCGTGCCGATGCGGGCGATTTCGAGGGGTTCGGCGATGAGGTCGCGGACGGTCATGCGGCCGTTGAGGCTGGCATAGGGGTCCTGGAAGATCATCTGCACGCGGCGGCGGAACGGGACGAGATCGCGTTCGGACGCGGTGGCGATGTCGGTGCCGTCGAAATGGATGGAGCCCGAAGTAGGCCGGTAAAGGCGGATGAGGGTGCGGGCGAGCGTGGACTTGCCGCAGCCGGACTCGCCTACGAGACCAAGGGTTTCGCCGCGGTTGATGTCGAGGGTGACGCCATCGACGGCGCGGAGGATGGGCCTAGGGCCGAAGAGCGCGCGGCCGGTGATGAAGTGCTTGTGGAGGTCGTGGATAGAGACGAGGGGTTGGCCCGGAGCCTGGGCTCCCACCCCCTCCCGGCCTCCCCCATCAAGGGGGAAGTGGCGCATCGCGGATGCGGTTGGATTGGTGGTCATGACGAAGGCCCCCTCACCCGGCGCTGCGCGCTGACCTCTCCCCCAGAGGAAGAGGTAAAGGAAGAAGGTGCGTCGGGGTGGTGGAGCCAGCAGCGGGCGCCGTGCCCGGTGCCGAAGATCGGTGGCAGGGCGGCCTGGCATTGGCGCATGGCGTGCGGGCATCTGGGGGTGAAGGGGCAGCCGGTGGGCGGATGGGCCATGTCGGGCGGGCTGCCGGGGATGGGGGTGAGGCGGCGATGGGTTTCGTCGCGCAGGTCGGGGACTGAGGCGAGAAGGCCGCGGGTATAGGGGTGCATGGGGCGGGCGAAGAGGTCGCGGACCGGGCCGGTTTCCATGACAAGGCCGCCATACATGACCACGATGCGATCGGTGACTTCGGCGATGACGCCGAGATCGTGGGTGATGAGGATGATGGCCATGCCGAGGCGGGACTGGAGATCCTTGAGCAGGCCCAGGATCTGGCGCTGGATGGTGACGTCGAGCGCGGTGGTGGGTTCGTCGGCGATGAGCAGCTTGGGGTCGCAGGCCAAGGCGATGGCGATCATGACGCGCTGGCGCATGCCGCCGGAGAATTCATGCGGATAGGATTTGAGGCGTTCGGCGGCGGAGGGGATGCGGACGAGTTCGAAGAGCTCGACGGCGCGGGCCCTTGCCTCGGCGCGGGTGGCCTTGCGGTGGCGCAGGATGGTCTCGATGACCTGTTCGCCCACGGTGAGGGTGGGATTGAGGGAGGTCATGGGGTCCTGGAAGATCATGCCGATCCGGTTGCCGCGGATGTCGCGGAGATCGGCTTCGTCGAGGGCGGTGAGGTCCTGACCGTCGAAATGCACGGAGCCGGACTTGATACGGCCGGAGGCCTTGAGCAGGCGCAGGATGGACATGGCGGTGATGGACTTGCCGGAACCGGATTCCCCGACGATGCCGAGGACCTCGCCGGGAAAGACATCGAAGCTGACGCCGCGGACGGCCTGCACTTCGCCGCGTTGGGAGAAGAAGGAGGTGGCGAGATCGCGGACGGACAGGACGGGGTTCATTTGCGGAATGGTCATTTCCGGAACCTCGGGTCGAGCGCGTCGCGCAGGCCATCGCCGAGGAAGTTGAAGGCGAACATGGTGAGGGAGATGGCGGCGGCGGGGAAGAAGAGCTGGTGCGGATAGGCGCGCATGGTCTCGACGGCCTCGGAGGTGAGCGTGCCCCAGGAGGCGAGCGGCGGGGTGACGCCGAGGCCGATGAAGCTCATGAAGCTCTCGATGAAGATGGCCGAAGGGATCAGCATGGTCAGGGTGACGATGATGGGGCCGATGGAGTTGGGCAGCAGGTGGCGCGTAAGGATGCGCGACGTCGAGGCACCCATGGTGCGGGCGGCAGCAACGTAATCCTGCTGCTTGAGGGAGAGGATCTGGCCGCGGACAATGCGCGCCATGTCGACCCAGAAGACGGAGCCGATGGCGATGATGATGGAATAGAGACCGCTGTCGAACACCACCATGAGCAGGACGACATAGAGCGTCAGCGGGATGGTGGAGATGATCTCGACGATGCGCATCATGACGGCATCGGTCTTGCCGCCGATATAGCCGGCAATGCCGCCGTAGAAGATGCCGATGAAGAAGTTCACCAGGGTGGCGACGAAGGCGACGGTGAGCGAGATGCGGGCGCCGTAAAGCTGGCGGACGAGGACGTCGCGGCCGAGCTGGTCGGTGCCGAAGAGAAAGGTGCGGTTCCACGACCAGCCGGAGGGCGTGATGGCGGCGCCGTCTGCGGCGACGAGTTTGGCCGGGAGGCTGGAATAATCGAGGGTGATGGTGGTGTCGCCGAAGATGAAGGCCTGCGACTTCTTCAGCATGTCCTTGCGCTCGCCACGCAGCAGGCCGAGGACATGGCCATCGGTATCGACCTCGTAGAGGTTGAAGTTACTGGCATTGAGGAAGAAGCGGATGGTGCCCCCCTGCCCGTCCGCGACGCTGTAGGTTTCGAAGGCGGGCGGGATATTGGACAGACGCAGGTTCTGGTCGGCGTAGCTGTAGGGGCTGAACAGCGGGCCGAAAATGGCGGCCAGGATCAGCAGGATGATGAAGACGATCGATACCACCGCCGGCTTGTTGGCCCAGAGGCGGCGGCGGGCATCTTGCCAGTAGGTGAGGCTGGGCGCAGCGGCGACGGGGGCGGCATCACCGGGCTCCAGCTTTTCCCACATCTGCGGGGCGATATCGCTCATGCGGTGGCGCTCGTCAGCTTGATGCGCGGATCGAGCACCGCGTAGAGCAGATCGACGATGAGGATCATCACCATCAGGGCGGCGGCGTAGAAGATGGTGATGCCCATGATGGCGGTGTAGTCGCGGTTGGTGATGGAGAGCACGAACTGGCGGCCGATGCCGGGCAGAGCGAAAATCTGCTCGATGACGAAGCTGCCGGTGATGAGGTTGGCGACGACCGGTCCGAGAACGGTGACGACGGGCACCAGCGAATTGCGCAGACCATGCTTGAACAGGACCTGGCCGGGACGCAGGCCCTTGGCGCGGGCGGTGGTCATGTAATCCTGCTCGAAGGTTTCGAGCAGCGATGAGCGCGTGAGACGGGCGACGAAGCTGACCCAGAAGCCGGAGAGTGCGAAGACCGGCAGGATATAGCCGCGCCAGTCATCGAGGCCGAAGGTGGGCACCCAGCCCAGGCGCAGGGCGAAGATATAGAGCGTGACGGTGGCGATCACATAGCTCGGGATGGCGACGCCGATGGTGGCGAGCAGCATGACCGTGGTGTCGGGCCAGCGATTGCGGTTGAGCGCGGCGATGATGCCCAGGGGAATGCCCAGGGCAATGACGCAGATGACGGCGAGCAGGCCGGTCTGCAGGGTGACCGGCAGCCCATCGGCGATCATGGTGTTGACCGAGATGCCGGGATATTTGAACGAGGGGCCGAGATCGAAGGTGATGATGCCCCGCAGATAGGCCAAATACTGCACCCAGATGGGCTGATCGAGGCCATACTTGGCGTTGAGCGCGGCTTCGATCTCGGGCGCGAGCATGCGCTCGGAGACGAAGGGGCCGCCGGGCACGGCATGCATGAGGAAGAAGGTCAGCGTGACGATGGCCCAGAGTGTGAGCAGCATCATTCCCAGGCGCTGGAGGATGTAGGCGGGCATGTCAGCGCGTCCCGGAGGGTGTGGGCGTCGCGGGGAATGGGCAGCCGCAAGTGTCTGACATAATTACTATCTCACCACCAAAATTTTTTTACTGCAAGGGTGGGTGGAGGAGATATTTTGCGCCGCCAGGCGCTGCGCGCCAAGCTGTGCTGCCCTCCCCGAAAGGGGAGGGGTGGCCGGTGGTTGTGTCACACGCCGTGCTAGAGCGCGAAATGGGCGCGCAGGATCAGGAAGACGGCGGTGGCCGGGATGATCAGGTCGGCGGCGCGGTCGAGCATGGCGTCGGGATAGCTGCCTTCAGCATCGAGCGCGTTGATGGTGCCGAGCAGATGATTGCCGGCCATGACGGGAACGCTGAGGGAGCTGTTGCAGCCCAGGGAGCGGATCAGGGCCAGGTCGGGGAACTGGCCTTCCATGCCGGCGGCGGTGTTGATGGCAGTGATGCGCCGCTCGGTCTGCATGGCGCGAAACCAGTCATCGACCACCAGCGGCTTGGTGCCCAGCAGGGGATAGACGTCGGGGTGACTGGAATAGACGCGGCGGACATGGCCCGCCGGACCATTGATGGCCGTGAGGGTGAAGAGGTGGCAGGGAATGAGAGCGGCGGCGAGTTCGTGTAGCGCCGCTCCCGTCTCAGCCGGATCGTCGCAACGGGCGAGCTTTTCCTCGAACTGGCGGAAGGCGTCGCGCGTCATGCCCGCCACCTCTGCTTGTCGAGGTTCGGGTCATCGGCGAGCACGAGACGGTCGCGGCCATTGTGCTTGGCGATATAGAGGCGATTGTCGGCCAGTTGCATCAGTTCGCCCGAGGGTGCGGTGCCGTCGCCGGCGGCCAGCCCGATGCTGGCCGTAACTTCGAGCCCCGGCGCCATATCGGACCAGTCGGTGCAGGAAATGGCAATGCGGACGCCTTCGCAGAAGGCGGCGGCAATGGCTTCGGACGCGTCGGGAAAGATCAGGCCGAACTCTTCGCCGCCGAGCCGGGCGGCATGGCCATGCGGGCCGATCTGGTCGACTATGGCGCGCGCGACGCGCTGCAAAACGGCGTCGCCGACGATATGGGAGAAGCGGTCGTTGACCGACTTGAAGTGATCGAGATCGAGCACGGCAAGGGCGATCGGGGTGCCGGCAAGGCGATTGAGGATCTGGTCGAAGCTGCGGCGGTTGGCAATGCCGGTCAGCGCGTCGTTGAGAGCCTGATCGGCCAGGGTGGTGGCCCGGCTGCGCCACTGCTCGGTTTCGGCGCGGATGGCCTCGATCCGGGCGCGACGGCGGGCGGTCTCGCCTGACTGGGTGACGTAGAGGGCGTGGAAGCGCTTGTAGATAGCCAACGCCGCTGCGGCATCACCCATGGTCTCCAGGACCTCGGCCAGCTTGCGGGCAGAATTGACCTGGTGATCGAGCTGTTGGGTGGAATCGGCCAGGGCCAGGGCCTGTTCCAGAATGGAGCTGGCCTGGGCGAGATCGCCGGACCGCAGTGCGATATCGCCCAAAGTATAGAGATAATGGATGCGCAGGCTCGGGCCTGGATCGCCGGGCAGGCTGGAATGGCGTTCGAGATAGGCAAGGGCCAGGTCGTGACGGCCCTGCAGGCCCAGCATTTCGGCGGTGTTGCAGAGCGCGACGCGCAGGGTCCAGTGGTCGCCGCTGCTTTCGGCGCGGACTATGGCACGCTCGGAGAGGTCGATGGCGGCCTCGCGCTCGCCAATGGCGCGGCCAGGTTCGCCGAAGGTCTCGGCTTCCTCGGCGATCTTGGTGTGGCAAAAGCCCAGATTGAGCAGGTAATAGGCTTCGGCAGCGATATTGGCCTGTTCGGCGGCCAGGGCGACGGCGCGTTCGATCAGCGCCATGCCCAGTTCGGTCTCGCGGCAGACGGCCAGGACGAGGCCCTTGGCGTTGAGCGCGAAGGCGAGAATGGCGGGATCGCTGCCGGCCTGGGCCAGGTCGACGGCCTCGGCCGAGAGATCGAAGGCCTCGTCGCTGAAGCCGAGATCGAGGAAGACGATGGCTTCGACGGCCATGGCGCGGGCAAGCTCGGTGGTATTGCCCTGCCGCTGACGGAGGCCGCGTGCGCCCATGGCGCATTCCAGCGCCTGCTCGGTCTGGCCGAGCTTGTAGCTGCACCAGCCCATCTCGCAGAGGCAGGCGGCCATGAGATCTTCATCGGGGAGGTGCCGGGCCTCGGCGTAAACGGCGCGGAATTCGACCATGGCCTCGTCGCAGAGGCCGGCGCGCAGCAGGTGGGTGCCGCGGGTAAATCCATCAATCAGGCCAGCGGGATAGTCGGACACCGGACGCTCTCAGTGTGTAGGCAGTCCAGCATAGCCGGATTCGGTGGCCAGAATGCTAACGCGGCGCGACGCGCCACGCGCATGCGCGCTATGCGGCGGGGAAGAGTTTCCAGCGGCGGGGGCGGAAGGCGATGCGGGCCTGTTCGGCGGCCGGATGATCGAAGGGCAGATCGACCTCGACGCGGTGGTCCTCGCTGCCCAGGGCCAGCTCGACGCGACGGGTCCCACCGACGCGGCGCGACGTGGTGATCAGGCCGGAAAGCGCAGCATCGGCTTCGACCAGTTCGACATCGTGGGGACGGAAGAACAGGCGCGCCCGGCCGGGGGCCGCATTGCCGGCGGCAATGCCGATGGCGCGGCCGTCGAAGGAGACTTCGCCATTGGCGATGGTGACGGGCAACTCGCTCGATTCACCGATGAAGCCGAAGGTGAAGGGCGACGTGGGATGGTCATAGACCGTATCGGGGGTGCCGACCTGTTCGACCTTGCCCTGGCTCATGACGCAGAGGCGATCGGAGAGTTCGAGGGCTTCTTCCTGATCGTGGGTGACGAAGACGGTGGTGTGGCCGGTGCGGTCATGGATTTCGCGCAGCCATTTGCGCAGCTCGCGGCGGACCTGGGCATCGAGGGCGCCGAAGGGTTCGTCGAGCAGCAGCACGGCCGGCTCGATGGCCAGGGCGCGGGCCAGGGCGACACGCTGGCGCTGACCGCCGGAAAGCTGGCTGGGATAGCGCTTTTCGAGGCCGGCGAGTTGGACAAGATCGAGCAATTCGAGGGCGCGGCGGCGGATTTCGCCGGCTGGCGGGCGGCTCGACCGCGGGCGCACCTTGAGGCCGAAGGCAATGTTGTCGAGGATGGTCATGTGGCGGAACAGGGCATAGTGCTGGAACACGAAGCCGATATTGCGCTCCTGCACGGTCTTTTCGGAGGCGTCGGTATCGCCAAAGAAGATGCGGCCCTGGGTGGGCATTTCGAGGCCGGCGATGAGGCGCAGCAGCGTGGTCTTGCCCGAGCCCGAGGGGCCGAGCAGCGCGATCAGCTCGCCCGAGCGGATATCGAGCGAAACGTCATGCAGCGCCGGGAAGCGATCGAATTCCTTGCGCACATTCTGAACGCGAACTTCCATATGTTTCAACCTCGTAGCATCGCCGGCGCGACCCTAGAGGATCGCCCGCGTTTCTCAAGGAGAGGCTTGGCGTTTGCAGGGGCAGCGGCGGAAAATTGTGCCCGCATGGCGCCCTGGCGCGACAATGTTGCGCTCAGCGCGGTGGCATCCAGAGCGGCGTCTCGCGCTCGAGGGGGGCCATGGTGGTGATATCCTCGCCGCGGCGCATGGCGATGTTCATGCGGAAACTGTTGCCTATGCGCTCGGAGCGCTCGATGAACAGCGCGGCGATATCGGGGGGACACAGCTCGTCCACAGTGCGTCGGAACAGGGCCAGCCAGCGCATGAAATGGGCGTCGGACAGTTCGGGGATAGCCATGTGCTTGGGCATAGGGCGGCCGGCATAGCGGCCGGTGCCGAGCAGCATGGAGCTCCAGAAATCGGCGATGGTGGCGAGGTGGGCGGGCCAGGCTTCGGCGGCGATGATGCGGTTGAAGACCGGGCCGATGACCGGGTCGCGGCGGGCATCGGCATAGAAGCGGTCGACCACGGCGCGGATCATGGCTTCGTCGAGGCCCTCAGGCGTTTCCCAGCCGACGCGCTGGTGGCGCGTGCCGACGGGGGGACGCGGATTGTGTTCGGTCATGCGCGGGACTCTTTGATGGAATAGGTGCAGCGGCGGCCGCCCGAGACGATGTGTTCGCTGCGTTCGACCGAAGTATCGGGGCCCAGGACCGAGCGGAAGACGTCGAGCTCGGCTCGGCAGAAACCCTGGCAGGCCGTGGCTGCAGCGCAGATGGGGCAGTGATTTTCGATCAAGAGAAGGGAGCCGTCCGGCTCTTCGCGCCACTCGGCCATATAGCCTTCGGCGGAGCGCAGATCGGCAAGAGCGGCGACCTTGTCACGAAGGGTTTGCCGGGGATCGAGCGTGGACTGATAGGCTGTGCGGGTCAGATCCTCACGGGCGGAGATGAGGGTTTCGACAGCATTTGGCCCCAATGATGAACGGATAATGTCCAGCAGCTGAACGGTCAGCGCGGCATGGGTGTCGGGGAAGCGAGACTGGGCAGCGGCCGTGAGACTCCAGCGCTGGGTGGGGCGCCCTACCCCGCGTGCTTCGCTGGTGGCGACGACCAGGCCATCCTGGGCCAAACGGGCCAATTGCTGGCGCACGGCCTCGCCGGTGGTGCCGAGCATGGGACCGAGGGCGGAGGCCGAGAGGGCGCCATGCATCTTGAGCGCCATGAGCACGCGCTCGGCAGGACTACGCGGCGACCAGGCCACATTGGCTGGCACCGCGTTTTCCAAGTTCTGGCTTGACATATTCACGCCGGAGGTTTTCAAAGTCATCACTTGGAAATTAACCGGCGCCGCATGGAAATGCAAGCGCCGCCCTATCACGGAGACTCCAGATGGCTTTCGAACTTCCCGCCCTGCCCTATGCCCATTCCGCGCTGGCCGAACGTGGCATGAGCCAGGAAACGCTGGAACTGCATCACGACAAGCACCACCAGGCCTATGTGACGGCACTCAACGGGTTCGTCGAGAAGAATGGCGAGTTGCAGGGCAAGTCGCTGGAAGAGATCATCGCCTTCGCCAATGGCAAGGCGGAGCTGGCGCCGGTGTTCAACAATGCCGGGCAGCACTGGAACCACATCCATTTCTGGAATGCGCTGTCGCCCAATGGCGGCAAGCTGGGTGGCAAGCTGGAAGCCAAGATCGTCAGCGACCTCGGCTCGGTCGAGGCGTTCAAGGAGCAGTTCAAGACGGCGGCGACCACCCAGTTCGGTTCGGGCTGGGCCTGGCTGGTGCTGGGCACCGACGGCAAGCTCAAGGTGACCAAGACGCCGAACGGCTCCAACCCGCTGGCAACCGGCGAAGGCAAGCCGCTGCTGGGCCTCGATGTGTGGGAGCACAGCTACTATGTCGACTTCCGCAACCGCCGGCCCGATTATGTGGCGAACTTCCTCGACAAGCTGGCCAACTATGAATTCGCCGAAGCCAATCTGGGCTAGGACCGCCGTCGCATAAGGGCCGGCAAACCAAGGCCGGCCTCCATGCGTTGCCGTATTGCCGCGCCGACGGGGATACCCGCCTGCGCGGTAATGACGTAGTGAATTGACTGAGCGTTGCGTGTCTGGATGCGCGGGGCCCGAACAGGACTTTGTGACTTGATGGCCGATTTTGAGCTGCCCGATGCCATGCGACTGCGTCCACCGCGGCGGCCGCCGGTTGGCAATACCGAGTTCCGTTCGGCGATGGCGGCCATGGCCAGCACGGTCAGCGTGGTGACGGCGCGCCGGGGCGAGGAACGCATCGGGCGGACGGTGACCTCGATGCTGTCGCTGTCGATGAACCCGCCGACCATCCTGATCTCGATCGACATCATGAGTCGGCTGGCCGACCTGATCGCCAAGACGGGCGGATTTTCCCTCGCCCTGCTGGCGGACGACCAGACGGCCGTGGCCGATGCCTTTGCCGGGCGGCTGGCGCCGCAGGAGCGGTTCAGCGCCGCCAGCTGGGGCGAATGGCCATCGGGGCACCCGATGCTGCTGGGCGCGGTGACGGCGCTCGACTGCGACGTGGTGGGGTCGATGGAGACCGGAACGCATGTGCTGTTTGCCGGAGCGGTGGTGGAGGCGGAAACCACAACCAGCCGATCGCCGTTACTGTGGCAGCGTCACCACTATCACCAGCTGGGCGGGCTCGACTGACGGGCGCGAAGCTGCCAAGCTAAGACCATCCTCGCCGAGGGAGGCAGCTCATGCCCCGGTTCTATTTTCACTACCGCACGGATGACGAACTGGTTCGGGACGTGGACGGCAGCGACCTGCCGGACCTGGAAGCGGCGGAGCACAATGCGGCGGCGCTGGCCAAGGCAATCGTCGAGCAGGCCGCCAGCACCGGTGGCGACACGCGGGTGCCGCGCTCCATCGAGATCACCGACGCGTCAGGCGAGGAACTGCTCTACCTGGTATTCTGGGCCGGGCCGAAGCTGACAGAGGGGCCGGAGACTCCGGTCGAGCCGGTAACGGTGCACTAGACAAAAATGCCGGCCTTTCGGGCCGGCATTGCTGCGGATGCGCAGGGTTATTGGCTATAGACCTGGTCGAAGACGCCGCCATCGCCGAAGAAGGCGGGCTGGGCTTCACGCCAGCCACCAAAATCCTCGATAGTCACCAGGTTGACCGCGCCGAAGCGGGCAATATCGTCCGAATTGGCGGCCTCGGGCCGGAAGGGGCGGTAGTAGTTGGCCGCGGCCAGCGCCTGACCTTCGTCAGAATAGAGGTATTCGAGATAGGCCGCCGCCACGTCGCGGGTGCCGCGTGCATCCACGCTGGAATCGACGATGGCAACGGGCGGCTCCGCCAGGATGGAGACGGACGGGGTGACGATCTCGAAGCTGTCGGGGCCCATTTCGCGCAGGGCTAGATAGGCCTCGTTCTCCCAGGCCAGCAGCACATCGCCCAGCCCGCGCTGGGCAAAGGTGATGGTGGCGCCGCGCGCGCCGGTATCAAGAACCGGCACATGGCGGAACAGCTCGGCGAGATAGGTGCGTGCAGTCTCATCGGTCGCGCCGGGCTGCGCCTTGGCCCAGGCCCAGGCTGCCAGGACATTCCAGCGGGCACCTCCCGAGGTCTTGGGATTGGGCGTGATGACCTCGACGCCCTCTCCGATCAGATCGCCCCAATCGGCAATGGCCTTGGGATTGCCCTTGCGGACGAGGAAGACGATGGTCGAGGTGTATGGGGCATTGTTGTTGTCAAAGGTGCCGCGCCAGTCGGGCCGCAGCAGGCCGGCATCGGAAATGGCGTTGATGTCGCTTTCAAGCGCCAGGGTGACAATGTCGGCCGGCAGGCCCTCGATCACGGAGCGCGCCTGGGTGCTGGAGCCGCCATGCGTGGTCTGCACAGACACCGTCTCGCCGGTGGTGGACTGCCAATGGGCCTCGAAGGCCTCGTTGAAGGCTTCATAGAATTCGCGTGTCGGATCGTAGCTGACATTGGTCAGGGTCCGTTCCTGGGCGTGGGTAGTGACCACAAAGCCGAGCGCGAGGGCTGCGGCAAGGGCGGCATAGGAAAGCAGTTTCGTTGCGTGTTTCATCGCTGTCTCCGCTGATGCCATTAGACTACCAGACTAGTCGAGTATAACAAGGCGAAGTTTGGCGGCGGCGCCGGCGCCGCAGAAACATCTTGCTTCAATCGCCGAAAAATCCGCAAAAGACTCGCATCGCGACCCGCATTTGCCCTGCTGACGCAATCTCATTCCAGAGTGTGACCAGAACCCTAACGTCGTCGCCCCGCCTCTGGCGGCGCGATGGCACCATTCCGAACCGACGCTATTATGCAATCGTATGGCAGACAGGGGGCCGCATGCCCCCTAGACTGCAGGGGCGTTTTGGGAGTCGCTGAATGGATCTGGGTCAATCGAACCGACCAGCCTTGCTGGAGCGGGTTGCTGCACTGATGACGGAAGATGCGGGCTTTGCCCGCTTCTTCAAGGCGGCGATCCTGGCGACGGATGGCGATGACCTGGCAAGACAGGCGCCGGACCGGTTCGAAGCGATCCTGCGGCAATCGTACCAGCACCTGATGGCCTACAAGGGCGACCGCAGCCAGATCGTGGCGCGTCCGCCGGAGCGGGCCGGTGAGCCACTGGTGCTCGATATCGTTTCCCCCGACATGCCTTTCATCGTCGACAGCGCGCTGGCCGCGGTGCGGGCGGCGGGCGGCACAGTGCAGCTCTTTACCCACCCCGTGGTGCGAGACGGCGGCGGACGGCCGCTGAGCGTGTTGCATATCCACAGCGATCCGGTCGCCGATGTCGCGGCGCTGACCGCCGAGATCGAGGCAACCATGGCCGAGGTGACCCGGGCCGTGCACGACTGGGAACCGATGCTGATGCGGATGCGGGCGACGATCGCCGCACTGCAGAAATCGCCGTCACCGCAGAAGGAAGAACCGCTGCGGTTTCTTGACTGGCTGACGGAGAACAATTTCACCTTCCTGGGCATGCGGGACTATCGCATTGCCGCGGGCGGACTGGAGCCGGTGGAGGGTAGCGGGCTGGGCATATTGCGCGACCCGGACCTCAAGGTGCTGCGCAGCGGCCCGACCTTTGTGGAATCGACGCCACAGCACGCCGCCTTCATGGCATCCGACGAACCGCTGCTGGTGACCAAGGCCAATGTGCGGGCGCGGGTGCACCGGCGGGTGCACATGGACTATGTGGGCATCAAGACCTATGCCGATGGCAAGGCAACGGGCGAGCTGCGCATCGTGGGTCTGTTCACGGCGCAGGCGCTGGTGACGCCGCATACGGATGTACCGATCATCCGGCGCAAGATAGCCGAGGTGATGCGCAAATCGGGCGTCGATCCGCTGGGGCATGACGGGCGCACCCTGCTGAGCGCGCTGGACAGCCATCCGCGCGACGAACTGTTCCAGATCAGCGTCGAGCAATTGTTCGAATTCGCCACCGCCATTGCGGCGCTGTTCGACCGGCCGCGCGTGCGCGTGCTGCCGCGCATCGACCGCTTCGACAATTTCGTCTCGGTGCTCGTCTATGTGCCGCGCGACCGCTATGACGGGGAAGCGCGGGCCCGGATCGCGCGCTATCTGGCGCAGGTCTATGACGGGCGGGTTTCGGCCTATTATCCGCATTTCCCTGAAGGCGAGCTGGTGCGGCTGCATGTGATCATCGGCCGGGTCTCGGGGCCGACGCCGCAGCCGAGCCGAAGCGAGCTGGAGGCGCGCGTCGATGCGCTGACCTCCAATTTCGGCGACGTGCTGGCCGCGACGGCAAGCGACCCCGCGATCATCAGCGACTATCGCGGGGCCTTTTCTGCAGCCTATCAGTCGCGCCATTCGGCGGCCGATGCGCTGGCCGATATCGACGTGATGCGCGGGCTGGGCGATGGCTCGGGCGTGGCGATCCGGCTCAAGACACGCGAGGGCACCGACGGGTCACTGGGGCTCAAATTCTACCATCGCGGCAGCGCCATTCCGCTGAGCGACCGCGTGCCCATGCTGGAGGCCTTCGGCTTCCGGGTGATCGACGAGCGCACCTATACAATCGTGCCACGCGACGGCGTGGAGCGGTATCTGCACGACATGGTGCTGGAGCCAGCCGATGGCGGCGCCTTCGAAGTTGCGGCCCGAGGGCCGGCGGTGGAAGAGGGGCTGCTGGCGGTGTGGGACGGGCTGGCGGAGAGCGACCAGCTCAATGCGCTGGTGACACGAACCGGGCTGGGCTGGACCGATGCAGCATTGCTGCGGGCGCTGTCGCGCTATCTGCGGCAGATCGGGACCTCCTATTCGCAGCGCTATATCGCCAATGTGCTGGTGAAGCAGACCGAGGCGGCGACAGGGCTGGTGGGCCTGTTCAACGCCCTGCACGACCCTCGGCAGCAGGACCGCGAGGTCAGCGCCGAGGCGGCGCGGCAGCGCATTTCGGCGGCGCTGGATGCCATGGCCTCGCTCGACGAGGACACGATCGTGCGCCGCTTCGTCAACCTGGTGGAGGCATCGGTGCGCACCAATGCCTTCCAGCGCGACGCGCAGGGCAAAAGGATGCCGGCACTGGCGATCAAGTTCAACAGCGGGCTGGTCGAGGGCATGGCGGCGCCGCGGCCCTATCGCGAAATCTCGGTCTATTCGCCGCGTGTCGAGGGCGTGCATCTGCGCTTTGGCGCCATTGCGCGCGGCGGCATCCGCTGGTCGGACCGGCCGGAGGACTTCCGCACCGAAGTGCTGGGCCTGGTCAAGGCGCAGCAGGTCAAGAATGCGGTGATCGTGCCGGTAGGCGCCAAGGGCGGCTTCGTGCCCAAACGGCTGGTGCCCGGCATGGCGCGCGAGGCGTTCCAGGCCGAGGGCGTGGCGGCCTATTCGATCTTTATCGGGGCGCTGCTCGATGTGACCGACAACCTGGTCGAGGGCGCCGTGGTGCCGCCGCAGGATGTGGTGCGGCGGGACGGGAACGACCCCTATCTCGTGGTGGCGGCGGACAAGGGCACGGCGAGCTTTTCGGACACGGCCAATGCCATTGCCACAGGACGCGGCTTCTGGCTGGGCGATGCCTTCGCCTCGGGCGGCTCGGCCGGCTACGACCACAAGGAAATGGGCATTACGGCGCGTGGCGGCTGGGAAACGGTGAAGCGGCATTTCCGCGAGATGAACCGCGATATCCAGCGCGAGCCGTTCACCGTGGCCGGCGTCGGGGACATGAGCGGCGACGTGTTCGGCAATGGCATGCTGCTGTCGCCGGCCATCCGGCTGGTGGCGGCGTTCGACCATCGCGACATCTTCATCGACCCCAATCCCGACCCGGCAACCAGCTTTGCCGAGCGGCAGCGGCTGTTCGCCCTGCCCCGCTCGAGCTGGCAGGACTATGACAAGGGGCTGATTTCGACGGGTGGCGGCGTGTTTCCGCGCAGCCTCAAATCCATCCCGCTGACGGCGGAAATGCAGACGGCGCTGGGCCTGGTGGCCAGCCAGGCGACACCGGGCGAGGTGATGTCGGCCATTCTCAAGGCGGAGGTGGACCTGCTGTGGTTCGGCGGGATCGGCACCTATGTGCGGAGCAGCGCCGAGACCGATGCCGAGGTGGGCGACCGGGCCAATGACGGCATCCGCATCACCGGCAATGACCTGCGGGCCAAGGTGGTCGGCGAAGGGGCCAATCTGGGGGTGACCCAGCGCGGGCGCGTCGAATATGCGCTCAAGGGCGGGCGGATCAATACCGACGCCATCGACAATTCGGCGGGCGTCAATTCGAGCGATCTCGAGGTCAATATCAAGATCGCGCTGGCACCGCTCTTGGCCAATGGTTCGCTCGGCCTTGCGGAGCGCAATGCGTTTCTCGTGACCATGACGGACGAAGTTGCGGCGCTCTGCCTGCGCAACAACTACCTGCAGGGGCTGGCGCTATCGCTGGCGGAGCGGGCGGGCACGGGCGAACTGCCCGACCATCGCGAGCTGATCGAGCGGCTGGAAACGCGCGGATTGCTGGACCGGGCGGTGGAGTTCCTGCCGTCGGATGCGGTGATGGATGCGCGGGCGCTGGCGGGCAAGGGGCTGGTGCGGCCGGAGCTGGCGGTGATCCTGGCCTATGCCAAGCTGACGCTTTATGCGGACCTGCTGGAGGGCGTTTCGATCGACGACGCGTACCTGGCGGGGGAGCTTTACCGCTATTTCCCCGAGACGCTGCATGGCGCCTATCCGGACGCGGTAGCCCAGCACCGGCTGAAGCGCGAGGTGATCGCGACGGTCTTGGCCAATGCCATGATCAACCGGGGCGGGCCGGCCTTTGTCAGCGAATTGCGGGCGGCGACCAGCGCCAGCCCGGGCGAGGTGGCGCTGGCCTATGCCGGGACGCGCGACGCCTATGGGCTGACGGCGCTCAATGCCGCCATCGATGCGCTGGATGGCGTGGTGGCGGGCGATGTGCAGCTGGGGCTCTATAGCGCGGTGATGGACCTGCTGCGGCAGGAGAGCCTGTGGTTCCTGCGCAATGCGGATGTGACGCAGGGCCTGGCCGGGCTGGTGGCGCGGCATGGCGCGGGCGTCGCGGCGCTGCGGGACATGCTGGGGACGACCCTGCCCGCCTCGCTGGCGGAGAGCATTGCGACGAGGACTGCGCAATTGGTGGCGCAGGACGTGCCGGAGGCCACGGCGCGGGCCATCGCGGAACTGCCGGTGCTGAGCTATGCCAGCGACATCGTGCTGGTGAGCGAGCGGGCGGGCGTTTCGGTGGCAGACGGCGCGGCGGCGTTTTTCGGGGTGTTCGCGGCATTCCGGCTGTGGCCGGTGATCGAGCAGGGACGGGCCATCGCGCTCAACGACCGGTTCGACCGCATGGCGCTGGACCGGGCGCTGGCCAACCTGATGCGGGCGCAGCGCGACCTGACGGCCGATGTGCTCAAGGCCGAGGGCGGGCTGGCGGGCTGGTCGGCGCAGCAGAAGGCGGGGATCGCGCGTACCGCCGCGGCGGTGGCCGAGCTGACGCAGGGCGAACTCACCGTATCGCGGCTGTCGGTGGCGGCGGGTCTTCTGGCGGATCTGGCGCGCGAGGTGTGACGCCCATCCGAAAGTCTGCCTTGTCTCGGGGCCTCACTCTGGGAGAGTGAAGGCCCCTGCCCTGATGATGCCATGGAGCCCATGATGACCACTCTTGCCGAATGGCTTGCCGTTCAATCCGTCGACAGCGGCCTTGCCTCGGTGGTGGCCAGCATGGCCGCGGCGAGCGTCGATATCGCGGCGATCCTGCGGACAGCGCCGGTTGCCGGACAGGTGGGGCTGGTCGGGCGCGTCAACGTGCAGGGCGAGGAGCAAAAGCAGCTCGACATCATCTCAAACGACATTGTCGTCAAATACCTGGAGCAGAATCCGCAGGTTTCGATTCTGGTGTCGGAAGAGCTGGATGAACCACTTCAGCTGCAGAATGAGGGGCGCTATGTGGTGGCGACCGATCCGCTGGACGGGTCTTCAAATCTCGACGTAAACGTTACCGTGGGCACGATTTTTGCCATTCTGGATGCCGCGGGAGGCCTGCTGCAGAAGGGGACTGCGCAACTGGCGGCAGGCTATGTCGCCTATGGTCCGGCGACGAGCCTGGTGCTGAGTTTTGGCCAGGGCGTGGTGGTGTTCACGCTCGATGCCGACGGGCGTTACGTGCTGACCGATGGCGATGTGCAGGTGCCCCAGGCCTCGGCTGAATATGCGATCAACACGGCGCGCGAGCGCTTCTGGGATGACGCCACCAAGGGCTATGTGGCCGAGAATGTGGCTGGGGAAACCGGGGCTTCGGGCAAGCGGCACAATATGCGCTGGGTGGGCTCGATGGTGGCCGACGTGCACCGCATCCTGATGCGCGGCGGCATCTTTCTCTATCCGCTGGACAGCGAGACGGTCAGCAAGGGCGGGCGGCTGCGGCTGCTCTACGAGGCCAACCCGATGGCATTGCTGGTCGAGGCGGCGGGTGGCAAGGCGACGACGGGGCGGGAGCGGCTGCTCGATGTGATGCCGACCGCGATCCACCAGCGGGTGCCGGTTATCCTGGGCTCGGCGGAGGAAGTGGCGCGGGTCGAGGCGTGGTACGCCAAGGGGTAAGTTGCCCACACTCAGTCCGCTCCCAATCGCGCCTTCCTGCCCAAACCACCCCACCCTTGATCCCTCCCCACAAGGGGGAGGGAGACGATGAGCATCGGCCTTGGGGTTTGCACAGAGCTTCTGGTCGGAAGAATTGCAACGTTCTTTTTGTCTGGGTATAGCTCTGGCCAGATGAGGAGCCATCATGACCGACGCGCAGACGACACTGTCCCAGACCAATTCGAGCCCATGGCCGAACCGGCCGTTTCACCGGCAGTATCTGATGCGGCAGGCCAATAACCTGTTCGACTTCTTCCAGGCGCCGTCGATCAATCGCAAGGGCGGGTTCTTCGAGCTCAATGACGACGGCTCGCCGATCGACGCGGCCAATTCGACGCGGCAGATCCACGGCACGGCGCGCATGGTGCACTGCTTCACCATTGGCAGCCTGATTGGCCGGCCGGGATCGGACGAGATCGTCGACCATGGCATGCGCTATCTCTGGGAGCAGCATCGCGACCAGCGCCATGGCGGCTATGTCTGGTCGCTGGACGACAATGGACCCAAGGATGCCAGCAAGCAGGCCTATGGGCATGCCTTCGTCATGCTGGCAGCATCGAGCGCCAAGCTGCTGGGGCATCCGCTGGCCGACAGGATGCTGGCGGACGTCACCGAAGTGATCGAGCGCCGGTTCTGGGAGGACAAGGTCGGCGCGGTGCGCGAGGAATTTGCCAATGACTGGTCGGGCGCGACTCGCTATCGCGGGCAGAACTCGAACATGCATCTGACCGAGGCGCTGATGGCGGCGTTCGAGGCGACGGGCGACAAGGCCTATCTCACCAAGGCCGAGCGCATTGCCGAGCTGATCATCGCCAAGCATGCCGTGCCGCTGGGGCACCGGGTGGCCGAGCATTTCGACGAGAACTGGGTGCTCGACAAGAATTACCAGGGTTCGGAAATGTTCCGCCCGTCGGGCGCGACGCCAGGGCATTGGCTGGAATGGTCGCGGCTGCTGTACCAGCTGTGGGTGCTGGGCGAGAAGCGCCTGTCGTGGATGACGGGGGCGGCGCGCGAGCTGTTCCGCCAGTCGGTCGAACTGGGCTGGGACCAGACCCATGGCGGGTTCTTCTACACGCTGGACTGGGACAACGAGCCCATCATGCGCGAGAAGCTGTGGTGGCCGGTGAGCGAGGCGATTGGCGCCGCGGCCTATATTTCGGCCTATGACACGACGCACGATTATTTCCAGATCTGGTATCGCAAGCTCTGGGACTATGCCGAGAACCACGTGATCGACCATAAGCGCGGCGGCTGGCTCAGCGAGCTCAAGGAAGACCTGACGCCGACCTCGCGGCTGTTCGTGGGCAAGCCGGATATCTATCACGCACTGCAGGCCTGCCTCATTCCGCTCTATCCGGCGACCGGAAGCCTCACCAAGGCGATCATCGAGGCGGACCACACGGTCAAGCGCGGGCACTAGGCTGACTGTTGCCAGCGGCGCGGGGCGCGCGTACATCAGCGCGGCTTATTGAGAGACCAAAAGCCATGTCGCGTCCCGACCGCCTGCCCGCCCAATTGCCGCGCCTCCTGGTCGAGCGCGCGGTTGCCGCTGCGCTGGAAGAGGATCTGGGGCTGGCCGGTGACCTGACCAGCCAGGCGACGCTGGCGCCTGACTCGCTCGCGACGGCAAGCCTCTCTACGCGGGAAGCGGGTGTCATTGCCGGGCTGGACCTGGCGGCGGCGGCGTTTCGCCTCGTGGGCGACGGCGTGACCTTCGCGGCCAAGGTGGCCGATGGCGACCGGGTGGCGGCGGGGGATCTCGTGGCAACGGTCAGCGGCCATGCCCGGCTGGTGATGTCGGGCGAACGCGTGGCGCTGAATTTCCTGAACCACATGAGCGGCATAGCCACGCTGACGCGGCTTTATGCCGATGCGGTGGAAGGCACCGGCGCGCAAATCTGCGACACGCGCAAGACGACGCCGGGCATGCGGGCCTTCCAGAAATATGCGGTGCGCTGTGGCGGCGGCGCCAACCATCGCTACAGCCTGAGCGACGCCATCCTGATCAAGGACAACCATATCGCCGTGGCGGGCAGCGTGACCGCGGCCTACCGGGCGGCGGAGGCTTTTGCCGGTCATCTGGTGGCCATCGAGATCGAGGTGCAGAACCTTGCCGAGCTGGAAGAAGCGCTGGCCGCGGGGGCGCGGGTGGTGCTGCTCGACAATATGGACAATGACCTGCTGCGTCAGGCCGTGGCCATCAATGCCGGCCGCGCCAAGCTGGAAGCCTCGGGCGGGGTGAAGCTGGACCGGGTGCGCTCGATCGGCGAGACGGGCGTGGACTATATCTCCACCAGCCAGATCACCATGGCGGCGTCGCCGCTCGATCTCGGGCTCGATGTCGAGATCGGTCGTTGACCATGGCCGCGACGATGCAAGCGCCGACCGATCAAAGCCTCAGCACGCTGGTCCTCGAGGCCGCTATCGCCGCTTCGCGGCTGATCATGGAGGTTTATGCACGGCCAATCACCGCCGTCACCAAGGCAGATGGTTCGCCGGTGACCGAGGCTGATGCGGCGGCCGAGGCGGTGATCCTCGACTATCTCAGACCAACAGGCATTCCCGTGCTTGGCGAAGAAAGCGTGGCCGCCGGAATCATCCCGACGCTGGGCGAGCGCTATTTCGTGGTCGATCCACTGGATGGCACCAAGGAATTCATCAAGCGCAACGGCGAGTTCACGGTAAATATCGCGCTGGTGGAGCATGGCGTGCCGGTGCTGGGCGTGGTGCTGGCGCCCGCAACGGGCGAGACCTTTATCGGCGATGCGTCCGGCGCGTGGTTCTGCAGTACGCAGGATGGCATAGCGACGGAGCGCCAACGCATGGCGGTTGCTTCGGCCAGCCGGCCGCGCATCGTGGCGAGCCGTTCGCACGGGCATGCCGCGCTGGCGGCGCTGTGCGAGACCCTCGATGTCGAGGCCGATGTCTCGGTGGGATCGTCGCTGAAATTCTGCCTGCTGGCCCGCGGCGACGCCCAGCTCTACCCGCGGTTCACGCCAACCTGCGAATGGGACACGGCGGCGGGACAGGCGGTGCTGGAAGCAGCAGGCGGCGCCGTGGTGACGCTGGATGGCGCGCGCATGCGCTATGGCAAGCACGACCTGGCTTTCCTCAATCCCTATTTCGTCGCCGCCTCGAGCGAGGCGCTGGCCCGCCAGGCCGCCGCGGAGATGACGCGCCTGCTGGCCTGAACAGCAGCCATGCAATCTGATCTTAACTGGTCTGCCTGATCAGGTAGTTGTCACAACTTGCGCTATTCTCGCCGTGGATATAAAGAACCGGCATATATCGGCCCAGCATAGGTCGTCGGAACAAGCGCATGAATGTCAGAACTCTCTGCCTGTCCATCCTCTATGAGGGGGAAGCAACCGGATATGAAATCCGGCGGCTTTGCGTTGAAGGCGAATGCTCGTACTTCGTGGAAGCGAGCTTCGGCTCCATCTACCCCGCGCTCGCCAAGCTGGAAGACGAAAAGCTCGTCACCAGCCGCACCGAGCAGCAGGCCGGCAAGCCGGCCAAGAAAGTCTATTCCATCACCGAGGCGGGCCGGAATGCCTTTGCCGAGGAACTTGGCGCACCCCTGGGTGACGACGTGTTCCGCAGCCCATTCCTGCTGTTTGCCCGCTTCGCGCATATCCTGCCGCGCGACCTTGTAGAGACGCGGGCCAACGAATTCTTGCAGAGGACCATAGATGGTCACCGCAAGCTAGAAGAAGCCTTTGAAGAACGCGGCAGCAATGCAGCAGATACATGGGTCATCAATTACGGACGTGCGATAATGGAGGTTGCGGAACAGCATCTGCGCTCCCATATGCACGAACTGATCACATTAGCGCGAGCCGAGCCAAAGAAAGACGCGGCTGAGTAAAGGGGCGATTTCTCAATGCGTGCACTGTATTCCTACGGCGTTGCGTTTCTGATCCTGGTCGTGGCGGGGGCATGGTTTGTCACCGGAACGCTGGTCATGGGCGGCAACGGACCCGGCAATGGTGAGCGTCCGCTCATCTCGGTGATCGAGGGCGAAGAACATGGGCCCCTCGCGACCCAGCTGGAAGATGCGGGCGTCCTGGCCCAGCATTCCACCGAACATGCTGTCGATCCGCACCTGACCATTGCCCAGCGCAACGAGCTGGAAAGCGGTGGCAGCACCGCGCTGCAGTCGGTGCGCACCTCGACCTATGTCGCGCAGCCCTGGAGCATCGAAGTGCCGCTGCGCGGTCGCACACAGGCCAAGGCCTCAGTGGGCGCCGTGGCCGAGACGGCCGGCATCGTGGACGATGTACATGTGAGCAAGGGACAGAAGGTGGCCGTGGGCGACCTGCTCTGCACGCTCGACCAGGGCACGCGCGCCGCTGCGGTGGCGCAGGCCAAGGCCGGCATCGAGCAGGCCAATGCCGGTCTGGCGCAGGCCCAGTCGGACTTCGACACCAATGCCGAACTGCGGGCCAAGGGGCTGGCGGCGCCGAACACCGCCCGCCAGCTGGAAGTTGCGCTGAGCGCTGCAAAGGCCTCTGTCAGCGCCGCCCAGGCCGCGCTCGACAATGCGCAGGCTGAACTCGACCGCACCGTCATCCACGCCAAGGTGGCCGGCGTCGTGCAAGACCCGCTGGCCGTGGCCGGCGCGATGCTTGCGATGGGCCAGCCCTGCGCGACCATCGTGCAGCTCGACCCTATGGTGTTTATCGGCCAGGTGCCGGAAGCCCGGATCGGACTTGCCAAGCTGGGCCTTGCCGCCAACGTCAAGACCATCACCGATCAGCAGGTGGAAGGCAAAGTGACCTATATCTCGGCCACGGCCGATGCGGCCACCCGCTCCTTCCCCGTGGAAATCGAGCTGCCCAACCCCGATGGGTCCATCCGCGACGGCATCACCGCCACCGCCACCGTCACCATGGGCACGGCTCCGGCGCACCTACTGCCACAATCTGTCCTGACGCTGAGCGATGATGGCGTGCTGGGGGTGAGCAGCGTTGTCGATGGCACCGTGAAATTCCTTCCCGTTACCATCGCCAGCGACACACGCGAAGGCGTGTGGGTGCTCGGCCTGCCGCCATCGGTCGACATCATCACCGTCGGCCAGGAATATGTCGTCGACGGCCAGGCTGTCGAGGCAACCAATGTCGCCGCCAAAGCCAATTCCGTAACCGCGAGCTGAAGCCATGCTGGACCTCATCGAACGCATCCTGAGGATGCCGCGCGTCGTTCTGACCGTCATGGTGCTGCTGCTGGGCGCGGGCTTTGCAGCCTACAATTCGCTGCCGAAGGAAAGCTTCCCGGCAATCGATATCCCCTATTTCTACATCTCGGTCAGCCAGACCGGGGTGTCGCCACGTGACGCCGAACAGTTGCTGGCCAAGCCGATCGAGGACCGGATCAAGGAAATCGACGGGCTGGAGAACTATACCTCCACCTCAACGACGGGACACGCCTCGGTGTTCCTCGAATTCAACGTCAATGCCGACAAGGACACCGCTCTCTCCGATATCCGGGCGGCGATGGATGGCGTGACGTCGGAACTGCCCGATGATGCCAACGAGCCCACGGTGACGGAAATCTCCTTCACCGACATGCCGACCATTTCGGTGGCCGTCTATGGCTCGGTGCCGGAGCGTGAGCTGGTGAACCGCGCCAAGGACCTGCAGGACGAACTGGAGGCCATGGGCGACGTGCAGAGCGTGACCCTCAGCGGGTCGCGCGACGAAGTGCTCGAGATCACCATCGACCTCGAGCGGCTCGAAGCCTATGACCTGACCGCCGCGCAGCTGTTCGATGCCCTCGCCCGCAACAATATGGTGGTTGCCGGCGGCACGCTGGACAGCGGCCAGGGCTCGTTCAACGTCGAAGTTCCCGGCCTGATCAAGAATGCGCAGGACGTGTTCACGCTGCCGCTCAAGACCTCGGGCGACACGGTGGTGACATTCGGCGATGTCGCCAGCATTACCCGTACCTTCGAGGACGCGACCCAGTATGCCCATGTGAACGGCCAGCCGGCCATCACGCTGGGCGTGATCAAGAAGCTGGGCACCAACGTCATCACCATTTCCGATGACGTGCGGCGCGTGACCGAAGAGTTCACCGCCAACTGGCCGCAGGGCATCGAAACCTCGTTCCTGATCGACCAGGCGGACTCCACCAAGGGGCTGTTCCGGTCGCTGGAAGCCGCGGTGATGACCGCCGTGGCGCTGGTGCTGATCACCTGTATCGCGACGCTGGGCGTCCGCCCGGCCATCATGATCGGCATGTCGATCCCGATCTCGTTCATGATCGCCTTCCTGGTCGTGCAGATGATGGGCATGACCATCAACATGATGATCATGTTCGGCCTGGTGATCGCAGTGGGCGTGCTGGTGGACGACCCCATCGTGGTGGTCGAATATGCCGAGCGCAAGCTCATGGAAGGCGTTTCCAAGAAGGAAGCGTTCATCCTGGCGGCGCGCAAGATGTTCGTGCCGGTGGTTGCGGCGACCTTCACGACGCTGGGTGCATTCATTCCGCTGCTGTTCTGGCCGGGCATTATCGGCAAGTTCATGAGCTACCTGCCGATCATCGTGATCGTGGTCATGATCGCCTCGCTCGTCTCCGCGCTCATCTTCATGCCGATCATCGGCGCCTTCATCGCCTCCACCCATGTGGACCCCAAGGCCAAGGAAGCGGCCGACGTGGTGATGTATGCCGACAAATTCGACCCCAAAAAGGTCGGCGGGGTGACCGGCGTCTATGTGCGGACCATGCAGCACCTGATCCAGCAGCCGATCCTGACGCTGGGCGTCGGGTTCGGATTGGTGGTGCTGATGTTTGCCGCCTATATCATGAACCCCACCGGCACCGAGGCCTTCCCGGCATCGGAGCCCGAATTCGGCACGGTCAACGTGATCACGCGCGGCAATTATTCGCCGATCGAGATCCGCGACATGCTGGTCGAGGTCGAAAACGAAATCCTGCAGGTCGAAGGCATCCAGGACGTCATCATGAGCTTTGGTGGCGGTGGCGATGCGATGAGCTCGGGCGGTCCGCCGGACACGATCGGCTCGTTCAACCTTCAGCTGCTGCCCTATAATGAGCGCGTCAAGGCCGCGGAAATCTTCCAGGATATCCGCGACCGGGTGGCCCATATTTCCGGCCTCGACGTCCAGATCGCCGCGCAGGAAAACGGCCCGCCGGCCGGCAAGGCGATCAACCTTCGCGTCGAGGGCACGATCTATGACGACATCGCTCCGGCGGTCGCCAAGCTGCGCGACTATATCGAGAACGAGCTGGGCGACACGATCGACATCGAGGACGGCCGCCCTGCCCCGGGCATCGACTGGCAGATCACCATCGATCGCGAGGCCGCGGCCAAGTATGGCATCGGCGTGCGCGAGCTGAGCCCCTATGTGCAGCTGGTGACGTCGGGCGTGAAGCTTGGCAGCTACCGGCCGGACGATGGCGGCGACGAGCTCGACATTCGCGTTCGCCTGCCGGAAGACGAGCGCACTTTCGACGCGCTCGACAGCCTGCGCATCGTGACCGCCCAGGGCCTGGTTCCCGTCTCGAACTTCATCGAGCGCACGGCCGTGCCCAAGGTGGCCAATATCTCGCGCCGCAATGGCGTCTATGCGATGAGCGTGGCCGCCAACCTGAACCCGACCAATGCGGCCGGCGAAGAGGTAACCTCCGATGCCAAGATCGAACAGATCAAGGCCTGGCAGGAAACCCAGGAATGGCCGGCCAGTGTCGAGATCGTCTATGGCGGTGCGGCCGAGCAGGTCGATGACACCAATGCCTTCATCATCTCGGCGCTGTTCGCGGCCCTGGCGCTGATCGCCATGATCCTGCTGATCGAATATAACAGCTTCTATCAGGTGATCGTGACGCTGATGACCGTGCTGATGTCGATTGCCGGCGTATTGCTGGGCATGGTGGTCACCGGGATGAGCTTCTCGGCGATCATGACGGGCCTGGGCATCGTGGCGCTGGCCGGCATCGTGGTGAAGAACGGCATCGTGCTGATCGACACCTACAACCACTATCACCGCGACGAGCATGTCGACCCGGTCAAGGCGATGCTGATCACCATCAGCCAGCGCGTTCGTCCGGTGCTGCTGACCGCCACGGTGACGTCGCTGGGCGTGATCCCGATGGCGCTAAATGTCGAGTTCGACTTCATCCGCCGCGAAATCGTGGTGGGCGGCATTGCCGGCTCGTGGTTCATCCATCTCAGCGCCGCGCTGGTGTCGGGCCTGTTCGTCTCCACCGCGCTGACGCTCGTCATGGTGCCAGTCATGGTGGTGGCGCCGACCGTGCTGGGCGGGCAGATCAAGTGGGTCGGCCACCAGTTCGTGCGGCTTGCCCAGTTCGCTACCGGCCGCGGCCGGACGGTGGCGGCAGCACCCGCGGGCTTTGACGGCATGGCCGTGGAAATCCCCGCTGATGCCGACGGCAGCAAGCGCTATATCGTCAGCCCCGATGCGGGACTGGTGGAAAAGGAAAAGAACGGCGTGACCGTAGTCAGCCGACCCGAAGCCGCCGAGTAGGCGATCCGGAATGAGAAGAGGCCCGCAGCGATGCGGGCCTTTTTTGTTGGGGCGCCCTTTCGGATTTGGCAGCCGCCCATTGCACAGAACCTAAGCCGTAAACGCGTGGAGCCGCCACTCGTCGCCCTCAAAGGTGACATCCCGTGAGCGGGGAGCGTAAGGCGCCAGAGAGTTATCCCAGAAGGCGCCGGCGGGCGCGTTTGCCTGGGGCACGGCAATGTGCCAGTCGCCCGGATGCTCCCGCATTGCTGCAGCAACCGCAGCCTGCCCTGCCCCGCGCCGCCGATAGGCCTTGAGAATAAAGAACTCGGCCATGAACCAGCAGGGCTTCGTGCCGGTCAGCGGACATTCCTCAATGACAAGGGCGAAGCCGGCGATCTCGTCGCCGGCATGGATCAGGTAGGGAAAGCGCCAGAAGCGCTCAAGGAAACCATAGCCGAAGCGGCCGTCGGCGCCCACCGGGAACGGCATGGTCTCGGTCATGTCGTAGAGATAGAGCTGGATCAGGTTGGCGATGACCGGCTTCTGTCCGGGTCCGGCGGCGACAAGACGAATCTCTGGCTGGGTCATGCGGCCAGAATAGCCAATTCGGCCTGTCGGGACAGCACACGGCATTCGTCAACATTTGTTGACAACACTCTAGGCGTCAACTATTGTTGACGCATGACCGAGATCCCATATCCCAGCAATACCGATGATCCCGAGCAGGCGCTGGCCAGCGTGGTGGCCCTGCGGCTGATGGCGGATCGACTGGAACGCAAGGCGGTGGCCGAGGCGCTGGCGCAGGGCTGGTCCTGGGCCCGCATTGCGCAGGCGCTGGGTGTCAGCAAGCAGGCGGCGCACAAGCGGCTTGCCGGCATCGTGCCGACGATAGACATTTAAGGAGACCCGCTATGTTTGGCAGGCTGAAGCAGAACTTCAAGGACATGGGCACCATCAAGACGCTGTGCGAGGCGGCGGAACGGATTGCCAATGAGGCGCAGCAAAAGGTGCCCGGCGCCGAGCATTTCGTGCTGGCGGCGCTGGAGCTGCCGGACGGATCGGCAATGCGGGTGTTCCGCAAGCTAGGCATCAGCCGCGAGGCCTTTGCCGAGGCGCTGCGGGAGCAGCACCGCGCCGACCTGCGGCGGGCCGGCGTGAGTGAGGCGGTCATTGCCGGTTCGGAACGCGGCGTGCCGCCCCTGCCCCGGCCCACTACGCTCTACAATGCTGCGCCGTCTGGGGAATCCTTGCTCAAGGGACTGGCAGCGCTGCGCAAGCGTGGCGTTTCGGGACCGCTGAGCGGCGTGCATGTCCTCGAGGTTGTTCTTGCCATGCAGCACGGCCCGACGATCCGCGCTTTCGGCCAGCTCGGCCGTGATCCGGCGTCGGTGATGGCCGCGACGGAGAGCGAGATGGTGCTGGCCGCCTGAGCGGCCAGCTACTCGGCTGCGGGGACGCCGCGCTTGACGAAGCCTTCGGGGTCGTTGGCGGTGCGCAGCAGCTGTTCCTCGGCCTCGGTGGCCTCGCGCTGGCGATTCCACATCTGGGCATAGAGGCCATCCTGCTGCAGCAGGGCCGCATGATTGCCGCGCTCGGCAATGGCGCCATCGCGCAGCACCAGGATCTCATCGGCATTGACCACGGTGGAGAGACGGTGGGCGATGACGACGGTGGTGCGGTTTTTCGAGACGACATCGAGAGCGGACTGGATGTCGCGCTCGGTCTTGGTGTCGAGCGCCGACGTGGCCTCATCGAGAATGAGGATGGACGGTGCCTTTAGGATGGTGCGGGCAATGGCAACGCGCTGCTTTTCACCACCGGAGAGCTTGAGACCCCGCTCGCCGACAGGCGTCTCGTAGCCCTTGGGCAGGGTTTCGATGAAGGGGCCGACCTGGGCCATGGCTGCGGCGGCGCGGACATCCTCGGCGCTGGCGCCGGGGCGACCATATTCGATGTTGTAGCCGATGGTGTCGTTGAACAGCACCGTATCCTGAGGGACCATGCCAATGGCTGAACGCAGGCTCTCCTGCGTCACCTTGCGCAGATCCTGCCCGTCAATGGTGATCGAGCCGCCGGTGACATCGTAGAAGCGGTAGAGCAGCCGGGAGATGGTGGACTTGCCGGCGCCGGTCGGGCCGACGATGGCGACCGTCTTGCCGGCGGGGACCTCGAAGCTGACGCCCTTGAGGATGGGGCGATCGGGATCGTAGTGGAAGGTGACGTTGTCGAAGCGGATGACCGGGCCGGTAATGGTGAGCGGCTTGGCGTCGGGCGCGTCCTCGACTTCAGGAGACTGGTCGAGCAGCTTGAACATCGCCTCGATATCGGTGAGGCCCTGGCGCAGCTCGCGATAGACGAAGCCGATGAAGTTGAGCGGCCGGTAGATCTGCATCAGGAAGGTGTTGAGCAGCACGAAATCGCCCAGTGTCAGCGTGCCATTCATGACCCCGACGATCGACATGACGGCGATGATCAGGAAGCCGGTATAGAAAATGACCGCCTGGCCAAAGTTGAGAAAGCCCAGCGAGGTCCAGATGCGGATGGCCGAGCGCTCATAGCCGGCCATGGAGACGTCGTAGCGGGCGGCCTCCATCTTCTCGTTGGCGAAATACTTCACCGTCTCGTAGTTGAGCAGGCTGTCGATGGCCTTGCCGTTGGCATCGGTATCGGAATCGTTCATGGCGCGGCGAATGCCGATGCGCCAGTTCGATGCCTTGATGGTGAAATAGAGATAGGCCCAGATCATCACCACCAGCACGCCAAGATAGCTGATGCCGAACAGCCAGACGAAGATGATGGCGGTGACGATGAATTCGACAATGGTGGGGGCGATGTTGAGCATCGCAAAACGCACCACCGTTTCAATGCCCTTGGTGCCGCGCTCGATGACGCGGCTGAGCCCGCCGGTGCGGCGCGCCAGATGGAAGCGCAGCGACAGGCGATGCAGATGATGGAAAGTCTGCAGCGCCAGCTTGCGCACGGCATGCTGGCCGACGCTGGCGAACAGAACGTCGCGCAACTGCTGGAAACCGGCATCGATGACGTTGCCCAGCGTATAGGCGATGACGAGCACGATGGGCACGGCGAGGCCGAGGATCACGGCGCTATCGGGCGCCGAGCCATCAAGGCTGTCGATAATGCCCTTGTAGGCAAAGGGAACGAGCGTGGTGGCGACCTTGCTGAGCAGCAGGGCGCCGATGGCCAGGACTACCCGCAGTCGCAAGTCGGGGCGGTCTGCGGGCCACATATAGGCCCACAGGTTCTTCATTGTAGAGAGCAATGAGCCTTCGTCCGCGCTAACGGACGGCTTGCTATCAGCGCTGTCAGACGACATCAGGCGGGTTCCGCTTCCAGTTTGGATGGAGCGGGACTGAAGCCCGCAATCATGCCGGAATAGGCGGCGCCGAGCGCTGCCAGCCGGTCATGCTGGACGATGTAGCAATTGCGCGTGCCGCGGGGCTTGCGCTCGATGAGGCCCGCATCCAGCAGCACCTTGATGTGCTGGGAGACGGTGGATTGGGCGAGGGTCAATTCGTCGGTCACGTCGGCGCAGCAGCATTCGCCGCGCTCCTGCTTGGCCAGGATGCGCAGGATATTGAGCCGTACCGGATGGCCCATCGCTCGCATGATGGTGGCAATATCGTCGTCGTGCATGGTCCTGCCAGTGTTGATCGTCATTTAACGATAAAATGGGGGCTGACACGCAAATAATCAATGGCCCGCCGAAGGGCGGGCCACTTTGTGCGCATTTAGTTGGGCAGTTCGAACACCTGACCGGGATAGATACGGTCCGGATCGCGGATCTGGCCGGTATTGGCCTGGTAGATCGTGGTGTATCTGATGCCCTCGCCATAGACGCGCCGGGCGATGGTCCAGAGATTGTCGCCGCGGCGAATGATGGCCTTGCCAGCGGCAAAGCGCTCGGCATTGGGACCCCCAATGGAGACGCCGACCAAGGTCGGGACAGCGGGCTCGGCAGTGGGCGCAACGGCCGGCTCTGGCGCGACGGCAACCGCGGCCGGTGCCGGATCGACGGCGGCCGGCTCTGCGGCTGCGGGCTCGGTCGCGGCCGGTTCGGAAGCAGTCGGCGCTGTGGCTGCCGGCTCTGCCGCCGCAGCAGGAGCGGCATCCGCAGCCGGCGACGTATCCGTTGCCGGTGCCGGTGCAGCGGGGGCCTGAGCCACCGCAGTGGCCGGCGTATCGGTTGCCGGCAGCTCGACCACAAAGTCCACCTCGGCGCGGGCCGCAACCTCGGCGCTGTTGGCCTGCAGCATGTCGATGCGGACGCGCTGCTGGGGCTTGGTCAGCACATTGCCGGCCTCGACGAGCCAGCGCCCGGCGCTGACCAGAGCATCGGCGATGAAGCTGTCATCGACGTAGAGACGCATGGTGGCGCCTTCCGGCCCTGCGCCGGCAAAGAAGGTGCGATCGTCTTCGATCTCGATGGCGTCAATGGTCGGCGGAACGCTGCCGAGCGCGGCCGGGGCGGCTGGTGCCGAAGGTGCCGAAGGTGCCGAAGGCGCTGGCGCAGCGGGCGCCGGCGCGACGGCGGCAATACCGGGGGCCGTTGAGGCTGGTGCTGAAGGGGTTGCCGCGGGTGCAGTGGCCGCGGGTGCAGTGGCCGCGGGTGCCGTGGCAGGCGCTGCTGCGCTGGCTGCCGGCTCCGTTGCGGGCGCCGGTGCTGCCTGCGTCGCAGGTGCGGCGGGTTCGCTGCTGGCGGTGGTCGGAGCGGGTGCTGCTGCTGGCGCGGGCTCGGTCGCGGCCGGCTGTGCCGGTGCGGGTTCCGGCGTTGCGGCCGGCTCGGCTGGCGGGGATGCAGCGGGTTGCGCGGGAGCGGCCGGCTGGGTGGTCGCGGCGGCAGCGGGGGCTGGAGCAGCAGGGGCTGTCGCGGGCGCAGCTTCCGTGGTGGTCGCTGGGGCAGAAGGCGTTGTGGCCGCTGGCGCGGCGGCGGGCGCCACGGGATCCGCGGCGGCAAGCTGGGTGGGGGTCTCGGCGCCCGGGCGATCGATGCCCTGCAACACTTCGCTGGCGGCGCCGGGCGTGCTGGCGACAACCAGCGGCTCGCTGGACTTGTCGTCATTGATGACGACGACAAAGGACTGGGCGGCCCGCCCGGTCTTGCCGGCTTCGGCCAGGGTCAGCTCGATGCCGCCGGGCGGGATCGGTGCGTCGGGGACAAAGACCCAGTCGCCACTCGATTCGACCGTTGCGGTGCCCAGCAGCACATCGTTGGAATAGATCTCGACCTGGCTGCCCGGCGTGCCGCTGCCGGCGATGACGACCGAACCATCGGGTTCGGCACGCAACAGGCTGAAGGTAGCGGCGACCAGATCTTCGGCCGGGGTGACATCGAGCGCCGGCTCACCCACTGCGGCAGCCGGTTCCTGCGCCGACGTGGCCGGGGCATCGGCCGTGACGGTCTCGACAGGGCCGGCAGGCGGCAGAATGCCGGCGTCGGTCATCTTGCCGCGCAGGCACTGGCCCATGCCGTCGCTGGAACTGAAACAGGAGACGAGGGAGGGCCCCGTCAGAACGCCGATGATGACGACAAGAGTAACCGCCGCTGCCCCGAGAGTGAGCGCAAGAGGTTTTTTCGGAGCGGTTTCGGCCAGTTTGTCCTCCAGGACCGTTGTGGCAGTTGACCCGTGACCGGGCTGCCAGGTTAAGCCACTTTGTCTGTCGTCCCCAGCGCCGTTTCAGTCTTCAGCAGCTTGTAGGTTATTGATTCATACAGAGCTTCAAAGGACGCATCAATGATGTTGGGGGAAACGCCGATCGTATACCAGCGCTCGCCGCTGCCATCGCGGCTTTCGACCAATACACGGGTGACCGCGCCCGTGCCGCCGTCGAGGATACGCACCTTGAAGTCAACCAGTTCGAGATCCTCGATGCGGCCCGAATACTTGCCGAGATCCTTGCGCAGGGCCAGATCCAGGGCGTTGATCGGGCCGTTGCCCTCGGCAACGGACATCAGCAACTCGCCCTCGACGCGCAACTTGACCACCGCTTCGGTGACGCTGATCTCCTCGCCCTGGGCATTGTGGCGGCGCTCGACGCTGGCGCGATAGTTCTCGACGGTGAAGTAGCTGGGCATGGTGCCGAGCACCTCATGGGCCAGAAGGGCAAAGGATGCGTCGGCGCCGTCATAGGAATAGCCGCGCGATTCGCGCTCCTTGACCGTGGCCAGGAGGCGCTCGAGGCGCGGGTCATCCTTGGCGAGCACGATGCCGTGGCGGGCCAGAGCCGTCAGCAGGTTGGACTTGCCGGCCTGCTGGCTGACCATGATGGCGCGCTCATTGCCGACGCTTTCGGGCGGCACATGCTCATAGGTGGAGAAATCCTTGAGCAGGGCCGAGGCGTGGATGCCGGCCTTGGTGGCGAAGGCGGAAGCGCCGACATAGGGCGACTGGCGGGTCGGGGCGCGGTTGAGGCGATCATCGAAGGCGCGCGAAATCTGGGTGAGGCGCTGCAGCCGGGTCGGGTCGATGCCGGTCTCAAGGCGATCGGCATAGAGCGGCTTGAGCAGCAGGGTGGGGATCAGCGTCACGAGGTTGGCATTGCCGCAGCGTTCGCCCAGGCCATTGAGCGTGCCCTGGATCTGGCGGACGCCGGCTTCCACGGCGGCGAGCGTATTGGCCACGGCCTGGCCGGTATCGTCATGGGCATGGATGCCGAGGCGATCACCGGGGGCAAGGGCCAGCACCTTGCCGACAATGTCGCGCACTTCGCTGGGCATGGTGCCGCCATTGGTGTCGCAGAGCACCACCCAGCGGGCGCCGGCATCGAGCGCGGCCTTGACGCAGGCCAGGGCATAATCGGGATTGGCCTTGAAGCCATCGAAGAAATGCTCGCAATCGACCAGGGCTTCCTTGCCGGCGGCGACGGAAGCGGCGACGCTTTCGCGTAGATTTGCGAGGTTTTCCTCAAGCGATATCTCAAGTGCCACCGTCACCTGGTGATCCCAGGCCTTGGCGACGAAACAGGTGGCGTCGGCCTCGCAATTGAGCAGGGCCTGGATACCCGGATCATTGGCAGCGGAGCGCCCTGCCCGCTTGGTCATGCCGAAGGCGGTGAAGGTGGCCTTTTTGGTGCGGCGCTGATCGAAGAATTCGGTATCGACCGGATTGGCGCCGGGATAGCCGCCCTCGATATAGTCGACCCCCAGCTCTTCGAGCAGGCCGCAAATCGAGATCTTGTCCTCGAGCGAGAATTCGATGCCTGCGGTCTGCGCGCCGTCACGCAGCGTGGTGTCGAAGATGTAGAGGCGGTCTTTGGACATGGGGGCTACTCGGTTACTGCTGGTGCGGCCAGTCAGCCGTGTCGTGGTCGGGGTGCTGATGGCTGGTTGCCGCGATCAGGGCCGCGCTTTCCGGCGCCCGCTCCTCGATGGGTGCTACATCGGGCAGGCGGCCCAGATCGTTCACCCAGGACAGGCGGCTATTGGTCCCATGCTGGTCCTTGGGCGGGAAGGCTTCCGGGCTGTCGAGCGATCCGATTGAGACGCTCATCCAGCTGCCGCCGACATGGTTGAAGCTGAGCGGCGTTCCACAATCGCGGCAGAAGCCGCGCTCGACCGGTTCCGACGAGCGGAACATCGCAATCGTGCCGCGTGTGACCTCAAAGCTCTCCAGCGGGCCGCCAACCAGTGGCGCGTAGAAGGCTCCGAACGCCTTCTGGCACATGCGGCAGTGGCAGATATGCGCGCCCTTGGGCTTGGCGGTGAAGCGGTAGCGTACCGCGCCGCACTGGCAGCCACCGGACCAGGTTTCAGCCATTGTCGCCTCCTCGGGGTGGCCAGTCGGCCGTATCGTGATCGGGATGCTGGTTGGAGTGGATGCCTGCGAGGAAGTCGCGCCATTCATCGCTGGATTCGGTGCGGGCCGGCAGGGCGGTCAGCCCGTCGAAGAAGGGCAGCTTGTCGGTGAGGTTGACCTGGATGACCGGCGCGGCGACGGTGGGATCGTCGAAGGCGCCGATGGCCAGCTCCAGCCCGAAGCGGGTCTCATAGGCGAGCGGCGTGCCGCAATCGCCGCAAAAGGCGCGGCGGGCAGCGTTCGAGCTCTGGAACCATTTGGGCTCGCCACGGGTCCATGTGGCGTTATGGGCGGTGACCAGCGGGCCGAAGAAGCCGCCGAAGGCCTTCTGGCACATGCGGCAATGGCAGATGGAGGGGCGGCCGAGCCGGGTGACGCGAAAGCGCACCGCACCGCACTGGCAGCCACCGGTATGGGCTTCGGGCTTGTCAGTCATGCTTCATCTCCCACCTGGTCTGGCGCTGGCCGGTTTCGTCCTTGTAGTCCATCAGGGCGATACCCTGTTCGGCCAGCTCGTTGCGGATAGCGTCGGCTTTGGCGAAGTCTCTGCTGTTGAGGGCAGCAAGGCGGTCGGCGATGGCGGTGGCTATGTGGGGTGGTTCTTCCCAGCCGTCGCCGGAGGTCAGCAACGAGCTGAGGCCAAAGCCAAGGAAACGAAGGGTCGCGGCGAGGCAGGACCTGGCGCTTTCGCCGCCGTCGCGATTGGCCTTCTTGGCGATGAAATCGAGCGCGACGGCAGCGCGGTGAAAATTGAGATCGTCGGTCAGTTCGGCCACGACCGAGGCATCCGGTGCAGCGTCTTCGGCCAGCTCGGCCCCGCGGGCGGCGCGCTGCCAGTCGCGCAGCTTGGCCTCTGCCTCTTCCAGGCGCTTGACGGAGAAGTCGATCGGCTCGCGATAGTGGGTCATCAGCATGGCCAGACGCAGCACGTCGCCGATCCAGGCGCGACCACCCATGGCGCCGGTTTCCAACAGCTCGTTGATCGTAACGAAATTGCCCAGCGACTTGCTCATCTTCTGGCCTTCGACCTGAAGGAAGCCGTTGTGCATCCAGATATTGGCCATGGCGTGGGTGCCATGGGCGCAGCGGGACTGGGCGATTTCGTTTTCGTGGTGCGGGAAGATGAGGTCGAGCCCGCCGCCATGGATGTCGAAGGTCTGGCCGAGATAGCGCTCGCTCATGGCCGAGCATTCGATATGCCAGCCGGGGCGGCCGCGGCCCCATGGGCTATCCCAGCCGGGTTCGCTATCGGAGGACTGTTTCCACAGCACGAAATCGGCCGGGTTCTTCTTGTGTGCATCGACTGCGATACGGGCACCGGCGAGATTGTCTTCGAGATTCCTGCCGGAAAGCTGGCCGTAATCGGGCATGGACGTTGTGTCGAACAGCACTTCGCCAGCGGCATTGTAGGCATGGCCGCGCTGGAGCAGACTACCAATGAGCGCCTGCATCTCGGCGATGTTGTCGGTGGCGCGGGGCTGGACGGTGGGTTCCAGCGTGCCAAGCGCCCTGGCATCGGAGAGGAACTGCGCCTCCGTCTTTTCGGTGACCTTGCGAATGGCTTCGTTCAGCGGCAGGTCGGGGTAGTCGCGCAGGGCGCGGGCGTTGATCTTGTCGTCGACGTCGGTGATGTTGCGGACATAGGTGACGTGCTCGGCGCCATAGACGTGGCGCAGGAGGCGGAACAGCACGTCGAAGACGATGACCGGGCGGGCATTGCCGATATGGGCGAAGTCATAGACGGTCGGACCGCAGACATACATGCGCACATTGTTCGCATCGAGGGGCGTGAAGGGCTCCTTGGTGCGCGTGAGCGTGTTGTAGAGGCTTATCTGCGGTGTGCCCGAAGTCATCGTCGAAAATCCTGGCCATGCGGAGTTGCGCTGGCTGACGGGGCTCTTCGGGTATCAGAAATCAGGGATGAAGAAGACCGCGCCGCCAACGAGTGGTTAGCAGGTAATAATGCAGCGGTTAATCAGAATGAACCGGGTCTTCATGGCGCGGACATTGACCGCTGCCTGAGGGGAAATCAAGCTGAAAAGAAAAAAGGGCGATCCCCAGGAGGACCGCCCAATCGCTTTGGAGGCGATATTTTCAGGCCGCCCGCCACTCGACCATAGGTCTCGTGGCCTGCCTCGCTAAAATCGCTCCACCGGAGCGATTTTGCCCTTCGGGCCGCAAGTCAGCCCCGGAACTGCTGGTGGCAGGCGCCGCAGGTGGCGCCGAGAGCCTGGACGGCAGCGGCATAGGCGGTGGCGTCGCCGGCTTCGGCAGCGGCGAGGCCATCGGTGGCAGCCTGCTTGCCGGTTTCGACGATGGCGACGAAATCTTCCCAGTTCTCCCAGATGGCGGGGAGCGCTTCGCTGTCGCCGACGATCGAGCCTTCGGGGAAGAGATCGGGAATGTGGGTGTAGTTGTCGAGCAGGGTCTGCATGGCCGCAACGGCTTCAGCGCCCGAGAGATTGCCGGCAGAGCGCAGCAGGGCGCCATCTTCGCGCATCAGCGCCTTGCGGGCCGCGAGGGCCTCTTCCGCGGTGGCAGGCGGAACGAAGGCGTCCTGCGCCACGGCCGCGACGACGCCAAGCGTCATCAGGCCAGCAATGGCCAGCGCGGAAAACTTCTTGATCGACATGAGTTGCACCCTCAACGATTTTGACCCAGGCGGCGCATGCAGCGTCCGCCAAGACCAAAGTCTGGCATGGCCAGATGACACGCCCAACGCCCACACGGGAATGTTATCGGAATTGCAAGGCGTTAGGCGAGCGCGACCTTCTGGAGCATGTCGCCGAACACGGACTGGCCGGAAGTAGAGACCGCGCCAATGCGGACCATGTCGCCAGGCTTGAGGAAGGGCGTGCGGGCGCGGCCGTATTTCAGCTTCTCGACCGTGCGCGCCTCGGCAATGCAGGCAAAGCCGATGCCATCGCGCTTGATGGGCAGGGTTTCGTCGTGGCGGTTGGAGACGGTTCCACCCCCGATAATGGTGCCGGCAGCCAGGCCGCGGGTGCGGGTGGCCTCGACGATCAGGTCGGCGAAATCGAAATGCATGTCGGTGCCGGCATTGGGCTGGCCGTAGAGGACGTCGTTGACCTCGACACGCACCGGCAGGTGCAAGCGGTTGTCGCGCCAGGCGGCGCCCAGGCTTTCGGGCGTCGCGACAATAGGGGCGAAGGCGGTGGAGGGCTTGGCATGGAAGAAGCCGAAGCCATTCTGCAGGTCATCGACGACCAGCCGGCGCAGGGAAACGTCGTTGCAGACCGTGACGAGGCGAATGGCTGCGGCTGCCTGCTCGCGGCTGGCGCCCATGGGCACCGGCCCGACAATGACAGCCACTTCTGCCTCGAAGTCGATGGCAAGGTCCGGATCGGTGACGCGGATGGGGTCGGTAGGCGCGGACAGCGAATCAGAGCCACCCTGGTAGAGCAAGGGGCGGGTCGACTGCAGCTCCTCGTCCTTGCTGCCCTTGAGGCTGCGCACGCGTTCGAGGTGGCTGAGGTAGCCGGCGCCATCGATCCACTGATAGGCCCGCGGCAACGGCGCAAGCGCCAGATCGGCATCAAAGGGCTGGCCGGCAATGGCACCGGCGTCCAACTGGCCCGCCAGGGCCGCAAGGGCGGGCACAGCGGCCTCCCAATCGTCGAGTGCAGCCTGCAGGGTCGGGGCAATGCGCCCGGCGGAAACATAGCGGCCGAGGTCGGCAGAGAGAACGACGAGCTGACCATCGGGGCGGCCATTGCGGAGCGTTGCTAGTTTCATCGGGCGCAATCTCGAAGTTGTGTGGCCTTGCAGCGCTACCACGGCAACGGCTCAGCCACTATAGTGTTGCCAATGGTCCTGACCTTCTCTTTAAGGACCGCAAAGGGCGCTGGGCGCCGGCAATGGATTCGAGGACAGGCTTGGGCAGGAACGGCGGACGCGCCCTCATACTATCGGTGCTGGCGGCGATCTGCCTGATCATGGACGTGAACACCGCCTATGCCCAGGCGGCACAGTGCGCCCAGCTGGACAATGCCCTGCGGCAGTTCGACAGCAATGCCGAGTTCCGGCAAATGGGGGGCAATTCCCAGGCAGCGCGCCAGGCGGCACGGGACGTGCAGGCCATGGAAAGCCGCTATGTCCGCGACGGATGCAATGACGACGCCAAGGCCGGGCGCACACTGACCAACCAGTGCCAGCAGATCGGCCGCGAAGTGCTGCGGCTGCGCGAGGTTGCCGCGGATGTGTCGCGCCAGGTGGAGACGGCCAATGCCGTCGCCGGCCAGCGCGAGGCGATCCTGCAGGAAATGGCGCGGTTCGGCTGCGGCGAGAACCGCGGCTCCAGCGCCACCTTTACCAATGAGCGGCAGTCGGTGTTCGACCGCATCTTCGGCACGACGTCGGAAGGCGACTTCACGGACGGGCAGATGGTGGATGGCGGCGACTATTGGGGCTACCAGGGCTACCAGACGGTGCGCACCGTCTGCGTGCGGCTCAGCGACGGCTATTTCTGGCCGATCAGCTACGCCACCCTGCCCGACTATGCCAGCAATGACGCCATGCAATGCGAGGCGAGCTGTCCGACAACGCCCGTAGAGCTCTATATGTACGACAATCCGGGCCAGGAGCCCGAGCAGATGCGGAACCTGTTCGGCGAGCCCTATTCGGCGCTGCCCACCGCGTTCCGCTATCGCGACGAGCTGGACACCAGCGTCAGCGCCAGCTGCAAGGTGGCGCCGCAGTCCGACGGCACGATGAGCGTGGCGACGGGGAGCGATGGCTCGACGCGCATGATGATCGAAGTGGCCGGCGTCAGCTTCCCGCTGCCGCTGCGCGATCCGCGCGGACAGGCACCGGTGCAGGCGACCGTGGCGCCACTCGAGACGGCCACGCTGGTGGACATCCCCCTACCCCGCCGTCGTCCTGCCGGCCCCGGCGAGACTCCGGTGACGCGCCCGGTTCAGGCCGCGGCGGAGACCGAAATGCGGCTGGTGCAGTTTGGCGACAAGGTCGTCAGGGTAGTCGGTCCAGACACGCCTTACGCCCGACCAGCGGGAGCAGGGACTTAAGCTCCGGCCCATCGTGGCGCCCGGTCAGGGCCAGGCGCAACGGCAGGAACAGCGCCTTGCCCTTGCGGCCGGTGGCGGATTTGAGTGCATCGGTCCAGTGCGACCAGGTGGTCTGATCCCAGGGCTCGGGCGGTAGCAGGGCCTTGGCCAGAGCGAGGAAATCGCGATCTTCGTCGGCGACAATGGACTCGACGGGGCCGGTCACCAGCCTTGCCAGATCGGCGATGTCGTTGAACTTGTGAAGATTGTCGCGCAACAGCAGCCACAGCGCCTCGCCCTCGAGACCGAGGCTGGAGAGGCGGGGCTGGGCGGCCTCATAGGGCATGGCATGCAGCAGGCGGGCATTGAGGCCGTCGAGTTCCACCGGGTCGAAGCGGGCGGAGCCGTGTGAAATCATCGAGAAATCGAGGCGATTGGCGATCTCGTCGAGGGTTTCGTAGGTCTCGATGGGCAGGCTGGTGCCGGTGATGCTGGCCAGGATGGCGACGGCCATGGGCTCATAGCCGGCGGCGCGGAAATCGGCGATCGACTCCGAACCGAGGCGTTTGGAGAAGCCCTGCCCTTCGGCGTCGGTGAGCAGATTATGGTGGCCGAAGACGGGGACGGCGCCACCGAGGGCCTCGAAGATCTCGATCTGGGTGCCGGTATTGGAGACGTGGTCTTCGCCGCGGATCACATGGGTGATGGCCAGGTCGATGTCATCGACCACGGAGGGCAGCGTATAGAGATAGGAGCCGTCTTCGCGCACCAGAACCGGATCGGACATGGAGGCGGTGTTGACGGTCTGCGGGCCCTTGATGAGATCGTCGAAATGGACCGGGCGGCCATCGAGCCGGAAGCGCCAATGCGGCTTGCGGCCCTCGGCCTCGAGCCGGGCGCGGTCCTCATCGGTGAGTTTCAGCGCGGCCCGATCATAGATCGGCGGCTTGTTGAGGGCACGGGCGCGCTTGCGGCGGCGGTCGAGCTCGTCTTCGGTCTCGTAGCAGGGATAGAGCCGGCCGGCGGCGATCAGCCGGTCGCGGGCGGCATCATAGAGCGCGGTGCGCTCGGACTGGCGCACCAGCAGGTCCGGCGTGATGCCCAGCCAGGCGAGATCGACCTCGATGCCGTCGGCGAATTCGCGGGTCGAACGGGCCTGGTCGGTATCGTCCATGCGCAGGATGTAGCGGCCGCCATGGCGGCGGGCATAGAACCAGTTGAGAAGCGCCGGGCGGGCATTGCCGAGATGGATGCGGCCGGTGGGGGATGGCGCCCAGCGAACGATGGTATCGGGGCTGGTCATCCGATGGTCCGATCCTTGTAGCCATTGGTGATCGGGTACTTGCGGCCGAGGCCAAAGGCCTTGGGCGTGAGCTTGGGACCGGGGGCGGACTGGCGGCGCTTGTATTCGGCGATATTGAGCAGGCGCTCGATGCGCTCGACCAGCGCCTGATCGTAGCCCTTGGCGACGATGTCGGCGATCGACATCTCATCCTCGACCAGAGCGCCCAGAATGGTATCGAGCACCGGATAGGGCGGCAGGCTGTCCTGGTCGGTCTGGTTGGGGCGCAGTTCGGCGCTGGGGGCCTTGGCGATGATGGCCTGGGGTATGACCTCGCCGGCCGGGCCCCTGCAGTCGCCGGGCACGTGGCTGTTGCGCCAGGCGGCCAGGCGATAGACCTCCATCTTGAACATGTCCTTGAGCGGATTGTAGCCGCCATTCATGTCGCCATAGATGGTGGCATAGCCAACGCCCATTTCCGACTTGTTGCCGGTGGTGAGCAGCATGGAGCCGAGCTTGTTGGAGACGGCCATGAGCACGACACCGCGCATGCGGGACTGGATGTTCTCCTCGGCCAGATCGGGGGCGCGATTGTCGAAGATAGGGGCCAGTTCGGCCAGCGCATCATCGACCGGGTTGCCGATCGAGACGATGTCATAGCGGACGCCCAGGCGCTCCGCGCAGTCCCTGGCGTCCTTGAGGCTGGCCTCGGAGGTGTAGCGATAGGGCAGCATGATGCAGTGGACGTTTTCAGCGCCGAAGGCATCCACCGCCATGGCGGCGACGACGGCGCTGTCGATGCCGCCCGAGAGGCCCAGCACGACCTGCTTGAAGCCGTTCTTGTGGACATAGTCGCGCAGGCCGAGCACGCAGGCCAGCCAGGGGGCTTCATCGGTGGTGGTCAGTTCGGTGACCGCACCCTGCTCGCAGGTCCAGCCATTGTCGCCCCGGACCCAGTCGGAGGTGATGAAGTCATTGGCGAAGGACTTGCCCTGGAAGACCAGCCGGTTGCCCGGCTCTATGCCGAAGGAGGCGCCGTCGAAGACCAGTTCGTCCTGGCCCCCGACCTGGTTGAGATAGAGCATGGGGACATCGTCCTCGGCGACGCGGGCCCGCACCAGTTCCTTGCGGATATGCTGCTTGTCGGTCCAATAGGGCGAGCCATTGGGGCACAGCATGATCTCGGCGCCGCGCATGGCGAGGTGCTCGCAGACCGATGGGTGCCAGATGTCTTCGCAGATCGGGATGCCGACAGGCACGCCCTTGATCAGTACCGGCTCGGGTGGCGGGCCGGCGGTGAAATAGCGCTTTTCGTAGAAGACGTCGGTATTGGGCAATTCGCGCTTGAAGCGCGTGGCGATGATCCTGCCATTCTCGGCCACGAGCACGGCATTGTGGAGGCCGGTCTTTTCGCGCCAGACGGTGGGCAGGATCAGGACGACGTCGGTGCCACTGGTGTCCGCCACCAGATCGTGGGCCGCCTGCATGGCGTCAGCGACGAACTTGGGCTTGAACAGCAGATCATCCGGGAAATAGCCGGTGAGGAACAGCTCGGACAGCATCAGGATGTCGGCCTTGGCGGCCACGGCATCGGCAAGTGCGGCGCGCGCCATGGCCAGATTGCCCACCAGGTCTCCGACCTTGGGATTGAGCTGGGCAAGCGCAATTCGGAGGCGGTCTGTCACGGGAATGGCCTAACTGGGATCGTGGGCAGGACGGGCGGCAAATCTACCAGCCCTGCCATACCCCCCTCCCCCAAGCCATTCAAGCGCAGCTTTCATGGTGGGGCGGGCGGCATTTTCGCCAGCGGCGATTCAGAAGCGACCGGTCAGTTCGGCGCGCAGGCCATAGCGGAAGAGCGAGGCATAGGTGGAGGGCATGGTCTGGGCGGGCTGTGCGCCGCCTGCGGCGGTGCCGTTGAAGACAGCATCAAGCGTGCTCTCGAGATACCAGGCCCGGCCGCCGAGCCGCAGGGTGAGGTTTTCAGTGGGGTGGAAGCCAATCATGGCCTCGGTCATGACGCCATAGCCGCGCCCGGTGAAGGTGGTCGGGGCGTTTTCGTTGTAGACCGTACCGCCGAAATTGTAGCCGCCGGGCGAGCTACCGCCCAGGACGCCGGACACGTGGGCGTAGGGAACGCCGGCAAGCTCGCCCTGGATGTCGAACATGTCGAAGCTGGCGGTGCCCTTGACGCCCAAACGCAGCGCGTGGATGTCGAGTTCGTTGCGGGCCTCGCCCATGGTGGTCGGCACGCCGGCGGCGAAGCTGGTGGCATATTGGCCGGTGCCGATGGTGGGCGCGTCCTTCCAGTAGTGGTAGCCGACCAGTCCGCCGAAGGCGTAGCCCTCGGTCATGCTCCCGGCCGGGAGCCAGCCGAAATCGGCGCCGGCATAGCCGATGCGCGAGGAGTTGCCGATGGCGCCGCTGCCTGCGGGCGTGATGGCGTAGGTGCCGGTGGTGTGCAGGCCGAGGCCGGCGCGGCCGGCCACGTAGCTCTGGGTGGACAGATCCTCAATCTTGCCGTGCAGTTCGCCGATATGGGTCTGATCGCGGGAGGTGACGGCGATGTTGCCCAACGGCGCCGTGCCGGTGAACCCGGCATCGCGTCCGCCCCAGGAGTACCAGTAGGCCGTGCCGAATTCGAAGCGGATATCGTCCTCGCCGGCTTCCCAGCCCTCGACATAGGCAGGGCGCAGTTCGGGATAGTCGGCGGCCAAAGCCGGGACGGCGGCGCAGATCGCCAGAATTGCGGCGGCGGCTGGAATGGTGCGCTTCATCGAAACCTCCCGGGGGCGTCCTATTGTCGCAAAAATTTATGCTCCATTAGGGTTAAGGTTCCGCTAAGTGCCTCACAGCAACGCTATTTGGGGTTTTGGTAACCCGGCTGGAGCAAAGTTGAACGGCCAATGCAGGAATATGCATCGGCGGTGGCAACCCTGAGCGGTGTGGGGGAGTTGCCCAAGGGCTAGTTTGCAGAAGAGTTCTTATTATGACGCGCAAAATATTGGTGGTCGAAGACGAGATTTTCGTCGCTGCCGAGATCGAACATGTCATCGAAGAGATGGGCTTCACCCCGATCGGCATCGCGCCGGACGCACAGACAGCCCTGGCGCTGGCATCGCATGCCGATGTCGCGCTGGTCGATCTCAACCTGCAGGACGGCCCCACCGGCATCACCATCGGTCAGATCCTGGCGCAGACGCATGGCGTGACCGTACTGTTCATGACCGCCAATCCATCCCAGCTCGGCGATGGCGTGCCGGGCACAGTGGGCGTGCTGCCCAAACCGGTGACCGACCGCGAATTGCGGGCGGCCGTGGCCTATGCCGTGGCGCGGCGCGATGCCGCCGAGGCAACCCCGCCGCACCGGCTGAAACTGTTCAACTGGGCCGGCGCCGCCACTTCGGCCAGCTAAGGCCTATTTGTGCAGGCGCGCCGAACGGCGCAGCGCGTCGACGGGCAAATCGATCTCGACGCGCAGGCCATCCGCTTCCCATTTCCGTTCCAGCTTGCCGCGCAACTGACCCTCGATGCTGAGGCTGATTAGGCGCGAACCGAAGCCAGCGAGCTCCGCATCGCCGCCAATGAAGGGGCCCGCAAGCTCCTTCCATGACAGGTGGTAGTGCTCGCCGTCGCGGCGGCCGGTGAGTTCCACCCTGCCCCCATCGACCGACAATGCGCCATACTTGGCCGCGTTGGTGCCCAATTCGTGGAACAGCAGGGCGAGCGGGGTGGCGGCGCCATCATCGATCTCGGTGTCTTCGCCGAGGAAGATGACGCGTTCGGCCCCATCCTGGCGGTAGGGCTGCATCAGACGGCTGATCAGCGATTTCAGCGAACCCTGGTTTTCCGGCGGTTGGGAGACGTGGCTGTGCGGGCGGACGAAATCGTGCGCCTCGCCCAGCGCGTAGATGCGCTGGCGCAGCTCGTCGGCGAAGGTCTTGACCTCGGGGCGGCCGCGGGCGGAGAGGCTGATGATGCTGGTCAGCACGGCGAAGATATTCTTGATGCGGTGGCTGAGCTCCTGGGCGACCAGTTCACGCTCCTCCGCCACGAGCTTGGTTTCGTGAATGTCGGTGCAGGTGCCGAACCAGCGCACGATCTGGCCGGCCGCATCGCGGATCGGAAGGGCCAGGCCCAGCGTCCAGCGGTATTTGCCGCTGTGGTGGCGCAGACGATATTCGATATTGTAGGGTTCGCCGGTGGCCAGCGAATGGTGCCAGACCTTGCGGGCGCGCTCCTGATCGTCGGGGTGGAACATGTTGTTCCAGCCTTCACCATCGGTGGAGCCGACCGGCACGCCGGTGAACTCATACCAGCGGGCATTGTAGTAGTCGTGAAAGCCATCCGGCAGCGTCGACCAGACCATTTGCGGCATGGTGTCGGCGAGCGTGCGAAAGCGCAGTTCGCTTTCTGCCAGCGCCTCGGAAATGCGGCGCTGCTCGGTGACATCGACCACCACGCCGGGCAGGCGCACCGCCTTGCCCTCGGCATCGAGCCGCGCCCGGCCGGAAGCCACGACCCAGCGTGTCTCGCCATCGGGAGCCAGCAGGCGGTATTCGGACTGCAGCGACGAGCCATCGGCGAGGGCCTTGGCGATTTCCTCACCGACGCGATCACGATCATTGGGATGGATCGCCTGCAGGAATGCTTCGATCGGCAGGCCGAGGCCGGCGCGCAGCGGATCGACGTTGTACATGGCGGCGAACTTGTCGTCGGAGGTGACGATATTGTCCGTCACGTTCCAGTCCCAGGTGCCGACGAGGCTCGACCCGCTCAGGGCGAGGGAAAGCCGCTCCTCGCTGCGGGCCAGCGCCTTCTCGGCCAGGACCCGGTCGGTGATGTCATGCACCACGGCAAGGGAGCCCAGCGGGAGGCCATCCTCTCCCAGCACGGGACTATAGTGCAGCTCGAGCCAGACGGGCTCCATCTGACCATGGCGATTGAGCATCAGCTCCTGATTGCGCAGGGTCGTGGTGAGGCCGCGCAGGCCGCGGTCGATCTTGTCGCGGTTGAAATCGGCCGCTTCGGGCCAGGCTTCGAGAGCCGGCTGACCGAAAATCCGGGGGTGCCGGCCGCCGGCGAACTCGGCATAGGCGTTGTTGTAGACGAGAATGCCATCGTCCCCGATCAGCATGGTCATGGGAGTGGACGCCGCCATCATGACGCGCACCGCGCCCTTGAGGCTTTCTGGCCAGCCCGGAATGGGGCCGAGAGGGTTCCCCGACCAGTCGAAATCATTGATCAGCTTGAGCGTTGGATCCTGCTCAAGGCGAGCGCGCGCCTCAGGGGTGGCGGCAGGAAACAGTGATCTTGGCATGCGCGGCTTTCACGTGACGACAGGGGCAGGAACCGACGCAATATAAAAGGCCGCGCGTTGAGTGTGCAACGCGGCGGGCCCGGAGACGGTTCAACGGGTGTGCGGGATTATTCGCCGGCAGCCAGGCGCTGACGGGGGGGCTTCTGGGCGTGCACTTCCTCGGCGACGAGGAAGGCCAGTTCCAGGGCCTGGCTGGCATTGAGACGGGGGTCGCAGTAGGTGTTGTAGCGATCGGACAGCGACGCCTCGGTGACCGCGGAAACGCCGCCGACGCATTCGGTTACGTCATCGCCGGTCATCTCGATATGCACGCCACCGGCATAGGTGCCCATCTCGCGGTGAATTTCGAAGAAGGACTTCACTTCGGAGAGGACGCGGTCGAAGGGACGCGTCTTGAAGCCGGTGGAGGCCTTGATGGTGTTGCCATGCATCGGGTCGGAACACCAGACGACGGTGCGTCCGGCCTTCTGGACGGTCTCGATGAGGCGCGGCAGGTGATCGTGGACCTTGTCGGAGCCGAAGCGGGCAATGAGCGTGATGCGGCCGGCCTCGTCTGTCGGGTTGAGCCGGTCGAGCAGGCGCAGCAGATCGTCATTGCTCAGGGTGGGGCCGCATTTGACGCCGATGGGGTTCTTGATGCCGGCGAAATATTCGACATGAGCGGCATCGGGCTGGCGGGTGCGGTCACCGATCCACAGCATGTGGCCGGACGTGGCGTACCAGTCATTGGTGATGGAGTCGCGGCGGGTCAGCGCTTCCTCGTAGCCGAGCAGCAGGGCTTCGTGGCTGGTGAAGAAGCTGGTCTGGCGCAAAGCCGGCGTGTTGTCGGGATTGAGGCCAAGGGCGCCCATGAATGTGATGGCGTCATCGATCTTGCGCGCCACTTCCTCGTAGCGCGGATACCAGTTGGAGCCCTTCATGAAGCCCACGGTCCATTCATGGATGCGGGTCAGTTCCGCATAGCCGCCCATGGAGAAGGCGCGCAGCAGGTTCAGCGTGGCGGCGGACTGGCGATAGGCCTGCAGCATGCGGTCGGGATCGGGGACGCGCGACTTTTCGGTAAAGGCGATGTCGTTGATGATGTCGCCGCGATAGGAGGGCAGTTCGACGCCGTCGATGGTTTCGGTGTCGGAGGACCGCGGCTTGGCGAACTGGCCGGCAACGCGGCCAACCTTGACCACGGGCTTGGATGCGCCATGGGTCAGAACGACCGCCATCTGCAGGAAGACGCGGAAGAAGTCGCGAATGTGGTCGGCGCCGTGTTCGGCAAAGCTCTCGGCGCAGTCGCCGCCCTGGAGCAGGAAGGCCTCGCCGCGAGCGACGGCCGCCAGGCGCGCCTTGAGATCGCGGGCCTCGCCGGCAAAGACCAGCGGCGGAAAGGTGGCCAGCTGGCGCTCGGCCTCGGCAAGCGCGGCGGCGTCGGGATAGGCCGGCACCTGGGAAATCGGCTTGGCACGCCAGCTATCGGGGGTCCAGGTGGTCATCTTCGGTCTCGCTCACGCGGGGTTACTTGCTGCTGGGGGCGGAATACCAAGGCTGGAGCGCGGTGCCAAGGATAATCGGGGGCGACATTGGTCGCAGCAGGCATGCGCAAGCGCCGCCTGCAGCGCGGTTGTCGTGTGGTCTGGTCCTGCTCACCGAGTGAGCCGTGATGGCGAGGCGACTGCCTCGAAGGGTAGTTTAGATAGTGAGACAGACGCCTCGCCATCACGCCGGGATTTTTCACACACGCATCGAGCGGCCGCCCTTTCGGATTTTATCGCTTCCGTTCCCGCTCTGGGTTCGTGCCATTCGAGCGTAGCTCGCGTGGCCTTCTCACCTCAAATCTCTCCACTGGAGAGATTTGCCCTGCGGGACGGCGCGAGGCCGGTGGTCAGCATACATGCGGGAGCCTGGCGACCCATGCTCCCCGGCAGTCTAGCCCGCTCATCAGTCGTCATGATCGCGCTCTGGCGGGTAGAT
>JAHJWO010000039.1 GCA_018828145.1 Alphaproteobacteria bacterium | reverse complement strand
GCGGTCACCACGCCCCGTCCGCCCAGCTGGTCGGCGACCCAGTCGATCTCGGCATGGAGTGCCTCGAGATAATGGGCGATGGGTTCATAGCGCAGCGTGTGCTTGGTGTGGCAGCCGCAAAACCAGCAGAGACGATCGCAATAGGGAATGTGGAGGTAAAGCGAGATCGTCGCGTCATCGGCCACTTCCCCCAGCCAGCGCGCATAGGTCTGGGCGCTGATGCCGGCGTGGAAATGCGGCGCGGTGGGGTAGCTGGTGTAGCGCGGCACCGGCGCCGAATAGCGGTCGATCAGGTCGGATTGCATGGGGAACTCCATCTAGGCGGCGGCCAGCGTCATGAGCGGCACGAAATCGAGGCGCATGGTGGCGTGAAACAGCCAGGTCAGGGTCAGGAGAGACACCAGCGAATAGCCAACCAGATAGCTGCGGCGGACCAGGGCCCCCACCAGCCCGGCGCGGAGCGGGGGAATGGCCGGAACCATATGCAAGTCGAGAAAGACGAGCAGGGCCGCGACGAAAAGGGTCAATTGATGGTCCTGTCGTCCTTGTCGGGCACAAACAGCTGGATCAGCTCAAACTCGCCATAGACGTGACGGCGCATGCTGGTGAAGAAGGAGCGCAGCAGATAGCCCACCGCGTCGGGGGACAGTGGCGAGCTGCTGCTGGCCACGGCACGCAGGGCGTCGCTGACTTCGCCGGCCGCGGACATGTCGGAGAGATGCTCCCGCCGCAGCCGCGCCACGGTCCGGTTCAATTCCGACCGGCTCGGTGCCGCCAGAATGGGAAAGAGCACGTCTTCCTCCAGCACATGGGTGAGTTCGACCAGCGGTTCGAGGGCATCGGCCGCGGTGATGCAGAGGCCCGAGTCCGGATGCGGCAGGCTGTCGGCGATGGCCTCGAGCACGTCGCACAGATCGAGTAGCTGCTGATAGCTTCGTTCAAGTGGCCCGTTCTGGCTATTTGGCAATATGGTCGAGCACTCCCCGGGAGGCCCCGTTGTGGCTTGCACCATAGTGAGGGCAAGGTGCTGTGTGTTTGACCGGGATCAACCACGGCGCCTTTTGGTCGGACTAGATGGCCTGGTCACTGACGAAGCAGGTTCCCATGCCATTCCCACCCTTTGCGCCATCGGCATTCTCCGACGAGCGGAGCCAGTGGAACACCCTCGCGCCGGGATCAATTTTGTTTGTCCGGCGACAAAGTGGCGCGGATGCCCATGGCCTAAGGCATGGTTTCGCTGGGGTCTTGGCCGCCACCCTGCGCCTGTTTCCCGAGGCCAATGGAGAACCACCGACATGTCCGAAACCGTGACGCTCCCGTCCTTCATCGATGTCCGCATTGTGCCGCCCGGCCAGCGTCATCCGCGCATTTTCGCCATGGCCAATGCGCTCGGGGTGGGCGAGGCCTTCACCATCATCAACGACCACGACCCCAAGCCACTGCACTACCAGCTGCAGGCCGAGTATCCCGGGCAGTTCTCCTGGACCTATCTCGAAAGTGGTCCAGAAGTCTGGCGGGTGAATCTGGGCCGGCAGGCTGCAGCCTGATTTGGTGTGGCGCAGCCTGGCTGCGCCGCCCCTGGAGACGATTGCCATGCCCGGAGCGAGCCTGTCCCGCTGGACACTGACCTATTTTGCCTGTGCCCTTGTCTGCCTGCTGGTGGCCGAGAGCCTGATGGTGATGGGTTTCGGCTATCCGGGCGCGGCAATCGATGCGCCTGAAACCCTGATCCTGGTTCATCTCGTCGCCATTGGCTGGCTGAGCCTGTTGATGTGTGGCGCACTGTTCCAGTTCGTCCCCGTGCTGGTCGCGCGGCCCCTGCTGGGGGAGGCGCTGCCGCCGGTCGCGCTGGCGGCGATCCTGCTGGGTCTGCTGGCGCTGCTGGCCGGCTTTGCAGGCTTGAGCGATCTCATCGCCGTTCCGCCCGAGATGCTGCCGCTAGGCGGGCTGTTGCTCGTTGCAGGCTTTGGCGCGGTAATGCTGTCGCTGGGTCGCACGCTGTGGGCGGCCCGCCCGCTGGCCCTGCCTGCACGCTTCGTCGTGGTGGGGCTGGCCGCCCTTCTGGGCACGGTCCTGCTCGGCGAGACTTTTGCGCTGGTCCTGTCGGGGCGATTGGGCGGTGACATGGCGCTGTCGCTGCTGCTCAATGGCGTGCCGCTGCATGCCCTGCTGGGCCTGGGCGGCTGGATGACCTTCACAGCCATGGGCGTCAGCTACCGCCTCCTGGCCATGTTCATGCTGGCACCCGAGACCGAGCGGTACTCGACCCGTCTCGTGCTGGCAGCAGGCACCCTGGCGCTGGTTCTCGTGGCGGCAGCAACGCCCTTCGCCATGTCGGCTGGGGCGGGTCTTGCAGGCCTGCTGCTCGCGGCGGCAGCGACCGGCCTCCTCGCCATGGGCGTCTATGCCAGCGATGTGGTCGCACTCTACCGGCAGCGCAAACGACGGAACATCGAGCTCAACGCCGTGGCCGCAATCGGCGCCTTCGCTGCGCTTCTGGCCTCTGCAATGCTGCTTGTGGCATTGCTTGCCACGGGCCAATTGCAGACTCGTATCGGGGCCCTGACCTATGTGTTCGCCTTTGGCTGGCTGGGCGGCCTGGGTCTTGCCAAGCTCTACAAGATCATTGCCTTTCTAACCTGGCTCGAATGCTTCGCGCCCGTATTGGGCAAGCGGCAGACGCCCCGGGTGCAGGACCTTGTCGACGAGCCGCGCGCCGCACCATGGTTCGGCGCCTATTATGCCGCGGTGGGCTTTGCGACGCTCTGCCTGCTGGTCGATTTGCCCACGGCTTTCCGGCTGTTCGTCGGCATGCAGCTTTTCGCCACGCTGGCCATTGCCCGCCATTTCTACCGCTCACGCGAGCTGTTGAACGTGCCGCCCGAGCTGCGGCGCGGCTTTGCGCGACCCCACCCCTTCCTGCCCCCTGCGAGGAAAGTGCCATGAACGATCTCGAACTCGATGTCCGCCCGATCCTGCGCCATGGCGGCGAGCCCTTCGGTGCCATCATGGGGGCGGTAGCGCGGCTGGCCAAGGGGCAGCGCCTCAAGCTCTATGCCACGTTCAAGCCCGAACCGCTGTTTCATGTCATGGCGAGCCAGGGCTTTAAAAATGAGGCCATCCCGCTCGAGGATGGCGAATGGATGGTCATCTTCGCCCCGATTGATGGCGAACGCGTCGCGGCGGTCGAATCGGTTGAATCACAGGCGGCGTCACCCGAGACTTGGCCAGACCCTGCGCATTACCTCGATTGTGCCGAGCTCGATCCGCCCGAGCCCATGGTGCGCATCCTCGCTCAGCTCGAAATTATGGCGGATGGCGAGGTGCTGTTCGCGCTGCTGGGCCGCGAGCCGATCTTCCTCTTCCCCGAGCTCAGGGCGCGGGGCCATGCCTGGGCCGGCGACTTCGATGAAACCGGTGAGGCCTATCGGCTCATGATCAGGGCCGGTGGCCGGTCATGAGCAGGGCAGAGGACGAGGATCTGGCCGGGCAGGTGCGCGAGGCGCTCAAGCTGGTTATCGATCCGGAACTGGGGCAGAACGTCGTCGACCTGGGCATGATCTATAATGTGTCGGTCACCGACAGATGCGTCGCCACCATCAGCATGACCACGACGACCCGCGGCTGCCCCGCCACCGGCTTCATCCGCCAAGCCGTGGAAGACCGCGCCTGGTCGGTGGAAGGCATAGAATTTGTCGACGTTCAGCTGACCTATGACCCGCCCTGGTCCCCGGCACGCATCGCGCCGGAGATTGCCGGCCTGCTCGGGCGCTAGGCAGGTCTACTCGCCCGCTAGCGGCGGCGCCGCACCAGCACTGGTCCGTATTCGATCACATAGAGCGCAAAGGCGATGATCCAGCAGAGCCCCGTCGCCGACAGCAGTTCGGTGGCAAAATCCGGCCAGACGCTTGCCAGCGGCCGCAGCACGGCGGCGACGATCAATGCAGCATAGCTGGTTGTCGTCATGCCGGTGGCGGCCAGCGGCAGGCCGGTATGGCCGCGGGTGGCCCGGCTCATGATTGCCAGGGTCATGACCCCGATCGTCCCGACCGTGAAGACGTGCAAAGCCGCCGTCGCTTCGACCAAGCCCATCTGTGCCAGGCCCACTGCCAGAAAGCCAAGCGGCACGAAGGCGTAGCCAAGATGCAGCACCAGCACCAGCTTCTCGTTCCAGCTCTGCCAGCCACGCCAGCGCCAAAGTCTGACCAGATGCAGGCCCGCAGCCAGAAGGGAGGCCATAGCCGTCCAGACGGTGTCCGGCAGGAAGACCCACAGCAGCAGCGCGGCCAGTCCGGTCAGCAAGGCAACGGTGTCGAAGCGGTCATAGGGTGCCGGCAGGTCGATGCTGTGGCGTTTGACCAGCCAGCTGCGGGTGAAGCTGGGCACAACGCGCCCACCCATGATGGTGACCAGAATGACGAAGGCGCCCACGCCAAGCCGGTTGGCCAGCCCCGCATCTCCGCCTCCGACCACCAGCAGGTGGAAGCCAAGATTGGCCAGCGCCAGCGCCAGGATTCCGGCCAGGATCTTGAGGTCCTTCCATTTGCGGCCGGCGACGATCTCCCGGGCGCAAATGGCCAGCAGCAGCGGCAGGAAGGTCGCGTCGATGGCGATGGACAGCGGTATTCCGAGAATGTCTGGCGCCAGCAGGGCCAGCCGTCCCGCGCACCAGAGCGCGAAGAGCACGATCAACGGAGTGCCCGATACCGGCAGACGGCCGGTCCAGTTTGGCACGGCGGTCAAAAGAAAACCGGCCAGGGCCGCGGAACTATAGCCGAACAACATTTCGTGGGCGTGCCAATAGGCGCCGCCATAGCTGCCACCGATCTCCCAGCCTGCTGCCAGAGCCCCGATCCACAGGGCCATTGCGGCAATCGCCCACAGGCCGGCGGCCAGGAAGAACGGGCGGAAGCCATAGGAAAAGATCACAGGCCCGCTGCGCGCTATGCCGCGCGGAACGGGCTGGCGCTTGGTGATTGCAGTTGGGACTTGGGTCATGAAGGCTCCCACAGAGCAGTTTTGCTCAGCGGGCGGTCTATCTCCAGATATGGCCAGGGTCTTTGTCCTGGCGCAACGAGCGCGGCAGTCTAGCCAGCCTCGCCCTCCGCCAGGAGCCTGAGGCTCGCGGCATCGCGCACCAGCAGTTTTTGCCGTCCGCCCTCCACCAGGCCCTTGGTTTCCCAGGCGCTGAGGATACGCGAGACAGAGTGGAGCGTGGTGCCCGTCATCTCGGCAATGTCCTGCCGGGAGATCGGGAAGTCTATGCGTATGCCGGCGCTTTCCGTCTTGCCAGCCTGCTCGATCAGCCGCAACACGGCATGGGCGACGCGGTGCTCGACCTCTTCAGTGGCCATTTCGCGGATACGGGTATGGGCCTCCTGCAGGCGCTGGCCGATCGATTGCATGGCGTTGACCGCCAGATGTGGGTTTTGTTCCACGAACTGGCCCCACACTTCAGTGGGCCAGCAGATCACCACGCTTTCGGCCGAGGCGGTAGGCGTGCCCGGATAGTCGTCGCGCTGCAGCGCCTTGGCAAAGCCGAAAATATCGCCGGGATGCACCATGCGGACGATGATCTGCTGGCCGTCGGCGGTAACCTGGGTGACCTTGAGCCGCCCATGCAGCAGCAGGAAGAACCGGTCGGCCTTCTGACCCTGCTCGAACACCGCTTCGCCCGTTGCAACCCGCTGCATCGTGGCGCGAGCCAGCAGACGATCCAGCTCGGCGTCGCTCAGTTTGTTGAACAGCGGCAAGGCGCGCACGAGGCTACGGTTAATTCCTGCCAAAATAGTTGTCCCATCATGTTGTTGCCCCCGCCTTACACGACTGTCTCGCATTTAGGTATTCGGCATTCAGCCGCAGCGTACCGCAGGAGAACAGTCTCGTAGGTGCTCATTCGCCAGGTAATTGCCTTCGCATCCCTGGGCACACAAAAGTCCAGCTCGCCGAAACCGGTCGTACGCCAGGGCCTTGTCCTTGCCATCTGGTGGGCAATTCTGAGTTTTGGCTCGCCGGCCATATTTCTACCATTGGACGCGAATGGCTGCAGGAATAAGGGGCTAAGTTTGACCGGGGTCAAAGAAGGCGAGAAGGTTCCACCGCGTGGACCGCGCTATGAACAATATCAATTCGCTATAGCCAACGGCCCCGCTTTCGGTGCGCCCACGGGTTTGGCGGACCGATGAAGTGTTCTTTCGTCCGCTCGGCTTGCTTAGCTGCCTTCATTGCCGCGCGGCTCTCGGCGTTCACTTCGGCGTTGGTCTTTATGCCCAAGCGCTTGCGCACGGCCTGTCTGGCGTGATGCTGCCGCGTCGCTTCATCAAGGGAGAGGCCCGGCCCGTGGTCATGACCGTATCCGCCACCCATGCCAGTCGTGTTCAAGGGCGGCTGCACAGTAATCTTAGCCCCTCGGCCACCGCAGTTTTCACACACCAGCCGGCCGAACTCGGAGCGATCACTGGTGAAGTCCGCGTAGGGTCCGAAATACTGGATCAGCTGATCCCAAGAGGGCTCCCAACTGTGGCTGCACCTTGCCGCGTCGGCGCGGCAATAGAAGACGATACGGTCCCCTCGCTCTTTTAGCTCCCTCAGCGTTGCCATAAATTCGCGGGGTCATTGCATGATCGTCAGCGTGCCGCGGTCGAGGTTCTGAGCGATTTTGTATGGAGCAGACAGCCGAAACCGGCCGCCTTCCTCGCTGTATTCGGCGAACCGAAAACCCGCAGCTTCGAGGTCTCTGGCTTCCTCTCTCGTTAGCTCAAGCTGCTGCAGATCGCGCTTGCCGAGTACGGTTGTGTATGTGCGCATCGGAAACCCCCATTGCCAGTTGTTCTCTTTATGTTCTATTTTTATGGTCGGGAGTCCAGGGTGGAGTGATCAAATGTGGAAACCGCCAAGTTCGACCGGCCAGCCGCCGGAGCGGAAGCTCAAGACGCTGGTCGTGCTGATGGCGTTTGTCCGCGACGAGGAAGGCGAATTGCAGCCAGCCTTTGAACCGCGCGAGGTGCCGTCAGAGGACAAGGCCAAGATGGATGCGCGGCGCATGGCGGCGCTTGGCACCTATGCCGGCGTCATCACCTGGTCGAGATCGGCCGATCTGGTCAATGGCGAGTTCGGCGAGCCTGTGGTGCTGTTTCAGTACGGCGATGTGCCGGAGATGGAATGACGAGATGAAGCTAGACCCAGAAAAACTCCGCGCAGTGCTAGCCGAGGGAGAAGGGCATAGTCAGGCCCCGAAGCGAGGTGCGGGTTTCTGATGACGACTATGCGAGGTTCTATCACTTCGATCAGCTCGTCAGGGCGGGCTACCTACGCGCGGTTGATCCCAGCGATTTGCAAGGGCGCCACTACCTCGTGCTCGACCAGACTCTTGCCGCTAACAAGGAGAGATTCTGTCGAGCAATTGATCCAAAGGTTCTGGACGGTGCAACGCAAAGCCCTGTCCCAAACTAACCCCCAGCCCCGTCAGTATGGGCAGGGTCTCAAGGTATTCTATGCGCTCGGCGACAACCACCAGCCCCAGGCTTTTGCCGATCCCGCACATCGAGCGGACGACCTCCCGATCAAACGGGCTGGTGGCAATGTTTTCGATAAAGGACCCGTCAATCTTGATACTGTCGACCGGAAAGCGTCGGAGGTAGGAAAAGGAGCTCATGCCCGCGCCGAAGTCATCCAGACT
>JAHJWO010000038.1 GCA_018828145.1 Alphaproteobacteria bacterium | reverse complement strand
CAGGCGGTCAGGAACTGCAGCCGACCCAGATTAACTGGCAGACCGAGGAAGCGGTGAACTACAGCTTCCGGCAGGATCCTGGCCCGCAGAACTCGATGGGCAACGTCAAGATCAACTTCCACAATCCCCACGCCGTCTATCTGCACGACACGCCGACCAAGGGTCTTTTCGGCGAGAACGCGCGCTTCTATTCGTCTGGATGCGTGCGCGTCGACCAGGTGCAGGACTTCGTCGGCTGGGTGCTGCGGGACAACGGGGACTGGGGTCCGGCTGAGATAGGCAACGTCTTCGCCACTGGCGAGCGCAAGGACGTGGAGGTCCGCAATCCCCCCGAAATTCACACCACCTACATTTCCGCCTGGGCAAACCGGAATGGCGTGGTCAGCTTCCGCGACGACGTTTACGAGTTCGATATGGCCGGCAAGGTCAGCTTCGAGGCATGACCTCAGGCAAGTTGACTTTCGCCATTGGCGGCATGCGATGTCCCGACTGCGTCACTGCGATCGAGAATGCCGTCATGCCGCTGCCGGGCGTTCTCTATGCCGGGGCATCGCTGGCCGGCGCTACGTTGACAGTACGACCTGGTCCGGGTTTCAGGCAAGCAGACTTGGTCTCTCGGGTCGTGGCCTTGGGATACACTGTGGGCGACCAGGCGGATGCGATCGCACCTTCGCCTGGACCTTGCCCCTGTCGGTGGTAGATTCCGGGATGAGAGAGGGTCGGCCGATGCATCGGCCGACCTAGAACCTGTCAGCAAGGATATCGTCGCACCCCAGGCCGCGCACCATTTCGGACATCGACGTTACGAAACCTGCCGGCCCGGCAATATGCACGGACCAGTTGCGCAGCTGGGAGATGCAGGAAGCGATCAGGGTCTGGGGCGTCGCATCCTCGTGCATGGCCCGCGTCACGATTGACCGATAGCCTAGATTGCTGTGCCTGGCGGCCAACTCAGCGAAGTGGCGATCGAGATATAGGTGCTGGGTCTCGCGAGCGAATGCGAAGACCCGCACCGCCCGCTGGTCACCGCTGGCCAATAGGCCATCCACGATCGACTTGATGGGCGCCTGACCCGTGGAGGCCGCCAGCGCAAGAAGTGGCCTGTCCTGGTCGCCGCGGAAGCAGGCGTCGCCGAAGGGACCCGCAAGCTGGATACGGTCGCCGATCGAAAGCTCAGCAACAAGAGAACTGGCCTGCCCGCCAGCCACCACTCTGATGTGGAACTCGACGTCCTGCGCCATCGGTTGGCTCGCAGGTGAATAGCTTCGGGTCACGCCGCCGGGCAGAGTGATGTTGACGTATTGCCCGGGAAGAAATGACAGCGGCTGTGACGGCCGAACCAGGAGTCGTTGGATCTGGGGCGCGATCTCGTGCCGCGCCACCACAATCGCATCGATGGCCAGCACCGGCGGCAAGGCCCCGACCGCGTCGGGCCAATACACAGTGACGTCGGAGGTCGGTACTGCCCGACAGGCCAGGACCAGGCCCTCGTTACGCTCGGGCGCTTCCAAGGCGAAGGGGGAATGCGCCAGCATCTCGACCTTGCCTTGCAGCAGCCGGGACTTGCAGGAACCGCAGCGGCCCCTTTGGCATCCATGAGGATAGGCCAGCCCTTCGCGCAACGCCGCCGCGAGGATGGTTTCACCGGGCAAGGCTATGATGGCACTAGCCGCCTGCGGAAAAAGGATGAGGTGCGCCAAGTCTACGCTCCTCGTGGCAGCGAGAGGAGATCGGCCAACTTCGGGCGCTGGGAGGCGAAAGTGCCATAGGAGACATTGGTCCCGATTATCGTGATCGGCGCTACCCGCACGCCGGTTCGTGCCTTTGCCTCCTCGGCCACCGCTGGATCGGTCAGATCCCGCTCGGTGAAGGGGACGCCCTTTGAAGTCAGCCAGGCCTTGAGCTGGCGGCAGTCAGGGCATGTAGGTGTCGTGAAGATTTCTACATCGGGGAATTCGGTCTTGGCCATCATGGCCTCCTGTGCTTGTTCCGGTAACGGGGTGCGGCTTCCAACGCTGGTCGAGTCAAGGGCGTTACCCCAGACGTCGACCGATCGGTTCTTCGCCGAGGCCAAGATCGCGCCGAAGATGCGCACTGGTCGGCGCGGCCTCGGGGCGACGTGAGCGGATGGGCGCAAGCATTCGTTGCACCCAGTTCGGCTTTGCCTGAGGTGGCGTGACATAGAATTCGTAGTCTTCGATCATGGTGTGCTCCCTAGGGGTGAAGGGGTCGGACCGGGTTGCACCCGGTCCGACCGGACCATCAGCCGACTGGGACTTCGCGCTGCGGCGCGGAGCCACTGACGAAGACCAGTGTCGCCGCTGCGCCGAGGAAGGCTGCCACCGCGGCACCGAAGAACGCCGTCTGGAAGCCGGGCAGCAGGGCTGCCGTTTCAGCTCCGCCATGCGGCGCGACCGAGGCCGCCAGGGCCACCATGACGGCCAGGCCCACGGCGGATCCGACCTGGTAGGTGGTGTTGATGAGGCCCGAGGCGAGGCCGGTTTCTTCTGGCTTGGCGCCGGACATTCCGGACATGGTGGCGGGGATGTAGGCGAGAGCCATGCCGAGCGCGGCCAGTAGCGAGGCCGGCAGGACGTTGACCCAGAAGCTTCCGTCCGTGGACAGGTTTGCGAACAGGAGCAGTGCGGCGCCCATCAGCAGCAGGCCGATGATCAGATTGGCCTTGGGGCCAAACCGGCCGATGAGGCGGCCCGAGAACCCGACCATCACCACCATGATCATCACGGTCATCGGCAGCAGGGCCAGACCGCTGGAAAGGGCGGAGAGGCCCAGGATCTGCTGCAGATAGAGGTTCAGGAAGAACCAGAGGGGGATCCAGGCAGCGCCGAGCAGGGCCATGACCAGATTGCCGGCGGCAAGGTTGGGTGCCTTGAAGATGGCCAGCGGCAGCAGCGGTTCTCGGCGGGCCGCCTGGATCACGAGGAAGATCACGAGCAGAATAGCGGCAACGGCGAGCAGAATAAGGATCTGCGCCGAGGCCCAACCCACCGTCTCGGCCGTAACGATGGCATAGACCAGGGTCACGAGAGCGCCGGTAACGGTGATGGCGCCAAACCAATCGACGCGGCCAATGCTTCGCGGAGACTTCCGCAGGACGGCGGGAATCAGGGCCAAGACCAGTAGACCAAGCGGCACGTTGATGAGGAAGGTCCAGGGCCAGGCGAGCCACTCGGTGATCACGCCACCGAGGAACACGCCAGCCGAGCCGCCCGCAGCAGCGGCAGCGCCCCAGAAGCCGAAGGCCTTGCCGAGTTCGGCACCATTGTGAGCGAAGAGACGCATCACGATGGTCAGGGCTGAGGGAGCGATCAGTGCGGCACCGACACCTTGCAGTGCCCGGCCAGCCAGAAGCAGTTCCTGGCTATTGGCGAGGCCGGCAAGCAGGGATGCGGCGGTGAGGATGACGAAGCCCGTGGTGAAGATGCGCCGGGCGCCGAAGAGGTCGCTGAGACGACCGCCGAGCAGCAGTAGTCCGCCGAAGGCGATGACATAGGCGTTGAAGATCCAGCTCAGGCCGCCCGGGCTGAAGCCCAGCTGGGTCTGAATCGCCGGCAGGGCGACGCCGATGATCGAAGTATCGAGGATGACGATGAACTGGGCGGCGCAAAGCAGCGCCAGCGCCAGCCACCTCTTGGGATCGGGTCTAGAGAGTTCCATTTCGAAGTTCCTTTGGGTCGTGCTCCGGGCATCCGGAACATCTTGGATCGCGCTTCAAAACCGCGACTTTCTCGACGCCTAAGGCTTCCAACTCTTGGAGGGTCAATAGCCGAAATGGAGGTATTTTCGGGAAAGGACCCTGGCCCGATGGCGGCACTGGCGACGACGGGGAGTCGTCGTCCTTCAGCCGACTTCCAGTGGAAGAAATGCCGAAGGCCGCAGTGCGACTGCGGCCTTCTGGAACGACATTGGCAGGTTGCTAGCCGGCGTGCGCCCGATCCGGCGCGATGTCGGTGAGACCAAAGCGCGGTTGCCGCTTCTTCGGTTCCGGCGCTGCCGCCGAGGCGAAGCCTTCGATGATCGGGCAGTCGGGCCGCCCATCGCCGTGGCAGTTGTTGGCGAGATGACGCAGGGTGTCGCTCATGGCCTTGAGGGCCTTTGCCTTCTCGTCGAGGACGCGGATGTGCTCAAGGGCGATGTTCTTGACGTCTGCACTTGCCCGGGACCGGTCTCGCCAAAGGGCCAGGAGACTGTTCATCTGGTCGACCGAGAAACCGAGATCCCGCGCCTGGCTGATGAAGCGAAGAGCATGGATTTCGTTTTCGGAGTAAACCCGGTAGCCGGACTCGGCGCGCAGCGGCGACTTTATCAGGCCGATGGATTCGTAGTAGCGGATCATCTTGGTGGAGACGCCGCTTGCTTTGGAGGCTTCGCCGATATTCATGATGCCGGCTCCAGAAGGGTCGAGCCAAGTGAGGAGGAAGCGCGCGACGTGCGCGCCTCGGGGGTGAATGCGGGGGATGCTGCTATGGGCGAGACAGGCCCGATATGGGCGGTTGTAAAGCGCATGTTCTGCGGTCCTTCATCTGACTGCCGATAGTGATACTCCTTCCAACGATTGTAAGGTCAAGCGTTATTCGGTCGACATCGATTTGTGAACGCTCGCCGTCAGCCGGATGACCGTTGGGCGGCATTTCCCGTTCGCGCCACTACACGTAAATCAGTTCCGACATCATGCCGGTCGCCATGTGGTAGAGGTTGTGACAATGGTAGAGCCACCGGCCGGGATTGTCGGCTTCAAAAGCCACTGTGACCGATGCCATGGCAGGTACCAGGACAGTGTCGCGTACCGCTCCGGAAAGCGCCTGGCCGTTGATGTCGACCACCTGGAAATGATGGCCGTGCAGGTGCATGGGATGGGCCATCATCGAGTGGTTCATGAACTGGAGCTCGACCCGCTGACCGGTCGAGACTTCGAGCTTGCGCCGGGTTGCCCAGGGCTGATCGTCCAGGCTCCACAGGTAGGGTGACATCGACCCGCCCAGCATGACCGAATGGCGTACATCGGGTGCTCTTGGGACGAGTGGGGAGTTCGACCGCAGGCGCGCCTCCAGTGACAAGTCGATGGGGCCAGCCGCCACGTCGGCCATGCCGGCGAGTATCGGAATCTCGGCTCCGGGCGCCGCCAGGATCACGCCGGTTCGGACCCGGTCGCCCTCCCGCTGGGCGAACACGGGGACGACCGTCCCAGCAGGCACGTCGACCAGCAGGTCAATGCGCTGCGCCTGGGCCAGCGGGAAACGGCTACCGGCAACCGGCTCGACCGGATTGCCGTCGACCGCGATGACGGTCGCCTGGTTTTCGCCCAGATCCAGCCAGAAGGCGGTCGAGGCGCCGCCGTTGATGATCCGGAGGCGAACCCGTCCGCTCCGCTCCGTCCTGACCACGAGTGGGTCATCAAGAGTTCTGTCATTGGCCAGATAGGCGTCGAACTCAACGTCATTGAGGTCCATCGCGCCCATAGCCATCATCGAATGATCCATCGGCGCAGGCGTGCCATGGCCGGCCCCATGATCCATGGTGGAACTGCCAGTCAGTCCTTCCAGGATTTCTTCCGGGGAGCGGAAGGAAAAGTCGTGCAGCAGGACGACCACTTCCTGGACGTCGGCACGGACCGCCTCGACATCACGCACGATGAGCGGCGCGGCCATCAAGGCCTGCTCCTGCAGGCCGTGGTGGGAATGCATCCAATGCGTGCCCGGCCTGGCCGTGAAGTCGTAGCGCCGGGCTTCCCCCGCTCCGATGGGCCCGACATAGCCTGTTTCGGTGATGCCATCGGCCTCTGGTGCGGGGACCTGCCCGTGCCAGTGGATGCTGGTCGCCTCCGCCGTTCGGTTCTCCAGCGTCACGTCGAACCGTTCGCCCGCATCGAAGCGGAGTCCGTGAATGCCCCCTGCCCCAGTGAGGCCAAATACGGTCGCGGCCCGGCCAAGCACCTCGATCGTCCGGGTCTCAGCCACGAGCAACCGCCCCCCGGCACCGAACGCCGAGGGCGGCAGGATCAGGCCGGACGCGCAGAGGGCGGCGGCCGATTTCAGGACGGTGCGGCGGGTTACGGGATAGCTCATGGTCGATTACCTCGAAGGATGGGATGCTTGTCGGACTTGTCCGGCTTGGCACCTTGGTTAGGTCAAGTGGTGAAAGTTCGGTGGCCGGCTGCAAGGACGGCCACCTGTTGTCAGTTCTTTGCAGCCTTGAACGTGCGCAAGCGGAGGGCATTGCCCAGCACGAAGACGCTCGAGAGGGCCATGGCACCCGCCGCGAAGACCGGCGAAAGCAGGATGCCGTGGGACGGGTACAGCACGCCCGCGGCGACCGGGATCAACGCCGTGTTGTAGGCGAAGGCCCAGAACAGGTTCTGCCGGATGTTGCCGATGGTGGCCTTCGACAGGGCTATGGCATTCGGCACCCCCAACAGACTGCCGGACATCAGGACGACATCCGCGGCCTCGATGGCGATGTCGGTGCCGGTCCCGATGGCGAGGCCAACATCGGCTTCCGCGAGGGCGGGGGCGTCGTTGATGCCGTCGCCGACATAGGCCACCTTGCCGTATTGGCTCCTGAGGCGGCGCACCGCGTCGACCTTGCCGTCCGGCAGCACTTCGGCGACCACTTCATCGATGCCGAGCCGGGCGGCGATCGCCTTCGCCGTGCGAGCGTTGTCGCCGGTGATCATCGCCACCTTCAGGCCGAGGTCGTGCAGGGCCTTGATCGCCGCAGGCGTGGTTTCCTTGATCGGATCGGCAACTGCGATAACCGCAGCCAGCCTACCGTCGATTGCCGCGTAAAGCGGAGACTTGCCTTCGTTGCCCAGCCGCGAAGCCGTCGCGGCGAACCCGGCGACGTCATAACCCAGCTGGGTCATGTACCGGTCGGCGCCGATCTCGACACGCTTTCCGGCCACCGTGGCATTGACGCCAAAGCCCGTGACCGACTCGAACGCCGAGACCAGGGGAAACTCGAGACCTTCCTTCTGTGCGGCATCCACGATTGCCGAGGCGATCGGGTGCTCCGACTTGGCTTCGACGGCGGCAACGAGACCGAGGACAGCGGCCCGGTCGAAGCCGGTCGCCAGCTCAAGGTCGGTCAAGGCCGGCTTGCCTTCCGTCAAGGTACCGGTCTTGTCGACTGCAACGACCTTGGCATCCTTGAGCAACTGCAGCGCTTCTCCCTTGCGGAACAGCACGCCGAGTTCGGCTCCGCGTCCCGTTCCGACCATGATCGAGGTTGGCGTGGCCAGACCCATAGCGCACGGGCAGGCAATGATGAGTACCGCAACGGCGTTCACGAGGGCGAATGACAGCGCAGGGGACGGGCCGAAGACGAACCATGCCGCGAAGGTGAGGGCAGCGACTGCAAAGACCGCGGGCACGAACCACATGGTGATCTTGTCGACCACCGCCTGGATCGGCAGCTTGGAGCCCTGGGCCTCCTCGACCATGCGGATGATCTGGGCCAGCACGGTGTTGCCGCCCACAGCAGTCGCCTTGAACGCGAAGGCACCCTTCTGGTTGATGGTGCCGCCCACCACTTCAGATCCCGAGGACTTCGAAACGGGGATCGGCTCGCCGGTGATCATGGATTCGTCGACATAGCTGTCGCCTTCGACCACTTCGCCATCGACAGGGACGCGGTCGCCAGGGCGGACTTCGATGATGTCACCCGAAACCACATCGTCGATGGCGAGATCGATCGCCTTGCCGTTCCTCCGCACGCGGGCCGTTTTGGCCTGCAAGCCCACCAGACGTTTGATCGCTTCGGAAGTGCGCCCCTTGGCCTGAGCCTCGAGCAGGCGTCCCAGCAGGATCAGAGTGACGATGACCGCCGCTGCCTCGAAATAGACGTTGACGGTGCCGGCAGGCAGGAAGCCGGGAGCGAACGTTGCCACCAGCGAATAGCCATAGGCGGCCAGCGAGCCGACTGCGACCAGCGAGTTCATGTCGGGCCCGAGCCGCCACAGGGCGGGAAGCCCTTTCTCGAAGAAGCGGATACCAGGGATGAACAGAACGAGCGTCGTCAGTACGAACTGGAGATACCAGCTTGCCTGCATGCCGACCGTGGAAGCGATAAGGTCATGCGCGCCCGGGATGAGGTGCGAGCCCATCTCGAGCGCGAACACCGGTGCGGTGAGGAGTGCGGCGAAGGTGAAGTCGCGCTTGAGGTCGCGCTGCTCGGTCTCCTTCCGCTCTGCGCGCTCATCGGCTTCCGTCCGCCCCAAGGCTCCGACAGTACCACCGACCGGCTTGGACTCGTATCCGGCATCGGCGATTGCCTTGACCAGGGATGCGACGTCGGCTTTGCCATGAATGGTCGCACGCTCCGTCGCCAGGTTCACGGAAGCGCCGGTGACACCATCCACGACCTTGAGGGCACGCTCGACGCGACCCACGCACGACGCGCAGGTCATACCCTCGATGGCGAGCTCGACGGAGGATGCAGGACTGGCTGCGAAGCTCGGCGATACGCTGTAACCGGCTTTCTCGACAGCTTCGACGAGCCTTGTACGGTCTACGGTCGAAGCGGCCGTGATGCTTGCGCGCTCAGTCGCCAGGTTCACCGACACCGCGACCACGCCGGAAACCGCCTTAATGGCCTTTTCGACGCGACCCACGCATGAGGCGCAGGTCATGCCTTCAACCGGCAGGGAAATCGCCGCGGACGTCATGTCGGCAGCTCGAACAGGGGCATTCATTGCCGTCTCCTTCTCGTTCAGAATTCTTGTTCGAACGGAAAGTGGGGCTTCCAGCGGTGGGAGGGTCAAGGCGTTGTTTTGTTTTATTTCGGCCCTTGACCCTCCAACGGCTGGAAGCCCCATCTAGTGGTGCATGAGACCAGAAACACAGGAGATTCTCATGCAGTTGCGTATCGAAGACATGACTTGCGGCGGTTGCGCCAAGGCGGTCACCGCCGCCATCACCTCGATTGATCCAGGTGCCAAGGTAGAGACCAATCCGGCAGCCCGCACGGTCAAGGTCGAAACATCGGCCCCTCAGGACCAGATCCTGAAGGTTCTTGACCAAGCCGGATATCCGGCAACCGTCAGCTGATCGAGGCAGTCCGATGAACAAGCTCACCCCCATCTTCATTGCAGGAGCCATCGCAATCAGCGCCGGTCTTGCCTTTGCACAGAGTCAAATGAACACGCCAGAAACGACTTCCGGCCATGCCGGTCACAGCATGTCCTCACTGGCAACCGATGCGGACGGCCCCTCCACCTCGGCCTATCGCGTCGCCAACGACAAGATGCATGCGGACATGACCATCGAATTCACCGGCGATGCCGATATCGACTTCATGCGAGGCATGATCCCCCACCACCAGGGCGCCATCGACATGGCTCGCGTGGTTCTTGAGCATGGCAAGGACCCGCAGGTTCGCAAGCTGGCCGAGGAGGTGATCACAGCTCAGGAGAGCGAGATTGCCATGATGCAGCAATGGCTCGCTGCACGCGGCCAGTAGAGACGAGAGGGGCGGTGTGCTGAAAGAAGCATTGACTGCCCCTCATCCCCCTCGCCTTAACCTGCCTCGGCACCGGGGGCCTTGCCGGTGCGGCCGCCAGTGATGCCCACCATCTGCCTCAGCGGAAAAGCGGACGCTGGACCAACTCGAGGTCTTTGTCCGTCATACCCGAGCCGACCTCTCCGTTTACCCCAAACGAAAATTTCAAGGCGGAAAACACAATGAGGAAGCTGCCCCCGCTCAACTCGATCCGGTCCTTCGAAGCTGCTCTGCACCTATGCCGGTTACCGCATCGCTTGGGACGAGCATGGCCATGCATGCCATAGATGAGGGCATGGGTCTGCTGCTTTGCTCTGACGTGCTGTTAGCCAATGTGTGCGCGCCGGAACGCTGCGCTATCTTCATGGTCCAAGCCTCAACGGTTTTGGCTTCAAGATATGCATGCTCGTCCGAGAACTACTTCGTCGAATGTACTCGCAACGAGGCGACGACCTTCCAAGACCGCCAGACCAATCATCTCCTCGGACAAGGAGAGATCCTGTCGAGCAATTGATCCAAAGGTTCTGGACGGTGCAACGCAAAGCCCTGGCCCAAACTAACCCCCAGCCCGGTCAGTATGGGCAGGGTCTCAAGGTATTCTATGCGCTCGGCGACAACCACCAGCCCCAGGCTTTTGCCGATCCCGCACATCGAGCGGACGACCTCACGATCAAACGGGCTGGTGGCAATGTTTTCGATAAAGGACCCGTCAATCTTGATACTGTCGACCGGAAAGCGTCGGAGGTAGGAAAAGGAGCTCATGCCCGCGCCGAAGTCATCCAGACT
>JAHJWO010000037.1 GCA_018828145.1 Alphaproteobacteria bacterium | reverse complement strand
GAAGGGCGTCGGACGAAGGGCGTCGGACGAAGGGCGTCGGACGAAGGGCATCGGACGAAGGGCATCGGACGAAGGGCATCGGACGAAGGGCTCATCGGGTATGGCACACCGCTGGCCTACATCTGCTTTATTGTGCTGCTGTCCATAGTCCCTCCGTTCGCTATCCTGTCCGATGCGCAGCCATGCAGAGCTTCTGCGCGTCTTGTGCAGCCAGGCTGCGAAGACCTCCTTCAAGGACATGCAGTGAAATAGTCGACGCGCCTTGTCGAAATGCCGTCCTGCCAGTCGTCGCCAGGGTGACGGCGGAGCCTGTGCTCGGCCGAGTGTGCACAGGAGGATGCCATGACGCAGTTTCTGGTTGTGATCTATCACCCCGATGACTACGCGGCCGCGGTCGAGGATGCGGAAATGCTGCGCGATATCGACGCGCTCAACGACGAGATGGTGGCCGCCGGGTGTCGGGTCTTCGTTGGCGGGCTGCAGCAGGCGAGCCGCGCGCGATCGGTGCGGGGCAGGGGCGGCCAGCTGCTCATCACTGACGGCCCCTATACCGAGGCCAAGGAGCATGTGGGTGGCTTCTGGGTGCTGGAGCTTGCCGACATGGACGAGGCGCTGGCCTAGGGGCGCAAGGCGGCGATTGCCTGCCGCGCGCCGGTGGAGGTTCGCCCGTTTCACTGAGATCCGCGCCAGGAGGAGCACAGGGGTGGGACAGGCTGCCGACAGCGGGTATGATGCCTGATGAAGATGCTCTTGATCGTGGCCATGCTCAGTGTTGTCGGGCTTGTCGTCGCGCACTTCGCCCTCGCGGCGCGGTTCGCGGCAGGGACCGACGCGGCCATCAGACGGCTGATTGCAGCGCAGACCTCGGCTCCGCCCGACGAGGCGGCGATCCCGTCGCTGGCTCTCGCCTTCGCAGCCCGCAATGGTGGGCAACCAGGTGGCCCGGCCACAATGACGATCACGCAAAAAGCGGAGATGAAGCTGGCGCCCGGGCAGGACTGGCTTCCCATCGAGGCAACCCAGATTTCAGGGACGCGCGATCCGGGTTTTGTCTGGCAGGCACGGGGGCGCATGGCTGCGATCATCCCCGTGGTCGTGGTGGATGGCTATGTGGCGGGTGAGGGGTGGCTGGAGGCCAGACTTGCCGGCTCGGTGCCGGTTGCCAATTCCAGGGGTGCCGATGTGAGCCGGGGCGAGGCCATGCGGTTCCTGGCGGAGCTGGCGTGGAATCCCGACGCCATCGTCAATTCAGCCGGTCTCACGTGGCGGCAGGTCGACGAGCGGACCGTCGAGGTTGCGCTACAGACCGAAGGTGGCCCGGCGCGCGTGCGGCTGGGTTTTGACGCAGATGGCGATGTGGTGAGCATGGAAGCCGACGACCGGCCGCGTGCGGTGGGGGACCAGAACATCGCCACGCGCTGGATCGGCCGCTTCAGCGGCTATGCGCGCTTTGGCAATTATCGCTTGCCGCGGTTCGGCGAGGTAGCGTGGGTCCTGCCCGAAGGCGAGTTCGTCTATTGGCGCGGTGAAATCGTCACCGCGGAGCCGGCCCGCCAATAGCCCCGGGGGCGGCGCCGCCGAGGAAAGCGGGCTGGGCGGTTGAACCTTAAGGCTGTCCCGGCGTATCCACCTGGGTAGTATGCCGACCCGTCGCCCTTCCTGCCGAAACTGACCTGCTGGATATATTGATGCGCATTCTCGCCCTGCTGATCCTTCTGCTGCTCGCCCCCGCCCAGGCCATGGCCCAGTTCCTGCCGGAAGAGCCAGCGCCAGTGGCCAGCGAGGCGGGGATCGACGAGCTGATCCGCATCATCGAGAATGATGAAACCCGTGCGGCCCTGCTGGAGCGGTTGCGTCAGACGGAAGAAGCGGGCGTACCGGCCGAGGCGCCGCCTGATCTCAGCATCGTGCGCCAGCTCGCTGAATATACGCGGGCGGCAGCCGAGGGCACCTCGACGACGCTGCGCTCACTGGGCGGGGTATTTATCGAGCTGCAGCAGGGGCTGAGCGGCACGCTGAGTGCCGATCTCGACGGTTTCCGTGATGTGGCCATCGGCGTCGTGCTGGTGGGGGCCGGACTGTTCGGCAGTTTTCTGGCATTGCGGATCATCGTGCTCTGGGCCCAGGGGCTGATTGCGCGCCGGGTGGCGGGGCGCGGCTGGCCCTCGCGGATCCTGGGCATGCTCGGAGCGCTGGTGGTGGACCTGGGCTCGGTGCTGCTGGCCTGGGCGATCGGCTATGTGGTGGCCCTGATGCTGGTCGGTGGTGCCACGGGCCGCATGGGCATCAACCAGTCGCTGCTGCTCAATGCCTTCCTCCTCGTCGAGACCAGCAAGCTGGTGGCCCGCGCCATCCTGCAGCCGCGCTACGAGTCGCTGCGGCTGATCGGTGTGACCGACGACAATGCGGCCTATTGGTCATTCTGGCTGGGGCGGATCATTTCGCTCCTGGGCTATACCTTCCTGTTCATAACGCCGCTGCTGGCGGCCAACCTGTCGGTGGGCGCGGCATCGGCGGTGCAGGTATTGGTGATGGCCACGGCTGTTACCATCGGCATTATCGTCGTGCTGCAGAACAAGGACGACGTGCGGACCTGGCTGACCGGCATTGCGGCCCGGCGGGGCAATGACGGCACCGGGCAATTGCTGATCCTGCTGGGGCAATACTGGCATGTGGTGGCGATCGTCTACCTCGTGACGCTGCTGGTCGTGTGGTTTGCCAATCCGGAACAGGCGCTGCCCTTCATGCTGGGCGCCACCGTGCAATCGGCCATAGCCATCCTGGTCGGCGTGGTCATCGTCGGCTTCATCGCGCGCTTTGTCAGCGCGGGGCTGAGTCTGCCTGAGGATATCAAGCGGCGCCTGCCGCTGCTCGAGACGCGGCTGCATGCCTTCGTGCCCCATGTGATGCTGGTGGTGCGCTGGGTGGTGATTGCCGGCGTGCTGCTGGCCATTGCCCAGGCCTGGGCGCTGTTCGACTTTGTCGGCTGGATCGGCAGCGATGGCGGCCAGCAGGTGGCGGGGTCGGTGATTTCGGCGGCGCTGATCATCCTGGTCTGCATCGTGCTGCATGTGGTGGTGGCTTCGTGGGTCGAGTACCGGCTCAATACCAGCATCGGCAAGACGCCGACGGCGCGCGAGAAGACGCTGCTGGGCCTGTTCAAGAACGCCTTCACCATCGCGCTTGTGGTGTTCGGGCTGATGCTGGCGCTGGCCCAGATCGGGGTGAATATCGCCCCGCTCCTGGCCGGCGCGGGGGTGATTGGCCTCGCCATCGGTTTCGGATCGCAGAAGCTGGTGCAGGACATCATCACCGGCATCTTCATCCAGTTCGAGAATGTGATGAATGAGGGCGACGTGGTGGAGGCGGGTGGCAAGTCGGGCGTGGTGGAAAAGCTCACCATCCGCTCGGTGACCATTCGCGACCTGGGCGGCACGGTGCATTTGATCCCGTTTTCCTCGGTCGACCAGGTCTCCAACATGGTGCGCGGCTTCTCCTTCCATGTGGCGGAGATCGGCGTGGCCTATGACAGCGACATTGCGGAGGTGAAGCAGGCCATGCATGACGCCTTCGACCAGTTGATGCAGACCGAGCATGGCGAGAACATCATCGACGAACTGGACATGCAGGGCATCATCGCCTTTGCCGATTCCGCCGTCACGGTACGGGCCCGCATCAAGACGCTGCCGGGCAAGCACTGGGCGGCGGGCCGCGCCTATAGCGAGCTGGTCAAGACCATCTTCGCCGAGCGCGGCATCGAGATCCCCTATCCGCACGTGACCTATGTCGCCAGCGCGCCGGCCCGCCGGCCGGCTTTGCCGGTGATCGACGGGGAAAGTCGGGAGGGCGGCACGCCCGAGCTGCCGGGCGAGCCGAGCCGGGGCTGACCGTTTCGTGATCGGGCCGCGAGCGTTGCCTTAAGGCGATCTTAATTTGGTGGGTTAAAATAGTGATACGCGCCCGTTGCGGCACAGCCGGCGCAGCCGTGTTTTTCGTATTCGCGTATCACGAGGCCCCAAATGTTCCGTTCGAACAGCAAGACCGTCATCCTTTTCCGTGGGTTTTCGGCCCTGGCGCTGGCTGCCGCGCTCAGCGTGGCCACCGTGGCGCCGAGCCTGGCCAACAGCGCCGATTTCGTGCGCGGGCTCTGGCCGCAGGCGGAGGCGCGCGGGGTGAGCCGGGCGGCGTTCGAATCCGCCTTTTCCGGCTATAACTACATTCCCAAGGTCATGGAGCTGACCAAGAAGCAGCCCGAATTTTCCCAGACCGTGCAGCAATATATCGACAAGCGGGTCACCGCCGGCCAGGCGCAGAAGGGCCAGGCCATGCGGGTGGAGTGGAACCAGACGCTGACGGGGTCGGAGCAGCGCTGGGGTGTGCAGCCGGAAATCGTGCTGGCCATCTGGGGCATGGAAACCAATTTCGGTGGCTTCATGGGTGGTGAAAACACCATCCATGCGCTGGCCACGCTGACTGAGGGCGGCTATCGCACGGACTTCTTCCGCGATGAGTTGCTGACGGCGCTGCGCATCGTCTCGGACGGGCATGTAAGCCCCCGTAACATGGTGGGCTCCTGGGCGGGCGCCATGGGCCACACTCAGTTCATGCCCTCGAGCTTCATGCGCTATGCCGTCGACTATAATGGTGACGGCAAGAAGGATATCTGGAACTCGGTGCAGGATGCGCTGGGCTCGACGGCCAATTATCTCAACAATTTCGGCTGGCGGCCGGGCGAGACCTGGGGCTACGAGGTCAAGCTGCCGAGCGGCTTCGATTTTGCCGGGGCGCGCCAGCTCGAGCGGGCGCCGCTCAGCCAGTGGCAGGCCATGGGCATCCAGCGCGTTTCGGGCCGGCCGTTTCCGCGCCCCAGCGATGTCGGCCGGCTCTATATGCCGGCTGGCGCGGCCGGACCGACCTTCCTGCTGCTGCCCAATTTCGATGTGATCAAGCGCTACAACAATTCGGACAGCTACGCCCTGGCGGTCGGCCACCTGGCGGATCGCATCATCGGCACGGGGGGCTTTGCGACGCCCTGGCCGGCGGGTGACTATGCACTGACCAAGGCGCAGCGGGCGGAATTGCAGACCCTGCTGGGTCGTGCCGGATTTGACGCCGGCTCGCCAGATGGGGTGGTCGGCCCCAAGACGCGGGCGGCCGTGATGGCCTATCAGAGCCGGGTGGGATTGCCGGCGGATGGTCACATCTCCGGGAGGCTGCTCGACCGGCTCAAACGTTAACCCTCTGTAAACGGATTGGGAGCAATTTTATCGCGCTTAAGTAGAGGGCAGGTCAGTTTCCAACCATTGGAGGCGCCTGCCCTCGCCCATTTCCGCCCCTGCATCCGACGACATGCCCAGGCAGGCCCGTGCCACAAAATGCCCGGCTTTGACTGCTAGCCAGTGTCTCTCCCAAATCATGTAGTGACCAATGCCCCGCTCCTATTCCTTGTCGCGCCGTGCCTTCATCGGCGCCCTGATGGCCAGTGTCGTGCTTCCCGGCAAGGCCTTTGCCCTCTCGATCATGGATCCGTTCAACCTGCCGGCTGCCATGGATGCCGGCACGGTCAAGGTCGGCGCCGACATTGCCTATGCCGATGGCGCGCGCCACAAGCTCGACGTCTATGCGCCCGAAGCGCGCGGCACGCTGGCGCCCGTGGTGTTCTTCATCTATGGCGGCGGCTGGAGCCGGGGCGAGAAGTACGAATACCAGTTCGTCGGCCAGGCCCTGGCCTCGCGCGGCTTTGTCGTGGTGATCGCCGATTACCGGGTGTTCCCGGATGTCACCTATCCCGATTTTCTCTATGACAGTGCCAGCGCCCTGAGCTGGGTGCAGACCAATATTGCCAACTATGGCGGCGACCCCAACCGGCTGTTTCTCGCCGGGCATTCGGCCGGAGCCTATAATGCGGTGATGCTGGCGCTGGACCCGTCCTTCCTGCGTGAATTCGATGTCAGCATGTCTATCCAGGCGGTGGCGGCGCTGTCGGGGCCGTTCGACTTCTATCCCTTCGAATATAACGAGGTGCGCGACGTGTTTGGCGGCGCGCCCAATCCGCAGGGCACCCAGCCGATCAACCTGGTGACCAGCGAGGCGCCGCCGATGTACCTGGCCACCGGCACGACCGATCCCATCGTGCGCATGCAGAATACCGAGCGCTTTGCCCAAAAGCTCAAGGATAGCGGCGTGTGGGTCACCACCCGCTACTACGAGGGCTATGGCCATATGGAGCCGGTGCTGGCGCTGGGGGCGCTGTGGCGCTGGCGCATGCCGGTGCTGGACGACATGGTGGCCTTCTTCCAGATGTTCGGGGCATTTCCCAGCGGCGTGCCCTATGTCGCGGTGGCGCCCGATGCGCCCGAGCAGCTGCCCGAGGCCATCGCGCCGATGGAGCAGATCGTCGAGCAGATGAATGCGATGTTCCAGCCGATCGAGAACTAGCGGATGCGATGATCTTCCGGTGATGCCGGCCTGCGAGGGGTGATTTTCTGCGCTTCCGGTGCTCACGTACTGATGTACGCTGCGCTCCGGTTCTCGAAAACCATCCCTCTCGACTCGGCCTGACCGGAAGCTCAGTACATCCATGCCTGCAACTGACCACCTTAGATTCGCCGGGGCCGATCCGGCCGTGCAGCGCCAAATACTGGAAGGCATCGTCCGGGGTGAGCCGGTGCTCATGACGGTGCTGGAGGGACTGCGCGAGCTTGATCTGCCCGATCCGTTGCTGGGGTCGGGCGCGATCTACAATACGGTATGGAATGTGCTGACCGGGCGGCCTGCGCTGACGGGCATCAAGGATGCCGATGTTGTCTATTTCGATGGCAGCGATCTCAGCTATGAGGCCGAAGATGCGGTGATCCAGCGTGCCGCGGCCCGGTTTGAGGGGCTGCCCATTCCGGTCGAAGTGCGCAATCAGGCGCGCGTCCATATCTGGTTTCCGCAGAAGTTCGGCACGCCCTATCCGCAGTTGCGCAGCAGCGCCGAGATGATGCTCTACTTCGCCTCAAAGACCCATGCGGTTGCAGCGCGACTGGAGGTGGATGACAGCATCAGCATCTTCAGCCCGTTCGGGCTCGACGACATATTCGCGTTCCGGGTGACCCCGAACCCTGCTCTCGACAACCGTCTCACCCACCACGCAAAGGCCGAGCGCAACAAGGCGATCTGGCCGGAATTGACAATCGTGCCGTGGCCTGAGGACGACGCTAGGCCGGATTGAGTTCCACAGAGGCGGCCGAGCGCTGCACCGGGCCGTGGAACACGGCCTCGATATTGTTGCCATCGGGATCGAGCACGAAGGCGGCGTAATAGCCCGGGTGGTAGTGCCGCTCGCCCGGGGCGCCATTGTCCCTGCCGCCGGCGGCCAAGGCCGTCTTGTAGAAGGCGTCGACCATGGCCCGGTCGCGGGCCTGGAAGGCCAGGTGGATATGGGTGGGGATGGTGCGGGCGTCGGCCGCATCGACGAAGAGCTCGTCGACCTGGAACCAGCCTTCGCCGGACTGGTCGATCCTGAGCCCCAGCACGCCCAGCACAGCAGTATAGAAATGCCGCGTGGCGACGAAGTTCCTTGCCCGCAGATGCACATGGTCGATGAGGCGTCCGGTATGCCAGGTCATGGGTGTCTCCGACAGCGGGCAAAACAAAACCGCCCGGAACAGGTCCCGGGCGGTGGCAGAGCGATCTGGTTTATTCGGCTTCGTCGGCCGAAGCGGAATTGAGCTGGCCGTATTTCTCGACGCCGATCTTGTCGAGGAGCTCGAGCTGGGTCTCGAGGAAGTCGATATGGCCTTCCTCGTCGGTCAGCAGGGCCTCGAACAGGTTCTTGGAGACATAGTCGCCGAGCTGTTCGCAGAGCTCGCGGCTGGCCTTGTAGGCCGCGCGCGCGTCATACTCGCCGGCGAGATCGGCCTCGAGCACTTCCTTGATGGTCTGGCCGATTCGCAAAGGCGCAACGCGCTGCAGATTGGGGTGACCTTCGAGGAAGATAATGCGCTCGATCAGCCGGTCGGCGTGATGCATTTCTTCAATGGATTCAGCGCGCTCCTTGGAAGCGAGCTTCTTGTAGCCCCAGTCGTCCAACAGACGATAGTGGACCCAATACTGGTTGACCGCACCGAGTTCCAGAAAAAGGGCTTCATTAAGCCGCTCGATGACCTGTGCTTCGCCTTTCACGACGTACTCCACTCCGTTGCTGCTTGAGCTTTTCGAGCCCAGTCGGGAGCGATACGACGTCGCCGGACTGTTGGGCTTGCTGCGCGTGGTAGTTTTCGGTGACCCGAACGATAATGTCCACCACATTCGGCACGCAGCCGCTGCATTTGGCCCTGCGATTGAGCTCACCATAGACCTTGGCGGGCACGACCAGCTGCCATGGATCGGCCCTGAGCAGATCGAGGACGATATCCTCAATCTCCTTGCTGGTGATCATGTTGCATTGGCAGACGAGCATGGGCGCGACGGGGTCAGGTGGAGCTTGCTGGCGGCATAAAGCGACTCCATTAGGTGATTGTCAAGGTCATGTAATGTCGCGTCCCTGGCGGGACACGTCATTCCATGGCCACGCTGCGGCTGCGCCGCTGCCGTGGTCATATGTCGACGAAACCATCCGGGCTAATGGTGCGTAGCTTGTGGGTAAGAAGAGGCATCATGGCACTTTCACTGCTCGGCATCGTCAATGCGCTTAGTCCCAAGGATGCGGGGTCGCGCCGTGTGGCGCGTGATGTGCCCTATGGGCGGCTGCCGCGACAGGCGCTGGATATCTACGCGCCCCGCCAGGCCCGCGGGCCGCTGCCGGTGGTGTTTTTCGTCTATGGCGGCTCATGGATGGATGGCGACCGGCGCCATTATGAATTTGCCGGGCGCGCTTTGGCGGCCCTGGGCTATGTGACGGTGATCGCCGACTACCGGCTGGTTCCGGAGGTGGAATATCCCGGCTTTCTCGACGACTGCACCGAGGCGCTGTCGTGGGTGGCGGCCCGGATCGGGGCGCATGGTGGGGACGGGCGGCGCATCGCCCTGATGGGCCATTCGGCGGGTGCCTATAATGCGGCCATGCTGGCGCTGCATCCGGCCTATCTGGCCGAGGCGGGGCTGCGGGACCGCGTGCGGTGCCTGGTGGGCCTGTCGGGTCCCTATGATTTCTTCCCGTTCGACGGCCCGATCAGCCTGCGGACCTTTGGCGCTGTGCGCGATCCGGCGACAACGCAGCCGGTCAACCATGTCAGCGCCGACGCGCCACCGGTCCTGCTGGGCCATGGCGGCAAGGACCGCCTGGTGCTGCCGCGCAACAGCAGCGCGCTGGCCGCGCGGCTGCGGGCTGTGGGCGTGACTGCCGAGGAGCGCCACTATCCGGCGCTCGGGCACCCGGCGACGCTGCTAGCGCTAGGCCGGCCGGCCCGGGCCATCGCGCCGGTGCTCAAGGACGTGGCGGCCTTTCTCGACCGCCACCTGGCGCCGGCTGTTCCCGAGGCTAGAGCTTCAGCTTTTCCTGCTGCCGCCGCGCCGCGATGACCGCGGCCGAGGCCGCGGTGCGGTGGGCCGAGGAAAAGAACTCGCGATGCGCCAGGATCATCACGGTGAGGATGCAGGCGACGATCGGCAGCCATTCTGAGATGAACCAGGCAACCGAGGCGACCGAGAAGTAATAAGCGCGGATGCCGCTGTTGAAGTTCTTGGCGCCCAGCGCGTTCATGCGGGTGATGGCGTCGATCTCTTCGTCGGTCGTGCCGCCGACATGGTCGATGGCGCCCAGCATGATGCAGAAATGGTTGAACTGGCGCAGCGACAGGGTGAAGGCAAAAAAGGCCAGCACGAACATGGCCAGCATGACCACCAGGTGCAGCTGGACATCGACGAGGGTATAGACGCGGTCGAGCGAGAGGGAATTGAGCGTCTCCATCAGCGCCGGGATCTGCCCGAACACCGCAAAGATGGCGAGGATCAGCAGCACCGCCGTCGAGGCGAGGAAGCTGACCGAGCCCATGATATTGCCCGAGAGAATGGCATCGAAGGGCGATTCCCGCAGCGTCGCATTGGCCACCCAGCGGCGGCGCTGCATGTTCATGATCACCGACAGCGAGGGCCGCAGCTTTTCCACCTGCGGCACGATGATGTTGTAGGCGAGATAGCAGATCAGCGGAAACAGGGTGGAAATCAGCGTCGACAAGGGCGTCCCCGAATTGGCTTTGCCTGCCTGTTATAGCGTGATCGCGGCAAAAGACGACGGGCCGCCGCTAGACCGTGCGGGGATAGCGGCGGTGGATGGCGTCGATCTCGGCAATGAGCTCGGGCGACAGCGTAACCTTGTGGGCGGCGATGGCATTGGCCAGCTGTGCGGTGCTGGTCGCGCCAATGATGACCGAGGTCATGAAGGGGCGGGTCAGCGCGAAGGCGATGGCCATCTGCGAGACATCAAGGCCATGGCGTTCGGCCAAGGCGAGATATTGCTTACCGGCGGCCTCGGACTGCTCGTTGAGGCGCCAGAAGCTCTTCTGATAGTCGCCGCGGCTGCCCTTGGGCATCTGGCCGTCGAAATACTTGCCGGTGATCAGCCCGCCGGCGAGCGGGGAATAGGCGAGCAGGCCGACGTCCTCGTGGTGGCTGAGTTCGGCCAGATCGAGGTCGAAATGGCGGCGCAGCAGGTTGTATTCGTTCTGCACCGAAACGATCCGGGGCAGGCCGCGCGCCTCGGCGATGCGCAGCCATTGCGCCATGCCCCAGGTGGTCTCGTTGGAGACGCCGACATGGCCCAGCTTGCCCTCCTTGACCAGGGCGCCCAGGGTTTCCAGCATGTCCTCGATATTGGCGAGGGCATCTGCCGTGTCCTGCTTGTGCGGCTGGTAGGTCCAGGAGCCGTCGAAATTGTAGCTGCCACGGCCGGCCCAGTGGATCTGGTAAAGATCGATATAGTCGGTCTGCAGGCGACTGAGGCTGGCTTCGAAGGCCTCGCGCAGCGTCTTGCCGCTGGTGCGCGTGCCATTGCGGATGAAATCCACCGGGCCGCCGGCGACCTTGGAGGCCAGGATCCACTGGTCGCGCTTGCCGGTCTTCTTGAACCAGTTGCCGATGATCTCCTCGGTGCGGCCCGAGGTCTCGGGGCTGCGCGGCACCGCGTAAATCTCGGCCGTGTCCATGAAATTGATGCCGGCATCGAGCGCCATGTCGATCTGGGCGTGGCCTTCGGCCTCGGTATTCTGGCTGCCCCAGGTCATGGTGCCCAGGCAGATTTCAGTAACCCGCAGATCGGTGCGGCCAAGCGGCTTCAATTTCATGAGGGTATCCCGGCAAGTGGTATGGAAGCCTGCCTACCCTAGCCGAAGCTGACGAAAATGACAGGCATGCTGCCAGAAAAAACGCGGCGTCAAAAAAGCGTCACGCGAGGCCGCTTTTGGGGTTGAGCTATCAGCTTCGACCCCCTATATACCCCTCACGTCGCGAGCAAGCCTCGCACGATGACGGCCCCACCGGCACTGTTATCGACTAATTGACGCGGGATGGAGCAGCCCGGTAGCTCGTCAGGCTCATAACCTGAAGGTCGCAGGTTCAAATCCTGCTCCCGCAACCACCGTAAGTTGAAAGCGCTCGAAAGAGCGCTTTCTTCTTTCTATCTGGACGTTCATGTCCTGGAGGAAGCGAATACGGTCCTCGGCGGTAACGAACTTTCCCTTTTCCCGAAGTTTAACATACTCCGCCAGGAAGCTCCGCTGAAGCCTTGCTTCCTCAGCGTTCCATGCCTCGACAGCAGCCAGCATGACCGCGAGCCGGCCATGGACCTCAAGTGCAACCCCCCGCGTTTTCAGTGGATGGACGACGATCTTCTGGATCATCGAGCGCGCCATTTCTCGCCACTCCCTTGCCGAGTCATGATCGGAGCCGTCACCAGCGGCGTCCGCTAGCGCCTGGCCAGCGATTCTCAACATGGAGGGGTTGATCACCGGCACCTGAACCTTCGCCCTGGAAGGGTCTCCACCAGTCTTTATCTTTTCGATCTGCGCCGCCAGGTCCGCCTTGACCTTGTCGGCCTTTGCCATCTCCTCGATCATCGTCGCCGATCGCGCTCCCGCCTTGAAGGCCAGCATGAGGTTGTCGATTTCCTTCTGCACCTTGCGGAGCCTGGCCCGTAGATCCTTGGCGTCCTGCCCGGGTTGTCCGGCTGCGGCGGCGACTTGTCTCGCGACGTTGGCGCGAATGTCCTCTATCAAAGCAGGGGTGAGCAAGGCGCCGGGGATGGCGGAATTCACCCTTTGCTCCAGTTCGCTGCGCATCACGGAGCGACCGTTGTCGCATCCGCGATCCTTGCGGTGATTGGTGCAGCCGTACCGGTTCTCGCCCATGATGGCGTACGGGCCGCCACACGGGCCGCATTCGATCAGGCCGGAGAAGATGTAGGCAGGACGCTTGTTCCCGGTGAGCTTGTTGCCGGCCGTCTCCTCTACGATCTTGGTTCGCAAGCTCTGTTTCACCTTGACGCGGTCCCAGAGCTCTTGGTCGACGATACGCAGTTCCGGCACCTCGACGGTCTCGTGCACTGACGAGTCGTTCACCCTCGAGTTGCGCTTCTCCGTCTCAGGGTTCTTTAAATACTTCTGACGGTTCCATACTCGCAAGCCGATGTAGGTCTCGTTGTTCAGGATGCCGGTGCCGCGCTTTTTGTGCCCGCGGATTGTCGTATCACGCCATTCGTAGCCGCTTGGACCCGGGATTTTCTCTTCATTGAGCGCTCTAGCAATGGCACGCGGTGACTCGCCAAGGCTGTAGTCCTTGAAAATGCGCCGCACGACCTCGGCCTCCTCCGGGTCGACCTCCCTAAGGCCCGGGATACGGTCGCCCTTGGCATCGTGCTGGATGGTCACCTTGTATCCATATGCGACCCCAGCCACGGCCTTGCCACGCAGGTGGTGTCCGCGTTGGCCCTGCCAAGTTTTGACGCGCACATCGTCCAACTGCTCGGCACTGACGATGGCGCGGAGCCGACTTTCCAGGGGCGTCATGATGCCGTCCCGCTGCGTGAAATGGGTTTCCACGCCATGGTAGGGCAAGACCTTTAAAAGCTTCTCGTTCAGCTCTGGATCACGGGTGAGGCGATCCAGGGAAGTGCAAACGATGACGTCGATCTTGCCTCCCTTGACCAGATCCAGGAGTCGCTGGACACCCGGCCGCGTCTTTGAAGTCGCCCCCGATATTGCCTCGTCAGCAATGGTGGCCACCACTGTCATCCCCTTCTTGATGCAATACTCCTCGCACTGCCGAAGCTGATCATCGATCGTTAGAGGGTCCTGCCGGTCGGTGGAGAACCTGGCGTAGAGAGCGGCGCGGGTCATACATGCCTCTCGGTGGAGGTCGAAGGTAAGGCGATCTGGTGGGGGAGGGAGGGGTGCGTCATGGTGAACCAAAGAAGTGCTTCCAACCTTAGTGAGAGAAGCTCTAAGGTTTCGACGCGATTGCGCGCGCTTTTGGCCTAGATGGAACGCTGGTGCCGGTCTTTCAAGTCGGAGGTGTTGGATCTTGACGGCCCAGAAGCCTGAGCCGCTCCGGGTTTGCCGGCAACTGTATTCATGCGGGCACGATTTCCCGGAAGTAGGCACCGTCCGCAATCATGCTGTTCAGCACGGTGAGCAGCTTTCTGGCTGTCGCGGTGAGCGCGGCTTTCACTGGTTTCCCCGAGTCCTGCAACTTGCGCCGAAAAGCTCTGAACGTTGCCGAATGCCGTGACGCGTGCAATGCGGCGAGATACAGAACTGTTCTGACGGTTGCTCTTCCGCCGCCGATGACCCGTTTGGCCTGTCGCTGACCGCTGTCACGGGCGATCGGTGCGAGACCGGCCAGGGCCGCAATCTTCCGCCGATCAATCGTGCCGATTTCCGGCAGTTCGGCTATCAAGGTTGCGGACACGATCATGCCTACTCCAGGCACTGACTGAAGCATGCGGTCCATTTCGGCCATTGCGGGCGATGATTGGATGATCTCGGCGATTCTGGCCTCGACCTTTGCAATTCGCCGTTCCAGAACCAGGATCAGGCTTTTCATATCGGATCTGGAAACGCTGTCTGTCGTTTGCTGGAGACGGGTTGCCTCCTGCTTTCTCATCTCAACCAATTGACGACGCCGGGTAATCTGAGCGAGCAGAACTTGCCTGGTGGCCGCAATGGGGGGCGTCTGTGTTGGCTGCAGCTTTTGCCCGAAAGTTGCCAGCATGCGGGCATCAACGCGGTCGGTCTTTCCGATCACCCCCATGGCTCTGGCGAAATCACGCGCCTGCCGGGGATTGACGCGGCTGAAGCTGGCTTTGTTGACCTCGAGTCCATCACGCAGTGCTCGGTCGTACCCTCCGCTGGCTTCGAAGATGACCCACGCTCCTTCACGTACCACGAGGCGGGCAAAACTGCGGATGCTGGCTGGAGTGTTCTCGATGCGTTCGGCACCGCGAGCTGGGTGGTAAATGTCGAGCCAAGCCTTGGCCACATCAACGCCGATATAAATCTGGTCCATCATGTCTCCTGTTCCTGTTCTGCGGGGTCTGACCAACAGCCCCAATCAACTGTTCAGGATGAATGCGAAGAAACGGGCGGCTCCCTTGCCGGCAAACGGGCTTGATCAATGACCCCGGAGGCTCGCGGGATGCCGCCCGTAGTTCCACAATAGCCGATCTCGCAAAGACAGGAGGCTCTAGCTCCTAAGTAAGATAGAGCATGACCAGCAAGACGACGAACAAGTTTTCGAGTGAGGTTCGCGCCCGGGCGGTGCGGATGGTGCAAGAGCATCGCGGGGAGTATCCGTCCCGCTGGGCGGCGGTGGTGTCGGTGGCTGGCAAGATCGGTTGCTCTGCGCACACCCTCAAATGGGTGGCTCAAGAAGGCCGAGGTAGAGGGCGGCAAGCGTGCTGGCGTGACGACGGATATGGCTGAAGCTCAAGTCCCTGGAACGGGAGACCCGGGAACTGCGTCGGGCCAACGAGATTGTGCGCAAAGCCTCCGCACATTTCGCCCAGGCGGAGCTTGACCACCCGTTCAAGCATGATCGCGTTCATTGATGAGCACCGGGATGCTTATGGGTCGAGCCGATCTGCAGGGTTCTGCCGATCGCCCCATCCAGCTACCATGAACGCGTTGCTCAGCGCTGCGATCCTGGCCGGTATCGGGATTGGCTCCTTTGGTCGGCGGCCAGCAGCCTGTGTCAAGTTGACCAGTGGCGAGCATCGAAACGCGATCCAATGATGGCGTTCTATTCCGAAAACGTATGTGCCGCGATCACCCTCCCATTTGATGCCACGATGGCGTAGGATCACGCCATCGTGATGGGTTTTTATGCAAGATTGTCCCTGATGCTCGCCGACGCGTTCATTCACTAACACGTCGCGAGGGTGCGAGATGGGAACTGTTGGTTTGCCTGGGGTGAGTTACGGTGGGGTTTCTCGCCAGGAAGGCTGGAGCGCGCCGGGCCGATCGACGTACCAGATGGGCGTCGAATACCCGGATGGCATTCCGGTCGCCAAGCGACGCGGCGGCGAGACGGTCGTGCATATGCAGCAATGGCTCATGCTGCCGGACGGCGTCGATCCGAGCATCTGGGCCCGGGAGGCAATCTGGGAGGCGGCCAGACAAGCGGAGATCCGCCGCGACGCCCGGGAGGCAAGATTCTTCGATATAGCCTGGCCGCGGCAACTGGCTACTGACCGAATTAGTCAGTTCGTTGGAGATCTTTATGCCCCGTTCGCGGTGATGGGATTGGCCGTGCAGGTTGACTGGGAAACGTTGCCGGCGGCGGACGGACAACCCAACGATCACCTGCATGGCCTGATCTCGACGCGTGTGCTGACGAATGCCGGTTTCTCTGCGGGTAAATGCCGCGAACTCGATGTGTGGTTCCGCTCCAGCGTCCGGCGGCACGTGGCCGGTCTGTTCGATAGCATCGCAGAGACCTGTGGGATCGACGTTTGTTTTGATCCGCGACCAAACGTAGAACGTGAAGACACGTTGCCACCCGAGGATTACCTCCCCCGCAAGATTGTGCGCAATCGTCTGGCGGCCGGCGCCACCAAGATGCTCGACCGGCGCGACGCGCAACGCAACCTGCGAGAGGAACATGATGCCATCGGTGATCGCATCGAAAAATTGCATGAGGAAAGGAAGAGCCTGCTGGCCGCGCTGGAAACGGAACTAGACAATATGGCGGTGCTCACTTCGTGGCAGCATGTGGGGCAGGAGATCAAGCCGCTGGCCATTGAGATCGCGATGACGGCGATCATGGGCCGAGGCGTGGCGGTCGATCGGCATCGGTCGGTGGAGGGTCTAGGGTTGGCTCTGGTCGTCGGCCGAACGGTCATTATTGATAACGGCAACCGAATCCTGATTGAGGGTCCGCTAGATGACGACGCAGTGCGGACGCTTCACGTCCTCGCCAGGCACAAGGCCTGGCGCGATCTGAGCCTTGTCGATTGGTCGGGCATGCCCACCCCCGTTCCGCCCGATCCGATGCGTCCGGCGGTGGAGAGGATGACCGGCCCTCATGTGGTAGAACGGTCCAAGCTCTACCGTCGGAGCAAGCATCACCTCATCATAGCGGCCGAGGAGATCGTGCAGAACCTCAAAGCCGCGTCTTCGCTGGAGCGCAGTGCCATTCTGGAGCGCGTTCTTGGCTGGGGCAATCCTCATCTTGAGCGAATGGTGGCCCAACTGGTGGCCCATGCCGAGAGGCAGTCGCCCGGTCCGATCTCAGCCAAGTCCGTTGTCCACATGATGGATCAGTCCCTGAACGGGGACGCCGATCTGTGGTACGCTTATAGGCTTGAGCAGGACCTTGTGGCCATGACTACGCCTGGTAATGCGCTCTCCCGTCCGTTCCAGCCACATCCGCGATTCTACGAGTATTTTGGAGTGCAGGATGGTGCTGATCACGGTTACCTAGCTGGAAGCGAAGAAGGTGCCGGCCGATGAGCCCCTTAGCTGAAGCCCTCACGAGACTCGAAGCCATCGACCGAGAGCAGGAGGCGCTCGCCCGGCAAAGGCAGGCGCTCAAGCGAGAGGCCTGGTTGACCTCGGGTCAGACCATAGGTCGCGCCCGGCAGTTGATCACCAATGCCACTTTATCCCTATTGTCCAATGGGCGTGCCATCAACGCTGCCAGTCTGGGCTCTGAGATCGGTCGCCTGGCGGGCAATCGGGATCGGTTTGCCGAGGATCTGTGCGATGACTGGCTGAATACGACTGTTGAGGCCCTCGAGAGTAACGGCGTCGCCACGGAGGAAAGTGCAGACGCCCTTTAGGCCAGAGAAGCACAGGCATGTCTGTAGTCGGCCGGCGGCCATGATAGGTTTTGTGCGCCATTTCGACCTGCGCTCATTCCTTTCGGCGCTGCCATTTGGCGAGGATCCGCTGTCCGTTCCTGGCCATGAACGCCCGGTGCAAGGGACGACGGTCTGGGAAGGGCGGGCCGATGGGGTGATGGATAATGTCGAGCCGCGACCCGGCCGGCACCATCACGCCCATATTGGTCAATCCCAGGATGTCGATACTGCTCATAATAGGATTCAGATTATGGGCGTCCGAAAGGACCAGCCAGAATCTGTCGAAGAAGCTGGCTTCCGTCGCGAGTGACAAGAAGCGCCTCTGGACCAGGTCGGCATCGATTTTTGGCGGAACGACAAGGCAGTCGTAAGCGGCATGCACGGTGATGGGCACCGTTGCCGTCACATGCAGAAAATCTGTCTTGGCGTAGGTATGATAAAGATAGGGCGCGATGACTTCGCCGGTCGTGATGTGATCGGCCAGCAGGCTCTGCACCCTTCTCCGGAATGCCGAAGCAGCCAGCCTGCCGGCCGCCGCTGGTGCTCCCTGACGTATGCGGCTGGCTTCATACAAGGCGAGCAGGTCGCCATAGGCTGGCCAGCGTTCCGCAATGAGCAGGCTGTGGACCTTATCGGGCGCGGCCTGCCATAGTCGTGCCAGAACTTCGGCATGCGATGCCGACAGCCCACGAAGCCGATCGGTGTGGCCAGGATATGCCCTTCCGATTTCCAGGATGGCCTGCCAGGCCTTGGTCATCCGCCGAAGATGGTTGCTGGAGTAGCCCGAGACGCCTGCGGCCACCTGAATCCAGGGATGACCAGTTTCGTCGAGCGGACCTCGTTGTTCCAGCGCCAGCAGGGCCTTGGCTACATCGGCCCAGGGGACGCGCTGGGCCCTGGCATTACGAAGGTGAAGAAGGTGATCCATGGGCCGGGGTTGATTCGTGTCGCTCAAATCGTATATCTTACGAATCCGGTTGAAAAGGTCTCCCAATGATCCTCGACAGTTTGTTCAAACGCCCCCGAGTGCTTCCTGCCCCCCACCCCGTCCCTCGCATCGTCCTGCCAGCGGGTTTCGTCAGCTTCGTCGCCATGATGGTCGCGAAAAAGGGCGGCGTGGGGAAATCCACCCTGGCTGTCAATGTCGGCGTTGCCGCTGCCTGCGACGGTCTGCGGGTGCTGATCATCGATACCGATCTGGACGAAGATCAGCAGAACTGTGTGAAATGGGCCAGCCGCCGCCAGCAGGCCAATCCCAAGGTGATCCGTTGCGCCATCGGCAAGACGCGCGCGGCTATTGCCTGGGGAAGGAAGCAAGGCTTCGAGCTAATCATCATCGACACCGCCGGCCGCGATCTGGTGCATATGTCTGACCTTGCCGAATATGCTGATGTGCTGCTCACCCCTGGACAGGCCTCGTCGAACGATCTGGATGCCACCGTTCCGCTTCGGCGGCTCTGGAGCCGTACGGCCACACCGGCGGCGATCGTGCTCAACGGCGTCATCTCAGAGGACTCGAACCGCACGCGCTTCTACTGGAGGAAGTTCAGCGACCTGGGGGCGATCCTGCCCGGGGTGCTGGTGCGCAGGGTCGAGTATATCGACGCCGTGGCGAGGGGGCAGGGCGTTTCCGAATATCGGCCTGGTGGCCCCGGAGACATCGAGATTCGTCGTTTGCTGCTGGAGGCATTTCAGCATGCGGCCGAGAAGCGGGAGTCCGCGCAATGAGCATGAGTCCGCTCCAGGATAGGCTGAAAGCGCCGATATCTGACGGAGAGATCGATCGCTGGGATATCAAGGAAGTGCGTCTGCGCCTGCCGCGTCTCGTTATGAGTGACCTGAAGCTCTTGGCAGAGGCCAAGGGTATTTCAGTCAATGCTCTTGCCGCCATATTCATCGACGCTGGCCTCGTCAACCATAGCCGGAGATCAATTGACGAGACTGCGCCATGGTTCGCCGACTACTTGCGTGCCAGCGGCCGGCCCAGGCAGTATGACAGTGCCAAGGGCGGTGCGGATCCGGATTTCACCTGACGCCACGGTTACGCTTGACACCTTCCCGGGTTCCCCGAATTCCTCTCCGTGGGTCCGTGGGTCCGTGGGTCCGTGGGGCCAGGGGTCCAGGAGGGGCCTGGCGCCGCCGGCTCGCTCGAGGGCTGGTTGGCTGAGCGCACACTCCTATCGGTCGGCGATACGAGGATTTCGATGATGCACCTGGCAGCTTCATCCCCGGCGTTGGCGGCCAGTGGCTGATTGAGCGGCTGATGCGCGCGTCCGACCCGGCGAAACAAGTCGACCTTGCAGTGGGGCCGCTTCCCGGGCTAATCCGTTGCGGAGGCCAAAGCGATAAGATTGTCACAGCCAACCAGCAACTCTGCAGCGATGTGGCTACGGCTACCGCCTCCAGAAAAAGCGAACACACAGGAATTGTTGGATCCGAGCACGAACAAAGCGCCCAGATTGTTCTTGGAAAACATCAGGATCAGCTTTGACGCATGGTTAGGCAGCGCTAAAGCGCTTGCTGAACTCCAAGCGCAAGCTCAGAGCCGACGATATTGCCGAAGCAGTTCAGCAAACCCCGTTGGAGCTGCGCGGAAAACCTTCATGTCGACCGGATCGTCGCGCTCGTCGCGAAACATCTGGCTAAAGGTCGCCAGTTGGTGTTTCCCATGTGGCGTCAGGAAGACCAGCATCTCGCCTTTGGCTGCATAGCTCCAATAGTTGTGCTCAGTGGTGGTTGTGCACCAGCGTGTCCCCAATCCCCAGAAACGCGCTGCGACAAAGCCTTTGAGCCGCACCACCATCCAGCGTCCTTCCCTAAAGAGGATATCGCTCTCCTGATAAGCTTGGGCTTTCAGGGCCTCACTTTCCAGTCGGCGCCGAGACTGGGCGACGCGGGTTGGCACTACAGAGAGGAGGTCATCGACAGTGTGAAACTGGCCGATATCGCGTTGGCCCAAGGGCAGCGTGTCCTTGATAGCGTGGAACCGTGCCAACGCCGCACAGACCTCATCGAGTTGCCGGAGATCGAGGGACGCGCTGAAGCCTGCGCTGTGCCACAGCCGCTGCCGCCAGGCCGAAAGCCAGGCGTGATAGAGACCATCCGTGGGGTCAAACAGGCAGATCAAGGGAAAGGTGCGTTTTTCCCGGTCGACAGCCAACCAAGGATCGACATTCTCCTTAGCTGCGCGCCTCCAGGTCGCCTGCAGGTGAGCGATCAGGACAAAATCGATGCGGTTGAGACTCGTAGCCATGACCAAGCCTGGCATCGGCGGGGCGCGTCCTGAAGGTCTTCGAGCAATGGATCCCCAGGAGATCGCCGATGCCTATGTTCGCCGCACCAGGCCAAATGGTAAGAAGCGCCAGCACCAACTCCAAGATGCGGACGACCGCAGCATCACCGACACTCGTTGGAGCTCAGTTCGGCGTTGTGTTGCTTCCCGTGCTTCAGATGCCCCGAGTCACTCTAACCGTCCGCGCCCAGCCGGCATTTATGTCGGGGACGAGAACCACTGATCTCGTGCACTATCCATCCCCAATAGAAGGATGGCCGGTGGCGACGCCGACCAGCACACCGTGCCACCCGGTCGGGCCTCCATGACCAATTCGACAGCAGCGGTGCAACGACCAGCTCTGCCTCACCGGGTACAAAGCCGGCGGCAATTGGAGCCGCCTCGCGCAACCCGGCCACAATGATATCCTGGTCAGGATGGTCATGACGCACTTCAGCTTTCATGGTCGCGACAGCGCGTGGTCCACCAGCCATGCTGGCTCTGGAGCCTTCCGGGTGCGCCGCAGACTTCGCAGAGATGGCTGGAAATGTGTTCGGCCGCTTCGATGATTTCGGCACCCAGTGGAGGTAGATCGCCGTACCAATAAAGTCTGAGCGTTCCGTACTTTTCCTTTATCTGACTGGGGGACCAATCGTGATCTGCCGCGATCTCATGCAGCCAGGAAAAAACAGCGTCGAAGAGGTCGGCCCAACCCGGCCCGCATTCGAATCCCACTGTCGCCCGTAGGTGCTTTTCGTGCAGCGCCCGCATATCCCGATCTTCCGGCGGCATGGCCAGAGGCGTAAGGGGCGCCGCGCGTTGCCAGCGCAGGTGCTGCATGCGCACCACCAACTCGGCGAGGGTTTCGCGACAGAAGGGCGGCTCGGGGGAATAGCTGGAGCCACCAATCGACTTCGCCGGTACGCCGGGGGCGACACGGACGGAGAGCGTTTCGGGCGAGGATCCGGCGACGGCGAGGGACGCCAAGTCCGGATCGCCCGCAAGTGCCGCCTCGATGAGGATGCGGGTTTCAGTCGCGATGTTCATCTTCTGCTTCCTTAAGGATGTCATTGATCGCCGCGACGCCGATCTCGATCAGGGCCGACTCGATCAGCGGCAACCAGGGGCGGTGCCGGCCAATGGCCAGCGCCGCACGGATGTTGGGAATGGTCGGCCGCTCCTCGCAGGCGATAAGAACTTCGCGCTCGGGGCCATCGAGCAGGGTTCGGATGCTGACGCCGAGCGCGTAGTTCCAGGCGTGCGCGGCGAAGCGGACCTGGTCGATTCTCGACATCATGGCCTCACCACGGGTGGCGTTGGGTTATCGGCGGAGTTATCGGCCAGATGGGTGCCGACAATCTCGGCCAGCCTGTCGCCGGTGACGACTCTTTCGACCAGAAGAACTTCGACCAGCATGAAGATGTCACCGCGGCGATGGTCGACGATTTCGGCAGCCCGGTCATAGAGCCGGCCAAGCTCGGTGTTGATTGCCGTCCAGAGGGAGATGCCCTCGTCCTGCCAGTTGCGCAGGTCGGTATTGCCGCTCGTGGTGAGAGAGCCATAAAGACCCAGATCGAGCATCGCCGCGCGCAACAGGGTATTGGCGCTTTCGATGTCGGACGATGCTCCGGCATTGGCGCCGCCGCCCAGAATCATGTCGGCGGCGCGGCCCGCCAGCGTCATGCTAACAATACGTTCCACATCGTCCCGGGTCAGGAGCCGGCCCCGAAGCTCAGCGTTGACCCAGCCCGCCGCATCGCCCATGGCGAGAATGGAGATTTCCGCCACCGGCAAGCCCAGTTCATGCGCAACGATGGCGTGGCCGGCTTCATGGACGGCGACGGCCCGGTCTTTTTCCGCCGAGCGCTTGCCCGGGGGCGCGATCAGGTCGACCAGATCATGCAATTGCAGGGCGCGGTCTTCGGCTTCGGCGACGGCGATAGCGGACTTGCACCAGCTTTCGATCCTTGCAGGCGTGGCCTTGACCGAAAGACGGGCCAAGGTGGCAAGCCCATCGGTCCCGATCCTGTCCCCCAGGCAGGTGGCGAACATCGCCCGACGCTCCTGCTCATTGGGCGGCAGGACGCTGACCTTACGTTCCAGACGGCCGGGACGGACCAGGGCCGCATCCAGATGGTCGAAATGGTTGGTTGCGGCGAGCAGCAGGACTGGCCTTCCGGCCTGGCGGAGCCGGTCGATCTCGGTCAGTACGAAGGTGATCACCGAGGTCCACCATTGCGCGTCTGACGGATCCATGACCGCCCTGTTTGGCAGCGCGTCGATCTCATCTAGCAGGCCAACGACGGGCCGATTCGACAGGGTGATCTCATCGAAGAACCGCCGCGCGGCCCGGATGACATCGCCCAGATGACCGCCAGAAGCGGCAAACCAGGCGCCGACCGATGTAGAAACAAAGTCCCATCCCGCTGACCAGGCCAGCGACGCCGCAACGGTAGTCTTGCCCGTCCCTGGGGGCCCTTCAAGGCACACGTAGCGCAGGGCAGAGGCTTCCACTGTGCCGTCGGTCACCTGGCGGGTGATCCGCAGGGTCTCGAAGGCCCATGCCGAGACCGTGCCGGTCATTGCCAGCGTTTCGAGGGGAATGACGTTGCGATAGTCGAGGGGCTTCCGGCGGGCGAGTGCAGCGCGTCGCAGATTGGCCACGCATTGTGATGCCGAAAGGCCGGGCCGGATGGCGACCTTCAGATCGTCGAGCGTGAGCCCTTCCACCTCGGAAGGCGAAAGACCCCGAACGATCCCGCCCGTCACCGCGTGAATGGTCTTGCGGATAACCGCCAGCCCGGGATGCGGCACGGTAATGACGGCGTCGGCCCCTGCCAGGGCCTCGGGCACGAGCACGCGTTCTGGATCCTGGGAGATCAGGATGACGCTGCGGCCATGTTCGAGCATGCCGAGCTCCCCACGGCCCTGGGGCTCCTGCCGTCCGCCGGTCTTATGCGGCTCGGTATAGGCTTCGATCTTTGGCGCCCGATCAAGACCACCGAGATATCTGTCCAGCAGACGGGCTGCCGCCTCGTCCGCGGTCCGGATCAAGATGAGGCGGGGCGGTGACTTCATCAGGCGACGCAAACGGGCAGTGAGAACGGCGTCGAGCATGCAGCGTGCCAGCGCATCGCTGGTCCGTTCAGTTGACACAGGCGGTGTGTCGTCCGCATCGGGGGTGTCGTCGATGTCGTCGATGGTGCTCGATGAGCGCAAAGAACTGAGAGACATGCGTGTTCTCCGGGCGGCGGCCGGAGCCGCGCCACAATTTGGGTTATGGGAATGGTTGAGACGAGGAGGGGCTAGAGTGCCGGTTCAGGCAGTTCCGCGTCGTCCTCGTCTATGGGCTGCCAGGCCGAGAGCCCGAAGCCCTTGCTGCCGGACACGAAGTGACTGACTGCGCTGCCGGACGAGAAGACGATGTCCCTTTTCAGCACGTAGCAGGAGCCATCCCGGGCTGGCTCAAGCAGGCCGCCATGCAGCCAGGCTGCACGCTGGAACGACGCGCTGGCATTGGCGGATGCAACCGTGTCAATGCGCACGTCCGACCCGCGCAGCAGCAGCCAGGTGCCGTCCTCGCGGTCCGCGGCAAGGGCGGTCAAACCGCAATAGCTGAGTTCCATGACCCGGCCATCGGGCAGGTCGTCGATGCGCCGCGGCGCGCCGAGACGATCCGGTTCCGTTCTGGGGCCGGCAATGTGTTCGCGGACGGAACCGCCGAGGAACATCAGGCCAGCCTGGCGCAGTGCCAGCGCCACATGGGCACAGAGCAAGGTCAATTGGTCATAGCGGTGGGGTTCGATCGGCGCGCCGTCGGGTACGCCGTTGACGAGATCAAAGTCATCGTCGTTGCTCACCCAGGACCACAGGATGCGTTCGAGCGCCCGGGCATCGTCGGTCGACAGGCCGTCATGCTCGTCGACGATGGCGATGACGCAGTCCGGCGTGCCGCCCGGCATCTGTCGCCCGTTCATGATGCGCGCGCCGACATTGGCGCCGTAGCCGACATAGGCGACGCTGCCACGCAGAAGGATATAGACGCCGGGACGGCTGAGGCAATCGACCCGGCGGAAGCCCGAACGGCGCTCGCCAGAACCGACGATGATCCGGGGATGCAACTGGCTGACCGGCACAACGTCAAGCTCATGGGGCAGGGTGCTCGCCGAGAACTCGGCGAAACTGGCCGGCAGGGCGCCGGCATCGGAGGTGAGATTCTCAGTCAGCCCATCGGAGGGCCTTGCTTCAGGGACCGGGGTATCGGCTCCACCCTGCGGGCCGCCATTGTCGGCCCGGGCGACGATGGTGTTGGCGTCGATGATGCCGGTGGTCAGCACTGCCAGTACGCCGGCGGTGATCAGCGCGAAGACGGCGCCGACGGGATCGGTGTGGCCAGGAAGCTCGGCGATGATATCGCCAATGCTGGCCGAACCCGTCGCGTCGACGACCGACAGGATCTGCACCTGCACGCTGGGCGTCAGAAGGGCATGTCCGACGAGGCCCGGGTGAACCGGACCGGCCTGCTCCATGCCAGGGGTGCTATCGAGGGAGTAAAATGTATTGCGTGCGGCCGCAGGGCCGCTATGAGTGGCGTTAGCCTTCATCGTACTGGTTCCATCAGTATGGTGCTGGTCAGGTCGGCAGGAGTGTTGCAAGCACCCTGCCGACCGCCTCAAATCCGAGGCGGCTCCAACCAGTTCGATGCCGGGATTGGCACCGTTTTTCTAGCCTGACGGATCCCTTCTGGAAAGATCAACTCAAAAAGGACGTCTTGGTTAATTTTGTCCTGAGGCATCTGAGTTTGGGAGCGTAATCGTCGACCCAAAAGTCACGCTACATTTGAGCGAAAAGCCACAGGCGTCTTCCTGCAAACGGTTGATAATGCAAGATTATCGGTCATTATAATGTGCCGACGGCTAGGGCGGATATCGGGCATATCAGTGGCATTAAGCGCCGTGAGATGATAGCCTGCCGGTATGAGATCGCGCGCTGATTTGCTCCCTGCCGACCCTCCGCCGGTGCCAAAAGTGCCGGTATGGGCGCGACCCCGTGGTCTGGTTTTGCAGGATGCCGATGCGGCTTACCTGGCCGGCGCGGCACTGAATTCCTTGGATAATCTGGTGCGCCAGGATTTTTCCTGGGCCGGCGCCTGGCGCCAGCGGCTGGCCCTGCAGAGCGCTGCCGCGGCGGTCAATTTGACCGGGCGACGCGAGGACGAATCCGCCCTGCGCGATGCCCACTATTTACGCGGCGCTGGCGACGCTCCGGGCCCTGCGGGGCACATCCTGATGGCCTGGCGCCGACTGGCCAGCCGCACCACCCGCTGTGATGAGGAAGTTGTGCGGCCGATCGCCGAACAGCATCTTGGCCTGCAGTGGGATGAGGGTCTCGCAGAGGTCGTCGCCAATGCGGAAGATTTGGCGGCATCGTCGCGGCCGGCACCAGTGCTGGCGGCCGAAATTGCTGCCGCCGTCTATCGGGCCCGACCCGATGCCGAATTGTTGGCCTTCTGGCTCGGCGACGTCCTGCTGGCCCATAAGCTCCGGTGGCCAGTGCCGGTGCCGCTGCTGATGGGACAGGCGTCGTCTCCGGTCTTCAAGTCGGGTGAAAACCGCAAGCGCATCCGGCCGGGAGGAGAAGGCTGGGGCAGGGCGGTGTTTTTGGCCTATGCGACCGCGGCGGCGGAGGCGTGCGATCTCGGTGCGGATTTGGCGCAACGAGCCGGAAGACTGACGGCGGTGGCGCCGAAGTTGCGCGCCAAGGGTTCTGGCGACGTGATCAAACTGCTGCTGTCCGATGACGCGGTGCCGGGGTCCTGGTCTAGCCCAAAACTGTCGGCGCGCGGCGCCAGGCGGCTGTTCGATCGGCTGGGCGAGCTCGGTGCGGTGCGTGAACTCAGCGGTCGCGCGACGTTCCGGCTCTACGGGTTGTGAGGGCAAAGATGGCCAGGCGTAAACGGGCAGATGCCGAACCGGCGATCTTCGACACCGAGCTGGCCGATATGCCGGCGGACCTGCGCCGGCGCGAATGGATGAACCGCATAGAGGCAGTGCTCTTCGCGGCGCCGAAGCCGGTGGAACGGGAAGCCCTGGCGCGGGTGATCGGTCGCGACGCCAGCATCGACCTGCTGATCGATGACATCCGCGAAGCGCTGCGTGGCAAACCCTATGACGTGGTCGGTGTCGCTGGGGGCTGGGCGTTCCGTACCCGAACAGCCTATGCCGATGCGATTGCCGCGTCTGCTGCCGTGCCGGACCGGCTGGTCGATCTGACCCAGAACGAGGCTATGGTACTGGTGTCGATCGCCTATCATCAGCCGGTGACGCGGGCAGGGGTTTCGGAAATCCTTGGGCGCGAGGTGTCGCGCGACGTCATCGGCGCGCTGCGGGACAAGAACATGATCACCGCGGGCCCGCGCAGCCCGACGGCAGGGGCGCCGTTCACCTATGTGACGACCAAAGGGTTTTTGGAGCATTTCGGGCTCGATACACTCCGGGATCTGCCGGACGTTCAATCGCTCGATGACGCTGGGCTCCTTGGCGGAAACACGACAGAGATTGGCCGGCAGCAGATTTCTGGCCTGCCCAACCATCTCGGTTCGGTCGAAGCGGTCGAGGACTACGAGAGATAATGATAGTGGAGTATCCCCAGATAGGGCCGAATCCGTGCGTGCTGTCCGCGGATTCAGGTCAACGCCGTCCAGGTCGCGGATACAGGAAGGCAGCGTACCATCGGCAATACCCCGCGATCTATTTCAAGCGAGCAGTGCCATTGCCTGAGTTCCGGCTTTCGGACCTAACCGCTCCCGGTGCAATCGCGAACATAGTGCTGGCGGAGGTGACCACGCCGGTGGTCCCGAAGAATCCATTGATCCTCGAAGGCGAACCTTGAGCATGCAGGCGTGGGTACGCTTGCATTCTACCTGCATGGGGTACGGTTCCATGCATCGCAGGTCTGGTGTGCGCTCACCACGATTTTCATTGATGAACTCGACCGACCGACCCTGTCGAACGAACGCGGCGGCCACTAGCAACTCGAAGACCGTGGAGTCCACTTTGTCACTAGGCTCCTCCCAGAGACGTCGGATGCGAGCTCTCCAGTCGCCGCCAACTTGCTCCAGAGCGGGCAGCTGCGCGCCCAACTGCGCCAGTTGAGGGACAAGAAGGGCGCCGGAGAAATGATCATATGTTGGGCGTGCCGCGAGATAGTCTCTGCCTACGCGGATCATTTGCCTCAGACGATGCAGATCAGAGGCCTCACCCTCGGGCCTAATTCCCTTGATAAGGGAAAGGGGCTCCCGGCCTTCTATAATGGGTTCCATTCCATGTGGCACATCGGCCTGCCCTTCGAGAAAAGCCGCTGGCACTATCGCCTCCAAGCGCTCCAAGGCTACCGGAAGTAAACTGTCGATATCGGCGGTAGATTCCACCCGATCTACCGTGAGGTCCGCCCGACGCACCCTCATTTCCCTGTTATCCGGGTTTGGCTTGCCATCCGATATTGAGTCGAGCGTCGCAAGTTCGGCCTCAGACAGCCCACTTGCTCCTCTAAGCTCGACGGCCAATTGCTCGAGATCTGCATTCATCGCCTGCACTCTGCCCTCGAGTGTTTCCATGACTTCGAGGTCGGAGTCGGATTTTGAGCGGAAGAATGCGACCCGTGCGGCTGCCAAGGCAGGAAATTGGGCGCGGAGCTCTTCGTCGTGTTTGCGATAGCGACGCATGACCTCCTGGAAGATGGGGTTACCCGCTGACGATGACATGGCCCGCTCCTTACCGGCAGAACAACGCAAGATATGGGTCAAAATGTGCAAGTTCAACGAAATTTCGTTGAACTTCGCTGAATAAGGTCTATATACGGTCGCAACGGACAGGGAGTTTGCAGATGCTGTACCGGCTTGAGATTGAGAATTTTTACTCGATCCGTGATCACCAGGACATTGATCTGCGCGCCGCGGGCAATGCGCCAGCCGAGAGTGACCGATTGGCCGAGATCTGGCCAGGCGCCTCCGAACGGGCGGCGAAAACTGTTGCAATCTACGGCGCGAATGCGTCCGGAAAGTCCACGGTTCTAAAGGCTCTTTCCTTTATCACGCAGTTTGTCATGCACAGCTTCTCCGCTCCGGCCCACCAGCGGATTATGTATGACCGTTTCAATGACGACGAAGCGTTCAGCCAACCGACGCGATTGTCCATCGAACTGAGCGGCGTCTCGGATATCACGCGCCTCGATGATCCTTCTGCCTTTCAGTGCCGATATCGATATGAACTTGTCATCGGCGGCCCTCGGTCGGAGCCGGCACACGTGGAATCGGAAGCTCTCTATTATTGGCCATTGCCGGACCGTCGACGTACCCAGCTATTTCGGCGTCATCGCGACGGTCGCGTCAAGGCGGCCAAAGACTTCGGTTTGTCAGGATTCAAGCCAGCGCTCGAGAAGGTCTTACGACCCAATGCGAGCATCATTTCAACGCTGGTGCAGCTGAAGCATCCCTTCGCCGGGCTCATCTGGAACACGGCGGCGCGAGTCTCTTCAAATATCTTTATCGAGCGCTCCGAAGCGGCCGATGGAGACATCGCACGGCACTATGCTAGCAACCACGAACAACTCGCCCTGCTCAATAGGGAAATCTCGCGCATCGATCTCGGTATCAAGGAAGTCCACGTCTTCCCGGCTGACAACGGCCCCACAATCCAGTTCAGCCACGAGGGTTTGACGGCGCTTATGCCATTGCACCTGGAGAGCCATGGCACCAGAAGCTTCCTCAAGCTGTATCCCCTAATCGCGCAAGTCCTGGCGTTCGGCGGCATCGCCATTATCGATGAACTGGATTCATCGATCCATCCGTCGATCCTGCCAGAGATTCTCGGCTGGTTCCACGACAGCGATAGAAACCCCTACAACGCGCAACTTTGGATAACCTGTCACAACGCGGCGCTTCTCGATTTCCTCACTAAGGAGGAGGTGTTCTTCTGCGAAAAAGATTCGCAGGGGAGAACTAGCGTCTACAGCTTAAAGGATGTCCAAGGGGTTCGGCGGGAAGATAATTTCTACCGAAAATATCTTTCAGGGGTGTACGGGGCGGTACCACAAATCGGATGAGACGCCCGGTACACAGACATAGACACGTCCAGCGCCGTCGTATCTTCGTCGGCTGCGAGGGGGAGAGCGAGCGTGGATATATTGCGTTCGTCTCCAACACTCTCGCGACGGTCCACCTCGGCGTTCACTTGGATGCCAAAGTGCTTCGGCCGGGAGGCGGAGACCCGCTGGCTTTGGTCCAGGTCGCGAGCGCAATTATCGACCGCGAACAACGCAATCGTGAGCCTTATGAGCGAAAGTTCGTCATCCTCGATGCTGACAAGCTCGGGATGACTCCGGCACGTGACCAGCAGGCACGGGATCTGGCCGCTAGGATCGGCGCGGCGCTGATATGGCAGGACAAGGCTCACGAGGCTCTTCTGCTCCGCCACCTCGTCGGCTGCGGCAATCTTCGGCCGGCTACCACCGCGCTGGCTGAACAACAATTAAAGCAACGATGGCCAGAGTACGAGAAACCGATGTCAGCAATGGCACTCGCGAGACGCCTGGACATCGAGGCACTGCGCCGGGCGTCTCTCGCTGAGCCTGACCTTCTGGCCTTCCTCAACGAAATTGGAATGTTCCCTCCAACGCCATAGAATTGTGTCAGCTGCGCAGGCAGGTGTTCTGATTCCGGTCCGTACTTGCATGGACAGAGCGCCGATGTTCACCGACCAAACCGAGGTGGTTGGTTCGGAAACAAGTTCGATGGGGTAGGGTGCCGATGTTGATCACTCGCAGCAATTACGATCGGATCTACAAAGTCATCAACTCGATTTTGCGAAATGAAGGCGCGAACCCTGCTGTGGCGTGTGTTTTCTTTGCGGGCTTTGGCGCTTACATCCTGGAGCGCCATTTCGGAATCAACGCGCAACCCCGCGGGGGTCTCGCGGCGTATCACTTCGACGGCAACGACCTGGTTGTCTTCGGGGAGCTTAGCGAGAACGGGTTTACCGGAGACGAGAGCAGCTTCCATTGTTGGGTCGAAGCTGACGGCTGGGCGATCGACTTCATGGCTCCCGCTTTCTCGGGCTTGAATCCGGACCTGGCTATCCCGGCCAAGATGTTCCAGCGACCGCTTGAGGCTATGACGCCGACACTCGACGACCTGGCCCGGCCCGGGGACTTTTTCCTGCAATCCAGCGACCAATCAACGATCAGGCATATGTCCGTTTTGGGAACGCGGCGCGCCTATGATGATATGGCAGAGATCGCTCTTCGGTGGTTCAAGAAGGACCCGAAGAAAATGCTGACCTCGATCGGCATTGGCGATCAGAACGGCCACATCAACCAGGTGCGGCTCGTGGGCGAGACGTTGCGGGGAACCTGGTAGGAATCTTCGGCTGCCGCGAAGGCGGCGCCTGTTAGCACTTTGCCGGCTGGGCGTAACGCGTTCTTGAAGGGGTTCGAACTTGAGTAGCGGGCGTTCAGAGGCACAGCCAATTCGCGCGGGGGGCCGGGCGACAGAAGCCGGAATGGACTTCCAGGCCGAGGTCGGCGCGTGGCTCGCAGCCCATATGCTAGCCCGCCTTCCGGTCGGCGGGCGTTTCGGCCTGGCCAATACCGCTTTGCCGACGACTCTGCAGCTGGAAACTGGCGACGGACTCGACGATATCAGACTTGGCCAGGCGGATGACACCCGGATTGACCTCCAGACCAAGACCAGTGCCGGACTGACACAAAACGCAAACAGTCCACTTGGCAAGACCATCGCCCAGCTCGCGCGCGTTATGATGGATACCCGCGCAACAGGCCTCGCCGTCGATCCGGCAAAGGTCCGCGCCGTGCTGGCCGTTACTGCGGCCGCCCCACGAACGCTCGATGCACTTGAAGGCGGTTGCCGCGCGTTCGATCTTGGCGGGACATGGGAGATCACCAAGGCGCAACGCTCCAGGGCCGAGCGTGAGGCACTAGAGTTGTTCGAGACCCATTCGTACGCGGCTTTCTTAGCGCAGTCGGCCGGCCCGCCGAAACCGTTGCGCGTGTTGCCGGCGCCATCTTCGCCGGACAGATGGTGGTCCATCTCTGCGTTCAAAGCGCGTTCGGTCAACGCCTTCTTCAGCGAATCCAGCAAACCGCCTTGCTCAAAG
>JAHJWO010000058.1:2500-9493 GCA_018828145.1 Alphaproteobacteria bacterium | reverse complement strand
GCGGACCTGATCCACAACTTTACCGGAGAAAGCGCCATCGGCCCGCGGATCGTGGTGCATGGCCGGGTGCAGGACGAATTCGGGCGCGGTGTCGGCGGCGCGCTGGTCGAGGTCTGGCAGGCCAATGCGGGCGGGCGCTATCGCCACAAGAAAGAGGGCTATGTCGCGGCGCTTGATCCCAATTTCGGGGGATGCGGGCGGGTGATCACCGACGCCGAGGGCTTTTATGAATTCCGCACGATCATGCCGGGGGCCTATCCCTGGCCCAATGGCATGAACGACTGGCGGCCCGCGCATATCCACTTTTCGGTGTTCGGCCACAGTTTCGCCCAGCGTCTGATCACCCAGATGTATTTCGAAGGCGATCCGCTGATTCCGCTGTGTCCCATCGTCGGCACGATCCAGAACCCCGATGCGGTGAAGGCGCTGATCGCCCCGCTGGACAAGGCGCGGACGGTGCCGATGGATGCGCTGGCCTACAAGTTTGACATCATCCTGCGCGGGCGCCGTCAGACCGCGTTCGAGACGCGGCCGGAGGGACTTTGACCATGGTGCAACCGTTGAACGTATTGAAGGAAAGCCCGAGCCAAACCGCCGGGCCGTATGTCCATATCGGCTGCACGCCGAATTTCTGCGGCATCGGTGGGGTTTACCCAGAGGATCTGGGCGCGCGGATGAAGACCGGACCGGTGCAGGGCGAGGAGATCGTCATTACCGGCGCGGTCCACGACGGCATGGGCATGGCGCTGAAGGACGCGCTGGTGGAAATCTGGCAGGCCGACGCACAGGGCCGGTTCGCGGGGCATGACGCGGAGGCGGACCCCAATTTTACCGGGTTCGGGCGCAGTCCCGGCGACATGGACACCGGCGCGTTCCGGTTCGAGACGGTGAAGCCCGGTCGCGTGCGCTGGCCAGACGGGCGCCTGCAGGCGCCGCATGTCAGCGTCTGGATCGTGGCGCGGGGGATCAACATCGGATTGCAGACGCGGATCTATTTCAGCGACGAGGCGGCGGCCAATGCCGAAGACCCAGTTTTGACGCGGCTGGAGCATCAGAGCCGTGTGCAGACATTGATCGCCGCGCGACAGGACGACGGCAGCTACCGGTTCGATGTGCATATTCAGGGCCCACAGGAAACGGTGTTTTTCGACATTTAAGTTTGAATCATCGTTGTCTGTCGCGTTTCAGACAATGTCCTATCACCGAAGCGTCATGTTTGTGCGCCATAGAGAGCGGAAGCATGGCCGACGGGCGATTATTGCGTCCCGAAGGGTGTGCCTGCGACGGTTTTTCAGGTTTCCGTGCAAAGGATTTGTGTCCGGCGCCAAAAAAACCTGGCCTATCCCGGCGACAGGTCTGGCTATCGCGCGAGGACCAGTTCGGCCTTCAACCCGCCCATGTCCTCGCTGTCGCCCAGACGCAGGACGCCGCCGTGGCTGCGCGCGATGTCGGCCACGATGGCAAGGCCCAGACCGACGCCGGACCCGCGGTCCTGATTGCGCGCAGGGTCGAGGCGGGTAAAGGGGCGGACGGCTTCTTCGCGCTGATCGGCGGGGATGCCGGGGCCGTCATCCTCGACCACGTAGCGGACGGCGCGGTCGGTGACATGGACGGCGACGCGGGCCTGCGTGCCGTAGCGCAGGGCGTTGCCCACGAGGTTGTCCAGCGCCCGGCGGATCGCGGCGGGCCGCAGCGGCAGGGTCGCCGGGTCCGCGGTGCTGACCCTGAGGGTCACGGGCAGGCCGATGCGGGTATAATCCGCAACCAGATCGGACAGGATGGCGGCGGGATCGATACGCTCCAGCGCGTCGCCGGCATCCGAGCGGACGAAGTCGAGAAAGCTGTCGAGCAGGCGCTGCATCTCGTCCACGTCGCGGGTCAGGGGGGCGGCTTCCTCGTCATCGAGCAGGGACAGGCCGAGGCGCAGGCGCGTCAGCGGCGTGCGCAGGTCGTGGCTGACGCCCGAGAGCATCATGGTGCGCTGCTGGATCTGACGTTCCAGCCGGTTGCGCATGTCGAGGAAGGCCATGCCGGCGGCGCGCACCTCGGTGGCGCCACCGGGGCTGTAGGGCGTGATGCGGCCCTTGCCATAGTCGGCGGCGGCGCGGGCCATGCGGGTGATCGGGCGCAGCTGGTTGCGCAGGAAGATGTAGGAGATTGTCGTCAGCACGGCGCCGAGGATCACCATGACGACCAGCAGCTGGTGCGGGTTGGACGCGGACAGGCGGCGGCGCGCGATTTCGACCGAGAGCGGCCCCTGACGGCTGCCGATCCAGACGGTCACGAAGCGGCGGTCCGCCATCGAGATCGCGCCGATTTCCGGCACGCCGTCGCGCAGGCGGGCGGCGACGGTGTCGCCGGTGAAATCGGTCCAGCGGCGGTCGTCACCGATCTGCGGGATCGTCGTGGGCCAGTCGACGTCGAGTTCAAGCGGGGCGGCGACGGCGTTGACGTCGCGGATCGCGGTCAGCCGGTCGGGGGCGGCGTCGGCCACGTCGCGCAGGTAGCGCAGGTCGATGGTGACGGCGTCGGACATCTGGCGGGTCACGCCTTCGAAATGGCGCTGGATGAACAGCACCGAGACCAGCAGCTGCACACTCAGCACCGGAAGGATCAGGATGAGCAGCGCACGGGTGTAGAGGCCGCGCGGCATGTAGCGTTTGAGCCATTGGAAGAACATGTGCATGATCGTAGCGACAGGGTTTGGGATTGGCAAAGCGATGGATGACGTGTTCGACCCGGCGGCGGGTGTGGCAGAGGCGATTGCGCCGGGGGTGCGGCGGGTGCTGGCGCCGAATCCCTCTGCGATGACCTATCGCGGCACGAATACCTATTTGCTGGGGCAGGGGCGGGTGACGGTGATCGACCCCGGTCCCGACGATCCGGCGCATGGGGCCGCCCTGATGCGCGCGCTGGCGGGCGAGGCGGTGAGCCATATCGTCGTGACGCACAGCCATCTGGATCATTCGCCGCTGGCCGCCCGGCTGGCGCAGCAGACCGGGGCGGAGGTCTGGGCCTTTGGCGGTTCGGAGACGGGGCGCAGCGATGTGATGCGCGCACTGGTGGCGGGGGGCTATGACGGCGGCGGCGAGGGGGTCGACGCGGGTTTTGCGCCGCACCGGGTAGTGGCGGACGGCGAGGTGATCGCGACACCGGCGGGGGCGCTGCGGGTGCTGCACACGCCGGGGCACATGGGCAACCATATCTGCCTGCGCTGGCAGGATGCGGTGTTCAGCGGTGATCTGGTGATGGGGTGGGCGACGTCGCTGGTGTCGCCGCCCGACGGGGACATCAGCGACTTTCTGGCGTCCTGCGCGAAGGTCAGGGCCGAGGGGGCGCAGGTGCTGTATCCGGGGCATGGCGCGCCGGTCACGGAGCCTGCGGCGCGAATCGACTGGTTGATCGCGCACCGGATGGAACGGCGGGCGCAGGTGCTGGCGGCGCTGGATGTGCCGCGCGACGTCGCGGCGCTGACAGAGGTGATCTATACGGACGTCGCGCCGGCGTTGTGGCCGATCGCGGCGCGTAACGTCTTTGCACAACTGGTGGAATTGGTGGGGGCCGGGCTGGTGCGGGCGGTGCCGGACCTGTCGCCGGGTGCCACGTTCCACAAGATGTAGTGTCTGCGCGATCACGGCAACACGTCGGCGTGAGATCGCCTGATAGCCACGTCCGGCGGGTGTCATTTTCGCGGGTTTCTGATATGCCTGTCGTCAATGGAGTGCGCGATCAATGCGCGCCCGGCCGAGCAGGACATGAGCATGAGCATAGCGAACGATACCCCCGAGTCCGATCTTCCGTGGTACCGGATGAAATCCAGCATCATGATGATCACGGTCACGCTGATCGCACTGGCAAGCGTGGTGTTCGATTATACCGGACGGGACAATACCCCGGCCGCAGGCTTTCGGCTGGTCGAGAACGGAACGATCAGCAACAGCGCCACGACCTATCAACGTTGAACCGGCGTCAGGTGTCGTGATCCGGTCCGCGGGGACCGCAGACATGAAATAATGCGCGGACGTCAGCAGGGCGTCCGCTGACGAAAGGCCCCCGGCGCTGCATAGCGCCGGGGGCCTTTTTCATTACATCGTCGGGCAGACGGCGCCGGTGTCGATCCAGGCCTGCGTCAACTCTCCGAAGATCGCCTGCGTGCCGGGGGCGGGGGTGCGGCCTTCGCCGGGTTCCCAGCCCCAGCCGACCAGACCGTCCGTCGCGTTGTGTTCGTGCAGGTCCGCGAGGGTGCGGTTGCCGTTACGCTCCGGGTCTTTCAACTGGGCACAGATCTCGGCGGCGGATTTGCCGATCCAGCCCATTTCGATCGGGGCCAGTTGCCACGGGTTGTGACCGGGGATGGAGCCTTGGCCAGTCGTGAAGGACACGTTTTCCGCGCCGTGGCAGGTGGAACAGCGCATGCCGGGCGCACCCATGCCACCTGCGCCGCGCACGACGGGGGGCTGGTGCGGCGTCATCAGGTCGCCCTGTGCCGGCACGTCACCAACCGGGTGACAGTTCAGGCAGCGCGGGCTTTCGATCACCACGAACATCTCGTTGAAGAGTGCTGCAGAGCGTTCGGAGTCGTCGGCGATGGCGCCGAATTCATCCACGGTGCGCAGGCCGTTCACGGTTTCGGCGTGGGCCGGGACCGCCCAGAGAAGGGCGGCCGCGGTCAGTTTTGTCAGGGTCTTCATGGATTACGCTCCGGCCGGGGTCTTGAAGGGAAGGGTGGTGACATTGGTGCCAGTCAGGGCGCGCCATGCGTTGGCGACGGCCGGGCCGACGGGGGGCAGGCCGGGTTCGCCGACGCCGGTGGGGTCCATGCTGCTCTCGATGATCTCGACCTCGACGGCCGGCATCTCGTTGATGCGGATCATGCGGTAGTCGTCGAAGTTCTGCTCGACCACGTTGCCGCCTTCGCCCAGCGTCAGCGCGTTGAAGAGGACGGAGCCGATGCCGAAGCCGATGCCGCCTTCCATCTGGGCGCGGATCACGTTGGGGTTCACGGCGACGCCGCAATCGACAGCGCACCAGACCTTGGTCACATGCGGGAAGCCGTCGCGATCCTCGACCTCTGCGATTTGGGCGACATAGGTGTTGAAGGATTCGTGCAGGGCCACGCCGTAGCCCTTGTTGCCCTTCACCTTCTGGCCGTCCCAGCCCGCCATGGCGGCGACCTTTTCCAGCACGGCCCGGTCACGGGTCATGTCGGATTTCAGCAGATCGAGGCGCCCTTGCACGGGATCCTTGCCTCCCGCTTCGAGGAGTTGATCGAGGAAGACCTCTGTCGCGTAGCCGGTGTGGGTGTGGCCCACGGACCGCCACCACAGGACTGGCACCGGACTTTCGGCGCGGACCCAGTTCACCCGCAGGTTCGCGAGGTCATAGGGCATCTTGGTCGACCCTTCGTAGGAGGTCGGGTCCTTGCCGTCCTCCATCATCTGTTCCATCGGGCCACCGGCCATGATGGACTGGTTCACCACGACGTTGTGCCAGCCGAGGATGTTGCCTTCGGCATCCAGCGCGCCGCGCATCTTGTGCACGGTCATCGGGCGGTAGAAGCCGCCAGCCAGATCGTCTTCGCGGGTCCAGATCAGTTTCCATGCGCCGTCACGGCCAGCGGCCTTGGCGATGGCACCGATCTCGTTCCCGATCTGGGCGGTGGGCTGGGCACGACGGCCAAACGATCCGCCCGCCAGCATGACGTTCAGTTTCACGTTGGCCGCGTCGATGCCGAGGTTGGTCGCCACCGCCTGCTTGTCGAAGCCGGGGAACTGGTAGCCGCCCCAGGTTTCAGCCGATCCGTCCTTGACCTGAATGACGGCGTCCAGCGGTTCCATCGGCGCGTGGGCGAGGAACGGGAAGCGGAACTCCGTCTCGATCACCTGGGCGGCGTCGGTCAGGGTGGCGTCAATGTCGCCTGCCTCTTCGGCGACCAGCAACTCTCCACTAGCGGCCAGATTGACGAAGTCGTCCATCATCTGGGCAGAGGACCGGGTTTCGGCGTTGCTGTCGTCCCAGTCCACTGTCAGGGCGCTGCGGCCCGAGAGGGCGGCATAGGTCGAGGTCGCATAGACCGCGATTCCCTGCGGGATCTGGCGGACGGCCGTGACGCCGGGGACCTTCATGGCCTCGGTGTCGTCAAAGCTGGCGACGGTGCCGCCCAGCATGGGCGCGTGACGGATCACGACATATTCCATGTCGGGCAGGTCCATATCCATCGTAAAGACGGCCTGACCGGTGGACTTGGCGTAGCTGTCGAGCTTGGGACGGTCCTTGCCGATCAGGACGAAGTCCTTGGGATTCTTGACGGCGGGATCTTCCGGCGGGGTCAGTTTGGCGGCCTTGGCGGCCAGCGGGCCGAAGGTCGAGGTCTTGTCGCCGGAGGTCAGCACGCCGTTGGCGATGGTGATGGTGGAGGCGTCGACGCCCCACTCCTCTGCCGCGGCCTGCACCAGCATGGCACGCGCGGCGGCACCGGCCTTGCGCATCTGGGTGTAGGAGTTCGCCATGGCGGTGGACCCGCCGGTGGCCTGCAGGCCGAACAGCAGGTTCTTGTACTTCTCGTCGTCGGCGGGGGCGGACTCGGCGCGCATCTGGCCCCAGTCGGCGTCCATCTCTTCGGCCACGAGGGTCGAGAGGCCGGTCATCGGGCCCTGACCGAATTCGATGTGCTTGATGATGACGGTGACGGTGTCATCCTCTGCCACGCGGATGAAGGCGTTGGGGGCGAAGGTCGCGTCCGTGCCGTCGGGCTGGAACGCGAGGGCGGCGCCAGATTGCGCGCGACCGCGCATCGGCAGCGACACCGCGATCACGAGGCCGAGGGAGGAGGCGAGGAAGTTGCGGCGGTTCTGTGTGATGGTCATGTCTTAACCCTCCAGCGTCTTGGCGGCGTCTTTGATCGCCTGACGGATGCGCACGTAGGACGCGCAGCGGCAGATGTTCCCGGCCATGGCCTGGTCGATCTGCTCGTCCGTCGGATTCGGGATTTCG
>JAHJWO010000036.1 GCA_018828145.1 Alphaproteobacteria bacterium | reverse complement strand
GCGCTGACGGCGGTGATCCAGGAGGCCTACGTCCAGGGCATCTCGACCCGCTCGGTCGATGACCTGGTCAAGGCCATGGGCATGAGCGGCATCTCCAAGAGCCAGGTGAGCCGGCTGTGTGAGGAGATTGACGGCAAGGTGAAGGCCTTCCTCGAGCGACCCATCGAAGGCGACTGGCCGTATCTGTGGATCGATGCGACCTACCCTACCTCAAGGTTCGCCGGGGTGGCTGCATCGTCTCGGTGGCCGCGATCATCGCCGTGGCGGTCAACACCGACGGCCGGCGCGAGGTTCTGGGCATGGAGATCGGCACTTCGGAAGCCGAGCCTATCTGGACCGAGTTCCTGCGTGGAGTGGACCCCGTTTCACCGGACAGCCGGCGGTTGGGTTTAGGCACTGAGGCGCGGGAACTCGCGTGGTGAGCGGAACTTGAGCCCGGAGTGCGGGGGAACCTCACAGTAGTCGTCGATCCATTGCGGCAGCAAGGCCAGGATGGTGTCGGCGTCTGGGAGGATGACGGTCGAGGCGTAGTCCCTTTTCAGGGTTTTGACGAAGGCCTCGGACATGCCATTGCTCTGCGGGCTTCGGACCGGGGTGAAGAGCAGGTCGATGCCCAGTGCGGCGGCCACTCGTGCGGTCTGCCTGGCGATATAGGCGCTGCCATTGTCCGAGAGCCACTCCAGTCGATGCGGGACCTTGAGGGTCCGGAAGTGGCGTTCGACAGCCGCGATCATCAGATCACAGACCATCTCGCCGGAGAGGCATTGGCTACGGCCGACCATGCGATGATCTCCCGGTCACAGGCGTCGATGACGAAGACGATGCGCACCACCTCGCCATTGCGGGCATGGATCTCCAGATGATCGGAGCACCAGCGGATGTTGGAGCGCAGGGCAACGACGACGCCGTCGTGGGTGCGGGTGAGCCGCAGAGCCGTATGCTTTTGAAGGGTGAGCCCGTTCTGCTGCAGGACCCTAAGGACCCGCTTGGTGTTGACGATGGGCTTGCTCTCCTTACGCCGCTGCCGGTTGAGCAACGCTGTCACGCGGCGATAGCCATAGGTGGGTCGCTGGTCTCCTCCACCAATCGAACCTTCTCGGCCACTGACCAGCGCCGGCGGCGCTGCACGGAGGTGATGACTTCGACCCGTCGGAACGGCTGATCGGGACTCTTGGACATAGTCGTACTCATAGGCGCATGTCTATGCCTTATCGGCTATGCCGCCTGTCTGGTCAAAACGGGGTGCGCTCCACTGCGCAAGCTCACGCGCCGCGGTTTGCGCGGCGTCAAGCTGGTGGTCTCGGACGCCCACGAAGGCATCAAGGCCGCCCTCACCAAGGTGCTGTGCGCCTCCTGGCAGAGATGCCGCGTCCACTTCATGCGCAATGTGCTGGCCCATGCCGGCAAGAGCGGGCGGCGGATTGCCAGTGCCTTCATCGCCACCGACTTCGCACAGGAGACGGCCGAGGCGGCCAGCAGCCAATGGCGCACTGTCGCCGACCAGATCCGCCCCAAGGTGCCCAAGCTCGTCGCCATTATGGATGAGGCCGAGACCGATGTGCTGGCCTACATGACTTTCCCCAGGGAGCATCGCGTCCAGCTCCACAGCACCAACCCAATCGAACGGGTGAATGGTGAGATCAAGCGCCGCACCGAGGTCGTGGGCATCTTCCCCAACGACGACGCCATCATTCGCCTGGTCGGCGCCATCCTGCTCGAACAAAACGATGAGTGGGCCGTCCAGCGGTCTCGGTACCTGACGCTGGAATCCGTCGCACCATTGAGCGATGATCCTCTCATCAGCCTGCCAGCCGCGGCCCGCTGATCAGCCCGGCCCATGCCGGAAAAGCCTCGAGGCCCAGCCTCAGCTACACCACGCTACGGGACACGATCAAAACGGACTGCTGGGTGGTTGCTTAATTGTGCACGTCCTGGAAGCGCGGCCCGTTGACACCAAATGCAACAGTTGTCGTTTCAGGTGAAAAGTAATTCAAAACTCAGACCACGTTTCATCTGGCTCTACCCAGAGCGTGTTGGCGTTCGACAGAACAGGGTGGTCGTCAAATGCCGCTCTGACGCTGACCGGCTCGAGGGCGCCTGCGGCGATGTCAGCACGCACAAAAAAGGCGTTGAAACCGGTTGTGGCGATTGAACACAAAACATAGCCCCGCGCGCTCAGTAATTTGTTCCATGCACTCAAGCTTGCAGCCCCCGACTGTGGATAGTATTTTCCGAAGTCGCCTCGGGATCGCTGTACCACGCTGTGCAACTCGCGAAAGCGCTTCTCGAATTCGACCACCAGAACACGCGGCTTGATCGCCTGCATGCTCTCCATTATCGCGAAGTCGCCACCATCGATGTCGATGATCATCAGATCAGGTTCAGGCACGCTTAGATTCGCGCGCAGCAGATCGTCAATATTTTCGGGCGTAACTTCCACGTTTTCTATTAGAGGGGAAATATATCCCCCTGACATGCTATCGGAATGGAAATGCTTGGTGACCGAGTTTTGGGCAAAAAAGTGTCTTATACGCTGGCACTCTGTACTATCCAGCTCATATACGACGCCATGCCAGCCGTGGTTCACGATTAGGTTTGACGAGATATTTTCTGGTATTGCGAGGTCTGAATCGTCACAATTGCTACCGATCTCGACAACGACCTTGTTGGCCATGCCAATTTTTTGAAAAATGCGAAGTACGATTCCGTCTTCGTCTCCCTGCGAGAAGACTCTAAATCCGCTATTCAGGAGATCCTTATGATCAAGCGGCGTAGTTTTGCTTAATCCCCATAACATCATGCATGTTTTTTGGAGAGCAGCGCTGTCATTGGGTAATAAATTGCGACGCTGGTGAAAGCTGAGCATTCTCAACTGGACCAATGAAACTTCTTTCTGACTGCGCTCAAGCGCGGCACGCATATCGTCGTTCTGCGCAATTTGTTGCTCAAGAATTTGCGCTATGCGATCCAGCTGCTTGCGAGAGGTCATCATCGGAAGTTTAATTTTGGTTTTCCTTTTTCAGGAATATTTCCGATCCAGCCGAGTGCTCTAGAACCGAAATATTCACAAGCGGTCGCATATTGTATACGCCGCCATAATGAATTGCATTTTTGGCGGCGTGGACCTGAATCTGCTCCACATCGTGCATGATCAGGCTTTGTTGCTCGAAGTCGCTCTGAGAAAAACCACGATTGGCGACGCCAACGGAAAACGAGTACTGGCCTGGTGCCAAATTGAACAACAAACGAAACCGTATCAAGAGCGTATCACCTGATTTGGCTGGCTCCACATTCAGGTTCATCGCATAGGTGCTGGTTTCAAATATCGACCGGCCAATTTTATCGCGGAGTATTATGCCGAAAGCGGGACGATCGAGGTCGCTCAGAATTCGAACGGCATATTGAAAGATCAGGTCCTGCTCACTGTCAATATGGGTGATCTGTGCTCCCATCTCGTCGAGTATTTTGACGTCGATTAGCTCAGCCTGATTATTAGTGACTTTGCTCGTTGCCTTAGTCCAGATCCCGTCAATAGCAATGTTCGCCGCATTGGATATTTGGTCGTGTTGTTTTATCGTTACAGCGCTCCCGCTGTTGTCTGAAAGCTGGGCCACCAGTCCATTATAACGGTCAATTACATCGCGTGGTGGGCCTCTATCGATGAGAGAGCCCCAGCTCATGAGGATGGCTGTATCACATAGTTGTTTTACTGAATTGGCATCGTGTGATACAAAAAGCAAAGTTCCACCGTTGCTTCTGAACTGCTCGATGCGTTTGAAGCATTTTTGTTGGAAATAAGCGTCGCCAACGGCCAGTGCTTCATCGATTATCAAAATGTCTGGGTCCACCTGGGTCTGCACTGCCATTGCCAGCCGCACCACCATGCCGCTGGAATAGGCCCGAACGGGTTGATCCAGGTGATCGCCGATATCCGCAAACGAGGCTATATCGTCGAAACGGCGTTCCATTTCACCGCGCGAAAAGCCGAGGATGGCGCCATTGAGATAGATGTTCTCCCGACCGGTAAATTCCGGATTGAAGCCAGATCCGAGTTCGAGCAGCGCGCCGATTCTGCCATTTGTGGAGACCGTCCCCGAAGTCGGCGACAAAGTGCCGGTAATGATCTGTAGCAAGGTGCTCTTGCCGCTGCCATTGCGTCCTACAATGCCACAGGCTTCGCCTTTGGCGATTTCGAAGGACACGTCGTCAAGCGCCCAGAATTCGTTGAAATACTGTTTGGGCGGCAGTCCCACCAGCTTGCGCAGGCGCGGCATAACGAGTTGTTTCAGCTGGTCGCTGGGCTGCGCATATAGATCATAGCGTTTGGAGACATTCTTGACGCGGATAGCGATGTCGTCAGAGGACATTGGCGAAACCCGCTCTGGTCTTTTGAAACCATGCACCACCCATCCAGGCGACGGCTATCGATACGACACTATAGATTGCCAGTCCGCCGAAATCAGGCAGAGAACCCGCGATCATCACGTCACGCAACTGCCCGATGATATAGGTCAGCGGATTGAGCAACAGCCAGGGCTGGATATATTCTGGCAACGAACTCGCCGGGTAGAACACAGGCGAAGCGAACAGCAGGATGGTTGTGATCAAGCTGATCGGTTGCGCGACGTCTCTCAAATAGACGCCAAGCGACGACAAGAGCCACGCGAAGCCCAGGCTCATCACCATGAGGGGCGCCAAGACGACTGGTACGAAAACCACGGCAAGCGGTATAGATCCAGTCACCAGCAAGAGCGCCAATGTCAGAACCACAAGGCTGACTGCAGCGTGAAATGCCGTCGTCCCAACGGTCACTACAGGCAGGACCTCTAGGGGAAACACGATCTTTTTGACGTAACTCACATTGCTCATGATCAGCGTCGGCGCGCGCTGCAGTGTTTCGCAGAAAAGCCCATGCACGATCATCCCGGCGAAAAGCTGCAACGCAAACTGGGCGCGTGATTCATCGCCAGTACCCCACTTGGCCTGGAAAACTACCGAGAACACCAGCGTATAAACCGTCAGCAGAACGATGGGGTTGACGAGCGACCACAGGATACCAAAGACGGACCCCTTGTAGCGTCCCGCAACGTCTCTGCGGACCAGTTGCAGGATCAGGTCGCGATTGCGCCACAGTCCCTTGGTCAAGGCGATGGGCGATTGCGAGCTCGAAATGCGCTGCTCAATCAAGACAATTTCTCGATTAGCTTTTTGAAGCGCGCCGTGAAACCTTCTTTCCGAAGTGCACCCACCTGTGCTCTCAACCAGTTGCGATTGCCAAGCAGCCGCACGAGTTGGCGCTTGGAAACAACTGCGGGCACGTATAACTCAGGCGTCATGGCACCCGTGGCGACGGTAAGCGCCCCGGGACTGTACGCCCGAATGACGTCGCTTTCGCTGTCATCATTCCAGGCCCGGGCCGGATATTCCTCCTCAAGATCGATGGCGATGCTAGCCGCCAACAGTTGGGCGACCTTGTGGTCGCCGACCAAAACAGCCAGGGGGCGACCATGCAGATAGGGTAGGGCCACGTCGATATCATCGGGAATTGCCGCCATCCGGAAGATGAAACGACCATATCCAGGCGGGCCGGCCCGGTCCACATGCCCGAAATCGATAATCTCATGCACACCATTGACCCGCGCGTCCCCTTGAGTGAGCCTCGCAGCGGTCGCCGCACAGTTGACTGTGGGTTTAGCCAGCAGCGCACCGGCTAATACGCTGACATGGCTGTGCAGCAGTGTTTCGTTAGGCGCCACTATCATGAAGGCGTCTGCCTGATGGCGCTGAGCTGATATCAGCGTATTGATTACCGACCCCAGGCAATACGTCTTGACGATCTTGCCGGTTTTGTTTCGTTCGAAGAACCGCGTCGTGACCACTTCCACGTCAATCCGAGCACGTGCAACAGCGTCATCGACAAGGTCGCGCTCCGCTTGTGACATCCCCCCATCTATAACAAGGCAAGCCGACTGGGCGAGGTAGTCCTGCCTAGCGGCACTGGCGATGTGCCTGTCGAGAACCTCAGCAGAATATTCGGGCATGAGGAAGTTGACGCAGACACGCATATTGGCAGCGCTGGCGGCGCTTGCTTTGCCGCCCAGTTGAGCCTTGCGAGCCGTCAAGCCATCATAAATAACGCGCAGATTCTCGATCAGCGTGAACTGTGTACGCATGATGGCCTGGGCGCGCGCGATCATTGCCAAAGCGGCGTCCGGATTGGATCTGGCCCAGTTCATGTGGTCAGTAATGTCTTTTACTTGCTGCTCAACGCTATCGCGACTGTCGATATAGAGCAGGCAATCTCCAAAGAAGCGCTTGGCGAACGGGTTCTCGTCACAAATTACCAGCGCGCCGGCCGCCAGCGTTTCGAACAGGCGGTTGGACATGATGCCGGCCTCTTTGTGGCCTTGGGATGAAAGTACCAGAGCAGCACCGGCCTTGGAAATTTCATCGACCATCGAAGTTCCGTCAAACGGAACTTCCTTGACGTAACTGTCATAGCCTTTCCAGACCTGCACATCCAAGAATATGTGTGGGCCATAAATTCGCAGCATGCCGGTAGGATCAAGCTTCTTGAGCACTTCCTGGTGGCGCGACTGACCGGCGCGCAACGCATCCCAGTTGATCCCGGCGTAAGCCAGCTTGCCGTCCCCCAGAGAGGGCTCGTGTATGATATCGGGCGTAGAGTGATAAAGTTTGAACTTGGGTGCCATATGGGTCGAGCTCGACCGGATCATGCGGCGGACGTGATCGTCGGCCGCATCAGAACTGCAGCTGATGAAATCATCATGCGATGTCAGATTCCGTGACGTCCGGCCATAGCCCCACTCGCGGTAAAAATTGAGCGGGTTCCACAACGCAACAAAGGAAAAAGCGTCGTAATTCTTGGGCGTGTCGAAATGCAGATGCAGCACGAAATCCACATTGTCGTGCGCGACAAACTGGGACGGGTCGGCTACGAGGCTGCCATCGCCGTTTACCTCCACGCATTCCATCCCCAATGCTCTGGCAGCGATCTTGAGACGAGCAATACACTCATCTTCAGCATTCTTGACTTCAGGCCACAGTTTGACGACCGCGAAACGACCCATCAGACCTTCGGGGAGGGTGTAGTCCAGTTCCATCGAAAGGTCTCGCATTATCGTATTCGTACCAAAGTCACTACTTGTGACCGCTTAGTGCCCACCGGCGGCGGTGCCGGCGCTAGCATCGGTCCCCGCCTCTGCGGCGTGGCGCGCCAAAAAGTCCCGATAGGCACCGGCCAGCCCATCACGTTCGGAAATTGCGGGCTTCCAGCCCAGGCTGCTGACGCGCGTATTGTCCAGCAACTTGCGCATCGTGCCGTTAGGCTTGCTGTGATCATATTCGATAGCGCCAGTAAATCCGGTAACTTCAGCGATGATCGAAGCGATTTGGCTGATCGCCATGTCATGGCCGCAGCCAACATTGTACAGATCATGCTCAGCATCGGTCGCCATAATGAACTTCATCGCGTTTGCCAGATCATCCACGTGCAGCAGTTCGCGTCGCGGGGTTCCATCCCCCCAAACCACAAGCTCCTTCACGCCAGCCATTTTGGCCTCATGTGCGCGGCGCAGAATGCCAGCCACGACATGGCTGTGCTGTGGATGATAGTTGTCACCTGGTCCGTACAGATTGGGCGGAATGATCGATACGAAGTCTGAGCCATGTTGACGCCGATAGGCTCGGCACATCTCTATGCCAGCGATCTTGCTCACGGCGTAGGCACGGATATTGCCGTCGAGCGGCCCAGTCAGCAGCGCATCCTCGGCGATCGGCTGCGACGCATTGGTGGGGTAGGTACAGTTTGAGGCGACAAATAGCAGTTTTCGCACCCCCGCTCGATACGCCCCATCAATGACGTTGGATTGGATTGACAAATTTTCGAACAAGAAATCGGCTGGCAGGGTGGCATTGGCAAAAATGCCCCCGACCTTGGCCCCGATGTGAAAAACGAACTCTGGCTGGTTGGCGTGCAACCAATCCATGACGGCATCACGGTCTAACAAATCGAGCTCTACCCGAGATGTCATCAGAAGATAAGCGCCGGAATCCGCCATGCTGCGCACCATGGCCGAACCCAGCATGCCCCGATGACCTGTTATCCAGACTTTCTTGCCCTTAAAGTCGTTCACTACGTCGTCCACCTGATAGTTGAATTGGCCGTTGCATCCTGAATTCTCCACGCTAAAAAAAGAAGCTTCATTAACTAGCAACGGCCACCGCCATCCCGAGCATTTTTTATAGATAAGATACTGTTGTTTTCTAAAAATTTCTGATGGAGCGGGAATAAACTCCAGCCATTAGCTGCCAAATTTATTCATTAATGTTTTGTACCAGACCGCATATGGCTGGGCCAACCACCATTTAATGGGAACCGTCCCATTGTGCTTTCGCACGATCCCAATGGCCTCGCTATAGTGCCTAAATCGATGGGTGTTGGTTTTGGTTGCACCGTGGTCACGGTTGACAGCGACCTCCTCGGCCACAAAACACAAAGGACCAAAATCCAGGTACAGCCGCCACCAGAGGTCGTAGTCCATAACCATCTGCAGCGCCGGATCGAGGCCGCCGACTGCTTCCCAAGCTGACCTTCTGATCAGTGTTCCCGGTTGCGACACGATGCATCTGACTGCCAATCTGCGCGCGTCGAAGGGCTCGACCCAGGCTGGTCTGAGTTTGCCGCTCTGTTGGTTGAGGTTGAATGTGCGCCCATACGCGACGGCTGAGTGCGGATGCACCTCAAGGGCCGCGAGGAGTTTTTCCAGCGCGCCGGGCAGATAGTAGTCGTCACTGTTCAGCCAACTGACAAATGGCGCCGTCCCCGACGCAATACCTTCATTGATTGACGCGGCTTGGCCGTTATCGGGGCGACTGCGCCAACCGCTCAGGCGCGGTGCCCATTTTTGAATCACGGCCAGCGTATTGTCGGTCGAGCCGCCATCCAGGACAAACACCTCGACGGGCATGCTGTGATCAAAGATAGAGGTCAGCGCCGCGTCAAGATACTGACCCTGATTGTATGACGGGACGGCGATGGTGACAATCGGGCCAGTCATAGGGTGACGCTGGCCTGAGCGCAAAAATCCGCATATGCAAGTGCAATGCCCCGGCGCAGGTCTGTCGGCGCCGTCCACCCCATGGCGCTCAGGCGATCCACGTTCAAAAGCTTGCGGGGCGTTCCGTCGGGTCGCGTCGCATCAAAGACGATCTTACCCTCAAACCCAACGATTTCCATCACTAGTTCAGCGAGTTCGCGGATTGTAATGTCATTGCCTGTTCCCACGTTGAACAGGCCATCAGCGATGCCATTCTCCATGAGAAACACGCACGCATCGGCAAGATCATCGACATACATAAATTCGCGGCGTGGCTTGCCTGAACCCCAAACCATCAGCTCGGCATCGCCGCGCTGCTTTGCCTCATGGGCTTTGCGGATCAGAGCCGGCAGGACATGACCATTCTGCAGGTCGTAGTTGTCGTTCGGGCCATATAGATTGGTCGGCATCACCGACACATACTGGGTGCCATACTGCCGATTGTAGTTTTCGCACAGCTTGACGCCCGCGATCTTGGCGATCGCATAAGGCTCATTGGTGGCTTCAAGCGTACCGGTGAGCAACGCTGTCTCACTGATGGGCTGATCGCTATCGCGCGGGTAGATGCAGCTCGAGCCAAGGAACAATAGCCGCTCAACACCAGCGAGCTTGGCCGCATTGATGACGTTGGCTTGGATCATCAGGTTTTCGAAGATGAACTCGGCGCGATAGGTGTCATTGGCGTGGATGCCACCCGTTTTGGCCGCCGCCAAAACAACGTAGTCAATCGTTTCGTCCGCAAAAAAGCGTTCGGTGTCGTGCTGCCGCAACAGATCGAGTTCGGCATGCGATCGGGTTACTATATTGTTGTAACCGGCGGCGCGTAGTTTGCGGACAACAGCAGATCCCACCATGCCAGCATGACCGGCAACGAAAATCCGCATAGTGCGATCAACCTGGTCACTCGAAGTAGTCATAGGTGGAGTATCCGCTCTTTTTCACCAGTTCATCGCGCTCGGCGATCTTGAGATCTGAGCGCACCATCTCGATGACCAGCTCTTCGAAGGTTGTCTTGGGGGTCCAGCCGAGCATGGTCTTGGCCTTGGTGGGATCGCCCAACAGGGTCTCGACCTCCGTGGGCCGGAAATAGCGCGGATCGACGCGCACAATGGTCTTCCCCGACGCATCTACGCCAATTTCATCGACGCCTTCTCCCGACCAGCTCAGCTTTATGCCAACTTCTGTAGCCGCCGCCTCAACAAATTGCCGCACACTGTATTGCACGCCGGTTGCGATAACAAAATCCTCAGCGTGATCCTGCTGCAACATCAGCCACTGCATTTCGACATAGTCGCGGGCGTGGCCCCAATCGCGCAAGGCATCCAGGTTGCCCAGATATAGGCAGTCCTGCAATCCCAGCTTGATGCGCGCTATAGCCCGGGTAATTTTCCGGGTGACGAAGGTTTCCCCTCGCAGCGGTGACTCGTGGTTGAACAAAATGCCGTTGCACGCATACATGCCATAGGCTTCGCGATAGTTCACCGTAATCCAGTACCCATAGATTTTGGCCACGGCGTAAGGGCTACGGGGATAAAATGGCGTTTTTTCGGTTTGCGGAGTTTCCTGAACCAGACCGTAAAGTTCAGACGTTGAAGCCTGATAGAACTTCGTGGTCTTTTCCAGCCCCAAAATCCGGATCGCCTCCAGAATGCGCAGCGTCCCAATGCCATCGGCATTGGCGGTATATTCGGGGGTCTCGAAACTCACTGCAACGTGGCTCATTGCTGCGAGGTTGTAGATTTCGTCCGGCTGGACAGCCTGAATGATGCGGATAAGGTTGGTGGAGTCGGTCAGGTCGCCGTAGTGCAGTACGAATTTGGCGTTATCGACGTGCGGGTCTTGATAAAGATGATCAATGCGGTCTGTGTTAAACAGCGAGGAGCGCCGCTTTATACCATGGACCATGTATCCCTTTTTCAACAGCATTTCGGCAAGGTATGCCCCGTCTTGACCCGTAATGCCGGTAATAAGGGCGGTTTTCATCGTTACTTCCTTGATGCTGGTTAAGTGCTAAAGCATTGATCTCATAGCAGATATGCCGCGTATCGCGTAACCTCGGGATCGGTGGTCGAGGTCGAAATTTGTTAGCTGCGAGGGCCATACAAGGCGGTTGACTCGTGGTCAATGCGCTTTCGCCTTCGCACCGCCGCCATTACCAGCGTTAAGGGGTGGGACGGAGCAGTCGCGTCGTTCTGCCTTGCGTCGGGCATGCGGTCCATTGCTTTCGCAACGTTGTGCGTGCATCGAACTTCGAACTAGCTGAAATGCCGTGGTGGACAAATAAGGTGTCGATACAATGACAGGCAAAAACCTTGGTGACGAACGCAAATGGATTTGTGGGGCTGCCGCCTGCACCAGCCTCGGACGCGAGGCGCGCGCCGGTGTACCCACCCCTTGGACGTCACCCCGGACCAGGTGTTGGTGAGCGACCCGGATGCAGGCACCGACTGGGGCGGGCCTCTTCAAGGTTGCGGTAGGGTGCATGTCAAAGCGGATGGGGCCGCAGCCGAATACTGGCGCACAAATCTGGAGGGGAGCGTTGATCTAATCAGATACCGCATCAACCCACTGAATTGAGAAAACGGACTGTACTTTGAAAGTCTTGCATTTCTACAAGACCTATCTGCCTGACGGCTTTGCCGGCGTTGAAAGGGTCATCTGGAATATCTGTGAAAGCACACATGCGCACGGCGTTGAATCTGATGTGCTCGCGCTGAGCGCAGCGCCGCCCCCGGTACCGCTGCCGGTGGGCCATCACATCGCTCATCACGCCAGCCAGGATCTTTACCTGGCGTCGACGGGCCTGTCAGTGTCGGTGTTCGCCAAGTTCGCGGAGTTGGCACGCCAGGCCGATATCGTGCACTTTCACTTTCCCTGGCCGATGATGGATCTCGTCAACCTGGTCGTCCGTCTCAGATGTGCCACTGTGGTGACCTACCACTCAGACATCATCAAGCAGAAAACCCTCGCCCGGCTCTATGCTCCGTTGATGCACCAGTTCCTTGGGCAGATGGACCAAATCGTGGCGACGTCGCCCAACTATCTGGAATCCAGCCCCGTCTTGCAGCGCTACGCCGCCAAGACGTCAGTCATTCCGATCGGTATCGAGCCGCTTGCTGCGCCACCGCGGCCCGACCTACTGGACCGCTGGCGCAAGGCGGTGGGCGAGGAATTCTTCCTTTTTGTCGGCGCACCGCGATATTACAAGGGGCTTGAATTCCTGCTGGGTGCAGCCCGTCAAACTGGGCTCCCCGTCGTCATTGCCGGCGCCGAAGAGGCCGAGATATTTGGCGTTTCTGGCCACCGTCCGGGCAATGTCCACGTCGTCGGCCGCGTCAACGACGCCGACAAGGAAGCCTTGTTGAGGCTTGCAAGAGCCTTTGTATTTCCCTCCCATCTTCGATCCGAGGCGTTTGGCGTCGCGCTACTGGAAGCGGCCAGGGCCGGTAAGCCTATGATTTCCTGCGAAATTGGCACTGGCACGAGCTATGTCAACCTAGCCGACCAGACGGGGTTCGTCATTGCGCCACAGGATGTGGCGGCGCTGTCCGAGAGCATGCAAAAACTCGCGAATTCCGATGTCCTCACCACAGCCATGGGCGCCGTGGCCACGCAGCGGTTTGCGGCAGAATTCACGGCCGGGACAATGGGAAAACGATATTTTGACCTTTACGACCGACTGCTGAAATCGAGAAACTGAAGGCTGCCTGTTGGCACCAAATGCCATTGGGGTCTTTACGTAATGGGCCAGATGCCGGGAGATACATCCAGGCAATGGGAGTTTGAGACTCGCCGCTTGCAGTTTGATGGAAGTCGGCTACAGACAAACCCCATGCAGTGATAGTCAGACGATGACCACGATGAACCCGCTTCACGTCTGAAAACGCCCCCCAACGGCCGAGGCCTTCATGACCAACAAAATCGTTCCTGTCATTCTCGCCGGCGGTCAGGGTACGCGCCTATGGCCGATGTCCCGGGCGACGCGCCCGAAGCAGTTCATCGAACTGATGGGCAATCGCTCGCTCTACCAGCAGACGCTGGAGCGGTTGGCGGGCTCGGAAAGCTATGCCGCCCCCATCGTGGTGACCAATGCCGATTACCGCTTCGTGGTCGCCGAACAGGCGCAGGAGGCCGGTGTGGCGCTGGGGGGCATCCTGCTCGAGCCGGTGGCGCGCAATACCGCGGTGGCCATTGCCGCAGCGGCCTATTACGCGCTGGACAAGGATGCCGACGCCGTTCTGCATATCCTGGCTTCCGACCATGCGATTACTGCCGATGCCGCCTATTATGGCGCGGCCGACACTGCGGCAGCGGCCGCAAGGGCCGGCTGGCTGGTCACTTTTGGCATCGTGCCGACACGGCCGGAAACCGGCTATGGCTATATCGCCGTCGGCGAGGCGCTGCCCGAGGGTGCCAATCGGGTCGGCCGCTTTGTCGAAAAGCCCGATCTGGCCACGGCCGAGCGGTTCCTTGCCGAGGGCGGCTATGTCTGGAATTCGGGCATGTTCATGATCGGCGCCAAGACCTTTATTGCCGAATGCGAAGCCCTGGCGCCCGAAACGGCGGCAGCAGCCCGCCAGGCGGTTGATCAGGCCAAGTCCGATCTCGATTTCGTGCGGCTGGACCCCGAGGCCTTCGGCGCCGCGCCGAGCATTTCTGTGGATTACGCCATCTTTGAAAAGACCGCCAAGGCAGCGGTACTGCCGGTGACTTTTGCCTGGTCGGACCTCGGTTCCTGGGACGCGGTCTGGGGCGCCCATGCGCCCGATGCCGATGGCAATGTGGTGCTCGGCTCGGCGCTGCTGTCGGATACCCGCAATACCATGGTGATGACCGACGGCGCCCATGTCGTGGTCGAGGGGCTCGACGATATCGCCGTCATTGCCAGCCAGGACGCCATCTTTGTGGGCCGCCTGTCGCAGGCGCAGCGGGTCGGGGCGCTGGTCAAGCAGCTCAAGGCCGATCCGGCAACGCAGGCGCTGACCGAAACACACAAGACCGCCTATCGCCCTTGGGGCGGCTACTCCTCCGTGCTGATGGCCGACCGCTTCCAGGTCAAGCGCCTCTTCGTCAAGCCGGGCAAGAAGCTGAGCCTGCAGAAGCACTTCCACCGCTCCGAGCACTGGATCGTGGTCAAGGGCACGGCCGAGGTGACGATCGATGGCCAGATCTCCGTGCTGACCGAAAACCAGTCCATCTACCTGCCGCTCGCCTGCACGCATCGCCTCGCCAATCCGGGCAAGATCGAGCTCGAACTCATTGAAGTCCAGACCGGCTCCTATCTGGGCGAGGACGATATCGTGCGCACCGAGGATGATTTCGGCCGAGCTTGACGCCTATTTGATAAAGCTGACGCCTGTTTCCCCTTGGCCGAGCCATGCTGCGGGCTTCGCTCCGGACTTGAGTTTTAGTTAGTATGGCGAACGATCAACCCTAGCTACGAGCAGTCACTTGATGTTCAGAGGCATCTAACCAAATTAGGCTCGCGTAGCTCGGCGTGTTGGTCCGTCACTGGCGCCAGGCTGCCAGCGGTTGCCTTGCGGCCCTCTCTCGGCCACTCTCGGTCCCGGGCAACGCCTTGGGAGCGCAGTCAGTGCCGACCACATATCTCACTCGTATACAGGTTGCAGAACGGTACCCAATTTCGGCGCACACGCTGGCCAAGCTGGCGTCCACCGGCAAGGGGCAGCGCTTTTACAAGCCGACCGACAAATGCCTCTATCGTCCGGATGACATCGAAGCCTGGATTGAAGCTTCCGTTGTCCTGCCAAAGACCGAGCCAGTGGCGCTGGCAAGACCCGTCGACCAGCCCCGCTCGTCGAATCGCGGCAGGGCCCGGCCACCTGTTCCACACTCGACGGGACGCCGTCTCAAATCTCTGCCGCCAACACCTGATTCCTGGTTGCTGCGCAAGGATCGGGACTAGCCAGTTCCATACGGCTACGAGGCGCCGCAGCGCGAACAATTCCGTACCGCACCCACCAGTCGGTCGTCCTGCATCAGCAAAGCTGTCAGCGACGATCCGCTCGAAACGCGTGCCACGATGGTGACTCTGTGGTGACTCCTCCGTCCAACAGCACCACAATAAATCCGCTAAGTCATTGATTTTGTTGGCGCACCCGGAGGAATTCGAATCCCCGACCTCTGCCTTCGGAGGGCAGCGCTCTATCCAGCTGAGCTACGGGTGCATCCGTGGGCGCGGGGACGTGCCCCGGCTGAACAGGGCGCAACCTAACCAAAGCCGGTGATGCGCGCAACGGGGGTTTTCGTCCTTTTGTGGGGCGGCGGGCTTGGGGCGGGCCTGGCTTAGGGGCAAGGAGAAAGCGTGAGGCAGTCACTCGCCGGCTTCGGGCGGTGGGATACGCCTGTCTCCCCACCATGGCACTCACCGCCGTACAGCTCTCGCTTCTCCCCGCCCCGCCGCCTGTCGGCCGTCGCGCTGTCTCCCTCAGCCCGCCCCGTCAGATTTTCGCAGAGACACAGGCTCCCCCGCCTTGGACACAGCCGTACTGCGACCCCCTCATATCCCCCGCCACGAACCTGCCATCAGTCTGCCGTTTTTGGCGCCTATCGCGCCACAGGGATAAATCTGCTAGAGTGTTGGCATGGCTTATAGAACGACGATCGGCAGCGGCACACGGCTCCTGGGCGCAATTACGCTGCTGGCACTGGCAGTTTCAGGCTGTTCGATGAGTTCGTTTAAGCCGGCCCCTGGCGGGGCTACTGCGGCCCTGGCCAGCTTTGCCACTCCGGCGACGCCGGCCGGCCATGTGCCCGATGCTGCCGTGGTGCCCGCGGCGCCCAGCGCGCTGGGCTATGCCAGTGCCTCGCTCGACCCGCTGATCGCGCATTATTCCCAGCAATATGATGTGCCGGAGGCGCTGGTGCGCCGCGTCATCGTGCGCGAGAGCAATTACAATCCAGCGGCGCGCAACGGGCCCTATTACGGGCTGATGCAGATCAGCCATGCCACCGCCAAGGGCATGGGCTATCGAGGTTCGGCAGCGGGCCTGCTCGATGCCGAGACCAATCTGCGCTATGCGGTACGCTATCTGGCGGGCGCCTATATGACGGCGCGGGGCAATCATGACCAGGCCGTGCGGTTCTATTCCCGCGGTTACTATTACGACGCCAAGCGCGCCGGCCTGCTGGAGCAGACCGGCTTGCGCTAGCGGTCGGCGCAACCTCTCGTAACGATTTTCAGCCGGGTGCCGGCTGGCCGCGCCTCAGCCGGCGCGGCCGAGCAGCAGCCGCGAAATCTGGGTTTCAAGCTCCGCCTGCTGATAGGGCTTGGAGAGGCGCGGCAGGTCGGTGGTCGTGCCCGAAGGCAGGTCAGCATAGCCGGTTGCCAGCAGCACAGGCAGGTCCGGCCACAGTGCCCTGGCCTGCTCGGCCAGTTCCACGCCGGTCATGCCGGGCATGGCATAGTCGGTAATCAGCACATCGATGCGCTGGCCGCTGGAGAGGATTTCCAGCGCCTGCTTGCCCGAATATGCTTCGAGGGCGGTGTGGCCGAGGTCTTCGACCATATCGACCGTGCTCATATTGATCAGGGCGTCATCGTCCACGACCAGTATCGTGGAGGCCCCCGGAGCGGTGACGGTTTCTGCTGGCATTTCTGGCGCTTTCTCGACGGGGTCAGACGATATGGGCAGCCACAGCTCGGCCGTGGTGCCCTGTCCCAATTTACTGCTGAGCCGCAGGGCGCCGCCTAATTGGACGGCAAGCCCGTGAACCATGGAGAGGCCGAGGCCTGTCCCTTTGCCGAGCTCCTTAGTAGAGAAAAATGGCTCAATTGCGCTCTCCAGCGTGGCGGCATCCATGCCGGTGCCGGTGTCGCTGACCTGCAGCCGCAGATAGCGCCCGCGCAACTCGGCATCGCCGTCGCGCTGATCGAGCGCAAAGGTCAGCCTGCCGCCCTCGGGCATGGCGTCGCGGGCGTTGACGGCGAGGTTGAGAATGGCCAGTTCGAGCTGGTTGGGGTCCACCTTGGCGGGGGGCAGGTCGGAGGTGATGGCGTAGTCGACGGTGATGAGCGGGCCGATGGAGCGCTCCATCAGACCGCGCATGCCCTCGAGCAGGGCGCTGAGATCGGTCGGTTCGGGCTTGAGGTCCTGGCGCCGCGCAAAGGCCAGCAGGCGCGAGGTCAGCGAGGCGCCGCGATGCGCGCCCTTGAGGGCGCCGTCGATGAAGCGCTGGATCTGCGGATCGTCGGGCAGCCGCTTGCGCAGCAGTTCGAGATTGCCCTGTATGGCGGCCAGCAGATTGTTGAAGTCATGCGCCACGCCGCCGGTCAGCTGGCCGATGGTCTCCATCTTCTGGGCTTGGCGCAACTGCTCCTCGGCGCGGCGGCGTTCGGTCATCTCGCGGAAAAAGGCGGCCCCGCCCACGATCTGGCCCTCGCCGCCGCGCAAGGGCGCATGCTGGCTTTCCAGCACGACATTGCCGCTGGTCTGGGTGGTCAGCTCGATTTCCTCGATCGGTCCGGAAATGCCGGCCAGCGCATCGCGCAGGCGGTGCTCGATGCTGTCATGCTGACCATCGCCGATGACGCGGGCCAGCGGTCGCCCCAGGACGGCCGCTGCCGGCAGGCCGAAAATGCGTTCCATCACCGGGTTCCAGATGGTCACCCGCAGGTCGGTATCATAGGCCACAATGCCGGCCGGCACGCTGGTCAGCAGCAGGCCGGACAGGGCCCTCTCGCCGCGCAGCGCCTGCTGGGTGCGTTCGCGCTCGGCGGCAATCGCCGCCAGCAGCCGCTCGCGTTCGGCCTCGGCCGCCTTGCGCTGGGTGATGTCGGAGCTCACGCCCACCAGGGTCTGCGGTCGGCCGAAGCGGTCGGGCAATACGCGGGCGCGGATATCGAGCCAGTGCAGGCTGTCATCGGGCCAGCGCACCCGGTGCTCGAGCACAAGGTCGGCGCCGGTATTGATCGCGTCATCCATGGCCCGCTGGAATTGCGGCTGGTCGGCCGGCAGCACGGCCTCGATCAGGTCGGCAAACAGGAAGGCATCGCCGTGCCGGCGTCCGTAATTGGACATGAACTGATCCGAGCCGGTCAGCCGGTGCTCGGCGATATCGAGTTCCCAGGAGCCCATGCGCCCGGCCAGCAGCGCGGTCTGCAGGCGCTGCTCGGCCTCGCGCATTTCTTCGAGATAGTGCTGCGCCTGGTACTGGCGGCGCCGCCCGCGCAGGGCATTGTCGACCACGTTGAGCAGGGTCGTGGGGTGGAATGGGCGGTCCAGCACGATGATATTGCCCAGGATCACCTGCAATTGCGCGATCAGCGGCGTGAGGTCAGGTGTCTGGCCGCGCTCGCTGAGGATGACAAAGGGAAAGTCCGACCAGGGCTCCTGCGCGTCGATCCAGCGCTTGAGCGGGGTCAGGTCGGCATATTGCAGGGCTTCGCCCGCAATGATGGCAAGGCCGGCGCCCTGTTCGAGACCGGCCACGACCTCCGCTATGGAGGTGCATGCATCGGCCGCGCGGCCGGCATCGACGAGCAACCCGGCGGCAACCGCGCTGTCGCGGCCGCGGGGCGCCAGAATGAGCGCGCGTTCAGACCTGATCACACCCGGTTGTCTCCATTGGCAGGCCCGAAGCGGCTATCGCCCTCAGCGCCGAGCAGGGGATCGCTGCTGCCCGTATAGGTCGGCACGCCGCGCAGCACGCCCTGAAAATCCTCCAGCGGCTTGCCGATGGCGATGCCGCCACTGCCGATGCGGTATTCGCGAATCGTGTCTTCGTGACGGCCGCTGCGCTTCTTGATGACGGACATAGCACGGCGCACGCGTCCGGCGGCCTCGAAATAGCGCAGCAGGATGACGCTGTCGGCCAGATAGGTGATGTCGACCGGCGACTTCATGTCGCCCACCAGGCCATGCTGGGCCACGGTGATGAAGGTCGTGGCGCCCTGACGGTTGAGATACTGCAGCAGCTCATGCATGTGCAGCAGCAGGCTCTGCTCCTCGGGCATGGAGGCCTGGTAGCCATTGAGGCTGTCGATGACCACGGTCTTGACCTGGGCCGCATCGACCCGGTGGCGCACGCGATGGGCAAATTCGCCGGGCGAGAGTTCGGCGGCGTCCACCTGCTCGATCAGCAGGTTGCCGCTTTTTTCCAGCCCCTCGAGGTCGATGCCCATGGCCTCGGCGCGGGCGAAGAGCAGGCCCAGTTCCTCGTCGAAGATGAAGAGCGCCGCCTTTTCGCCGCGCTCCACCGCGGCACGGGCGAAATGCAGGGTCAGCAGCGACTTGCCCGAGCCGGCGGGACCCAGCACGAGGGCGCTTGAGCCGCGCTCGACCCCGCCGCCCAGCAGGGCATCGAGCTCGGCAATGCGGCTGGTCAGGGGCGCACGATCGTAATGGGTGCGGTGTTCATTGGCCACGAGACGCGGGAACACGTCGACGCCCCCATGCTTGATGGTGAAATCGTGAAAGCCGCCGCGATAGGCCTGGCCGCGATATTTGATGACGCGCAGGCGGCGCCGCTCGGCGCCATAGGTGGGCGCCAGTTCCTCGAGCCGGATCACGCCATGGGCCACCGAATGGACGGTCTTGTCATTGGCTTCGCTGGTCAGATCGTCCAGCATCAGCACGGTGGCGCCATTGCGGGCAAAGTAGTGCTTGAGCAGCAGGATCTGGCGGCGATAGCGCAGCGAGCTCTGGGCCAACAAGCGGATTTCGGAGAGGCTGTCGAGCACGATGCGGTCGGGCTTGTGCCGTTCCACCACCTCGAACATGGCCTTGGTGGCCTCGCCCAGTTCGAGATCGGACGAATAGAGCAGGGTCTGCTGCTGCTCGCTGTCGAGCAGGCTTTCGGGCGGGGCCAGTTCAAAGATTTCGAACTTGTTGTCGATCTCCCAGCCATGCGAATTGGCGGTCAGGCGCAGTTCGGATTCGGTTTCCGACAGGGTGACATAGAGCCCGGTCTCGCCCTTGGCATGGCCCTCGAGCAAGAATTGCAGCGCAATGGTGGTCTTGCCGGTGCCGGGGCTGCCCTCGAGCAGGTAGAGGTGCCCGCGGGCAAGGCCACCCACAAGGATATTATCGAGCCCGGCAACGCCCAGCCTGGCCTTCTGGCTTTTCGTTATTTCCGACATGACGCTGCGTACCGTGCTCCTGACTGGGGCATTTCGCCCAATTCTTGGCAACGCCGCGAACTTGTGCCCGGTTCCCGACGCCGCGGCTCTTTTGCCGCCTCGCCAACTGCCCTAAAGTCCCGCTTCGCTGCGAATACGGAATCGGTTTCATGCATCTGCTGCTCGTCGACGGCTCGGGTTATATCTTCCGCGCCTTTCACGCCCTGCCCCCGCTCAACCGCAAGTCCGACGGGCTGCCGGTGGGGTGCGTCCAGGGCTTCTGCAACATGCTGTGGAAGCTGATGGAAGACCTCAAGGGCGAGGACGAGCCGACCCATATGGCGGTGATCTTCGACGCCAAGGGCAAGACGTTTCGCGACGACTTCTTTCCCGATTACAAGGCGCAGCGCCCGCCGGCGCCCGAGGAGCTGGTGCCGCAGTTTCCGCTGACCCGCTCGGCCACGCGCGCCTTCAACATTCCCTCCATCGAAATGGAGGGCTGGGAGGCCGATGACATCATCGCCACCTATGCCTGCAATGCCCGCGCCGCCGGCGGCAAGGTGACCATCGTCTCGTCCGACAAGGACCTGATGCAGCTGGTGGAGCCCGATGGCTCCATCCGCCTGCTCGACACCATTCCCCGGCCCGGCCAGCCGCCGCTGCGCTGGATCGGCGTCGATGAGGTGTTCAACAAGTTCGGCGTCACACCCGACAAGGTGATCGACGTGCAGGCGCTGTGCGGCGACAGCGTCGACAACGTGCCCGGCGTGCCCGGCATCGGCATCAAGACGGCGGCCGAGCTGATCAATACCTATGGCGATCTCGAGACCCTGCTCGCGCGCGCCAGCGAGATCAAGCAGAATGCCAGGCGCGAAAAGCTCATCGCCAATGCCGAGCTGGCGCGGATTTCCAAGCGCCTCGTCACCCTCGAGCAGAAGGTGCCCGTCGCGCTCGATCTCGACGCATTGGCCCGCCAGCCGATCGAGCCGGGCAAGCTGTTTCCCTTCCTCAAGGCGATGGAATTTGCCACCATCACCAAGCGTCTCGCCGGCCTGATCGGTGCCGATCCCGACGCCTGGGAGCCCGATCCGGAGCTGGCGGTCAAGCAGGCCAGCCCGATCGGCTTCAACAACGAGGCCCGGGCCGAGGCTCGCGCCGCGCGTGCCGAGGCCGCCGGCAAGGCCGAGGCGCCACTGGTGCTGCATGCCGCGGCCGAGCATGAGCGCATAAAGTCCATCCCCTGGACACCCGAGGCCTATGAGATCATCCGCGACGCGGAAGGCCTGCAGCGCTGGATCGACGCCATCTACCGGACCGGCCATGTCGCCACCGATACCGAGACCACCGGGCTCGACAACCAGACGGCCGATCTCGTCGGCCTTTCCTTTTCCATCCGCCCCGGCACGGGCGCCTATCTGCCGCTCGGCCATGCCAGCGGGGAAGGCGACATGTTCGGCACCGGCAAGGCCGAAGGCCAGATGGATATCCGCCTCGCGCTCGACATCCTGCGGCCGCTGTTTGCCGATCGGTCGATCCTCAAGATCTTCCACAATGCCAAATATGACCTGGGCCTTCTCGCCCGCTATGACATTGCGGTCAATTCCATCGATGACACGCTGCTGCTGAGCTATGCGCTCGATGGCCCGCAATACAACACCATGGCCGAGCTGGCCGATCACTGGCTGGGGGTACCCGGCACTTCGATCAAGGAGCTGATCGGCTCGGGCAAGGGGCAGATCACCTTTGCCCAGGTCGAGATCGACAAGGCGGCCCGCTATGCCGCCGAAGACAGCGACATGACCATCCGCCTCTGGCAGGTCCTCAAGCCCCGTCTCGCCGCCGAGAACATGACCACGGTCTATGAAACCCTCGAGCGGCCCCTGGCCCCGGTGCTGGGCCGCATGGAGGGCCGCGGCATCCATGTCGACCGGCAGATTCTCGCGCGCCTGTCGGGCGATTTCGCGCAGCGCGCCGCCGCGCTCGAGGCCGAGGCCTATGAGCTGGCCGGCTCCAGCTTCAACCTGGGCTCACCCAAGCAGCTGGGCGAAATCCTGTTCGATCGCATGGGCCTTGAAGGCGGCACCAAGACCAAGACCGGCGCCTGGTCGACTGGCGCCGATGTGCTGGAAGACCTGGCCCTCAAGGGCGTGCCGCTGGCCCGCACCATTGTCGACTGGCGCCAGCTCACCAAGCTGATGGGCACCTATACCGATGCCCTACCCAATTACATCAACCAGCGCACCGGCCGCGTCCACACTACCTATTCCCAGCATTCGGTGCTCACCGGGCGCCTCTCGTCCAACGATCCGAACCTGCAGAACATCCCGGTCCGCACCAGCGACGGCCGCAAGATCCGCACCGCCTTCGTCGCCGCCCCGGGCAAGATCCTGATCTCGGCCGACTATTCCCAGATCGAGCTGCGGGTCCTGGCCCATATCGCCGATATCCAAGCGCTCAAGGATGCCTTCGAGGAGGGCCTCGACATCCATGCCATGACGGCATCGGAAATGTTCGGCGTGCCGGTCGAAGGCATGCCGAGCGACGTGCGCCGCCGCGCAAAGGCGATCAATTTCGGCATCATCTACGGCATTTCCGCCTTTGGCCTCGCCAACCAGCTGGCCATTCCGCGCGGCGAGGCGGGCGACTATATCAAGACCTACTTCGAGCGCTTCCCCGGCATCAAGGACTATATGGACAGCCAGCGCCGGCGGGTGAAGGAAGACGGCTTCGTCACCACGATCTTCGGCCGCAAGATCAACTTCCCCAATGCCAATTCCTCCCATGCCGCCGAGCGCAGCTTTGTCGAGCGCGCCTCGATCAACGCCCCCATTCAGGGCTCGGCCGCCGACATCATCCGCCGCGCCATGATCCGCATGGAGCCAGAACTCAAGAAAGCCGGCGTCGAGGCCGACATGCTGCTGCAGGTGCATGACGAACTGATCTTCGAGGTCCCGCTCGGCACCGAGGAAGGGGCCATGACCGCCATCAAGCGCGTCATGGAAGGCGCCGCCGAGCCAGCAGTGCGGCTCTCCGTGCCGATCCAGGTGGATGCCCACGCGGCCCATAACTGGGATGAAGCGCACTGATCGACGGCCATAGGCAAAATCGCTCCGGTGGAGCGATTTTAGTCGATCAGGCCCGGAGAGCTACGCTCGCAGGGCCCGGACGCGCCGCATGCTCGATCAGCACCTCCCCCTTGATGGGCTCCGACCCGTCCCGCAGGGGCAAATCGCTCCGGTGGAGCGATTTGAGGCGAGGAGGATGGGAGGGGGTGACGGGAGCCCGACGTCAGTGCCAACCAACCCCCACCCTTGATCCCTCCCCACAAGGGAGGGAGACGATGAACATGGACGTCAGTGCCAGCGCCTCCCTCCCCTTGATGGGAGGGACCGAGGGTGGGGTGGAGCCCTGCGAACCGAAGAGGGAAGGCCACCATGCCCAAATGGTACCTCCCCGGCGGCGCCGCACCGCCGTTTCGCGCATCGGCGACGTGGTTCACCGCCAGACTGCCCCCTGGGCGCCTCGCAGCTGGTTAGCTTTCTACCCCCCGCAGGACGCGGCCACGGAACTACCCCGCCGCCCCGTCATTACCTTCCCGTCCCCCACGAGGAAGCGCCCCCATGTCCAATCATTTTGAAACGCTCGCCCGGCTCGGCTATGGGGCGCGCGGTGTTGTCTATCTGCTGCTGGGGGGCCTGGCCCTGGCCTCGGCCCTGTGGGGCGGGTCGGATGCGGAGGGGTCGTCCGACGCGCTGTCGAGCCTCCTCGGTCTGCCCTTCGGGCGCATCCTGCTCGGGCTCGTGGCGGTGGGGCTGTTTGGCTATGTGCTGTGGAAGATGGCGCAGGGCCTGCTCAATGCCGATGATCGCGACGATGACCTGGAAGGCTTTGCCAACCGGGCCGGGCAGCTGATTTCGGGCGGGGCGAACCTGTTTCTCGCGCTGAGCGCGGCGCGGCTGGCGCTGAGCCTGGGCGGCGACAGCGGCGGCGGCAATGGCGAGGAAACCGCCTCAGCCTGGCTGCTGCAGCAGCCCTTCGGCCCGTTCCTGCTCGGCGTCGTCGCCTGTGGCGTCCTGGCGGCCGGCGGCATCCAGGCCTGGTACGGGTTGACGCATGGCTATCGCAAACGGCTGTCGCTGCCGGCCGCGCATGCCAAGTGGATGGACCCGGTCTGCGCCTTCGGCCTTGTCGCCCGCGGCGTGGTCTTTGCCATTATCGGCGGCTTCCTGTTCTACGCGACCTTCACCGTCTCGCCCGAGCAGGCCGGCGGCACGGCCGAGGCGCTGGACTATGTCCATGCCCTGCCCTTCGGCCCCTGGCTCTATGGCCTGGTCGCCCTGGGCCTTGTAGCCTTTGGCGCCTATAGCGTGATCGAGGGGCTCTATCGCCGCATCGATGCGCCGGGCGTCAGCGACCTGCGCAACGCAGTCCCCGGCGCCTGAGCCGCCCACAGGGCTGTAACGATGCCCCCTCGTCCACCCCCTCCTACCTCCCCCATCCAGGGGGAGGTTTCTCTCCACTCATTTGACACGATCCAGCCCCACCCACCATCATCCCCAACTTATCCCGCTCCGGCGGGCTGGCGTAGAATAGGCCCGTCACCCCGCACGGGCGGCCTGCAGGCGAACAGTGGCTGGGGTGGGCCGGGCGTGGGTTTTGCCTCTCACGCAGGTTCGAGTGCGGGCCGCAGCATGGCGAGCGATCATGCTGCGCGATAACCGGGACTGTTCCAAAAACCGGCACCCCGGGGCGGTTGTCGTCTCGTTTTAAATTTACCAGAGGCGAAAGCCGCCTCGGGGTCTGCCCACCGTGCCGTGGGCAAAATCGATCCGGTGGATCGATTTTAGGTGGGCAGGCCATGAGGGCTATGCCCGAATGGCTATCGAAAACCGCGCTGCAGGCGGCGCTTGCGGCTGCCCGCCTCCAAGCGCTCACAATTGCGCAATAGCGTCATCGCTTCATTGTCGCCTGAGGGGAGCGCCAAGCCATGCCAGAACATCTCGCCGCCACGCCCAATCCTGCCCATGTCCGGCCGCAGGCGGGCGGGCTCATCGCCCGCTTTCTCGATGCGCAGAACCATGTCTATCCGCAGGTGCTGCACGAGCTGCGCACCGGGCAGAAGCGCAGCCACTGGATGTGGTTCATCTTCCCGCAGATTGCCGGGCTCGGCCACAGCGCCATGGCCGAGCGTTTCGCCATCGGCGATCTCGAGGAGGCCCGGGCCTATCTGGCCCATCACATCCTCCATATACGCCTGCAGCAATGCACCAGCGCCGTGCTGCTGCATGCGCCCGGCGCCGCCGCGCCGCGCACGCTGGGCCAGATCTTCGGCGCGCCGGACGATCGCAAGTTCCATTCCTCGATGACGCTGTTTCACCGTGCTGATCCGGATGAGGCCCTGTTCAGCCAGGCGCTCGACGCCTTCTTCGATGGCGAAGAGGACCAGGCGACGCTCGACCGGCTCTAGCTCTGCGGGCGGGTCACCGAGACCAGCCGACCTTCGCCGCCGGGCGGAATGGCGAGGGCAACGACCAGCGTCGCCGCCGCGACGATCTCGGGCGCGCGCTCGGCCCATTCCACCAGCACGATCGCCTCGGGATTGTCGAGCAGCCCCAGCTCCTCCACCTCGCGCGGATCGCCCAGCCGGTAGAGATCGGCATGCAGCACCGGGCCCCGAGGCGTGTCATAGGGCTGCACCAGCGCAAAGGTGGGCGAGGGCACGTCGAGAAGCGGATCGCCGGCGAGGCTGCGGATGATGGCGCGGGCCAGGGCCGTCTTGCCGGCCCCCAGATCGCCCTCGAGCAGCACGAGGTCGCCGGGCGCGAGGTCTGCCGCCAGCTCCGCCCCGAGGGCTGCGGTGGCGGCGTCGTCGGGCAGCAGCGTCGCCATTATTCGGCGACGCCGGCCATGGCGCTGTCGCGCGGCAGGTTGACGATGATGCGGCTGCCGCGCGGCTCGCGCTTCTCGGCACTGATCGTGCCGCCATGCAGGTTAACGAAGGTCTTGACGATGGCCAGCCCCAGTCCCGCGCCACGCTGGCGGCCAGAGGGCGTATCGATGCGCGTCTGGATCGCGGCGCGCATCTCGTCGGTGACGCCCGGGCCCTCATCCTCGATGATGAACAGCATGCGGTCGGCCCGCTGGCTGACCGAAAGCCGGATTTCCCCGCCCGGCGGGGAGAAGCGGGCGGCATTGGAGAGCAGGTTATACAGCACCTGCACGATGCGCGTGCCATCGGCGATGAAGGGGGGCATGCCCTCCTCGATATCGACCACGAGGTTGATCGGCTTCTCGCCCGAAATCTCGGGGAAGGTCGCGGAAAGCCCGGCCTTGGCCTTGTCGACCAGGCCATGCACGTCGAGCAGTTCGGGCCGTAATTCGGCAATGCCGGCATCGACCGAGGCCAGGTCGAGAATATTGTCAATCAGCACGCCCAGGGTGACCGAGGAGGCGCGGATATAGTCGATATAGGCGCGCTGCCGCTCGTTGAGATTGTCGCCCTCGCTGCCCGCCAAGAGGTCGGCAAAGCCGATGATATTGGTCAGCGGGCTGCGCAATTCGTAGGAGACGTTCTCGACGAAGGCGTCCTTGAGCAGGTCGGCAGCGACCAGGGCGTCGTTGCGCTCCTTGAGCACCTTGGAATAGCTGGCGCTCTCGGTCACATCGAGAAAGGTCATCATGGTCTGCCCGTCGGGCAGGCGGGTGATCGCATAGTCGAGCAGCCGCCCGTCCGAGCGGTTGAGCCTGCCGGTCTGGTCCGAGCGGGTAGGGTTGAGATCGATGATGCCGCGCTTGAGATTGCGCCAGATGCTGGCGCCGTCCTCGGGAATGGCCCTGCCGCTGGCTTCGGCAATCTGGTCGATATGGGGGTGCTGCCCCAGCGTATTCATCGGCAGCTTCCACAGCGCCGAGAGGCGCGGATTGGACAGAGCCAGCCGGCCATTGGTGCCAAACACGGCCACGGCCTCGCTCAGCGCATTGATGGTTTCGCGCTGCACATTGGAAAAGGCCTTGTTGGCCGATTCCAGCTTGAGCCGCTCGGTAATGTCCTCAAAGACATAGATCACCCCGCCCGCCGCGCCGGCCGGCGCCGAAACCACCTTGATGGTGCGCCCATCCGGCAAGTGCCAGGGCTCGTTCTCATGCGGGGACTTGCGGGTATAGGATTCAAGGTGCTTGGTGCGCCAGGTCTGGTAGTCGACTTGGTTGGGCAGCATGCCCTCGGTGCGCAGCTTGTCGAGAATGGCCCGTTCGTCCAGTCCGGGCACGAGGAAGGTCCGGCTCAGACCCCAGAGACTGGCATAGGCCTCGTTGAACTGCACCAGTTCGCGCTTGGCGTTGAAGATGGCGATGGGCGTGGTCAGCGCGCCGATAATGCCGCCAATATGGGCCAGCCCGATGGCGGCCGGGCGGCTGGCGTCATCCTCGAGCGGACGGAGATAGCCGGCGCGGCCGCCGGCGACGGCAAATTCCACCAGCTCGAAAGCGCCCTGCCCGGGCCAGGACACTGGCAGCTGCGCCGGTTTGTCGCCAGCGGAACAGTCCATGATATGCTGCTTGAGCTGGGCGGTATCGAGCAGTTCGGGCGGCGCGCTTTCGCTGCCATTCTTGCCCAGCGCCTTGGCCAGCTGCAGATAGGCGGCATTGGCATAGACCAGCCGATATTTGAAATCGCGCGCAAAGGCCGGGTTGGGCAGGGCAGCCAGCACGGCGCGCACGCTGCTCTGGTCGCCCGTTGCCGCGGCCGCCACAAGGGTTGGTTCGGCACCTGGCTGCAGGAAGGCGGGCCGCAGGCGCATAGCGGCGCCGCCACCCAGCACCCAGCCATTGGCGCGGATCAGCCTGCCGTCGAGCGCATTGAGGCTGACGCCGAAGGCATGGCCATGCACGCGCAGGTCCTCGAGCAACCGCGCCAGCTTGTCGGCATCGCCAGCGCTGAGCCAGCTGGGAAAGTTCAGCACGCTTTCGGGCTGCCGGCCAATGGGCAGCACGGCAGACGCCTGCCCCAGGAGCTTGGCCTGGCCGTCATTGTTCTCGGTCCAGAGGATCGTGACTTCCCGCGTCCCCGAGAGCAGCGCTTCGTATTCATCGACCAGCGCCCGCAGGCTGGCAATCTGTTCGCCGGCGCGATGGCGGGCGACCTTGCCGTTGACCAGCATGGTGCGGACCACGGCCATGGCGAGCAGGGCGAAGGCCCCTGCCCCGGCGGCGACAGCCAGCGGCGCGGCGCCGACAAAGTTGGCCGGGGTGATGCCCTGCGCCAGCGCCGGGACCGCCGTCATCAGGGTAAGAGGGGCTGTCGCGAGTAGTGCGAATCCCCAATGCTTCCGGAAGTGATCCGGCGCCATGCGCTGCCCTCTAGGTCTGTTTATCGTTGCCAGCCCGGTTCGCAAAAGAACCGGTACGCCTGCACTTGAGCGAAGTGGCCAAACGCGGAGTCCCAAAGGAATCCAGCCATCTCCAAACCGGTTGCATGTCCCCCAGCACCCGAATCACCTTGACCATACCGGCCCGGGGAATCGCCTAAAAGAGTCTTAATGAATCCCTATTGCGGGCAAGCAGGCATATCGGCCCTTGACGCAGAACGAAGCAGGAACCCTCAGAACCGGCCGCTTCGTGGCAAATCGCTCAAGTGGTGCGACGCTGCCGACGACCACGGGGAGTGCTCAGATCAGGGCCAATGACCCCCAGCCAAGGCATGCAAACAAGAACGCCCGCGGCCTAGGCCGCGGGCGGGATGTAAACAGGAGCCGAACTCAGTAGCGGTATTCGCCCGACTTGAACGGCCCCTCGGTCGAGACGCCGATATAATCGGCCTGGTCCTTGGTCAGCTTGGTCAGCTTGGCGCCCAGCTTGGCCAGGTGCAGTTCGGCAACCTTCTCGTCGAGATGCTTGGGCAGGACATGCACCTTCTTCTCGAGCTTTTCGCCATTGGTCCACAGTTCGATCTGGGCCAGGGTCTGGTTGGAGAAGCTGGCGCTCATCACGAAGCTGGGGTGGCCGGTGGCATTGCCCAGGTTCACGAGACGACCTTCCGACAGCAGGAGCAGGCGCTTGCCATCGGGCTTTTCGATCATGTCGACCTGAGGCTTCACATTGGTCCACTTGAAGTTGCGCAGGGCGGCAACCTGGATCTCGTTGTCGAAGTGGCCGATATTGCAGACGATGGCCATGTCCTTGAGGTTGCGCATGTCGTCGAGCGTCAGCACATCCTTGTTGCCGGTCGCGGTAACGACGATGTCGGCCCGTGGGGCGGCATCGGCCAGCGTCACGACCTCGAAGCCTTCCATGGCGGCCTGCAGGGCGCAGATGGGATCGACTTCGGTGACCAGCACGCGGGCGCCGGCGCCGCGCAGCGATTCCGCCGAGCCCTTGCCAACGTCGCCATAGCCGCAGACCACGGCGACCTTGCCGGCCATCATCACGTCGGTGCCGCGACGAATGGCGTCGACCAGCGATTCACGCGTGCCATACTTGTTGTCGAACTTGGACTTGGTGACCGAGTCATTGACGTTGATGGCCGGGAAGGGCAGCTCGCCCTTGGCGTGCAGCTGGTAAAGGCGCATCACGCCCGTCGTGGTCTCTTCCGAAACGCCGCGGATTGCCGCGCGGATGGTCGAGAAGAAGTTCGGCGACTTGGCAAGGCGCCGCTTGATGGTGGCGAAGAAGATTTCCTCTTCCTCATTGCCCGGCTTGTCGAGAATGGAGATGTCCTTTTCGGCCTTGGCGCCGGTCAGGATATACATGGTGGCGTCGCCGCCATCGTCGAGGATCATGTTGGGCGTGGTGCCCGGCCAGTCCATCATGCGGTCGGTGAAGTCCCAGTATTCTTCCAGGGTCTCGCCCTTATGGGCAAAGACCGGGATGCCGGCGGCGGCGATGGCCGCGGCAGCGTGATCCTGGGTCGAGAAGATGTTGCACGAAACCCAGCGCACTTCGGCGCCGAGCGCCACGAGGGTTTCAATCAGCACGGCCGTCTGGATGGTCATGTGCAGCGAACCGGCGACGCGGGCGCCCTTGAGCGGCTGGGCGGCGGCGAATTCCTCGCGGATGGCCATCAGGCCCGGCATTTCGATTTCGGCGATTTCGATTTCCTTGCGGCCAAAGCCGGCAAGGGAAATGTCCTTGACCGCATAATCGGTCGATTGGGTGGTCATGGTTGAGCTCCGGGCGCAATGAGGATCGTTGCCCCTGCTATACGCAAGGGCGCGATCCGGATCAACCGGAGACATAAAGAAATGTTTATATCTGACTACCGATAGGCGGGATAGCGGCGCCGGAATGGCATGCTAGCAAAGCGCCACAGACCCGACAGCATGAGATAGCCCAGGATGAAACCGCCGCCGGCATAGAGAATGCCCTCCATGGTGACGGGCACGGCCGGTCGGTAATTCTCCAGCGTGCGCTGGCCGATATCGGTATCGAGATAGGCGGGCAGGGACTGCAGCCGTTCCACGGCGCCGGCGCCCTCGATGCGGGCCAGCGTGGCACTGAGATTGTCGTAGCGCTGGAAGGTGGCGGTCATCGAGGTGCCGCGGCCGGCCAGAAAATCGTCATTGGACGCATTGTAGCGCGCCAGCGCCGTTGGCCGGTCGAGCCCGCCGGCCGCCGCCGCGCGGTCGAAATCCTCGGTGATGACGCGCAACTCATCGACCGCCCCACCGAGGCGCTGGGTATATTGCTGGGCATATTCAGGAAATTGACTGAGGACGACAGCGAGGCTCAGTCCGCCAATTCCGGCAACAATCCGCCGCATGCGCTTCTCCAGGTTCCCGCCAGTCAATGTGAGAGAAGCCAGAGCGTTCCGCAATGGCTGAGGGATGATGCAATCCGCCCTCACCCACCGGCCGGGTCTACCTCCCCATTGTGGGGAGGGTGTGAGGCGGTGATGGCCACTGGTCTCCAGGCGACTGAATTCGCGCCCTACTCGACCGCCCCGTCGCTATCCTCGTCAAAGCCGTTATTCACCAGCTCAACAATGGCTTCCAGGGCCTCGCGGGCCTGTTTGCCGCTGGCCTGGACCAGGATGGTGCTGCCCGGGCCGGCGCCCAGCATCATCAGGCCCATGATGGAATTGCCGTTGACCGACGTGCCATCCTTGATGACGTTGATCGAGGCGTCGAAGCATTCGGCCGTGCGCACGAAGCGGGCCGAGGCACGGGCATGCAGGCCCTTGCGGTTGACGATGGTCAGCTGTTGCGCGACCGCCCGGCTGCCGCCGGCAGCCCCGTCCATCAGAGCGCTCTCCGGCAGGCAGGGGCCATCTAGGTCGCTCCGAGGATGGAATTGGCGACGGTGATATATTTGCGGCCCGCTTCCTGGGCCAGGTTCACCGCATCCTTGATGGCCATGTCGCCCCGCACGCGGCCGAGCTTGACCAGCATGGGCAGGTTGACCCCGGCGATCACTTCAACCACCCGGTTCTGCATGACGGAAATGGCGAGATTGGATGGGGTGCCGCCGAACATGTCGGTGAGAATGATGACACCGGAGCCGTCATCGGCCCGATCGACCGCCGCAAGGATGTCGTTGCGCCGGTTTTCCATATTGTCGTCGGGACCGATCGCGATGGTTTCGCAGAAGTCCTGCGGCCCCACGACATGCTCGAGAGCCGACTTGAATTCGTTGGCAAGCGCACCGTGCGTCACCAGAACCAGACCAATCATGCAACGTCCCCAGCCTGCCGGATCACACCAATGACATGGCGCTCACGGCATTCCAGTAAATTCTGCCCCCTGTCCACATGACGCTCGAAACAGGCGCCACGCAAACCCGAACCCGGCCCAGCAGGACGAGCATGATTCAGTTTCGGCTCGGATGGCACGGGATTCAAGTGGTATTTTGTCACGGCGCGGCCGTCTCGGCTGCGAGCGCCGCGATGGCTTCGACCACCAGCAGGACCTGATGGCCAAGGCTGATGACATCGCCATAGGGCACGGGGGCGCGGGCGAGCCTGGTCCCGGCGATCTCGGTCACCATGGCGTCTTCCTCGAGCATGCGCACCAGGTCAGGGACCAGGTCGATCACCAGATGGAGCGTCACGAGGCTCTTGTGCGGCCGCCGGATGATGCCGCGCCCGCGCAACTCGATGAGGCCGGCTAGGCTCTCGGGCGCCCGCATGCTGAGATCGCGCCCGGTCTGCACCAGGTCGACACGATCATCGGAGACGAGAAAAGCCGGCAGGCCGCGGCCCTCCCAGCGGTCGAGCAGGGACAGGGCAAGGACCGACTTGCCGGCCCCTGACTGGCCGCGCAACAGCAGGCCGGTGGACCCCAGGAGCAGCCCCGTGCCGTGCACATTGGTGGGTTTGTTCATGGCGCCAGTCTATTTGCGGGCGCGGGGCAACACAACCGTGAACACCGCGCCGGAGCGATCCTCGCGATTGCGTGCGCGGATCGTGCCCTTGTGGGCTTCCACGATCTGCTTGGAAATCGACAGGCCCAGCCCCGAATGATCGCCGAAGCTCTCGGTATCGGGGCGGTCGGTATAAAAGCGCTGGAAGATCTTGCCGAAGTCGCCGGTAATGCCGCGCCCCTCGTCGGTCACGGTCACGGTGATCTGCTCGGGATCGGTGACCAGGGCCACGCGCACCACCCCGCCCTCGGGCGAGAAGGAAACCGCATTGTCGATCAGGTTGGCAAAGACCTGGGCCAGCCGGCTTTCATGCCCGTTGATCACGGCCGCGCCCTTGCCGACGCGCTTGTCCATGACCACGGTGATGCCGCGCCCCAGCGCCATGTCCTTCTGGATCGAGACCATGGCCTCGGCCAGCTTTTCCACATCGACCCGCTCGGAGCCCTCGCGCGCCAGCTCCGCGTCGAGCCGGCTGGCGCTGGAAATGTCGGTGATCAGCCGGTCGAGGCGCTTGACGTCATGCTGGATGATGGCGTTGAGCCGCTCGCGGTCCTCGGCGCGCTTGGCCAGGGGCAGCGTTTCCACGGCGCTGCGCAGCGAGGTCAGCGGGTTCTTGAGCTCATGGGCCACGTCGGCGGCAAAGCGTTCGATGGCCTCGATGCGGTTGTAGAGCGCATCGGTCATGCGGCGCAGCGCCCCGCTGAGATGCCCGATCTCGTCGGGCCGGTCGGTGAAGTCGGGGATTTCGGCGCGGGCATTGCCGGCGGTCTGCACCCGCTCGGCAGCCTCGGACAGCCGCCGCATCGGCCCGGCAATGGTGCCGGCCATCAGCAGTGAGAGCACGATCTGCACGCCTGCGGCGATCATGGCGATGCGCAGGATGCTCCAGCGCTCCTGCGCCACGATGGAGTCGATATCGCCCGGCGCGGTCGACAGCAGGATCGCCCCCACCACGGCACGCAGGCGCTGCACCGGCACGGCCACCGAAACGACCAGCTGGTTCTGCGCATCGACGCGCACGAAATCGGCCGGAGCGCCGGCCAAAGCCGAGGCGACCTCGGGATAGCGGCTGCCTTCGTTGATGCCATATTCCTGGTATTTGGGGAAATTGTCGCCCGGCACCCAGCTCAGCACGGCATTCCACCAGTCCCACAGGAAGAAGTCGTTGCCCTTGGTCTCGATGACCTGCCGGATCACCTCGCCGCGCGCATAGATATTGTCGCTGTCGAGGATCATCAGCCCGCCCTGGTCGTAGATGCGGGCGCGGGTGCGGGTCGGGGTGATGAGGTTGCGCAGCAGCGGCGCCACCCGCTCGGGGCTGATGGGGAATTCCAGGCTCGGATCGAAATAGGAGAGCGAGGACACCGTGCCGTCGCCCTGCAATTGCAGCAGCCGGTCGGGATTGACCGAGATCACGTCGCTGTCGGCGGTGGCCGAGGCGGCGATGGCGGCGGCGATGATCTCGCCCTGCACGCGCAGCGACTGCACGCGGGCGTCGATCAGCCCGGCGCGCCACTGGTTGAGATAGAGAATGCCCACCACCAGCACCAAAAGGCCCGCCAGGTTGAGCACGATGATGCGCTGGGTGAGGCTGGAAAAGATGGTGAAGTTGAGAAAGCGGCCAATAGCGCTGCTGACCTTATAGGCCGGCGCCAGCACCAGCCGCCACCGGTTGGCGGCGGACTGCCGCTCAGGCTTGGGCGCAGGCTCGTCCGGCCCCGGCGCACGCCACTCGGACGACGCGTCGGGCTTGTCATGCAGATCCGGATCGAGGATGGCCACTTTGGTGCCTATTGCTCCTTGAAGCGATAGCCGACGCCATACAGCGTCTCGATCATTTCGAAGTCGTCGTCGGTTGCCTTGAACTTCTTGCGCAGCCGCTTGATGTGGCTGTCGATGGTGCGGTCGTCGACATAGACCTGGTCGTCATAGGCGGCGTCCATCAGCGCATTGCGCGACTTGACCACGCCCGGCCGCAGCGCCAGTGCCTGGAGGATGAGGAATTCGGTGACGGTCAGCGTCACGCGCTGCCCCTTCCAGGTGCAGGTGTGGCGCTCTTCGTCCATGACCAGCGCGCCGCGCTCGATCAGTGCCTTGGCGCCCACTTCCTGGGTGCCGGGAGGCGTGGAGGGATCGCGCGGCGCGGAGCGGCGCAGGATGGCCTTGACGCGCTCGACCAGCAGCCGCTGGCTGAAAGGCTTGGTGATGAAGTCGTCGGCGCCCATCTTGAGCCCGAAAAGTTCGTCGATTTCCTCGTCCTTGGAGGTGAGGAAGATCACCGGCACATCGGATTTCTGGCGCAGGCGGCGCAGCAGTTCCATGCCGTCCATGCGCGGCATCTTGATGTCGAGGATAGCCAGGTCCGGCTTATCCGTCGTCAGGCCCTCGAGGCCCGAGGCACCGTCGGTATAGGTAGCGACCTGATATCCCTCAGCCTCCAGCGTCAGCGAGACGGAGGTCAGAATATTGCGGTCGTCATCTACCAGGGCGATCTTTGGCATGAGCTGCCTTTCTTGTTCGGACGCTTGCAAACATGCGGCACTATTGGCCGGATGCATGCTTGCAGGCGACAAATACGCATTAAATAAGGCGCGGCCAAGGGCAGCATGCGGTCCGGTGCGATGTTTGGACGCGATGCAACTTCAGTCTTACGACCGATTTCGGGATGGTTGTAGCACACCTTGACCCCGTATTTTCAGCTTCATGCAGGCGGCGACCTTGCCGCGAGCGACGGAGCGAGACGAGATGACCCTGTTCGACCACGAAGCGCTGAGGAGCACGATTGCCGCCCGGGCCGGCTCGGTGTCGCTCAACGATATCGCGCCAGTGCTGGTTGCACGATCGCTGCAGGGTGAGGAATCCGAGCTGACCGCCGATGGCGCCGTGTCGGTGCGCACCGGCGCCTTTACCGGCCGCTCGCCCAAGGACAAGTTCATCGTGCGCGACGGGCTGACCGATACCACCGTGTGGTGGGACAATTCGGGCGCCATGAGCCCGGCCCAGTTCGACCTGCTGCTGGCCGACGCCATAGCTGCCATGGGCGGGCACGGCCTGTTCCGGCAGGATCTCCTGGCTGGCGCCGATCCGCGCCACCAATATGGCGTCACCGTGCTGACCCCCAGCGCCTGGCATGCCCTGTTCATTCGCAACCTGCTGATCCGCCCCGGCGAAATGGTCGAAACCGGCAGCAATCCGACCCCGGTCACCATTGTGCATGTGCCCCATTTCAGGGCCGATCCGGCCCGCCATGGCAGCCGCACCGATACGGTGATCGCGCTCGATATGAGCCGCAATGTGGTGATCATTGCCGGCACGTCCTATGCCGGCGAGATCAAGAAGAGCGTGTTCTCGCTGTTCAATTTCCATGCGCCGCGCCAGGGCGTGCTGCCCATGCATTGCTCGGCCAATCTGGGCAAGGATGGCGAAGCCGCGCTGTTCTTCGGCCTCTCGGGGACCGGCAAGACCACGCTGTCCAATGACCCCAACCGCCCGCTGATCGGCGACGACGAGCATGGCTGGAGCGCGGACGGCGTCTTCAACCTCGAAGGCGGCTGCTACGCCAAGACCATCAATCTCAATCCCAAGGCGGAGCCGGAAATCTTCACGGCGACCAGGCGTTTTGCCACGGTGCTGGAAAATGTCGTGCTCGACGACGCCAAAGTGCCGGTGTTCGATGACGTGTCGCTGACCGAAAATACCCGCGCCGCCTATCCCATCCATGTGCTGCCGGCCATTGCCAGGGGCAGCGTGGGCGGCACGCCCAAAACGGTGGTGTTCCTCACCGCCGATGCTTTCGGCGTGCTGCCGCCCGTGGCCCGGCTGACGCCGGAACAGGCGGTCTACCATTTCCTCTCGGGCTATACCGCCAAGGTGGCCGGCACCGAGAGGGGTGTCACCGAGCCGCAGGCGACCTTCTCGGCCTGCTTTGGCGCCCCCTTCATGCCGCTGCACCCCACCGTCTATGGTGACATGCTGGCCGACAAGCTCACGAGCAGCGGCGCCACGGCCTGGCTGATCAATACCGGCTGGACCGGTGGCGGCTATGGCACTGGCAAGCGCATCGACATAGCCTCCACCCGGTGCCTGTTGACCGCAGCGCTCGATGGCAGCCTCGACAATGCGGCCATGCGCACCGACGACCTGTTCGGTTTCGAAGTCCCGCTGGCCGTAGCCGGCGTCGAAGCCAGGCTTTTGACCCCGCGCCTCACCTGGGCCGATGCCCAGGCCTATGACCGGCAGGCTTTGCATCTGGCCGGCCTGTTCCGCGCCAATTTCGAGAAGTTCGGCGACGCCGCCAATGCCGCCCCAGGACCGCGCCTGGCCCAGGCAGCCGAGTAACAGTCTCCTCCCGAGACGAGACGGGGCGCCCTTGCCGGGCGCCCCTTTTTTGTAGACGAAGCTGCTCCCGGCACGACGTCGCGCCGGTGCCGCTGCCTCGAATGCTAATCCTACTGGTTGGCGAGGAGCGCTCCGCCGGCGCCACCGGCCGCTGCGCCAACGACGGCCCCGCCGTAGCCACCGACCGCTCCGCCAACAACGGCGCCGGCCGCGCCGCCCAGGGCCGCGCCGCTCATGGTTCGCTGGGTCGTGGTGCAGCCGGCAAGGGAAAGCGCGGCAACCACGACCAGCGCCACAGAAGCAGATTTCTTCATTCTATGTCCTCCAAGGAATCAACCCGCGCATTTCAGTCTGTGCTTCGCGGCAAAAGAAGGGCTTCCCCGACGCCCCAGGCCTCGCACTCCCTCCCCTTGAGGGATGGATCAAGGGGGAGGGGCTAAGGCACCACTCCTCCTCATGCCCCACCCACCGCGGATTTGCTTGAGAGTGCAGCGATCGTCCTCCACTTATCCCCGTCCCCAAAACCTGTGGCACAATCCTCCCCATCACTCCGCATGGGCGGCCTGCAGGCGAACAGTGGCGGGGTGAGCCGGGCGCGGGCTTTGCCTCTCGCGCAGGTTCGAGACCTGGCCGCAGCATG
>JAHJWO010000035.1 GCA_018828145.1 Alphaproteobacteria bacterium | reverse complement strand
TGGGGTGAGCCGGGCGCGGGCTTTGCCTCTCGCGCAGGTTCGAGACCTGGCCGCAGCATGGCGAGCGATCATGCTGCGCGATAACCGGGACTGTTCCAAAAACCGGCGCCCCGAGGCGGCTACCGTCTCGTTTTTAAATTTACCAGAGGCGATAGCCGTCTCGGGGTCCGCTCGTTTTTGACAACCGCGACCCAGGCGGCGCCTCCGCACGCCCATTCACGCCGCAAATGCCCGGCATCACCCCAATTCAATTGAGCGCGGTCCGGCCCTCCGCTAATCTCCACCCATGAACCAGCCCGTCGCCCTCCGTACCGCCCGTTCGGTCTGCCCGCATGATTGCCCATCCGCCTGCGCGCTGGATGTGGACATCATCGACAATGCCACCATCGGCCGGGTGCGTGGCGCCAAGGATGATCCCTATACCGCCGGCGTCATCTGCGAAAAAGTCGCCCGCTATGCCGAGCGCGTGCACCATCCCGAGCGCCTGCTGCACCCGCTCCGCCGCACCGGCCCCAAGGGCAGCGGCCAGTTCACCCGCATCAGCTGGGACGAAGCCCTCGACGAGATCGCCGACCGCTTCGCCCGGATCGAAACCGAGCACGGGGCCGAGGCCATCTGGCCCTATTACTATGCCGGCACCATGGGCCACGTGCATCGCGACGGCATCGACCGCCTGCGCGCCGCCAAGGGCTATTCGCGCCAGTATGACACCATCTGCACCGGCCTCTCCTGGCCCGGCTATATCGCCGGCACCGGCATGCTGGGCGGCGTCAATCCCGAGCAGATGGCCGAGAGCGACTGCGTCGTCATCTGGGGCACCAATGCCGTGCATACCCAGGTCAATGTCATGACCCATGCCATGCGCGCCAAAAAGGAGCGCAAGGCCAAGGTCGTCGTCATCGACATCTACCAGACCGCCACCATGGCCCAGGCTGATCTGGGCCTGATCCTCCGCCCCGGCACCGATGGCGCGCTGGCCGTCGCCGTCATGCATGTCCTGCTGCGCGATGGTCTGGCCGACCGCGCCTATATGGCCAAATACACCGATTTCGGCCGCGACTTCGAAGCCCACCTCGCCGGCAAAACGCCCGAATGGGCCGCCGAAATTACCGGCCTGACCGTGGCCGAGATCGAGGCCTTCGCCCATCTCGTCGGCACCACGCCGCGCTCCTATTTCCGCCTCGGCTATGGCTTCACCCGCCAGCGCAATGGCTCCACCGCCATGCATGCCGCCCTCTGCATTCCCGCCATGACAGGCGCCTGGCAGCATCGCGGCGGCGGTGCCTTCCACTCCAATTCGGGCACCTGGAAACTCGACAAGTCCCGCCTCACCGGCACGCATCTGCAAAAGGGCGATCCGCGCTGGCTCGACATGTCCGAGATCGGCCCGATCCTGACTGGCGACCCCAGGGCGCTCAAGCAGGGCGGTCCGGTCAGGGCCATGATCGTCCAGAACACCAATCCCGCCGCCGTCGCGCCCGACCAGACGCTGACCCGCCGGGGCCTCTCCCGCGACGACCTCTTCCTCGTCGTGCATGAGCAGTTCATGACCGAGACGGCCGAACTGGCCGATATCGTCCTGCCCGCCACCATGTTCCTCGAACACAACGACTATTACACCCGCGGCGGCCATACGCGCGTGCTCTACGGCCCCGCGCTGATCCAGCGTCCCGGCGAGACCCGCTCCAACCACGAAGTCATCAACGCCCTGGCCCTGCGCCTCGGCCTCGAAGATGAGAGCTTCCACATGGCGGACCGCGACGTCGTCGCCGAAACCTTCCGCCGCTCCAGCTATCCCGCGCTCGATGAAGTGGAAAAAACCGGCTTCGTCGATCGCGAACGCCCCGACGCCGTGGCTCGCTTTGCCGATGGTTTCGCCTGGCCCGACAAGCGCTTCCGCTTCGCCCCGAACTGGCAGGATGTCGCCGACAGGAAGGGCTATCTCTGGACCTGCGACCCGGCCGACATGCCGCGCTTCGCCGACCACTGGGCTATCACCGAAGCCACCGATGCCGAGCACCCGTTCCGTCTCGCCACCAGCCCGGCCCGCGCCTTCCTCAATTCAAGCTTCAACGAAACGCCCGGCAGCCAGAAGCGCGAAGGCGTGCCCTCGGTCTTCATCCATCCCGATGACGCCGCCCGTCTCGGCATCGAAGAGCGCCAGTTCGTCACCCTCGGCAATCGCCGCGGTTCGGTCGACCTCACTGCCCGCATCCGCACCGGCCTGCCCACCGGCGTCCTCATCGCCGAGGGCCTGCACCAGAACAAGGCCCATCGCGGGGGCAGGGGCATCAATACCCTCACCAACGCCACGCCCGCGCCCCCCTTCGGCGGCGCTGCCTTCCACGACGCCGCGGTCTGGATCAGACGGGCTTAGAGCCGTCCCAGCGGGGCAAATCTCGCTCCAGTGGAGCGATTTGAGGCGAGAAGGCTGCCCGAATGGCGGGGACTAGGCGTAAGCCCCCCAGAAGAAATACCCGGTCATGAAAACCCCATAGACAATCACGGCCATCCGGATCCATTGCGTCGGAATGTGATGCGCATACTTGGCCGCCAGGTAGCCGCCGATCACCACGCCCACCAGCGCGATCGAGCCGTGATACCAGTCTATCGACTCGCTCAGCGCAAACCGCGCCACCGCCACCAGCGCCACGATGGCCGAGATATAGAGCTTGAGCCCGTTCATGGCATGGATGTCGCTCATCCCCGCCGTGGCGAGAAAGGCCAGCAGCAGAATGCCCAGCCCGGCATTGAAGAACCCGCCATAGACGCAGACGCCGGCTAGGAATGCCATCAGCAGCGCCTGGCCCAGCACCTTCATCCCCCGCCGCCCGCCATGCAGCGAGGCGACCAGGCCATTGATCCGGTTGCCGAAGATGAACAACAGCACGGCAAAGCCCATCAGCCAGGGCACCACCAGCGAAAACAGCTCGTCCGATACCACCAGCAGCAGCTCGGCACCCACATAGCCGAACACCGCCGCCATGATGGCATAGAGCACCAGCCTATCCTTGTGCTTGGCCATGGCATGCCAATAGCCCACCGTCCCGCTCACATAGCCTGGCAGGGCCGCATAGGTGTTGGACGCATTGGCGATCACCGGCGGCACCCCGACAAACAGCAGGGCCGGAAACACGATGAACGACCCTCCGCCCGCCAGCGAATTAACCGCGCCGCCCAACAGGCCCGCGATCAGCAGAAACAGCGTCTCGATCATTGCGACTTCCTCAACCACGGTGTCATCCCGGCGCAGGCCGGGATTCATCCTGACATGTCAGGCCATACCCCGCAGGAACCCGCACGCCCAACACAAATCGCTGATCACCCCATCACCGCGATTGATCGCATGCCCGCCATGCCGTTGACAAAGCGCCCCGTCGCGCACATATCCGGCTCAGGTCGCTGGCACCCGCCGCTCGCCGGAAGCAGTTCCGATGGTGAAGTCCAGTCTCCGCGCATGAGAACGAACTCCGGTTCATCCCCTGCAAGGCGCATCATGGCAAAGCGAGCCCCCATGGAAACAGTCGCCTCATTTGCATGAGAGGACCTCGTCATGTCGTTTTCACTCGACACCCCTTCCGCCCAGACCCTGAAATCCGAAGCCAAATCCCTCCGTCAGGAGCGCGCCCTGGCCGGCGAAACCCTGTCGCATGGCGCCGCGCTCGAAGCCGTCGCCCGCGCACATGGCTATCGCGACTGGAACACTGCCCGCGCCGCCTTGCCCGATCGGGTGGCCGTGCCCTTCCAGGTCGGCATGCGGGTCAAGGGGCTCTATCTCGATCAGCCCTTTACCGGCCTGCTCATCGGCGTCCAGCTCCTGGGCGACATGCAGCACATGACGGTGACCGTGACCTTCGACACCCCCGTCAATGTCACGCCCACCTTCATGTTCGCGGCCCTGCGCCACCGCGTCGTGTCCACCATCGACCGGCACGGCATCTCCTCGGCGCTGCGGGGCAATGGCAATCCACAGATGATCCTCAAGCGGGCATGATGAGCTACACAGGGGCAGGGCAACGAATTTTGTTGCCTTGCCCTTCATCGTCAAATGCCGATAGTTTGACGCGTCAAATCAACAATGGAACCGGCAATGACCACTCAGACCCAGCCGATCGACGCCTATTCGCTGCCCACGCCAAACGGGCAGAAGGTCCATATCATGCTCGAGGAACTGGGCGTGCCGTGGACCTATCACCGCATCGATATCGGCAAGGGCGACCAGTTCAAGCCGGAATTCCTGGCCATCTCGCCCAACAACAAGATCCCGGCAATTGTCGATCCCGAGGGCCCGGGCGGCGCGCCGATCGCGATCTTCGAGTCGGGCGCCATCCTCAAATATCTCGGCATCAAGTTCGGCCAGTTCTATCCCGAAGACCTGCGCCAGCAGGTCAAGGTCGATGAATGGCTGTTCTGGCAGGTCGGCGGCTTCGGCCCCATGCTGGGCCAGAACAACCACTTCAACGTCTATGCGCCCGAAAAAATCCCCTATGCGATGAAGCGCTACACCGACGAAACCCATCGCCTGTTCCGCGTGCTCAACACCCAGCTCGAGGGCCGTGACTACATAACCGGCGATTATTCCATCGCCGACATCGCTTCCATTGGCTGGGCCCAGTCCTGGGAACGCTATGGCATCACCAAGGCCGAATATCCCAATGCCCTGGCCTGGATCGAGCGCCTCAACGCCCGTCCGGCCGTCGCCCGCGGCCTGGCCTGGGGCAAGGATGTCCCCGCCAAGAGCCTGGCCGAGGACAAGGACGCCCAGAAGATTCTGTTCAACCAGCGTTGATCTCAACCAGTCGGGTCCGGCACCAACCGGACCCGGCCCCTGCAAACCGGGCCACTATCCCCAGCGGGCCAAAAACCGCTTGCCATGCCTCACCCCGCCCGCTATCCACCCGGTGACGGAGAGGTGGCCGAGTGGCCGAAGGCACGCCCCTGCTAAGGGCGCAGATCTCAAAAGGGTCTCGTGGGTTCGAATCCCATCCTCTCCGCCACTTCCCCCAAACCTGACTATTTCCTGCCAGCCGCTACCCCGGCCTCGGCCAGGAAATCTGCGATCTCCTTGCGCACCGCCTCGCCATGGCCCACCAGCAGGTGTCCGCCCCGCTCGTAGACGATGAGCCGTGCGCCGGGAATGTGCGCCGCCGCGTACTCCGCAGAGGGCCAGGTGTTGAACAGATCGTCCTTTGCGGTGATCAGCAGCGTGGGTACGGCCAGGCTCTCCAGCGGGCGCTCGGTCAGGTCGGGATTGCTGTCAATGTTGATGCCGGCAAACCGCGCCGACAGCGGCTCGATGCTCCGGACCATCGTCATCACCGCCTCTTGTTCGGCGGGAGAGGCGTCATGCACCAGTTCCGGCGGGACGCCGATGAAGCGGATCAGCGTATCCGGCGAAACATGCTCAAGTGCCCACCAGGCGAAATCGGCCCCGGCATTGACCAGCCACAGCACGAAGGGAAAGTCCGCTTCCCGCTGCGTCTCCAGCGGCACCATGTCTGCGGCATAGGTGGCCGGTACCACCAGAACCAGCGCGCTCACCCGGTCCGGGTGACGCAGCGCCAGCTCGAGCGCTGACCGGGTCCCGGCCGAAACCCCAAGGATGACAGCCCTCTCGATATCCAGCGCATCAAGCAGGGCGGCATGGGCGTCTGCCTGGGCGGCGGGCGATACGTCCTGTGGCGCTGGCGTCGCGAGATAGCCAAAGCGGGAGGGCGAAACCAGATGGAAGCCCGTGCCCAGCATGGACGCGGCATTATCAAGCCCCTGGTCGAACCCGCCGCCCGCGCCGTGAATGGTCAGCAGGTCAGGCCCAGACCCGGCCTCCGCATATTCGATCGGCCCCGCGGCAGTCTCGACCACCGCGCTCCGGCCGGTGATTGCGGCATAGGCCTTTCGCATATCGGCCGCGAAGGACAGATAGATCGTCACCCCTGCGACCACCAGGACGACCAGGCCAGCCAATGCTGCAACGCGAAGTGGTTTCATCACGAGGCCTCTCGGAAGCTCTGGTCGCAGGGTGCCGGTCGCCAGGGTGGGTGTCTTTGACCCGGATCAAGCCATCGAACGATGGTCGCACCCTCCATGGCCGGGCCGTCAGGCCGCCATCAGTGCGACACCAAGGCCTGCCGCCAGCGCAGCCAGGCTCGCGGCGGCGACAGTCAGGCCAAGGCCCCGGTCTCCGACTGCAAAGGCCAGCACGGCCTTGGTAACGGTATTGACGGCAACCCCGACCAGGATCGCCTGGGCGGCGACCCGCAGCTCCACCCCGTTCCCGCCCATATGTGCCATCGAGATTGTCAGCGCGTCGGCATCCACGATCCCGGACACCGCCGCCACCAGCACCACCCCGGCCGAGCCCAGGACCGTGCGCAGATAGCCGGCCGCCAGCATGACGGCGACAATCACCGCGCCCAGCTTGAGCGCCGTATCTATCGCCAGCGGATTCCTGGTGGTGGTCAGTGGATCGGTCGGCCCGCCATGGCCCAGCGTCAGGAGGAATGCGCACAGCCCCAGGACAGCGCCGGCCGCCGCAATCGGCCCGATGATCTGGCTTGCCAGCGGGGCGTTGAGCAGCAGGGTAATGCCCGCCACCCGCGCCATCATCACAACGCCCGCCAGGAGGATTCCGGCGCTCAGCAACCGGCCCGATTCCGGCCGATCCTTGCTCATCCGGGCCAGCGCGAGCGTCGTCGCCGTGGATGACGCCAGCCCCCCGAAGGCCGCCGCCAGCAATATGCCCATACGATCGCCGAAGATCTTCACCGCGACATAGCCGACGAAGGACACGGCGGCGATCAGGATGGTGAGCAGCCAGACCTCATAGGGATTGATCGCCCCCCATGGGTCGATCGTCCGGTTCGGCAGCAGCGGCAGCAGCAGGAAGGTCATCGCCAGGAGGATGAGAACCGAGCTGATCTCCGCCCAGGTCAGGGTCTTGACCCAGCGGTGCAGCTGCTCCCGGAAGGCAAGCAGGGCCGTCATCGCCACGGCGCCCGCCACCGAAACCCCGATGTCCCCCAGCACGGCCAGCGCGCCGAGCAGGAATGTGAGCAGGCCGGCGATCACCGAGGTGACGCTCACATCCTGGTCAGCCGTGGCCTCCAGCCAGTGGAAGGCGGCAAACACGCCCGCATAGGCGACAAAGATGAGGCCTAGCACGACGCCACCGGTGCTGGCCGATATCAGCGCCGCCACTCCGCCCAGCAGGCCCGACAGCGCGAAGGTGCGAAAGCCGGCGGCCCGCCGGTGGTCTTCGTGGCCGCGTTGGCTCCAGCCCCGTTCCAGCCCGACCAGCAGGCCGATGGCGAGGGCGACGCCGAGACGGCTGAGGAGATCGGTTTGCTCCATCGCCGCCTACCGCACGACCGGAAAAGAGAGGGGCCCGACTTGCGTCAGTTCCATGGCGTCACCGCCCGGCCATCGGCGACATTGTCGCCGGGGTGGATGATGGCCGTCTCGCCGGGCGCGAGCCCGCTGACCACCTCCGCCAGCTCGGCATTGCGCTGTCCAAGCGTCAATATCCGGAGGCGCGCAACCCCGTCCTCCACTACGAAGACCGACCAGTCCTGCCCGCTGCGGAATAGCGCGCCGAGGGGAATGGTCACGAGATCCTTGCCCTCCCACACCACGATACTGGCGGTGACGCGATAGCCATGGCCAAGGCCGGGCCTGCTTTCGGGTCCGTCGAGGAAGCGCAGGGTTACCCCCGTCCGCTGCTCCTCGATTCCAAGGGCGCTCACCTTGGTCACGGCCATGGGGTCGATCAGCACGACCTCGGCGCGCAGCGGATCGCCGCCCCATCCTTCGATGCTTGCCGGCGCGCCGGTGACGATGCGCACCGCGTCATTGGACAGCACATCCACCTGCACCTCCAGGTCGTCCGGATCCCCGATGACCATCAGGGGCGTGCCCGCCTGCATTACCTGTTCACTCTCGGCCAGGACCGAAAGCACCTGTCCGCTCGCTGGCGATTTCACGTCGACACAGCAAGCGCCGGTCGGCGCGCTGCCCCCCTCGATCAGCGCGGCCTGGGCGCTTTCCAGCTCCCGCTGGTGCATCACCAGCGTGGCCCGCGCCGCCTCGACGCTCTTCTGCGCCGTCTCGGCAGCCAGGACCGCCCGCTGCTCCGCCTGGGTCGAGACCAGCCCGCGTTCCGCCAGTGTGGTAGTCCGCTCCCGTTCTGCCTGGGCAAAGGCGCTGTTGGTCTCGGCCTGGGCCAGGCCCACCTCGGCCACGGCAATGCCCGCCAGCGCTGCCTGCACCGCGGCTTCCGCGATGCGACGCGAGCGCTCGTCGAGCAGTCCGGGATCGACCGGCTGGATCGATGCCAGCGTCTGGCCTTCCTCGACGCTGTCCCCGGCATGCAGGCCCACCCGCGTCAGCCGCCCGGCGACCGGCACCGAGACCTGGAACACTTCCCTTATGCGGCTGGTGCCATCGACCTCAACCGTAACCACGAGGTCACGGGTCGCGACGGTTGTCGTTTCGACGCTGATCGGCCGTGGCCAGAGCGCCCAGGCCACGGCCGAGGCAAGGGCCAGAACGACCGCGATGCTGACGATGCGGCTCCACATGTGTCTACTCCCTGGTCTTGAGAACGGCGATCATGTCGAGCCGGTCGATGCGCCGCCGCACGATCAATCCGGACACCAGCGCGGCGGTCATCACGACAAGGCTCGAATAGGCGAACACCTCCGGCCCGATGACGAAGGGCATGGTGAATATCTCGCTGGAAAACCCCTCCACCATGCCGAATGCCACCAGGAACCCCAGCGCCCAGCCCAGTGGCTGGGCCAGCAGCGTCAGCACGGCAATTTCGGCCAGCAGCAGGGTGGAAACCTCCGCCCGGGTGAAGCCCAGTACCCGCAGGCTGGCCATCTCCCGGCCCTGCTCGGACAGCGAAATGCGCGAGAAGTTGTAGACCACGCCAAAGGCTATGATGCCCGCCAGGCTCACCAGTACCCCGATCATCACATAGAGGTTCTGCGCCATGGTGGCGCGAAACTGCTGCAATGCCACGGTCTGCATCGAGATCTGCCCCAGCGACGGCGTCTGCTTGAGCCGCGCGAACAGCGCGTCCTGCATCAGCGTATCCACCGAGACATTGACCCCGGAAATCTGGTCTCCCTCGGCCACCAGGTCCTGCAGGGCGCCCAGCTCCATATAGGCGCCAAGGCCGAGATAGCCTTCCACCAGCGCCGAGACATGGACCGGACGGCTCTGGCGCGTCCCTTCCAGCGGGCGGATGTTGACGATGTCTCCCGGCCCCACGCGCAGGATGTCCGCCAGCGACCGCGTCAACAACAGGCCGGATTCGGGAATGTCCACCCGGGTCAGGTTCGTGTCGAGCAGCCGCGTCAGGCTGGCCGCCGCCGGACGGCCGATAATGGCGATCCGGCGGGTCACGTGCCCGCTGCCGATCTCCACCCCCAAGGCCCGGAACGGCTCCGCCGCCAGCACGCCGGGCAGCCGCTCCACCGCCTGCGCTGCCGAGGCGGGGCGGGTGCCCAGGAAATTGATCGTCGCATCCTGCCGTTCGGTCCGGTTGAACGTGTAGTCGATCATGTAGTCGACCCCGCCCACCGACCAGAGCGATCCGACCAGCACCGCCACCGAAAGCGCCAGCCCGATTACCCCGCCTGCGGTGCGCCAGGGCCAGTGCAGCAGGTGGCGCGAAACCATGACCCAGGTCTTGCGCAGCTCGATCACCAAGCCGAACCGGCCCGCGAGCAGGTTGCGATAGGCCGGGGGCGCCGGCGGCGACATCGCAACAGCCGGCGGCAGCCGCGCCGCGGCGCGCACCGCGCGGAGCGCCCCCAGCACCGCGGCCGCCATCGTCGTGCCCCCGGCAATGAGATAGAGGCTGGGCTCGCGGCTGAACACGAGCACGGGGAAGCTGTAGAACCGCGCGTAAAGCTCGGTGAGCGCACCCCCGGCCCAGGTGCCCAGCGCCAGGCCGATGGCGATACCCAGCACCGCGATCAGCAGCACGAATTCGACATAGTGCCAGCCAATCGACCATGCCGAATAACCGATCGCCTTGAGCAGGCCGATCTGCTCGCGCTCGAGGGCGATCAGCCGGGTCAGCGTCATGTTGACCAGGAACGCCGCCACCAGCAGGAATACCGGGGGCAGCACCCGGCTCATGGATTGCAGCTGCATCAGTTCGGAGTCGAGATAGGCGTGCGAGGTCTGCTGCGCCCGCCCATAGGCGCCCTGGCCGCCAAACGGCGCCAGCAGCCGGTCAAGCCGCGCAATCACCTCCCGTTCCGAGGCCCCCGGCAGCAGCCGGACGGAGACGGCATTGAAGGCGCCACTCAGGTCATACGCCCCGGCCAGCACCGATTCAGGCACCCAGACCACCCCGAAGCGGCCCTCATTCGGCATGATCTCGCCCGGCGCCACCGCATAGACATAGTCTGGCGAGAGCGCGACGCCGACCAGCGTCAGCTGCCGCTGTGCCCCATTCATCACGACCTTGAGCTGCGACCCTGCGCGAAAGCCGTTCGCCTCGGCGAAAATCTCGCTGACCACCGCCTCCGTGGCGCCGGATGGTTCGGGCAGCCGTCCGCTCCGCAGATAGAGCCGGTTCAGCCCCTGCACGCTGTCCTCGGCGAGTGACACCAGCAACACCGAAGCAGGTTCCTCGACCCCTTCGATATCGGCCAGCGCGATCTTGGAAATGCGCCCGTCCACCGCCAGGACGCCATCGATATCGGCAATATCCTGCAGCACCGAACGGGGTGCCCGCGTCACCGTCGCGAACACATCGGCGAAGCGATTGGCCTGGTAATAGGCATTGCGCGTCTGGTCCAGCGACTGGTAGGTGCCCACGCCGATCAGCAGCGTCGCCACGCCCGCAGCCATCACCAGCGCGATTGCCAGCACCTGCGCCCACAGGCGCCGCATCTCCCGGAACAGCTTGATGTGGAGGGCGCTCATCGCGCTACCACCGCACCGACGCGGCCGCTTGCCGGTCGGCATTTCGCTCTATCGAGGCGATCCGGCCGTCGGCAAAGCTCACGACACGATGCGCTATGGTGCGAATGGCAGCATTGTGGGTGATGACCAGCGTCGTCGTGCCCATTTCCGCATTCACCTTGGTCAGCGCCTCCAGCACGACAATGCCGGTCTTGGAGTCGAGCGCCCCCGTCGGTTCGTCGCACAGCAGCAGGTCAGGGCGCTTGGCGATGGCGCGCGCGATGGCGACCCGCTGCTGCTCCCCGCCCGATAGCTGGGCAGGAAAGTGGTCCATGCGATCAGCCAGCCCCACCATGTCCAGTGCCTCTTCGGCCCGCATCGGCGTCTTGGCGATTTCGGTGACCAGTTTCACATTCTCCCGTGCCGTCAGGCTCGGCACCAGATTGTAGAACTGGAAGACGAAGCCGACGCTGTTGCGCCGGTAGCGGGTCAGGGCGGCGTCGCCCAGCCCGGTGATCTGCTGGTCCCGGAACCAGGCCTGTCCGGAGGTGGCCATATCGAGGCCTCCCACCAGGTTGAGAAAGGTCGATTTCCCCGAGCCGGACGGGCCGAGAATGACGATGAACTCTCCGGCGTGCGCGGCAAAGTCCACTGCGTCCAGGGCAACGACTGTCGTCGAGCCCATGGCATAGGTCTTGGTCAGCTTGTCCGTTCGGAGCAGCTGGGTGCGGGCATCGTCTGCTGGCTCATTGGGCATGCAATATTCCGCCATATTGCCGCATCTGCGGGACCTGCCGGACACCACAGTCCGCGGACATGACCCAGGACACGATACGCGCCCTGCTGGCCCAAGCTAAGCACCTTCCGGCACCCAGTGATTGACGCGTGTCAAATCGGCGGCGAGTTGCGGTCTTGGCGGCAGTGGAATTGCTTTGTCTCACCCCGCCGCGATGGTGATCATGGGCTTGGCATAAAGTCGCTGGCCGCTATTGTGGCGCCCTGATTTGGGCCGGCACTGGCCTGACGGAGGAGAATACCCATGAAGCTTGAAACACTGGCGCTGCACCACGGCTATACGCCTGACCCGACGACGAAATCTGCGGCAGTGCCCATCTACCAGACCACCTCGTTCACCTTCGACGATACCAAACATGGCGCCGACCTGTTCAATCTGGCGGTCCCCGGCAATATCTATACCCGCATCATGAACCCCACGACCGATGTGCTGGAAAAGCGCGTCGCGGAAATGGAAGGCGGCATTGCCGGCCTGGCGGTTGCCTCGGGCATGTCGGCCATCACCTATGCCATCCAGGCCATTGCCGGGGTAGGCGACAACATCGTCGCCACCAGCCAGCTCTATGGTGGCACCTACAACCTCTTCATGCACAGTTTCCCGCGCCAGGGCATCGAGGTGCGCATGGCCGCGGGCGATGATTTCGACGCCCTCGACAAGGCCATCGACGGCCGGACCAAGGCCGTGTTCTGCGAATCCATCGGCAATCCGGCCGGCAATGTCGTCGACATCGAGAGGCTGGCGCAGATCGCGCACAAGCATGGCGTGCCGCTCATCGTGGATAACACCGTGGCGACGCCCTATCTCTGCCGCCCCTTCGATTTCGGCGCCGACATCGTTGTGCATGCCCTGACCAAGTATATCGGCGGCCATGGCAATTCCATCGGTGGCATCATCGTCGACAGCGGCAAGTTCGACTGGAAGGCCAACAAGGAGCGCTTTGCCGTGCTCAATGAGCCCGACCCCTCCTATCACGGCGTGGTCTATACCGAGGCGCTGGGGCCTGCGGCCTATATCGGGCGCTGCCGCGTGGTGCCGCTGCGCAATACCGGGGCCGCCCTGTCACCGCACAGTGCATTCCTCTTTCTGATGGGTCTTGAGACGCTCGGCCTGCGCATGGACCGCCATTGCGAGAACGCGCTCAAAGTGGCCGAGTTCCTGGAGAGCCACCCCAAGGTGAGCTGGGTCAATTACGGCGCGTTGCCCGGCAACAAGTACAACGCGGTCGCCAAACGCATCACCAAGGGCAAGGCCTCGGGCATTGTCAGCTTTGGCATCAAGGGCGGGCAGGAAGCCGGCGGCAAGTTCATCGACGCGCTCAACATGATCCTGCGACTGGTCAATATCGGTGACGCCAAGTCGCTGGCCTGCCACCCGGCCTCGACCACCCACCGCCAGCTCAATCCAGAAGAGCTGGCCCGCGCTGGTGTCTCCGAGGATCTGGTGCGCATCTCGGTGGGCATCGAGCATATCGATGATATCCTCGCCGATATCGAGCAGGCACTCGCCAAGTCCTGATCCTGTCGTCCCGGCGATGGTTGCTGACGCAGGCCATCGCCGGGCCACCTGTTCCAACGTTGCGTGCTCTTGAGCGCGGGCAGGGCGCGTGCCAACATCGGCACCATCCCAGCGTCATCAGCACTGGACGCGCCATGCCGAGCACCCGCTCGGCCGATCGCGCCGTTTCAGGGCATCAGATCGGAACTGCCATCGAACACCGTCCCCGCCGCCGCAGTCGCATGCAGTTTCTGCGCACCGCCGTCGCCCATCGGCGATCGGGCGTGACCGACACGATTCTGGGCGTGGTCCTCGCCTTCGTCGCGGGCGCCATCAATGCCGGCGGATTTCTCGCCATCGGCCAATACACCTCCCACATGACGGGCATTGTCTCGTCCATTGCCGACAACCTGGCTCTGGGCCTGTTTGGCATTGTCGGGGCCGGCATCGTCGCCCTCGTGGCCTTCACTGCGGGCGCGGGCTGCTCCGCCGTCCTCATCAACTGGGGCCGTCGCAACGCCCGGACCCGGCAATATGCCTATCCCATCGCCCTGGAGGCGCTGCTCCTGCTGGCCTTCGGCGTGCTGGGCACGGCCAGCCAGGAAGCGCCGCAGTTCATGGCGCTCGCCGCGCCACTGCTCTGCTTCATCATGGGCCTGCAGAACGCCACGATCACCAAGATTTCCGGCGCCCGCATGCGAACCACCCACCTCACCGGCATGGTCACCGATATCGGTATCGAGCTGGGCAAATATCTCTACTGGCACAGGGACAAGACCAAGGCCGAGGCTCTCCGGGTCACGGCAGACCGCAAGAAGCTGAGCATCTTGCTGCGCGTCGTCGGCATGTTCTTTCTCGGCGGCGTCGTGGGCGCCCTTGGCTTCGGCCACCTCGGTTATGTCTTCTCCATTCCGCTGGCCGCCGTGCTCATGGTCATGGCCGCGCCGCGCCTGCTGAACGACGCCGTCGGGCGCGCGCCCGGCGCGTGAGCCGGCTGTCATGCAGCCGTCATATCCACGTCATCGGCCTGTAGCATGGCCGCCCTATGCGGAGCCCACTGCAACAGGGGCTCCATCATGTCTTCATCCAAATTCCTGCTCGCGCTGACCGCGACGCTGCTGGCCACGACGGCGTCGGCCACGTCCGCCGAATACTTCAACCGCATTGCCAGCTTCCCGGTCGCTCTCAACAATCCCGATGCCGAAGAGGGCGTCGAGAACTCGGCTGAGATTATCAACGCCAGCGAAGATGGCATGACCCTGGTCTATTCCAACGCGCTGCTGGGCGGCATCGGCTTTGTCGACATCACCGACGCGACCGCGCCCAAGGCCGGCGGTTTCGTCACGCTCGAAGGCGGTCCGACCTCGGTCACCTTCATCGGCGGCAAGGTGCTCGTCACTGTCGACACGACCGAAGATTTCACCGCGCCCAAGGGCTATCTCGCGGTCATCGACCAGGCGAGCAAGGCTGTTGAAGTCACCTGCGAACTGGGTGGCCAGCCCGACGCCATCGCCAAGAACATGGATGGCTCGCTGATCGCCATCTCGATGGAAAACCAGCGCGACGAGGACCTCAACGACGGTGCCCTTCCGCAGCTGCCCAGTGGCAAAATCACCTTCTTCGACGTCGCCGAAGGCTCCGTCGATTGCGCCACCATGCGCGTCACCGAACTGGCGGGCGTCGCCGACTTTGCCGGCGAGGATGCCGAGCCGGAATATACCGATTTCAACAGCCTCGACGAACTGGTCGTCACGCTGCAGGAAAACAACCACATCGTGGTTCTCAACGGCAAGACCGGCGAAATCATCAACGATTTCAGCGCTGGCACTGTCGATCTTGACGGCATTGACGCCACCGAAGACGGCAAGCTGAGCTTCACCGAGAGCCAGCCCGGTCGCAAGCGCGAGCCCGATGCCGTGCAGTGGCTCGATGAAAACCGCATCATCACCGCCAATGAAGGCGACTACGAAGGCGGCTCGCGCGGCTTCACCATCTTCCACAAGGACGGCACCGAGCTCTACGAGAGCGGCGTCTCGATGGAATATATCGCCGCCCAGCTCGGCCACTATCCGGAAGGCCGTTCCGACGCCAAGGGCGTCGAGCCCGAAGGCATGGAAGTCGGCACCTTCGGCGACACCCGCTTCATCTTCGTCAACCAGGAACGCTCCTCGCTGGTCGCCGTCTACAAGGACACCGGCGATGTCCCGGAATACTGGCAGTCGCTGCCCTCCGGCGTCGGCCCGGAAGGCGCCCTCGCCATCCCCTCGCGCAATCTCTACGTCACCGCCAACGAGACCGACCTGTCGCCCGATGGCGCCGCGCCGGCCCATGGCATGATCTATGAGCTTTCCGAGGGCGAGCCCGCCTATCCGACCATCATGTCCGATCTCGATGCCGACGCTAAGCCGATCGGCTGGGCCGCCCTGTCCGGCGCCGTTGCCGATGCCGAAAAGCCCGGCATTCTCTATGCCGTCAGCGACAGCGTCTTCACCGAAGCCGCCATCTACGAGATCGACGCCACCGCCAGGCCGGCCCGCATCGTCAAGAAGACCGTCATCACCCGCAACGGTGCGCCGGCCCAGAAGCTCGACCTCGAAGGCATCACCCTGGACGGCGAAGGCGGCTTCTGGCTCGCCTCCGAAGGCGACACCGGCGATCTGACCCCGCATGCCCTGTTCCACGTCAATGCCGATGGCGAAATCGAAGACGAGATCGCTTTCCCTTCCGCCCTGCTGGCCCATGAAATCCGCTCGGGTTCGGAAGGCATTGCCGCCATCGGCGAGGGCGACGACATGACCCTTTGGATCGCCATCCAGCGCGAGTGGAAGGATGACGAAAAGGGCTTCGTCAAGCTCGTCTCCTACAACCCGGCCAGCGAGGAATGGGGCGCCGTCCGCTATCCGCTCGAAGCCCCTGCAGAGGGTGCCTGGGTCGGCCTGTCGGAAATCACCGTGCATGGCGATTTCGCCTATATCGTCGAACGCGATAACCAGATCGCTGCCAATGCCCAGCTCAAGGCCATCTACCGCGTGCCGGTCAGCGAACTGGTTTCCGCCCCGCTCGATGGCGAACTGCCCGTCGTGAGCAAGGAACTGGTGCGTGACCTCGTCCCCGACCTCAAGGCCTTCAACGGCTACGTCGTCGACAAGGTCGAGAGCCTCGCCATCGACTCCACCGGCACCGGCTATGTCATCACCGACAATGACGGCGTGGACGACAGCTCCGGCGAGACCTTCTTCTGGTCCATCGGCGCGCTCTAGTCGTTCCGCCTCCAACCATGCGGGGGCCGGATCCACGGATCCGGCCCCTTTGCATTGCGGCCGCCCTCGCGCCATGATTGGCTACGGTTCCTTCAGGGCTGCCCGATAGGCTGCACCGCAAAGTCGCCAAACTGTCATCAAACTGGGCTACCGCAGGGCGCAATAACCGCTCTCACGAACCGCAGAATCGTCCGCACCATGAACACCGTCGCCCTTGGGGAACTCGTCCTGACCAATGCCCGGATCGTCCTGGCCGACACCGTGCTGGATGGTTCGGTCCGGGTTGATGGCGGCATCATCACCGATATCGGCCCATCCTCGCGCACCGGCCTCGACCTCGATGGCGACTACCTGATCCCGGGCCTCGTCGAACTGCATACCGACCATCTTGAGACCCACTTTGCCCCGCGCCCCAAGGTGCGCTGGAACCCGGTCGCGGCCGTGCAGGCCCATGACGCCCAGATCGCCGCCTCCGGCATCACCACCGTGCTCGACGCCCTGCGCGTCGGCATGGATGAGCATGCCGACCTCGGCGCCACCGAAATGAAGACCCTGGCCGACGCCATCAGCGCCGGTAATGCCGCCGGCCGCCTGCGCGCCGAACATCACATCCACCTGCGCTGCGAAGTCTCGGCCCCCGACTGCCTCGAAAGCTTCGCCGTGCTCCAGGACGATCCGCAGGTGCGCCTCGCCTCCCTCATGGATCACGCCCCCGGCCAGCGCCAGTTCGCCAGCGCCGATGCCTACCGGGTCTATTACCAGGGCAAGCTCAAGATGAGCGACGCCGCCCTCGACGACTTCATCCAGCGCCGCAACGCCGAATCCATTGCCCACGCCGGGCCGCATCGCCGCGCCATTGCCGAGATCTGCCGCGACAAGGGCATCGTCATCGCCAGCCATGACGACGCCACCCGCGACCATGTCGAGGAGGCCGTCACCCTGGGCACCGAAGTCGCCGAATTCCCCACCACGCTCGAAGCGGCCAGGGCCTCGCGCCAGGCCGGCATGGCCATCCTGATGGGCGGCCCCAACGTGGTCCGCGGTGGCTCCCATTCCGGCAATGTCTCGGCCCGCGCCCTGGCCGAGGCCGGCCTGCTCGATATCCTCTCCTCCGACTACATCCCCTTTTCCATGCTGCAATCGGCCTTCTCCCTCGCCGACAATGTCGAGGCGATCAGCCTCGCCCGGGCCATCCGGATGGTCACCAAGCGCCCGGCCGAAGCGGCTGGCTTCCACGATCGCGGCGAAGTCGCCATCGGCAAGCGTGCCGACTTCGTGCAGGTGCGCGTCGAGGATGGCATTCCCATCGTGCGCACCGTCTGGCGGCAGGGCAGGCGGGTGATATGACCGGAACCTTCGTCGCCGTCGTCGGCCCGAGCGGTGTCGGCAAGGACAGCCTGATCGGCTTTGCCCGCGAACGCCTGGAGGCAACCGGCCGCGTCGTCTTCGTGCGCCGCGTCGTGACGCGCCAGGCCGATGGCGGCAGCGAGGACCACGACAGCATGGATGCCGAGGCCTTCGCGCTGGCCGAGCGCGACGGGGCCTTCGCCCTCAGCTGGGATGCGCATGGCCTGCGCTATGGCCTGCCCATCGCCCTCGAGCGCGATCTGGCAGCCGGCAAGGTCGTGGTCGCCAACCTCTCCCGCGGCGTGATCCCGGCGCTGGTCGCCCGCTATCCCGACGCCCTCGTCGTGTCGGTCACCGCCGACCGTGACGTCATCGCCCAGCGCCTCGCCAATCGCGGCCGCGAAACCGCCGAATCCATCCAGCGCCGCCTCGACCGCAGCGTCGACAGCCGCCTCCCGGCCAGCACCATCCGCATCGACAATTCCGGAGAGCTGGAGACCGCCGGAGACCAGTTCGTGCGCCTGCTCGAGGACGCCGCCAAGCTGGTGGAACGAGCCTAGTCCACACCCCCCAACCTGCGGGCCATGCACCGGATCACCTCTCCCTCTGGGGGAGAGGTCGGCCGCAGGCCGGGTGAGGGGGCCTTTTCTTGATACGGTGCGCGGGGAGACCCCTGACCCATTGACCTCGAGGGCACCATCTGCGACCAGCACCAGCCGGATTCCTCCCCCTCCCAGGGGGAGGTTAGGTGGGGGTTCTCTCTAAACCACCAGCTCCATCCGCTCCGCCGGAAACCGGCTGAGCGCATAGGAGATTGGCTGGCCCGCCACATCGATATCCACCGCTTCCGAAACCAGCAGGATGGCGCCGGGGGTGAGGCCGAGCAGCTTGGTCTCCTCCACATCGGCATGGCGCGCCGAAATACGCGTCGAGGCGCGCGAATAGTCCCCTATGCCATAGCTGGCAAACACCGCCGTGAACGACCCAAGCGCGGTGTAACGCCCTGCAAAATCGGCAAAGCTCCGATAGTCCAGCCAGGCGGTGGCGCGCGACAGGGGTCGCCCGTCGGCCAGCGACAGCGTCTCCATGCGCACCACCTTGGCCCCGGTCCTGATACCCAGCGCCGTGGCGGCCGCGGCGCTGGCATTTTCGATGCGGCTCGACAGCAATTGCCCGCTGGTGACCCTGGCCTGGCCGGCCAGCCCTTCCGAAAACCGTGTCCGCTTGCCGATGCGATAGCTCAGCCGCCTTGCGCTGCGCACAAACGTACCGCGCCCCTGTTCGGCCCCCACCACGCCCTCATCGGCCAGCACGGCAAGGGCCCGGCGAACCGTATGCCGATTGGCGGAAAACCGCTCCGCCAGCGCAGCCTCGGTCGGCAGCCGGTCACCGCTCGCCAGCTTGCCGCCCACGATATCCAGCCGGATGGCATCGGCGATGCGCCGCCACAGGGCGACCCCGCCGGAAATGTCTTTCGCAACTGTCATTGCATTTTCACACGAGAAGCGTAGGACCGGATTGAGGACAATAGTTGTCTATTTCATTAGACAAATAGAGGCAAGCATGCAGACCCGATCTTCAACCGGCAGCGACGCGCGCAAGGCGGTGCTGGACGTACTGGCCATCGCTCCGACCCGGTCCCTGGCCGCGCTGTGGGACCGCTGGGCCGACAAACCCGGCCACACCAAGGTGCGCGGCCCCGAGATCGGCCTCGTCATGGTGCGCGGCCGGGCCGGTGGCGGCGGCGCGCCGTTCAACCTCGGCGAAGCGACGGTGAGCCGCGCCAGCGTGCGCATTGCCAGTGGCGAAGTGGGACACGGCTATTGCCTTGGCCGCGACATGGCCAAGGCCGAGGTCATCGCGGTGATCGATGCCCTGTGGCAGCGCGAACCGGCGCGCGTCCAGGCCGAAATCATCGCGCCGCTGCAGACGCTCGCCGCCGACGCCGACCAGCAGCGCCGCGACGAGACCGCCGCGACGCGCGTCGATTTCTTCACCATGGTGCGGGGGGATAACTGATGGATATCGGTCTCGACGGCGGCTTTGCCGATCCGGTGCTGCAGGCACAGGGCAGTTTCCGCGCCATTATGGACGCGCTGGCCAATCCCGGCACGCCCCGCCAGCTCGTCACGCCGCCCTCGCTCCACAGCAGCCTGCCCCCCGGACTGGCCAGCATCCTGCTGACCCTGGCCGATCATGATACTGGCCTCTGGCTGGATGACACTTTGCGTGCCGATGCGGGCGTCCTCGACTTCGTCAATTTCCACACCGGTGCCGGCGTGGTGCAGGAGCCGGGCAGGGCGGTCTTCGCCTTCGCCACCGGTGCCGCTCACCTGCCGCGCCTCGACCAGTTCAATCTGGGCACCCAGGAATATCCCGATCGCTCCACCACCATCGTCCTGGCCGTCCCCGCGCTGACCGGTGGCGAGAGGCTCATCACGCGCGGTCCTGGCATCAAGGGCCACGGCCATATCAGCCCCATCGGGCTGCTCCGGGATTTCGTCGCGCAATGGTCCGCCAACCGCGACCTGTTCCCACGCGGTATCGACCTGCTGCTGGTGGCCGATGGCGAGGTCATGGGCCTGCCGCGCAGCACCCGCATCGAGGAAGGACACTGACATGTATGTTGCCGTCAAAGGCGGGGAAGCCGCCATTGCCAATGCCCATGCCCTCCTGGCCGATCGTCGCCGCGGCGACCGCTCGGTGCCGGCCCTGCGCCTCGATCAGATCGTCGAGCAGCTCGGCCTCGCCGTCGACCGCGCCATGGGCGAAGGCTCTCTCTATGACAGGGAACTAGCGGCCCTCGCGCTGCTGCAGGCGCGCGGCGACCTGATCGAGGCCATCTTCCTCGTCCGTGCCTATCGCACCACGCTGCCCCGCTTCGGCTATTCCAATCCCGTCGACACTGGCGCCATGCTGATCGAGCGCCGCATCTCGGCCACTTTCAAGGACCTGCCCGGCGGCCAGATGCTCGGGCCGACCTTCGACTATACCCACCGCCTGCTCGATCCCGCCATCGCTACCGGCGAGGTGCCTCGGCCCGCCACCCGCGAGGCAGAAGCCGAACAGGCGCCCCGCGTCACCGACATGCTCGGCCGCCAAGGCCTGATGGAACCCGATGGCGAAACCGATCCTGACCGCGAAGTGGGTGACCTGACCCGCGAACCGCTCGATTTCCCGCTCGACCGCGACCTGCGCCTCCAGGCCCTGGCCCGCGGCGACGAAGGCTTCCTCCTCGCGCTCGGCTATTCCACCCAGCGCGGCTATGGCCGCAGCCATCCCTTTGTCGGCGAAATCCGCATCGGCGAAGTCGATGTCGAATTCGACATTCCCGAGCTCGGCTTCGCCGTCAATCTCGGCCGCATCCGCGTCACCGAATGCCAGATGGTCAACCAGTTCAAGGGCAGCGCGAAAGTGCCCCCGCAATTCACCCGCGGCTATGGCCTGGTCTTCGGCCAGGCCGAGCGCAAGGCCATGGCCATGTCCCTGGTCGACCGCGCCCTGCGTGCCCGCGAATTCGGCGAAGACATCGTCGCCCCCGCCCAGGACGAGGAATTCGTCATTTCCCACTCCGACAATGTGCAGGCCACCGGCTTCGTGGAACACCTCAAGCTCCCCCACTACGTCGATTTCCAGGCCGAACTCGATCTGATCCGCCGCATGCGCGCCGAGCATGAAGCCGCAGAGATGCAGGAGGCGGCGGAGTGACGGGGTTGGTTTCCAGAATGCCGCGTATGCGGACGCACCCCCACCTAACCTCCCCCTGGAAGGGGGAGGGACTGGCTGGTGTGTTTGGCTCGGTTTTGCCCCAGTCGCGGCGCGGCTCCTCCCCCTTCCAGGGGGAGGTTGGGTGGGGGTTCCTACAGGCATCGATCAAGGGAGCTTCAGCATGACCGCCATAGCCCAATACAACTTCGCCTATCTCGATGAGCAGACCAAGCGGATGATCCGCCGGGCCATTCTCAAGGCCATCGCCATTCCGGGCTATCAGGTGCCGTTCTCCTCCCGCGAAATGCCCATGCCCTATGGCTGGGGCACTGGCGGCGTGCAGGTGACAGCCTCGATCATCGGGCCGGATGACGTGCTCAAGGTCATCGACCAGGGCGCCGACGACACCACCAATGCCGTCTCGATCCGCGCCTTCTTCGCCAAGGTCGCGCAGGTGCAAACCACCACCCACACCGCCGATGCCACCATCATCCAGACCCGCCACCGCATTCCCGAAAGGGCGCTGGGGCAGGGGCAGATCCTGGTCTACCAGGTGCCGATCCCCGAGCCCCTGCGCTTCCTTGAGCCGCGCGAAACCGAGACGCGCAAGATGCACGCGCTCGAGGAATATGGCCTCATGCACGTCAAGCTCTACGAGGACATTGCCCGCCACGGCCGCATCGCCACCACCTATGCCTATCCGGTCAAGGTCGAGGGCCGCTACGTCATGGACCCTTCGCCGACGCCCAAATTCGACAATCCAAAAATGCACATGAGCGAAGCGCTGCAGCTGTTCGGGGCAGGGCGCGAGCACCGCATCTACGCCGTCCCGCCCCATACCGAAGTGGTGAGCCTCGATTTCGAGGACCACCCCTTCGCCATCCAGCATTTCGAGCACCCCTGCGCCCTCTGCGGGGCCGAGCAGGTCTATCTCGACGAGGTCATTCTCGATGACCGCGGCGGGCATATGTATGTCTGCTCCGACACCGACCATTGCGAGGAGCGCCGCGCGGCGGGGCATGTAGGCGCGCTGGGGCAAGCGGCGGAATGATCGGCGCTGCAGGAAATATCGGGTTGGGCACCTCTTCACCTCTCCCTTCGGGGGAGAGGTCGGCCGCAGGCCGGGTGAGGGGGCCTTTTCCACGCACCGCACCAATCAAAGGGCCCCCCCCCCCCCCCCCCCCCCCCCCCCCCCCCCCCCC
>JAHJWO010000034.1 GCA_018828145.1 Alphaproteobacteria bacterium | reverse complement strand
CTGCGGGACGGCGCGAAGCCGGTGGTCAGCATACATGCGGGAGCCTGGCGACCCATGCTCCCCGGCAGTCTAGCCCGCTCATCACTCGTCATGATCGCGCTCTGGCGGGTAGATGGGAGCAGTATGCGGCAGGTCCTGGGGAGGGGGATAAGTCTGTGGTGGGGCGAAAAAGGTCAACGCGGGCGGAGGGTTAGCCCAGCGTTTCCTGGGGAGCACATATCGGGCGTGCGGCCCCACCCCCTCCTACCTCCCCCATCAGGGGAGGTTTCGCTCCACTCGTGAGGCACGATCGAGTCCGAACCACTGAACCACACCTCCCCCTTAAAGGGGGAGGCCGGGAGGGGTGGCCGCAAGCGCCGAGCTCCGGTAGGGCCGCCTCCCCGTCTCAAGAAACGCGGTGTCATCCCGGGTGGGGAGATTTCTGGGCAGCCCTTGCGGTCGCCCTAATCCTCGCGACTCAGCATCCCCACCAGGCCATCGCGGATCGTGGGATGGTCCAGCTGCCTGGGCCCCCAGACCTGGCTTTGGAGGAAGTGCCCAGTCAGGCTCAGCGCGTCGGCGATGTCGTGCGGGCTCGCATTGCCGCGGGCGGTGAGGAAACTGGGGAGGGGCAGCAGGCGGTCGAGATAGGGGGCGGCAGCCGCGCGGGAGACGGCGCGGCCGGATTTGGGCGAGACGTGGGTCAGGTCCTCGGTGGTGCCGGTGACGGCGCAGGCGGTGAGGTCGAGGCCGAAGCCGAGGTCCTCGAGCAATGCGAGTTCGAAGCGCGCCAGGGCAGCGCCGTCAGGTGGACTGTCGATGAGGCGGAGCGCCATGCCGAGCAGGCGATCATGCGGGTCGCGCTCGGGAAGCAGGCGCAAGTGCTCGCAGAGGAGCTGGCTGAGATAGAGGCGGGTCCGATCCTCGATCAGTGCGGCGGCGCGGGCGGTCAGCAGTTCGACGGAGAACATGCCGAGCTGGTCTTCAAGGCGCGCGCGCCAAGTGAGCTGGATGGTGTTGCCGGGCTGCAGGACCGCGGCGAGGCGGCGGGTGCGGCCACCGCGGACGAGGCCGAGATGGCGACCGCGGCCGGCGACCATGGCCTCGGCAATGACACTGGTCTCGCCGTGGCGGCGGACGCCGATCAGGAGGGCTTCACCGGTCCATTCCATGGTTTGAGCCTGAAGGCCCCCTCATCCGGCGCTGCGCGCCACCTTCTCCCACAAGGGGAGAGGGGGGACGACTGAGAATGCAGGGCTAGCCCTTCCCATGCGGGTATTCCAGGCCCATTTCGCGGTAGCGCTCGGGGTCGTCGCCCCATTTTTCGCGGACCTTGACGAACAGGAAGAGGTGGATGGGCACCTCGTACATGTCCATCAGTTCCTTGCGGGCCTCCTGGCCGATGGCCTTGATGGTCTGGCCGCCGGCGCCGAGGACGATCTTCTTGTGGCTGTCGCGGGTGACATAAACCACCTGGTCGATCTTGTAGGAACCGTCCTTCTGGATCTTGAAGGACTCGGTTTCCACCGTGGAATTGTAGGGAATCTCGTCGTGGACGCGCAGGAACAGCTTTTCGCGCGTGATCTCGGCGGCGGTGATGGCCATGGTGAGATCGGTGAGGTGATCCTCGGGGAAATGCCAGGGGCCGGGCGGGATGTGCTTGATGCACCAATCCATGAAATCCTGCACGCCATAGCCCTTGAGGGCCGAGATCATGAAGGTGGCCTCGAAGCGCAGCTTGGCGTTGATGGCTTCGGAGAGCTTGAGCAGTTCCTCGTTCTTGACCGTGTCGATCTTGTTGAGGATCAGGATGCGCGGATGTTTGACATTCTCCAGGCCCTCCAGCAGCTTTTCGAGCTCCGGGGTCAGGCCGCGATCGACGTCGACGATGAGGGCGACGATATCGGCATCCCCTGCCCCGCCCCAGGCGCTGTCGACCATGGCGCGATCGAGCCGCCGCTTGGGCGCGAAGATGCCGGGCGTGTCGATGAAGACCAGCTGGGCCTTGTCGAGGGTGACGACGCCGCGCACCTGGCTGCGTGTGGTCTGCGCCTTGTGGGTGACGATGGAAACCTTGGTGCCGACCAGGGAATTGAGCAGGGTCGACTTGCCGGCATTGGGGGCACCAACCAGGGCAATGAAGCCGCAGGAGGTATCGGAGAGTTGTTCTGGCGTGTTCATGGCGTTTCCTTCCACACCTTCTGGGCAATCAGGAACAGTTCGGCGGCCTTGTGTTCGGCAATCTTCTTGGAAGGCCCGGTGGCGCTCAACGGTTCGAAATCACCCAGGGTGACGGCGATGGTGAATTGGGGGGCATGGTCGGGACCCTGCCGTTCGGTCTGGGTATAGGTGGGGGGCTCGAGGCCGCGGGCCTGGGCCCATTCCTGAAGGGTCGTCTTGGCATCGGCCTTGTTGGCCTGGCCATCGGCGAGGAATTCCTCGAACATGCGCTCGACGAATTCATAGGCCTTGCCCAGCCCGCCGTCGCAATAGATGGCGCCGATCACCGCCTCGGTGACGTCGCCGAGAATGGCTTCCTTTTCGGCGCCGCCGGTGCGCGCCTCGCTGTCGCCCAGGATCATGGCGGAGCCAAGATCGAGGGTGCGGGCGATGATTGCGCAGGTTTCCTTGCGCACGAGGGTATTGAGGGTGCGGCTCAGCTCGCCCTCATTGGCCTTGGGATAGCGGCGGTAGAGCATGTCGGCGACGACGAGGCCGAGCACACGGTCGCCGAGGAATTCAAGGCGCTGGTAGGACTGCTCGATGCGCTTTGCCGGCGAGATGGCACTGGAATGGGTGAGCGCGCGGTTCAACAGGTCCGGATCGGCAAACTTGTAGCCGAGCCGGAACTGGAGCTTTTCATAATTGCGCGCGGCACGGCTCATCGATCGATGGTCTGGAACATGCGGTCCCAGCGGACATTAGCCGGCCACTGCCAGAGCTGCCAGGGGGGGATATTGTCCTTGATCGAGAAGAAGCGCGCCTCGGCCTTGGCGATGAGGTTAACGGCCGGGACATAGCCGACCTGGCTCAGCACGCGGCTATCGGCGGAACGGTCGCGGTTATCGCCCATCATGAAATAGTGGCCGGCGGGGACGACATATTCGGAGGTGTTGTCGAGCGGGCCGTTATCGGAGATTTCCTGGATGGTATGGACGGAGCCCTCGGGGAAGGTCTCGCGATAGACGGTGACCTCGCGGGTCTGGCCTTCGCTGTCGGTATCCTGGGCGGTGCCGATGGCCTCGCGCTCGACCATGGTGCCGTTGATATAGAGGCGCCCCTCGCGGACCTGGATGGTATCGCCGGGCAAGCCGACGACGCGCTTGATGTATTCGATGTTCTGCGGCACCGGGCGGAACACGGCGATATCGCCGCGATTGGGCTCTCGACCGAAGATGCGATTGCCGACGGGCAGCTCGAAATCGAGCGCCGTGAAATCGCCGTAGCGGCCGAGCGAGAAGGAATGCTTGCCATAGCCCCAGACGAATTTGTTGGCGACGAAATAGTCGCCGATCATCAGCGTCTGCTGCATGGAGGCAGTGGGAATGGAGAAGGGCTGGTAGAGGAAGGAGCGCAGCACGATGGCGATCAGCAGCGCCTCGACCACGACAACGATGGTTTCCACCCATTCATTGGTCGCGGACTTCTTGATGGGCTTGTCGACGGGCTGGCTCATGAATTTCCCCGGAAATGCGGTGCCGAAGCGTTAGGCGTTTGTGCCGTTCGGGTCAACGCGATTGGCTGATGGGCCAATCCGAAAAGTCCAAGACTATTCGGGCAGCGCCTCGATGATGACGAAGGCCTGGGCGAGCCCGGCATCGTCGGTAATGGTCAGGTGGATGTGGGGAACGTGGCCGGGCGGGACAAGGCGGGCCAGCGCTTTTGCCGCGCCATTGGTCAGATGCATGGTCGGCTTGCCCGAGGGCAGGTTCACCACGCCCATGTCGCGCCAATAGACGCCCCAGCTGATGCCGGTGCCGAGCGCCTTGGAGCAGGCTTCCTTGGCGGCGAAGCGCTTGGCATAGGAGGCGGCGCGCTGGGCGCGGCGGTCGGACTTGCGCTGCTCGATCTCGGTGAAGCAGCGATTGGTGAAGCGGGCGCCGTATTTGTCGAGGGTCTTGGCGACGCGGTCGATCTGGATGAGGTCGGAGCCGAGGCCGATGATCATGGCAATGCTCCGCGTCCGGGGAGATACCCCCACCTAGCCTCCCCCTGACAGGGGGAGGTATCTGCCGGTGGTTGTGGCGAGACGACAGCAAGAAGAGTGGAGCGGCACCTCCCCCTTGATGGGGGAGGCTGGGAGGGGGTGACCGCCGGGCTCACTTCACACCCTGGATGCCGCGGCTGCCGGGTTTGACGGCGGGGATGGCGGCGAGTTCGGGAGGGAGCTGGTCGGCGGGATAGGCGGGAACCTTGAACTCGATGAGGCTGACCAGCGGGACGCCGACATCGGCCTCGCCACCGGAGCGATCGATCAGGCAGGCGGCGGCGACCACGTTGGCCCCGATGGCGCGCAGGGCCTCGACGCATTCGCGGATGGAGAGGCCGGTGGAGACAATGTCCTCGACCACAATGACCTTGTCATCGGGAGCGATCTCGAAGCCGCGGCGCAGTTCGAACTTGCCCTCGACGCGCTCGGTATAAAGGGCGGGGACGCCGAGGTGGCGGGAGGTCTCGTAGCCGGGAATGATGCCGCCGATGGCGGGAGAGACGACCTTGGTCACATCGCCAAAGCCGTCCGCGTGGATCTTCTCGGCCAGGGCCTTGCAGAGCTTTTCGGTCTGGCTGGCATATTGGAACACCTTGGCCTTCTGCAGGAAGACCGGCGAGCGCAGGCCGGAGGACAGGATGAAATGGCCTTCGAGCATGGCGCCGCAATCGCGGAAAATGGCCAGTACTTCATCTTTCGTCATCGGCAAACCTCCGGTCGACCTGGCCGTCCCACTCCAGGGTCGAAATCATGCCCGCCTCGCGAATGCCGGCGCGCTGGACGGCGGAAAGGCCGGGACTGCGCTTGAGCGTTGCCAGAACATCGGTGAGTTGTGCAAGGTCGCGCACCTCGATTTCGAAGATCAGCTGGTGAAAATCGGGCGAAATCATCCGCATCACCAGATTGTTGATGTTAGCGTCGCAGGCGGCGATGGCCGAGGAGATCTGCGCCAGTGAGCCGGGGCGATTGACCGATTCCATGGTGATGACGGTGGGAAAGAGCTTGTCCTCGCGGCCGGCAAGGTTCCAGCGCACGTCGACCCAGGCGACGTCGCTGTCATGCATGTCGATCAGGGCATCTGAATGGATGGGGTAGACCAGCATGGCCTTGTCGGGCTGCAGGATGCCGACGAGGCGATCGCCGGGCACGACCCCCTCCCCCGATACCGTAACCGGCATGTGAAAATCGAGCTGGGCCAGGGCGGCCTTGGCGCGCGGGCCGGAGCGCTGGCCGCCGGGAACGCGGAAGCGGAAGAGATCGGTGGAGCGCAGGGCGAACCAGCCATCGGCGGTATCGGCAACCGGAAGGTCGAGCTTGCGGCGGCGCTTGCGCAGGCCCTTGAGCTTGGCCAGTTCGGCGGCCAGCGGCTCGGAGCCGATCTTGCCTTCGCCCACGGCGATCAACAGGTCGCGCCGGCTTGACGCGCCGAGGACTTCGGCAAGGGCCTTGGCCTCGGCGTCGTCGAGCATGACGCCCTCGCGCTCGAGCATCATGTTGAGCACGTGCTCGCCCAGGGCAAAGGCGCGCTGGGCGGCAGCGTGGCGCACCGAGCGGCGAATGGCGGCGCGGGCCTTGCCGGTTGCGGCAATGCCGAGCCAGTTGAGCGGCGGCAGATGGTTCTGGTCGCGGATGATCTCGACTTCGTCGCCGCTGCGCAGCTGGGTCACCAGCGGCAGGATGGAGCCGTTGATCTTGGCGCCGACAGTGGTGTCGCCGATATCGGTATGCAGGGCATAGGCAAAGTCGATGGGTGTAGCGCCGCGGGGCAGCGCGATCAGCCGGCCACGGGGAGTGAAGCAGAAGACCTGATCCTGGAAGAGCTCCAGCTTGGTATATTCGAGGAAATCCTCGGTGGAATTGCCGGCGGTGAGGTGCGCGATGGTGGAGCGCAGCGAGCCATAGGCCTGTGATTCATTCTCGATGCGGCTCAGATCGGCCGAGGCGCCATCCTTGTAGAGGGCGTGAGCGGCGATGCCGTATTCGGCGACGCGATCCATCTCCTCGGTGCGGATCTGCAACTCCGCGCGCTGGCGGCCCGGCCCCACGATCGTGGTGTGAATGGACTGGTAGTCATTGTGCTTGGGGACCGAGATATAGTCCTTGAAGCGGCCGGGCACGACCTTCCACTTGGTGTGGACGACGCCGACCGTGCGGTAGCACTCCTCCACCGAGCCGACAATGACGCGGAAGCCGATCATGTCGGAGAGCTGTTCCAGCGCGATCGACTTGCGCTCGATCTTGTTGAAGATCGAGAAGGGCGACTTCACCCGCGCCTTGACGCGGGCGGTGATGCCCTCGGCGGCGAGGCGCTCGCTGAGTTCGGTCGATATGATGGAGATGGTCTCGCGATATTCGGCCTGCATCTCGTCCAGCCGGGCGATGATGGCCTGATAGTGTTCAGGCTGCAGGATCCGGAAGGAGATGTCCTCCAGCTCGTTGCGCATGTCCTGCATACCCATGCGGCCGGCAAGCGGGGCATAGATATCCATGGTCTCCTGGGCGATGCGCTTCTGCTTGTCGGGCGGCATGAACTGCAGCGTGCGCATATTGTGCAGGCGGTCGGCCAGCTTGACCAGCAGCACGCGCACATCCTGGCTGATGGCCAGCAGCAGCTTGCGCAGGTTCTCGGCCTGGGCCTCCTCGCGGGAAACGAGGTTCAGCCGATCGATCTTGGTCAGCCCATCGACGATGGTGGCAATCTCGGCGCCGAACAGCTGGTCGATCTCGGCGCGGGTGGCGTCGGTATCCTCGATGGTGTCGTGCAGCAGGCCCACGGCGATGGAGGCATCGTCGAGCTTGAGCTCGGTGAGGATGGCGGCGACTTCGAGCGGGTGATTGAAATAGGGGTCGCCTGAGGCACGCTTCTGCGAGCCATGCTTCTGCATGGCGTAGACATAGGCTTTATTCAACAACTGCTCGTCGACGTTCGGGTTGTAGGCCTGAACGCGTTCGACAAGCTCGTACTGACGCATCATGGGTGGGTGCCGCTCGCTTGAAGAATGAGCTTAGCGCTTTGAAAGAAAATGGAAAGGGTGGCGGCGGGAGTATCTGAGTTGCAGCGGGTTGGGAAGGCGCATGGTGCCCAAACCCCACCCCCTCCTACTCTTGATCGCTCAAATCGCTCCACTGGAGCGATTTGCCCCTTCGGGTCGCTCACAAGCCCATCGAGGGGGAGGTTTCTCTCCACTCTTGAGGCACAATCCAGTCCCACCCACCAGACAGCACCTCCCCCTTGATGGGGGAGGCTGGGAGGGGGTGACGGGTAAGCACGATCAAACGAAAACACCCCCGGCTTTCGCCGAGGGTGTTGAATGCACTGCGCAACGACCTTTAGTCGTCGCGGCGTTCTGGCGGAGCGAGGCTTTCGATGCCGCGCAGCAGTTCTTCTTCACTGATCGTGTCGAAGTTGATCGAATCATCGCCATTGGCGCTTTCGATGAGCGGAGCGGCGTGCTCTTCGGGCTCGTCGACCTCGACGTATTTCTGCAGCGAATGGATCAGGTCCTCGCGCAGGTCATCGGGAGAAATCGCGCCGTCGCCGATTTCACGCAGCGCCACAACGGGGTTCTTGTCGTTGTCGCGGGAAACGGTGATCTGGGCGCCGGACGAAATCATGCGCGCGCGATGGGCGGCCATGAGAACGAGATCGAAGCGGTTTTCGATCTTTTCGATGCAGTCTTCAACGGTGACGCGTGCCACAGACGTCTCCAAAATTTATGGAATGAACGCTTCCCATACACGAGCGACCCGGCGGGCACAAGGTTGGCGTGGCCTGCACCAGTTGCATGGGTCATTGAGGGTCACCCCGCCAACACCCACGCCTTGCCGGGTTCCGGAAAACGTGCGAATAGCGAAGTTAAGATAAGGTTCTCGGTGGAATTTAAATTTGACCGTTCGGGACTGCTTTTGTGACGGCACATCATTTGGCGGCAGCAACCGCAAATGGGAGATTTGAGATGCCCATCGATTCCAGAGAAAAAATCGTTTTGTTCATCGATGGCGCCAATCTTTACGCCACATCCAAGGCTATCGGGATCGATATCGACTATCGCCGACTGCTCGCTGAATTCAACGCCAAGGCCTATCTGCTGCGCGCCAATTACTACACGGCGCTGATCGAGGATCAGGAATATTCCTCGATACGGCCGCTGATCGACTGGCTGGACTATAACGGCTTCACGGTGGTGACCAAGCCGGCCAAGGAATTCACCGACGCGACCGGCCGCCGCAAGATCAAGGGCAACATGGATATCGAGCTCTGCGTCGATGCGCTGGAGCTGGCACCCTACTACGATCACATGGTGTTGTTTTCGGGTGACGGCGACTTCACCGCCCTGGTGGCGGCGCTGCAGCGCAAGGGCAAGCGGGTGACCGTGGTATCGACGCTGACCACGTCGACGCCGATGATCTCCGACGACCTGCGTCGGCAGGCGGATTTCTTCATGGATGTGGCCGACCTGGCCAAGAATGTCGGCCGCCCGCCGAGCACGCGTCCGGTTGCTGCGCCGGTGGCAGCTGAGGTTGAAGAGTAAGGCTAACCAGGTGGAAGGCCCCCTCACCCGGGGCTGCGCGCCGACCAAGCCACTCGGCCGGCCTCGCGGCCTTCTCACCTAAAATCGCTCCACCGGAGCGATTTTGCCCTTTGGGCCGGTTCGAAGTCCCCCAGAGGGAGAGGTAAGACGGCCCTACCCCCGGCCGCCTTCTTTCATGATGCGGGACTTGTCGCGGTTCCAGTCGCGGTCGCGCTCGGTGGCGCGCTTGTCGTAGTTCTTCTTGCCCTTGCCGATGCCGATCAGCAGCTTGGCGCGACCCTGATCGTTGAAGAAGAGCTTGAGCGGCACGATGGTATTGCCGGCGCGCGCCACTTCCTGGTCGAGGTGGGCGAGCTGCTTGCGCGAGACCAGCAGTTTGCGCGGCCGCTTTTCTTCATGGTTGAAGCGGTTGGCCTGCAGATATTCGGGAATATGGGCGTTGATCAGCCAGAGTTCGCCCTTTTCGGGCGAGGCATAGGATTCGGTGATCTGGGCCTTGCCCAGGCGCAGCGACTTGACCTCGGTGCCGGTCAGCACAATGCCGGCTTCCATGGTTTCGCCGATTTCATAGTCGTAACGCGAGCGACGGTTCTCAGCCACGAGACCGTGGCTGATTACACCGTTCTTTGCTTTGTCGTTCTTTGGAGCCATGAGGCTTAGATAAGGCCTGCGTGGCGCATTGCAAAGTCCACGGCCTCTTCGGTGGCCTTGCTGACCGGGACCAGCGGCAGGCGCAATTCATTGGCGCAACGGTTCAAGCGGCTGGCCGCATACTTCACCGCAGTCGGATTGGGCTCCATGAACAGGTTCTTGTGCAGGTGCACCAGCTTGTCCTGCACCAGCAGGGCGCCCTTGAAATCACCGGCCAGCGACAGCTCCTGCATCTGCGAGCACAGGCGCGGCGCGATGTTGGAGGTGACCGAGATACAGCCGTGGCCGCCATGCGCGTTGAAGGCGAGCGCGGTAATGTCTTCGCCCGAGAGCAGGATGAAATCCTTGCCGAGCTTGTCGCGCTGCAGGCTGGCCCGACCGAGATCGGCGGTCGCATCCTTGACGCCGATAATGTTGGAATGGGCTTCATGCAGGCGGGCGATGGTATCGACGGTGAGATCGACCACGGTGCGGCCGGGCACACTGTAGAGAATGACCGGAATGCCGACGGCCCTGGCTACCGCGGAGAAGTGCTGGAACATGCCCTCCTGATTGGGCTTGTTGTAATAGGGCACGATGGTCAGCACCGCGTCGGCGCCGGCCTTTTCGGCAAACCTGGCCAGTTCGACCGCTTCGGCCGTGGAATTGGAGCCGGCGCCAGCAATTACCGGGACGCGCTTGTTGGCGGTCTCGACGGCAATTTCTACGACGCGGCGATGCTCTTCATGGCTGACAGTGGGGCTTTCGCCCGTCGTTCCGACCGGCACGAGGCCGTGCGTACCTTCGGCAATCTGCCAGTCGACAAAGCTGGCGAAGGCTTTCTCATCGACATTCCCATTGAGCATGGGAGTGATGAGCGCCGTAATCGATCCTCGCAGCATTTGTCGAAATGTCCTTGGGTTGGTTGCCACAGTTCAGCCGTGGCAGAGTGTCATAGAGCGGCTGTAGCGCCGTTTTTTGTGCGCCGCACCATAGTTTTTATCCGACCGCATCACAACGCTTTGTTGCGGCGGCGACCAGCCGGGTTCATCGGCGGCAAGACCATCTTTACCACGATGGGGTAAGTTTGGACTGACCGCAGGTGGGGGCGCCCAGCCGGTTGAACAGACACCTACCAGCAGGACGGCAGATGACGCAGCGCTTTCGGGCAGGCCTCATCGCAGCGGTTTTGGGCCTGGCGAGCTTTGCCCCCCTCTCGCATGCGATAGCCAATGACGCGATCGACACGGTAACAACGGGCTCGGTCCCGGCGGAGGCCGGTATCACGGCCGGTGAGCCAAAGGGCTCGGAAGCTTTCCGCGCCGCACTGGCTGTCCTGCTCGCCGGCGATCCGGTGGCAGCCTACAGCCAGGCAGCCGCACTGGATAATGCCGTCGAGCGCCGCACCGTGCAGTGGGCGGCGATCTATTTCCATGCCGGGGAGATCGACTACCGGTCGATCGAGCAGTTCATTGCCGATGCGCCCGGCTTTGCGCCGACCAGCATCGCCCGAACGCGGATCGAGCAATCGCTGACCCGGGCGGAAGCCGACGCGGGCGCTGTGATCAAGACGCTGGCCGGGAGCACGCCGCGCACCGTCGACGGCAGGATCCTGCTGGCCAGCGCCTATCTGGCCGAGGGCGACACGCAGCGCGCCACCAGCCTGGCGCGCAGCATCTGGATCGACAATTTTCTTACCGAAGCACAGGAAGCCAAAGTTGCCGCCCGGCTGGGCAGCCTGCTGGATGGCGAGGCGCATTGGGCACGAGCCGTGCACCTGATGATGCATGACCGGGCGCGGGGCAGCGAGCGGCTTTTGCCGCATCTGACCGAAGCGCAGAAGTCGCTGGTAGTGGCGCGGGCGGCGGTGTCGCGCAACGCCGGCAACGCCAAGGCGCTGCTCGACGACGTGGACGAAAGCCTGCATGACCACCCCGTCTATCTCTATTCGCGCGCGCAGCGCGCACGGCAGTTCGCGCTCTGGGAGAGCGCGGTCGACTGGCTCAACCGGGCACCCGAAGTGCTGCCTGATTCAGCCGAGTGGTGGTATGAGCGGCGCACCCTGATCCGCCAGCTGCTCAACGAAGGGGAGCCCGCCCTGGCCTACCAGGCGGCAGCAGGCTATCGCCGCGGTCCCGAGGGCCGGCTGGTGGAGGCGCATTTTCACGCCGGGTGGATCGCGCTGTCCTTTCTCGCCGATCCGGCCGCGGCGACCCAGCATTTCACCGCCATGGCGGGCCTGGCTACCCTGCCCGACAGCGTGACGCAGGCCAATTACTGGCTGGCGCGGGCGCATCGTGCGGCTGGTAACGCAGCATCGGCGCAAGCTGCGCTGGAGACGGCGGCCGCCTTTGGCACGGTCTACTACGGGCAGCTGGCGCGAGCAGAGCTTGGCGAGGCGGGCGTCGATATCCGCCCCCTACCCGACGCGCGGCCAAGCGAAACCCTGTTCAACGCCCATCCGGTGGTGGGCGCGGTGCGGCTGCTGGCGGCCAATGGGCAGGCCAAGATGGCTGTACCGCTGCTGCGCCATTTTGGGGCGGGCCTCACCAGGGGCGGCGAACTGCTGCTGGCGGCGCAACTGGCGGAGGAGATCGACGCGCATCATCTGGCGATCTCCATTGCCAATACCGCCGACCAGCGGGGCACGCCGCTCGACATGTTCAGCTTTCCCCAGGCCGGACTGCCTGACGATGCACGGCTCGCCGCCGACCGGGCCGCGGTCTATGCCGTGGTGCGGCAGGAATCGATGTTCCAGATCGATGCCGTCTCTTCGGCGGGGGCACGCGGGCTGATGCAGCTGATGCCGGGCACCGCCCGGGAGGTGGCCCGCGAAGTGGGCGTCGACTATTCGCCTGGCCGGCTGGTGAGCGACGCGGCCTATAATGCGCTGCTGGGGTCGACCTATCTCAGCGCGCAGCTCGAGCGCTATGACGGCTCGCTGGTCCTGGCGGCGGCGGCCTATAATGCCGGACCCGGCAATGCCAACAAGTGGATCCGGGCCTATGGCGATCCGCGGGCGGACAATGTCGATCCCGTCATCTGGGTGGAGCTGATCCCGTTCCAGGAGACGCGCACCTATGTGAAGCGCGTGCTGGGCAATTACCTGGTCTATCGCGCGCGGCTGGGCGACAGTCCGCTGACGCTGCAACAGGCCTTGCGGACCATTCGATAGGCGGCACCCCTTGAGCAGACTCGCGCACTGCCTCTAGATAGCGGCAACCAGAGTTGCCCATGCCACGCCAAAGAACCGTCCCTGCCGACCATGCCGCCTTTGCCGACCTGCCGATCACCCATGTGACGCTGTTGGCGGGGGTGTGCGCGGCCGTGCATGTGGCCGGGCAGCTGTCGAGCCGGCGGCTGCCGGTGGTGTGCATTGCCGGCTATCAGCGCAATATGAGCGATTTCAGCGCCTTTGCCGCCTATTTCCGCCGCGTCGGAGGCGGGGAATGGCCTGTGGTGCTGATCGACCTGCCAGGGCGCGGACGCGCCGACGACCGCCTCCGGGCCGAGGACTATAGCTCGCTGGCCGATGCCGACGATGTTGCCTCGGTCATGGCGGCGCTGGGGGTTGGTCCGGCAGTGATGCTGGGTCAAGGCCATGGCGGCCAAGTGGCGATGGCATTGGCGACCCGTCACCCCCGGTTGATCGCCGGGACGGTGTTGCTCGACGCGGGGCCGGTCACCGACTCGCGCGGTATCGTCCGGCTGCGCAACAACCTGGCGCATATCGAAAGCCTGCAGGGCGCGGCCGTGGTTACGGCAGGCTTCCGGCGCATTCTGGGCGGGGATTATCCCGGCCTGGCCGATGACCGGCTCAACGCGCTGATCGGGCGCAGCCACATGATCGACAAGCGCGGCAGGGCGCGGCCGCTGTTTGACCGTCGCCTGATCGAGGCGCTGGCCAGCATCAATTTCGACGATGTGCTCATGGCACAATGGCCGCTATTCGATGCGCTGCGCTGTGCGCCGCTGATGCTGCTGCGCACGCAGCTGACCGACCAACTGCGTCGTGAAACGTTCGATGAAATGTCGCGCCGCCGACCCGATGCGGTGGCGCTGACGATTGCCGGGCAAGGCTCGCCTGCCCTGTTTGACCAGCGCGAGGAAATCGAGGCCGTGGCCGAGTTCGTCATCAGGACCAGCATGCAGGTGCTGGGGCGCGCGGCCTAGTCGTAACCGCTAGGCGTCGGCCTTGGCCTTCGAGAGCTCGATGGCCTGCTCGACCCAGCGCTCGCGGCGAATGCGGCCCTTGAATGCCAGCTGTCCCTCTACCCATTCTGCATTGGCCTTGGACCAGCCAGCAATCTGATCGATGTGGAAGACACCCATTGCATAAAGCGATGCTTCAATCTTCGGGCCGATTCCCTTGATCTGCTTGAGATTTTCGGCCTTGCCGTTGCGCGCTGCGACAAGCGCCGGCGGCTGGGCGTCACCGGATTTTTCCTTGGCTGGGCGCTTGGCAGTTGCGGGTTCAGTCGGGGATTTGGCCGCGAGAGGAGCCGGCTCGACCCGCTGCGGCTTCGGCGCCGGGAGCGGTTCGTTGACGGTGGCCGCGAGGCGCGCGGCATGGCTGCGCGGCGGACGCACCTCCGAGGTCGGAGCAGGCGGGACCACCACAGGCTGTGGCACGGCAACGACCTGCCTGGTTCCCCGGGCGGCGTGGAGAATGCGGCGGACGCCATAGCCGAGGATGCAGCCGAGCAGGTAGGCGACCAGCAACAGGAGCGCGGTTTCGACGATGTGGGCCGTGTTGGTCATGCGCAGCTCAGGGCCTTGGCGGAGCAAAGCTGCGCCAGCCGACGACCAGACCGACAAGGCCGGCCGCCGCCAGATAGGGCCAGTAGACGCCCAGGAGATAGATGAGCGCGCTCCAGTTCATTGCCATGCCCTCCCCCGCGACCTAATCCTGAGCCTTCACCGTGACGACGATCCGTCGGTTGATGCGCTTGCCCTGGGCCGTGTCGTTGTCGGCGATGGGCATGGATTCCCCATAGCCGACGGCGTAGAGCCGGGAATAATCGACGCCGCGAGCGACAAGGGCGGCAACCACGGCCTCGGCCCGCGCCACCGAGAGGGCCATGTTCAACGTCTCGTCGCCGTCGGCATCGGTATGGCCCTCGATATGGACGACGGCGTTCGGACAGGCGGCCAGGTCGATGGCCAGTTCGTCGAGCGCCGGGGCGGATTCGCCCGCGATCGTCGCCGAGCCGGAGGCAAAGAAGATGGCGTTGCGGGCTGAGAAATAGGCCACGGGAGCCGCACAGGCGGCAATGTCGGACGGGACAGGCGCGTCCGGCTCGACGGCCGCGACCTCCGGCGTGTCCGGGGTAGTGGTGGCGGGAGGTGTCTCGGTCACCGGTTCGGGTTCGGGCTCGGGCTCGGGCGCCGGTTCGGGTTCAGGTTCAGGTGCCACCGTGATGTCAGAAGTCCAGGCCGCCCCGCCCGGGTCCGTAGCAAGGGCAGTCTCGATGGCGGCGCTCGACGCCTCGTCCGGGGCGACGCCCTTGAGCGACCAGGCACCATCAGCAAAAGCAAGGTCGCCGGTTTCGAGCTGCAGAAGCGCACGAAGACCGGTTTCCGCGCTCGGCAGGAACACCTCGGGAGCGCCTGGGGACACCGTCACGGCGGCGATATCGCCATCGCTGATGGCGCCGAAATAGCGTCTTGCCGGCTCGGCGGGCACCTGGCCGCCCAGTTGCACGGCGCCATCAGGGCCGCGGCGCGCCGAGAAGGCATAATTCGGATCGACAGCCGGGGCGGCCGGTTCGGCAATGGCGGGTTCGGGCGCTTGCTCTGGCTCAATGGCGGGCTCTGGCTCAATGGCGGGCTCAGGCTCCGGAACGGGTTCCGGTTCCGCCACCACCTCCGGCTCAGGTTCGGGCGCCGTGATGGCGATAGACCAGTCCTTGCTGTCGGTGGCGACGGCAAGCGAGGCCAGCAAGGCGTCGCGGGCTTCGATGGAGGCGGCGGCGCCGTTGAGGGACCATTGCTGGCCATCAAAACGGACTTCACCCTCTTCCAGCGCGAGGACGGCATCGAGGGCCGCGGTCGATGTGGCCACGAAATCGGCGGGTGCGCCGCTGCCGATTTCGGAGGTGTCGACGACAGAATCGCCGGCATGCACGGCCAGGAAGCGCTTCAGATTTTCTGTCGGCACGTGGCCCATCAGCGTGACGCCGTCGGCGGTGCGGGTGGCAGACCACAGATATGGCGACACTTCGGGGATGACGGGCGCAGGTTCGGCCACGGCGATGGACCAGCCGGCCGATGCCAGTTGCTGCGCCAGGAAATCCGCATCAATTGACTGCTTGTCGGCCGCCGAATTGGCCGTGCCGGTGACGGTCCAGCCGAGGCCGTCATAGGTGACGCTGCCGTCACGCAACCACCGGAGCAGGCCTATCGCGGACTCGGCGGAGGCGACAAAGTCGCTCGGCTCACCTGAGGCGTAAGTCATTGCTGCAGATGAAGTTTCACCTGCAGTAGCGAGCAAGGCGGCTTCTGCTTCGGGGTTAGGAACCATTCCCGACAGGACAATGGCGCCACTTTCATCCTTGCTGGCTGACCAGTTGTAACTGCTCACCCGAGGCGCCAGGACTTCGGCGCGCGCCAGCACGAGTCCCTGCGGCGCACCGGCAGCCAAGGTGGCGACCAACGTTTCATAATCGGCGCCGGAACGAGCCACGCCGGTGATGGTCAGGACATTATCGCGCAGGGCGATGCGGCCTTCGCTCATCAGGTCGAGAGCGGAAAGGCCGAAATCGACGCCAGACTGGTAGCGCTCGGGAGCACCGCGACCGAGCTTGAGCCAGGTGACGTCGGCCCCCTCGCCCAGGCTGAGCTTTTCGCGTGTGACTTCGTCGGGCGCGTAGCCATCGAAGACCACCACGCCGCCGGGCTGGCGCGTGGCGCTGATCCAGTAGTCTTCAATCCGCGGCGGTTCGAGGGTGACAATGCTGCCGGAGGGCGCCAGCGATTCGACGATGCCCTGCGCGACTTCGAGCGTTGGCGGCGTACCGGTAAGCGCACTTTCGCCACCGGTGATGCTGGCCGAGCCATATTCGAGGCGCGCCAGCTGCTCAATCAGTATCTGGGAAAGCTCAGCAAAACCATCGGGTTCGCCGGAACCCAAGGCAAGGCCGGTGGCGACCGGTATGCCGGATACGTCGGCGGTGCGGAGGCGTTCGGCAGATGCATCGTCCGGCACGAAACCGGTCACCTCGATACGCTTGCCGTCGAAGCTGGCGCTCCACTGATAGGGCTCGACGAGCGCGGGCGTGATATCGACTGCGCCGAATGCGAGCCCGGTCGGAGGACCGGCTCGCAAGACGATCAGCAGGTCGCGATAATCCCGTTCGGACTTGGCGCGACCGGCGACGCTCACCGTGAGGTCGGAGAGGACAATCTCGCCCTGATCGAAGTATTTCAGGTTGTCGATGGCAAATTCGGCGCCAGACACCCAGCTCCGGCGATCGGGCATGCCGGAGTGCAACTGCAGATCGGCATCGTCGAGACCTGCCATGGCGAGGAGACGGTGCCGGGTTGCCTCATCGGGGACACCACCGGAGAGACTTGCGGCGTCCTGATCAATAGTCGCTTGCAGTATGTAGGGCCTCGCCATCGGCGCCAGCGTCACAGCAGGCGTTATGGTGCGGATGCCCTCGATGGCAGCAAGGCGCGTGATTGCGGCCTCAACGATAGCCGGATCTGTGGTGGTGCCGGACAGGGTCAGGTCGCGGACATCCAGGGACAGCTCGGCCCAATCGTAGCCGCTGGCCGCCATGGCGGCGTTGCCCCTCGCCGTCAGATCGCCAGCAATGTCGGCCGATGTCATTGCAACGGATAAAGTCGTGCCGCCCAGGACCGTGGCCAGTCCCGGCACGACCCACTTGATGAGGTCCCTGATCATTCCTGTTCCGTGAATGTCCGCAATTGCTGCAACGCTAGTGCATTTCGCCCGGCGCGCAAACGAAAACGGCGGCTCTAAGTGATTGTCTGCGCGGGATTATTTCTGGCGCACGCGCAAGTTCGCGGCGGCTGCAGGTCGAAACGAGAGAATCAGTGCGCGACCGCAGAAGAGCAGCGCACAAAAGCAGAAAGGCCCGGCATGAGCCGGGCCTTTCCGTAGTCCAAAGCGATCCGAGGATTACTCGAAGGACTTGGCAGCCTTGAAGGTGACCTTGTAGGCACCGTTCTGCTGAACCTTGGCACCGACCGACGAGGTGAAACCACCGCCAGGAGCCCAAGCCAGTTCGGCCGAACCGTAGAAGTCGGAGTAGGCAGCGTTGGCAACGGCGCCAGCACCACGGTTGAAGGGAACCGTATCAGCGGCGTGACCGTAGACACCGATCTCGCCGGTGATCTTGATGGTCTCGGTGACAGCTGCGATCAACTGGGCAGCGATCTGGTAGCCATCGCCAACACCAGCTACGCCGTCATTGAAGTAACGACCGCCGATGTTGATTTCGATGCCTTCGGCAACCGTGGCACCGAACGAACCGCCGAAACCAAAATCGGTGGGCGAGTCAGCAGCACCCCCGCCAACGTTGCCACCGGCAGCTTCAGCCGAGAGAGCAACCTTGAACATGTCGAACTTGGCTTCGCCCGAAACCAGGCCGTTCCAATAGGACCAATTGCCACCCGCCATGTAGCCGCCGCCAACAGCGCCAGCAGCACGGAGCTTAAAGGCGTCGAAGGTACCGGTGATACCAGCATGGACAGCGTAGGTGTCGCCGGTGTTCTGGATACCGTCAAGAAGACCGCCGACGGAGCCGCTGATGTGAGCAGTGATGCCGTCACCAGCATATTCGAGAACGCCGATCAGGCTGCCAGCGGCAGAATCGGTGCGATCGAGGGCTTCGAGACCAAGCTTACCGATAAAGCCTTCGCCGAACTGAGTCTCGAGCTGGATGACATGGCCACCCTTGCGGACGGGACCTTCCCAAACGCCGACGTCGGCATCCTTCGAAATGAACAGACCAGTGAAGTTGAACGGCTCGTCATCACCTTCGTTGAAGATCGAACCTTTCTTACCAGCAGAAAGAATGGTCGTATCACCAACCTGAACGTAGGCGTCTTCAGCGCGCAGAGGATGCGCATCGGTGTAGGTCGGAGGACCGACCACGACCGCATCGCGCACACGGTAGTAATCGCGCTGACGCAGATTAATCACTACACGAGCCGGACCGAAGTCGCTCGAAGCGGTGCCCACGAACTTCAGCAGGGTCTCAACCTTCGAGTCCCAATCGTTACCAGCCACAGCGCTCGGCCGATCAACACTGACGTTGCCATCATTATTAGGGCCCGGGAACGGACCCTGGCCGATGACGTAGCCACCGCCGCCGAAATTGCCGTATTCGAACGTGTACGAAACCTTGCCCGAGATCTGCAGGCAGTTGGTGTCGGACGAGATGGTCAGGCCAGCAAGGCCCAGCTCGTCACAAACGTCGAGCGAGGTGAGAACGCCGAGATCGGCAGCAAAGCCAGCGGTCGAGAGACCGGCAGCAGCAACAGAACCGAGGATAAGGCTCTTGAGTTTCATTAGTTGACCTCCAAAGTCAGTCATTCTTGGTGCCGGTTACCCAGCGGTTTGTCGTAACGCGACCACACTTATTCGTGGTGCAGTGTGTTGCCGTCGCGCTGCGACCGACAAACGATCCCATGCATGGATTCGCAAGACCCACTCTACGCATGGCTGGAGATGACGCAATCACGCAAAAGCCGTTTTGCTGGGCCGGCAATATGGTTGCCAACCGGATGTTGCAGATTCAGCACACAGATGGAAACTACTTGTTAACCCGGCTGAACGAGCCGTTAAAGTCGCCCGGTTTTCGGGGGTCTTCGAAGCAAGTTAAACCAGTTTGGCGGGCGAAGGGCGCCAAACGCGTCAGATAACCAATCCGGGACGCCGAGCGAAATAAGGCGCAAATGCGCAGAGATTTTGGAATCAACGGACTGCGACGCGGTCGCTGCCACAATTGGAGAGAGCATGGAGACGCAGAGGAAAGTCGCGGTAGTCACGGGCGGCAGTTCGGGGATTGGCCGGGCGGCGGCGCTGGGATTTGCCGCTGTGGGATATGATGTGGCCATTTGCGGGCGCCGGGCGGATGCCCTGCAACAGGTCGCCAACGAGACGGGCGGTCATTGGGGAGAGTGTGACGTCACCGATCCGGCGGAAGTGGCGCAGTTCTTTTCCGGGGTGAAGGAGAGATATGGCCGGATAGACCTAGTGTTCAACAATGCCGGCCGGTTTGCGCCGGCCGTGTCATTCGGCGATCTGGACGTCGTGACCTGGAAAGAGATGGTCGATACCAACCTCAATGGCGCCTTCTATGTCGCGCGCGAGGCGTTCCGGGCGATGCGGGACCAGTCTCCGCAGGGTGGGCGGATCATCAATAACGGTTCCATCTCGGCCTATGTGCCGCGGCCCGGGGCGGCGTCCTATACCGCGACCAAGCATGCCATCACCGGGCTGACCAAGGCGATATCGCTGGATGGGCGCGCCTTTGGGATCGCCTGCGGGCAAATCGATATCGGCAATGCGGCTACGGACATGACCAGCAGCATGAACAGCGGCTCGCTGCAGGCCAACGGGACGATGATGCCGGAGCCGACCTTTGATGTGAAACATGTGGTCGATGCCCTGCTCTATATGGCCGGGCTGCCGCTCGCAGCCAATGTGCAGTTCATGACGGTGATGGCGACCAACATGCCCTACATCGGCCGGGGCTAGAACCGATCGACTTTCAGCTGATGCTGGCCTGCAAATGCCGGTGTTCTGCGCTTCCGGTGCTCACGTACTTGAACGTACGCTCCGCTCCGGTTCTCGAACATCGACATTTTCGGCTCAGCCTGAGCTGAAATTCGACCGGTTCTGCCGTCATGCGCGCCAGACTTCACGCCCGCCGATCCAGGTGGCGTGGAGCTGGCGGCTGTTGGACAAGTGGAGGAAGTTGGCGCGGGCGCCGGGCTGGAGGTGGCCGAACTCGGCATCGATGCCCATGGCCTGCGCGGGATAAAGCGAGGCCATGCGGAGGGACTCCTCGATGGGCAGTCCGATGCGGCCATGCATGAACTCGACGGCGTCGACCATGTCGAGGTCGGCGCCGGCCAGGGTGCCATCGGCGAGGCGCAGGGCGCCGCCGGCGCGGGTGATGGTGCGGCCATTGAGGGTGAGCGTGGTCAGGTCGGTGCCAGTCTGGGACATGGCATCGGTGACGAGGAAGATGCGGCCGGGGCCGGTCTTGGCGCGCAGGGCGATCTCGATGGCGGCGGGATGAACGTGGATGCCGTCGGCGATCAGGCCGGCATAAACAGCGTCATTGGTGAGTACCGCGCCGACCACGCCGGGCTCGCGGTTGCCGAGCTGGCTCATGGCGTTGAACAGGTGGGTGGCCATGCTGGCGCCGGCAGAAAATGCAGCATTGGCAACGGTTAAGGAGGCATCGGAATGGCCGATGCTGACGATGATTCCGGCGTTGGAGAGGGCTTGAATCTGGGCCGGGGTGACGGTTTCGGCGGCGACTGTGACCAGGAGGTTGGGCAGGTCGGGGCGGGCGGCGAGGATGCGGGCGAGATCGGCGTCGTCCATGGGGCGGATCAGGGCCGGGTCATGCGTGCCCTTGCGGGCGAGCGACAGATGCGGCCCTTCGAGATGGAGTCCGAGAAAGCCCGGAACGCCTTGTTCTGTCGCAGCTTTTCCCGCCGCGAGGGCGGCGATGTTGATCTCTGGCGTGTCGGTGATCAGGGTCGGCAAGAGGGCCGTGGTGCCGAACTGCGCGTGGGCGGCGCAGATGGTGCGGATGGTATCGACCGTAGGATTATTGTTGAACAGCGCGCCGCCGCCGCCATTGACCTGCAGGTCAATGAAGCCCGGCGCCACAATTCCGTCACCGAGTTGAACGGTGAATGAATGCGCCGGCACGTCACTCCGGCGCACAATGGCGCAGACCTGGCCGAACTCGATCAGCAGGGCTGCATCATCATGCCAATCATGCCCGTCAAAGATGCGGGCGCCGACAATGGCCTGCAGGTCGCTCATAGCGTCTCGGTGACCTTCTTGAGTGCCGGGGGCACGTCGGGGTTGAAGCCGCGATGCAGCGACAGTTTTTCGACAAAGCCATAGAAGGAGACGATCAGCGCCAGCGGATCGGTCAGCGGGTGACCGGTGGCGGCGAAGGGCAAGGCCCTTGCCGCGCCGGGACGGTCACTGGTCACAAAGGATAGCGCGCCCTGCCCGGCCAGCTTGTGGGCCATGTCGGCGACCGAAGCCTCGGCGGCGTCGCGGGCGGCCAGGCCCAGAACGGGATAGCCCGGCGTGACGATGGCGACGGGGCCATGCATCACTTCGGCGGCGCTATAGGCCTCGGCCTGGATGTTGCAGGTTTCCTTGAACTTGAGCGCTGCCTCGCTGGCAATGGCAAAGCCGGGACCGCGGCCCAGGACATAGAGGGCATTGTGGCCGTCGAGCGCGCCGATGAGTTCGGACCAGTCGCAGGCGACGGCGCGGGCGAGCGAATTGGGCAGATCGTTGACGGCGGCGGTGAGCGCGTCATCGCCGCTCCAGCGGGCGATGAGCGCGAGGCCCGCCACGACCGAGGTGGCGAAGGTCTTGGTGGCGGCGACGGACTTTTCGAGGCCGGCATGCAGGTCAATGGTGAAATCGGACGCGTCGGCCAGAGGCGAGCCGGCGGTATTGGTAATGGCAATGGTGGTGGCGCCGGAGCGGCGGGCCGACTGGGTCATGCCGACAATGTCGGGGCTCTTGCCGGATTGCGAGATGGCAATGGCGGCGCAACGGTCGAGCTTGAGATCCTTGCCATAGATCGAGGCAATGGACGGGCCTATGGAGGCGACCGGCAGGCCGAGGGTCAGCTCGATGGCATATTTGAGGTAGGACGAGGCGTGATCGGACGAACCGCGGGCGACCGTGGCGACCAGAAGCGGATTGCGCTCACGCAGAGCAGCGGCGGCAGCATCGAGCACCGGGCGGCTCTGATCGAGGAAATTGGCGACGACGCCGGGAATGGCTTCGACTTCCTGGCGCATGTGGGTCTGGTTCGGCAAAGTCACGGCTTGCTGGCTCCTGTCGCAGGCGAGTCGCCGAGCCGGAGCTCGGCGACAAAGTCATAGGTATCGCCCCGGTAGATCGAGCGGGTGAATTCGATAACGCGGCCCGAGGCGAGATAAGAGGTGCGCTCGATATTGAGCCCGGCCGAGCCGGCCGGCACCTGCAGCAAAGCCGCATCTTCCTCATTGAGGTTGGCAGCGCGGATGCGCTGGATGGCGCGAACCGGGCGGCTGGCGGTCTTGTCGAGGTGCTTATAGAGAGAATCGCCGATGCCGGCCGGATCGGGCAGCGTGCGCGAGGAGAGGCTGGCGCGCTCGATGGCTAGCGGCGTATCGCCCGTCAGGCGGAGGCGCGCGATACGGGCCACCTGCTCGCCCGAGGTCAGGCCCAGGATGACGGTTTCTTCCGGCGACGGGACATAGAGACCGCGATCGAGCCATTCGGCGCGAACGGCCATGCCCCGACGGGCCATATCCTCGGTGAAGGAGGTGAGGTTGGACAGGGACTGCTCGACGCGCTGGGTCTGCGGCGCGACGAAAGTGCCCGAGCCGTGGCGCTGGACCAGAACACCGTCCTTGACCAGCTGCAGCACGGCCTTGCGCACGGTGACGCGCGACACATCGACCTTGGTGGCCAGATCGCGCTCGGATGGGAGGGCGTCGCCGGGATTGACCGCGCCGCTATGAATGGCATCCTCGATCCAGCGCTTGAGCTGGAGATAGAGCGGCCCACCCGTTGGCAGCACCACCGGACCATCGGCAAAGAAACTGTTGGGCATATCGGCCACTCTTTCCCCCTCGCCTCGTTGCACCTGACGGTGCGATGCATATCACTAAATGTCCGCGGATTGGCCAAGCCCCGCTGCTCGGGCGCCATAATACCAATAAAATACCATTCACCAAGCCCCAAAAAGCGCCAATGCACTATTGAGGCATAACGCTGACGCAATTGACGTTTTAGAGCTGGCGCGACCCGTATGAGACGAAGGGTCGCGCCGCTGAGTAGACAAGTGGTATTTTTTTGGCATTATTGCGACGACAGGAGAGCGGCATGACTGCAACGCAAACCGAGATGGTTCATGCCCGTGCGAAAGGCTTCGACACGCGGCCCCCACAGGAGGCATTGGCGATTCTCGCCAACGCGCAGGCCGAGGCCGCCAGGGTGGTGCAGGACGCGGTGCCGGAGATTGCGGCGGCGGCCGAACTTGCCGCGACATGCCTCAAAGGCGGCGGGAGGCTGATCTATGCGGCAGCGGGCAGTTCGGGGCTGATGGCACTGGCCGATGCGCTGGAACTGCCGGGCACCTATGGCATTGCGCGGGACCGCATCAAGGTGCTGCTGGCCGGCGGCATTGCCGGGCTCACCAATATGGAAGGCGGGCCGGAGGACGATGCAGAGTCGGCCAGGGCCGAGATCGCCGCGGCGGGTGTCGGGCCGGGCGACTGCGTCATCGCGCTCACGGCCAGCGGCTATACGCCCTACCCCATGGCGGCGGTCGAAGCAGCCCGTGCGGCGGGCGCCCGCGCCATCGGCATCAGCAACAATCAGGGCGCGCCGATCTTTGCCAAGGTCGACGTGGCGATCTGCCTGCCGACGCCGCCCGAGGTGATTGCCGGATCGACCCGTATGGGGGCGGGCACGGCGCAGAAGATCGCGCTCAACATGCTCTCGACCATGATGGCCATTCACCTGGGCCATGTGCATGACGGCTTCATGGTCAATGTGATCGCCGACAATCTCAAGCTGCGCGGGCGGGCGCAGCGGATCGTGATGGCGGTCAGCAGCGTGGATGAGACTGCCGCCGCGGCAGCGCTGGAGCGGGCGGATGGCGCGGTGAAGGTGGCGATATTGCTGGCTGCGGGCGCGGACGGCGTTGAGGCCGCGCAGCGGATGCTGGTGGAGAGTGACGGGCACTTGCGGCCGGCGCTGGGGATGCTGGGGCGGTAGCGTCTTTCTTCACCTCTCCCTCTGGGGGAGAGGTCGACCCTCTTGGGTCGGGTGAGGGGCCTTCCTCAGGCAGCTCACCCAGTAAAGGCCCCCTCACCCGGCGCTGCGCGCCGACCTCTCCCCCATAGGGAGAGGTGAAGGGGCTCGTGAAGGTCAGGGAATGTCGTCTTCGCCGGTGGTGCCGCCTTCGCCTTCCCAGGTCTGGATGCGCTTGACGGTGAGGCGGGGGAATTTGAGGCGGACGCCGACGCCTTCGCCGCCCTGTTCGGGGAGGAAGAGGACACCAGCGGCTTCGAGCGCGGTGCGGATGGCGCGCTGGCACTCGGCATCAGGGTCGAGGGTTTCAGCCTCGAATTGCTCGATCTGGTTGACCGGCATGGCAGTCGCTTCGGCAAGCGCGGGAACCGACCAGCCGACAAGCGCGCGGCCGGCGCGGCTCTGGGCGGCAGTGATAGGCGGCGAGGTGTCGGTCATGGCAATGCTCCTGTGCCGACCACAGAGCACGGCAGGCCGCAAAAATTAAAAAAAGGCGGACATGCATGTCGAAAACAGGCGGTGCGGCTCGTCGCCTGAGTGACATGGAACGCCACGGAGAAATAAATGACCAATGCTCTTCCCACCCAGGATACGGATCGCGACCTGGTACTGATCCGGGTGCTGAATGCACCGCGCGACAAAGTCTATCAGTGCTGGACGCAGCCGGACCTGCTCAAGCAGTGGTTCGCCCCCAAGCCCTGGACCACGCCCAAGGTCGAGATCGACCTGCGCCCGGGCGGCGCCAGCCGGTTCACCATGGCTGACGAGGCGGGGACGGAATATCCCAATCCCGGCCAGTATCTCGAGGTGATCCCCAATGAGCGGCTGGTGTTCACCGATGCCTTCACTGGCGACTGGGCCCCCTCGGAAAAGCCGTTCTTCACCGCCGTGCTGACCTTCGAGGATGCCGGGCCAGGCAAGACGAAGTACACCGCGGTCGCGCGGCACTGGAGCGCGGAAGACGCGGAAAGCCACAAGAAGATGGGATTTCACGAGGGCTGGGGCCTTTGTGCGGCGCAGCTGGAGACGCTGGCTGCCAGCATCTGACGCCGAAAAAGGGCCGCGCGCCGTCGCGGCCCCGCTCCGTTTGACGGAGCCCACGGATCTCAGCGGTGTTTTTGGAATTTATGTTTCAAAACTGGAACTCGCCACGCAGATCGTTCGAAACGTGCGATGCCGGCTCGATCGACCGAAGAACCGACCAAGCAATGTCGTCAGGCGCAAAGCTGCGCATCTTGGTCGCAACGGGCGGCGACGCAGCTCACGCGCGCCAGCCGTGAGCCGCACAAGCCATGGCGGCGCCCGGCGGTGACCGGCAATCTGCCATACCAGGCAAGGATTTGCTTTGTCACAAACCCGCTTGGCCCGGCGGAAATCGACGCCGTCATCCCGCGATTTTTCCGCTGTTACATAGCTGTCGCAAAGCTGTGATTTGTACGCCGCTGTCGTGGCGCTGCCGACCGACGGGTTTCCGCTTGCATAATTTCCTGACCGGTAGTTAGCTTTGGTTCGGGAGTGGTCGACGCAAGATCGATGAAACCTACAGGCGGATTTCACCGCCATGTGGAACATCCGTTCTAATGAACGGACTTTGGGAGATTACAATGAAACGGCGTGATTTCATGCTTGCTGCCGGCACGGCTGCCGGTGCTCTTATGCTGCCCCGCATGTCCTTCGGTGCGGAAGGCGTCATCGACGTCTATTTCAGCTCGGACCAGAACGTCATCGACTTCTGGACCAATGTGGTGAAGCCGAAATTCGAAGCGGCCAATGCCGGCATTACCCTCAACCTGGTTGACGGCGGCGACGGCGCCGGTGTCGCCGCTATCGGCGACCGCGCACTGGCCGCCCTGGCCTCCGGCACCGATCCGCAGGCGGACCTGTTCGAAGGCTTCGACACCCGCGTCACGGTCGATGGCATTGCCAAGGGCCTCTATGTCGATTTCGAGACGGCGGGCCTGTCCAACTATTCCAAGGTCAATCCGCTGGCCTTCGACATCCCGACCAACCTGCCTTACCGCGGGTCGCAGGTTTTGCTGGCCTATGACACGACCAAGCTCGATCCGGCCAATGTCCCCAAGACCTGGCCAGACCTGGTTGCCTGGATCAAGGCCAATCCGGGCCAGTTCATCTACAACCGGCCCAACAAGGGCGGTTCGGGCGGCAATTTCGTCCGCCGTGCCATCTATGAAGTGAACGGCAATGATCCGAGCCTGTTCACCGTCGACAACTACAGCGCCGACAAGAACGACACCATGCTCAAGCCCGCATTCGACATGCTGCTCGAGCTGGCCCCGTCGCTGTTCGATGGCGGCGCCTATACGTCGGGCAATACCCAGTCGCTGCAGCTGCTCGGCCAGTCTGCCGTGACCATGATCCCGGCCTGGTCCGACCAGGCGCTCTCGGCCATCGCCCAGGGCGTGCTGCCCGAGACCACCGGTCTCGTCCAGCTGCAGGACCTCGGCCTGCCCGGCGGCTTCACCAAGCTGGGCGTGCTCAGCAATGGCGCGAACAAGGATGCCGCGCTCAAGCTGGCCGATTTCCTGCTGACCGAGGAAATCCAGTCGGCCGTGCTGACCGAGCTGGGCGGTTTCCCCGGCGTGAGCTGGGACTATGTGTCGCCCGAGCTGCGCGAGCGCTTTGCCGATCTCATCCCGCAGACCATTCCCAATTTCCCGAGCGGGGAATGGGAAGCAGCCATCAATGACGGCTGGTATCGCGCCGTGGCACCAAATGTGGATCCCGCTTCGTGACCATGACCACCCCGGACCAGATCGGGTCCGTTACACCCGCGCGCAGGAGGCCCTATGGCCTCCTGCTTGTCGCCACGCCGGTCTTGCTGGTGCTCTGGCTGATCATCTGGCCGATCATCTCGGCCATCATCACCACGCTCTGGGTCCCGACGCCCGAGGGCAGCGCCTTTTCCATCGAGACCTACCGCTTCTTCTTTTCCGACGGCTATAGCCTGTCCAACCTGTCGATCACGCTGTGGACGACAGGTGTCTGCGCCATCCTGTTGCTCGTGGTCTGCCTGCCGATCGCGCTTTACCTGCGGTTCTCCAACACCAAGGTCGCGGCCTATGTGCAGGGCCTCGCCATTTTTCCGATGTTCGTCCCCTCGATCATCCTCAGCTTTGCCTTCATCCGCGTGCTGGGCCCGAACGGCACGGTCGACCTGCTGTTCAATGCCGTCGGCCTGCCCAAGATCCGCACGCCCTATCTCACGCCCTGGGGGCCGGTGATCGGCCTGGTCTGGGACAATATTCCGCTCACCGTGCTGATCCTGCTCTCGGGCCTGGGCAATGTGTCCAATCAGGCGATCGAGGCTGCGCGCGACGTCGGTGCCGGCCGGTTTGCGCTGCTCTGGCACATCATCCTGCCGCGCATCTCCAACTCGATCCTGGTGGCGATTTCGTTTGCCGTGCTCGGCATCTTCTCGGCCTTCACCCTGCCCTATATCCTGGGGCCGGCGGCGCCGGAAATGATGGGCCCGTTCATGCAGCGCACGTTCCGCGATCTGTATGACCCGCAGACGGCCATTACCCAGGCGGTGATCACCTTCGGGTTCTGCATCGTGTTCGGGCTTTTCTACGTGCGCTCCGTCGCCAAGAACAGGGCCGCGTAAATGGCTGCAACGCTCACCCATCGCAAGATCGACTGGACCGGCATCGCCTTTGCGGTGGTGCTGACACTGATCATCGTCTTTCCGCTTCTCGTCGTCGGCACCTGGGCCTTCACCAATGTGTGGCGCTATCCGTCGGTCATTCCGCAGGAATTCGGCCTGCGATTCTGGGAGCAGACGCTGGCCCGGGCCGACGTGTGGAGCTCCATCACCATGAGCCTCACCCTGGCCTTCACGGTGACGGCCCTGTCCGCCGCCATCTGCCTGCCGGCGGCCTATGCCTTTGCGCGGCTGGATTTTCCGGGACGGAACCTGCTGTTCTTCTCGTTCCTGGCCGGGCACGCCTTTCCCAAATTCGGCCTGCTGGTCGCCATTGCGGGAATCTTCCTGCAGCTCAACCTCATCGGTACCTTCTGGGGCGTGGTGCTGATCCAGCTGGTGGGGACGCTGCTGTTCATGATCTGGATTCCGGTGGCCGCCTTCCAGTCGGTCGACCGGCGCATGGAGGAAGCGGCGCGCGATGTGGGCGCCAGCCCGCTGCGGGTGTTCTGGTCGATCACCCTGCCCCAGGCCGGGCCGACCATCGCCGCGGCAATCCTGCTCAGCTTTGTCGGCACCTTCTACGAGACCGAAGGCGCCTGGCTGATCGGGGCGCCGCAAGTGCGCACGCTGCCGGTGCTGATGATCTCGTTCATCAACAACCAGCCGGTCATCCAATATGGCGCGGTGCTCTCCGTCCTGCTGTGGGTTCCCAGTTTCATCGCGCTGCTGTTTGCGCGGCGGGTGGTGAATTCCGGTTCGTTTGCCCGCGGTTTCGGCGGCTAGGAAGTTTTCATGTCGGTTCTCAGTATCAAAGACGTCTCCAAGATCTTCCCCAATGGCAATGTGCGGGCGGTGGACAGCTTCTCGCTGGACGTGGCGGATGGCGAGCTGGTGTGCCTGCTCGGCCCGTCCGGCTCCGGCAAATCGACGCTGCTGCGCATGGTGGGGGGCTTTGAGACGCCGACCAGCGGGGTGATGACCATCGATGGCGAGGACATTACCCGCCTGCCGCCGGAGAAGCGGCCGACGGGCATGGTGTTCCAGAGCCACGCGCTGTGGACGCATATGAATGTGTTCAAGAACCTGGCCTTCGGGCTCAAGCTGCGAAAGGTGTCGCCGGACGAGATCAAGCGACGGGTCGAAGGCGTGCTGGAGCTGGTGGGCCTGGGCGGTTATGGCACGCGCGGCGTCGGCCAGTTGTCGGGCGGGCAGCAGCAGCGCGTGGCGCTGGCGCGCTCGCTGGTGCTGGAGCCGAAAATCCTGCTGCTCGACGAGCCTTTTGCGAGTCTTGACCAGCACTTGCGCGAAAGACTTCGCGAAGAGGTGCGCGATATCCAGCAGCGGCTCAAGATCACCACCCTGTTCGTGACGCATGGCCAGGACGAGGCCCTGTCGATGGCCGACCGGATCGTGGTGATGCGTGACGGCCGCACCGAACAGATCGACCGGCCGGACGTGGTCTATCGCGAGCCGCAGACGCCGTTCGTGGCGGGCTTCATCGGCACGATGAACCTGGTGGAGGGCACGGTGTCGAATGGCATATTCAGCCGTGCCGGTTATTCGACGCCCCTGCCGGTCAGCGATGGTCCGGCGACCCTGGCGATCCGGCCCGAAGCGCTGGACCTGGCAGCGGCGGAGGATGGCGGCCAGGGGAAGGTGCATCGCGTCACCGACTATGGCACGCATGGCCTGGTCGATCTCGATTTGCGCGACAATACCAGGATCAAGGCGATGGTATCCCATCCCGACCTGTTCAAGGCTGGCCAGGGCGTGACGCTCAAGCCCCGCGCCATCGCGGCGTATCGGGACAATGCGCTGATCCACCGGGCATGACCGAACCCATCTTCATCACGCGAAACGGCCATCGCACCTGGCTCAAGTGGCACCGTGCCCGGCGCAAGGCGAGCGATCCGGTGTTTACCGGGGCGCGGATCATCGAGGGGATGCGGCTGGGGGCCAGCGTCGAGGTGGACCTGGTGGTGCATGCCGATCGCGGCTACGCCGTGCTGCATGACCTGAGCGTCGAGCGGGAAACCACCGGCAGCGGCAGGGTGGCCGAACTGGGTGCGGCGGCGTTGCGCTCGTTCCACCTGCGCGGCGAGGACGGGGTGCCGCTGCCCGATACGGTGATGCTGCTGGAAGACCTCTGCGCCCTGCTGGCGCAGGGCGGGCTGCATCCCGATGCGCTGCTGCAGCTGGACTACAAGGAGGACTGGCGGGCGCTGGACGCTGCCGCGGTCGCCTCGTTCAAGCAGAGCGTGGCACCGGTGGCGCGGCACATGATCCTGTCGTCGGGCGATGCGGAATCGGTGCGGCTGCTGACCGAGGGCGTCGCGGGCCTGCGCATCGGCTATGACCCCTGCCATGACGGGGCGCTGGAGCGGCTGATGCAGTCGCGCGACTTTGCCGGCTTCGTGCGCGACGCGGTGGCCGCTTCGCCCAAGGCGGAGATGATCTACCTCTATTACGGGCTGGTGCTGGAGGCGGATCGGCTGGGCTTTGACATCGTCGCGGCATTTCATGCCGAAGGGCGACGGATCGATGCCTATACGATCAACCGCGCCAATGCGGAGAGCCAGCCCCAGGTGGCGCGGCTGCTGGAGCTCAAGGTGGACCAAATCACGACGGATGATCCGGAGGGGTTGCTGGCGTTGATGGGGTGAGGCCGATGCCCCGCCTTTCGGGCGTAGCCCTCAAGGCCTTGCGCGCCGACCTCTCCCCCAAGGGAGAGGTGAGAAGTGCGACCCAGCCTATTTCGGATCTTTCCTCGGGGCGTCTTTGAGCTTGTCCAGCAGGTAGGCGTGGGTGGGTTTGTTGGCGACGATGACACAGCCGGTGCGTTCGTAGAATTCGGGGCCACGGCCCCACCAGTCGGTGACGATGCCGCCGGCTTCCTCGACAAGCAGGACACCCACCGCCCAGTCGACGATGCCGGATTCCTCGTAGTAGCCAGTGAGGCGGCCCAGGGCGACATAGGCGCAGGAATTGGCCGAGCTGCCGACGATGCGCACCGAGCTGATCGGCGCGCGGATGGCGTCGAGGCGCTGGTAGAAGCCGGGATAGGTGAAGAGGCCGGGAGTGGCGAGACCCGTGCCGACGTTGAACAGGCCAATATCGGCCTGTTCGCTGACCTTGAGTGGCTCGCCATTCATGAAGGCGCCCTGCCCCTTGATGGCCGTGAACATCTCGTCGGAGACCGGGTTGTAGAGCGCACCGCAGACCGTCTCATTGCCGCGACGCAGCGCGATGGAGATGGTGTAGTGCATGCCATTGATGAAATTGGTGGTGCCGTCGATGGGATCGACAAGCCAGCGGTGGTCGCTGTCCTTGTCGACGGCGGCGAATTCCTCGCCGGTGAAGCTCCAGTCGGGATAGCGCTCGAAGAGGAACTTGCGGATCAGCAGTTCGCTCTCCTTATCGGCCTCGGAGACGAAGTCGGCCGGCCCCTTTATGCCGATCTCCAGGTCGCGGAAACGCTTGAAATAGGTGAGCGTCAGGGCCCCTGCCTCGCGGGCAACGGCAATCATGTCTGCGAGGACAGCATCGTAGTTCATTACTAGCTCCGGATTATTTTGCCGTCTTGGGCTCGAGGACGGCATGGGGACGCAGGCGGCTCTCGTCGAGCTCGCCCTTGGTTTCGAGAATGGGATAGGCGACCGAGGCCAGGTGGGCGTTGATGCGCTTGAGATCGCGCAGCAGATCGAGGTGAAGCGAGCTGGTCTCGACCGAGGCCGGCACGCGTTCGCGCACACGCTGGATATGCTCCTGGGCCGAACGGGCCTCAAGCCGGCGCACTTCGACCTTGGCGGCCACCAGCTGGCGCGCCAGTTGCGGATCGCCCGTCATGAAAACCGTCTGACTCAGCTGCATGTTGGTGATGGTCTTTTCGTAGAGCGCGACGATTTCGGCCAGGCCATCGGGCGAGAATTTGAGCTGGCGCTTGGCCATCTTGCCGGCGACGTCATAGAGACCGCTTTCGACGATATCGCCGACATGTTCCAGATTTATGGCAAAGCTCATGATCTGCGTGGAACGGCGGGCCTCTTCCTCTTCGAGGTCGGTCTGGTCGAGCCGGGTCAGATAGAGCTTGATGGCCTGGTTGAGGGCATCGACATCATCATCGAGCTGGGATGCCGCGCTGCGCGACGCGGGGCCCGGCTTGCGCAGGGCATCGAGACTGCCCGAAAGCATGGCGAGCACGATGTCGCTGACGCGCAGGGTCTCGCGGGCGGCGGCGGCCAGGGCGATGGTGGGCGTATCAAGAACGCTGTCATCGAGATAGTTGGCGCCTTTTTCCGGCGTGGCGGGCTTGGGAATGGCCAGGGCCGCCAGCTTGCCGATGGGGCCGAGCAAGGGCAGGAACAGCACCAGCAGGGCCAGGTTGAAGCCGATATGGGCGGCAATGGTCAGCGCATTGGCATTGGGCAGGATGGCCTGCAGCAGGCCGGCGGCAGGCGCCGCAAATATGGTCAGCACGATTGCGCCGATGGCGCGGACGACGAGGTTGGCAAGGGTCAGGCGGCGGGCCTCGGTGCCCTCGTGCAGCACGGCGAGCAAAGGCGGAATGGCGCCGCCGAGATTGGCGCCGGCCACCAGCGTCACGGCCAGCGGCGGCTCGACAATGCCGGCCGAAGCCAGCAGCGCGACAAAGAGGACAATGGCAAGGCTCGACGAGGCGACCAGAGCCAGCACCGCCGCCAGGATCAGCGCGAAGGCCGGCGCATCGCCCAGGCCGGAGAGAATGGCGACCATGACATCGGATTCGCGCAGCGGTCCGGTGACGCTGCCAACCAGTTGCAGCGCCAGGAGCATGAGACCCAGGCCCAGCACGGCGCGGCCGATGCCCTTGCCGCGCGCATATTTGCTGAGAGAGAAAATGGTGACGCCGAGCAGAATGGTGGCCGAGGAAAACCAGTGCACATCAAGCGACAGGATCACCGCGGCGATGGACGTACCGACATTGGCCCCCAGCATCACCGCCTGGGCCATGCGCGGCTGGATGGCGCCGCTGCTGGCGAAGGAGGCCGTGATGACCGCGGTGGCCGTGCTCGACTGCAGCGCCAACGTCGCCATCATGCCGGACAGCACGGCGGTGAAGCGATTGCCGGTGCCCCGGGCAATCCACAGTCGCAGCGAGGCGCCAAAAGCGCGCATCACGCCCGTCTTGATCAGGCGCAGGCCCCAGAGCAGCAGGGCCCCGGCGCCAAGCAGATTGATCAACTGAATTGTGGAATGCATATTCCCTTACCGAAGCAGTTTAGAACAGGCAGTGTACGCCAGTCCTGCGCGCTGTCGACCTATTTCGCGCCTTTTCTGCGGCCAGGAGCCTGTTTCAGACTTCCACGGTCCAGAGCACCGTCCAGGGACCCAGCGTGCCCTGCTCAGCAAAGCCCTGCAGATGAATGCGGCGGCCAATGGCCGACGGCAGACCGGTCCTGGTGACCTCATCCAGATTGGCATAGAGGCGGAGCGTGGCGCCATCGCCGAGGCGCCAACTGACCAGCGCGCATTGCGCGCCGAGCACCTCATAATCAGAGGCAAAGCCCTCTATGCCGGCGAGCCGGGGGATGATCTCCATCCGGCGGGTATCGATCAGGGCACGATAGTGGGCGAGCCATTCCGCGTGGGGCGGCTCGGCGAGGTCCTGCCAATCGAGCCGGGCCGAGGCGAAGGTGGCAGGGCTGGTCGGGTCGACAGCCTCCTCGACATCGGGCTTGACCGGATCCTCGTGCTCAGGCGTGCTCTTGAGCTCCTCCTGGCGACCCTTGCGCACAGTTTCGCGCAGCTCGGCCGGGACGTCGGAGAAGAAGGGAAACGGGTTCTGGCTGGCCCATTCCTCACCCATGAACAGCATGGGTATCTGGGGCGACAGCAGATAGACGGCAGTCAACGCCTTGACCGCATCCGCATTAGCGAGACGCGTGATGCGATCGCCCTTGATGCGGTTGCCGATCTGATCATGATCCTGCATGTAGATGACAAAGGCGGTGGGCGGCAGGCCGGCGCTGGGTTCACCGCGCCGCATGCCCTCATGCGGCTTGATGTTGCCCTGGTAGGCAAAGCCTTCAGCCAGAGCGCGGGCCAGCTTGTCGCAGCGCGCTTCCATATTGTCGAAGTCGGCATAATAGCCGGTATTCTCGCCGGTCGCGGCCTCATGCATCAGGTGATGGATATCGTCGTTCCACTGGGCGGTGTAGTGGATGGGCCGCGCCTCGCTGTTGCGCCGGAGCCAGATCGCCTGGTTTTCCGAATTCTCGACGATCAGATGCAGATGCCGATGGGAGCGCGCGGCCCGCAGGCGCGCGGCCAGCAGCTCCAGGATATGGGTGGTGCTATCGTCGGTAATGGCGTGGACAGCATCGAACCGGAGGCCATCGAGATTGAATTCGGTCACCCAATAGAGCGCGTTCTCGACGACGAATTCGCGGACGACCGAAGCGCCCTGCCCGTCATAGTTTATGGCCTCGCCCCAGGGGCTGGTGTGCTTGCGGGTGAAGATGGGCGCGACCAGCGCCAGGCAGTTTCCGTGCGGGCCGAAGTGGTTGTAGACCACGTCGAGAAAGACCATCAGAGAGCGGGCATGGGCTGCGTCGATGAAGGCCTTCAGATCTTCGGGGCGGCCATAGCTGGCCTCGGGCGCAAACCACATGGCGCCATCGTAGCCCCAATTGAAGCGACCATAGAAATCGGCCAGGGGCATGAGCTGGATCGCAGTGATGCCCAGCGCCAACAGATGGTCGAGCCTGTCCATGGCGGCGCGGAAGGTACCCTCTTCGGTGAAGGCGCCGACATGGAGTTCATAGATGATGGTTTCTTCCCAGGGCCGGCCGGTCCAGCCGTCATCGGTCCACTGGAACTGCGCCGGGTCGATGACCTCGCTGAAGCCGTCCACGTCATCGGGCTGATGGCGCGAGGCGGGGTCGGGAATTTCGGTATCGTCGGGCAGCACGAATTTGTAGCGGGCGCCCGGCTTGACGCCTTCGACATCGAGGCAATGCCAGCCATCGTCGGTCGCCTCGAGCTGCAGCAGGGTGCGCCTGCCCTTGAGCCTGAGCCGGACGGTTCGGCATTTGGGGGCCCAGAGCTGGAACCGGGTGCTGCCAGTCCGGGCTTCGGCGCCAAATCGCATCGCATGTTTGCGCGAAATGGATCGGGCCGAGGGACGCTGCATGTTCTACCGCCTGTATGGTGACACCATAGCAATGGCTGCGGAGCAGAACCGTTCCTGACAGGATGCTGTCGCTGATCGTCAGCCCGGCTTGCGGGCCACGACGAAGAGCGCCTTGCCGCGGCCGGGCAGCCATTGATGGGCAATGGTGAAGCCGGCGCTGGTGAACTTGTCGAGCAGTTGGGCACTGCTCATGACGCTGAGCTGGGGCAGCAGGCCCACGGCGCGGCCGAGCGGGGCAATGAACTTGAGGGCGGCCATGGTGTCGCCGAGGCAGGCGGTGCTGGTGATGAAACAGCCGCCGGGCCTGAGCATGGTGAAGACCTCTTCGATCATCGCATCGGGATGCTTGAGGAGGTGGAGGATGCTGAGGCCGAGCACGATGTCATAACTTTCGGCGGGCTCGGACAGAGCCGCGATATCGGCCTGCTCGAAGGTGACGTTGTCGACGCCGGCTGCCTTTGCCTTGTCGCGGGCGATCTCCAGCATGCGCTCGGAAAAGTCCAGCGCGCGGATATGGGCGACGAAGGGCGCATGGCTGATGGCGGTGCTGCCGGTGCCGCAGCCGAGTTCGAGCAGGGTCATGTCGGGGCGGAAATAGCTCCGGGAAACGCGCAGCTTGGTCTGGTAGGCCGCCTCGTCGGCTATGGGCTGGCGGGCATATTTGTCGGCCAACCGATCCCAGAAACTGCTGCCTGCTGTCGTCGTCATCGCGCTCACCCCGTCCATCTACGAGCGGGATAATAGGGCGAGACGCGATATAGGGAAATTGCCTAATACTGTAGCAGCTTTATACTTATACGCATGAACGACAGAGTGACGGACTTCGACTGGAACCAGATGCGCGCCTTTCTCGCCACGGTGGAGCGGGGATCGCTCTCGGCCGCGGCGCGGGAGCTGGGGCTGACGCAGCCGACGCTGAGCCGGCAGATCGCCGCGCTGGAACAGGCGCTGGACCTGCTGCTGTTCGAGCGGGTGGGACGGCGGCTGGTGCTGACGACGGCGGGCGGGCAGCTGGTCGAGCAGGTCAAGATCATGCGGGCGGCGGCCGACCGGATCGGGCTGGCCGCGTCGGGGCAGTCGCAGGCGAGCGAGGGGCTGGTGCGTATCACCTCGAGCGACATCGTGGCCGCCTATCTGCTGCCGCCGGTGCTGGCGCGACTGCGGGAAATCGCGCCGGGGATCGTCGTGGAAGTCATCGCCTCGAGCACCATTGACGACCTGATGCGGCGGGAGGCCGATATCGCGATCCGCCATGTGCAGCCGGACCATCCCGACCTGATAGCCCGCCGCTGCCCGGACAGTGCAGTGATGATCTATGCGGCCAGCACGCTGCTCGACCGGCTGGGCCGGCCGGGCAAGGCCGCGGCGCTGGCGGAGGCGCCGTTTGTCGGCTTTGTGCAGGGGGAGAGCCTGGTGGCCGAGCTCAATGCGCGGGGCGTGATGGTTACGCAGGAGAATTTTCGCTGGATTACCAACAGTTTCGTCGCCAGCCTTGAAATGGTGCGGCAGGGGCTGGGAATGGGCGTGATGTTCAGCGAAGTGGCCGAGCTGGTGCCGGGGCTGGAATGCGTGCTGCCCGAGATGAAGCCGATTGCCGCGCCGATGTGGCTGGTGGCGCATCGCGAGCTGCAGAGCAGCAAGCGCATCAGGCTGGTGTTCGACCTGCTGGTCGAGGCGTTTTCGCGGGCGCAATAGGCCGCAAGGGCCGCCCGTAGGCGGCCCCTGCGGGTTGGATCAGGCAGCCTGAACGGCGGCGGCGATTTCGTGAAGGGGACGGCCGGCGAAATTCTTGGCCAGTTCGCCCACCAGCTTGCCCTGCAGGTCGGCGTGGAAATGCTTGCGCAGCTCGCCCAGGGTGCGCGGATCGGCGATGACGAAGAGCTTGGAGACGGTGCCATCGAGCGCCAGGCGGTTGAGCTGGTCGGCGATGCCGGCGGCGAAGGCATCCTCGCTGGCGCGGTCGCCATCGGGATTGGCCGAGTCATTGCGGTGGCGGCCGCCGGAGCCGGCATTGCCCGCTTCGACCTTGGGCTCGTCCATATCGACCAAGTCCAGCTGCGTCTCAGTGCCCTTGTTGCGGTAGAGCGCCAGGCTCTGGCCATCGGCCACTGCCACTATGGTGCCGTTCGGAAGGATCATCTGGTGCAACTCCTGCTCCTGGCGCTGCAACAGGATGATCCCGTTGCCAGAGCGCCGGTTCTGTTCCCCTCACATGGTGTGCCGGGGCGCCGTTCTCAAGCGCGCGCCCCTGCTTCGCGGTGTCGCACCGCCCGGTCAGGCCGGTTCGGCCGGCTGGCTGACGGCCAGGACGGTCAGCACATGCTTGCGCTCGTCGCGCGACACCCAGGTGATCGACTGGCCGGTGCGCAGGCCGATCAGCACGGCGCCGACGGGGGTCAGCACCGAGATCTTGCCGGCCGAAATATCGGCATCGGCCGGATAGACCAGGGTCACGTCGACGATCTCGTCGCGGTCGGTGCGGTACTGGACCCTCGACCCCATGCGCACGGCATCGGCGGGCAGCTTGCCCTCCGGCACGACGCGGGCACGCTCCATCTCGGCCAGCAGACTTTCGGCAGCGTCGTTGGAGCTGCCAGCAGCAAGGGCCAGGAGTTGGCGGTGCTCTGGCGCGGCAACGACAATCTGGGGTCTCAGGGTAGGCGTACGCATGGAAAAACTCCCTCGGGCGTAAACTGGACGGCCATGACGCGGATGGACGGGAGAACCCCGAAGCCTGGCGGCTGGCCGACCGAATGTGAATGAAATAGGACCCCTAAACCTGCCGGGCGCAGTGGCGCACAGGTTTAGGGCGGCTAGCTTTCGAGCGGAATGTACCGGCGCATCAATGGCGCGAGGGTGTTCAGCGAAATGTCCATGCCAACAAGGTAAGCGCGGGCGGGGCAAAGTCAAGCCGCCCTGCCCCATGGGTTCAGAGCAGCTCGGGCTCCTGGACCAGGTGGACGCCGAAGCGGGCCTCCACGGCCGAGACGATCTCGCCGGCCAGGTCGCTGATCTGCTGCTGGGTGGCGCCGCCATGATTGACGACGACGAGGGCATGCTGGTCGGAGACGCCAGCGGCGCCGTGGCGGTGGCCCTTGAAGCCGCAGCGCTCGATCAGCCAGGCAGCGGAGAGCTTGACCCGGCCATCGGCCCCGGGATAGCGCGGCGCCTCCGGATGCTCGGCGGCGAGCCGGTCGGCTACGGAAGCGTCGACAATGGGATTGTGGAAGAAGGAGCCGGCATTGCCGAGCTGGCGCCAATCGGGAAGCTTGCGGTTACGCACGGCGACCACGGTCTGCATGATGGTCTTCGCGTCCGCGTCGGCCGCGAGCGTGTTGAGGCCGGGATAGCCGAGATTGGGGCGCCAGGCCTTGGGTAGCGCCAAGGTTACCGAAACGACGATGAAACGGCCGGGCGTGCGCTTGAACACGCTCTGGCGGTAGGAGAAATCGCAATCGTTGCGGGTGAAGGTCTTGAGCGTGTTGTCGTCGGTGTCGAGGGCGACAAGGGCGTGGAAGCGCTCCACCAGTTCGCAGCCATAGGCGCCGATATTCTGGATCGGGGCGGCGCCCACCGTGCCGGGAATGCCGGCGAGGTTTTCCAGGCCCGGAAGATCGTGCCCGATCGTCCACTCGACAAGCCGATGCCAGTTCTCCCCGGCGCCGACGCGTACGAGCATCTGGTCGCCCTGCTGGCCGAGGATCTCGCGACCGGCAATGGCCATGAGCCCGATGACGCCATCGAAGCGGGGGCGCAGCACGACATTGCTGCCGCCGCCCAGGACGCGAAACGGCAGGCCAAGCGCCGCAGCCTCGGAGAGGAGTGGCGCCAGCTCGTCAGCCTGGCTGATGGTGGCGCCGAAGCGGGCACGCGCTGGCAGGCCAAGGGTATTGTGGCGCTGCAGGTCAAAGTCCGGCGTCATCGGCAGGCTGATCTCCAGGCGCCGAGTCGGGGGAGCGGCGCGTCACGACTGCAGATATAGCGAAGATGCGCCGAAATCGAGACTCCTTCACCACATCGGTGGGGCGCGGGATTTGGGCGTCCGCCTTGTATTAGCGCTAACTGGCTCTTATCACTGGCCCTCCCCGCCCAAACTTCGAGTCCTGCCATGACCCAGTTGACCATTCCCGATCTCGCCGGCAAGGCCGTGCTCATCACCGGCGCCTCGACGGGTATCGGCGCAGCCCTCGCCAAGGCCTTCGGCGCACAGGGTGCGTCGGTCGGCGTGCACTACAATTCCAGCAAGGACGCTGCCGAAGCGGTGGCCAAGTCCATCATCGACGGCGGCGGCAAGGCGGTGCTGGTCCGCGCCGATGCCAGCAAATCGGCAGAGATCGCCCGCGCGGTCGAGGAAACGGCAGCCGCTTTCGGCCGGCTGGACGGGCTGATCAACAATGCCGGCGGCATGGTGGGCCGCATGGCCTATGCCGACATGGATGACGACTATTACGACAAGGTGATGGACCTCAACGGCCGCTCGGTGATCGCCGCCAGCCGCGCCGCGATCCCCCATCTCAAGCGCCAGGGTGGCTTCATCATCAACACGTCGTCCATCGCTGCCCGCAACGGGGCGAGCAATGGCGCGGGGCTCTATGGCTCGTCAAAGGCGCTGGTATCCAACATTACCCGCGGCATGGCCAAGGAACTGGTCGGCTTCGGCATTCGCGTCAATGCGGTGGCGCCCGGCGTGATCGATACGCCCTTCCATGAACGCTACTCCACCGAGGCGCAGATGAAGGCCAATGTGGCGACGATTCCGATGGGGCGCGCCGCCACGGCGGATGAATGCGTGGGCGCCTACCTGTTCCTCGCCGCGCCGAGCCTGTCGGGGTATGTCATCGGGCAGGTGATCGAGGTCAATGGCGGGCAGCTGATGCCGTAGGCCTTTACCTCTCCCTTTGGGGGAGAGGTCGACCCTCTTGGGTCGGGTGAGGGGGCCTT
>JAHJWO010000002.1 GCA_018828145.1 Alphaproteobacteria bacterium | reverse complement strand
TGCTTTTCGAAACCGTCTTGGCATAGCCGTCGCACTGCGCAATGGTGGGCTGTTGGCAGTAGGGCGGCCCGGCCATTATGTGTCCGAACCGCCCAGGCACCCCAGCCAGCCGACAGAGACGATGGGGCGTGGTATGCTTGGCGGCGCCACGCCCCGCTTCGTCGACATCCCTTTTATAGAACAAACAGGCATCGGCCCGCGCGAGTCGCAGCACGGTTGTGAACAGTTGGTTTGTTCTCTTTATGTTCTAGACCGCGGGCGCGGAGTCATGTCATCGTCGTCCGCATGACGAACACGCCTCGCGCCAATTGCATGACGAACACGCCTCGCGCCAACTATCGACCCATCCTCGGCGACGCCGCGAAGGCGGGCATGCTGCTGGTCTGTCGCTGCAACCTCTGCCGGCGTACGCGCGTCTACGTTGCCAGCGATCTCGCGGAGATCTATGGGGACCGCCTGTTCCTCGAGGACCTGTTCGGCGGGCGGTGCCCTAAGTGCAAATCCGGTGGACACTGGCGCGTGCGGGAGAGGCACGCGTGGCACAGTGATGTCGGAATGCTTGTCGTCCGCCGGCCCGCAGGTGTCAGGCGAACGCAGTTATGGAGGGACGAACTATACAGCGCTCCGGCCAGGCCGAAGCCACCAGAGGATGCCGGCGCCGGCAACGACGAACGCGCCGCCCAACAGCCACCAGTGCAGCGTAACGAGATCCTGCGGGGTCTGCCCGGTGGCGCCGGCGTATCCGATGATCAGGATGCTGGAGACGAACCACGCAGGGATGAAAGCAAAGCCGGCTAGGATCAGCCCGAACACGACGTTGATGACGATGGAGAAGGTGATGTCACCGACGTTGCCTTCCTTGCCCGTGACCGCCTTCCGCACGCGGACGAACACGAACACCGCCAGCCAGACGGCGACGATGGCGATGATGATCTCGAGGTTACCGTCTCCGCCGAACCCGACGCCCCTATAGTCCATCACGCCCCTCCAGCTTGCCCCACGCGTCGTCCCACAGCTGGCTGCTCTCGATGTCGATCGCGATGGCGTGGTACCCGTAAGCATCGGCATAGCTGTCCGCCAGGGGCACGGCGACATGCATCTCATGCGGGCCGTCCCACCCATCCGGGAGTTCGTGAAATTCCGGCAGCGCGATGGTGGCCCGCTGCACTCCATCTCGTCCGGCACGAACGATCAGCACGACACTCCGGTCGTCGGGATCGTCGACTGAAAGCAAATAAAGGGGCTTGGGTGCGCGCATCCGGGCGGCGACGCCGCGAAGGTACGGGCCCTCCAGCGGTCCAGGCTGAGCGAGCTTCTCCATAAGTGCGGCGAGATCGTCCTGCGGGTCGGTCATGTCGGCATCATAGACGACTCGCAACCGATTCAAATATCGGGCATTCTCGGATTAACATGCAACCGAGTTTGTCATGGCCGGCCTAGAGCCAGCCACCCGCCCGAAGCGGCAATCCCGCAAAGACTCGGTATCTACCCCCACACTCCCGCCGTTGCGCTTCATCCCCGTGATGCAGCCGCAACTCGTCGACGTGGCGCCCTCCGGTTCCGGGTGGCTGCATGAGATCAAATACGACGGCTGCCGCACCCAACTCCATGTCGACGCCGGCGCCGTGAAGGCTTTCAGCCGCAACGGGCACGACTGGACCGGCAAGTATCCCCATATCGTCGCCGACGCCCGGGCGATCCCGGCCAGCCAGGCCATCATCGATGGCGAGGTGTGCGTGCAGGATGCCAACGGCGTCACCGACTTCGGCCTCCTCCCAGGCGCGATCAGGAGCCGCCCGGGCGACCTGGTCTTCTTCGCCTTCGACCTGCTCCATCTCGACGGTCAGGATCTGCGGGCGGCACCGCTCGAGGAGCGCCGTGCCAACCTGCGGCTGCTTGTCAGCCAGGTGCCCGGCGCCAGGATCGTGATGAGCGACGAATACGACGGCGAGGGCCCAGCCTTCTTCGAGCTCGTCGATCGCACGGGGCTCGAGGGGATGGTCTCGAAGCGCAAGGGCTCGCGCTACAGTTCCGGCAGCACGCAGAGCTGGCTGAAAACCAAGTGCTGGCACACCGAAACCTTCGAAGTCGTCGAGGTCGAGCGCGACAAAGCGGGCATCCCCTACGCCATCCTGGCCGACCAGGACGGATACAAGGGCACCGCCTTTATTGGCTTGCCGGCGGCAATGCGGACCGCGTTCTGGCGCTTCGTCGAGGACCGGACCGGCGTGGCGCCGGCGGGCATGAGGCGTCCCAAGGCGACCTGGTTGCAGCCCGGCATGACGGCGCAGGTGCGATACCTCAAAGGCAGCGACAAGTTGCGCCACGCCGTCGTGCAGCGAGTGGAGGTGGAGCGATGACGGACGAGCCCAAGACCGCCGAGGACCTGCTGCGGGAGACCGTCAAGATCCTGCAGCGCGGGCTGCCTGGGCGCGACCTGGACGATAGGTGTGTCATCATCGAGCTCTGGGGCCTGCTGGACACCGAACGGGCCCGTGGGATCTACCAGCCAGCAACGCCGCCGAAGCGACCTTGAATCGTGAGGGGATGTCGGCAATTCCTGTCTTTATGCTGCATAGTGTCAGAAATCCCAGACATTTCGGAAGCTAAGGGCCCTTAACTTCGCTTTCCCTGCATCTATTCCAGGCTGGCAAAATCGATACGCGTTAAGTGAACGTTAACGCGTAGTGGCCTTCCGCGATGGGTGTGTCGAAACCCGTTGATTACCACCCAGAACGCCCTGCTGGCCTGGGCTGGAGGGGTTATTGGAGTCGTTTGCTTACCACCCCCAGTTATTAAGGATTTCCTGATAACTGGTCCCTCCCGCAAGCCGTTGCCATTGCACGCGATTTCGGTGAAGTATCGGGAATACCTGTAATTCCTGGGGGCCGCCATGCAGCTATCGTGGGGACAGCGGATCAAGCGGCGGCTCTGGCTGCTCAAGGGCAGCTACACACACCCGGACGGCACCATCGAGTTGGACTTCGACGAGAAGGCCGGCATCGACCCCACACGGGACAGCCAAGAGACCCAGGACAAGAAGTTCGACGCCTGGGGCAAGAGGGAAGCCGTTAAGAGCAACTGGTGGCAGGGGTTCGTCGTCGGCACCGTGTTCGGCGCCTGTATCGTGCAATGGTGGCCTTGGTGATGGCGATGATCCCGAGCGACTACTACCGTACGAAGGCGGCAGCCGAACTGGCCGGGCGTGGCCTATATCCCAAGCAGGGCGTCCTGCACGGCCTCATGTACCCGATGTGCTTCGCCGCCGGCATGGCAATGGGCACAGGCCTGGCGGGGGTGCCTACGTGGGTGACGGTGACGCTGAGCATCGCCGCCCTCGCCGGCGGGTGGTTCTGGGGCGCCAGCATCGACAATCGCTACGATGCCGTGGTGGCCGAGCGCGCCGTCGAGATGGAGCAGGAAGCCGCCGAGGCTAGGCCGCCTAGAGCCCGAGCTTAGGCGCGTACCCGTCGATCTCGACCACCAGGCTGGGATCGAAATCCTTGTTCTCGTCCCCGTACCCGCGCGGATTGCACACCACCCGCGTCCGCCCGATCTCGTAGTCGAAGCTGCAGTGCGTGTGGCCGTGCACCCACAGCGCGGGCTGGAACCGTTCGATGATGGGCTCCAAGTTGGAGTGGAACGCGGCGTTCAACGGGTCCCCTTCGTAGTCCTCATGGACCGACCGCGGTGATGGCGAGTGATGGGTGACCACCACGGTCTCGCCGTCGAACGGGGTCTCGAGGGTATCGATGATGAACCGGATGGATTCCCGGTGGATCTCGGCTGTCATCTTGGGCGTGAGGCTGCCGGCCTTCGTCCCGATGAACTGGTAGTCAGCCATTGCCGAGAAGGCCGCCTTCACGGATCGTTCCGGCGTGTCATCGAGATAGAAGTCCGTCCACAGCGTCGCGCCGACGAACCGGACGCCATCGATGACGACGACGTCGTTCTCGAGCATGCTGACATCGCGCTGCCGACCCCAGTGCCGGGCTTCCGAGACCTCGCGCTCTATCGTGTGACCGTAAAACTCGTGGTTCCCCAGCACGCCGATGACGGGCACGTAGGGACGGATATGCGCCGCCATGAAATCGACGCTTTCCCGGGCGCCCCGGTCGATGTCGCCGGCACAGATGCAGACGTCGGCATCGGGGATGCATGCGGGGACGAATGGATCGGAGTGCAGGTTTTCGTTGTGCAGGTCTGACAGCACCCAGATCCTCATGGCTGGAATCCTTCCGCGACTTCGGGCGTCTCGTTCTCCTCGAGGACCCGACCCACGTCGAATGCCATCTTGGGCAGCAGGTCCATCCGGGCCCGCAGCTGAGCCAGGGTCTGGGGGACGTAGCCGACTGCATCGACACCCACATCGTGGGTGTAGCGGGAGCCCGGCAGCGCCCCGTGACTGTGGCCGTACAGCATGTACGAGTTACGGTGCATGGCCGGCCAGGACCGCATCGCATAGTGCGAGAGGTTCACTTGGACGCCGTCAAGGGCTAGGTGCTTGAAGTCGACTTGCTCGGACCAAGACAGCTGGGTAACGTTCTGCTTGTCGTGGTTGCCGCGCACGAGGCACTTGGTGCCAGCCAGCTGATCGAATATGGCACGGACTTCGCCGGGCTTCCCCTTGAAGCTGAAGTCCCCGAGGTGCCACACAGTGTCGCCCTCGCGGACGACACTATTCCAAGCGTGGATCATGCCTCTCGTCATGTCATCGACATCGGCGAAGGGCCGTCCGCACATGCCGATAACGGCGGCGTGGCCGAAATGGTGGTCGGCGGTGAAATACGTGGTCATGCCGCCAACTCCTCCAGGATTTCCATCTCGATAGCCGACAACGGGAGCGGCGGGATGTAATTTGCGCGCGCGATCGCGATCCTCATCATGTCCTCGGCCCAGTCCAGGTCCCGGGCAAATTCCTGGATCTGGAACGCGACATTGGCGCTGATCTTCTCGATCCAGCCGTAGGGATCAGTTTCCGGGTTCGGATAGCCGTGGTCCACACACAGCTGGGCGTCGACGGTTTCGTTGATCAAGAATGTGGTCATCGGTCTCTCCAGTCGATGCTGTCCTGAGGATCTTGAGGCCCTGCTACGAAAGGCACAACTCAGGTCTCTTCGTAGAGCTCCGGCTCCCGGATGCGCTTCACGCCGATCGCTTTCTGTAGCCGCGGCGACAGTGTCCGGCGCCCGCTCTGGACGTCATAGAGCGTGCCTCGCGATATCCCGAGCGCACGGGCCGCCGCCGCGTTCGACGGGTAGCCCTTGATGAAATCGCGCAGCTTCTTCTCGGCCTGCATCGGCTTCAACACGGGCTGCCCATTGCCGTAAGCGAGGCGGTCCAGGTCGAGGATGGCTTGTTCGATCCGAGCCCGGGTGTCAGGGTCGGTCTCGGGGTGCCAGGTGATGGCGGAGACGATCTCAGCGCCGCGCATCAGAATATCCCTTCCATAGCGGAGGCGTCCTCGACGGGGACATGAGCGACCGAAGCCTGAGCTGCG
>JAHJWO010000033.1 GCA_018828145.1 Alphaproteobacteria bacterium | reverse complement strand
GCGTCGGCCAGCTGCTGCTCGACGGCAGCAGCGTCGGCGCGCAGAGTTTCAAGCTCTTCCGTAGCGGTCGCCAGTTCGGATTCCCGCTGGGCCAGTTCTGTATTGAGGTTATCCCGCGACGCCGTAACGGCCGCGAGATCTTGTTGTGCGGTAGCCAGTTGCGCCTCGGTGTCGGCCAGCGTGCCATCGGCTTCGCGCTCCGTCAGCCGCGCCGCGACATCGTCTCGCTCCGCGGTCAACTCCGCGATCACCTGTTGCTGCTGACCGCCCTGGTTCGCGGCATTGATCCACATGGCAAAGAAGGCGATCCATCCAGCCAAGGCAATAATGAGGATGCTCAAGACAAGCGGTTCGCGCAGGCGCTTCGACAGGTCTGTCATGGCAGGTGTCCTCCGTTAGATGCAGTCGGGCAACGCGCCTATATGGCCCTTGTTCCAGGGCGAAACAGCGGTCGGGCGTCAAGGAAACGGAGCCAACTCGATCGAGCGCGAGCGACGATTGCGAGCGCTAGACGGGGCGCCGTGGCTTGGTGACGAGGACGGCGCGTCGACCTGTCTGAAACCCTCGATCCTGACTAGATTCAGAAACTCAAACTCCCTGATTCAGGTGGCCCCTTGTCGAGTAATATGGGGTCCAGCCAGTCGGGTAAGATGGCCGCAAGCCAGTCGGGTAAGATGCTCATTCCCTATTTCCGGAGGCGCCGCCAGCGGTTCCGGAAATAGGGCCACTTCGCTGAAAGTGACGAGCACAGCGAGCTTGCCCACCTGATCCAGTATGGATCGAGGGTGGGTCAGTTTCAGGGAAGTGGCAGGCAGTAGATCGGCTTTCGATCTGCTGCCACGGCTGCTCCTTTCGGCGAACAACAGAGAGCTTGCCCCCCTGCCCCATCTATCGGGGCGAAGGGGGGCCGAAAGGAGCATCCGGCGCTTTGGCTGGCCATGGGTCCTTGGACCCTGCCGCCCTGCGCGCGTGAGCGGGCGAGGGGCGGCCATGGCCAGCCAAAGCGCATCAGAGCATCTCAATAGACCAGGCCATCTTGCGCATTGAGGACGGCTTTTCCGATTTTCATGCCCTCCGGTTACCTTCTGTGGAACAAAGGAAACCGGTCATGAGCATCCCCACCAAAGTCATTTTTCGAGAAGCAAATGAGTATCTTGGCAAGAAGCGAGCACGGAGTACGCTCGATCGATATCGGCGGGAGTGGAAGGCGGCGGTCGCCTCCGGATTGGACCCGCTTGACTATGCCTCCCACGCGGCAGCTGTTGACCCGACTCGGTATGTCCTGCGGCGGTCTGGGATTATCTGGGGCCTCTGGGACTCGATCCGCCGCGGGATCGTCGCAGCGGCGCGGAACATGGGGGATGGGTTGACAGAGCTGGCAACGGCCCAGGTCAATCAAGCCAAATGGCATCGGGTCGTCATCGGCCTCCTTTCCGCCCGCGAGGTTCCCCAAGGCGCCTTTACCCGCAAGGGGCAGTCAAAGCGCGGTAGCCTCAAGGGCCTGCCACAGGACTGGCGAGAGCTTGCTGCCGAGCACACCATACCCGCTGCGCTGCCTGCCGTTCTGGTCACCTTCCTGTCAGGATGTCGCCCGGCAGAACTGGCCATGGGCGTTAAGGTACATGTCCTCGATGCCCAGCATCTGACCATCACTATTCGCGGCGCCAAGACGAACGAGCTTAAGGGCCAGCCATGGCGGCGATTGACAATCGCCACCGAAGGGTCGGAGCTGGCGAGCCAGTTGTGGCAGCTGGCGTCTGCCAAGGGTGGTGCGCTTTCGGTGAAACGCCAGCCCCGCACGCTGCACAAGAACCTGGCCACGGCAGCGAAGCGGGCCGGGCTGCCGGCAATCTGCGCCTATATGGCTCGCCACTTTCTTGCATCCCAGCTCAAGAAGCTTTGGGGCAAAGAGGCCAAACAGGACATTGCGATGGTGCTGGGCCACGTCAGCACCCGCACCCAGCGGGCTTACGGCTCGACCCAACAGGGCCGGCGGGGTGGCGTGACCATCGTCAATGTCGAGGCAGCCCGTGTTGTGCGCACGCCTCACCGCCCCCACTACGTCAAGCAAGGTGCGGTTGCGTCCACCCCCGAGATAGCCGACAGCGATACGCCGTGGACAATCTCCGACCCGACGCCGTTCGTCTTTTCCTGAAACGGTGCGCCCGGGCTGTGGCCGCCCTTGATAGCTAGCTAGCTTGCGGGAGATTGCGGCCTGTGGAGGCCTTCGTTGTGCGGACGATCCAACCACAGTCAAGGGCTTCGCGCGGCACCATCGAGACACTGCAGTCAGGAGAGCTCTGGCGCACCCTGGCCTATAGCATCGAGGTCGTGTCCTCCGCAGCGTTCCAAAAGCGGTTGCTAGCTAGCAAGGCGACTCGACCAGGGACGGCCAGAAAGAGCAGATGTGGCAAGGTCTTGAACTCCCTCGGTCGCTTCGAAGCACCAGCTACCCGGTTGCGAGTATGGCGTTAACCATTCCTGCCAATTGGTGATGACGAGAGCAGCAGTCCGAGGCAGGGTATCGGCAGGACTCCACCCCGGAGTCCGTGGCTGCCTATCAGGGCGGCTGCCAGCCGGCGGGAACCGGACTGACAGCCTGACCAGGCGGCCATCACCCTGCTTCCACAGGAGAGGCCACCATGGCTGCTCACTTCTATGACCGCGACGAGCTCGTCGCAACACCTTCCCCGACATTTCTGGATCCATCGGGATCATGGGATGGCCTGGCGTCGCTGCGTCGTGCGAAGCCTGCCGCGTAGGGTCTGCACACTAGCGCCCTCCCCGTCCCTGATCCGCTGCTGCCGTTGACCATGGGCTGATTGCCCACGGCGCGCTGCTGCGCGATCGATCCATCCACCGAGCCGAACGTCTGCACCTGACCGTGCCACGGAAGCGCTCGCCTGCAGAAATGTCGAAAAATGCGAAAATTCACAATAATGCGCGTGGGCAATGCCCAGCTGGGGGCTGACGACGCCGAGTCTGATGACCTCCCGCGCCAGGACTACGTCTCCGAAGCCCGTTATCGCTCCGGGCCTGGCAAGCCAAGGTTGCTTGCCCTCAAGGAACATGACGACGCCTTCGTCCGCATCTCCGGTCCGATCGACCATGCCGAGCATGCCAGCCGGCGTGGCGCCGACGACCGCCGCGACCGCCACACGGTCAGGCGCCTCATCGACAACCTCACCGAACCCAAGTCACTCAAGGGTCCTGCCACGCTGCACCAGGTCGATGAGCTGGCCGCGACCCTCTTTGCGGAAGCCCCGAATTTTGCCCCGGCCATCCAGGCGATCCGCACCAGTGCCCTGATCCATATCCGGCGCGGGGCGCGCTGGCTGCAGTTTCGGCCCACGGTCATCGAGTCATCGCCCGGCGCCGGCAAGACGAGGCTGACCCATCGGCTGTCCGAGCTGAGCGGCGTGCCGCTGATCTATCTGGACTGCTCGTCGATGAGCAATCTCACGCCAATCCTGGGTCAGGACTCCTCCTGGAGCAATTCGCGGGCCAGCGAGATCGTCGAAGGCCTGAGCGGGGGCAGCGTGGCCAATGTCGTGGTCGTGCTCGATGAGCTGGATAAGTTAAGGGATTACGGCCGCAACGCCAGTCCGCAGCCCAGCGAGCAGCTGGTGGGCCTGTTCGAGAAGCGCAGCGCCGCTGCTCATCTCGACCATTTCACCCAGCTGACGCTCGATCTGAGCTTCATCAACTGGATCATCCTGACCAACGATCTCCAGCGGCTGTCGCGGCCGCTGCTGGACCGCTGCCAGGTCGTCCGCCTGCCAGCGCCCACGGCCCAGGACATTGCCCAGATCGCCGCCCGTGAGATCGAACGGCGTGGGCTGGAGCCCGAACTGGTCGAGCCCATCACCCGCGCCGTGCGCTCCGGCCGGATTACCAGCCTGCGCACGCTTCACAAACTGCTCGATGCGGCTGCGGCCGCCTCGGCCCGTCCGCTGCTGAACTGACAATAATTGCAAAAAACGAAAAAAACGGAGACGTCTCGATGTATACCAACCTTCCCACCACGACCCAGACCATCCCAAACACCCCGCGCGCGCTTTTCCAGGCCCGGCTCAATGCCCGGCGGGAGCAGGCCCGTCTGTCCCGGCGGGCCGGCCAGGGCACCGGTGATCGCCGCACCATCACCATGGTGCGCGATCTAAACCTGCCCGCCGATGAGCAGCTGCGGCTGACCTCCGCGGTGCTCGACCCGCTTCCAGTGGCCGGAGTGACCGAGCTGCGCCGGGCAACCTGGAAGGCCAATGCCGCCGGCAAGCCGCGCTTCCTCTGTGCCTGCTGTAACCAGCCAGTCCGTCTGGCCCAGGCGCCGGCCGGACCGGGCGTGCCGCGCGATGGTCGCGGCGCGCATTTTGCCCATGTTCCGCGCAAGGGTGCCCCGCCCTGCAGCTGGCGCAGCAAGCCCGGCCTGCGCTCGATCGGCGCCATCCAGTATGCCGGTCAGCAGGAGGGTGCCCTGCACCTGGCCCGCAAGCTGCAGCTGGCCGAGTGCCTGCGGCGCGATAGTCGCTTTTCCGACGTGCGGGTGGAAAAGCAGATCCGGATCGGCGATGGCCGGCGCCAGCCCGACGTCTCGGCCGTACTGGATGGCCGGACCATCGCCTTCGACATCCAGCTGGCCGTCCTGCCGCTCTCTGAAATCCTGGCGCGCGAAAAATTTTACGCCGACAACAACATCCACCATGTGGTGCTGACCGACGCCGGAGACACCGACCGGCTGGCCCGCCTGGCCTTCAGCGACCTGCATCTGCAGGTCGGGGGCCGCATCTTTGCCATGGACGACGCCGTCGTCGCGGCAAGTATGGCCAGCGGGCAGCTCCAGCTCATTGAACTGAGCCTCCTGCCGCGGTTTCGCGGATTTTTGCCCCTCGACAGCGTCTGGGAGGCCCGCCAGGTCGATCTGGCGGTGATCATGCTGGCGCCGTTGCAGCGCAAGCTTGCGGGCGAGGCCCGCTATCGCGAGACCCTGCGGGCTCAGGCCAGGGACCGGCTGGGGCATTTGCGGCAGCGGATGCGCGACGCCGGTGCCCAGGGGCGTAGCCTGGACGCCGTGCGGTCGGCCTATGCCGAGATCGCCCCGCAGGTCCAGGCACCGAGCTTCTCCCGCGCCGAGGAGGACGGGCTGGGGCTGGTGTTCGGCTGGCTCGGGCAGCTTGAAACCTGCCACCTCGACACCTCCATCCACCGGTCCGCGGCGCTCGACGAGCTTGAGGTTCGCACCTTGGCCCTGCTCAACCATCCTCGGGCGTCGGGCTGGATCTCGCTGCTCGAGCTGGCGGCCGAGCTGCTGCCGACTGCCCAGGCAGCTCAGACCCCGGCCGTTGTCGACCGGCTCGGCCGGCTGCGGCGGACGAGCCGTTCGGCATCCCTGCACCTCATGCATCACCATCGTGACGTGCTGGTGCTGCACTATCCCTGGCTCGGCTTCCGCCTCCTGGCGCGGCCTCCGGTCAGCCGGCGTCACCTGCATTAGCTAGAGTGCCGGGCCAG
>JAHJWO010000032.1 GCA_018828145.1 Alphaproteobacteria bacterium | reverse complement strand
GGAGTGATGGACCCATTCTAGTCGAGCCGGCCGGGGCGGGGACAAGTTGGGGATGAAGCTCGAAATCTCCAGCAAACTCGGTGGTCACCCTCGGGCCTGACCCGAGGACCTGCACTTTACCGACGCTCGGCAAGTGAAGAGCCCTCGGGTCAAGCCCGAGGGTGACGATCTGTGGGTGGGCGAGACAGTGCGCCGAACGAGGCTTCGCCTCCACATCCGTTCAGCAGAGCGCAGCACCCCTTAAGCTGCGCTCTGCTGAACGCGTCGGGGGCCACTCTCCCGCAAGGGGAGAGGGGGAGCTGCGGTGGGTGGACCGGGCATCATGCCCCGGCACGACTCGATGCCCCTCCTCCAACCCACGCAGTACAGTCTTGCAACTGACTGACTGGTCAGTTATTAATGGGACAGAGTGGAGCTGCGTGATGTCCGATATGTCCAAGAAATTCCGGCGACGGGCCGAGGCGCGACCGGATGAGGTGCTGGATGCGGCGCTGGCGGTGTTCGTTGAGAAAGGGTTCGCGGCTGCCCGGGTGGAGGACGTGGCCAAGCGTGCCGGCGTCTCCAAGGGAACGGTCTATCTCTATTTCCCATCCAAGGAAGCGCTGATCGAGGGGATCGTGCGGCGGGCGGTGGCGCCGATTGCGCTGCGCGCGCTGCCGGACCTCGAGACATTCGACGGCGATCCGCGCATGCCGATCACCATGCTGATGATGATCCTGGTCGAGCAACTGGGCCAGCCCGACAAGATTGCCGTGCCCAAGCTGATCCTGCGCGAGGTGATGAGCTTTCCCGCCATCGCGACCTTCTATCGCCAGGAGGTGCTCGACAAGGTCATTCCCGCCTTGACCGGGCTGATCCGGCGCGGGGTGGAGACGGGCAAGCTGCGACCCGTCGACCCCGAGCTGACAGTGCGCTCGATCATCGGACCGCTGCTGGCGCATATAGCGCTGGGCGAGCTTTTCGGCATCAAGCCCGAGGGCGAAGGGCTGTCGCTCGACCGGCTGGTCGCCAACCATCTGGATATCCTGTTTCACGGCCTCAGCGCCGCGCCAGAGGAGGCCAGGCCATGAACGAGTTTTTTGCCGGCATGCTGGCGGCGATCCTGTCCATGCTGCCGGGCGGGGTTGCGGAGGATGCGGGGTATCCGGGGTATCTCGAGGCCGACTATGTCTATGTCGCGCCGGTGAGTGCCGGGCGCATATCCGGGATCGCCATAGAAGAGGGGCAGACCGTTGCGGCCGGGGAGCTGCTGTTTGCGCTCGAGGATGGCCAGCATCAGGCGCTGCTGGAGGCGGCCGAGGCGCGGGTGGCATCGGCGCGGGCAACGCTGGAAAACCTGGTGACCGGCAGTCGCACACAGGAGATCGACGTGATCCGCGCCTCGCTGGGCAAGGCGCAATCGGACCTGGCGCTGGCGGAGGCGAACCTGGTCCGCAGCGAGAAGCTGCTGGTGGCGGGCGCCGTGCCGGCGGTACGCGTCGAGCAGGATCGGGCAGCGCTGGCTGCGGCGCAGGCGCAGGTGCAGCAGCTGACTGCGCAGGTGGGCGTGGCGGAACTGCCGGCGCGCAATGCCCAGCAGGTCGCGGCGGAGGCAAACCTGACCGCGGCGGAGGCCGACGCCAGGCGGGCGGCACTCGACCTGGGGGACCGGCGCATGCTGGCGCCGACGGCCGGCGTGGTGGACCGGCTGTTCTATTCGGCCGGCGAAATGGCGGCGGCGGGCGCGCCGGTCGTGTCGATCATGCCCGCCGGGGCGCTCAAGGCGCGGTTCTTCGTGCCGGAGCCGGAGCGGGCGGCATTGGCGGTGGGCGCGACAGTGGCGGTAAGCTGCGATAGCTGCACCGCGATGACGGCGCGGATCACCTATCTGGCACGGGAACCACAGACCACACCACCGGTGATCTATTCGCGGGAAGAACGCGGGCGGCTGGTCTACCTGGTGGAGGCCGAACTCGATTCTCCCGGCACGCTGCAGCCGGGGCAACCGGTGACGGTGACGCGGTGAACGGGCAGCAGGCCATCGACGTGCGCGGGCTGACCAAGAGCTTTGGCGACAAGCTGGTGGTGGACCACTTCGATATTTCCGTGCCGCGTGGCGCCATCTACGGGTTTCTGGGACCGAACGGGTCGGGCAAGACCACGACGATCCGCATGCTGTGCGGACTGCTGTTGCCCGATGCGGGCGAAGGCACGTGCCTGGGATTCGACGTGCGCAGGCAGGCGCAGTCGATCAAGACCCAGGTCGGCTACATGACGCAGAAATTCAGCCTCTACGAAGACCTTTCCATCCGCGAAAATCTCGATTTCGTGGCGCGCATGTATGGCGTGAGGGACCGAAGGACGCGGGTGAGTTCGGCGCTGGCCGATCTCGGGCTGGCCGACCGGGCGGGACAATTGGCCGGAACGCTTTCGGGCGGGTGGAAACAGCGGCTGGCACTGGCGGCCTGCCTGATCCACGATCCGCAACTGCTGCTGCTCGACGAGCCGACAGCGGGCGTCGACCCCAAGGCGCGGCGCGACTTCTGGGACGAGATCCGGCGGCTGAGCAAAGCAGGCGTCACCGTGCTGGTTTCGACCCATTATATGGACGAGGCCGTACAATGCGATTTCATCACCTATATCGCCTATGGCAAGAAGCTGATCGACGGGCCATCGGCTGACATTCCCGGAATGGTCGGGCTGACAACGTGGCGGGCCGAAGGGCCGGAGCTGGCGGCCCTGGATGCCGAGATCGCGGGCCAGCCGGGGGTGGCGCAGATTGCCCGGTTCGGCTCGACGCTGCATGTGTCGGGGGTCGATGCGGCGGCGCTGGAAGCAACGGTGCGCCGTTTCGAGGCGCGCGGTATCCATCGCTGGAGCCTGCAGCCGGCGGGACTGGAAGAAGCCTTCATCTACCTGATGACGGGGGCGCGGGACAATTTCTCGCGCGATGCGGCATGAGGATGTTCTCGTTTTCCCGCTTCCTGGCCGTGCTGATGAAGGAATTCATCCAGATGCGGCGCGACCGCGTCACCTTTGCCATGATGATCGGCCTGCCCATCGTGCAGCTGATGCTGTTCGGCTTTGCCATCAATGCCGATCCGCGCAACCTGCCGACGCTGGTGGAGCTCAACGATGACGGGCCAATCGTGCGGTCGGTGCTGGCCGGGATGGAGACCTCGGGCTATTTCGACTTTCGCGGCGTGGTGCATGGCCCTGACGCCGGCGAAGATGCCCTGCGACAGGGGACGGCCAATTTCGTCGTGGTCATCCCCGCCGATTTCGAACGCGATGTGGTGCGGGGCCTGCGGCCGGATATTCTGGTGGCGGCGGATGCGGCAGACCCGTCGGCGGTCGGCGGGGCGGCGGCGGCGCTGAGCAGGATCGTGGCGGGGGCGATGGCGCAGACGCTGACCGGGCCGCTGGCGGCTGCGGGACCCTCCCCTGCCCCGTTCGGCGTCATCGTTCACCGGGCCTATAACCCCGAGGGGCGGACCTCGACCAATATCGTGCCGGGCCTCCTGGCCATCATCCTCTCCATGACCATGGTGATGATCACCGCGGTGGCGATCGTCAAGGAACGCGAGCGCGGCACCATGGAAATGCTGATCGCCACCCCGGTACGTCCGCTCGAAGTGATGCTGGGCAAGATCCTGCCCTATGTGCTGGTGGGCTATGTGCAGACCGCGGTGTTCCTGGTGGCGGCGTTCGTCGTGTTCGGCGTGCCGTTCGAGGGCACGTTCACGGCCTTCTTCATCGGCTTCAACCTGTTCATCCTGGGCAATCTGGCGCTGGGCTTCCTGATCTCGACCCTGGCACGCAACCAGATGCAGGCGATGCAGCTGAGCTTTTTCACCATCCTGCCGTCGATCCTGCTGTCGGGCTTCATGTTCCCGTTTGCCGGCATGCCGGGCTGGGCGCAGGGCCTGGGCATGGCGGTGCCCGCGACGCATTTCATCGGCCTGGTGCGCATGGTGATGCTGAAGGGGGCCGATAGCGGCGATCTGGGCGCGGAATTCACCGCGCTCGGGGTGATCGTGCTCGTCATCTCGCTGGCGGCGATGCTGCGGTACCGGCAGACGCTGGATTAGGCGGGGGGATCGCAGAAGAACCCCCACCTATGCTCCCCCTGAAGAAGGGGGAGGGACCGATCCAGTTTGTGGCGCGATCCAGCCAAAGCCACCGAGAGATCCTCCCCCTTGTTCAGGGGGAGGTTAGGTGGGGGTGTCTAGCCGGCGACCCGCTCGATTTCAGCGCCGCAGCGGCTCAGCTTGTCTTCGAGACGCTCGAAACCGCGATCGAGGTGATAGATGCGGTTGACGATGGTCTCGCCCTTGGCGGCAAGGCCGGCAATGACCAGCGACACCGAGGCACGCAGGTCGGTGGCCATGACCTGGGCACCCTTGAGCTGGGGCTTGCCGCGCACGGTGGCCATCTGGCCATCAACCGTGATGTCGGCGCCGAAGCGGACCAGTTCGGCCACATGCATGTAGCGGTTTTCGAAGATGGTCTCGCGGATATGGCTGGTGCCCGAGCTCATGGTCATCAGGGCCATGAACTGGGCCTGCAGGTCGGTGGGGAAGCCGGGGAACGGATCGGTCTCGACATCGACGGCCTGGATGCCATTGCCATTGCGCTGGACGCGCAGGCCACCGGGCTCGACGGTGAGGTCGACACCGGTCATGGCGAGGATATCGAGGGCGGACTGCAGATGCTCGGGGCGCGCGCCCTTGAGCAGCACATTGCCCCCGGTCATGGCGGCGGCCATGGCAAAGGTGCCGGTCTCGATGCGGTCGGGAATGACGTCGACCGTGGCGCCATGCAGGCGCTCCACACCCTCGATGGTGAGGGTGCGCGTGCCGATGCCCGTAATCTTTGCGCCCATGGCGACGAGGCATTCGGCGACATTGGTGATTTCGGGTTCCTGGGCCGCGTTTTCGAGCACCGTGGTTCCGCGGGCCAGGCTTGCCGCCATCAGCAGCGTGTGGGTGGCGCCGACCGAAACCTTGGGGAACCTGATATGGGCGCCGACCAGGCCACCCTTGGGGGCCTTGGCGACGACATAGCCATCATCGATATCGATCTCGGCGCCCAGTTCCTTGAGGCCATAGAGGAAGAGATCGACCGGGCGGGTGCCGATGGCGCAGCCGCCGGGCAGCGAGACGCGGGCCTCATGGCAGCGGGCCAGCAGCGGGCCGATGACCCAGAAGCTGGCGCGCATCTTGGACACCAGCTCATAGGGGGCGGTGGTGTCGACGATATCGGCGGCCAGGAAGGTCATGCGCTGGCCCACGCCCTCCTCCTCGCCGCGGCGGCGGCCATGCACGGCAATGTCGACGCCGTGGTTTTCGAGGATGCGCTCGAGCTGCTTGACGTCGGCGAGGCGCGGCACATTCTGCAGCACCAGCGGCTCATCGGTGAGCAGGGAGGCAATCATCAGCGGCAGGGCTGCATTCTTGGCGCCCGAAATCGGGATCTCGCCGTTGAGTTCATTGCCGCCGATCAAACGGATACGGTCCATAGTCTTGTCCTATATGGCGGGCGTAACGCCCTTGCTACCTGGGAATGGAGGTAGGCCAAGTCCTAGTTGCCACGTAAGCCAGACTCGCCGTTCTCAGAATGGCTGGAGACCTCGGGGAGGCCGCCAGTAGTGCAGTATCATCGCCTGAAACTGGTTTACGGTTTATTGACCGTATCGGTTCCAGGGGCTTGCTGGGGCTCAGGGGCCTGACGCTCCGAATCGGCGCGTGCCTTGGCCTGACCCTTCCGGCGCTTGAGGTTCTCGCGGAGCTTTGCGGCCAATCTTTGCTCACGCAGCGCAGCTTGTTCGGTTTTGCTCATGGTGCGAGAAGAATCGTGTTTGCCTCCAAGCCGGTGATAGGCGTTTTTTAGCCTTGCGTCGAGCCAGACCCTATGGCAGTAGAGCCCCCGTCGCGCCGGGCATCCCGGCCGCGCACGAAAACATAGCGGACGCGCTCCCCAGCCAAGAAGTGGTTTGCCACTTTCTTGCCGAGCGCTCCAGATGCTGCCGTAGCTCAGTGGTAGAGCACCCCCTTGGTAAGGGGGAGGCCGACAGTTCAATCCTGTCCGGCAGCACCAGTTTTCCTCATTGATTTCCAGAGCGGTGTGATTGCAAGCGCGCGTGATGGACGCGGTGTGTCTTGCTGGTCGTTTCCGGAACCCTTCCAGGTCCGTTCAACCCTGCCCCTGAGCGGATCAGCCGCCGAAGGCCAAGGGCACGTCGAAGGTCCAGTTGGAACGGTTGGCCTGGGGCGGGATGGGCGGGAATGGTGCGGCGCGGGTGACGGTGGCGAGGCCGGCCTGGTCGACGGTGGCATTGCCAGAGGATCGGCCGATGCTGATGCCAGAGACCTGGCCATTGGCCAGCACGGTGAACCGCACCACGACCTCGCCCCGGGAGCTGCTATTGCTGCGCAGCGCGCGACGCAGCCGGCCCAGCACCTCGCTCGGATAGCGGGCGACTTCGGCATCGCCGCCATTGCCGGCGCCGGCCTGCTGTGCGGCGCCGCCTGCCGCAGCTATCGCATCAGCATCGCTGGCGCCGCCATTGCCGGACTGGCTGGGCTGCGGTGCGGGGGCGCGTGGCTTGGGCTGGACCGGTGCCGGGGCGGGCCTGGGGTCTGTTGGCTGGCTCGGCCGTTGGAAGCTGAGTGTTTTCGGCACCGGTGCGGTCTTGAGGTCCGCGCTGCTCACCGGCGCAAGGGTCGGGGCGGGCGTTGCTGCGACTGCCTGGCTTGTCTGGGCGCTGAGGGCGGTTGAGCTCAGTTCGGCAAGTTCGATGGTCGGGTTGGCCATGAGGGGCTCAGGCGGCTCAAGTTCGACAGCATCGACCGGGCCCGGTTCGACGGGGTCACTCCGCAGGGGCTGCTGGGCGGCCGGCTGCACGGGCGCAACCGTCTCCGGTTCGAGCGATTCGATCGGTGCTGCGCTTGCGGCGGATCCGGAGGAGACCAGATTGACCGTCGAATGGCTCTGTACCAGTTCGGTGGCATTGGCCGAGACGTTCGAGAGGGTGACGATGCTGACGCTCACCGCTTCGGCGGCAGGCGCGTCGTCCGGCTCGGGCCAGGCAAAGCCGATGAGCGCCAGGCCGATTACGGCGGCATGCACCAGCGCCGAGCCAGGGAGAGCCCACTGCATCATTGAGCCTGCTGGCGTTCGGTGATCAGCCCGATCTGGCCGTAGCCGGCCGCGGAGAGCGCGCCCATGACCTCCATGACGGCGCCATAGGCGGCTGTCGCGTCGCCGCGCACATAGAGCCGCTCATCGGTTCCGTCGACGGCCAGGGCCGCGACGGCCGGTACGAGCGTTAGGAGTGTCACCGGCTCGCTGTCGATGGAAATGGCGCCGTCCGGCGTCACCGTCACGGTGATGGGCTTGCGCTCCAGCGGCATGGCCTGCGCCTGGGTCTGCGGCAGGTCGACCGGCACGCCCATGGTCATGAGCGGCGCGGCAACCATGAACACGACGAGCAGGACCAGCATCACGTCCACCATCGGCGTCACGTTGATGTCGCTGATCGCCGCATTGCGGGCACGGCCGCGCCGCCTGCCACCCTTGGCTCCGCCCGCCGACATGCCCATCAGAGCGTCTTCCCGGCGTCCAGTTGCCGCGACAGCAGCGCCACGAGCCGGTCCGCAAAGGCTTCCAGCCGCCCGATCAGCTTGCCGGCATCGGCATTGAGCTTGTTGTAGGCGATCACCGCGGGAATGGCCGCCAGAAGACCCAGCGCCGTGGCCAGCAGGGCCTCGGCAATGCCGGGCGCCACCACGGCGAGGCTGGTATTTTCGGCAGAGGCAATGGCGGTAAAGGCATTCATGATGCCCCAGACGGTGCCGAACAGGCCGACAAAAGGTCCGGCGCTGCCGATGGTAGCGAGGAAGGCGAGGCGCTTTTCCAGTTCGGCGCTTTGCTCGGTGACCGCTAGGTCGAGCGCGATCTCGAGCCGGCTCTGCAGGCCACCTGACGTTGCCGCGTGCTGGGCATGGCTCTTGTCCCACTCTTCCATCGCGGCGAGGAAGACGGCGGAAAGTCCGCTGGCATCCTTACCCGCATAGTCGCTGCGCAGCTCGGCCAGCGGCCGGCCGGAGGCAAAGGCGCGGTCGAAGGCGGCCATGTCGCGGCGGGCCCTGGCATAGGTCGAGATGCGGTTGGCGATGATGGCCCAGCACCAAACCGAGGCCAGCAGCAGCCCCAGCATGACCGATTTGACCACCCAGTCCGCCTGCATGAAGAGGGCGACCATGGAGAAGCTGTGTTCCTGGACCGCCATGCTAGACCCCGAAATCGACGTCGAGACGGGTGCTGGTCTCAAGCGCGTCAAGACAGATGGTGGGCGGGCTGATGGCGCCCTCGCAGGCCGTAATGTCATTGACCAGCAGGCGGCCAAGGCCGTCGCATTGCAAGCCGGCGAGCTCGAACTGCAGCACCTTGGTCTTGTCCACGCTCAGGTCCTTGAAATCGAGGGTGACGATGCGATCGATGGTCCCGGCTGCATCGAACAAGGCCAGCTCAACGGCGGCGCGATCCAGCCGGCCGCCCAGGCGGTTGGTGGCGAGGAAGGTCACCCGGCACCCTGCCTCGGCAGGCTGGAGGGCATTGAGTTCGAGCACCAGGGACGCGGGGGCAGAGGCCGGCGCCTGGGCAAGAGCGGGTGAACAGAGCAGGAGCGCCAGGGTCGCGGCGAAGGGGCGTAGGGGCATTAGGCAACCTTGATGTTGAGATCGGACGCATGCCTGCGGCCGACGGATTGGGGCAGGACAAATGGCCAGCCGGCCGGCGGCGCCACGCCGACGCGCAGGGGACAGTCGAACACTTGGGAGATCAGCTGGTCTGTCAGCACCGCGCCGGGCGCGCCGAACCCCGCCACGCGCCCGTCGCGCAGGGCCAGGATGGTATCGGCATACATCGCCGCCAGGTTGAGATCGTGCAGGATGGCGATGACCCCGCCGCCGGCATCGGCATAGCGGCGGGCGACATCCATGATCATCAGCTGGTGCTTGACGTCGAGGCTGGACACCGGCTCGTCGAGAAAGAGGTAGCGCGGCACGCCATCGAGCACCGGGATCCAAACCTGGCAGAGCACGCGGGCCAGTTGCACGCGCTGCTGTTCGCCGCCCGAGATCTCGCCATAATAGCGCCCGCCAAAGCCGGCGAGGTCAACGGCGGCCAGGGCCATGTCGGGCAATTGCCGGACCATGCCGAGCGGCAGGCCCGACCGTCCGGCCGTCAACCCCAGCGCAACGACTTCGCGCACGGTGAAGGGGAATGGCAGGCTGCTGGCCTGGGGCAATACTGCCCGCCATGTCGCCGCCTGCACCAGACTGAGCGAAGCCAGGTCGTGGCCATTGAGGCTGACCGTTCCGTCATAGGCATAGTCCCGGCAGAGCGCCTTCATCAGTGTCGATTTGCCCGAGCCATTGGGCCCGATGACCGCCGTCACGGCACCTGGCGGCGCTGAAAAGGAGACGTCGTGCAGGATCTGGCGATGGCCCAGGCTGACGGAAAGCGCATGCACATCAATCATGACGTCACCAGGCGAAGGCCGCGCGCTTGCGCAGCAGGATCCAGAGGAAGAAGGGCCCGCCGAAAGCGGCGGTGATGATGCCGATCGGCAGCTCGGCCGGGGCAACGATCAACCGGCTCACCGCGTCGGCCAGCAGCAGGAAGGACGCTCCCAGGAGGGCCGTGGCCGGCAGCAGGTAGCGATGGTCGGGGCCGATCACCAGCCGCAGCAGGTGCGGCACGACGATGCCGACAAAGCCGATGCCGCCGCTCACCGCCACCGATGCGCCGGTCGCGCCGGCAACGGCCAGGATGGTGAGAAGCTTGAAGCGTTGCACCGGCACGCCAAGGTGGGCCGCCGTGGCTTCGCCCAGCGTCAGCGCATTGAGCCCCTTGCTGAGGAAAGCCGCGGCGATGAGCGAGATGGTGATGATGGGACCCGAGGCCGCGATCTTGGTCCAGTTGGCGCCCGAGAGCGAGCCCAGGCCCCAGAACGTCAGGTCGCGCAACTGGCTGTCGGTGGCGACATAGACCAGGACGCCGGTGATCGCGCCCGCCAGTGCGCCGATGGCGATGCCGGCCAGCAGCATGGTGGCAATCGCGGTTTGCCCGCTGCGGGTGGCGACGCGATAGAGGATGAAGGTGGTGGCAAGGCCGCCGAGGAAGGAGGCGATCTGCAGGGCGTAAAGGCCCAGGAAGGCAGTGAGCGGGGCGAGCATGGTGGTGCCCAGCACGATGATGCTGACCGCGCCCAGCCCGGCGCCGGCCGAGACGCCAACCAGACCCGGATCGGCCAGCGGATTGCGGAACAAGCCCTGCATGAGCAGACCCGAAACCGCCAAAGCTGCGCCGACCATGGCCCCGAGCACCATGCGCGGCAGGCGGATGTTGTAGATGACGGCGTGATCGCGCAGCACCTGCTCGGCATGGTCCGGCACAAGGCCGAACCATCCGCCGATAATGGTCGAGGCCGAGGCGCCGGAAGCGCCGGTGGTCATGGACAGGATCATCATCGCCAGCAGCAGGATGGCAAGAAGGAAGATGGCGACGCGGCCAAGCGCGCTGCGGTCGCCATCGGGGCGATCCGCTGCCAGGCTGGTCCGGGACATGGTCATTGCATCCGCCATCCCAGGCTCCTTACGGCGCGCCGTAGAGGAGGTTGAACAGCTCGCCTGCCGCCGCGGCCGTGCGCGGACCGAAGCCGAGCAGATAGCCGCCATCGAGGCGATGGAAGGCGCCGTTCTTGCCGGCCGGCGTGAGCGCAATAGCGGGGTTGGCCTTGAGGTCGGCGTCACTGGCAGCATGGTCGCCGCCGCGGTCCATCATCAGGATGACGTCGGGCGCGGCGTCGATAATGGCTTCCTCGGTCAGCGCCTTGTAGCCGGAATATTCGTCGATGGCGTTGACCCCGCCGGCCAGCGCGATGATGCCATCGGCGGCCGTATCGCTGCCCGACGCCTGGATCTTGCCGCCCTCGGCCGACAGGATGAAGAGGATGCGCTTGGGCTCGGTCACCGCCTGCCGGCGCGCGGCAAGGTCAGAAAATTGCTGCTCGGTGTCCTGGGCAAGGGCCTCGGCCTTGTCGTCGGCACCCAGCGCCTGGCCGACCGCGCGGATCTTGAGCAGGACGCCGTCGGCCGAATAGCTCTCCGGCACGGTCTGATATTCGACGCCGGCCTGGCTCAGCACGTCGAGTGCTTCGGGCGGGCCACTGCCCTCGATCACCAGCAGGGCGGACGGGCTGACGGACAGAACGCCTTCGGGCGCCAGCTGGCGCATATAGCCGACATCGGGAAGGGCAAGGGCCGCCTCGGGATAGAGGGCCGTCTGGTCGCGGGCCACCAGCCTGCCCTCTTCGCCAAGGGCGAAGATGATCTCGGTGAGCGAGCCGCCGATGGAGACGAGGCGCGAGGTATCGGAAAATTCATGCAGTTCCTGGGCCGCGACATTGGGCAGACCAAGGCCGAGAGCCAGGACAGCGGCGCCGATGAAGCGGTTAGACGAAAGGGTGTTCATGTCGGGCCTCATGCGGCGTTGGACTGGTTGTGCAGGGGCAATTGCTCGACGGCAGTACGCCAGCCGGCGCGCTCGTCGGAGCCTTCCTGGCGTTTGCCGAAGAACTGGATGATCAACTCGCGATTGCCGTCATAGACCTCCACCGAGGTGACGTGCCCGTCGCTGGTCGGCTTGCGCACGGCCCAGACCGAGGCGATGTGATCGAGCCGCAGATGGAGGTGGAAGGTGTCGTCCATCACGTTGAGCCAGGGGCCCATCGGCTTGATGTTGGTGACCGGACCGGCATGAATCTGGATGCAGCCGTGATTGCCGACAAAGGCCATGATCGGCAGGTCAGTCCCCGCGACGGCGGCGAACATCTGTTCAACGGCCTTGGCGTCGAGCTGCCAGGCCAGGTCCTCGCCGACCATTTCGATCGCGGTGAGGCGATGCAGATTGAGCTTCCTGAGCATGCCGAAGAACTGATGCGTATCCGTCAGGGCCTGCCAGCGCTCGCGCAATGCAGCGACGCCGGCCGGCTCACCCAGTTCGGCAACGGGTGGCTGGGGCGTCACAGTGATGGCGTCGACCTGCTCGGGATGGCGCAGATTGGTGACCAGCACCGACCAGGCCTCAAGATTGGTGGCGGGGCGGGCATGCACCTTGTGCACCGCATGGCCCTGGGCGTCGAAGAACTGCAGCGAGCGCCGCACCGCGCCATCCTCGCCGGGCTTTTCCACGGCAAAGCCAAAGGCCCATTTTGTGGGGAAGATGCGCAGGTCGACCTGCTCGCCCAGCACCATCGATGCCATGGGACCGATCACCACCTTCTCATAGGGGCCGATCTTTTCGTGCACCGCACTCTCGTTGCGGGTCAGCGCCATCACTTCGCCAACGGCTGTCAGACCATTGAGCAGGATGTCGAGATCAGGCTTGAGCCGGATGGCACTGCGCCCGACTTCGGCGGCGACCAGTTCGCCCTCGGAAATGGCATGGATACGGGCGAAATCCCGCTCGCGCATTTCGGGATGCAGAGCCCGCAGGCTTCGGATTTCGGCAGGAGTCTTGGCAGCGTTGACGGTCAATTTCGAACCTATTTGGTCAGGATGAGCTTGTCTTGGCGGGTGATTCTGAGGCGGTACTGCACGCCGTTGTGCCGGATGAAAACCTCGCTCTGGCCATCGAACAATTCGTCGCTGCCGATGGTTCTGGGCTGGCCATTCTCGCGATCGCCGGCTGGCGGCTCTGCGGCGGTTTGCATAAATAGTCCTTGCATATCAATTGCGTAGCGCCATTCCGGATCACAGCCGGGCGACACCATAAAACTTGACTTTCTTAGCCATGTTATTTACTCGACGCAATAGGTGATCGAAAGAGTCATATTAAAAGACGCGATCACGGCAAGCCAGCTCCCCGCCAGCCAGCCTTCAAGAAACCGACAACTGGAGTTTGACATGGGGCTGGTACGATCGCGTGCCGCGGCACTGCTGTGCGGCGTGGCGCTGGGGATGATTGGTGTGCAGGGGGCTGCCGCGCAATCGAATGCGAATATGACGAATGTGACGCTGCTGGAGCGTCTGGTAATCGGGGCTGGTGCCGCCAAGGTGGCGCTCAATACGCCACAGGCCGTGACCGTGGTCGACCAGGCGGACATTGACCAGAAGCAGGCCAGTTCAACGGGCGAGATCTTCGCGGATATTCCCGGCGTCACCATGATCGGCTCCGAGCGCACGCTCGGCGAGTCGTTCAATATCCGCGGCATCGGCTCGGCCGAAACCTCGGGCGATGAAGCGCGCATCATCATCACGGTCGATGGCGCCAAGAAGTTCTACGAGCAATACCGCATGGGGTCGTTCTTCTCGGACCCCGAACTCTACAAGCAGGTCGAAGTCCTGCGCGGCCCGGCATCCTCGACGCTGTACGGCTCGGGGGCCTTTGGCGGCGTCATCAACTTCACCACCAAGGATGCTTCCGACTTCATCCAGGACGGGCAGACGGGTGCCCTGCGGGTCAAGGGGAGCTACAGCTCCAATGGCAATGGGGCGCTGGTCTCGGCCATTCTGGCGCATCGTATCAACGAGACATTCGAAGTGCTTGCGACCGGCAATTTCCGCCGCTCGGCCCTGCAGGATCTGGCTGCCGGCGGCACCCTGCCCGGCTCGGAATTTGCGGCCTGGTCAGGCCTTGTCAAAGGCACCATGCATCTGGATGCCGAGCAGGTGGTTCGCCTGTCCTACCAGCGCTGGAACACCGACCAGGACAAGCAGGACTATGCCCAGACAGGCACGATTCCGCTGAACAATCCGCAGAATTTCGGCCAGATCGACCGCGCCGTGGACGATCAGACCGTCGTGCTGAGCTATGAGAACCCGGCTTCGGATAACGAGATGCTCGACCTCAAGGTCCAGCTCTCCTATTCCGACACCAGCGTTCAGCAGCGCAACCCGACCAGCCCGTTCCTGGGCAGCATCGGCGCCGCCGATTACGGCTACCAGACCGTGCAGCTCAACGCGGCCAATACCTCTGAGTTCTCGGGCGACAACTGGGTCAACTACCTCACCTATGGCGTGCAGGCGAGCAACCAGAACCGCGTCGCGGCGCCCGTCGGCGGCGGCGTGATCACCACCCACCCGGAAGGCACCTCCACCAATGTCGGCGTGTTCGCGCAGAGCGAGCATACGATCGACGAGCGGTTCACGGTCATTGCCGGGGCGCGCGTCGACTATTCCTATCTCAACCCGAGCCAGTCACTGGCCACCACGACGCCGAATGGGCAGGCAGCCTTCTCGCCCAAGCTCGCCGCGGTTTACAAGTTTAACGACAATTTCAACGTCTTTGGCTCCGTGGCGCATACCGAGCGCCTGCCGACGCTGGACGAAATGTTCCAGTATTCGGGGACCCGCTCGGCCAACCTGAACCTGCGGAAGGAAGCCTCGGACAATTACGAAGCTGGGTTCGGCCTGCAGGGCTATGACTTGCTCACGGCCGGTGATCGCGCCGGGTTCAAGGCCACGGGCTTCTACAACAACATCACCGACGGCATCCGCTCGAACCCGGTCACGGCCAATGCGCCCTATTTCGTCAATATCGCGGGCATGCGGCTTTGGGGGCTGGAACTCGAGGGCTCCTATGAGTCCGACCATGTGTTCGGGCGTCTCGCCTATACGCTGACACGCGGCGAATATAGCCAGACCTTCCTGGGTGCGGGCGGGTCGGCCGCCACCAATGCCAGCAATACACGCCTGGCTGGCGATCCCCTCGACTCCCTGCCGCAGGACAAGGTCGTACTGACCCTGGGAGGCCGCCTGCCCGAGCATGACGTCGAATATGGCACCAAGGTCACCCTGGCGGCCAACCCGATAGTCGCCGCGGCCACGGTTCCGGCCACGCTCATGCCGGGCGGCTGGGCCTCGGTCGACGTCTTTGCCAGCTGGAAGCCGCAGTCTGGCGCGTTCAAGGGGACCGAGGCGCAGTTCTCCATCGAGAACATTTTCAACGCCGACTACCGCGAGAACCTCTCGATGGACCGCTCGAAGGGCCGCACCTTCAAGCTGACCCTGGCCAAGCAGTTCGACTACTAGGAGCAAACCTGCCGGCAGCCCCACGGGCTGCCGGTCCGTATGGTGTCGTCATCGGCGGCACGGCGGACCAGCATTCGGCACGACACACCTATCCCGGAAGACGCGCGACGCCTGAGGCAATCTGGAAGGGGTAGGAATGGGTGGTCTTGTCCCAGACGATGGGTTTGCCGGTGGCCTTGTGCCGCGCGAAGATAGCCGCGGCGCGCAGGGTGGCGAAGAAGTTCAACAGGTTCGACACGATCATGCGAGGCCCGGCCATGAGCCCCTGCCAGATGCCGTAAATCCGGGTGGTGAAGAGGGTGCGTTGCACCAGCCGGTTGCCGAGCAGAATGAGATTTACCCAGAGCAGCGTGCGGTACAGGTCGGACCCGAGCAGGGCATAGGGCGGCCGCTCGGCCTGGGGCAGGAACTGGAAGAGGCCATGGCCGACAAGCAGGCTGAACATGGCGAAATAGGCCAGGATCGCGGCGGGAGCGGTGATCAGCCCCTTGCGATCGCGCAGGAAGAAGTATTTGGCGCCGAGATTTCCCTCCCAGCCGTGCTGCGTCCAGCCCTGGAAGGCGATGCCCAATAGCCACCGCGCCAGCTGCCGATAGGCCGCGCGGAAATCCTCGGGGAAGAACTCGCGGGTGGCGACCGGCATGCTGCGCCGGGTGATTTCGGGCATGCCGTCCGGCCCCACTGCCTCGACGACCAGGGAGATGGGGAGGCGCACGAAGATTTCCCGCATGCCCATCTTGGCCAGCCGGAAGGCGATGTCGTAGTCCTCGGTCAGGCTGGTGGTGGAAAAGACTTCGCCGGCCCGCTCCTGGCGCAGGGCGTCGATGGCGCGATGGGAGAAGCAGGCGGAGACGCCGGCGCAGGGCACCACGCCGGTCATGCTTTCGCGCACGACCAGGTCCTTGGAGTGCCATTCGGCGAACTCGAGGGAGGCCGCCATTACCGTGGTCGTATCGCCCTGGGCGATGACGCAGGCGGGGTCGAGGCCCTCCAGCAGCGCATCGAGGCGATCCATGGCCTGGGACGCGACTTCGAGGATCGAGCCCCGATTGCGGTCGATGGCGATGTGATGGTCCGCCACGAGGCCGAAATCGGCCATGGCCCGGTCAAGCAGCTCGGCATGCTGGCCGATGCTGACGATGAATGGCCTTGCCCAGTCGCTTTCCCCCAGGCGCGCGATCACCGCGGCCATCTTGATGACTTCCGGCCGCGTGCCGACGACGCAGATGCAGATTGCCCTGTCGGTCATCATCGCCCTGCCCTCCGCGCCATGAGGAGGAAGGCCAGCACAATGCCGACAACCATGCCCACCACCGCGCCGGCGGCGCCGCCAAAATAGGCGCCGGCCAGGCTCAGCAGCGTGGTCGCATCAAAACTGGCAAGGAGCGCCAAAATGGCCAGAAGCATGATTGATTGGTCCGTTCGCTTCGCTGTTCGGACATGGATCGGTCGCCAAAACCATCAACCCCAACCGAGCAAACGCCCGGGACGGGGGAAAGTCTTGGGGCAAAACGCCCTGCGATTAACAATGTCTTGCTGGGTCCGCTAAAATGCCGGCTCGCGTTTCAAAGCCGACGAAGCTTTTGCGCGTCATGGTCGCTCCGATCAAGCGAGGCGATCATGGCTGTGGAACACATTTGCGTATCGACGCCGCAGCCGACCGCCGACGCGGCGCCGGTTGTCCTGTGCCAGGGCCGCGTGCTTTCCACGGCCGAAATATTGGGACTTGCCGCCGAGCCACCGCAGGCCCGCCGCGCCCTGCCCCTGGTACTCTCCGCCTGGATCGGCCTGCTGCTGGTCGTTTCCGACCCCCTGGCGGGCATCGCAACGCTGTTTGCCGCACCCTTGCTGCTGGCCTATATCAACCGGCGCCAGCAGGCCTGAACGGCCTGCCCCCTAGCGTTCGGCCGACTGGCGGGTCCGGGCGAGTTCGATCAGGCCGCGAACCTGCTTGGAGAGTTGCGGACCGGTGAGCTGGTCCACGGCATAACCTTCGCCACGCACGACCTTCTTGATTTCGCCAAAGCTGGCGAACCGGCCTGACTTGGCCAGTTCGAATGTGCGTTCAAGGGCGGTCTTATTCTGATCCATCTCGGCTTCCGTCGTCGGGTAATGCTTTGCGGAGAACCCTAGGCGCGGGCTTTCGACTTCCTGACCGGCTTGGCGGACACATCCGGCTTGCGGCCCAGTCCGTTGGACTTGGCGAGCGCGGACCGCGTTGCCGCATAGTTCGGCGCGACCATCGGATAGTCCTTGGGCAGGCCCCAACGGGCGCGGTACTCATCCGGCGTCATACCGAGCACGCTCAAATGCCGTTTCAGCGACTTGAACTTCTTGCCGTCTTCCAGACAGACAATGTAGTCCGGGGTCACCGACTTCCTGATCGACACGGCCGGGGTCAACTCCTCCACCACGGCAGCCACGCCGTTGGCAGAGAGGGACTGCAGCGCCCGATGGGTATCGGCGATCAGGGCGGGCAGGTCGGCGGGCGAAATGGGATTGCTGGAGACATAGGCGGAGACGATTTCGGTGACCTGTGCGAGCAGGTCGGCGTCCAGTGCGTCGCGTTCAGCAGGGCTCGTCATTGTCAGGTTTTCCTCTCAGAACTCTTTGGCGGTTCTGTCATGTGTCGGGATCTACTGAATAGCTTGGCGCGGCCTGCTTAGCTAGGGCTCGCCCCGCAAAAGGAAAGACCGGCGTCCCCGAGGGGGGCGCCGGCTGGCAGTATCACTTGGTCATGAAATGCCGGGGAGCTGACTAGATCCAGTAGGGCGCGACACCGTAGTGGTCGTAGACGCGACGACCGTTCTCTGCCGTCCAGTAATCCTCGTCATGCTCGTAGTCATACTTCGGAGCGCCTTCCAGCTGCTCCTTGGTGACGTCGACACGGTAGCCGCCCAGGCTCTCGTCGTAGTTGAGCTTGGACCAGGGCAGCGGGTAGTGGTCTTCACCGATGCCGAGGAAGCCGCCAAAGCTCAGCACGGCATAGGAAACCTTGCCGCTGCGCTTTTCGACCAGAAGGCGTTCGACCGAACCGATATGCTCGCCGTGCGGGTCATAAACCTTGGTGCCTTCGACCTTGTCGGAGGCGATGAGGTCGTGGGTTTCCTTGACGTCGGCATCGCGGTTGCGAATGTCATCGTAAGCCATTTCGAACTCCTCTGTGGTTGCGTGTGACAGGTCAACGTGCCCGCGGCGCCACCGGTTCCGGCTGAAAAAAATGTGATCGGACCGTGGTGCGAGACGGGGAACGGAACCCCGCGGCTTGGCAAAGCATTGGTTTGTCGGGGGTCACCAGACCCATTGAAGGAGACGCGAGATGATCTTTGACAGCCTCCGCGACCGCATGGGCGGCAATGACAAAATCACTCCCATGGCCATCGCTCACAACAGCCTATTTACCGCCCGGGAAAAGCTCGACCTGCTGCACCAGCTCAAGTCGGACGTGACCGGCGCAAGCCAGGAAGGCAAGGACCTCGGCTTTGATGCCGAAGAGATCGACCTTGCCATCGCCGAAGTGCGCCAGGGCGTGCAGGATGGCGTGGGCGGGGATACCGTGATCAAGGGAGACTTCTGATGGCTACCGCCCCCAAGCAACCGCAGCCCACCGTGGCAAGCGTGGATCACCTGGTCGACGAAAACGGCTCGCGCATCGATGTGCCGGATGGTTCGGCGATCAAGGTGGCAGGCGAGCATGAAGCCACAGTGGCCGCAACGGGACCGACCAATTGGTGGCTCTATGGCGTCTTTGGCCTCGCCATCGTCATCGCATTGCTGTTTCTCATGCAGATGTTCAATGGCGCACCGGGCAGCGATGTCCAGCCGGGAACGCCCTCAGCCGAGCCGGTGGTGGAACCGGTGGCTCCGACGTCCTGACAAACAAAAAGCGCGGCCCTCGAGCCGCGCTTTTCGATTCTGACGACAGCCAGGATCAGCCGTTGATGGGCGCGATCTGGATTTCGACGCGGCGGTTCTGGGCGCGGCCGGCTTCGGTGGCATTACTGGCGATCGGGGACGTTTCACCCTTGCCTTCGATATAGAAGCGGCGCTGGTCGATGCCCTGGTTGGCCAGGATGGTCGCAACCGAAACGGCGCGGCGCTGGCTGAGGCTCAGGTTATAGGCATCGTCGCCCTGGCTGTCGGTGTGGCCATAGACGTCGACGATGGACTTGTCGAACTTCTTGAGCACGAGCGCGACCGAGACCAGGGTCTGGTTGAAGGCCGGCTGCACCGTTGACTGGTCGGTGGCGAAGGTGATGTTGGACGGCATGTTGAGGATGATGTTCTGGCCGACGCGGGTGACCGAGACGCCGGTGCCCTGCAACTGGGCGCGCAGTTCGGCTTCCTGCTGGTCCATATAGGAGCCGATGGCCGCGCCGGTGAGGCCGCCGACACCAGCACCGATCAACGCGCCAACGCGCGGATCGCCACCCACGGCAGCGCCAACCAGGGCACCGGCGACTGCGCCGCCGCCCGTGCCGATCAGCGCACCGCCGGCAGTATTGGAGAGCTGGGACTGGCCCGTATAAGGATTGGTGGTGGTGCAGGCGGTGAGCGCCAGGGTCGCGGCGAGCGCAACCAGAATCTTCGACTTCATTATTATCCCCCTGAAGGATTCGGAAAGTGGCCTGTGGTGACCACTGAATACGGCAGGATGGTGGTGAAGCAAAGAGCCTGAACGCCAGATGAACGTACCAAGCAACAGATCAGGTACTGGCCCAGCCGCCATCGACGAGGAATTGCTGGGCCGAGATCATGGCGCTGTCTTCAGCGGCCAGGAACAGGGCCATGCGGGCGACGTCGTCGGGATAGACATGGCTGGCGAGCGCCTGGGCGTCGACGATCTGCTGGAGCGTCGTCTCATCGAGCCAGAGCGCCAGCTGCCGCTCGGTCAGGATGGCGCCGGGCACCAGCGAGTTGACGCGAATGCCCGACCGGCCCAGTTCACGGGCCATGGCGCGGGTCAGCCCGTGCATCGCCGCCTTGGCGGTCTCGTAGACCGGCAGGGACGGCGTCAGGATCATCCAGCTGATCGAGCCGGTATTGATTATGGAGCCACGCCTGGCCCGGACCATGCCGGGGGCGACGGCCTGGATGGCGAAGAAGGCGTGGCGCAGATTGACCGCCATTCGGTCGTCCCAATAGGCGGGCGTGACCTCGCTCCAGTCATGCCGTTGATCATGCGCGGCGTTGTTGACCAGCACCAGAGCATCGCCATGTGCCTCGGCAAAGCCGGCAATGGCGGCTTGGTAGGCCTCGATGTCGGTGATATCGCAGGGGGTGAACCGCACGGTGTGGCCGGCAGCGGTCAGTTCCCCGGCGAGCTTCTCGCCCGCAGCAACGGCGATGTCGACAAATCCGACCCTGGCGCCCTGGGCGGCGAAATTGCGCACCAGGCTTTCGCCTATGCCCGAAGCGCCGCCGGAGATGATCACCGGCGTGCCGGCGAGACTGGGATAGCGAGCAAACTCTGTCATGGGCCCTCCGTGATGGGTGGTAGCGCAGGCGCGTCTGCCCGACAAGCGGGTGGTCCCTGCCCGTGCCGGAGCTGCATTTGCGGCTTCAGGGCGACTGAAGCATTGGCAGAAGGGGCCCGACACTTTAGAATGAGTCTCAAGTTGCCGGGCCTGCGCCTTGCGCCAAAGTGTCCTGGCAGCATGCCGGCGCGCGTCGAATTGACCTATGTCAATGACATGAGCGCCTACCTAGTTATGGCTTGTTGCCGAGCGGTTCGCCCGGGGGCGGCGAGGCAAGAAGGACGTTTCCGATGGATTATCGCGGCATATTCGAAGATGCAGTCGATACGTTGCGCGCGGAAAAGCGCTATCGCGTCTTTGCCGATCTTGAGCGCATTGCCGGGCAATTCCCGCGCGCCATCTATCGCGACGATTCCGACAACCAGCGCGAACTGACCATCTGGTGCTCCAATGACTATCTGGGCATGGGCCAGCACCCCAAGGTGATCGGCGCCATGCAGGAGACGGCCGGCAAGCTCGGCGTCGGCTCGGGCGGCACGCGCAATATTTCAGGCACCAACCGGCCGCTGGTCGAGCTGGAGCGGTCGCTGGCCGACCTGCACCGCAAGGAAGCGGCGCTGGTCTTCACCTCGGGTTTCGTTTCCAACGAAGCAGCCATTGCCACCATTGCGCGCCTGCTGCCCGACTGCATCATCTTCTCGGACCAGCTCAACCACGCCTCGATGATCCAGGGCGTGCGCCAGTCCGGCATGCAGAAGCAGATCTTCCGCCATAACGATGTGGCGCATTTGCGCGAATTGCTGGCGGCCACCGACCGCAAGCGGCCCAAGCTGATCTGCTTTGAATCGGTCTATTCGATGGATGGCGACGTGGCCCCCATCAGGGAAATCTGCGACCTGGCCGAGGAATTCGGCGCGCTGACCTATATCGATGAAGTCCATGCGGTGGGCATGTATGGCCCGCGCGGCGGCGGCATTGCCGAGCGCGACGGCCTGATGGACCGTATCGACATTGTCGAAGGCACGCTGGCCAAGGGCTTTGGCACGATGGGCGGCTATATCGCCGCCAACAAGGCGATCGTGGATGCGGTGCGCTCCTACGCGCCCGAATTCATCTTCACCACCTCCCTGCCCCCGGCGCTTTGCGCGGCGGCCCGCGCCTCGATCGAGCATCTCAAGGACTCGACGCATGAACGCGTGATGCACCAGCGCCAGGCGCGCCTGACCAAGGCGATCCTGGCCGATGCCGGCCTGCCGGTCATGGAGACCGATACCCATATCGTGCCGCTGATCGTAGGCGACGCGCGCCAGTGCAAGGCAGCCAGCGACATGCTGCTCGAAAAGCACAATATCTACATCCAGCCGATCAACTACCCGACCGTGCCCAAGGGTACCGAGCGGCTGCGCATCACGCCGACGCCGCTGCATACCGACGAGATGATCTTTGCGCTGCGCCATGCCCTGGTCAGCGTCTGGACGAGCCTCGAGCTTCCGCGCGAGGCGGCCGACGCGAAGATCACCGCCAGCAAGCTGACGAGCGGCGATCTGACCCTGCCCACCACCGGGGGTTGATCAAAGTCAAAGTGCGCCGCCCTTTTGGGGCGCATGGTCTGCTGGCAGTGTCAGGAGGCTCCCATGACGATCTTGATCGTTTACGACAGCGTTTTCGGCAATACCGCGACGCTGGCCAAGGCGATGGCCAGCGAACTTGAAACCACCCATAGCGTGCGCCTGGCCGCCGTGGGCACGGCGACCAACGTCAGCCTGGACGGCGTCGACCTGCTGATCGTCGGTTCTCCGACGCGCGGCTTCCGCCCCACCCCCAACATGCAGAACTTCCTCGACGGTTACGCCGATGCCACGCTGGGTCCGCTGGCCGCGGCGGCCTTCGATACGCGCCTTGATCTCGAGACCATCCACCCGGCACCGCTGCGCTGGGTGGTCGAAGTGGGCGGCTATGCCAGCGACGTGCTGCAGCGCATGCTGGCCGCCAAGGGATGTGTACTGGCCGGCGAAGCCGCCGGCTTCCTCGTCGGCGGGACCGAAGGTCCGCTCAGGGATGGCGAGGTGGAGCGCGCGCGGGCATGGGCGCGCTCGCTGGTCAAGGCCGGCTAGGCACAGCCAGGGGCTCCGGGCTCGGCTTTGCCTGCCGACATTTCGAGATAGGACAGGCACATGATCGTCAGCTGGTGGCGAATTGCGACCTGCTGGGACGCCGGCAGATTGCGTTCAAAGACGTTTCGCACCGTCCCGAAGATCACCGACAGCAGCGTGACGTTGACCAGATCAAGATTGGCATAGACCGCGTCGGGGGCACTTTTCAGCATGGCGATGGTTGCCGCGTCCATGCGCCTGGCGAAAGCCTCGATCAGGGCTTCGTTGTCGAGTTCGACAGCGGACCGGTAGAGCGCGCGCGTCACTTCGCTGCGCTCGGTCTTGGCCTCCCAATAGGCGGTGACCAGCGCCTCAACCATCGCTTTCGTCGGGGCTCCATGTTGGGCCTGGCAGGCCGCTTCCACGCGCTCGGCCACCAGATCGAGATACCGCTCGTTGAGCGCATAGAGCAGCGCCTGCTTGTGCGGGAAATACTGGTACATGGTGCCCACCGATACGCCGGCGCGCTCGGCCACGCGCGTGGTCGTCAGCCGATGGATTCCCTCCCGCAGCAAAACCTGAATGGTCGCTTCGAAAATCGCCTCGACCGTCGTGGCCGACCGTGCCTGGCGCGGCTTCTTGCGGGCGCTGAGATGCCTGGGCGGTGTCGCGTCCATATGCGAATCCCGAAAACGAATGATCCTTCATATATTGAAGGCATCAATTCGGCGAATATCCGAGGAAAATCAATGACGGATTTGAAGAAGGTCGCGCTTGTGACCGGGGCGAACAAAGGCATCGGTTTGGAAATTGCCCGCCAATTGGCCGAGGCCGACATTGCGGTGATAATGGGTGCGCGAAACCTGCAACGCGGCCGGCATGCCGCCAGCGACCTGGAACAGGCCGGGCTGGCCGTCGAGGCGATCGAAATCGACCTCACCAACGAGGCGACCATAGCTTCGGCAGTTGAAACGATAGCCGCCAAGTATGGCCGGCTCGACATTCTCGTGAACAATGCCGGGATCGTGGATGCCGAAGATGGTCCTCCTTCGCTTGGCTCAACCGCTGCGGCGCGCAGGCAAATGGAAACCAATTTCCTCGGCACCCTCGCCGTGACGCAGGCCATGCTGCCCTTGCTGCGCCGCTCGACGGCGGGTCGCATCGTGAACCTTGCAACTACCTTGGGCTCGCTCGCCATCAATGGCGACCCGACCTCGCCTTACTACGAGGCCCGACTGATCGGATACAATGCGTCCAAGGCCGCGCTCAACATGCTGACAGTCCAGCTGGCCGCGGAACTCAGGGACACGCCCATCGTCGTGAACTCGGTGGCGCCCGGCTATGTCCAGACCGACCTGACAGGCGGCAACGGCTTCATGACGCCGGCCGAAGGCGCACGCCTTCCGGTCGCCTATGCCCTGCTCGGCCCCGATGCCATTTCCGGCAGCTTTGTCGAGCCGCAGGGCAAGGTCCCCTGGTAGACTTCACCACCATGCGGGCGGAAGCAGCATCTGCCCGCATGGTCCGGATGTTCAGGCGCCACCGCTGGCGCCATCACGTTCAGGGACTTTCGGCCAGCAAGGCCTCGATCCGATTGATGATTCCACCCCAGCCGCTGCTCATCGCCGTGAAGCCCGCGTCGTTTTCTGGTGAACGGAACCCGTCATGCACCAGCCTGAAGCGCGTGCCGCCCTCGACCGGAGTGAGTGTTATTGTCAGTGTGGAATCGAGAACGGAGCCAACTCCCGGGTTCGTTGCAGATCCACCGACCCAGGAATAGCTCAGGATATTGGGAGCATCACATTGCAGAACCTCGCAATGAACGACGCCGTCCCAATCGCCCATCGGTTGGGCCTGAAAGGTAAACCGGTGCCCGACGACCGGCTCGAAATCGTTCTTCATCAGCCATCGGTCCAGGTAGTCATGCCTAGTGATAGCCTCCCAAACTTTCGCCTGGCTGTGGGGAATGATCTCGTCGACAACAATGGCGCGAGTGTTCGAGGACTCGGAACTTCTGTCCATTTGGTCCACCTGGTTCATGGATCTATCTCCTTCAAGAGCTTCTTCAAGTCGGTGAAGCGATGGCGCCAGAACACGCCATAGTGGTCCATCCAATCGACCAGCGGCGCGAGACCTGTCGGTTGAACACGATAATAGACGTTGCGGCCCTCCGGCCGTTCCGCAACGAGCCCAGCCTTCTTCAAGGTCTTGAGATGCTGCGAGATCGCGCCCTGGGTGACGTTGCTGGCCCTGGTGAGCTCAACGACGCTGACTTCTTCCGAAGTGACGATGCGTTCAAAGACGGCTCGCCGCGTGGGGTCGGCCAAGGCTCGCATCACGGCAGTCATGTCCTGGGTCTGGTTCATGGAAATTCAATAGCCAACGCTAATGCATTAGTCAATACTATTGAATTCAGCAGGGCGGCAGGCGCTGGACGTCATCCGTTCCGCGTCGTTTGAGGCCTCGTCCCCGCCTGATGGCCAGGCGTGGCAACTTGACCGGCTCTGCTCACCCCGTCAGCACGATCCGCATCAGGTCCGCCGTATTGCGCGCTCCCAGCTTCTCCATGACGCGGGCGCGGTGGACTTCGATGGTGCGGGGGGGAAATACCGAGTTCGCGGCCGGCTTCCTTGTTGGACTGGCCATTGGTGATCAGCTCGAGCACCTGCCGCTCGCGCGGGGTGAGCTGGGCGAAGCCGCGCACTTCGACGGGGCGGCGCCCGCCCTGCACCGGCCGCAGATGGATATCGAGCCGCAGCGCGTCGCGGATCACCGTCAGCAGGTGCTCGGTGTCGATCGGCTTGGTGATGACGTCCGACGCGCCCAGCTTCATGGCGGTGACCGTGGCGGCGACCTGCGGGGTCTCGGCGAGCATGAAAACGGGCGTGCCGGTGCGCATGGCCTTGACGCTGCGCAGCAGCGCCAGACCGCTCTCATCGCCCAAGGCGAGGTTGATGAGGACGACATCGGGCCGTCGCCGTTGCAGATTGACGATGAAATGTTCCGCGTTCAGCGAGAAGGACGTCTGGAAGCCCTCGAGGCGGAACAGCACGCTCAGGGCCTCGCAGGTGGCTGGGTCCCCATCCACGATGTGGATCAGCCGGCCTCGATTGAGAAAGGAATGATAGTAGATCTCGTCGCTCATATTGCCCCCGTCCAGCTGGCAAGTTTCGCTTACGTCGCACCCTTTCGCCTGACGAACTCGCACCCCTCGCAGTACTGCCGATGGCAGCCTCGCCAGCGACGCCCCCAGGTGAATCGCCAAGGTAGTTTGCGATAAGTGTTCTTGCCGTCCGATAAGGAGAATACGTAGGATGAACTACCTAGGTAATAGGGATATTTACCTAGACACCCTATGTCAACGGATTTTTATCCTGCGACGTTACGCAGTCGCGCGGGCGGTCAGCGCGGGTTGGCGCGCAGGGCGTCGCGGATTTCGGTGAGCAGCACTTCTTCCTTGCTGGGGGCAGGCGTCTGGGCGACGGGTTCCTTGGCGGCCTCGCGCTTGAGCGAGTTGATGCCCTTGACCACCATGAACAGCACGAAGGCGATGATGGTGAACTTGACCACGGCATTGATGAAGAGGCCGACATTGAGCGTGGAGACGCCCGCTTCCTTGGCGGCGGCCACCGAGGGCACAGCCACATTGTCGGGGTTGGACAGGACAACGAACAGGTTCGAGAAGTCCACGCCGCCGATGATCAGGCCGATCAGGGGCATGAAGATATCATCGACGATCGAGGACACGATCGCGCCGAAGGCGGCGCCGATAATCACGCCAATGGCGAGATCGATCATGTTGCCCTTGATGGCGAAGTCCCGAAATTCCTTGAACATTGCGTATCCCCTCCAGCTTGGCGCCAGCCCATTGCCCCGACGCATAGAGGGAAAGACTCCCTCAGTCGGCAGACAAATGCAATGGGCCCAGAGTAGGTCTTGCGCAGCTTTCATGGCGGGCCGATAGTCCCGCCGCGCCCAGAGATCCAGGACCGCAGAAAATGCCCGCCCACGAGACCGCGGCTGCCACCAGCCTCAGGCATGCGATCGATTACATTCCGCAAGGCATTGCGGTGTTCGATGCCGCGCTGCGCCTCGTGACCTCGAACAGCCGCTATAACACTCTGCTGGTGCTGCCCGACGAACTGGTGAAGCCGGGCACGCCGCTCTTCGACATCGCACTGTTTCTGGGAGACCGTGGCGACTTTGGCAGCGGCGATGCGGCGCGGCTGGCGATCGAACGAATCAACCTGCTGACAGCCTCGCCGACCACCGTAACGCAGCGGCTGGGCAATGCCGGCCAGACCCTGGAATTCCACTCCAGCCGCCTGCCCAATGGCGGCCTCGTCATCAGCTTTTCCGATGTCACCGCCCGGGTGCGCGCCGAGCGCGAACTCGAGCGGGTGAACCAGTCGCTGGAGGAGCGAGTGGCGGAGCGGACGTCGGCGCTGACCCGGGTCAATGCCGAGCTTGAAAGCGCACGCGCCAAGGCGGATGCCGCCAACCACGACAAGACGCGGTTCCTCGCGGCCGCCAGCCACGACCTGCTGCAACCGCTCAATGCGGCGCGGCTCTATACGTCCACGCTGATCGAGCGGGCCAAATCGACCGGGCTGGCTGACCTCGCCAACTCCATCGAGGCGTCGCTGACGGCCGTGGAAGACATTATGGGCGCCCTGCTCGATATTTCGCGCATCGACAGCGGCGCGCTCAAGCCCGTGCCAGCGCCGGTGGCCGGGCGGGACATCCTCAAGAAGATCGAGGTGGAATTCGGCCCCATGGCACGCGAGCGCAGCATCTCGCTGCGCATCGTGGCAACCGATGCGACGGTGATGGTGGACCGCTCGCTGGTGGGGCGCATCGTGCAGAACCTGGTCTCCAACGCGATCAAATATACCCAGCCGGGGGGCAAGGTGCTGGTCGGCTTCCGGCGGCGGGGCGGTCGCATGCGGCTCGACGTGATCGACACCGGGATCGGCTTCAACAAGGACCAGCACCGGCTGCTGTTTGCCGAATTCTCGCGGCTGGAGCGTGGCGCGCGGATGGCGCAGGGCCTGGGGCTGGGGCTTTCCATCGTACAGCGCCTCGTCACGGCGCTGGGGCTGGTGCTTGAACTCGACAGCAGAGAAGGGCGCGGCTCGCGCTTTTCGCTGTTCCTGCCGGCAACGCGTACCATCAAGGCCGTACCAGAGGCCAATCCGGCGCCGGCCGAAACCAGCTTCGGCACGCAGGGCCTCAAGATCCTGTGCGTGGACAATGAGGCCGCCATCCTTGAGGCGATGGAGGGGCTGCTGCGCCATTGGGGATGCGATGTGCGCAGCGCGCTCTCGCTCAAGCAGATCGACCGCGAGCGGCTACTGGAAGGCTGGTATCCGGACCTCGTGCTGATGGACTATCACCTCGACCAGACCTCGGGCCTCGATGCCATCGAATGGCTCCGGCACAATGTGGGCGGGCACCTGCCGGCGGCGCTGGTGACGGCGGACCGCAGCCCGGCGGTGCGGGCCCTGGCCGAGGAGCGCGGCATTGCCGTGGTCACCAAGCCGGTCAAGCCGGCGGCACTGCGCGCGGCGATCAGCGGGCTGGCCAACCAGAGCCGCAGCCCGGCCAAGCGCGCCGGCTAGGCCAGGGAACTTCATTTGAACGCGCGGCGATGTCGAATCCGCCCCTTCCCGTTCGATGAGAGTCCGGTACAACCAAAACCGGAGGATCCGACATGAAATATCTCTGCCTCGTCTGCTTCGACAGCACCCTGCCCGACACGCTGCCACCCGGCGAGTGGGCGCAACTGGTCAAGGATTCGGCGGAATACGACCTGGAGCTGCAGCGGCGGGGCCATTTCATCGCGGCCGAGGCGCTGATGTCGCCCGCCAACGCCACCACGGTGCGGATGCGCCAGGGCAAGATGAGCGCCACCGACGGGCCTTTCGCCGAGCTCAAGGAACAGGTGGCCGGCTTCATCCTGATCGAGGCGGCGGACCTCAACGAGGCCATGCGCATCGGCGCCAATATCCCGCTGGCCCGGATCGGCTGCGTGGAAGTGCGGCCGGTGATGAGCGTCCAAGGTTGAACGAAGCGGGTCGGGCCATCGAGGCGGTCTATCGCGCCGAGGCGCCGCGCGTGCTGGCCACGCTCATTCGCCTGCTGGGCGGGTTCGACCGCGCCGAGGAAGCGCTGCACGACGCCTGGCTCGCCGCGCTCGCCAGCTGGCCAGAGCGGGGGATACCGGCCAATCCGCGGGCCTGGCTGGTCTCGGCGGGGCGCTTCAAGGCCATTGACCGCATCCGGCGCGACGCCCGTTTCGATCGGGCTGCCGACCAGCTGGCCCAGCAGATCGAACTGGAGGCCCTGCCCGATGACTCGGATATCCCGGCCATTGCCGATGACCAGTTGCGACTGGTCTTCACCTGCTGCCACCCGGCGCTGTCGCCGGATGCGCAGGTGGCGCTGACGCTGCGCGAGATCTGCGGGCTGACGACCGAGGAAATCGCCGCGGCCTATCTCACCAGCCCGGTGACAATCGCGCAACGCATCGTGCGGGCCAAGGCCAAGATCCGCGATGCGGGCATCCCCTATGTGGTGCCGGGGCCCGATGAACTGGCCGAGCGCATCGAGGCGGTGCTGCAAGTGATCTATCTCGTCTTCAACGAGGGGTACCTGGCCAGTTCGGGCGCCAGCGCGCTGCGCACCGACCTTTGTGCAGAGGCCATCCGGCTGGCCCGCCTGCTCGGCACGCTGATCGAGGAGCCCGAGGTGACGGGGCTTCTGGCCCTGATGCTGCTGCATGACGCGCGGCGCGCGGCCCGCGTGGTCGGCGGGGAGATCGTGCCGCTCGATGAGCAGGACCGCGCGCTGTGGAACCAGGCCCAGGTCGCCGAGGGCCAGGCCCTGGTGCGCCAGGTGCTGGGTGGTCGGTTCAGTCTTTACTCGATCCAGGCGGCGATCGCGGCAGCCCATGGCCGCGCGGGCAGCGACTGGCCGCTGATCGTGACCTTCTATGACATGCTGATGCGGGTCGACCCGTCGCCGATCGTCGAACTCAATCGCGCCGTGGCCATTGCCATGCGCGATGGGGCCGAGGCGGGGTTGAAACTGGTGGATGGGCTGGAATCGGCCTTGGGCGACTATCGCCTGTGGCATGCCGCCCGGGCCGACCTGCTGCGCCGCCTGGACCGGGCAGCAGAGGCGCGCTCGGCCTATGAGGCGGCCCTGGCGCTGACCACGCAGCCGGCAGAGCAACGGTTCATTGCGCGAAGGCTGCGGGAATTGACCACCCCGGGCTAGGCCGCTGCAGTGAAAAGCCCAGCCCGGCGCCGTTCCAGCGCCCACCAGTAGATGGCGCCGCGCGCCACGAACCAGCAATGCAGGGCCGCCCACAGACCCCAATTGCCCAGCAAGGGCTGCAGTGCCAGCGCAGCAGCAAGAAACACCACAAGCGACGCGACCATGCCATTGCGCATGGTGGTGTTCAGCGTGGTGCCGATCAGGATGCCGTCATAGACGAAGGCGGGCATGAAGGTGACGGTGCAGAGCGCGGCGATCGGCAGATAGGTCATAGCATAGGCCTGCACCTCGGCATTGGTCGTCATCAGCCCGATGACGAAGGGGCCCGCGGCATACCAGGCCAGCCCCAGCGTCACGGTCAGGATCAGCCCCCAGAAGAAGCTCAGCCCATAGGCCTGGTCGAAGGCCGGCCGCCAGTTGGCGCCAACCGCCTTGCCGGTCAACTGCTCGGCCGCCTGGGCAATGCCATCAAGAAAGAAGGCCACGGTCATCAGCAGGGTGAGCAACACGGCATTGGCCGCAAGGGCCACCTCGCCCATGCGCGAGCCTTGGGCAGCGAACCAGGCATAGGCGCCCATCAGCGCGATGGAGCGGATCATCAGATCGCGGCTGAGCCCGAACATGCGGCGGAGCGCCGTGGCGTCGCGCAGTTCGCCGGGGGCAATCCTGCCCAGCACGGCCTTGAGCCCGCCATAGTGGCGCAACAGCAGGGCAAGGCCGACCATGGCGGCGACAATCTGGCCCAGCACGGTGCCGGCCGCGGCGCCGGCCACGCCCCAGCCCAGCAGATAGACGAAGGCGATGCTGGCGGCGATGTTGATGCCGTGCAGCAGAAGCTGCAGCGCCATGCCGGTAGTGGCCGCGGCGCGGCCATAGAACCAGCCCAGCAGGGCGTAATTGATCAGCGAAAACGGCGCCGACCAGATGCGCATGAAGAAATAGTCCGCCAGCGCCACAGCGGCGCCAGAGCCAGGCGCCAGCAAAGTCGTCGCCAGCCAGAGCATGGGCCAGGCCAGGGCGATCATGACCGCGCCAATGCCGATGCCCAGCAGGATGGCCCGGACGACATGCAGCAGGCCATCCCGCGGGTCCCTGGCGCCGACCGACTGGGCGACCAGCCCGGCCGTGCCGATGCGCAGGAAATAGGCCAGCGAGAAGATGATGTCGAAGACCAGCGCACCCAGCACCAGCCCACCCAGGAGGCCCGCATCGCCGAGCCGGCCGATGACGGTGATATCGACAATGCCCACCAAAGGCTCGGTGATGAAGGCGAGCGAGGCAGGCAGCGCTATCTTCCACACATCGGCGTGACGCACGGTGAAAGGATGCTGGGGGCGGGGCTGGGCGGACATGGGGACTCAGGACAGGATGGTTGTGGGACCCTAATCCAGCCGGCGATCGCGGGGAAAGTGGGAATTGGCGCCTCCGCCCCTTCGGGGCACCTTCTCCCTCAAGGGGAGAAGGAAGAGGCTAACCCGTCACATCCATCTCGATCACCACGTCGGCGCGATCCTGCGACTGGGAGACCAGATCGTAATTGGGCAGGTCGTTGCGCTCGATATGGGCGCGGTTGCGCTCTTCGGTGAAGAGCCCCTCCTCCCCATGGCGCCGCAGCAGGCGCGCCTTGACGATGTCGCGCGGCACGTCGATGAACACGGCGTAGTCCAGCGCCGCCTTGACCCCGGCCCACGGGCCTTCGGTGAGCAGCAGGTAATTGCCCTCGACGATCAGGATGCGCACCTCGGGCTGCACGGTAAAGGCGTGCTCGACGGTATCCTCGATCTTGCGGGAATAGAGGGGGCCGCTGACCGGCTCCTTCGCCGCCTTGAGGTGATGGAGGAAGCTGAGGAACTCGGCGCCCTCGAAGGTATGCGGGGCGCCCTTATAGTCGACCTGGCCCATGGCTTCGAGCTTGGCATGCTTCATATGGAAGCCATCCATGGGCACGAGCGCGGCGCTGCCGGGATGGGTGGCGTTGAGCATGGTCACCAGTTCGGCAGCCAGGGTCGATTTGCCGGTGCCCGGGCCACCGGCCAGGCCGATGGCAATCCGGTGCCCCTGCGCATCGCTGACCATGTCCAGAATATGCGGGACGAGCCGCGACAGGGCCTGGGACGGCGTGAGACGAAGGCGTTCGGGCGCCATCAGCGGCTCTTGGAAAGGCGCAGCACCAGCCATACCGGCACGACGATGGCGGCACCGGTGAGGATATAGCCGCCGATATTGCGGAAGAGGCCCGCGCCGTCGCGCAGCGCTTCGCGCACCAGGTCGATGGCGCCCCGCACCACGCCCTCCACATTGACGCCGAAGACGCTCATGGAAAAGCCGACCAGCAGCGACACGAAGGCCAGCTTGATCAGGACATTGACCGGATGGCCGCCGAAGAAGCGCTCGACGGGGGAACGCGGCGTCTCGGTCTGGGGTTGATCGCTCATGGCAGGTCGCCCTGTTTGTGGTGGTTGGGGGATCATATAGGGTGGAATGTGATTTGCAGAAGGTGTGAGTTGGCAAGTTTGTGGTCGTTCCGAACCCCCACCCGGCCTCCCCCTGACAAGGGGAGGAGCTGCATCGAGGCATTGGCACGATCAGGTGCGTCGCACCGGACGGGTTCCTCCCCCTTCCAGGGGGAGGTTAGGTGGGGGTGCCGTTGACTACGCCCCTCCCCGCCATCATCACCGACTGGTTTGCCCGCAAGGGCTGGGCGCCGCGGCAGCACCAGCTCGACGTACTGGAGAGCTGGCAGGCGGGCGCCTCGGCGCTGCTGATCGCCCCGACCGGCGCCGGCAAGACGCTGGCGGGGTTCCTGCCGACGCTGACCGACCTGGTGGACGGCAAGTTCGCCGGCCTCCACACCCTCTATATCTCCCCGCTCAAGGCGCTGGCGGTGGACGTGCAGCGCAATCTCAATGCGCCCATCCTGGAGATGGGCCTCAAGATCACGGCCGAGACGCGGACCGGCGATACGCCGGCCAGCAAGCGGGCCCGGCAGCGGGCCAAGCCGCCGCATATCCTTTTGACCACGCCGGAACAGCTCTGCCTTCTCATCAGCCATCCGCACGCGGAGCTGTTCTTCGGCTCGCTCCGCCGCATCGTGCTCGACGAACTGCATGCGCTGGTGACCTCCAAGCGCGGGGAATTGCTGTCCCTGGCCCTGGCGCGGATCGCCCTTCTGGCGCCGGAGGTGCAGATCACGGCGCTGAGTGCCACCGTGGCGCGGCCGGACCTGCTGCGCGACTGGATCGCCCAGCCGGTGCCCGAGCGGGCGACGCATCTGCTCACGGCGTCGGGCGGTGCGCCGCCCGTGCTGGCGATCCTCGAGACCGAAGAGCGCCTGCCCTGGGCCGGGCATTCAGCCAACTATGCGCATCGCGAGCTCTACGAGACCATCAAGCGACACAAGACGACGCTGCTCTTCGTCAATACGCGCAGCCAGGCCGAGATGCTTTTCCAGGGGCTGTGGGCGGTCAATGACGACATGCTGCCCATTGCCCTGCATCACGGTTCGCTCTCGGTGGAGCAGAGGCGCAAGGTGGAAGGCGCCATGGTGGCGGGCAGTCTCAAGGCCGTGGTCTGCACCTCGACGCTCGACCTGGGTATCGACTGGGGCGATGTGGACCTCGTGGTGCAGGTGGGGGCACCCAAGGGGTCCTCGCGCATGCTGCAGCGCATCGGCCGCGCCAATCACCGGCTCGACGAGCCGTCCAAGGCGCTGCTGGTGCCGTCCAACCGCTTCGAAGTGCTCGAATGCGAGGCGGCGCTGGAAGCGGTGGCGGAAAGCCACCAGGACAGCGAGGATCCGGTATCCGGCGGCTATGACGTGCTGGCGCAGCATATCCTGGGCATGGCCTGTGCGGCGCCGTTTGCGGCCGACGATCTCTATGACGAGGTTCGCCACGCCTGGCCCTATCGCGACCTGCCCCGCGGCCAGTTTGACCGGGTGCTCGAATTCGTCGCGACCGGCGGCTACGCACTCAAGGCCTATGAGCGCTATGCGCGGCTCAAGCCCACCGAGGATGGCAAGTGGCGCGTGGCCAATCCGCAGGTGGCGCAGCAATACCGGCTCAATATCGGCACCATCATCGAGGAGCCGATGGTACGGGTGCGGCTGATCCGCTCGCGCGGGCTCAAGAAGGGGCAGAGCAACAGCCCGGTGGGCGCAGGCGGCCGGGTGCTGGGCGAGATGGAAGAGTATTTCTTCGGCACGCTGCTGGTGGGCGACACGTTCATGTTCGGCGGCGAGATCGTGGCCTTCGAAGGCATGCGCGACAACGAGGCCTTCGTCTCCCGGGCGCAGGCGACCAATCCCAAGATCCCCTCCTATATGGGTGGCAAGTTTCCGCTCTCGACCTATCTGGCCGAGCGGGTGCGCAAGATGCTGGATACGCCGGCCAGCTGGAGCGTGCTGCCCGACCAGGTCAGTGACTGGCTGCGCCTGCAACGCGACATCTCGGTGCTGCCCGGGCGCGATAGCCTTCTGGTCGAGACCTTTCCCCGCGGCGCGCAGAACTACCTGGTCTGCTATCCATTCGAAGGCCGGCTGGCGCACCAGACGCTGGGCATGCTGCTCACCCGGCGGCTGGAGCGGGCACGAGCCCGGCCGCTCGGCTTCGTGGCCTCCGAATATGCCCTGGCCATCTGGGGCCTGGGTGACCTGTCGGCGCTGATCCGCACTGGGCGGCTATCGCTGGACGAGCTGTTCTCGGAGGACATGCTTGGCGACGATCTCGAAGCCTGGCTCGATGAATCGGCGCTGATGAAGCGCACCTTTCGCAACTGCGCCATCATTGCCGGGCTGATCGAGCGCCGCCATCCGGGCAAGGAAAAGACCGGACGGCAGATCACCATGAGTTCAGACCTGATCTATGACGTGCTCTACCAGCACGAGCCGGACCACATCCTGATCCAGGCGACACGGCGCGATGCGGCGCGGGGCCTGCTCGATATCGAGCGGCTGGGCGACATGCTGCGCCGTATTCGCGGCCATGTGGTGCATAAGCCGCTGTCGCGTATCTCGCCCCTGGCCGTGCCGGTCATGCTCGATATCGGCAGGGAACCCATTTTCGGAGAAGGCCGCGAATCGGCTATGGCTGATGCCGCAGATGAACTGATGCGCGAGGCCATGAGCGGTCCCGCGGGGTAGATCGCTCCGGTAGGCAAAGTTGAGCCAAGTCCTATATCAAGCCGAGATCACGGAGACGCCGATCTTGCGCTTTGCTGGCCAGAATTTCGAACCCCTGCCCTCCGGCGCGCTCTATTGGCACGCCCAGCAGACGCTGCTGGTCGCCGATCTGCACCTGGAAAAGATGAGCAGTTTTGCCCGGCGCGGGCAGATGCTGCCGCCCTATGACACGGGCATGACCCTGGCCCGGCTGGAAGCCGATATCCGCCGGACCGGCGCGCAGCGGCTGGTATCGCTGGGCGACAGCTTCCACCGCGACGAGGGCACGACGACCCTGAGCGAGGTGGATCGGGCGCGGCTCGACAACATGACCGGACTTGCCGAATGGCTCTGGCTTTCGGGCAATCACGATCCGCGGCCCCATGCGCTGGGCGGGCAATGCCTGAGCCAGGTCGAGCTGGGCGGGCTGATGCTGACCCACGAGCCGCAGCGTGGCGTGACGGGTCTCGTGGCGGGACACCTCCACCCGGCGGCCCATATCCATATCGAGGGGCGCTCGACGCGGCGGCCGTGCTTCGTGCATGACAACCGGCTGCTCATCCTGCCGGCCTATGGCGCCTCGACGGGGTCGATCAACATCCTGTCGCCAGCCTTCTTCGGGCTGTTCCACTGGCCGGGGCTGGAAGTGACCATGCTGGGCAAGGACCGCACATATCCAGTCAGTCCAAAACGGCTGGTGCGCGGCTAGCGCTTGAAGATCACGCCGCCGAGCCAGCCGGTGAACAGCGCCAGGATGACGCAGACCAGGCCATAGAGCAGCGGCTGCTGCACGGCCGAGAGCGCCAGGAAGCGCTCGAAGCCGATCTTGCGCACGGCAAAACCCTCGGACTTGCGGGCGATGATTTCGCCATTCTGGAAGACATAGGTCAGGGCCAGATAGGGGCCGGGCGGGGCATTGCTGGGCAGGGTCAGGCGCGCCGAATAGAAATTGTCGGCAAGGAAGCTGACACCATTCTCCTGCACGCCGAAGAGGCCTTCCTCGGTCATCAGGCGCACCAGCTGGCGGCCGAAGATGGCGCTCTTCCACCAGTCGCTGCTATTGGCCACCAGGGTATGCGCCTCGGGCAGGATATAGTTGGTGGTCAGCGTGGTGATATCGGTGATGTCGGACAGCCGCCCACTCGAGAGCACATGGAAATAACTCGGGAAGTTGGAGAACTCGACCTGCCCGGTATTGATCCAGACGCCGAAATTGTTGGTCTTCTGCCGCGCAACGCGGTTCTGGGTCGGCCCCAGCACGACAACGACGACGTGGAATGGCCCGGTGACGAATTTTTCCTCGGCGCCGGCATCGGGGACGATGGAGCCGAAGAAGTTCATCCGCTCGCCGTCAAAGCTCGAGGTGATCTCGATGGTCTCGTTGGAGACCTGCGAGATCAGCCGCGCGCCGTGGGCCGGGACCAGCAAAGTGCAGGCAAGAAGCAAGCAAAGGGCAAGGAATCTCACTGGCTGCCCCCCAACACGGCCATGGTGAAGGGGTCGGCAGGGGTCAGCACCAGCGACAGGCCGAAGCGGATCGCCACGGCCAGAACCAGCAGCGCCAGAAGGCCCCGCAACTGCTCGCCGCGCAGATATTTGCCAGCCGAGGCGCCGAACTGGGCGCCGGCCGTGCCACCCACCATGAGGCAGAAGGCGAGCAGGATATCGACGCTCTGGCTTTGGACGGCATGCAGCACCGTCGTCGCCGCCATCATCGCCACCACCTGCGCCAGCGAGGTGCCGATGACGACATTGCCGGGCACACGCAGCAGATAGACCAGTGCCGGCACCATGATAAAGCCGCCACCAATACCCAGCAGCGAGCCCACAAAGCCGATGAACAGGCCAATGATCAGCACCGGCAGGACGCTGATATAGAGCCGCGACTTCTTGAACCGGACCCGCATGGGCAGGCCGTGAATCCAATTGTGCTGATTGGGCAGGCGCTCGCGCACCACGATGCCCTTGCGCTGCTTGAGAATGGAGCGGGTGGACTCGATCAGCATCAGCACGCCGACGAAGCCGAGCAGCACCAGGAAGCCGAGGGAAATGACCAGATCGAGCTGGCCGGCATCGCGCAGCAGGGCAAAGGCGGCGACGCCGCCAAAGGCGCCGATGACCCCTGACAGCACGAGATAGAGCGCCAGATGCAGGTCGATGGCGCCGCGTCGATAATGCGCAAGGGCGCCGGAGGTGGAGGCAGCCACGACCTGGCCGGTGACGGATGCCACGGCCACGGGTGCTGGAACGCCGGAAAAGATCAGCAATGGCGTCAGCAGGAAGCCGCCACCAACGCCGAACAATCCGGACAGAAAGCCGACCGCCCCTCCGATCCCCACGAGAAAGAAGAGGTTCACCGACATTTCAGCGATCGGCAGATAGACCTGCAAGACCGGATCCGTTCAAGAAAACACTTTAGACCGCACGAGCTTACAGGATCGTACGTCAACAATAGGTCAAAGGCTCCCGCCCGAAGGCGGGAACCTTGATAATTGGGCTTTAGGACCGCGCCCCAGCGGTGTCAAACGACACTTTGGTGTCAGACCGGCTGGCTGCCGAGGACAGCCAGGAGGCGTGGATTGATGGCGCCGCTCTCGGTCATACCGGTGCTGCGCTCGAAGGCCTTGATGGCTTCGGCCGTCTTGGGACCGGCCAGGCCGTCGGGCACGCCAACATCGAAACCGAGCTTGGTGAGGGCCATCTGCACCTTGGCCACGACATCCTTGGTGGTGATGACTTCACCCGGGTCGAAAGAGGTGGACCATGTGCCCAGCGGGGCGAAATTGGCGGCCAGGTCGAGTGGTTCGGCTTTCCACGCCGCGATTTCATCGGCAATGCGTCCGACTGCCTCGGCGCTCAGCGACTTGGCAATGTCGTCGCGGGCTTCGCTGGCATCGGCATCGCCATTGCGGGCAGCGAGGGAGAACCACTTGTAGGACTGCTCGAAATCCTGCTGCACGCCCAGGCCGCGGGCATAGAGCATGCCGAGGTTGAACTGGCTGTCGGTCATGCCGCGCGCGGCAGCCTGTGCGAACCACTCGGCCGCCGTCTCGAACTCCTGCTCGCCGAGCAGGCCACCGGCATAGAGCGCGGCCAGGTTATGCATGGCCATGCGGTTGCCGGCCTCGGCGCCGCGCTGGTACCAGAGCTTGGCGATCTCGATGTCCTTGTCGACGCCCTGCCCGGCTTCATAGAGGTTGCCCAGGCGATACTGGGCCGGCACGAAGCCTTGGGCGGCCGAGCGCTCATACCACTTTGCGGCTTCGACATAGTCCTGGGGGACAGCGCGCCCCTCGGTGAAGATAGCGCCGATTTCGAACTGGGCGCGCGGATCACCATTGGCGGCGGCCTGGCGCAGCTCCAGCGGGCCGACGGTTTCGGCCGGCATTTCAAAGGTTTCGGCACTGCCTGCGGCGGCGACGGGAATGCTGCCGGTGGTTTCCGGCGCCGTCTCGGTGGGGAGATCGAGTGGCACGGCTTCTGCCGGGGTCGCTGATGTTGCCAGGAGGGTCTGGGGCATTGGCGTCGTGGCGACCGGCTTGGTGAAGCTCATGGCCTCGCCCGGATTGATCGAGCCGGTGGCAGTGCTGTCGATCATGTCGATGACGCGCGGCTCGGGCCGCACGAAGGACACATCGTCGGACGTGGCGTCCATGACGGGCTCAGCCGGCGCCGGCTGCGGGGCGTCGGTTTCCATGCGCTGGATAACCAGATTGAGCGCCAGCATGGAGACGGCCACCAGGGTCGCCGCCAGCAGGAGCGGACGGCGATGGCGGGTCAGAAAGCTCTGCTGCGGGGCGGCGGCTTCCTCATTCTCCGGTCCGAAAACCGGCGCCACGGCGGGCGCTTCGGACTTGGCGGGCTTCTTTTCCTTGACCGGCTTGGCCGGTTTTTCCGGCTTGCCCTTGGCGACCGGTGCCGCTGCCGTCTCGTCGGCAGGCGCCACGGCGGGCTGGCTGGGCATGACGCGGGCAAGAGCCCGGCCGATCAGCGAGTTGCTGCCGGCGGCGGCAGGTGCCGAAGCATCCTGGCGCGCGCGCTGGGCCCGGCGTGCGGCAGCAACGAATGTGCTGGTGCCGTTCTGGCTGGGGGGAGCCTCGGGCACCGGCGGCGCGACCGGTGCCGTTGGCACGAAGGGATCAGGCCCGGTCTTGGCAAAGCTCGACTGTGGCGGGGGCGGACGCTCGGCGGTACCCGGATCAAAGACCGGACGCGCGGGCGCCCTGGATTCGACAGCGGCCGGCTTGGCCTGAATACTGGCCTTGGCGTCGAGCGCAGCCCGAACCGGGCCACTGTCCTTGAAGCCGGGATCAATCAGCGGCGCATCATCCACCGGATTGACCGGCATGCGATCGCTCTTGGCCGGGGAGCGTGGTCCGGAGAGAGCCGTCAGCATGGCGTCAAACCGGCTGCGCTCTTCGTCGGAGGTTTCTTCGGCTGGTGCCGATGCAGCGATGGCAGCGGTGGAGCGGGCCGGGACTACCGGGTCGGCAGCGCCGTTGCGACCCGCCAGGGCGGCTTCGAGCCGTGTCAGGCGTTCAGCGGTGTCCTTGCCGGCGGTGTTGAACAGGGCGGCCATGCGCTTTTCGAGTGCGCCGAGGCTTTCGTCGCTGATGTCGCCACCGGCCCGAGCGGGCGGGGCCGACTTGGCGACGGCTTCCGACGTCCGCTCGGCTACCATGGCAGCGAGCGCCTCGTAGTCCGGCGTCTTGCCGGCCGACTTGATCAGGCCGGTCAGCCGGTCTTCGATGCTCTTGAGGCTATCGGGACCGAACATGGCCACCGGCGCCGGCGCCTTGCGGGTCACCGCATCGCTGGTGCGCTCGGCAACCAGGGTCGCCATGGCTTCCAGATCAGCGGGGTCCGACTGGGTGGAATAGAGCTTGGCCAGGCCGTTGAGCTGGGCGCCGGCCTCATCCATGCGCTGCATGAGCTGCTTGAGCTGGTTCTCGACCTGGACGGTGTCGCCCGGCGCCATGCGGTCGGACAGCGCCTCGATCTGGCTTTCGATGCGCAGGAAGCGCGGCTCCATGCCGGCCATGACCGCATCACGCAGCGCCGCAATATCCTGCTTGAGACCGGCCACATCGCCATTGGATGCGTCGAGGCTGCCAATGCGCGACGACAAGGCATCGACCTTGGCCACCAGCGTGTCAGGCGCCGCCTCGCGGTCGCGCATCATCCGGGTAAAGGCTGCCATTTCGGAGGTCAGGCGCTCGAACTCACCCGACGACAGGGTGACGTTCTTCTCGATGGAGTCGATCCGGTCGTAGACGTTGCGGACGCTCTTTTCGATGGCGTGCATGGCCGGAGCCAGCCCATCACCCTTCCGGGCGTCGCGCGAAATCTCGCGCTCCATCTGCTCGGCCTGCAGTTCGGCCAGCTTGCCGACTGTGGTCGAAACATCGTCAAGTCGCTGGTTGATCGCCGAAAGGTCGACCCTGGAGCCCTCCTCGATCAGGACGGCAAGGGCGCCGATCTGGGACTCCAGCCGCTTGACCTGCCCGGTTTCGCCCACGGCGCCGGCCAGCAGTTCAACCACATGGGTCAGCTGCTCGACCTGGCTGGCAACCTCGTTGACGCTGCCATTGCTGGCGCGCTGGGAGCGCAGTTCTTCCTCGAGATGCCCCAGCCGGCCCGACAGGCCGCTGACCAGGGAGCTCAACTGGCGGAATTCGGGCATGTCGCGCGGGCGGCGGCCGAGCGCGGCGGCCGGCGCCGAACCCTGGCGGGCGCGGATTTCGGCAATGGCGCTGCTCAGCGGATCCTGATCATCGTCCAGCGCAGCCTCGTCGCGTTCGCTGAAGCGGTCGACCGCCCGCTTGACGGTGCGCAGCGCCTCGCGGCGACGCACGGCGGGCTCAGGGCCCACGACCTGGTCGCGCAGGTTGCGAACGCGGCGGGTAATGCCGGTCAGTTCCGGTTCGGATTGCTCGACGCGGGAATAGCGCCCCTCGACCTGATCGAGCAGGGCGACGAGTTCACCCCGCAGGGCCTGCCACTCACCCGGCTGCGGCTCGTCGGCCGGGTCGGACATATCCGGGTTTGCGTAGGCGCGGGCCATTGTCAGTCCCTGTCATAAAAGGCGGACCCCTCGCGATTCAACACGAAGGTATGACGGTTACTCTTGGGAAAACATGGTAAAGAACCCGTTAAGTATTGCCGCAATATGCAAGAGCAAAGGGCCCGCTGACCTGATTGTGTGGGCATGAGGCGGTCGAATCGGGGGCTCACGTTCCCGGGACCGCGCCACGAGGAGCCGCACGTCACATGACCCGCCGCCGCATCATCATCGTCGACGATCATCCGCTGTTCCGCGCGGCCCTGCGACAGACCCTGGCCGGCGGAGACGCCACGGTGAGCGTCGAGGAAGCAGGCGATCTGGCCAGTCTCAGCGCGGCACTCGACGCGGACAGGGACTGTGACCTGGTCCTGCTTGATCTCAACATGCCCGGCGTCAGGGGCTTTTCGGGGCTGTTGCTGCTGCGCGCGCAATATCCCGACATTCCGGTGATGATCATCTCGGCCGTCGAGGACAGTACCGTGGTGCGCCGGGCGTTCGAGCTGGGCGCGGCCGGCTATCTTCACAAATCGGTGGGCCCGACGGAAATCCGCCGCGCCATCGAGATGGTGCTTTCCGGAGAGGTCTTCGTGCCCGAGGGCACGACGCTGGGCGGCGACGATGACCATACCGCGCTGATGCGGCGCCTGTCGACGCTGACGCCACAGCAGGTCCGCGTGCTGATGATGCTCAGCGACGGGCTGATGAACAAGCAGATCGCCTATGAGCTCTCGATTTCCGAGGCGACGGTGAAGGCCCATGTCTCGGCCATCCTGCAGAAGCTCGATGTCGACAGCCGCACCCAGGCGGTCATCGCCGCGGCGCGCATCGAGGATGGCCAGTTCGAGGCGCTGTTCTCGACCGGCGCGGAAAAGCCCTAGCCGATTTTGCCGCGGCCTGCGGCCCAGTCATCGGTGTCCTGGCCCACCAGTTGCGCGATATTGGTGTTGCCCTGGGCGCGGACGGCGGCGACCAGCCCCCGCTTGAGGCGATCGAGCAGGTCGAGCCCGCCGAACACCATGGCCGAATAGAGCTGGATGGCGTTGGCGCCGGCCTGGATCTTGGCCAGCGCCGTTTGCGGTGAGTGGATGCCGCCGACGCCAATGATGGGCAGGGCTCCGACGCGCTGGCGCATCTGCGCGAGGCGCTGCGTCGAAAGGTCGAACAGCGGCTTGCCCGACAGGCCACCGGTTTCGTCGGCATTTTCGAGGCCGGCGACCGCATCGCGGGTGATCGTCGTGTTGGAGATGATCAGGCCATCGAGATCGGTGGACAGCACGACAGCGGCAATGGTGTCGAGCGCGGCCTCATCGAGATCGGGCGCGATCTTGAGGAAGACGGGCACCCGCGTCTTGGCCTTGGCGCGGGCGGCCAGGACCTCGCCCAGCAGGCGCCGCAGCGCCTCGTCGGCCTGGAGATTGCGCAGGCCCGGCGTATTGGGCGAGGAGACATTGACCGTCAGATAATCGGCCAGGTCGGCAAAGCGGGTAACGCCCAGCACGTAGTCGGCGACGAAGTCCGAACTGTCCTTGTTGGCACCGATATTGACCCCCAGGGCCGCCGGCACGCGTTGCCCCTTGAGCCGGGCAAAGACGGCGTCATGCCCCTCATTGTTGAAACCCATGCGGTTGATGACGCCTTCTGCCGCAGCGATGCGGAACAGGCGGGGCTTGGGGTTGCCGACCTGCGGACGCGGGGTCACGGTGCCGATCTCGACCATGCCGAAGCCCATGAGCGCCAGCGGCCGCGCCACTTCGGCATTCTTGTCAAAGCCGGCAGCCATGCCGATCGGATTGGCAAGCTCCAGGCCACAGAGCGTGGTGCGCAATTCTGCCCCGTCGGCGTGGGACTGCTCGGGGGCCAGGCCCAGGCGAAGGGCAGCGATGGTCGCGCCATGGGCGGTTTCGGGGTCCATCTTGAGCAGGGCTTCGCGCGTGAGGCCCGACAGCGCCGGGATGCGCAGCAGCGGAGAGAGCGCGGAGAATATCATTGGACGGCCTCGGGCAGGGTACAGGTGCCATCGGCGGCAACGCTGAGCGGCGCCTCCCAGGCGATGGCGGTTGTCGGCAGCGGCCCGCCATAGAGGTGGGGAAAGAGCGCACCACCGCGGGAGGGCTCCCACACCAGCCGCTGGCCGAGATCGGCACAGCGCACGGCAAGCAGCACCAGTCCATCCTGGCCGGCAAAATGCAGCCGAAGCGTCTCGCGCAGCTGTTCGGCGGTGGAGAAATGCATATAGCCATCGAGTGCGTCGATCGGCATGCCGGTAAAGTGCCCGGCGCCGCGGGCAGGACCAAAAGCGGCTTCGGTGGCGATCTTGTAGACAAATTGCGGGGTGCTCATGCGCGCGAACCTAATGGCGCCGCGACGGCGCTGCAACAGGCCTTGCGGCAGATATGCACGCAGCAGAAGGCCGGCATTGCCTAGATGCAGGCGGATGCCAGGAGGGTCGGGCCGAAGGTAACGGCGGTGGCGGCCAGGGCCGCAATGGTGGCCCCGATGCCGATGCGGTCAAGCGACGTCGCAGCTGAGCCGCGCCGGCGCAGCAAAGCAAGTTGAACAAGCAGCGCGCCAGCCAGGGCAGCAAGAGACATAACGTAGCCGACCACGAGCGCGGTCCGGTGCGCAGCGGGCGCCCAGCCGAAGTAGCAGCCCAGATACTGCAAGGCATAAAGCAGGATGAAGGCCAGCGCCCACAGCGTGAAGCCAGCCAGCAATGGCCACAGGTGGCGGATCATGCGGCGCCGCCCGATCTGGCGAGGAGCACCATCAGGGCCCAGGCCGGCAGCAATGCCAGCGCGGCATAGTCGGTCCATAGCACCGAGAGGCGCAGGTCCGTCGCCCGGACCGCCGATACAAAGCCCTCGCGCCAGCGCCATGCGGCATGCGCCATGATCAGCATGGCGATGCCGGCGTGGATGGCACAGTAGGCGTAGAGCGCAAAGCGCAAGGCCAGGTTGGCATGCGTGGTGGCATCGCCCAGCAGGACCATGCCGGTCACGCAGGCTAGCGCGGTAAGGCCAGCCAGGGCCGCGCCGCCAAGGAGCCATCGATAGGGAGAATCGCCCGCTTGATTGAGCCGGCGCGCCCGGCGCGCCAGAACGCTGGCGCCGAAGGCCGTGGCGAGGCCGATGGCCGGGAGCCAGTTGGTGGCCGGTGCCGGGCCGTCCCAGCCTGGGGCGACGACGGCCAGGTAGAGCGCGCCAAACAGGAGCGACGCATAAAGGGTCGCGTCGGCCGCGACGGCGGCCCGCGATGCCCACCAGGTGACATTGTCCTCCACCTCGCCATCAGCGGGCACGGCTTCGCCCTGCCCGATATCTATCGGTCCCATATTGCGCCTTGCGCCGAGCGCGCGCGGCCAGAGCAGGAACAGTGCGATGACCACGACGGCAGCGGGAGGCACGATCCAGTAGACCTTGAACAGCAAGCCGAGAAAGAACACGCCCGTGGCCAGCGCAGTCCAGAGCGGCAGGAAGGATCGCTGCGGCAGGATGATGACCTGGTCGGGCATCCCGGTCATCATGTCGACGCCCAGCGTTTCCTGGCGGTCGGCGCGGGCAAAGCCGAGATAGCCCTCGCCCGCCGCCAGGGACCGCGCCAGGGCATCGGGATCGAGCTGGTCGGCACGCTGGGTGACGGCGGGAAGCGCGGCGAAATTATAGTCGGGCGGCGGGGTAGGCATGGCCCATTCCAGGGTGCTGGCGCGCCATGGATTTTGGGCGCCACGGCGACCGAAGCGGAACTGCATGATGATGTCGACCAGGACCAGGGCAAAGCCCATGGTCATCAGGAAGCCGCCGACAGAGGACAGGAGATTGAGCCAGTCCCAGCCCCAGTTGGAGGGATAGGTGGAAATGCGGCGCGGCATGCCCATCAGCCCCGTCAGGTGCATCAGGAAGAAGGTCAGGTTGAAGCCGATGAGGATCAGCCAGAAGGCGGGGATCGAGAGGCGATAGACGCTGGTTCGCCCGGTGAAATGGGGGAGCCAATAGTAGAGCGCCGCCAGCATGGGAAAAACGAAGCCCCCCACCAGGACATAGTGCAGATGGGCCACTACGAAGTAGCTGTCATGCGCCTGCGTGTTGAACGGCACCATGGCCAGCATGACGCCGGTCAGCCCGCCGCAGACAAAGACGATGAAGAAGCCGATGACATAGAGCATCGGCACGTCGAACTTCGTCCGGCCGGACGCGAGCGTGCCGATCCAAGCGAAGATCTGCACGGCGGTGGGTATGGCCACCAGCGCGCTCGCGGCGGAGAAGAAGGCCAGCGCTAGATGGGGAATACCCACGGTGAACATGTGGTGCACCCAGAGACCGAAGCTGAGGAAGGCCATGGCCACGATGGCGATGATGATGGCGTTGTAGGCGATCAACGGGCGCCGCGCGAATGTGGGAATGATCGTCGAGAGCACCCCGGCGGCGGGCAGGAAGATGATGTAGACCTCGGGGTGACCGAACAGCCAGAACAGGTGCTGCCAGAGCAGCGGATCGCCGCCGCGCGTCGGATCGAAATAGGGGAGATCGAAGGCCCGCTCCATTTCGAGCAGGATCGAACCCAGGATCAAGGGCGGGAAGCCGATCAGCATCATGGTGGCGGTAACCAGCATGTACCAGCCGAAGATCGGTATGCGGGTCAGCGACATGCCGGGCGCGCGCATCTTGAGGATGGTGACGATGATCTCGACCGCCGCGGTAATGGCGGAAATCTCGACAAAGGTGATGCCGAGCAGCCAGACATCGGCATTGATGCCGGGCGTATAGGTACCCGACGAGAGGGGCGTATACATGAACCAGCCGGCATTGGGCGCATAGCCCAGCAGCATGGCCACGATCAGGATCATGCCGCCGAAGAGGTAGCACCAGAAGCCGTAGGCCGTCATGCGCGGGAAGGCCAGATCGCGCGCGCCCAGCAGCTTGGGCAGCATGTAGATGGCAAGGCCCTCGAACATCGGTATGGCAAAGAGGAACATCATCACCGTGCCATGCATGGTGAAGATCTGGTTGTAGAGTTCGGGCCCGATGAAGGCGCTGCCCGGTGTGGCCAATTGCGCCCGGATCAGCATGGCCAGCACGCCGCCGATGGTGAAGAACACCAGGGCCAGCATCATGAAGCGCTTGCCCAGGATCGTGTGGTTCACCGCGGACAGGCGCCCCCAACCCGGCGGCGTTGCCCAGATCCTGGTCAGCGCCTTGTGCAGGGCGACGGGGGAAAGCGGATCCTGGCTCACTGTGCGCCTCCGATGGCGGTGGCGTAATCGGCGGGGCTATGGGCCTCGACCACAAAGCCCATGGTTTCGTGCCCCTCTCCGCAATATTCGGCGCAGATGCCCCGGTAGACGCCGGGCTCATCGGCCTGCAGGCGGATGACATTGGTGTGGCCGGGAATGGCGTCGATCTTGCCGCCAAGGCGTGGCACCCAGAAGGCGTGGATGACGTCGGCGGCGGTTACGACGATGTCGACGGGCTCGCCGGCGGGCAGGTGCAGGATTTCGGTTGTCGCGGCGCCCGGGGTTTCGGGGTAACTGAACTGCCATTGCCAGCGGCTGGCATGGGCCTCGACACGCATCGGCTGCACGCCGCCCGGCTTGGGCAGCAATTGCTCGCCCAGCAGCAGCGCCGCCATCAGCAAGGCGATCAGGATCGGCACCGGCATGATGAGACCACCGCCGATGATCCAGTGAATGGGCCTGATCGAGGCAATCATGGCCGGGCGCAGAAAGCTCAGGACCAGCAGGGCCATGACCAGGGCGAAGAGGACCAGCGCGCCCCAGAACATCACCCACCAAAGGGTGGCAATATCGGCAGCGGCGGGGCCGGCTGGATCGAGCGTCGACAAGGGACTTGCGCAACCTGCGAGCGCCAGCGGCGTTGCTGCAGCAGCAAAACGCAGGATACGGGGGCAGACTTGGCCAAGATGGACACCGAAGAAACCGAAATCGCGGCGGAAGAGACCCCGCCCGAAGCCACCAGCGACCATCCCAATCCCGGCATCCGCGCCGTTGCGGACCAGGATATCGGCTCGGCCATCGCAGTTGCGGGTCACCCCATTCACGCCATGCTGGTGCATTTCCCCATCGCGCTGGTGATCTGCACGCTGGGCATCGACGGCATATACTGGCTGACCGGCGATCCGTTCTGGTTGCGGGTCGGACTGTGGTCGACGGGCTTCGCCTTTGCCTTTGGCGTGCTCGCCTCGATAGCCGGTACCGCCGAGCTGCTTGCCGTGCCGGGCATAAGGGTGCGCGTGGCGAGCTGGAACCACGCCATCGCCGCCATGACCCTCCTGGCTGTCGCCGGCGCCAACTGGGGCCTGCGGCTCAATTATCCCGAAGCCGTGCTGCCGCATGGATTGCTGCTCTCGCTGCTCGCGGCCGTACTGACGGCGCTGGCGGGTTGGCATGGTGGCAAGCTGGTCTTCGATCACGGGGTGGGCCTCATCATCTCGACCAAGCACTGAAGCCCAGCATTTCGCCAAGGGCGCCGGGAGCGAAGAACGCCGCGATCCAGGTGGCGGCGTGCCATTCGGGCTTGCCGAGCACCATCACCAGGATGGCGGCGATGACACCCGTGGTCAGCCCCGTCACCGCAACGAAGCGCCACCAGGGATAGGCCTGCCCCGGCTCGAACAGCCGCAGGATAACCAGGCCACTCATGACATGGATGATGACCATGGCGGCGACCAGGGCGAGCTTGACGGAAAACCAGGGTTCGAAGGTTGCCTGCAAGAAAATCAGCAGCATGCCTGAAGCAATTGCCAAGAAAGCTGCCGGCGAAACCAGGCTGACATAGAAGAAGCGGGTGAAATTATGCAGGCGATGGAGCGCGTTGCCGCCCAGCCGGCGCCGCTGCAGATAGAGAAACGGCAGGCACAAGAGTCCCCCGGACCAGGCCGCTATGGCGATAATGTGAAGGAATTTGAGGAGGATAACGCTCACGCCCGGCGCGCCTCGCTCTGCCGCAGCCAGGCCGAGAGGCGCAGGACCGCCACAAGCAGGTAGGGCAGGCTTGCCGGTACCCACATGATAAGCCCGGCCAATTGCTGATCGGTATGGGCGTCGAGGCCAAAGGGTAGTGTGGTGGTAAAATGGGGCCAGTAGAGCGGCTGACCCGAAAACACCAGCAGCGCACCGAGCAGGCCCATCTGCACCGTGACCGCGACGAGAGCGGCGATGGCACGTGCCGGAGACGCGAGCAGGACGGAACCCCAGAACAGCGTGGCGCTCAGCAGCAGGCTGGCCTGCATAACCCAATAGATTGGGGTGCTGGTCAGAGCCAGGGCGTAGGCATCCGGCGCGTGCCAGAGCCAGAAGACGACGGTATGCAACAGCAGTAGGGGCGTCAGCAGGCGGCTCAGTACTGCCGCATTGGCTGCAGTCATGCGGCCCAGCATCGACCAGGCCAGCAAGGGCGCCGCGACCGCCACCAGCAGGACATGATGCACCACCCGGGCGGAGAACAGCGCAACTGTCAGCGCGCAGAGCGGGCTGATGAAGATGACCGCCAATACCGCCATCCCGGCAAGGAAGCTGGCGCGATCGCGCGCCGATCGTGGCTGGGCAAGGAGAAATAGGCCTATGCCGACCGCCATGGCGACGATGAGCAATGGATCAAGATTCCACCGCCCCCAGAGATCATCCGGGAGCGGCGGCGGGCCGCAATAGCTCATGATAGGCAGTGACGCTGGCATTTGGGTCCTGACGCTGGAACCGGACTAAGGCGTGTCGCCTGCGGGCAAGGCATAGGCGATGAAGTAATCGCCGATAGGGGTCTCCATGAAGTCATGCCCACCAGCATTGATGACGACGATCTGCCGACCCTCGGCTTCATAGGTCATGGGCGTGGCCTGGCCACCGGCCGGGAGAGTCACCTGCCAGACTTCCTCGCCCGTCTCGATGTCGATGGCGCGGAAGATGTCGTCGGTGGCGGCACCGATGAAGAACAGGCCCGAGGCGGTGATTACGCCACCACCATTATTGGGCGTGCCGATATCGACTGGCAGCATGGAAGGAATGCCGAAAGGTCCATTCTTGCGGGCGGACCCGAAGGGACGATCCCACAGCACTTCACGGGTGTTGAGATCGATGGCGGCAATCCCGCCATAGGGCGGCTGCTTGCAGAGCAGGCCGGTAAAGGGCACGCGCCAGCCGGCATTCACACGGATGCCATAGGGCGAGAGGGCCTGCGGACTGATGCTGCCATGCGAGCCGCCACCGGCATCCGGATCGTAGTTCGGATCGGTGATAGGCAGGATGCCGAGCTCGTCCACTTCCTCGCGCGGCACGAGCTGGTTGTAGTTGGGCATGTTGTTGTAGTTGGCGATCATGATGCCCTTTTCGGGATCGATCGCCACGCCGCCCCAATCGGTCCCACCGTTGTAGCCGGGGAACTGGATCCAGGGCTGGTCGACGGTGGGCGGCGTGTAGACGCCGTCATAGCTCGCCTGGCGGAACTGAATGCGGCACCACAACTGATCGAGCGGCGTCGCGCCCCACATATCCGCCTCGGTCAGGTCTGGCTTGAGCAGGTTGGGGAAGTCGGTGACGTAAGGCTGGGTGGGCGACAGGCGCTCCGGCTCGACGCCGCCCTGGGGCGCAGGACGTTCCTCGATATTGACCAGCGGCTCGCCGGTCTCGCGGTTGAGGATGTAGAACTGAGCCTGCTTGGACGGCATGATAATGGCCGGCACGGGACCGTCTGCTGTCGGGAAATCCACCAGGGTCCCCTGCCCGCCCAGATCATAGTCCCAGATATCGTAGTGCACGGTCTGATAGTGCCAGGCGACCTCGCCCGTCTCGACATCAAGCGCGACAATGGCTGTCGAATAGGTATTCTCTGCCTCGGAGCGGTCGCCGCCCCAATAGTCCACGGCCGAGTTGCCCATGGGCAGGTAGACCATGCCGAGTCCATCATCGCCAGAAGCAATGGTCCAGACGTTGGGCGTGCCGGGTGTATAGATCTCGCCTTCCGGCGGTAGGCCGGTTTCACCCGGGCGGCCCATGTCCCAGGCCCATTCAAGCTCACCGGTGACGACGTTAAAGCCGCGGATGACACCCGAGGGCGCCTCGCGGGTCTGGCCGTCGCTGACCTGGCTGCCCACGACGAGCACGTCGCGCACCAGGGTAGGTGGCGATGTCGGGGCATAAAAGCCCGGTGCGGTATCGCCGATGCCCTCGAGCAGGTTGACGATGCCGGCATTGCCGAAATTAGCACAAGGCTGGCCGGTTTCGGTATCGAGTGCGATCATGCGGGCGTCGTGGGTCAGGTTGACCACCCGGCTGGCGCAAAGGTCGGTTGCCGCAGCCGTCGTGTCTTCGAAATAGACCAGGCCGCGGCAGGAGGCGTTATAGCCAATCGCATCGACGGGTGTCTGCGGATCATAGGTCCAGAATTCTGCGCCTGTCGCAGCATCAAGCGCGCTGATCTTGTTGAGCGCCGAGCACAGATAGAGGCGGTCACCGACCTTGACGGGGGTGTTCTGGTTGCCGAAGGGCTCGTCGTTTTCCGGCAGGTCTCCGGTACGGAATTCCCATATCTGCTCGAGCTGCCCGACATTCTCAGGCGTGATTTCGTTGAGCGGCGAATAGCGCGTGGCGGCATGGTCGCCACCATAGGCGGGCCAGTCAGCGCCGGTTTCGAGCGTAACATAGTTGACCGGCGCTGGTGTGGGGGTGACCGGCGTGGCCGTATCCTCTGCGGGCACGACCGGCGCAGGTGACTCGACTGCCGCAGGAGGCGCAACATCTGCTGCAGGAGGCGCAACTTCCTGCGCAAAGATCGTCTGGTCACGCACCGAGGTCAGCACCATGACCGAAGCGCCGACGGCCAGAACACCGACCGCGGCAGCCGCGAAAGCACCGCGAGAGACGCCGAAACGCCCGCGCAAAGCGGGAATTGTGGCAAGCACGAGCAACAGAATGATCGTCGGCGCGACAAGGCGCGGCACCTGTGCCCAAGCATTGAGCCCGGATTCCCACAGCGCCCATATCAGGGTGCCGATTAAGGTGGCCAGGTAAACCCACACGCCGGTAATGGAGTGGCGAAACAGGAAATAGGCCGAAACCAGGAGACCAATCCCGGCAAAGGCATAATACCAGGAGCCGCCAAGGGAAATCAGCCACAGCCCACCTCCCAGGATCGGCAGACCAAAGATTGCCATGACAATCGCCACGGCAATGGTGGCCCAATAGCCAAATCCACGGTGCGAGTTGGGCATACGGGGGCTCCTGACGTTTCGGGGGACAATGATTCCTAACGCCAAGGTTTCGCCATGGTTCCGACGAGCAGAAATCGGGTGCCCAGGCCGGGGATGGCGGCTCTTTACAAGGCGGAAGAGCGGCGCTAGTACTAGGACTTAATTCCGGCAATAAGATATATTTCCTGCATCAGGACTGCTGCCATGCTGTCACACAGAGCCATCTGGGACGGGATCGACGCTCTCGCGCGTCGCCATGGCCACTCGGTTTCCGCACTGGCCAAGCTTGCTGGCCTCGACGCGACCGCATTCAACGTGTCCAAGCGCATCAGCAAGGATGGCCGCGAGCGCTGGCCCTCGACCGAAAGCATCTCCAAGATACTGGAGGCAACCGGGGAGAGCTTTGATTCCTTCCTAACCGGCAGCGGCGCCTTCCTGCAGCTCAATGACAACCTGCCCAACCGCACCGTGCCGCTGCTTGGTCTCGCCCAGGCGGGTACGGGTGGATTCTTCGACAGCGCGGGGTTTCCGGCGGGACAGGGCTGGGACGAGATCGACCTGCCCTCGCCCGGCGAGGGGGGCATCTATGCCCTCGAGGTGCAGGGCGATTCCATGGAACCGCTCTATCGCGAGGGCGATCGCATCGTCGTCTCGCCCACCGAGCAGGTACGCCGCGGTGACCGCGTGGTGGTGAAGTCACGCGAGGGCGAGGTCATGGCCAAGATCCTGTTCCGCCAGACGGGCAAGCAGATCGAACTGCATTCGCTCAACCCGGCCTATGCGCCGCGCATCTTCGATCTGGCGGATATCGAGTGGATCGCGCGGATCATCTGGGCCAGCCAGTGACCCTCATCGCCCGCGCCACTCTCGCCGACGCCGAGACATGGGCAATTCTGCGCCAGGCACTGTGGCCCTCTGGCGGAGATACCGGCACACACGCGGACGACATTGCTCGCCTGCTGGCCGATCCCGGTGACACTGTGAACCTGATCGCCCGCGACGAAACAGGCGAAGCCGTCGGCTTTGCCGAGGCAAGCCTGCGGCACGACTATGTCAACGGCACCGAGAGCTCCCCGGTGGCATTTCTGGAAGGCATCTATGTCGAGCCGGCATTTCGCCGGATCGGCGTGGCTCGGCAACTGGTCCAAGCCGTGGAGGACTGGGCGAAACTGGCAGGCTGCAGCGAGTTGGCGTCCGATACGGACATTGCCAACGTCGCCAGCCAGCACCTGCATAACGCGCTCGGCTTCAGCGAAACCCAGCGCGTGGTCTATTTCCGCAAGCTGCTCGGCGGCTAGGCCTGAGCCAGCATCTTGCCCGCCAAGGCATCGGCGATGAGCTGGCGAGTGTTGTCGATGCCGTAGAGCGCGGCAAAGGAGCCAAAGCGAGGGCCGCGCTCCTGACCGATCAAAACCTGATAGAGCATCTGGAAGAACTCACCAGAAACACCCGGGCCACCCGTGGGGCTTTTTTTCGTGAGATCCTGGTAGCGCTCGATATTGCGTGCCACGTCGAGCGCCGCGTTCTGAATGGTTTCGTTGTCCGCGTCTGCCGGAAGATTGGCGAAGGACGCCGACAGGGCCTCGAGTGCGGCGCGTTCGACATCGTCGGGAGCCCGATAGCTCTTCTTCACGAAATCGCGGAAGTAGCGCATGGCATAGCCGACCAGGGCGTCCAAGTGCGGATGAGTCTTGGCCGATACGCCAGGCGCATAGGCAGAGATATAGCCCCACATGACTTCGGGGGTCTCGGGGTTGGATGCCGTGGCCAGATTCAGCAGCAGTGCGAACGTGACCGGCATATCGACCTTGGGCACATTGCCATAGTGGACATGGAAGGCCGGGTTTTCGAGGCGCCCGGCGACGTCCTGCCTCTCATAGGCGGCGACATGGGCGGCATATTCATCCACGGCACGTGGAATGACATCGAAGTGCAGGCGCTTGGCGACGCGCGGCTTCTGGAACATGTACAGGCCAAGGCTTTCCGTGGGCGCATAGGTCAGCCACTCATCGATGGTCAGGCCATTGCCCTTGGACTTGGAGATCTTCTGGCCCTCGGAGTCGAGGAACAGCTCATAGACATAGTGCTCGGGCGCCTTGCCGCCGAGAATTTCGCAGATGCGGTCATAGATCGGCGCATTGGTCTGATGGTCCTTGCCGAACATTTCGAAATCGACGCCCAGTGCCGCCCAGCGCATGCCAAAATCTGGCTTCCACTGCATCTTCACGTGCCCACCGGTCACCGGCACGGTGGTGTCGCGACCATCCTCGTCCTCGAAGGTGACCATGCCGTTGACGGCATCGACTTCCTTCATCGGCACGTAGAGGACGCGGCCGGAAATCGGAGAGATCGGCAGGAAGGGCGAATAGGTTGCCTGACGCTCGGCGCCCAGCGTCGGCAGCATGACCTTCATGATGTCGTCATAGCGCTCGGCAGCACGGCGCAGGACGGCGTCGAACTTGCCGGAGCGATAGTATTCGGTGGCGCTGGCGAATTCGTAGTCGAAACCGAACGTATCGAGGAAGCGGCGCAGCATGGCGTTGTTGTGGTCGCCGAAACTGTTGAATTCATTGGTCCACGGGTCGGGCACCGAGGTCAGCGGCTTCTGCAGATGCGGCTCCATGGCCTCCTTGGAGGGCACGTTGTCGGGAATTTTGCGCATGCCGTCGAGATCGTCGGAGAAGCAGATCAGCCGGGTGGGTATCTGGTCGCGCGTCAGCAGGCGGAAGGCAGTGCGCACCATGGTGGTGCGGGCCACTTCGCCAAACGTGCCGATGTGAGGCAGGCCAGATGGGCCGTAGCCGGTCTCGAACAGGGCCTCGCCCTTGCCCGATTTCTCGATGCGCGCGACCAGTTTGCGGGCCTCCTCAAACGGCCAGGCACGGGCAGTCTGGGATGCGTCGAAAAACGCGGGGTCGAGAACGGGCAACGGGGCGGGCGACAAGGTGTGGCCTTTCAGGATGGAGGAGTGCCGGGCTGTGTTGCATCCAAAGGCGCCTGCGTCAACGTGGGCGTGCGCAGCAGCGCAATGTCGCAGGCGCTTGCCAACGCATCGCGGGGCGCCTAGCTATCGATGCAAAGCCAGACCGGGAAAGCCTGATGCCCAATACCGCTCATGACGCTCTCATTCATCTGATGATCGTTGCCGCCTCGTCCGACAGTGCCATGACGGAAAAGGAACTGGTGCGCATCCAGTCGCTGATCGGCCGGTTGCCAGTGTTCGAGGGCTTTGACAAGAACCGGCTGGCCGCTGTCGCCAATGCCTGCGCCGACAAGCTCAACGGCCCTGGCGGCCTTGATCAGGTGATGGATGATGCCATCGCCGTCTTGCCCAAGAAGCTGCAGGATACCGCCTATGCGGTCGCCGTGGAGATCGCCTCGGTCGATCTCTATCTTGAGCAGGAGGAACTGCGCTTCCTCGAAATGCTGCGCGACAAGCTCGATCTCGACCGGCTGACCACGGCTGCAATCGAGGCGGCCGCGCGGGCCCGCCACCGGCGCATGCCGGCCTAGTAGAAGCCGACGGGGAACCAGCGCAGGTAGAGTTCGTCCAGCGCGCCATTGTCCTGCAGCTTGATCAGCGCCCAATCGATGGCGTGACGTACCGCGTCATTGCCAGCGGGGACGGCAACAGCCAGCCCTTCGCCGAAAAGCTGCGGACGGAAATAGGGTTCGCCGGCAAAGCCGCAGCAGTTCAGGTTCTCGTTGAGCCAGAACGAGGAGCGCATGGCGTCGCCGAAAAACACCTCGGCATTGCCCTCCCGCAGCGCCACGAGCGCGTCAATCTCGCTGTCAAAGCGCTGGATCGTCGCTTCGGGAAGATAGCGGGTGAGGAAGGTCTCGTGTGTGCTGCCGCTCCGCACGGCTACGCTTCGACCGGCCAGAGCATTGGCGTCGAAGCTGACGATATCGGCGGCGCGGGCCACAAACCTGCCGGGCAGCGCCAGGTAGGTCGAGGAAAAATCAAACTGCGCTCCCGCTTCCTCGGACATGGCAAGACCGGCAATCAGCGCATCGCCCTGATTGTCGGCCAAAGCGCTGGCGGCCTGTTCCCAGGGCCAGGCCTGGATGGTGCAGGCGACATTGACCTCGGCGCAGATGCGCTTGGCCAGATCGACATTGAAGCCGATCAGCTCCCCACCGGTATCCCGGAAGTTGAAGGGCGGAAAATCGGCCGTGGTGAGGAAGCGAATGGCCGGCACCGGACTGAGGCTGGGCGGGATTTCACGGGCCGTTGGGTCCGAATGGTGGGGCAGCGATTGCGCGGCGGCGGGCACGGCGAGGAGAGCAAGGGCGAGGGCGATGAGTGAGCGGCCCCACCCCCTCCCGGCCTGCCCCATCGAGGGGGAGGTGTGGTTCAGCATTCGTGGCACGATCCAGCCAAACGCACGAAGCCGCACCTCCCCCTTGGGGGAGGCTGGGAGGGGGTGCGTCACGGGTAGGATGTGCATCGCCGGCCTAAACCTGATCCAAGCCATACATCAGGTCGGCAATCAGATCGTCGCTGGCTTCGAGGCCAACCGACAGCCGCAGCAGGCCGGGGGTGACGCCCGTCTCCAGCCGCACATCTTCGGTCAGGCGCTGATGGGTAGTGGTGCGCGGATGGGTGATGATGGACTTGGCGTCGCCCAGATTGTTGGAGATGAGGATCACGGCCAGCGAGTCCGACAGTGTGAATGCCGCCTCCTGCCCGCCCTTGACTTCAAACGCCAGCAGGGTCGAACCGCGGGCCATCTGTGCCTTGGCAAGGTCATATTGCGGGTGGCTTGGGTGATGCGGATAGATCACCTTCTCCACCTTGGGATGCTCGGCCAGGGCGTCGGCCACCTTGGCGGCGCTGTCCGTCATCTGGCGTACGCGCAGCGGCAGCGTTTCGAGCCCCTTGACCAGCACCCAGGCGTTGAAGGCACTGAGCGTTGCGCCGGTCTGGCGCAGGAAGGTGTGGACGTCGCCCTCGATCAGGGCCTTGCTACCCAGGACGATGCCGCCCAGCACCCTGCCCTGCCCGTCGATATGCTTGGTGGCCGAATAGGTGACGAGGTCGGCGCCCAGCAGCAGCGGCTTCTGCCAGAGTGCGGTCGCGAAGACGTTGTCGACAATCAGCACGGCGCCATGGGCATGGGCGATATCAGCCACGGCCTTGATATCGACCAGCTCCAAGGTTGGATTGGTCGGCGTCTCGATGAAGACAACCTTGGTATTGGGCTGCATGGCCCGGGCGAAGTTCTCCGGGTCGCGGCCATCGACAAGCGTCGAGCTGACGCCCCAGCGCGGCATGAAATCCTCGATGACGAAGCGACAGCCGCCGAACAGTGCACGGCTGGCCACGATATGGTCGCCGGCCCGCACCTGGCTCATGACCGCATTGGTCACCGCCGCCATGCCGGATGCAAAGCCGCGTGCGGCTTCGGCGCCTTCGAGGAGGGCCATGCGGTTCTGGAACATGTCGACGGTGGGGTTGGCAAAGCGCGAGTAGTTGTGCGCCCCGGGGATCTCGCCCTTGAACAGCCGCTCGGCATGATCCGAGGTCGGATAGCTGTAACCGGAGGACAGGAACAGTGCCTCGCTGGTCTCATTGAACTCCGAGCGCATCGAGCCGCCATGAACCAGCTGGGTATCGGGCGACCATGCGGTCGGGTTGCTCAGGGGGTTGTTGGCCTTTGACATCGTCACGCTTTCAAACAAAAAACCGGCACGCATACAGGCGGCCGGTTCCCAAACGGTCTTTAGCAATTTGTTTTAAGTGGCTGCAAGCGACCGGCCAAATCACCACTGGGTTGTGATCTAAGGCCAATTGCCAGTTGGCGTCAATTGCCGGGGTTGCTAGGGAACTGCAGGGATAGGAAGCGCACAGCATGGACAAGCAACAGGACTGGCCGCAGGGCGTGTTTCCGGCACGGTTGATCGAGCTGCTGCACAAGCAGGGTGCGATCGGCACGGCGCGGCCGTTCGAGGCCGACCAGGTGCAGCCGGCGAGCCTCGACCTGCGGTTGGGCGATGTCGCCTTTCGCGTGCGCTCCAGCTTCCTGCCCGGCCCCAGCCATTCGGTGGCCGAGCGCATTGAGGCGCTCAAGCTGCACGAGATCGACCTGACCAAGGGCGCCGTGCTCGAGCGCGGTTGCGTTTACCTCGTGCCGCTGCAGGAAAGTCTCAACCTGCCGGACGCGGTCAGCGCCTCGGCCAATCCCAAGAGTTCAACAGGTCGACTGGATGTCTTTACCCGCGTCATCGGCGACCGGGCACGCGGCTTCGACCAGATGCCGGCCGGCTACAAGGGACCGCTTTACCTCGAGGTCAGTCCCCGCACCTTTCCCGTCCTGGTGCGGACCGGTTCACGCCTGTCGCAAATGCGCTTCCGCTGTGGTGACAACCGGCTGACAGTGGCCGAGCATCAGGCGCTGCATGCCAGCGATACGCTGGTCTTTGACAATGACGTACCGGTGGGTGAAGGCGTCGCCCTCTCGATCGACCTCAAGGGCGCGGGGCGCAACGGGTTGATCGGCTTCCGCTCGCGCCGCCACACGGCGGTGGTGGACGTGGACAAGAAGGCCGCCCTCGATGTGCTGGATTTCTGGGACCCGCTGGTCAATCGCGGCCGCGAGGAACTGATCCTTGACCCCGACGAATTCTACATCCTTGTCAGCGACGAGGCGGTGCATGTGCCGCCGACGCACGCCGCCGAAATGGTGCCGTTCGATCCCCTCGTGGGCGAATTCCGCGTCCACTATGCCGGCTTCTTCGATCCAGGCTTCGGGCATTCGTCAGCCGGGGGTACGGGCAGCCGCGCGGTACTCGAGGTGCGCAGCCGCGAGGTGCCGTTCCTGCTCGGCCACGGCCAGACCATCGGCCGGCTCATCTATGAGCGGCTGGCGGAAAAGCCGGACCGTCTCTATGGCTCGGCGCTGGGGTCGAACTATCAGGCGCAGACCCTCAAGCTCTCCAAGCACTTCAAGGCCTATTCGGGCTAGCCCCCGCTAGAAGAAGATGTCGTCGTCATCGGCCTCGGTTGCTGGCGCTTGTGGCGGTTCGGCGAGGTCGCGCCCGAACATCTGCTCATGAATGCGCCGTTCGGCGTCCATCGTATAACGGGCCCTGTGGGCGGAGAGGGCGTCGGCAATGGCGCCGGATGGCGCTGCCGCCGCGGGGGCAGGACAAGCGGCCACCAGCTGCATTTCAAGGTCGCGCATGCTCTCGGAGATGGCCGCCTGGCTGGTGAAAGTCTCGGCCGCCACGCCAAGCAGCTCGATGACATGGGGACCATCGCGATTGAGCGTGCCCAGCGCATCGGCAAGCGCCTTGTCGACCCCCTGCAGCAGGACCAGCGAGGCACTCGCCTCCTGCTCGAGCTGGCCAACGCGGCCAGCCGTATCGCCATTGGCGGCCGCACCGAAGGACTGGGCGAGCCCTGCCGCTTCGTGCAGGCCGGCCATGGCCGCCTCGGCGGCGGCCACCGTTTCGCCGGTCAGTTCACGCAGTTGGCGAGCGATGACATTGAGCGCCGCACCGCGCGGCCCGAGCTGGGCACACTTGACGGCGGCGTTGAGGCTGACCAGGCGCATATTGGCCTCGATCTCCTGCACGGCCTCGACATGGCTCAGCAAGACGCCCACCGTGCCCAGCACAGCCGTTGCAACCTGCTCGAGCTTGCCGCGCTCGGCCTCGCAATCGCGCAGCACCCGGGCCGCATGACGAACGGCCTGGCTCAGCGTCGCCAGCGAAGAATCGCCGCCATCCCCCTTGCCGTAAGTGGCGCGGCTCTGCGTCATGATCGCCCCGGCATCGGCCGCCAGGTCGCGCAGCGCGGCGCCGGCCTCGGCAACATCGCCTTCAAAGGCGTCGGCGGCAGCGGATAGCTGCTTCACCTGCAATCCGCCGAACGCGGCGAGAGCCACGTTCTCTTCATCCGTGGAAAGGGCACCGCCCTCGACAAGATCGCACAGTGCGTCCAGGCCGCTCTCGACATGCTCGATGCGTTGCCTTGTGGCATCGCCCACCTGCAGGGCCATGACAGCGCCGGCGATGCGGCCAACGATCTGGCGCGTCACGCGACCGGTCTCGGCTGCCCCGTCGACGGAGACCGCCCGCTGGCGCGCGAGATCGGCAAGCGCGGCATCCATGCCGGCGGCGAGTTCGCTCAGGGTATCCGCATGGGCATTCTCGAATTGGCCGCGCTGGCGCGCTGCGTGACCGACCTCGTCGGTCAGGCGGCGATAGGCGGTCGTGAAGGCCTGGATGGTCGAGGTAGCGGTTTCGGAAAGCTTGGCGATATCCGTGGTGAAGACGTCGAAATCGTCACCATCACCCACCACGCTGGCGGCGACTACGCGCGCATTGATGGCGACGATGCCCATCATCTTAACGGTGCGGCGCAGCTCGGAAATCGGATGCTCGGCTGCTGCAACCACGGTAACGAGGCGTGCAAGGTCGGCCTGCTCGGTCGCAAACATGCTCGATATGGTCTTGGCCTGGTGGCCGACCTCGGCAAGGCGGGTGGAGGCCTCCTGAAGTTCCGGGCTCTGCAGCTCGGCTGGCAGGGCCTCGAAGACCTTGGTGACGCGGTTGAGCATGGCCGCACCTTCGGCAAGGCGGGCGCCCACGGCGAGGAAGGTGGATTCGATCTGCTCGCGCGGCGCGGCAAGCGCATGGCCAAAGCCGCGCAGGTTCGTGGCGTCCGCCGTCGCTTGAGATTGCGCAATAGCCCGTGCCGTCATGTCATGGTTCCCGTGCGAAGCGCGGTGCGCCCGTAGGTTTCGATCTCGCTGGCCACTCGCGCGAGTGGCACCACCTTGGCGGCAGCCCCGCGCTGGATGGCTTCCTTGGGCATGCCAAAGACCACGCTGCTGTCTTCGTCCTGGGCCAGGGTGTAGCTGCCCGCCTGGCGCATTTCGAGCAGGCCGCGTGCGCCGTCATCGCCCATGCCGGTCAGGATGATGCCCATGGCATTGCGGCCGGCCACCTGGGAGGCCGATCGGAACAGCACGTCCACCGATGGCCGGTGCCGCGCCACATGGGGGCCGTCGACGATATTGACGGTGTAGCGGCTGCCGGTACGGTGCAGCACCATATGCTGGTTGCCGGGCGCGATGAGAACCCGACCGGCCTGCACGACATCCCCATCCGCAGCTTCCCTCACCTCGACGGCACAGATGCCGTTGAGGCGCCGCGCAAAGGCATTGGTGAACTTCTCCGGCATGTGCTGGACGATGACGATGCCTGGACTGCTGATCGACAGCTTTTCGAGCACTTCGCGCAGTGCCTCGGTGCCGCCGGTGGACGCGCCAATGCAGACGATCGGGTCGGTGTCGGGCTGCTTGGCGCGCACCGAGGCGGCACGCGCCTCCGAATGGGGCGGAATGATTGCATCGGCGGTGAGCTTGGCTTCGATATTCATCGCCGGCGGTGGCGGCTTGTGCACGCCGCGGAACTTGGCATGCGCGGCAGCCTTGGCGGCATCGCAGATGCGCATGCGCGATTCCTGCAGGAACTGGGTCGTATCGACCCGCGGCTTGGCCACCACATCGACAGCGCCGGCTTCCAGCGCCTGCATCAGCGTTTCGGAGCCGGCCTCGGCAAGGCTCGAACAGATGACCACAGGGATGGGCCGCTGGCTCATGATCTTGCGCAGGAAGGTCAGGCCATCCATGCGGGGCAATTCGATGTCGAGGAACATGACATCGGGCACTTCCTGGCGGATGCGCTCGACCGCGACATAGGGGTCGGCTGCCGTCGCCATGACCTCGAGGTCCGGATCGGCGCCGATGATTTCGCTCAGCGTCATCCGGACCGATGCGCTGTCGTCGACGATGAGCACGCGGATCTTGCGGCGGGTGTCAGTCATGGCAGCACTTTCAGGGCTTCTGGAACACTGCGGGGGCCACCTGACGCATGGTCACCGCAGTGCCGATCATGGATTCGGAATGCCCAAGAATGAGATAACCGCCGGGGCGAAGATGCTCGACCAAGCGTATGATCACCTTTTCCTGGTCGGCCTTGTCGAAATAGATCAGCACGTTGCGCAGGAAGATGACGTCGACATCCCGATCGAAGGGATAGCTGGCATCCATGAGGTTGAGGCGCGCGAACTGCACGAGACGGCGCAGTTCGGGCACGATCCTGACCTCTGGCCGGGCGCCGGGCTTGCGCGCATGCATCAGGTAGCGCTGCTGCTTGGCCGGCGGCACGGGGGCGACCAGCTCGGTCGGATAGACGGCGCGCTCGCCCTGTTCGAGCACAGAGGTCGAGATGTCGGTCCCCAGGATGGCAAAGCGGAAATCGTGGCGCTGCGCCACGAGGTCCGCCAGCACCATGGCCAGTGTATAGGCCTCGGCGCCTGTGGAACTGGCCGCGCTCCAGATCTTGAGCAGGGGCTGGCGCTCGGAGCGGCGCAGCTCGAGCAAGGCCGGCACCAGGCGCTGCTCGAGCACGTCGAAATGCTCGGGTTCGCGGAAGAAATCGGTCTTGTTGGTGGTGACGGCATTGATGAGATGGGGCCGCTCGGCGCGCAGCCCGTCACCCTGGAACAGGTAGGCGCTATAGGCTTCGAGCCCGGACAGGCCAAGGGCGCGCACGCGCTTGCGCAGGCGGCCTTCGATCATCAGGCGCTTGGCGGGCGGCAGCTTGATGCCCACTTCGCCGCCGATCAGGTCGGCAATGCGCTTGAAATCACGCAGCGAGAGATGGTCATCGTCAACGGCCTCGACGCGCGCGACGGCCTGGCGGATGGATTGAGGCAAGGTCTGGTCTCCGGCCGGAAAGGGGCACGCGATCGGGAGTGATCGCGTGCCGGAGGTTGTCAGGCGGCCTGTGTCACCGTCTCGACATCGCCGAGCAGACGCTCGAGATCGAGGACGGTCACGAAGCTGCCGTTGCGGCGGCCGAGGCCGGCAATGCAGCGACCGGACCAGGTTCCCCCGACCGCCGGTGGCGGGTCGAGTTCGGCCTCGTCGAGCACGGTCACCTCGAACACCCGGTCGGCCCGCAGGCCAAGCCGGTGATCGCCCTGCGGGCCGCTCAGGGCCAGCACGATGATCCTGGTATTCTCGGTATCGGCTGCCGCTGGCAGGCCGAGCGTCAGGCGCAGGTCCACCACGGGGATGCCCTGCCCGCGCACGTCGATCATGCCGAGCAGGGTGTCAGGCGCCTGGGGCAGCCGGGCGATCGGCCGCATGTCCAGGATTTCCTGCACCTTGTCGACGGGTGCTGCGAAGAGTTCCTCCGCAACACCCAACGTCACGTATTGGGCGCGTTCCGCCATGATCCCGCCTCAGGCCGCGCCGCGGCGGCTGAATTCGCCGTCGAGATCGTCGTGGCCGTCATCGAGATCGAGATCGAAGCCGCCGCCGTTGCTGGACTTGGCAGCCCGGCGTGGTGCGATGTGGGGCGCGCTGGCCATGATCGCCTCACGCAGGTCCTTGCTGGATGCCTGAGACCGAGCCGGAGCGGCAGCCTTGTCGGCGTGCTCCGCGCGGCCGTCGATGCGGAAGTAGCTGATCGCGGCCTGCAGCTGTTCGGCCTGGCTGGCCAGCTCTTCGGAGGTCGCCGACATTTCTTCGGCGGCCGAGGTATTCTGCTGGGTCACCTTGTCGAGCTGCTGGATGGCCGTGTTGATCTGGGCGGCGCCGGCATTCTGCTCGCGGCTGCCGGCGGAGATTTCTTCCACCAGTTCAGCCGTGCGCTGGATGTCGGGGACCAGCTTGCCGAGCATTTCGCCGGCCGACTGGGCTGCCTTGACGGTGGTGCCGGAGAGCGTCGAGATTTCGGCGGCGGCAGCCTGGCTGCGTTCGGCGAGCTTGCGCACTTCGGAAGCCACGACCGCAAAGCCGCGGCCATGTTCGCCGGCACGGGCGGCTTCCACCGCGGCGTTGAGGGCGAGCAGATCGGTCTGGCGGGCAATTTCCTGCACCACCATGATCTTTTCGGCAATCGTCTGCATGGCGGTGACGGCGTTGTTCACTGCTTCGCCGGAGGCGATGGCATCGGCCGCCGACTGACGGGCGATCTTTTCGGTCTGGCTGGCGTTGTCGGCACTCTGCTTGATGGTGGAGGCCATTTCTTCCATCGAGGCAGACGCCTCTTCGGTCGAGGAAGCCTGCTCGGTGGCACCCTGGCTGAGCTGTTCGGCAGTGGCCGACATTTCCTGGCTGCCGGCCGCAACATTACGGGTGGCCGAGGTCACTTCGCTCACCACTTCGCGCAGCTTGCGGGTCATGCCGTTGAGCGCCTTGATCAGATCGCCAACCTCATCGTCGCCCTTGACGTCCGCAGTGGCGCTGAGATTGCCGTCGGCAACTTCGTTGGCGAGGCGAACGGCGCTGGACAGAGCACGGGAGATCGAAACGACGATCCAGACCGCGGCAACGAGAGCGATGAGGGCGGAGCCGATCAGGAGGCCGATCAGCAACAGCTTCGAGGTTTCGTAGAGGGCTTGCGCTTCGACGCTGGTTTGCGCCATGACGGCTTCATTGCGGTCGATCATGCCCTGAAGGATGGTATTGGCATCGCGGCGCAGCAAACTGGCTGTTTCCAGTTCCTGCATGGCGAAGAAGTCGCCATTCTCGACGCTGACGGCCACTGCCTTGTTCATGGCCGCGACCATGTCGTCATAGGCAGTCTTGGCAGCATTGAAGAGGCCCATATCGGCCACTGGCATGGCGCGTTGCATGTCGGGAATGCGAGCGGCATTGGCCTCGACACCGGCGAGATAGTCCGCGTGCCACGTTTCCTGCAGGGCCCGATCCTGGGACGCGGCCAACAGCACGTTCCGCTGCTGGCGGAACATGTCGGTGCCGGTGACGAACATGTCCGTCGCAGCCTGATATGCGGGGAATGCCGTGAGATCGCCAGCATCGACCTTTCGCTGCAGCGAGGCGCGGAGCGCCGCCATGGTTTCCTCAAATACGCCCAGGGTTCCGCTGCCTTCACTGCGGCTGATCGCCAGGGCGGTGGCATCGGAGTTCTTCAGGGTGAGTTCGGTGGCAAGGTTCGTGGCAGTCCACAGCTCATCGAGCTTGGCGCTGAAAGCGGGGAGCTGCTCGCGGATCGTTGCATCCTGCACATTGGCGTCCAGTGCGGCGAGGCCGTTGACCAGCTCGTCATAGTCCTCGCGGATTGAAGCGATGTATTCGTCCTTGATCACAGGGTCGGTCGTGAGAATCTGGGCACGAATACGCGAGCCGAGGCTTTCCAGGCTCGTCTGCATTTCGGCCGATGTCGCCAGGTTTGCCGAGCGGACATTGACGATGGTTTCGAGCTCGGAATTGAGCGAACCCAGGTTCTGCAGGGCAACGAACATGCTGCCTGCCGAAAGGGCCACGACGACGCCGAACACCGCCGCCAGTTTAGTCTTGATAGTAAGTCTCACGATGCAGACCTTTCTTCTGATGCTGCGGGGGACGCCGTTCTGGCACCCTGAGTTTCGAAAATTCGCCCCAGGTCGGGGATGATGATGAAGCCGCCATTGCGCTTGCCGATGCCGCGAATGAATTCGGGCCGCCAGCGCATGCCCACCTTGGGGGCCTCTTCAATGGAGGCGGCCTCGATGTCGGTGACGTCGTGGACCTTGTCGGCGAGGATGCCGGCAATGGTCGGCTCGCCGTCGATGTCGATTTCCATCACGACGATGCGGGTATCCTGGTTGGGTTCGGGACGATCCATGCCGAACATGACGCGCAGGTCGGCCAGCGGCACGACGCGGCCGCGGACATTGATCAGCCCGCCCACGAATTCGGGGGCATTGGGCACTTCGGTGATCGGCACCAGGTCAAGAATTTCCCGCACGCTGCCCGCCTCGACGGCGAACAGTTCGTCCTGCAGGCGCAGAGTAAGGGCTTTCATGGGCGCTTGCTGAGTGGCGGTCATGCTGCCCTCCCCTGGTCGACATAGGATTGGCCGAAGGCGACCAGGTGGGTCGTGTCGAGAATGAGCGCCACCGTACCGTCACCGAGAATGGTCGCCCCGGAGAAAGACTTGATCGAGGAGTGCAGCTTGGAGAGCTGCTTGATGACCGTCTGGTTGTTGCCGATGATCTGATCGACCACGAGGCCCACCCGGCCCTCGCCGGATGAGACGATCACCACCTTCTGGTGCGGTTCGATCGGTGCCTTGGTGCCGAACACTTCGCGCAGGCGCAGGAAGGGGACGAGGCTGCCCCTGATGTCCAGGAAGTTGCGGCCCCTTGCATTGGCCTCAACGCCTTCCGGCAGTTCGACGCATTCCTCCACCGCTGCCAGCGGGATGGTGTAGCGGCCATTGCCGACGCGCACGAGCATGCCGTCGATGATGGCAAGGGTCAGCGGCAGCCGCAGCGTCATGGTGGAGCCCTGCCCCGGCATCGTCGCGACATCGATGCTGCCGCGCAGGCCATCAATGGTGCGCTTGACCACATCCATGCCGACGCCGCGGCCGGAGAGCGAGGTCACTTCCTTGGCCGTGGAGAAGCCGGGGGCGAAGATCATCTGCCAGAGGTCCTGGTCGGCGATCTTGGTATCGGCGGTCAGAAGCCCGGCTTCCTCCGCCTTGGCGCGGATGCGCTCGGCATTGAGGCCGGCGCCGTCATCGCTGACGGAAATGGCCACTTCCGCTCCGGCATAGACGGCCGAAAGACGCACGGTGCCCTTGGCCGCCTTGCCGCTGGCAACACGCTTTTCGGCGACTTCCAGGCCATGGTCCACCGAATTGCGGATCAGGTGGACCAGCGGATCGGCGAGACGCTCGATCATGGTCTTGTCGAGTTCGGTATCTTCACCGCTGGTGATGAATTCGATGTCCTTGCCCAGATCGCGGGACAGGTCATGCACCAGCCGGCGGAAGCGGCTGAACAGGGTGCCGATCGGCACCATGCGAATGCCCATCGTGGTATCGCGCAGGCCGGAGCTGAGCCGTTCGAGTTCCTCGGCAATAGTCTTGAGATTGCCGTCGCTGCTCATCGCGGCGATCTGGGTCAGCCGGGCCTGGGCGATGACCAGCTCGCCCACGCGATCCATGAGCTCATCGAGGCGCTCCGCGTCGACGCGCATGGACGAGGAGGCTGCGGCAACCGCCGGCACATCCTTGTCGGTTTCCTTTGCTGCCTTTGCGGCCTTGGCTGATTTGCGGGCGGGCGCGGGGGCCGGCGCCGCTTCCTGCGCAACCGAAGCCACAGCGACTTCCGGTGCCGCGACAGGAGGTTCGATCACTGGCTCGGCAGCGTCCTCGGCCAGCGGCTCGACCGACAGTTCCATGCCGTCGCGCAGGAACAGGAACACGTCGTCAATGGCCTCGCGCGGGTCATCGGCGACCAGATCGACCTGCCAGCCGATATAGGGCACCTCCGGATCGATGACATCGAGCGGCGGAATGGTGTCGGTCAGCGCCACCACCGTGCAGGGCCCGATGGCCCGGATCTCTTCGAGCAACAGCAGCGGATTGGTGCCATAGACCAGGGAGTCGCCCGGCAGGCGGAAACGAACGCGCCAGCGGCGCGAGCCCTCCGCTGCCGGTGCTGCGGCCGCTGCAGGTTCTGCTGGCGGGAAAGGCGCGGCGGCGGCAATCGCCGCGTGATCCGCGCCGGCAATGACCGCGTGCAGCGCATCGAGAATGGCGTCCCCGCCGGCGGGGAGGGCATCGGGCTGTTCGATCAGCTTGTGGATATGGTCCTTGGCGTCGAGCGCGACCGCGATCAGGGCCGGCGTGGCCGGGGTCTGGCCTTTGCGCACCTGGTCGAAGGCCGTCTCGAACTCATGCACGAAAGTGGCGACGGCGGTGAAGCCGAACATGGCGCCCGAGCCCTTGATGGTATGGAGGGCGCGGAAGGTGGAGTTGATCAGGTCATCATTGGCAGGGTTCTGCTCCAGATCGAGCAGGCCCAGCTCAAGCTGCTCGAGCAGTTCCCGCGCTTCCTGGCGGAAGGTTTCGGTGGGGTCGGGAAAACTCATGCACCTGTGACCTTCTTGATGACGGACAGCAGCTGCTCCTGCTTGAAGGGTTTGACGATCCAGCCGGTGGCGCCGGCTTCCTTGGCCTGGCGCTTGAGGTCTTCATCGGACTCGGTGGTCAGCAGGATGATCGGCACGCCCTTGCTGGAGGGATGCTGACGATATTTGCGGATGAACTCGATGCCATTCATCACGGGCATGTTCAGGTCGGTGATGACGGCATGCACGGTCTGCCCGGTGGCCTTGTCATAGCCGTCCGCACCGTTGATGGCTTCGATGACGTCGAGGCCGGCGGCCGACAGCGTCATCATCACCATCTGCCGGATGGAAGCGGAATCGTCGATGGTGAGGATGGTCTTGGTCATGCGGCCTTGCCCTTGGCTTGTCGTGTGGAGGGAATCCAGAAATCTCCGTCAGGCGTCAGCGGCCGGCCCTCGGCATCAAGGCAACCGGTCGCAACGAGCAGCTCGCGCAACGCGCCCACAGGCGGCGCGGCGAGAGTCAGCGACTTGCGGGATGCCGATGCCTGCTTTCGCGCGGCCAGCAGCAGCTGGATGGTGGTGATATCGGCGGTTTCGATCGCCTCGGTGGCAACCGCAACGCTATCGTGGCTCGCCAGGGCCTGGCGCAACTTGCCGGCGATATCCTGAGCGGCGCGCAGACCGGCATCGCCGGAAATTTGGATGATGTGGACGCTGTTGCTGGTCATGGCCATGACCGAGCCGGGAAAAACAAATGGCAATGCATAACGTTGACTACCGCTAGATGGGCTAGAACGCGGCCGGAAACGGAGTGTGTAAACAGTTTCCTAAGACGCGGTCGGACGCTTTTGTTAACTTATACTTCGCGCACCGTATTCCCATCCGATGCATTTCATAATCTAAACGAAGTTGATTAAAGCAGTATTACTGAGTTTGACTTCGTTTCGTTAACTATACATTCGTCACGACACTCAAGTATTTGATCAGGATCATTGAATCTTTCTTGGAATCCCGTAGCGACGCGGGAATCTAGATTCAACGATGCTGAGTCCTCGATTCAGCCACCCGAGTCGGAGCGGAGTCATGATTCAAATAATACTTGAGAAAAGCGGCAGTATTCCAACCCCGACATCACCAGACGGCCGCGCGATCTCTTGGCGCCTGTCTACATCGGCCAGTATTGCGGCAGCCCACGCGTGACGAGGCGACTGCGGCAACCATCGCGACGGTTTCGTGCTGATGAATGCTTACCAGCGGCAGCAGCCTGCCATCGCCTCAGGCGAGGGCGGCTACTGCAGGAAGGGGTGACAGGGGTGCTGGCTAGAGGGCAATCGCCCGTTCGGTCGCTGCGCCCATGATGTCCTCGATCTCGGGCCATTTGGCGCAGAACGCATCCACACAGGCGGGATCGAAATGGGTGCCGCTGCAGGCGACGATCTCGGCATAGGCCTTTTCGATGGGCCAAGCCTGCTTGTAGGGGCGCTCCGAGCAGAGCGCGTCAAAAACATCGGCGATGGCGACAACGCGCGCTTCCACCGGGATATCGGCGCCCGACAGCCGGTCGGGGTAACCCGCGCCGTCCCACCGTTCGTGATGGCTCTGGGCAATGAGCTCGGCGGTCCGGATCAGCTCCGATGACCCGCGCTCGAGAATGCGCGCACCGATGGTCACGTGCTCGCGCATGATCTTGAATTCCTCCGGCGTCAGCTTGCCGGGCTTGCCCAGGATAGCGTCGGCGATGCCGATCTTGCCGATATCGTGCAGCGGAGCCGCCAGGTAAATGGTGCGGCAGCGTTCCGGGCTCAGCCCGATGCCGGCCGCAATGAGCTGGCTGATCTGGGCCACGCGCGAGACATGCCCGCCGGTGTCACCGTCACGATATTCGATGGCCCTTGCCAGCCGCCAGATGATCTCTTCCTCGCGCGCCAACAGATGGGCGGTGGCGCGCTCCACCTCGCGCGACAGCCAGCTGGCGCGATCGGCCAGCTCGACCTGGGCGGCGCGCAGGGTCAGCAGGTTGGCGACGCGCGCCTGCAATTCAGTCGGGTCGAAGGGCTTGTTGACGAAGTCGGTCGCGCCAGCGCGGATGGCCTCGATCCGGGTGTTCCGATCCATGTCCGAGGTGACCATGATGATGGGCACGAGGCGGTAGGAGTCACGGGCGCGGAGCGCGTTGGTGAACTGGACCCCGTCCATCTCCGGCATGATATGATCGACCAGCACCAGGTCATATTGCGTCTCGGCACTGCGTTCGAGCGCCTCGAACGGGTGCATGCAGCCATCGATCTCGGCATTGGTGGCGGCCTTGACGATCGAACCGATCATGGCAAGGCTCGATCGGCTATCGTCGACAATCAACACGCGCATATCCGCCCCCGGATTTTGCGCAAGCTTAGTGCAGCAGCCGTTATGCGACTGTTAATTGCCACGGCTTGCCATGGCCAGGGCGCCAAGCGTTGCCGTCATCGAGCCGACTAGGCAAGCTCAAGGCAGCGGCGTAGGGTCAGTTCCAATGGCCTCGAAGGAGAGGACAATGGCGCAGATCAGCTCGAGAATATCGCAGCGCGCTTTGGCCGCCGACAAGTCCTTTGCAGCAGTTGCCGACTTCTACTTCAATTCGCGGTACGGCAAGCAGCGCGGGGACGGAGGCATCGCGGACTTTACCTTTGGCAATCCCCACGAAATGCCCCTGCGCGGCCTTGTCACTGCTTTGACACGCGCTGCGGAGCCCAAGGACAAGAATTGGTATGCCTACAAGTCCAGCGAACCGGAACCGCAGGCATTCCTGGCGGAGCGGCTGAGCCTCGAACTCGGTCTGCCCTTCGAACCAGAGGATTTCGCACTGACGGCGGGCGCCTTTGCTGCCATCTCGCTGGCTTTCCGCGTCCTGCTGGATGCCGGCGATGAGGCAATCTATTGTGAGCCCGCCTGGTTCTGCTACGAGCCGATGCTGCATCTGGCAGACGCAGTTCCGGTGAAGGTGGACCTGAAGGCCGATAGCTTTGACCTGGACATCGCGGCAATCGAGGCGGCGGTAACGCCCCAAACGCGCCTCGTTATCATCAATTCACCGCATAACCCCACGGGGCGGATCTACAGCGCCGAACTGCTCAAGGATTTGGCGGAGATGCTTGAGCGTCAGTCCTTGCGGATCAATCGACGCATATACCTGCTTTCCGACGAGCCTTACCGCAGGCTCCGCTTCGACAACGCCCCGTTTGTCAGCGCCGCGCAACTCTACCCATGGACCCTGATCGACTATAGCTATGGCAAGGTATTGCTCGCGCCTGGGCAACGGCTTGGATATCTGGCGATTTCGCCATTGATGCCAACCGCTGAACGCCATCAGTTGCGGGCGGTGATGTTCACAAGCCAGATGGCGCTTGGCTGGTGTTTTCCCAACGCGATCATGCAGCATGCGATCCGCGATCTTGAGGATCTCAGTATCGATCTTGCTGCGTTGCACAAACGAAGGAACGCCCTCGTGCAGGAGCTTCAGGGCTCCGGATGCCAGGTTACCAATCCAGAGGGCACGTTCTATCTCTGGGGCCGGTGGCCGGGAGATCCGGAACGACTGTGGAATGGCTTGGCGGACAAGAACGTCTTCGTCATGCCCGGCGCGATCCTCGGGGCGCCAGACTGCTTCCGCATCAGCCTGACGGCTTCCGATGCCATGGTGGAGAAAGCTCTGCCAGTCTTCCATGAGGTTCTGCGCTCGATGGTCTGACCCTATGGGCGGGAGCCGTGGTGCCGCACAAATCCGCCCCGGCTATGCCACGCGCACCGACCCGCCTTGACGCCCCGGCCGATTTCACGCATCTAGGGGCCGCAGGCGGGTGTAGCTCAATGGTAGAGCAGAAGCTTCCCAAGCTTACGACGAGGGTTCGATTCCCTTCACCCGCTCCAGCTCCCGATCAGCATAAATCATCAATGCTTCTGGCATAGTTTGTCTGCGCGTTCATCGCTCGGACAGGCAGAGTCATGCTGGCAGGACAGAGTGCAGGTAGCGATCGGAGCCTAGCGGCGCTGCTTGCCGCTCAAACGCTCAGTTCATTCAATCACAGCATGCTGCGGTCGGCACTGCTCACGCTGGTGTCATTTCGCGGGCTGACGGCGTTTGGCCTGACGCCCGAGGCCACGATCGCGGTCAGCACCCTGGCCATCGTGCTCCCCTATATTTTCCTCTCCCTACCTGCCGGCCGCATGGCCGACCGTTTCGCCAGGGCCAGCGTGGTCCGGGCCACAATGGCGCTGGATGTCCTGGTTCTGACCCTCGGCGCCGCAGCGCTCGGCATGGGCGACGGAGCCCTCCTGCTCGTGGCGCTGCTGCTCGGCGGGATCCAGGCAGCCCTGCTCGGACCAGCGAAATATGCCATCCTGCCCGATATCTCCAGGCCCGGCGCGCTCATCTCCAGCAATGGCTGGATGAGCGCCAGCAACACGCTGGCCATCCTGCTCGGCATGGTGCTGGGCAATCTGCTGGTGCTGGACGCAGCCGGGTTTCGTGCCCTCATCATTGGCGGTGTTGTTCTCGCAGCCATTGGCTGCGCACTGAGCCTGATGATCCGAGGCGAGGCGGCCAAGGACGCCGCGCTGCCGCTCGGCCCTGCCACCTTGCTGGCCGACTACCGGGCCCTGGCGGCCAGGCTGCGAGCGACACCCCTCATCATCTGGCCGATGATCGGCAGCTGCTGGTTCTGGTTCCAGGGGACGATCTGGACCGCCCTCATGCCGCTCTACGTGGCGCAGGCCGGCCAGCCGGCCCATCATGTGTCCTTCATGCTGCTGGCGTCGAGTGCCGGGGTGGCCCTGGGCGCGCTCTGTGCCAGCCGGCTGGTCAGCCGCTTCCAGCCTGGCGCACTGTCACTGGTCCTGCTGCCGCTCATCGTCCTGCCGGGCCTCGATTTCTGGCTGATGGCCGTCACGCCGGGGGCGCAGGCCACGCCTCGCGCAGCTTTTGACCTCTTCGTACTGGCCATGGGGTCGGGCTTTTACCTGGTGCCACTCACGGCGGCCATCCAGCGGCTGACGCCGGTCCAGGAGCGGGCACGCTTCATCGGCATCAGTCATACGCTGAGCGGGCTTTCCATGTGTGCGGCAGGCCTGGTCATCCTGCTCTACCCGGCGGTTGGCCTGTCGGTGACGGACATCTATGCCCTGGTCGCGCTGTCGACAGGTATCGTCGCCGCGCTTTCCCTGTTCCAGACGCTAGGCCCGTTCAGGCGCGCCTCCGTCGGCCAGCCGGCCCAATGAGGATGCTCTAACCGCGGCGACCTTTGGCCGAGGGCATGAGGAAGGCACAGGCGGCATCGATCACGGCCAGCTTGACCGCCTGGGCCTCGATCATCTCGCGGACGAAGCCCGCTGAGACCCACATGGCGTCCTGCCGCTCGGTCCAGCCCATGCTGCCCATGGCTTCAGCCTCGCGAAGCTTGCGGGCAAGGTGCGTGCGAGACAACTTTATCCAGCCCGATATCTCGGCGATCGAGCCGATCGAGGTGGCATAGCGCGTGCCGTCGGCGCTGATCTCGCCCAGGCTGGTGATCAGCCAGTCCATGATGACGCCGCCATTGTTGAGCCAGGTGAATAGCGAGAAAGTGCGCTGCGGCTCGCGGATGGCGGCATTGGTCAGCAGTCCCGCGGCGATGCCGGTCTGCAAGCGTGCAAAAGCGTCTTCGGCGGCTCCATAGGCCGCAATCCGCGCGCCACCATCGAGACGATCGAGGGTGAGGAGGTGGATGGCGGCCCAGCTCTGGAACATCTGCAGCGCCTCGGCGGCAACCAGGATCGGCCTGGACCGACGGTCGGCAGGGTTGGTGGTGGAAACCGCATAGCCGTAGTGCAGCATTTCCTTGATGAACGCGTCGGCGGTGTTGCGGCTGGCAATCCGGTGGGCAGCCACTTCATCGAGAAATCGCGACAGGGTCATGCTGGGCATGCCAGGTGCGCCCTCCCTCAGGCAGAGCGCAACGGCCGCATGGGCCAGCAGCCACCGCTGGTGCGTGGCAAATACCGAAGAAAGTCTCGGATTGGTGTGAAATGCCTGCAGCAGTGCTGCGGACTGCTGCTGGATTGTGGGCAGTATCAGCGGGTTACCGGCAATGTCTTCAGTCGTCAGGGCCATGAGCCGTTCAAATCTTCCGGGCGGAACAATGCTCCGCCCCCACCACAAAGGGCTGAGAAAAACAGACCTCAGCGCCAATACATAAATACCCCCAAATATAGTCAGGGTTGGGGACTGTGCATCAATCCTGCGGCACGACATTATACAAGCAGAGATTTCGATCGGCCTCTCCGAGAGAAACAAAACCAGTTAAAATTGCGTCAATATATGCAAATTATCAGTTTCTCTACCCAAGGCATTGCGCCGGAACAGCGCTTTGACCATTGGCGCGAAGTGCGCGCGAAGTCCTTGTTCGGCGTTACACTGGACTTGCCGCCAGGGCGCCGCCGCAGCTTCCATGGTTTGTTCAGCGTGCGTGCAGTCGGCGGCGCTTTTGCTTCGGAGCTCCGGGCCTCAGCTTATGTGGTCCAGCGGAGCGAAGACGACATTGCCCGCGTTGCGGGCAACAGCCTCTGCATCAGCCATCAGATCAAGGGGCCGGGCATGCTGAGCCTTCCGGGAGACCGGGGCGACCACGTCAGCAATGACAACATGCTGATCGGCCATTCCGACCTGCCCTATTCAGCGATACCGGACACGGAAGACGACTTCCATTGCCGGATGCTGCGCATTCCGTTCAGCGATGACCTGACGCTTGGCCAGTCCGCACGGGGCATGTTTACCGCCAGGCTCCCCGACAGTTCGCGGTTCCTGCGGCCCATTCGGGCACTGTTCGATGCATTGACGTCGGGGGGCGACAGGCTTGCCGATCCAGCCCGCGACGTCATCCATGTCGGCCGGCTTGCCATGGCGGCAAGGGGACAACTTGCCGCCGGAATGCCCGAAGTGCGGGCTGCGCTTCGTTCGGGTTTCCTGCGGGCTGCACTGCAGATCATGGAGCGGGAAATGCGCCGGCCAGACCTGACGCCCGCCATGGTGGCGGCGGCGCTCGGCATTTCCCGGCGCCAGCTCTACGTACTGTTCGAGGCCAGCGACGCCTCGTTCGCCCGCGTCCTGGGGAGCCTGCGCATCGCGGAGGCGCGCCGGCTCCTGCTGGAGCGCCCGGATTTGTCAGTAACCCAGACTGCCTTCGCCTGCGGCTTCGATAGCCTGGCCACGTTCTATCGGATCTTCGGGAACACCTATGGCGTGACGCCCACTGAGCTTCGCTTGATGGAGCAAGGCCGGCACCCGCCGGCAACGGCGCCATCCGCCGCGGCCTGAACGGCCCCTGCCCCGCGCGCAGACTGCACGCAATGAGAAGACTCGCCACCTTTGGCGTCTGTACAACCCGCAAACGCTGGCCCGGCCGGCGACAGTAAATGTGTTGAGGTGTGATGGAACCGGATCAGGATATGGACGCAGACCGCAGCCAGGAAGCCCGGCCCGACCAGCATGAAGGGGCTGGGGAGAGTGCTGGCGCTCCAGCCGATCCCTCCGCCGCAGAGGGCAAGCGCCAGCGCCTTTTTGGGCCCCATTCGGACGAGCCGGGCTATGTGCGCCCGCCCGTCTTCGGACGCCGCGTCCGCATGGCGTCGCATGCGGCGATGCACCGTGGATGGCTGCGCGATCTCTACAACGAGCTGCGAGTGGTTTTTTCAGACCCCGTCTCGCCGCAGGAGGGTCCGCCGCTGGCGTTTCTCGATGCCGACAAGCCCGTCATCCAGCTCGGCGATGACGTCACCATCGGGGTCGATGACGCCAAGGGCACATTCGTCTTCCAGCGAACACAGGATATGCGATTGGTCGATACCATCACCACCTCGGACGGCGACCGGGTAACCGATTTCGTTGTCGCCTATCTGGCGCGCATCGAGGATGCGTCGCTCGGCGGACTGGCCCATGTCGAAAAGAGCGTCGGCCGAACCATCGAGGACGTCGAACGGGCGCTCATCCTCGCGACCTTGCGCCATTGCGGCGGCAATCGGACGCTGGCGGCCGGCATGCTCGGCATTTCGCGCCGCATGCTGCGCGCCAAGCTGCAATCGTACTGGGCGAGCCTGCTGACGGAGACCCGCCCACAGTAGCACCGGTATCGGTTGTGCTGTCGGCAGCGAGAGAAGAGCAAATGATCCTTGGAGACGTTCTGACGGCAGCCCGCCGCGTTGCGACGGGGCCGAGCCATGGCGAGCGGCCTGCATCAGGCACGTCTGCGCCGTCCAGAGATCTGGCGGCTGAGATGCGGGCGGGTCTGGGCAGGGGAGAGTTCTTCCTGGTCTTCCAGCCCCAGATCGACCTGCTCAGCCAGCAGATCACCGGCGTTGAAGCCCTGGTGCGCTGGCAACATCCCCGCAATCGCATCTTGCTGCCCAGCCAGTTCATCCCCGTCGCCGAGCAATCCGGCCTGATCGTGCCCCTTGGCAACCTGATGCTCCGTCTGGCGTGTCTCGAGGCGTCGCGGTGGCGATCCGGGCCGCTGGCTGGCGTCAAGATCTCGGTAAGCGGGTATCCCCTGCAGGTCCGGCACGAAGGCTTCATTCAGCACATTGCCAGCACTCTGCATCAAACCGCTCTTCCCACGGAGCGGCTTGTTATCCAGCTGCCCGAGGGCGCTATCGCCCATCCCGGACACGCGAACTTCTCGGTGCTGAAGCGACTTAGGCAACGGGGGATCAAGCTGGCAATCACCGGTTTTGGAACCGGGTTTTCCTGCCTCGCCTATCTGCCGCAGGTGCCTGTCAGTTCGCTCAAGATCGACAGTTCCTTCCTCAGCGACATTCCCGGCAATACACGAAACGAAGCGGTCACGCGGACCATTGTCGAGCTGGGACGCACCTTGAAGTTGCGGCTGGTGGCCGAGGGCGTCGAAACCGAGGCGCAGGCCGATTTCCTGCGCGCCATCGGGTGCGACGCGGCACAGGGACCGCTCTATGCCCCGCCGCAGACGGCAAGCAATCTCAGCGAATGGGTCCAGGCATGGCCGCGTGGCAAGGGAGCAGTTCCTCGCGCGGTCCAGCCAGGGTCGCAACAGCCGCGGCCTGGCGCCTAGAGCTGTGGCAGCGCCGTAAACACGCTGGCTTCATCGAGGGCGATGACCTGCTCCACCGCTGCCATGGCAGCCTCCGCATCGGCATCGCCAATGGCCGCCACCAGCCGCGACAGGGCCTCGTAGGAGCTTCGCAAGTAGCTCGTGGCATCCGTGCTGGCGCATTGCCGCAGCGCCAAAGCGAGCGTCAGTTCAACGATGCCGGTCACCGAGCGCAGCAGGGCATTGCCCGAGGTTTCGGCCACGGTGCGATGAATTTCGAGTGCAGCGATGCCGTGGTTCTCGAGATCTCCGGCAGCCGAATCCATCTGGTGCAGCCAGTATTTCATCACGCGGATATTTTCCGCCGTCCTGCGCTGGGCGGCCAGCGCCGTGGCCCGCGCCTCCAGCGCGCGGCGCACATCGAACAGGCTCTCGTAGAAGCGCCGGTCGGGCTTGGCGTAGAAGTGCCAGGACAGCACCTGGGGATCAAAGAAGCTCCAGCGGCTGGTGGGCGAGACGCGCGTGCCGACCTTTGGCCGCGCCTCGACCAGGCCCTTGGCCTCCAGGGTCTTGAGCGCCTCGCGCAGCACGGTGCGCGACACGCCGTAGGTTTCCATCATCACGGCGTCGCTGGCCAGGATCGAGCCGACCGGGAACTTGCCCGTGACGATGGCATGGCCGATCTCGTTGATGACGAAGGTATGGAAATTCCGTGCAGCGGGTCGCCCGGAAAGCGAGCGAATAAGGCTGCCTGCTTCGATCATGCTAGAACCAGTCGACGTTCAGCTCAGGATGAGCCGGGGGCGGGCTTTTGGGGCCGAACCGCAGCATACCTTTGCATAGGCGAGGACCGGAGGCGCAGAAAACAGGCATTTGCAGGCCAACCTCAGGACAGTGTCGACTGGTTCTACGATTTTTCGGGCGATTCTTCGCCCGGCGCGGAGGCCGCAAATATGATGCGCTGCAGAACGATGAACAAGAACAGCAGCACGCCGATCACGATCTTGGTCCACCAGCTCGACAGCGTGCCGTCGAAGATGATGTAGGTCTGGACGAGGCCCAGCAGCATGACGCCGACAAAAGTGCCCAGCACAAAGCCATAGCCACCGGTCAGCAGCGTGCCGCCGATGACAACGGCGCTGATGGCATCAAGTTCGACACCGACCGCCGCCAAGGGATAGCCGGCCGAGGTGTAGAGCGAAAAGACGATTCCCGCCAAGGCTGCCAAGACGCTCGACAGCATATAGATCTGCACCGTGGTGCGCGCCACCGGCACGCCCATGAGCAACGCCGAGACCGGATTGCCCCCCAAGGCATAGACGTAGGAGCCGAAACGGGTGCGGTGGGCAAGCAAGGCGCCTAGCAGGAAGACGGCGACCATCAGCAGGCCAATGGAGCTCAGCCGTCCCCCGCCCGGCAGGCGGATGATGAGCTCGGAGACGGTGCGGTAGAACTCGTGGTTGATCGGCACCGAATCCTGGGTGATCACCGAGGCGCCACCGCGGGCGAGGAACATGCCGGCCAGCGTCACGATGAAACTGGGCACCTGCAGATAGTGGATGGTCAGCCCCATGGCGGCGCCGAACAGGGCGGCCACGCCCAGGGCAATGGCAAATGCTGCCAGCGGATGGAAGCCGAGCCAGGAGATGAGCACCGCGACAAGCACGCCGGTAAAGCCGATCACCGCCCCGACCGACAGGTCGATGCCGCCCGAGATGATGACGAAGGTCATGCCGACGGCGGCGATGCCGAGGAAGGCATTGTCGGTGAGGAAATTGCCCAGCACCCGGGTCGAGAGCATGCCGGGAAACTGCGCAACGCTCAGGGCATAGGCGATGAGGAAGATGACGGCGGTGGCCGCAAGCGGGCGAAGACTGCGTTTCATCGGGAGGCCGCCTGCTTGGGGTCGCGTTTGAAGAAGCCGAGGGCCGAGCCGACGAGCGGGGATTGCAGCATCAGGATCAGGATGATCATGCCGGCCTTGACGATGAGATTGAATTCCGGCCGAAAGCCGGAAACCAGGATGCCGGTATTCATGGCCTGGATGATGAGCGCGCCGACCACGGCTAGGGGAATGGAGAACTTGCCGCCCAGCAGCGAGGTGCCGCCGATCACCACGGCCAGGATGGCATCGAGTTCGAGCCAGAGACCGGAATTGTTGGCGTCGGCGCCGCGGATGTCGGCGGCCACGACAATGCCGGCGATCGCGGCGCAGAAGCCGCTCAGCGCATAGACCAGCATCAGCAGCATGCGGCTATGGATGCCGGCGAGCGAGGCCGCAGCCCGGTTGACGCCGATGGCCTGGATGAACAGCCCGATGGCGGTGCGCCGCACCAGCAAAGTCACCAGGATCATCAGCGCCAGTGCAATCACCGCCGCCATGGGAAAGCCCAGGAAGGAGCCGGTGCCGATGAAGATCAGCGCGGGATCGTTGAAGGTGACGATTGAGCCTTCGGTGATCAGCTGGGCGATGCCGCGCCCGGCCACCATCAGCACCAGAGTGGCGACGATGGGCTGGATGTCGAGCACGGCGACCAGGAAGCCGTTCCACAGACCGCAGAGCAGGCCGACGGACAGCGCGGCGACCACGGCGATGGGGGTAGGATACCCCGCTACCACCATGGTCGCCGCCACCGCGCCGCAAACCGCCATGATGGCGCCGACCGAGAGGTCGACGCCCTTGGTGGCGATGACCCCGGTCATGCCGATGGCCAGGATCGCCACCGGCGCGCCGCGATTGATCACGTCGATCAGGCTGCCGAACAGGCGGCCGTCCTGCCAGGAAATGCGGAAGAAATTGGGAAACAGCAGCCAGTTGATCAGCAGCACGGCGACCAGCGCCAGCAATTGCGGATTGGCGAGACGCTCGAGATGGAGCCGCTTCATGCGACGGCCTCGTCACTGTGGTTGGCGATCGCCTGGACGATCACGCCGGGGTTGATGTTCTTGCCGCGCAGTTCGGCGACCATTTCGCGGTCGCGCATCACCACGATGCGGGAGCTGTAGGCCACGACCTCGTCGAGCTCGGAGGAGATGACCAGCATGGCCATGCCCTCGTCGCGCAGCCGGTTGATGGTGCGGACGATTTCGGCATGGGCGCCGACATCGATGCCGCGCGTTGGTTCATCAAGAATAAGGAAGGCGGGATCGGTGGCCAGCCAGCGCGACAGGATGACCTTTTGCTGGTTGCCGCCCGAAAGCAGCTTGACCGGCATATCGAGCGACGCGGCGCGGATATCCATGGCCTCGCCGAACTTGCCGGCGATCTCGAGCTGTTCGTCGCGATTGAGCGCCTTGAACCAGCCCAGCTTGCCCTGCAGGGCGATGACGATGTTCTCGCGTACCGAGAGGTCGCCAAGGATGCCCTCCGCCTTGCGGTCTTCGGGGCAGAAGCCGAAGCCGTGCTTGATGGCGTCGGTGGTGCGGCGAATGGCGGTCGGCTTGCCATTGATGCTGACTGTGCCCTGGTCGGCTGGGTCGGCGCCGAACATTATGCGCGCCACTTCGGTGCGGCCCGAGCCGAGCAGGCCGGCGACACCTACGACCTCGCCCTTGTGGATGGTCAGGTCGAATGGCGCGACGCTGCGCTTGCGGCCAAAACCCTTGAATTCGAGCAGCACCTCGTCCGGCGTCTCGCTCGGCTCGACATCGGTGGCGCCGGAAAAGGCGATGTCCTTGCCCAGCATCAGGCGCACCACATCGGTGCGGCTGAGCGCATCGAGCGGGCGGGTATCGATCAACCTGCCATTGCGCAGCACGGTGACGCGGTCGGAAATGGCAAAGACCTGATCGAGGAAATGGGTGATGAAGATGATGGCCAGGCCCCTGGCCTTGAGCCCGCGCACCACTTCGAACAGGCGCTCGACCTCGTTGCGATCCAGGCTTGCGGTGGGTTCGTCGAGGATCAGCACCTTGCCTGACAGCTGCACGGCCCGGGCAATGGCGACGATCTGCTGCACGGCGACCGAATGCATTCCCAGTTCGCTCGCCGGATCGATATGCAGGTCATAATTGGCCAGCAGCGTGCGGGCGTCCGCCTCCATCTTGCGGAAGTTGACAAAGCCGAAGCGCAGGGGCTGGTGGCCCAGGAACAGGTTCTCGGCGACCGAACGGTTGGGCAGGAGGTTGACCTCCTGATAGACCGTGCCGATGCCAAAGGTCTGGGCGTGGAGAGGATTGTCGAGCGACACGGCAGCGTCATCGACATGGATGCTGCCGCCATCGGGCTGGTAGGCGCCGGTCAGTATCTTGATGAGGGTGGATTTGCCCGCGCCATTCTCGCCGAGCAGCGCGTGGACCTCGCCGGCCCGCAACCCGAAATCGACCTTGTCGAGAGCAACATGGTTGCCGAATATCTTCATGACGCTGCGCGCTTCGAGCACGTATTGGCCGTCGGCCATGCCAGTCTCCCCCAGTGCTCGCGCCGCCGTTCCGGCATTGTCGCGACAGATCGGTTCCGCCGGCGCACCGGCGGAACCATCATTGTTGTGCGATTAGTAGCCCAGACCCTTGCGGGTGTCATACTCGCCCTGCGGATTGTCCGCAGGCGTATAGAGCTTGGACTCGGTGATGATGAACTTCTCGGGCGCGGTGCCGTCGGCGAGATAGGCCGAAAGGGCTTCGAAGGCCGGGCCGGCCATGTTGGGGGTCAGTTCAACGGTCGCATTGGCTTCACCGGCTGCCATGGCGGCGAAAATGTCCGGCACGGCGTCGATCGAGACCACCTTGATGTCGGTACCGGGCTTGAGGCCGGCATCCTTGATCGCCTGGATGGCGCCAACGGCCATGTCGTCATTGTGGGCATAGACTGCGCAGATGTCGGCGCCGCCGTTTTCGGCCTTGATGAAGCCTTCCATGACTTCCTTGCCCTTGGCGCGGGTGAAGTCACCGGTCTGGCTGCGGGCAAGAACGATGTTGGCGTGGCCGGCAATCGCTTCCTCGAAGCCCTGCTTGCGGTTGATGGCAGGGGTGGAGCCGACGGTGCCCTGCAGTTCGACGACCTTGCAGTCCGCATCGCCCACTTCGGCAACCAGCCATTCACCGGCAACGCGGCCTTCCTTGACCTGGTCGGAAGCGACCGAAGTCAGGTAGAGATCTTCGGGCGCATCGACGCCGCGGTCGAGCAGGATCACCGGAATTTCGGCTTCCTTGGCTTCGGTCAGCACGTCTTCCCAGCCAGTGGCAACCACGGGCGCTACCAGGATGGCATCAACGCCCTGGGCGATGAAGCCGCGGATAGCCTTGATCTGGTTTTCCTGCTTCTGCTGGGCATCGGCAAACTTGAGGTCGATGCCAAGCGCTTCGGCCTGCTGCTTGGTCACCGAGGTCTCGGCGGCGCGCCAGCCGGATTCCGAACCAATCTGGCTGAAGCCGATGGTGAGACCCTTGAGATTGTCCTGGGCGATGCTGACCGAGGTCAAAGCAGTAGCGAGGCTTGCCGCGATGGCAAGCTTGGAAATGATGGTCACGATGTCCTCCCAAATGTGGTCGTCGCGGCGTGTTCACCTGCGGCGATGGGAGGACGCTATATAAAGTACTATTATATGTAAATAGGGAAAAGTATGACTAAAGCGGGTCGCGAAAAGTCACGACAATCTCCTGAAAAATAAAACGTTTTTGGCCTAGCTGTTTCGGAGCGCCGTGCTGTTGCGAACCGCGACCCGCGGCTGCACCACGAAGTGCTCCGCCGTTTTTCGACCCGCGATACGCTCCAGCATGAGGCGCGCGGCATTGCGGCCGATCTCCCGACCGGATTGATCAATGCTGGTGAGGTCGTTCTGCGTATAGGCGCAGGGCGGTGAATTGTCGTAGCCGATGACGCCAATGTCCTCCGGCACGCGCAGGCCGAGCGCGCGTACCGCACTCAGCACTTCAAGCGCGTAATAGTCGGCCCAGCCGAAAATGGCATCGGGTGGATTGGGGCCTTCCAGCAGCATGCGTACCGTGGCCGTCACGTCGTCGATGTCGTCGGCAGCAGCGGCGATGCGGATGGCGCTGTCATCGAAACCGGCGGCGCGCATGCCGGAGACAAAACCCGCCTCGCGGCGCTGCGACACGTCGGCCTGCCCCAGGTCGGCCCGGCGCAGGGTGATCATGGCGGGGCGCTTGTAGCCCTGGGCGATCAGATGCTCGACCACAAGGGTGCCGCCGCGTTCGTCGTCGTTATTGGCCGAGTCGAACAGCGTCGCCTGCGGGGCATGATGGCCGATCACAGTAATGGCGGCCTGCCGCGCGGTCGCCTCGACCTCGGCATCCGTCATCCGCTGTCCGATCATGATCAGTCCGTCCATCTGGCGGTCGACCATGGCATGGACGATGGCCTTCTCCATGCTGGTGGAACCGTGGCCGATGCCGAAGAAAGGCACATATTGCGTGCCCGCCAGGCCGTCATCGATGCCGTCGATGACCTGGGGGAAGAATGGGTTCTTCACGTCGGCGAGCAGCACGCCGATCGTATAGGTCTGGCCACGCATGGCGCGTGCCGCGGTGTGCGGGCGATAGTCCAGCTTGGCGATGGAGGCGCGGACCTTGGCTTCCATGACGTCGCTGACGCCATAGGCATCGCGCAACACCTTGGAAACGGCCGCGACAGAAACGCCTGCATCCTCAGCCACTTCGCGAATGGTAACGCGACCATTCCTGCCGCCTGATGCCGGTCTATCCATGGTCTGAACGCTCTCCTGCCGCCGGCAAAGGCCGGTCTTTCCGTCCCTTTTGCCGGGCATTTTCCCCTTATCACACCGACTGCAAAAATTTGCCATTGCCAAGCGTGCGATTTTGTAGAACGATAAACGTAGAACATTCTACAGACGGATGCGAGCACCAAGTTCGACACCCGCGGGACGAGTTGAGGAGATCGGCGTGAACGACGCAATGGCACCGTCTGCATCGGCGCAGGGCAATGTAACTTTGCGCAACTGGACGGCGCAGATGGTTCGGCCCCTGGCCGATCAGGGCGTCGGGACGCCGGCCAGTTTCATCGCCAAGTCCTTTACGCTGGGCGCCGTGGGCGGCAGCGAAGTGCTCGATATCTCGGCCCTGGGCCTTTATCGCTGCTTCATCAACGGCAAGCGGGTCGGCAATGACCTGCTGACGCCGGGCTGGACCAGCTACGATGTGCGGCTGAGCTACCAGACCTATTCCGTTGGCGAGCTGCTGGTGGCGGGGGAGAACCGCATCGAGATCTGGCTGGCCGATGGCTGGCTGCGCTCGCAGATGATGTGGGGCAAGGCGCCGATCTTCAACACCTGGGGCAGCGAGATTGCCGCCATAGCCGAGCTGCGCAGCGCGCCAGGCGACAGCACGCCCGTGCTGGTGACCGATGCCAGCTGGCAGAGCGGCACCCTGCCCATCCGCAAGTCGGGCATCTATTTCGGCGAGATATTCGACGCCCGCATCGTGCCAACCGTGTCAGCCGGCACGGCCGCCATCGCCTTCGACACGGCGCGCCTCATCCCGCATGAAACCACGCCGGTGCGTGAACTGTCGCCGCTGCCGGCGGTCAAGAGCTGGACCGATGCCGAAGGCCGTACGGTCTATGACTTCGGACAGAATATCGGCGGCTATGTCGCCTTCGACGTGAGCGGGGACGCCGGCGCAAAAGTGACGGTGGAGCATGCCGAAGTGCTCGACCAGGATGGCCAGTTCTACAATGGCAATTTCCGCACCGCCGAGGCGCGGCTGGAATACAGTCTGGCCGGCCATGGCACGGAACACTATCGGCCTTATTTCACCTTCCAGGGCTTCCGCTATGCCCGCGTCACCATCGATGGCGAGGCAAAGCTGGGCAGCATTGTCTCGGTGCCGATCAGCTCGGTGACCGAGGTCAAGGCCGGCTTCACGTCAGGCAATGCGCTGGTCAACCGGCTGGTGCTCAATACAATCTGGTCGCAGCGCGGCAACTTCATCGAAGTGCCCACCGATTGTCCGCAGCGCGACGAACGCCTGGGCTGGACCGGTGATGCGCAGGTCTTTGCCGGCACGGCGTGCTATTTCGCGGACACGCACAGCTTCTTCCAGAAGTGGATGCGCGACCTGATGGCCGACCAGCGCGCCGATGGCGCGGTGCCCCATGTCGTGCCCGACCCCACCAAGCTCAACCCGACGGATTACCCCGGCTTTTACGGCAGCACCGGCTGGGGCGACGCTGTCGCCATCGTGCCGTGGCAGCTCTACCTGCACTATGGCGACGCGGCCTTCCTCAAGGAAACGCTGCCTGCCATGGTCAGGTGGGTCGATTTCGTCTGGTCGATCAGCGATGGCCCGATCGTGTCGCCGCCGCGCGAATGGGGGGCCCGTGGCTTCTCCTTCGGCGACTGGCTGCAGCCGGGCGGCCCCTCCGCCAAGCCGCTGCCCACCATCGGCGACGACGCGGCCGCGACCATTTATCTCTTCATCACCGCCACGCTGGTCGCCCGCATCGCCCGCATTGTCGGCAATGCCGACGTCGCCTCGCGTCTCGAAACCATGGCCGCCAAGGTCAAGGCCGCCTTTGCCGATGAGTTCGTCACCGCCTCCGGTCGGCTCGCCTATGACGACCAGACCTCCTATGCGCTGGCCTTCCTGCACGACCTGATCCCGGCCGACAGACAGGAAGCGGCCAGGCGCTACTTCAGGGCCACCATCGCGCGCGCCGATGGCCGCATCGGCACCGGCTTTATCGGTACGCCCGCCTTGCTGCCGGCGCTGGTCAAGATCGGCGAGATCGGTCTGGCGACCGATGTGTTCCTGCAGGAGGAGGTCCCCGGCTGGCTCTACCAGGTCAAGATGGGTGCCACGACCATTTGGGAGCGCTGGGACGCCATCCAGCCGGACGGCTCGATCTACAATCCGCAGATGAATTCCTACAATCACTATGCCTACGGCGCGGTGTGCCAGTGGCTGCTCGAAGGCGTGGCCGGGTTTCGGCCGGACGAGACCGATCCGGGCTTTGCCACCGTGGTGTTCGAGCCGACGATCATCGCCGAACTGTCCCCCGTCAAGGCGCATCACGACAGCCCCAAGGGCCTGATCCGCGCCGAGTGGACGGTGGATGGCGACAACGTCAGCTACATGGTCGAGGTGCCGGCCGGCGCGCGCGGCCTGCTGCGCCTGTCGCCCGACTATCGCAACGTCCAGGTGGATGGCGAAGCCTGGGACGGCAAGGGCGATCGACCCCTCGCCGCCGGCCAGCACGCCATTGCCTTCACCTACACCCCGAAGCCGCGGCCAACGCGGACCGGGCTGAGCATCAACGCCCGCACGCCCTGAGCCAACAGGCGGCAGCACGAACTGCCCGCATGGTGCGGGCATAATGGGAGAGACAGACCAATGACCAAGACTTCACGCAGGACCGCGCTGACCGGCCTGTCCGCCGGACTCATGCTGGTGACGGCCCTCAGCGGCAGCGCCTTTGCGCAGAGCATCAACCTCACCTACCTCATCCCGAGCGGCGCCGACGGCGTGGCCGTGGCCGAGGAACTGGTCAAGAGCTTTGAAGCCGCCAATCCCGATATCAATATCGACATCGAAACCCGTCCCGGCGGTTCCGAGGGCGACAATCTCGTCAAGACACGCCTCGCTACCGGCTCGATGGCCGACATTTTCCGCTACAATTCGGGCTCGCTGTTCCAGGCCATCAATCCCCAGCAGTTCCTGGTCGATCTGACCAATGAACCCTGGCAGGCCGACGTGCAGGCCTCGTTCAAGCAGGTGGTGACGGCGCCGGACGGCACTGTGCGCGGCGCGCCGATGGGCGCTGCCATGGGCGGCGGCATCTATTACAACCGCGCCATCTATGAAGAACTCGGGCTCACCGTCCCCACGACCTGGGCCGAATTCATGGCCAATAACGAAAAGATCAAGGCCGCCGGCAAGGTTGCCGTGATCCAGACCTATGCCGACACCTGGACCAGCCAGCTCTTCGTGCTGGCCGACTACTACAATGTCAGCGCCAAGGACCCCAACTTCGCCAGCCGCTATACGGCCAACGAAGCAAAGTTCGCCACCGAGCCGGCGGCCCTGCGCGGATTTGAAAAGCTGCAGGAAACCTTCGAGGCCGGCTACTTCAACGAGGATTTCGGCGCCGCCAAGTATGACGACGGCATCCGCATGGTCGCCGCCGGCGAAGGCGCCCACTATCCGATGTTGACCTTTGCCACCACGGCCATCGCCGCGGCCTATCCCGACATGATCGGCAATGTCGGCTTCTTCGCCCAGCCGGGTGACGAGGCAGGCATGAACGGGCTTACGGTGTGGATGCCCGATGGCATCTATATTCCCCAGACCACGTCCAATCTCGACGCCGCCAAGAAGTTCGTTGCCTTCGTCGCCAGCGTCGAGGGCTGCGAGGCGCAGACGCGTGCGGGCGGCGCGTCGGGGCCGTACCTGGTCAATGGCTGCACCCTGCCCGATGACGTTCCACCGGCCGTGAGCGACATGCTGCCCTACTTCGCTGAGGGCGGGCAGAATGGTCCGGCGCTCGAATTCCTCTCTCCCATCAAGGGCCCGGCGCTCGAGCAGATCACCGTGGAAGTGGGCTCCGGCATCCGCCCGGCAGCCGATGGCGCGGCCCTCTACGACGAAGACGTGCGCAAGCAGGCCCAGCAGCTCGGCCTTCCCGGCTGGTAAACCCTTGCACATGAGGCGGTTCCGGGTGCCTGGTCTCACCCGGAGCCGCCGTTCCTGAGGAGTCGCCCATGTCAGTCATGACGCAAACCGGTACGGCCGGTGCCGGTGCCGCCGCCCCCGTGCCGGTGCTGAAGCGACCCTCGCCCTATCCGGGCTGGTTCTTCCTGCCGGCCGCCATCATCTATGGCCTGCTGTTCCTGCTGCCCACCGTGGCTTCGCTCTATTTCAGCCTCACCCGCTGGACGCTGTTCAACTCCACCTTCATCGGACTCGACAATTTCGCCCAGTTCCTGCGCGAGCCGTTCCTGATCAAGGGGCTGATCAATACCGTCATCTATGCCGTGGTCACCTCGGGGCTCAAGGTCGTGCTCGGTCTGCTGCTGGCCGTGCTGCTCACCAGCCAGATCGCCGCCCGCGGCTATCTGCGTTCGGTGGTGTTCTTCCCCGTGCTGGTGTCCACCGTCGGCGTCGGCATCACCTTTACCGTGCTGATGCACCCCACCAATGGCATGATCAACGAAGGCCTGGCCATGCTGGGCATCAAGGGTCCGGGCTGGCTGACCAATCCGAGCCTGGCGCTCTATTCGGTGGCGCTGGTCGATGTGTGGAAGGGCGTTGGGCTCGCCACCGTCATCTATATTGCCGGCATCGTCGCTATCCCCAAGGACTATTACGAGGCCGCCCGCATCGATGGCGCGACCAAGCTGCAGAACTTCTTCTACGTCACCCTGCCCCTGTGCCGGCCGGCCACCGTCACGGTCATCATCCTGAGCTTCATCGGAGGCCTGCGGACCTTCGATCTGATCTGGGCGATGACGCGGGGCGGACCGGGCTTTGCCTCCGACACCGTCGCCTCGGTAATCTACAAGCAGTATCAGGCGGGCTTTTACGGCCTCAGCACGGCCGGCAATGTGGTGCTCTTCGCGCTCATCGCCGTCCTCGTCGTGCCGCTCACCATGCTGCTCAACCGCCGGGAGGGACACGAATGAGCCTCGTCCGCAAATACGGGCTGAGCGTCCTCGCCATCCTCGTCTCCGCCGTGGTGTTCCTCATTCCGTTCGCCTTCATCATCATGATGGCGTTCAAGGATCGGACGCAGGCCCAGCTGCTCGACTTCTCCTGGCCGCAGGGATTTCACCTCTGGACCAACATCGTCGAGGTGGTGACCACCCGCAACTGGATGCTGCTCACCGCCTTCATCAACTCATCCATCCTCACCGTGGCCAGCGTCACGCTGCTGGTGATCTTCGCGGCCATGGTCGGCTTCGTGCTGCAGCGTCGCAAGACGCGGTTCAATGGCCTGATCGAGTTCTTCATCCTGGCCGGCCTGATGATCCCGCCGGCCGTCGTCCCTACCATCTGGCTGCTGCAGGGCATCGGCCTCTTCGGCAAGCTGCATGGCCTGATCCTGGTCGAGGTGGCCTATGGGCTGCCCTTCTCCATCCTGCTCTATCGCGCCTTTATCGCCACCATTCCCCGCGAACTGGACGAGGCGGCCATCATCGACGGCGCGCGGCCGTTCGATGTGTTCTTCCGGGTCATCCTGCCCCTGCTCTGGCCGGTGACCGTCACCAATATCGTGGTGCAGTCGGTTGCCATCTTCAACGACTTCACCAACCCGCTCTACTATCTGCCGGGCAATGCCAATGCGACGGTGCAGCTGACGCTCTACAATTTCCAGAGCCAGTTCAACACGTCCTACAACCTGCTCTTCACCAATATCGCGCTCATCACCATTCCGCCGCTGGTCGTCTTCCTGTTCTTCAACCGGCAGATCGTGGCGGGGATGACCGCTGGCGCCGTCAAAGGATAACCCGCATGGCCGGACTGGAACTGAAATCGCTCCACAAGAGCTACGGCAATGTCGAGGTGATCAAGGGCGTCGACCTCACGGTCGAGCACGGCGAATTCGTCGTCTTCGTCGGCCCCTCTGGCTGCGGCAAGTCCACCCTGCTGCGCATGATTGCCGGGCTCGAGGACATTACCGGGGGGGAGCTCTGGATCGGGGAAGTACTCTGCAACGGGGTCGAACCGCGCGACCGCGGCATCGCCATGGTGTTCCAGAATTACGCGCTCTATCCGCACATGACCGTCTACGACAATGTCGGCTTCGGGCTGAAGCTGGCCAAGACGCCCAAGGATGTGCGCGATGCCAAGATCCGCGAGGCCGCGCGCATCCTGCAGATGGAACACCTGCTCGAGCGCAAGCCGAGCCAGCTGTCCGGTGGACAGCGCCAGCGCGTTGCCATCGGCCGGGCCATCGTGCGCAAGCCGGAGGTCTTCCTGTTCGACGAACCGCTGAGCAATCTCGACGCCGCCCTGCGGGTGGAAACCCGCATGGAAATCGCCAAGCTGCACCACGACCTGGGCGCCACCATGATCTATGTGACCCACGACCAGGTCGAGGCCATGACGCTGGCCGACAAGATCGTGGTGCTCAATGGCGGCGTGGTGCAGCAGGTCGGCGCGCCGATCGAGCTCTACCAGCGCCCGGCCAATCTCTTCGTCGCCGGCTTCATCGGCTCGCCCAAGATGAACTTTGTCAGTGTCACCGTGGAAGCGGTCAGCGCGGGCCGCGTGGCCGTGGCAGGCAAGGACATGGCCTCGATCGCCATCCCCGCGCGCACCGATGGCCTCAAGCCCGGGGACACGGTGACCCTGGGCATTCGCCCGCATGATCTCAGCGAAGAGAGCGGCGGCGCCATTGTCGGCCGGGTGGCGCTGGTCGAGCGGCTCGGCAACGAGACCATCATCAGCATGCAATTGCCGTCCGAGGCGTCGTGGCTCGTGGTGCTCGATGGTGACCACAATCTCAGCATCGGCCAGAACCTGGCGCTGAGCTTTGAGCCCGATCGGGCCGTCATCTTCGACGCGGACGGCACCGCCCGGCATCCCGACCTGGACTGACCGCATAGGTCCTGTGACATTGCCAGAGCTTGCGCTGGCGGGCCGCCAGTGCTTTACGGACGCGTTCGCCGCGCCTCCCGCCCGGCATTGTCCGCAGGATCGCGCAGCGCATGATACGTCTCGAAAGCATCGGCAAGCAAAACGGCAAGCAGATTGTCTTCATCGACGCATCGGCAACGCTGCTCAAGGGCGAGAAGATTGGTCTGGTCGGCCCCAACGGCGCCGGCAAGACTACCCTGTTCCGCATGATCACCGGCGAGGAGCAGCCCGACGAGGGCCAGGTCTCGGTCGATCGCGGCACCACGATCGGCTATTTCAGCCAGGATGTCGGCGAGATGGCCGGCCGCAGCGTCGTCGCCGAAGTCATGGACGGGGCCGGCCCGGTTTCGGCGCTGATCACCGAGATGCGCGCTTTGGAAGCCGACATGGGCGATCCGGACAAGGCCGACGCGATGGATGCCATCATCGAGCGCTATGGCGAGGTGCAGCACCAGTTCGAAGAGCTCGACGGCTACTCGCTGGATGGCCGTGCCCGCGAGGTGCTGGACGGGTTGGGCTTTTCCCAGGAGATGATGGATGGCGACGTCGGCGCGCTGTCGGGCGGCTGGAAGATGCGCGTGGCCCTGGCCCGCATCCTGCTCATGCGCCCCGATGCGCTGCTGCTCGACGAGCCGAGCAACCATCTCGACCTCGAAAGCCTGATCTGGCTGGAAGCGTTCCTGCAGAACTATTCCGGCGCCCTGTTCATGACCAGCCACGACCGCGAGTTCATGAACCGCATCTGCACCAAGATCGTCGAGATCGACGCCGGTTCGCTGACCACCTATTCGGGCAATTACGAATTCTACCAGAGCCAGCGCGCCATTGCCGAAAAGAACCAGCAGGCCCAGTTCGAGCGCCAGCAGGCCATGCTCGCCAAGGAGCTGGACTTCATCGCCCGCTTCAAGGCCCGCGCGTCGCACGCTGCGCAGGTCCAGAGCCGGGTGAAAAAGCTCGACAAGATCGACCGGGTCGAGCCGCCCAAGCGCCGCCAGACCGTCGATTTCGAGTTCCGCCCCGCGCCGCGTTCGGGCGAGGATGTCGCCCTGCTCAAGGGCGTCTCCAAGAGCTATGGCAGCCGCTCCATCTATGACGGGCTGGACTTTCATGTCCGCCGCAAGGAGCGCTGGTGCATCATGGGCGTCAACGGCGCCGGCAAGTCTACCCTGCTCAAGCTGGTGACCGGCACGGCCGATCCTGACACCGGCACGGTGTCACGCGGCCCCTCGGTCAAGATGGCCTATTTCGCCCAGCACGCCATGGATGTGCTCGAGGGCGACCTGACGGTGTTCCAGCAGCTGGAAAGCTCCTTTCCGCAGGCCGGGCAGGCGCCGTTGCGCGCCCTGGCCGGCGCCTTCGGCTTTTCCGGCGACGAGATCGAAAAGAAGTGCCGTGTCCTCTCGGGTGGCGAGAAGGCTCGCCTCGTCATGGCGATGATGCTGTTCGATCCGCCGAACTTCCTCGTGCTCGACGAGCCGACCAACCATCTCGACATCGCCACCAAGGAAATGCTGATCACCGCCCTCAGCCAGTATGAGGGCACCATGCTGTTCGTCAGCCATGATCGCCATTTCCTCGCCGCGCTCTCCAACCGCGTGCTGGAGCTGACCCCGGACGGCGTGCGCACCTATGGTGGCGGCTATACCGAATATGTGCAGAGCACCGGCCAGGAAGCGCCCGGTCTGCGCAGCTAGCCGGTCAGTCCATGCGCCCGCCGCCTTGCGGCCCGTGGCTGATGCGGCGACTTGAACCAGTAGAAGGGACGCAGGACGAGTTCGCGCACGGCGCGGACCGTGGCAAAGCCGATCAACATCCAATAAAGCGGCAGCCAGAACTGCTGGGGCGCCAGTTCCAGCAGGCGCAGGCGGTAGAGGCCGAGGGCGGTCAGGGCCAGTGTGCTGCCATAGCCGAGCCCCAGCACGGCCAGGTAGAACACCGTGCCCGTCGAGCCATCGACAAGCTCGGCGCCCAGCAATGCCCGCACCAGCACCGACAGCAGGAAGGCGCAGTGCAGGATGGGCGCGACGATCATCCCCAGCACCAGCATTTCGAAGGCGAGGAAAGCCGGCAGTCCCATTTCCTGCAGCAGTCGCCCGGGATTGCGGTTGTGCACGATGAAGGTCTGCATCCAGCCTTTCATCCAGCGCGTCCTCTGCCCGAGCCATGGCAGCAGGCGGGTGGGCGCCGCCTCGCGGGTCTGTGACGGCAGGACCGCCACCCGCAGGCGCCGCCGCGCCAGCCTGATGCCCAGATCGGCATCCTCAGTGACGTTGAAGGCGTCCCAGCCGCCCAGTTCACGCAGGGCGCGCAGGCGGAAGTGGTTGGAGGTCCCGCCCAGGGGCATGGGCAGGCGCCAGCGGGCCAGCGCAGGCAGCAAGACGCAGAACAGCCCCGCATATTCGCCGGCAAACTGCGCCGTCAGCCAGTTGTGCCTGCCATTGTCGATGACGAGATGGGCCTGCAGGCAGACGATATCGGGCGCGTCCCGGAAGCGCACCGCGGCCTGCCAGAGCTGGTTGCGGTCGGGAATGTCCTCGGCGTCGAACACCACGACATGCTGTCCCCAGCAGAGCGGCAGCGCGAAATCGAGCGCCTTTGGCTTGGTATGGGGCATGGCGTCGGGCACCGGCACCAGCGAGAAGCGCGGATCGCCCAGGCGCTGTTCGACGGCGGCGATCGTGCCGGACGAGCGCGCTTCGACCACGAATTTGATGTCCAGTCGCTCCGCCGGATAGTCGAGGGCCTCCATTGCGGCAAACAGCTGCGGTACCATGGCCGCCTCGTTGCGCAGCGGGATCAGCACCGAATAGACCGGCAGTTCCTCGTCGGGCGGCCGGTCAAGCTTCGGCTCCGGCGGCAGCGGCTCGAGCACGGCCGCCAGCCGGAGCGCCGCGGGCACGACCAGAACGATCAGGACCACTGGCAGCAGCAGCAATTGGGCAAAATGCGGCGCGGCCAGCACCATGCCCAGCAGCAGCACTAGCGCGACGGCAAAGCCGTAGCGGGCGAGGCCCGTCAACTCCAGTTGTGCCGAGGCATAGGGCCAGCGCCGCGCCAGATTCTGCCGCGCCGCGTCGATCAGTGCCGGCGACGCGACGGCCGTCAGGTGGTCGCGCAGCGCCTGTTCGGGCACAAGGCAGATCAGGTGCGACAGCCGCGGCGTGGTCGTCAGCCGATGCTTGAGGCGGATGATGCCGCCAAAGTCCGGGGCGGCGAACGCCACTTCCCTATCCAGCAGCGCCACCCTGAAGATGCGGATCTCGGCCAGGGCTTCGAGGCGGGCAGGTTCGGCGCTGCCGACAAGGCCCCGGGGCACGCGGTCGAAATAGCCATATCCTGCCCAGCGCGCGGCGCGCTTCATGATGGTGGCGGGTCTGATACCCAGGGCCGTGGCGCAATAGAGCAGAACATCCACTTCGCGCTCGAGCGCTTTCTCCAGCACGTCCCGGGCCATCGTTCCCTCTGGATCGTCCCTGGCCAATATCGCCTTGATCAGGTCCAGGGCATCCGACATGGGGCCGTGCCGTGCTCAGTATCGCGACAGGACAGGTATTGCCGGCCCCGTGCGGCCGGTGGGCGCCAGGTCGAGCAGGCCCAGCGCCGGCTGGCCGGTGCTGCGCCGGACATTGGCCAGGGCCTCTTCGCTGACCTCGATCCAGGCCGCCACCGTGGGCTTGCCATCGATGATGGCCGGCGCGCCAAGCGGGGTGATGCGCCATCCAAGGCTGACGCCATGCTCCAGCATGTAGATGGTGGAGACGAAGGTGATGAAGGCATAGCCCTCGAGCAGGGCATATTCCATCACCGCGCAGAAAAGGGCTGCAGACTCCGGTGCGCGCCGCCTGCCCTCACGTCGATCGGGTCGCACATAGAAGCGAGTCCAATCAGCCCCAAGCGAGGGAGAGGCGGGGAGATTACCTTGCACAAGTCCGGAAAAGACTGTCTGCAGCAAGTTCGGTTTTTCGAGTGGGGTGAAGCGGGATCCGCCAACCAGCTCATCGCCATCGGTGAGCAGCAGGTGGGTCGCGTCGTCCGTATCGAAGTCATCGACATCGCGCTGGTCGGGACGACGGATCGCCTCCCACCCTTGCATGTCGACGAAAATGGTATGTCTCAGGCGGTAGTTTCGCTCCAGCAGGTCAATAGAACAGCGCTCGACCGGCGCGCGGACGACGTGCACCTTCATCGCTGCCCCCAGCCGCTTGATGACGCCGCGCAATAAGGCACGTCCCTCAAGCCGGGCGATATTGGTAAAAATCACAATGAACCTGTCGTCGCCCTCCGCCGTGGAGGGTGTGGGGGCAACCAGGCGGGAGGGGTCTTTAGAGCGAAATCAGCTTGTGGCGGATCGCCTCGACGACGGTATGGACGCGGTTATTGGTGCCCAGTCGTTTCTGGGCATTCTCGCAGTGCTGGTTCACCGTGCGCTGGCTGAGGCCGGTAATGTCGGCGATCTCCGACGCGGTCTTGCCCGCCGCTACCCATTTGAGCACCTCGCCCTCGCGGCTGGTGATGGCGCGCTTGATCGATCGGTCGCTGCGGCTGCTGTTGAGAAAGCGCAGCTGCCCATGCGCATAGAGCGCCAGCATGTGCAGCTCCAGCCGGGCCTTGTCGTCGATCTGCGTAGCGTCCCCCACCAGGGATACGACGCCCTGCATGCCCCCCTCCATGTGGATGGGGACACAGAATCCATCGGCCATGCCGAAATCGCGCGCCTCGTCCATCACCCGGCGCGCCGGCAGGTCGGCCTCGTGGTCATAAGGCGCCTCGGACCAGTCGAATGGCAGGGTGGTCGAGAAGCAGCGCCTCGCCACGGGATCGAGATGGACATAGCCCAGGCCCGTATAGCGCTCGTACCACTCGTCTGACCAACCAGACAGCAGCACGAATGGGCGCACATCCACGCCACGGTCCGGCAGCCCCGAGATGATGAAGCTCTCGAAGCCATAATTGCCAATGGCCCTATACATGATCTCGCATATGCCAGAGCTGTCCTGCTGCTCCTGAAGCTTTGCGATTGTCGTCATAAGGTCGGCGTTCACCTGCATCCCCCCGCCCGGATCCTTACAATACTGCAAGTATTGGGCGTGTTTGCTTGGATATGCAAGTGGACCGTAAAGGATTGGGCGCAATGAAAAACGGCCACCCGTCAGGTGGCCGTCATCATCATTGTCTGCGCGGGCAGTTCAGTGCTTTGGGTCGAACTGGTGCGGGTTGAAGTGGTAGGCTGTCGAGCAGAACTCGCAGACCACTTCGATCTCCCCATCAACCGCCATTTCCTCGCGGTCCTCGGCGGTGAAGCTGGTGGCCAGCATGTCCTCGATGCGCTCGGCCGAGCAGGAGCAGCGCTCCACCATGGGCAGGGGCGTGAACACGCGGACGCCGGTCTCGTGGTAGAGCCGGAACAGCAGCCGCTCGGAGCTCAGATCGGGGTCGGCCAGCTCCAGGTCATCGATGGTGGACATCAGCGAGCGCGCCTCGTTCCAGCCGTCGGCCTCCTCGAAATCGGGGTCCGCCGTCTCCGGATTGTCGAAATTGCCATCGCCGGGCAGGTCGGGCATGTGCGACATGCCGTGTTCGGGCAGGTGCTGGATCAGCACGCCGCCGGCCCGCCAGTGCGGACGATGGTCACCCTTCTTGGTGAACTCGGCCACGGCCATGCGCACCTGGGTGGGGATCTGCTCGGACTGCATGAAATAGGTATGCGCCACCTCTTCCAGCGAATGGCCGTCCAGCCCGACAATGCCCTGGTAGCGTTCGGTATGCGGCCCCTGGTCGATGGTCATGGCCAGGTGCCCCTTGCCGAGCAGTTCGCCAGGGCGGGTGCGGCCCTCTTCGGCCGCCTTGACCAGCGCGTCATGGTCGAAGCGAGCATAGCCGCGCAGCCCGTCCGGCGCGTCGAAATCGACCACCAGCAGGTTGACCGGACCATCGGTCTGGGTCTGCATGATGAAGCGTCCCTCGAATTTGAGGGAGGAACCGATCAGGGCGGCCAGCACCACCGCCTCGCCCAGCAGCCGTGCGACCGGGGCGGGATAGTTGTGGCGGGTCAGGATGGTGTCGAGCGCTTCACCCAGCCTTACGCTGCGGCCGCGGGTATCGAGCTTTTCGAGCGTGAACGGCACGACGGAATCGTCGCCGCTTTCCGGCCGGTCGAGCCCGAAGGCGCTCATCAGGTTCTCGGTCATGGTCGTCGTATCCGTCGTCATTGTGGTCACGTGACTTTCAGGTCGGCTCGGCCAGACACGGAAATACCAGCAGACCTCATCCTGAGCGTGCCGAAGGACGAGGGCGTGGCACTATGGCGACACGACCCTCGTGGTTCGACAGGCTCACCATGAGGTCTACTCATGAATCCGGTCAATGTCCGGGGCTAATTTACCTCTGCCCCGAAGGCCCAGCACAGGATGGCTTTTTGGGCGTGCAGGCGGTTTTCGGCCTCGTCCCACACAACCGACTGCGGACCGTCGATCACCTCGTCGGTCACCTCATCGCCACGATGGGCGGGCAGGTCATGCATGAACAGGGCGTTCTTGTCCGCCAAGGCCATCAAATTGGTGTTGACCTGGTAGGGTTTCAAGACCCGGCGGCGTTCGGCGATGTCGACGTCGCCCATCGACACCCAGGTGTCGGTGATGACGAGGTCGGCGCCTTCGACGGCCTCGCGCGGATCTTCGATCAGCTTGACGAAGTCCCCTGCCCGCTTGATGTCGTCCATCAGGTCCTTTTCCGGGCTGTATTCCTCGGGCGTGGCGATGGTCAGGTGGCATTCGAACAGCTCGGCCGCATTCACCCAGGAATGCAGCACATTGTTGCTGTCGCCGACCCAGGCAACCTTGGCGCCCTTGATGTTGCCGCGATGCTCTTCGAAGGTCATGAGGTCAGCCATGATCTGGCAGGGATGGGCGCGCCGGGTCAGCCCGTTGATCACCGGGACGGTGGCGGCCTCGGCCAGGTCAAGCAGGTCGGCATGGCTGAGGATGCGGATCATGATGGCATCGACATAGCGGCTGAGCACGCGGGCCGTATCGGCCAGGGTCTCTTCCCGGCTCAGCTGCATTTCCTGCCCGGACAGCATGATGGTCTCGCCGCCCAGCTGGCGCATGCCGACATCGAAGCTGACGCGGGTGCGGGTCGACTGGCGCTCGAAGATCATGGCCAGGACCTTGTCCTTGAGCGGCTGGGGCCGATCGCCCTGCTTGAGGCGGGACTTGAGCGAGCCGGCGGCATCGAGCATGCCGCGCAGTTCGGGGTAGGTGAAATCGTCGATGGAAAGAAAATGCCGTGGGGTGCCGGTCGAGGTCATGGGCCGGGTTCCTTTGTGACGCTATGAGTGTTCAAGGCATGCGGGTCGTCGCCCTCCCCCCTCAGGGAGGAGGAAACAGACCGCGTCGTCGCCGACCAAAGTAGCGGACACTCAAGTCCATCTCAGCCAACCGCCGGAACCGACGCCGTCTCGGCTTCGATGGCGTCGAAGGCGGCGGCCAGCTTGTCCATGGCCTCCTCGATCTCGGCCTCGGTGACGATCAGCGGCGGGATCAGCCGCAGCACATTGTCCCCGGCCCCGATGGCCAGCATGCGGTGGTCGTCGCGCAGCCGGGCGACGAAGTCGCGCACGGGCGGGGTGATCTTGATGCCGGCGAGCAGGCCCTTGCCACGCAGTTCCAGCACATAGTCCGGATAGCGCTGCGCCAGCTGCTGCAGGTGCCAGGCCAGTTTCTGGCCCATCTGGTTGACATGGTCGATGAAGCCCGGCGCCAGGATGCGGTCCAGCACGGCATTGCCGACGGCCGATGCCAGCGGATTGCCGCCATAGGTCGAGCCATGCGTGCCGGGCACCATGGAGGCCGCCACATCGCCCTTGGCCAGGCACGCCCCGAGCGGGAAGCCGCCACCGATGGCCTTGGCCACCGCGACGATGTCGGGCGTGATGCCGCTCCATTCAAAGGCAAAGAAGCGTCCGGTCCGGCCATAGCCGCACTGCACTTCGTCGAGCACCAGCAGCATGCCGTGCTCGTCGCAAAGCTTGCGAAGCCCCTGCATGAATTCCGGGGTCATGGCGGTCACGCCGCCCTCGCCCTGCACGGTCTCGATCAGGATGGCGCAGGTCTGTGGCCCGATCAGCGCCTTGACGGCGTCGAGATCGCCCGGCGCGGTATGCTTGAAGCCCGGCATCGGGGGCCCGAAGCCCTCGAGATAGCTCGGATTGCCGCCGGCCGCGATGGTGCCCAGGGTGCGGCCATGGAACGAGCCGGTAAAGGCGATGATCTCGTAGCGATCGACTTCGCCCTTTGCCCAGAAATAGTGCCGCGCCGTCTTGATGGCGCATTCCAGCGCCTCGGCGCCCGAATTGGTGAAGAAGACCGAATCCGCGAAGGTGGCGTCCACCAGCCGCTGGCCCAGCCGTTCCTGCTCGGGAATGGTGAAGACATTGGAGGTATGCCAAACCTTGTCGGCGGCGCTCTTGAGCGCGCTGACGATATGGGCGTCGCCATGGCCGAGGGCGTTGACCGCGATGCCGGAATGGAAATCGAGATAATCTCGGCCATGCTGGTCATACAGGCGCATGCCCTCGCCCCGCTCAAAAGCGAGCTCGGAGCGGGCATAGGTGCCGTATAGCGCAGACATGGTCATTTCCTTCTTTGCATGGGTTGAAACAGCGGCTCGTGGCAGGCGTGACAATAGCGCCACAAAAACCAAAAACGCGCTCGTTGCGCAGCGCGTTTCCGCGTCAGAGTTAGGCCATTTTTGTCAGATAAGTCAATGATTGTGCCCCAAGTGCCTGATTTGACTCAGGGATCGTTAGGACAATTTTAACTGGTGATTTCACGGGGAAACTCTTCCCCGACTCTTGATCCGGATTCCTCCGATGGCGTAAACTCAACGTCATTGGGAACACGATATCTCGTGTGGCGGACCCACTCAACATACGACGCCTAGCGTTTGGTGGCTGCAATATTCATTTGGCAGCGCAATGAAGGATTCTGTTTTGACGATGGTTTCAGGAGCACAACCGGCGGGCTGGACTGATGAGCGCGTCGAGACTTTGAAGAAGCTCTGGATGGAAGGTCTCAGTGCCAGCCAGATCGCCGGCGAGCTCGGCGAAGGGGTTACCCGCAATGCCGTGATCGGCAAGGTGCACCGGCTCAAGCTGTCGGCCCGCGCCAAGCCAACCAATTCCACGCCGCGCGCCCGTCCGGCAGCGCGGCCGGCACCCCGCCGCGTCGCCAGCCCTTCGGCCGGCATGTCGAACATGAGCAGCAATGTGGGCAAGCCGCGTCCTGCCATGTCGCGGCCGCAGTCGATGGGCGCGACGGCACTGGCGCATAATCCGGATATGGAAACCCAGCTCTATGTGGCCCCCGCCGTGGCCGAGCTGTTCATTCCCGAGGACAAGCGCCTCAGCCTGCTGCAGCTCACCGAAGCCACCTGCAAGTGGCCGATCGGCGATCCGCTCCACAAGGATTTCTACTTCTGCGGCCAGCACAGCCTCGAAAGTGGCCCCTATTGCGAGTTCCACTCGCGCCGGGCCTATCACCAGGTCGACAAGAAGCGCCGCTGAGGCCAAATTCACGGAATGACAATGGGGCGCCCGCGAGGCGCCCTTTTTGTTTGGATCCAGAGGCAGTTACCGACCGAGCGCCGCTCTGCATCGCCGAACGGCCCCTCTCCCCTTGTCTCAGTCGCCCACGAGTGGAGCGAAACCTCCCCCTGATGGGGAGGCAGGAGGGGGTGCGAGAGCCCCGATATCCGGGCTACCCCCCTTGATCCCCCAAAAAAGAGGGCGCGTGTCGACCGCGAAATCCTGCCCAGTCCGGCGTCATCCCATGATCAGGGCTAGTGTGACGACCGGCTTTGCTGGGGTTTTTCGCTCCCACACAAACTTATCCCCCTCCGCCTGACCTGCAGCATACTCCTCCCATCTACCCGCCAGAGCGCGATCATGACGAGTGATGAGCGGGCTAGACTGCCGGGGAGCATGGGTCGCCAGGCTCCCGCATGTATGCTGACCACCGGCTTCGCGCCGTCCCGCAG
>JAHJWO010000031.1 GCA_018828145.1 Alphaproteobacteria bacterium | reverse complement strand
CTTGACCCGAGGGAACTGCACTTAACCGACGCTCGGCAAGTGAAGAGCCCTCGGGTCAAGCCCGAGGGTGACGATCTGTGGGTGGATGAGATGTGGGGCGCGCTATCCTTCACGAACTATTTGACATACCGGGCCTTTAGCCGGAATCCATCCTGAGCGGTTCCTTTGCCTTCCCCACATATTCAAGCGCACGCAACCTATGCTGCCGGCTGACCGCCGATCGACTGCACCGCTTTGGCTCCTGCCGCGATTCCCCGCGCCAGTGCCGTGGCTTCGTCGGCGCCATCCAGATGCCCCGCGATGAAGCCGGCCGCGAAGGCATCGCCCGCCCCCGTCGTATCCACCACGCTGACCTGCGGCGCCGGCAGCGCGACGCGCACGCCATCGCGCCCGCCCAGAGCCGCGCCCAGCCTGCCGCGCTTGATCAGCACGGTGCGGTAATGCGCGCCCAGCGCCCGCATCTGAGCGGCGTGGTCTGAAAGTCCGGTCAGGGCCTCGGCCTCGCTTTCATTGGCGAAGATGAAATCGGCCTCGCCGGTCCAGTCGAGGAAGTTTGCGGCCCCGACTTCGACCAGGAACCCCACCGAAGCCGGATCCACCGCCACGGCAATGCCGCGGGCCCGCGCCGTGGCGAACAGCGCCTGTACCGCCTGCCGCGGGCCGGGTGCAAAGAAGCTGTAGCCCGAGACCATGACCATGCCGATACCATCGAGCAGGCTGTCGGGCAGGTCATCGGGGCAGAGATTGAGGTTGGCGCCGCGATCGGTGAGAAAGCTGCGCTCGCCATCGGGATCGACAATGGTCACCAAGACGCCCGAGGGCTGATCCCGGTCGCCGGAGAGCACCGGCACAACCCCGAGGCCCCGGAAATAGTTCTCATACATGGCCTTGTCGGTCGCGCCGACGCGTGCCGCGAACACCACCGCGGCCCCCATCGCCCCCAGCCACACTGCCTGATTGGCGCCCGACCCGCCGGGCCGGCTGCGCACCGTGGCGCGCCGGTCACTACCTTTGACGATCGGACCCTCGGGCACCACGATGACGTCGGTCATCACATCCCCGACGACGAGGACCTTTGCGCTCATGCGCGCCGCACGGCCGGCTTGGGCGCGTGCCGCGCCGCCAGGGCCACGGCGATGCCGGCGGCCACAAGGGCATTGTTTTCCACCAGCGCGATATTGGCGACCAGCGACTTGCCGTCGGTGAGCTCGAAAATGCGCTTGAGCAGGAACGGCGTCAGCGCCTTGCGCGACACGCCCTCCTGCTCGGCGCCCCGGATCGCTTCCGCAATGCGCGCCTCGATGGCGGACGGATCGAGCGCATCGGCCTCGGGGATCGGATTGGCCACCAGCACGCCGCCCATGCCCAGATCGGCCTGCATTGCCACGACCCGGGCAATATCGGCGACGTCGTCGAAGCGATGGTCGACCTTGTGCCCGCTCTGGCGCGCCCAGAAGGCCGGAAACTCGTCGGTGCCATAGCCCAGCACCGGCACGCCATTGGTTTCCAGCACTTCGAGCGTCTTGGCGATATCGAGGATGGACTTGGCGCCGGCGCAGACCACGCAGACGGGTGTGCGGCTCAGCTCTTCGAGGTCGGCCGAGATATCGAATGTATCCTCGGCGCCGCGATGCACCCCGCCAATGCCGCCGGTGGCAAACACCTGAATGCCGGCCAAGGCCGCGATCTGCATCGTCGTCGCCACCGTGGTGCCGGCAATCTCGCCCTTGACCAGGAGCGAGGCGACATCGCGCCGGCTGGCCTTGGCAGCCTTGCCGCCCGTCTGGGCCAGACGTTCCAGGTCCTCGCCCGACACCCCGACGCAGAAGCGCCCGTCCATGATGGCGATGGTGGCGGGCACAGCGCCATGCCGGCGGATCACCGCCTCGACATTCTGCGCCATTTCCAGGTTTTGCGGATAGGGCATGCCATGGGTGATGATGGTCGATTCCAGCGCCACGACCGGCGCGCCGGCAGCCAGCGCTTTCTTTACCTCGGGGCTGATCGAGAGGTAGGCCTTGGCGCTCATCTGTTCACTCGCTTTTGCATTCTGCGTCCGGGCCGCTCCGGCCCCTTTCGGCGCGGGTTTTGCGCCTTGTTGCCGCAGGGCGTCAACCCCTGCAAAAACATGGGCGCAAGCGGCTTGTCGCCCCTCCGTTTTGGCTCTAGGTTGCCCCCATAACCTCCAGCGTGGAAAGGGCACTTCGCTGCAGACGATGATTGTTGGTCGCGCGCCTGGCGCCGATCGATACGCGCCCGGCATCGGGCCCAGTCCAGCCAAAATGCCCAGCGCTTCCGAGCGCCCTGTTGCCGTATCAGCGATTCAGACCGGACCACGTGGTCCGGGCACTCAAAGATGAGCGCCCGTTTCTGATCGTCAGTGCCCGCCCGGGCCAATTCCCGATTGCCGCGCCGCGGCGCAGCAAGCCAAAACCAATACTCTCCCAAGGAGCTCCCCAGATGAAGAAGTCGCTCGCCCTTGCCCTCGGCACTCTCATGGTCGCCAGCCCCGCGCTGGCTCAGGAAGAGGCCGTGCTCAACGTCTACAACTGGTCCGACTATATTGCCGAGGACACGATCGCCAATTTCGAGGCGGAGACCGGCATCAAGGTCAATTACGACGTCTATGACAATAACGAGATCGTCGACGCCAAGCTGCTGGCCGGCTCTTCGGGCTATGACATCGTGGTGCCCACCGGCAACTTCCTCGAGCGCCAGGTGCAGGCCGGGCTGCTGCTGCCGCTCGACAAGTCCAAGCTTCCCAATCTCGCCAATCTCGATCCGGCCGTGCTCGGCGTTGCGGCCGCGCATGACCCCGACAATGCCCACTCCATCCCCTATATGACCTTCACCATCGGGCTGGGCTACAACACCGCCAAGGTCGCCGAAGCGCTGGGCGAGGTGCCGGTCGACAGCTGGTCGATCCTGTTCGATCCGGCCAATGCCGAAAAGCTCGCCGGCTGCGGCATCGCCGTGCTCGACAGCCCATCCGAAGTGGTCGGCACCGCCCTGCACTATCTGGGCCTCGACGCCAATTCGGAGAGCGAGGAAGACCTGGCCAAGGCCGAGGCGCTGCTGACCGCCGTCAAGCCGCATATCCGCTACTTCCACTCCAGCCAGTATATCGATGACCTGGGCAATGGCGAAATCTGCCTGGCGCTCGGCTATTCCGGAGACGTCTTCATCGCCGCCGATGCCGCGGCTGCTGCCGGCCAGGGCGTCGAAGTGGGCTATGCCATTCCCAAGGAAGGCGCCGCCACGCTGATGGACCTGCTGGCCATTCCCGCCGATGCGCCGCATCCGGACAATGCCCACAAGTTCATCAACTACATCATGCAGCCCGAAGTGGTCGCCGCGATCACCGACTATGTCTTTTATGCCAACCCCAACCTGGCAGCGACCGAGTTCGTCTCCGAAGAGGTCAAGGGTAATCCCGGCATCTATCCGCCGGCCGAGACCGTCGCCAAGGCCTTCGCCCTCAAGGCGCATAGCCCCGACTACGAAGAAGTCCTGACCCGCACCTGGACCCGCATCAAGACCGGCCAGTAAGACATCGGGGCGGCACCAGCCGCCCCTTCCACCTTTGGCCCACCAGCAGCCCTCATGGTGAGCCCGTCGAACACGAGGGCGCGGCACCATCCGACACGACCTCGTCCTTCGACGGGCTCGGGATGAGGTCTACTGACAGGATTGCTAGGGACCGACATGGCTAAAAAGCCCCAATTGGCTATCGACACCCGCCCCTGGCGCGACCCCGCGGCCAAGCCCTTCGTGCGCATCCGCAATGTCACCAAGAAATTCGGTGACGTCCATGCGGTGCATGACGTGTCGCTCGATATCTACAAGTCCGAACTGTTCTGCCTGCTCGGCGGCTCGGGCTCGGGCAAGTCGACCCTGCTGCGCATGCTGGCCGGCTTCGAGGAGCCCACCGCCGGCACGATCGAGATCGATGGCCAGGACATGACCCATGTGGCGCCATATAACCGGCCCGTGAACATGATGTTCCAGTCCTATGCGCTGTTCCCGCACATGAATGTGGAACAGAACATCGCCTATGGCCTCAAGCGCGACCACCTGCCCAAGGGCGAGATCGCCGACCGCGTGGCGGAGCTCTTGAGCCTCGTCAAGCTCTCCGACTATGGCAAGCGCAAGCCGCACCAGCTGTCGGGCGGCCAGCGCCAGCGCGTGGCCCTGGCCCGGGCCCTGGCCAAGCGGCCAAAACTGCTGCTGCTCGACGAACCGCTCGGCGCGCTCGACAAGAAGCTGCGCGAGGAAACCCAGTTCGAGCTGGTCAAGATCCAGGAAACGCTCGGCGTCACCTTCATCGTGGTGACGCATGACCAGGAAGAGGCGATGAGCCTTGCCACCCGCATCGGGGTGATGAACCAGGGCGAGATCGCCATGATCGGCGAGCCCACCGACATCTATGAATTCCCCAATTCGCGCTTCGTCGCCGGCTTCATCGGCTCGGTCAACATGGCCGAGGGCGTCGTCATCGAGGACGAGCCCGACCATGTGCGCATCCGCTCGGCGGAACTGGGCTGCGACATCTATGTCGACCACGGCGTCGACTGCGCACCCGACCAGATCCTGTGGTGGGCAGTGCGGCCGGAAAAGATCCATCTCAGCCGCGAGGCGCCCGATAATCCGCATGACGCCAATGTCACCAGGGGCCTGGTCGAGGAGATCAGCTATCTGGGCGACATGAGCGTCTATCAGGTCCTGCTCGACAGCGGCAAACGCCTGCGCGTCACCCAGACCAATACGGTGCGCGGCAATCCCGACTCCATCACCTGGGACGAGCCGGTCTATTGCACCTGGGGCGGCAATGCCGGATCGGTGCTGACGGTATGAGCAGCTACGACATCGATTCCCCGCCACCGCGCCGCCGGGCCTGGACCGGGGTCGAGCGCGCGCTGGCCGCCGTCGGTCTCTCCGGCAAGGCGCTGGTGATCGCGGCGCCGGCCATCTGGCTGACGGTGTTCTTCCTCGTGCCGCTCGCGGTGGTCTTCGGCATCTCGCTGACGCTCAAGCAGTTCGGCCGGCCGCCCTATACGCCGCTGCTGACCACCGAGGAGGGCACGGTGCAGCTCACCCTGCACCTCAACAACTATATCCGCCTCTTCACCGACAGCCTCTATGTCGCGGCCTATCTCAACTCGATCAAGATCGCGCTGATCTCGACCATCATTGCGCTGCTGATCGGCTATCCCATGGCCTATGCCATCGCCCGCGCGCCCGAGCGCTGGCGCAATATCCTGCTGATGCTGGTCATCCTGCCCTTCTGGACCTCGTTCCTGCTGCGCGTCTATGCACTGACCGGCTTCATGCGCGGCAATGGCGTGATCAACCAGGTCCTGGCCGTGTTCGGCATCGAACCGCTGGTGATGATGCAGACCGATTTCGCCGTCTATGTCGGCATCGTCTACACCTACCTGCCCTTCATGATCCTGCCGCTCTATACCAACCTCGTGAAGCTCGACGGCGCTCTGCTGGAGGCCTCGGCCGACCTGGGCGCGCGCCCGGCACGCACCTTCCTCTCCATCACCCTGCCGCTCTCCATGCCCGGCATCATTGCCGGCTCCATGCTGGTCTTCATCCCCGCCATCGGCGAATTCGTCATTCCATCGCTCCTAGGCGGCCCCTCGACGCTGATGATCGGCCGCGTGCTGTGGGACGAGTTCTTCGCCAATACCAACTGGCCCCGCGCCGCCGCGGTGGCCATTGCCATGCTGGTGGCGGTGGTCGTGCCGGTCATGCTGCTGCAAAAGGCGCAGGACGCCGTGCAGGATTCGGGGAGGACCAGATAGATGCGGCGCGGCTGGTTCCTTCCCGTCACGGCGACGCTCGGCTTCGCCTTCCTCTACGCCCCCATCATCTCGCTGGTGATCTTCTCGTTCAACGAGAGCCGGCTGGTGACGGTCTGGTCGGGTTTTTCGACCAAGTGGTATGGCGAGCTCTTCGCCGATCCGCAGATGCTGGGCGCCGCCTGGCTCAGCGCCCAGGTGGCCTTTGTCAGCGCCACCATCGCCCTGGTGCTGGGCACGCTCTGCGCCGTGGCACTGGTGCGCTTCAAGCGGTTCCGCGGCCGCACCGTGCTGGCCGGCACCGTCTCGGCGCCGCTGGTCATGCCCGATGTGATCACCGGCCTGGCTCTGCTGCTGCTGTTTGTTGCCATGGAGGCCACTCTGGGCTGGCCGGCCGGACGCGGCCTTGTCACCATCATCATCGCCCATTCCACCTTCTGCATGGCCTACGTGACCGTGGTGGTGCAGTCGCGCCTGACCGATCTCGATCTCAGCCTCGAAGAGGCGGCGATGGATCTGGGCGCGACGCCCGTGCGCGTCTTCTTCGACATCACCCTGCCCATCATCGCCCCGGCTCTGGTATCGGGCTGGCTTCTGGCCTTCACCCTCTCGCTCGATGACCTGGTGATCGCCAGCTTCGTGTCGGGCCCCGGCTCGTCGACCCTGCCCATGGTGATCTTTTCCAAGGTGCGGCTGGGTGTCTCGCCCGACGTCAATGCGCTGGCCACCATCATCATCGGCATCGTGGCGCTCGGCGTCTTTGCCGCAACCGTGCTGCAGCTGCGCTCGCGCCCCAAAAAGCTGCGGAACTAGGCCGGCCGCGGCCGACCCACCACCGCCTTGCGCGCCGGCCGCCGTGCCGGCCGGCCGGCATCGAGTTCGGAGCCCCGGCAGATGAGCCGGCTGGGATCGGGCACGGCCTGTGCGGCCCGGCCAAAAAAGCCAGCGATATAGGCGCTGTATTCCGGCTCTTCCGGATCATGGTAGGACTGGCGCAGCACATCGATCAGCGCGACGACCTGCTCGCGCGGCATCACATGCCGGTCGCCGGCCTTCTCCACCGTCTCATTCTCCCGCGGAGCGACCAGCAGCCAGGCGGGCGTTTCGTGCTTTTCCGCCTCGAACAGGAAGCCGGCTTCATGCAGCGGCATCTTGAACGGCATATCCACCTTGAAGACCGAGGGCGAGGGTGACTTGGGCGGGAAAAACAAACGCAGCGCGGGGCGCTGGAGCAGCCAGCGCAACGGGTGATCAAACTTGGAATAGCGCAGGTGCCAGGCATATTGCTGGAACCGGCGCAGTCGCGTGACGGCCTCATGCGGATCCCGCGAGTCCACTTCGGCGATCACATGGTCCCAGCCGCCATAGCCGTTGCAGACGCGGATCAGCTTGCTGACCAGATCGGTGGCCACCTCGCTTTCGGCAGGCTCCCGCCCTGCCCGTTCGCCCGGCCGGGCATTGGGAGCCTCCTCGCCTTTGGCGATGTACCAGAAGAAGATGATGCGCTCGGACCGGAAGTGCTCGGCCGTCAGATAGGCCAGGATTTTCCCGCCGACCTTGTAGTAGAGCACGATCATCGCGGCGTTCGAGCGGGGCTTGCCGAGCATGTTGAACTTGGACGCGGCGACCTTCTGCGACAGCAGGCCCTCTGGATCGCGTTCCTCGATCGGGAAGCGGACGCGCTGGATATCCTCGACATCGCCCAGCGCCGGATCGTCGGCCGAAATGATCTGATGCACCCGGCGCAGCTTGAACACGGACATCAGCACCAGGAACAGTTTCCCCGCCACGAGCACCACCAGAGGGGAGCCAATGACGGTCACGATGGTTCGATACTCGGTCAGGAATGTCTCGATCTGAGTGAGCAGGTCTACCATTGTTCCCCCCAACGGATCTGCACGGGCACACAGGCGCGAAAGCGCAAATAATCACGAGAATGCCGGGGCTGGCGTTGACGATCGTCAATGACACGGGGGCCGTGTCATGTATCGGGCGTGCCCGGCACGACGATCTGTGACTTTACAATGACGATAAACGGGAGCAGCATCCCCTCATGTTCAACCAACGTGAAGGAGGTGATCCAATGGCTCATGAGATGACGGCACTCGAAGCAGGTCTTGGATTTATGGTGTCTGCGCGGGAGATTCTCGGCTAGCACCAGTCCTCCAGGCCAAAGCGTCGGGCGCGCCCCGGCGCAGCTTTTCGAGAGTGGAGCGCACAGCGCTCCATAGGCCGAAACTCAGGAAGGGCCGTCCCTCGGGGCGGCCCTTTTTGCTGTGCACTTGACGGGCGGGCGCAACCCATTGATACCGCAGGCTGGAATTCACGGAAGCTTGCTATGTCCCCGGCCAATTTCGTCCTCACGCTGTCCTGTGCCGACCGCCCCGGCATCGTCGCCGCCGTCACCACCGAACTGGCTGCGCTCAACGCCAATATCGCCGAATCCAACCAGTTCTGGGATCGCGAGACCGGCCGCTTCTTCATGCGCCTGGCCTTCACCGCTCCGGACGGCGTGACGCGCGAAGCCATCGAGCGGGCGCTGAAATCGCCGATCGAGCGCTTCTCGATGAAGACCGCGCTGGCCGATGAAAGCCGCAAGAAGCGCATCGTCATCATGGTCAGCAAATTCGACCACACCCTGCTGCATCTGCTCTACCAGATCCGCGTCGGCTGGCTCGATGCCGAGGTCGCGGCCGTGATTTCCAACCATCCCGACGCGCGCAAGATCGCCGAGGATGCCGGCATTCCCTTCCATCTGCTGCCGGTGACCAGGGACACCAAGGCGCAGCAGGAAGAACAGGTCCTGGCACTGGTCAAGCAATCAGGCGCGGACCTCGTGGTGCTGGCGCGCTACATGCAGGTGCTGTCCGACAATCTCTCGACCCGCCTCTTCGGCCAGGTCATCAATATCCATCACTCCTTCCTGCCCAGCTTCAAGGGCGCCAAGCCCTATCACCAGGCCCATGAGCGCGGCGTCAAGATCATCGGCGCCACCGCCCACTACGTGACGCCCGACCTCGACGAGGGCCCGATCATCGAGCAGGAAACCGCCCGCGTCACCCATGCGATGAGCCCGGACGACCTGATCGCCGCCGGCCGCGATATCGAGAGCCGCGTGCTGGCCCGTGCCGTCAAGCTGCACCTGGAAAGCCGGGTCATGCTCAACGGCCGCAAGACGGTGGTGTTCGGCTAGCCGACGCTTACTGGATGGCAGCAGCGGGCGGCGGCGGACCCAGCTCCGCCAGCCGATCGAGATGGAGGCGGATATGCGCCGCCTCGGCTGGCGAACCGGCCAGCGCAATGGCACGATTGAAGGCCTCGCGGGCCGCCGGGCCATGGCCCAGTTGCAGCAGCAGGCCGCCACGCACGCCGTGGAAATAGAAATAGCCATCCAGCCGCTCGGCCAGCGGCTCGATCAGCGCCAGGGCCGCGGCGGGACCACGTGACTTGCTGACGGCCACCGCGCGGTTGAGCGTCACCACCGGCGAGGGCTGCAGCACTTCGAGCGTCTGGTAGAGCCGGTCGATCGCGCCCCAGTCGGTATCGGCGGCGTGCCGGGCGCGGGCATGCTGGGCAGCAATGGCGGCCTGCACCTGATAGATGCCGGGCTCGGCATGACGCAGTGCCTTTTCGACGAGGCTGCGACCCTCGGCCAGCATGGCGCCGTCCCACAGCGCCCGGTCCTGATCGTCGAGCAGCACGATCTGTCCGGCCTGGTCGGTGCGCGCCCGATGCCGTGCATGCTGCAGCAGCATCAGTGCCAGAAGCCCCATGATCTCCGGCTCGGCCGGAAACAGATGCAGCAGCAGGCGGGCCAGCCTGATGGCTTCGTCGCAGAGCTGCGCCGCCGCCGGATCGGCATGGCCGCGAGAATAGCCCTCGTTGAAGACGAGATAGAGCATCATGGCCACGACGCCCAGCCGCTCCAGCCGGGCCTCCGCGTCGGGCGGGTCGAAGGGGACGGGATTGGCCGCGATGCGCGCCTTGGCCCGCGTGATGCGCTGCTCCATGGCCGTTTCGCCGACGAGAAAAGCCCTGGCAATCTGGCGCAGGGACAGGCCGGCGACGATGCGCAGGGCCAGGGCGATCTGCTGGTTGGCCGGCAGCTCCGGATGGCAGCAGACGAACAGCAGCCGCAGGATATCGTCACGATAGTGGCCCAGGTCCAGCCGCTCGGCCATGCCGACCTCGACATCGTCCAGGTCGGACAGCCGCTCTTCAGCCGGCAGGGCTACATTGTGACGAGCCTTGCGCAACCCATCGACCCCGCAATTGCGCCCGACAAAGATCAGCCAGGCGACGGTGTCGCGCGGCGGGCCCTTGTCGGGCCAGCTGCGGATGGCGCGCAGGCTCGCTTCCTGGAAGGCCTCCTCGGCGGTATCGAGATGGCGGAAATAGCGCAGCAGGGCGCTCAATGCCTGGGGGCGGGCCGCCGTGAGCGCAGCTGCTATCCAGGCATTGTCGACCATCATCCGATCTCGCTGGGATGGTAGAGGCCAACCGGCCGGATTTCGTAGCCGCCGCCGCCCGGATTGGCCTTGGTCAGCTCCTTGGCAAAATCGATGGCTTCTTCCAGCGATTCGCAATCGACCATGTAAAAGCCGAGAAACTGCTCCTTGGTCTCGGCGAAGGGGCCATCGATGATGAGCGGCTCGCCCGAGCCCTTGCGCAGGGTCGTCGCCGATGTCGTGGGCAGCAACCGCGCGACCGGGCCGAGCTTGCCCTTGGCCTTCATGCTGTCCTCTACCTTGCCGAGGCGTGCCATGCAGGCATCGTCCTCTTCCTTGGTCCAGGCAGAGACGGCTTTCTCATCGTTGTAGCAGAGGACGGCATAGAGCATTTCGAACATCCCTCATCGAAAACATGACGAGCGACTATGCCCAAAACAGACGGCGGGTGAAGGATTTTTTAGGCCACGGGCGGCGGCACGCCGCGGGCAATGGTCACGGTGGCGCCCAGCGAGGCAATGACGATGGCGGCGATGCCCGCCAGCTGCCAGGCGCCCAGCGACTCGCTGAGAATGACGAAGCCCGACAGCGCGCCCAGCGCCGGCTGCCCGCTCATCAATATGCCGAACAGGCGCGAGGGGAGATGGGGCAGGGCCACCATGTCCAGCGCATAGGGAATGGCGCTCGACAACAGCGCCACGCCCAGCGCGATCGGCAGGATGGCGGGATCCAGCAAGGCCGTGCCGGCCGTGGCCACCCCGAATGGCAGCGCGATGATCGCGGCAATGGAGACACCCAGAGCGGTGATATGCGGCCCGCCTCCCGTGCCGGCGCGCTGGCCGAAGACGATATAGCCCGCCCAGCAGGCGCCGGCCGCCAAAGCCAGCAGCACGCCGACGAACCCGATCTCGCCGCTTGTCTGTCCCAGCGGCAGCAGCATGGCCAGCCCGGCCACGGCCAGGCCGATCCACACGAAGTCGAGCGGCTTGCGCGACCCGGCCAGCGCCACCGCCAGCGGCCCGGTGAATTCCAGCGCCACAGCGACGCCGAGCGGGATGGTGGCCAGCGCAGCATAGAAGAACAGGTTCATCGCGCCCATGACGCCGCCATAGAGCAATACGGCACGCCACTGGTCAGGGGTCAGCTTCTGCCGCCACGGGCGGAACAGCGCCAGCAGCACCAGGGCCGCCAGCGTCAGCCGCAGCGTCGTCGCCCCAGCCGCGCCGACAGCGGGAAACAGCCCCTTGGCAAAGGAGGCCCCCGTCTGGGTGAACACCATGCCCAGGGTAACCAGCGCGACGGACAGAAGAACGGATTGCGGCCGCACGGGGAGGGCTTTCGAAATGAGGCGGCTGCGGTCTAGCAGGCTTTGTTTCCCGGTGCCATGCATTGACCCGACTCTCAATGCCCTTTAGCCCTAACCGGCCGGAACAAAGGAGGAATGCCGATGGAGTACCGTTATCTCGGACGGTCGGGTCTGAAAGTGTCGACCCTGACCATGGGCACCATGACCTTCGGCGGCTCCGAAAAGGTCGGCCATACCGAACAGGCCGACGCGACGCGCCAGATCGACATGTGCCTCGATGCCGGCATCAACCTGCTCGACACCGCCAATGTCTACAATGCTGGCGTCTCCGAGGAGATGATCGGCGTGGCCCTGGCCGAGAATGGCCGCCGGAACAGGACGCTGGTCGCCACCAAGGTGCGCTTCAAGATGGGCGACGGCCCCAACCAGATCGGCCTGTCGCGCCACCACATCATCGAGCAGTGCAAGGCCAGCCTCCGCCGGCTCAAGACCGACGTCATCGACCTCTACCAGGTGCATGAATGGGACGGCATGACGCCCATCGAGGAGACCATGGAGGCGCTCGATACGCTCGTGCGGCATGGCCATGTCCGCTATATCGGCTGTTCGAACTTTTCCGGCTGGCATATTTCCAAAGCCCTGGCCGCGGCCAGGGAACGCCAGGGCGAACGCTTCATCAGCCAGCAGATCCACTACACGCTGCATTCGCGCGAGGCCGAATATGAGCTGGTGCCGATCAGCCAGGACCAGGGCCTGGGCATCCTGATCTGGTCCCCACTGGCCGGCGGGCTGCTGTCGGGCAAGTATCGCCGCGACGGGGGCCCCGATAGTGGCCGCCATGTCGGTGGCTTCCGCGAGCCCCCGGTCTATGACTGGGAGAGGCTCTACAACATCATCGACACCATCGTGGCCATTGCCGAAGGCCGGGGCGTCTCCGGCGCCCAGGTGGCCCTGGCCTGGCTGCTGGGCCGGCCCGGTGTCACCTCGGTCATCATCGGCGGGCGCAGCGATGCGCAGTTCAAGGACAATCTGGCGGCCGCCGAGTTCAAGCTCAGCGCCGAGGAGCGGGCCCGGCTCGATGCCGTCAGCCAGCCGCCGCTGCTCTATCCCTATTGGCACCAGTCCTTCACGGCGCAGGACCGCCTGGGCAAGATCGATCTCGACCTCATCGGACCCTATGCGGAGGATTTCAAGCGTGGCTGATTTCCTGTTCGCGCCGCACAATCCCGTCACCGTGCCGATCGCCCGCGGCGGATTGTTTGCCGTCCGCCGCGTCTATTGCGTGGGTCGCAACTATGCCGAGCACATCATCGAGATGGGCAATGACACGCGCGATCCGCCCTTCTTCTTCGCCAAGCCGGCCGATGCGGTGGTCGTGGGTGGCGCCGCCATCCCCTACCCGCCCCAGACCGCCGATTTCCACCACGAGATCGAACTGGTCGTTGCCATCGGCAAGGATGGCACCGACATCGCCGTCGAGCAGGCGCTCGATCACGTCTATGGCTATGCTGCCGGGCTCGACATGACCCGGCGCGACCTGCAGGCTATGGCCAAGAAGGCGGGCCGGCCGTGGGAAATGGCCAAGGGCTTCGATTTTTCCGCGCCGATCGGCACGATCGAGCCGGCCAGCAGCATCGGCCATCCGGCAGCCGGCGCCATCACGCTTGGCGTCAACGGCACGGAGCGCCAGCGCGGCGACCTGGGCGACCAGATCTGGAGCGTGGGCGAAACCATCGCCTATCTGTCGCAATTCGTGACCCTGCGGGCCGGCGACCTGATCATGACCGGCACGCCGGCCGGCGTCGGCGCCGTGGTGCGCGGCGATGTCATTGAAGGCACCATTGCCGGCGTCGGCACGGTCAGGACAGCGATAGTCTGATGCCAGTCTGGTCACCCCAGCAGGATGCGGCGCTCAAGGCCGTCTCCGATTGGCTCAAGGACAAGAACGGTCCGCAGGTCTTCCGCCTGTTCGGCTGGGCCGGCACCGGCAAGTCGACGCTGGCCGTGCACCTGGCGCAGGATGTGCGATCCGTCAAATTCGCCGCCTTTACCGGCAAGGCGGCCCTGGTCATGCGCAAGCGCGGCTGCAAGGGCGCCCAGACCATCCACAGCCTGATCTATACCCTGGTCAGCGAGAAGGAGGGCGAGCCGCGCTTCGTGCTCGACGACGAGAGCCCGGCCGCCGATGCCGACCTCATCGTCATCGACGAGGTCTCCATGGTCGACGAGCAGCTGGGCAAGGACCTGCTGAGCTTCGGGGTCAAGGTGCTGGTGCTGGGCGATCCGTTCCAGCTGCCGCCAGTGCAGGGCGCCGGCTTCTTCACCGCCGACGAGCCTGATATCATGCTCACCGAAATCCACCGGCAGGCGGCGGACAACCCGATCATCCACCTCTCCATGCAAGTGCGCGAGGGGGGCTATCTCGAGCGGGGCTCCTATGGCGAATCGATCGTGGTGGGGCGCGACAATGTCGATCGCAACGCGGTGCTGGAGGCCGACCAGGTGCTGGTCGGGCGCAACAAGACGCGCCTGCAATACAATGACCGGCTGCGCGAGCTGAAGGGCCTGCCCTTTCACGAGCCGGTGGAGGGCGACCGCATGGTGTGCCTCAGGAACAACCCCCGCAAGAAGCTGCTGAACGGCCAGATCTGGATCGTCACCGAGGCCACGCGGCGCACCAATGGCAAATGGAGCCTGCTGCTCGGCGCCGACGAGGGCAAGGGCGAGGCCAGGGTGCTGACGCACAAGGCCTTTCTCTCGGGCGAAGAAGACGCCATGAGCTGGCCCGAACGCCGCCAGTTCGACGAATTCACCTTCGGCTATTGCCTGACCGTGCACAAGGCGCAGGGCAGCCAGTGGGACAATGTCTATCTGTTCGACGAGAGCTTCGTGTTCCGCGAGGAACGGGCGCGCTGGCTCTATACCGGCATCACCCGCGCCGCCGAAAAGATCACGGTCGTCTCATGACTTTGCTCTCGGTACGGCACGAGACCGTCTATCGCTATGCCCGGCCGGTCAACTTCGGCGACCACCGCATGCTCCTGCGCCCGCGCGACAGCATGGAGCAGCGGCTCGATTCCTTCGGCCTTGCCATCCGCCCGCACCCCGCCACCATGCGCTGGATCCACGATGTGCATGGCAATGGCATTGCCATTGCCGGCTTCGAGGAGGGTTCCGAGGAGCTGCGCATCGTCGCCACCATGGTGCTGGACCATTCGCCCGAGCTGACACCGGCCTTCGAGATCGAGAGCCGGGCCAAGACCTATCCCTTCGACTATGGCGATATCGATGCCATCGACCTCGCCCCCAACCTGCGCCGCCAGTTTCCCGACGAGACCGAGGTGGATGCCTGGGCCAAGCGGTTCCTCGATCCACGCGGACTGACCGGCACCGGTCACCTGCTGGCGACCATGACCATGGGCATCAAGGAGAGCTTCACCTATCTGCGGCGCCCAGATCCGGGCACGCAGCGGCCATCGATGACCCTTGCCACCCGGGCCGGCACCTGCCGCGATTTTGCCCTGCTGATGATCGAGGCGGTGCGCTCGCTGGGCCTCGCGGCGCGCTTTGTCACCGGCTACCTCTATTCGCCCGCGCGCGACGGCAATCATCGCGGCGGCGGGGCCACCCATGCCTGGTGCCAAGTCTATCTGCCCGGCGCCGGCTGGGTGGAGTTCGACCCCACCAACGGCATCATCGGCACGCGCGACCTGATCCGCGTCGGCGTGGCGCGCGAGCCGCGCCAGGCCATTCCGATCTCGGGCACCTTCGTGGGCAAGAAGGACGATTATCTCGGCATGAGCGTCGAAGTGATCGTCGAGCGCGTCGTCAGCCCGCAGGATGGCATGGGCTAGGCCTCAGCTGCGCGACAGGCTCACCGCATCGGTGGTCCACTGGTCGGCCGTGCTGCCATCCAGCGCCTGGCTCCACACCTTGATCGGCAGCGGCATGACCTGGCCATAGATGGTGGCAAAGGCCGTATCGGCAGCGTCGCGACCGCAGCCGATCCGCACCATGCCATCAAGGGCCGCCATGCGCGTGGCATCGAACAGATACCAGCGGTCGCCCAGATAGGCTTCGAACACCGCGTGGAAATCCTGCGGCTCCAGCTGCCATGCATAGCAGGAGACAAAGCGTGCCGGGATGCCCAGGGCACGGCAGAAGGTAATGCCCAGATGGGCGAAGTCGCGGCAGACGCCGGCGCGCAGCGAGAAGGTGTCGGCAGCCGTGGTCGTGGTGTCGCTGGTGCCGAACAGGTAGTCGACTTCCGAATTGATCCAGTTGCAGATTTCGACGACCCGGCCAAATCCAGGCTCGATATTGCCGAATTCGCGATTGGCAAAGCGTGCCAGCTGGTCGGACGGGCAGTAGCGTGACGGATTGAGAAAGGGCAGCGTTTCGAGCGGCAGCTTGGCGACAGGCACCTCGCCCACCGCCTCGGGCTGCTGGTGGATGGGGTCGAGCTCGATCTCGGCGGCATAGCGGATCTGGATCTGGCCCTGCGTCGCGGTCAGCCGCAGATAGCGGTTGCCGCTTTCTTCCGCCGTCTTCTCGTCGGCGGCAAGGCCCGGCGTCATCGTCAGCTCTTCCCGCAGGACCCGCTGGCGGCCCCCGCGCATCGCCTCGATATTGAAGATCAGCGTGGCCTGATCCGCCACGTCATAACCGATCTCGCATCCTACAGAAAATCGCATGTTTGCCCCGTTCGCCTAGCTTGCCACAACACAGGTGACGGGCGCGAGGTTCCCTTCACTTCCGTCTGATCGACCATAGCGCCACAACTATGACAAACTTGCCTCGCTGCAATCAGTCTGGACTGCGCGGCTCGGCCAAGTGGGCAAGATTGCTGATGTTTCGGGTGTCATGGACGCTTGCGCATCGGTAGCGCATACCCCATCATCTCGCTAGAGTATTTCATCATTCATTCCGGGTCGCGATTAACGGCGGAGGCATCATGCACCACGACACACCCCTGATCTCAACGATCGTCGCGGGTCTGGTGCTGGCCTATATCTTCGGCATGATCGCCAACCGGCTGAGGCTGCCCCCGCTGGTGGGCTATCTGTTCGCCGGCATTCTCGTCGGCCCGCACACACCCGGCTTCATTGCCGACCAGGCCCTGGGCGCCGAACTGGCCGAGCTGGGCGTCATCCTGCTGATGTTCGGGGTGGGCCTGCATTTCTCCCTCAAGGACCTGCTGAGCGTCCGGGCGCTGGCCATTCCGGGTGCGCTGGCGCAGATCGGCTTTGCCACCCTGCTCGGACTGGCCCTGGCGCTGCTGATGGGCTGGAGCGTCGGCGCCGGCCTGCTCTTCGGGCTGGCCCTGTCGGTAGCCTCCACCGTGGTGCTGCTCAAGGCCCTGCAGGACCGCCGTCTGATCGAAACCGAGCGCGGCCGCATCGCCGTGGGCTGGCTGATCGTGGAAGACCTGGCCATGGTGCTGGCGCTGGTGCTGGTCCCCGCCATTGCCAGCCTCAACGGCACCGATACCGGCATCCACGATCCTTTCGTCTCCTTCGTCGAACGGATCATCGGCGGTCCGGTCGGCATCTGGGGCGTGCTGGCGCTGACCCTGGTCAAGATCGCTGCCTTTGTTGGCTTCATGCTGGTTGTGGGGCGCCGCATCATTCCCTGGGCGCTGCACGGCACCGCCTATACCGGCAGCCGCGAACTGTTCCGGCTGGCCGTATTGGCCATAGCCCTCGGCATGGCGCTAGGCTCGGCCGTGCTGTTCGGCGTGTCGCTGGCGCTCGGCGCCTTCTTTGCCGGCATGATCCTGTCGGAAAGCGAGCTGTCGCATCGCGCGGCGCAGGAGACCCTGCCGCTGCGCGACGCCTTTGCCGTGCTGTTTTTCGTCTCGGTCGGCATGCTGTTCGATCCCTCGATCATCATCACCAATCCGCTGCCCGTGCTGGCCACGGTCTTCATCATCATCATCGGCAAGTCGCTGGCAGCCTTCGCCATCGTGCTGCTGTTCAAACGACCCGTGGCCACGGCGCTCACCATTTCGGCCTCGCTGGCCCAGATCGGCGAATTCTCGTTCATCCTGGCCGGCATGGGCGTGGCCCTGGCCATCCTGCCGCCCGAAGGGCAGGACCTGATCCTGGCCGGCGCGCTGATCTCCATCGTGCTCAACCCGGTCGTGTTCTGGAGCCTCGACCTGATGAAGCCACGCCTCGAAGCCCGGGCGGCCCTGCGCCGGGCAGACCGGGGCGCCGCCGACGGCGAGCGGATCGAGCCAATGGAACCTAGCGCCGCCGCCACCGGCCCGATCACCACCGACATGCCGAGCCAGGGTGCCGTCGACAGCGGCGGGCCGGGAGCGGACGATGATACGGTCGAGCCCAGCAAGCAGACCGACCATGTCGTGCTGGTTGGCTATGGGCAGGTCGGCCGCATCGTGGCGGAGGGCCTCAAGCGCACCGACTCGCCCCTGGTCGTCATCGAGGATTCCGACCACGACGTGGCGGCCGCCCGCCAGGCGGGGCTCGAAGTGGTGTTCGGCAATGCCGCCAGCCCACAGGTGCTGCAGCTGGCCAACCTGGCCCGGGCCCGCACCCTGCTGGTCGCCATCGCCAATGGCTATGAGGCCGGCACGGTCTGCGAATCCGGGCGCAAGCTCAACCCGCAGGTCCGCATCATGGCGCGCGCCTATTCCGAGGAGGAAGAGACCCACTTGCGGGGCCTCGGCGCCGATGTGGTGATCCGCGGCGAGCGCGAGATCGGCCTGGGCCTGCTGGCCTGGCTGCGCGGCGAGCGGGGCGAGGACAAGGCGCCCGATGCCGTGCCAACGGAGCCGCGCTTCCCGCCTGCCGAGAACCTGCTCGAGAAAGCCGCCGCCACGCCTGCTGCGCCAATTGTGGCCGTAGCCGTCGCCGATGCTGCGGAAGCGGTGACCGTCGTCGAAGCGGAGCCGGCGCCTGCCGAGGCGCCACAATCCGAGGCTCAGCCGGTCTCGGACCTGGCCGCCGACCCCGTGATCATCGAGGCCGTCGAAGCGGCCTCGCCACCCGCCGTCATCGCCATGCCACCGCCAGCGGCCGAAGCGGAGGACAGTGCACCCGCAGACCTGGAAAGCGTCAGCGCCACCCCGGAAGTGGGCGAGGCGCCGGCCGCCATCGACGAGGTCGTGCCGCCAGCGAGCTCCGACGCGGCACCCTCTGCGCCCCAGGACGCCGCAGAGGCGCCGGCCGAGACCCCCGCCACCGCGGCTGAAGAACTGGCCGAGCAGCAGTCCGACGAAACCAGCGAAGGCGGCATCGCGCCTCCCGAGCCGGCGCCAGAACCGGCTGTGTCAGCTCCTGAGCCGGCTGCGGCAGCTGATGCCGACGTCGCGCCGTCGTCAGAGAGCGAAGCCGAAGCGGAGGCTGCGCCTGTTGCTGTAGCTGAACCGGCATCCAAGCCCAGTTCCGAGCCCGAGCCTGAACCGGCGCCCGAGGCTGAGCCCGAGGCAGCGCCCGAGCCCGAACCGAAGCCTGCTGCCGAACAGCCGCCCGGTAAGGTGCCCCCGGTGGTTCCCGAACCGAAATCCTAGGACCGGCCGGGGAGTAGTCTGGGCAGATGATTTCGCAGAAAGCCAAATATGCCTTGCGCGCACTGGTCTCGCTTGCCCGGGTCGGCCGGGGCGAGAGCATGATGATCGGCGAGATTTCCAAGGAACAGTCGATCCCCAAGAAATTCCTCGAGCAGATCCTGCTCGAACTCAAGCGGGCCGGCTTCGTCGACAGCCGGCGCGGCCGGGCCGGCGGCTATGTCCTGCTCAAGGCCCCCGAGCAGATCATGTATGGCGAGGTGCTGCGGCTCATCGACGGCCCGATCGCACCGCTCCCCTGCCTCTCCAAGATCGCCTATCGCAAATGCGAAGACTGCCGCGAGGAAGCCTCCTGCGAAATCCGGCATGTCTTCGAGCGGGTGACCCTGGCGACGCGCGCCGTGCTGGACCAGACCAGCCTGGCCGACTCCCTCCGCCTGGAAGACCTGCCGGTCTAGCCAGAAGCCGATCTGCGGCACCCGGCCGTGTGGGTGGCGCTACTGTACGGGAATGGGAGTGGAAGTGGCGGAGAGAGAGGGAAACTCCCCTCATGGCCAATGCTGTAGCAATTTCAACAACTTACGCATCACTGCGCCGCACGCAATGTAGCAGGGCACTGTAACACTAGCAAGCCCAGGCGGAAGCCAATCCTTCGGATGCTCGGGCAGCCGATCACCCCCCACCCTAGGACAACCTGGCCAATTACCACCCACCTTAGGACCGCGTGATCAGTTACCCCTCACCATAGGAGCACAGACTACCTCGATTACCACCCACAGTAGGGGTGCAGTCGATTACCCCTCACAGTAAGGGGCAGAAGGCTCCGTTCACCGTCAACTCACCCGCAAGGCTCCCGGCACACCACCGGGGGCTTTTTGCATTGCGACATCCGCAGGAACATCATGACCAAGATCATCGACGCAGACACCGACCTCACCAACATCACCCCAGCTCGCCGCTACCTAGTAGCCACTGACGGCGCATGCCGTGGCAATCCTGGTCCAGGAGGCTGGGGTGCCATCCTCACGTCCTTCGACGTGGACAGGCTTCCCCGGACCAAGTCCTTGTCCGGTGCCAAGCGGCACACGACCAATAACGAGATGGAGCTGACAGCCGCCATCAGGGCACTGACACGGCTTCCGGTCAATGATGTACCCGCGCTGGTTCAGTCGGACAGCCAGTACGTCGTCAACGGCATGAACGAGTGGCGTCACGGCTGGGAGGCCAACGACTGGCGCACCTCAGCAGGCAAGCCGGTGAAGAACCGAGAGCTATGGGAGGCCCTGATCGCCGCCGTGGGTGACCGCGAGGTGACCTGGGAGTGGGTCCGGGGCCATGCAGGCCACCAAGGCAACGAGACCGCCGACCAGCTCGCCAACAAGGCAATCGACCGAATGCTGCACGGCAACCGTGCCTAATCCATCACCACAAACGAAACCAGCGAAGGCTTTGGGTTTACCCCCGAGGCCCGTTCGCATGCGACAACTGCAGGACAACACCATGAACGACATCACCACCGCCCCGCTGCAGAGCGAGTTGGCCGAGGCCCTAGAACATCTGAATGCCCAGCACGAAGCATCGGTCCCCGCCAATGATCTCCCGAACGCGCTTCCTCATGCCTCCATCAAGTCGATGCCTGAGGTGTTCTACACGAGGGGAAAGGATTGGTCCGAGTACCACGTTGGCCTCCACTGCAAGACCCTGCAGGCCGGGTTTGAACTTGAGCCGGTTCTGGTCATCCAGATCGCGGATGCGACCATTCTGGTCGACGGACACCACCGGCTGGAAGCCTACAAGCGGGTCAAGGACGCCCCTCCATTGCCGGTTCGGTATTTTCCCGGCACACCCTCGGAGGCGCTGCTGGAGGCCGTTCGATGCAACGCGCAGGCATCAATCCAGATGGACAACTCTCAAAGGCAGACCTGCGCCTGGAGGCTGGTCCTTACCCGGCTCTACTCGAAGCGTGACATCGTGAGAGCATCAGGGGTGTCTCAGGGGCAGGTTGGGAACATGCGCGTGGCGGCGCGAGAACTTGGGGAGGCCGCTTTGGACAAGCCAACTTGGTTCGAGGCCCAGAAGGCATGGAAAGGGAAATCCCGCCCAGAAATGACCGATGATCAGCGACAGCTTTGGGTCCAGCAGCAGGCCGAGCGAGGTGCCGAGGGCATGCGGCAGAAGTTCGGCATGTGGCTTGCCAAGAGGCCGGAGATCGCTGCGCAGGCATTGGCTCTCTACTTCGGTCGGAACCTCCCGGAGGTCTATCGCGAACTGCGAGATCACCTTGCAGAGGAGGACTGCAACTTCGGTTCACCGGATGGTTGCGGCATCGAGGAGGAGGGGGCGGACTTCTGAGCCCACCAGAGATGTCCATTCACTAGGCTGTCCATTTTGGATAGGCCGACCAGAGCCCGGATACTTTTGCCGCAAAAATTCGAGGCGGCAAGATCAACCTAGCTGCGGGGATTTACCCCCGTGGCCCCCCACATCGCCGCTCAGCTCCCTGCATCATCAAAATCCTGCCGGGGGTAGTCCGACGGAAGTGGTCCAAGCCAATGCTTGCCCTTCGGCACGCCTTGGTCATCCATGTTGAGGGCAGCGCACACGCTTTTCCTGATCGTCGTCGTGAACCTCAGGACGCTGGCAGGTGAGATGTCCGACTTCTCCTCGATCACCACGTACCGCACACGGACGTAATCGTTCTTCCGCTTCATCTTGTCGGCTTGGGCGATGATCTGAGGCGGCACCCCAAGGCCCAGTTCCCCGGCGCGGGTCAGCATGCTGTGCAGGTCATGGCCGTGGGCACGAAGGCTGTCGATGGTCTCACCTGCGGAGCGCATGTAGGTTTTCAGGAACAGCTCAGCAGCATGGTAGCTCAGGAGGCGGGTGGGACCTTGTGAGTACAGCCGTGGCTCCTTAGCGGCGAGGCTCGCAGCGTCGAGATAGGCATCCGCCAGCAGGAAGATACCATAAGGGGTTGCCCCTGCCGCTTCTGGTATCATCGGGTCGCCTTTCTCGCAGTCCGTCCACCTATACCGAAAACCCCTCCACAAATGGTCACCCGGAAGCCAGCAAATGCAGGGGCTCGCCACTCCGCTTGACACCATACCGAAATCACTTGTATTCGGTATGGCCCTGAACAGGGAGCCTCACCATTGTTGAATGTCACCGAGATCTGACCCGCTAGGGGCAGAAGTTTTCACTGAGAATTGACCCATGTTTTGATCGTCCCCTGGCTGTTGGTCGGGGGATCCAGGAGTGATCGACATGGCGTT
>JAHJWO010000030.1 GCA_018828145.1 Alphaproteobacteria bacterium | reverse complement strand
GGGCCGCATGAATCGCATGTCCAACGGCCCGCCGCCAAACCCGCCGAAGAAGCATCACTACATCCCTGCTTTCTACCTTTCGCGATGGGCGACCGGCGAAGACGGGCGGCTATGCCAATGTAGCAAGCCTTATGACCGGGTTGTGGTGAACCGGCGTCATCCTGAGGCGATCGGGTTCGTCGAAAGGCTGTATGAGCTAGAGGGCCTGAACGAGGAACTGGCCCAGCAGGTTGAGAGCAAGTTCTTCAGCCCCGTTGATAGCGCCGCCGCCGATGCCTTGGCGCTCATGGAGGCCGAGGGCAACCGAGCTAACTGGGACAGCCGCCGGCGGTCTGCCTGGTCGCTATTCCTGCATGGCATGCTGGTGCGTGCGCCCGAGGATATCACGGAGTTCAAGGCAGGCTGGCGCCGGCTGATGTTGTCTGACGATACCGGGGAGTGGCAGGCTCGATATGACGAGATCAGGAAACCTGACGATCCGACGACATATCAGGAGTACATGCTGGCCATACCCGAAGCGAACCACAACCGGTCCGCGATGCGTGCCCTGATCGGGATGATCGACAACGCGAACATCGGTCTCAATATGAACCAGATGATCTGGACGGTCATCGATACTCCGAAGGACGAGTATCCGCTCCTTACATCGGACCGCCCGGTCATCCGCACGAACGGGATGATGATCAAGAACGGGCATATCGCAATCCCGATCGGCCCGTATCGGATGTTCCTGGCGGCGAAGGACGAGGCAGCGATGCGATACCTCCGGCAGATCCAGCCGCGCCAACTCGTCCGGGAGAACAACAGGCAGGTCTGCGACTACGCCGTGAAGTACGTCTACGGGGTCGACGACCGCCAGATCGAATTCGTCCGGAAGCACTTCGGTACGAAAAAACAGCCGCGGCTCATGGCATCGATCTCGGCCAAATACGAGGACATGGCAGCCGAGTTGATGCCGCGGAAAGGACGTTAACCAGGTCGAGGAATTGGCGTGTGCCGTCCTAATCCCGTCCTAATGCGACATGGCCCGGAAAAGGAAAACGCCGGAGACCCTAAGGTTTCCGGCGTTTTGAATGGTAGCGAAGCCCAGATTTGAACTGGGGACACACGGATTATGATATGGCAACGACATGCCATAAACGCTTGAAATTCCATGACCATAAAACAGCCTGTGCTAGTTCTGTGCTAGGCTGTGCCAACCCCGGATCGCGCTATGCAGCATCCAGCACCCGCATTTCGACATGCAAGCCCACAGCCTCTGCCATCATGACCAGCATGTCGAGGCTGAAGAGGTCGATTTGCCACCCAACAGATTGGAGATGCGCGGCCGGGTCACGCCAAGCTGATGAGCAGCCTCCGCCTGGGTCCAGCCCTTCCCCCGCATATGGCGTTCAAGCGCCATCATCAGCATGGAGCGCAGCTTCATGTTCTCAGCCTCGGCAGAGCTGTCCTCGATGGTCTCCCAGACGCTGGAAAAAATCCCATTGCTCATCGCCCCAACCAACCACCATCGACCGGCAAAGTTATCCCGTGGACATAATCCGCCGCAGAGGAGCAAAGGAACACCACTGCTCCGGCGATATCGTGCGGCTTCCCCCATCGCCCTGCCGGTATGCGTCCGAATATCTGAGCGCTACGCTCCGCGTCGGCGAGGAGTGCCGCGTTCATGTCGGTCTCGAAATAGCCGGGTGCTACCGCGTTTACATTGACGCCGTGCCGAGCCCATTCATTGGCAAAAGCCTTCGTCAGTTGGTCAACAGCACCTTTGGAGGCGGCATAGGCAGGAACACGCAAGCCGCCTTGAAACGCCAGGAGCGAGGAGAGGTTGACTATTTTGCCCTGCCTCCGCTCGATCATACCTCTGGCAAACGCCGTGCAAAGCTGAAACACCGCCCGCGCATTGACGTCCATGACCGTGTCGAAATCCTCGAGGGGAAAATCAACAGAATCGTGCCGAATTTGTGTACCTGCGTTATTGACGAGGATATCGACCGCCCGCTGGGACAGACACTCATCGATGGCCGCCCCAATCGAAGCCTGTTCCGAAAAATCCACTTTGACATGGATGAGGCGTCGACCAGCCTTTTGCGCGGCATCCCGCAGCTCAGCGTTGGGAGCTGATCGCTGCAAGGCGATCACATCCGCCCCTGCCTGCAACAGACCCAGGGCGATACCCGCCCCGATACCGCGAGACGCTCCAGTAACGACCGCAGTCCGGCCCGTCAGATCGAATTGATTGGAAAGAGCGTTCACGTGCGCCCCGAGGTATCGACGATAACCTTAAGAACACGGCCTGATGCCATTGCGATATCGAAACCCTTCTGAACATCGTCCAGTGGAACCACGCGTATGGGAAACTCTTCCAGGTTCAGCGCATCCTCGGCAATCAGTTGGACGGCACGCTCCACGTCGGCGCGGGTATAAACCCGCACCCCGACCATTTCGACCTCACGGAAAGTAAGCTGTTGCAGGTTTATCTCTGCCGGCTTCTTGTAGACGCCGACCAGAACGATACGCCCTTTGGGCCGGGTGACTGCAGGTAAAATTGCCGCCACGGACGGGTGAGCGGCGGCGTCGAACACTACGTCGGCCCCGGCTCCTCCCGTTGCATCCATGAGAAAATCTATGGGGTCCGTATCGGCAGGCGCCGTGCGGAACCCCAGCTCGGCCGCCACAGCAAGCCGTTCGGCGCCGGGTTCGATGAAGATGACCTCCGCCCCGGCGTGCCGGGCGACGAGACCCGTCAGCATGCCGATAGGCCCCGCCCCGAAGACGGCAGCAATGCTGCCCGGCTCCAGCTTGGCCAAGCTGACCGCATGGACAGCCACCGCCAATGGCTCGGTCAAGGCGGCCTGAAGTTCCGAAATGCTGTCTGGCAAGGGAATCAGCCGGTCGTTGGGAAGGGCGACATACTCGGCAAGCGATCCGGGGCGATCGATGCCAAACAATTCCAGACGCGTGCAGACATGGCTATTACCGGCCAGACAGGCGACGCAAACGCCACAACTTATAAGCGGCTCCACCGTGACGCGCGTGCCTTCGGGCGGGCCTCCCGCTGAGCTGCGCTCGATTTGACCCGAGATTTCGTGACCCATGATCAGCGGAAACCTGGCCCTTGGGTGGGTCCCGTGCAGGATCGAGAAGTCCGTGCCGCACAATCCGGTATAGTTGCAACGCACGAGCGACCAGCCTTCCGACGGCACTTCGGGAAGTGGTGCGTCCTTGACCTCTATGGTCTCGGGCGCGACCAATATTGCGGCCCGCATCTGTCCTGTTGAGTGTGTCATGCCAAGATTTCCGGATTGAAGATATCGCGAGGCCGGCGCCCGCTGAGGACATCGACGACGTTCTGAATGGTTCGACTCTTGAGTTCTTTGAAGGACTCTTCACTATACCAGGCAACATGTGGTGTAAGGACGACGCCATCATGGGTCCGCAGCGGGCTATCTTCGGCAAGTGGCTCATCTTCGAACACATCCAGGCCGGCGCCAGACAGTCGTCCGCCGCTGAGGGCCCGAAGCAACGCCGCCGTATCCACGATGCCGCCTCGCGCCGTATTTATGAGAGCTGATCCCTCCTTCATGCGGCTGAAGGTATCGTCCCCGAACAGATGTCGGGTCTCCGCCGTCAGCGGCACATGGATCGAGAGCACGTCGGATCGGGCCAACAACGCCTCGAACTCAACCGCTTCTAACCCTCCGTCGAGACTGGAACCTGGCGTGCGTTCCGGGTCGTGGCCGATGACGGTAAAGCCGATGCCAGCCGCCTTCCGGGCCGTCGCCATTCCGATCCGGCCCATGCCCAGCACGCCGAAAACCTGATCACGTGTTCGATGCAGGGGGCGCGCGACCGAATAATCGTAGCCTCCGCTCCGGATTTGCCTGTCAAGACGGACCACCGCGCGCTTCAGGGTCATGGCAAGTGCTATGGCATGGTCGCTGACATCTTCGATCCCGTAGTCGGGCACATTGCAGATGGCGACGCGGCGAGAGGTTGCGGCAGCGACATCCACGGTGTCGACGCCAACGCCATAGCGGCCGATGGCGCGCAATGACGGCAATGCCGACAGCACGTTTCCGGTCACCGGAGCGTACTGAACCAGGATACCTCCGGCGCCCTGCGCCGCTGCAATAACCTCTTCTTCGGTTCGACAAGTCGCATGCACCAATTCGATGCCATGCTGGGCTGCGATTTCCGTCTCCGGCGCCATGCTGTCATGGTCGCAGTCGGTAACCACGATCCGGATGGGGTGAGACATAGCGTTCAATCCCATACGAACACCGTCTTTCCCAGAGACCCTCTATCGAAATTCTTCAGCGCTTCTTCGGCCTCCTCCAGCCGGTACCGGAAGGTCACCATTTCTTCCACGGATATGCCTGTATCCACTGCGTGATTGATCATCTGCTGCAAGTCAGGCGTTCCAAACACCCAGCATCCCATGCAGGTGATCTGCTTTTGGATCATTTGGTCGATATCGAACGGCACCAGGGAGTCGTTGAGGCCCACGAAGACGATTCGGCTGCCAACCTTGCCGAGAGAGATCGTGGATGCGCGCCCCGCAGACACACCGGACGCTTCGATGACCAGATCCGCACCCTCGCCGCGCGAAAGCTCCCTGATGAAGTCTTCCGGCGATTGGTCGGGGGAAACGACATGATGAGCGCCCAGCTTTTGGGCATGCTGGCGGCGCCCCTCCAGCGGATCGATGCCCACAACACGCGCTCCGGCCTTGCTGGCGAAGAAGGCGGCAGCAGCACCGACCGGGCCCAGCCCGACAATAGCCACCGTTTCCCCCGCGACGAGCTGACCGCGCTGGAGCGCCGCATAGGCCGTCCCCGCGCCACACGCCCAGATCGCCCCTTCCACGAAGGAAATCTGCTCGGGCAGGACAACGCAGTCCTTGGCTTCGGCCAGCATGTAGTCAGCCAAGGCTCCATCACGATCCAGCCCGTAGAATACCTTTTCAGTGCAGTCGATATCGCGGCCTCGTCGGCAGGCGAGGCAATGCCCGCAGCCGGTGACGTGGGCGACCGCGACTCGGTCGCCGACTTTCAGCCTGGTCACACCTTCGCCCACCTCGGCCACGACCCCCGCTGGCTCGTGCCCGGGGATCGTCTTGGGGCTGGTATGGTGTCCGACGACAATGCCCTCACGCTGATCGGCGGGCACGCGGAATTGTTGGTGGAGGTCGCTGCCGCAGACACCGGCGGCTTTCATCTCTACCAGCACTTGCCCAAATTGCGGCTGGGGCGTGGGCACTTCGGTCAATTCGACCTTTCGATCGCCCGGAAATAGCAGCGTTCTCATGATGTTTCCTCGACGGTGACTAGTAGCGATATTTCAACAGAGCATCGCGGTTGACGGTAATTCCCAGACCCGGACGGTCAGGGACCGAGACCCGTCCATCGACGATGGCAAACTGTTCGGCGATCAGGTCGCGACGGAACGGATGCGCGGACTGGTCATATTCGAGCATGGGCTCGTGACCGCCACGCGAGATCGGGACCGGCGGAATGCAGGCTATGAACTGGATGGCTGCGGCGAGCCCGATCGCGGTACCCCAAACATGTGGGTTTATCGCCAGGCCGGCCGAAAGCGCCAGCGTCTGGATTTCACGCAGGCCGGTGAAGCCACCACCCGCCGCTAGGTCCGGCTGAAGCACGTCAAGAGCGCGGGACTTCACCCACGGCCAGAACCCATGGCGGGAGAATTCATTTTCACCCGCCGCGATCAGCAGTGACGGCGCCATCTCCACCAAGGACCGGTAGCCATCGACGTCTTCCGGCGTGATCGGCTCCTCGAGCCAGTAAACGCCGAGCCGGTCAAGTTCGCGCACCAGGCGACGCGCCGCGCCGGCATTGTAGGCATGGTTGCAATCGGCCATGATGCGGACGCCGCTTCCCACAGCCTCCCGCACCGCAGCGATATTGCGGATATCGTCATCGATGCCGAAACCGATCTTCACCTTGAAAGCGCTGAACCCATTGCGAACGTGCCGCTGCGCTTCTTCCACCAGCAACCTTGGGTAATCGCCGTCCTTGACCCGATAAAATCCGGTAGCGTAGGGCAGGATAGAGGTGCGGAAGGCGCCTCCCAACAAGGCGTGGATGGGCAAATCCAGGATCTGGCCCTTGAGGTCCCATAGCGCAATGTCGACTGCGCTGATCCCTCCAATCACCCCACCTTTCTGGCCGAAAGGCTTGGTAAGGTTGTACATCTCTTCATAGAGCACGCTGGTTTGCAGCGGATCGCGCCCGATCAACAGCGGCTTGAGCGAGGCCGTCACCGTTGCCGCGGCGATATCGGCCGGCTGGTGTCCATTGCAAAGCGCCTCCCCATAGCCGATCCGCCCGTCATCCAGCACGATTTCCACGACCATGGACGAGCGATGGGTCACATATCCCGGCTGTGCGAAATAGAAGGGCTCGGGCACTTCGGCTTTGAGGATATAGGCCTCGACATTTGCGATGGAGGACATCAGTGCATAATCCATCCGGCTGAAACGTTCACCAGCTGCCCCGTCATGGCCGAACTGTCCTGGGAGACCAGGAACAGGGCCACCTTGCCGATCTCTTCCAATTCGACATAACGGTTCATCGGCGACAGGGATTTGAGCATGCCGGTGAAGGCATCGAAGCTCATGCCCTCGGCATCGGCGTGCATCTGCACCACTTCGGCAAGGTGCGGTGTGTCAACGTTGCCCGGCAGTAGCGCATTGCAACGAATGCCGTACTGGGCCAATTCCAGTGCTGCCGTCTGCGTCAGCCCCTCCAGGCCCCATTTGGATGCAACATAGGCCGAACGCAGCGGCACGCCCCGCTTTCCCACATTGGAGGATATATTGAGGATGTTGCCCGTTCTGCGAGGGATCATCGAGCGCAGAACCGCCCGGGTACACATCAGCGAGCCGGTGAGATTGATGCGGAGTGTCCGGTCCCATTCCTCGGGGGTCGTATCCACGATCGATTTCACCGGGGTACCGATCCCCGCATTGTTGACCAGGATATCGACAGGGCCGCATCGGCGCTCGATTTCGGCGAAAGCGTCGTTCACCGAGTTCTCGGAGGCGACGTCCATGCGGACGGTCAGCGCCTTGCATCCGCGCTGGGTCAGCTCCCGTTCGAGCGCGCCGTCCGTGTTGAGGTCCGCGATGGCCACGGTGGCGCCCTCCTGGGCAAAACAGGTCGCAATGGCGGCGCCGATCCCCTGTGCCCCTCCCGTCACGACCGCAATCTTATTTTGCAACTTCATGGCCTTATCCTCCTGATTCAGCCCGCGAACCGATACTGCCGCTGCCCGGCCACGCCCGGGCGGCACCGGAAAATCGAACCGGCATGAGGCTGGGCAGTCAGTTGCGCGGCACTCAGCGGCCGGCGGGCTGTGGTGATGAAAAGATCGCGCAGATCGGCGCCGCCAAAAGTGACGCTCGTGACATAGGTGGCAGGAATGGCCAAGGTCTCCTTCAGCACCCCGTCATCGCCCAGACGCAGCACGGCGCCGCCGCCCCACATTGCGACCCAGAGATCGCCTTCGGCATCCACGGTCAGGCCGTCCGGCGACCCTGCCGAAGGCGGCGCCGTGTAGATGACCCGACCATTGCCGATCGTGCCTTGCGCCAAATCGAAATCGTAAACCTTGATTTCGCCAGTGCCCGTATCGGCGTGATAGAAGCGCCGACCATCCGGGCTCCAGCCCATCCCATTCGAGGTGGTCACGCCATGCAGAATGGGAGTAACCGAGAAGTCCGGGTCAACCCTGTAGACCGTCCCCCTGCCGGGCGTTTGATCATAGGCCATCGTGCCGAACCACAGCCGACCCAACGCATCGCAGGCCCCGTCGTTCGACCGCATGTCCGGTTCGGTTGCGTTGATGGGAACGCGGAGCTCGAAGCCATCTCTAGCGAAATCGGCTGTCCCCAGGCCGTCCTGGGCGGCGACCAAAAGGCCGCCGCGCTCGCGCAGGGCAAAAACCCCGATATGTTGACCGGTGACGATCGTCCTCACAGCGCCGGCTTCACACGCCCCCGAAAGATCGAGGGTATGGATCTTCCCTTCAAAGAGATCGAGCCACATGAGGTGGTGGGACGTCTCGTCCCACCACGGACCCTCGCCGAGGTCTGATCGGCAGTCGTTGAAGAGCTCAAGAGTGTCCGCTGATGCAGTCATGGTCGTCACCGGTCGATAGGCGTCAGAAGGGTGCGTTCACGAAAGCCTGGAGCGCGTCATCCGCAAGGAATTCAGCGAAGATCTCGTCCTGGGCGATGAAGTCGTCGGCGCTGACATTGCTAAGATCTGTTCCCAGTATCTCAGCCTGCTCGAACTGGTAGTTCACCAAGGCCCGCCAGCTACTCGGCGAGGATTCGTCGAAAACCAGCTCGGCCGCTTCCTCGGTCGTGGGGAAGAAGGTGGTGCGTGGAATCTGGTTCTTCAGATCCTCCACCGTCATGGCGCCGGCGGTCTGAGGATTGAGGTGTTCGAGAATGATGGCATACGCTTCGTCGGTATGCTCGTTCATGTAACGCACGGTGCGCTGCCAGATGGCCGTCAGTTCGACGAGCTGGCGGCGGTTTTCCTGCAGATACGCATCGGTCACGTAGATGTTGGAATACCACAGGCCCGGCGCGCCCATTTCCTCGTTCTGGATCAGGATTTCATAGCCGTCCATCTGGTTGATAAGACGCTCAGTCTGGGCAACCGCGCCAAGATAGATGTCTCCGGTGCCGCGGATGAACGCTGTTGCGGCCTGGGTAGCTTCCGCAAAGTTCTGCACTTTGAGTTCGTCATAGGCGTGGCCGCCTTCCGCCGCCAGGCCGGCGATGGTCGCCCGATAGCTCGACTCGGTGGTCAAAAGCTCCCGCCCTATCATTTGGTCGACGACCGCTTCGAGCGCCTGCTGGTGATCCCCCAGCTCCGCGAATAGCTCGCTATACGTCTTGATGTCGGAGTCTTTGCGGATGATGAAAGCGAAACCCTTGTACTGCGCCCCGCTGACCACGACGCGCAGATCGGGGCGCGCCGGCAATTGCGATACCAGCGAGCCGATAGCCCCCTGAGCTATATCGATGTCCCCCCGTACCAAGGCGCGTGTTTCATTGGGCTCCAGCGGAAACTGGGTGAACGAGAATTCATAACCAAGCTCGCTGTCGAACCCCATTTCGTCGGCGACGTAGAGGATTTGATAGTCGAGATATGGCAGCACGCCGATATTGAGTTCGGTCAGGTTGGATTGCGCCGTACTGGCTGTGGGAGCCAACAATAGGGAAACCATTACCAGCGCCAGGACACCCTGGCTGGCCTTCGAAGTGCTCATTAGATCTCCTCCTTGAGCGATGTTGAGCGATTGTTCGGATACGTGGGCGGGTCAGTGTTCGGTTCGATCGGCCCATTTGATCAGCCGAGAGGTGGATGCCGCGACAATACGATCCAGCAGCACGGCCAATATCGTATAAATAATGACGATAAGAATTATTCCATCAGTATTGAGGTATGAAGAATTGTTGATGAGCAAATACCCAAGACCATCCTGAGCGCCAATGAATTCAGCTGCCACGTCTAAGCCGAAGGACTGAGCAGCGGCCACGCGCATTGCGCCCACCAGATTCGGAATGATTGCAGGAACCACGACCGTGCGGAACAATTGCCAGCGCCCGGCTCCGAGGGTCCGCGCTGCATTCGAATATATGCGCGGAACATTCTTTATTGCCTCGGATGTACTGACGACGAGGATAACGAAGCACCCGAATGCCACCAGGCCGATCTGGGAGCCGTAACCTACGCCGAACCACAACAGGAACAGGGGAATGAGCGCGAATATCGGTAAAGGCCGCAGAACATTGATAACCGGCTCGATGCTTTCCCGGACCATGACGCTATATGCCATGATCAGCGCCACCAGTATGCCCACGCCGCTTCCGATGACATAACCGCCAATGATGATGGTCAGCGAGTAGAATAGAGCCGAAGGCAGCTGGCCCGACATCTGGCGGAATCGCGTCCACAGATCATCCGGCCCCGGAACGTAAATCGGATCAATTTGCAGCCCGTAGCTCAGCCACAGCCAGAGTGCGAGCAGGAAAACGACGGTGCCCGATTGCAGCAACAACCGACGGGTGTAGTCGCGGCCGGCGGAACGTCGCGTACGATTACTGGACATTTTTGCGATCCTCGGCCTTGCGGATCATCTCACCCAACAGACGCCTGTAGCCTTGCAACGCGGGTTCTGTCCGCATGCTGGATGTGCGTGGGCGCGGCAGGTCGATCGGCACGATTTCCAACCCTCCTCCCTTCTTCAGGACGATCACCCTGTCGGCAAGGAAGGCCGCCTCCTCCAGGTCGTGGGTGACGAAAATGATGGTCTTGCCGGTAGTCCGCCAGATTTCCAGTATGGCCTCTTGCAGGCTTTCCTTGGTCTGGGCGTCGAGCCCGCCGAACGGCTCGTCCATCAGCACGTTTTGCGGACCCGCGGCGAAAGCCCGCGCCACGTCGACGCGCTTGCGCATGCCGCCCGACAATTGCCCCGGCAGGAATGACCGATAGTCCGAAAGGCCCACGAGGCTTAAAGCCTCCTCAATGGCCTGCTGGCGCCGCGCCTTTGGCCATCGGGCAACCTCGGGGCCGTAGCCGACGTTCCGCTCCACGGTGAACCAAGGGAACACCGCGTCATCCTGAAACACCACCGCCCGATCGCCGCCGGGCCCATCCACGACCTGTCCGCCGATGCGCACCTGGCCGGCCGAAGGATCCACCAATCCCGCGATCGAGAACAATAGCGTGCTTTTCCCGGCGCCAGATGGACCGATAATACAAATAAACTCCCCTTTCTCCACGGAGAAGGAGATGTCCGAAAAAGGCGTTACGGTATTACTTCCGGATACATATGTAACTCTGAGGTTATTTACCTCTACGGAATGCCCGGATGCCACCGATTCATCGTTCATATATTCTGAAGAATCTTTAACCACCGCTGGGCCTCCCAGGCATGCACTTCATGAACACGGCTTAAACTTGGCCACGGCCCATCGCATTTCGACCCACCTATCGCACTAACAAATGGGCTTGTCAACAAATTGACCATATGTCAACATTTTGACAGATTATCCCTGAAGGTTGACTCTGATGGATTCCAAGAAAAGCGCATCGCCTCCTCCTGCAATCCTGCGGGCCGGCTCGATTTTGAAGATAATCGCTGCGCGCGGCGGTCCGGTTTCGGCCACGGAACTGGCCAAGATGATCGGTGTACCCCGCTCATCGACCGTGAACATATGCGTTGCCCTCGGCGAGATTGGCCTGCTGCGAGAAACCGAGCGCGGCTTTGCTCTGGGGTACAGCCTCGGGGAATTGGGTCAGGCCTTCTTCTCAACCTCGACGCCCGTTACGAATTTCACTGAATTTTGTCAGCGTACTGGGCCTTTGCCACTCACTGTCCAGTTGGGAACCCTGGACGAGAAGGACGTGGTCTATCTTGCGAGGCAGGATGGGCAGGAAATGATCAGCATCGCCTCTCGTACGGGCGGCCGCCTTCCCGCCAATTGCACGGCGCTGGGCAAAGCGATGATGTCGGCCCTGGACCCCAAACACATGGTGCGAATGCTGGAAGCCTGGGAGGAGCCGTTCGTTTCGAGGACACCCAAATCGATAAAGACGCGCACCCAGCTCGTAGAGGATGTCGATCGCTCCAGAGCGCGCGGCTTTGCGATCGACGACGAGGAAACCACGGAAGGTATTCTTTGCGTCGCCGTGCCGCTGCCCAGCCTGGGCGGCGCGTCCGAGCTTTATGCAGTCAGCGCCTCAATGCCCAAATTTTCCGCAAAACCCCAACGCATCGAGAGTACTGCCAATTTTCTAAAGAAAATGGCGCAGGACCTAGGATAATTCATTAGCTTAAGTATCATGTGTTGCGGAAGTTGTAACTTGTGCAACGAATTTCTGGGCCAAGGTTTTCATAGGGTTGCGTGTTGCATAAGTCCGTCGCACAATGAGCGCATGATTTACGGTTATGCCCGCGTATCCACTGACGGCCAAACGCTTGATGCGCAGCGTGAGGCTCTGACCGCCGCAGGGGCCGAAAAGGTCTTTGCGGAAACTGCAAGCGGAGCCAAATCCGACCGTGCCGAACTGGCCAAGGCGCTGGCCCGTGTGGGTGAAGGCGATACGCTGCTGGTGACACGGCTGGATCGGCTGGCGCGGTCCACTCTCAACCTGCTCAGCATCTTGGATGACCTCTCCCGAAAAGGGGTCATGAACCGCACCGGGACTGTCGGAGGCCATTTGGTTTAAGTTACGCGGCCACGGCCGGTTGATCCAGTGCGGCGTAGTATTTTGCCTCGGCTTCGGCCGGCGGAATGTTTCCGATTGGCTCTAGCAGGCGCCGGTTGTTGAACCAGTCGACCCATTCGAGGGTGGCGAACTCCACCGCTTCATAGCTGCGCCAGGGGCCGCGTCGATGGATGACCTCGGCCTTGTAGAGACCGTTGATGGTCTCGGCCAAGGCATTGTCATAAGAGTCGCCCACGCTGCCCACTGAAGGTTCGATGCCGGCCTCGGCCAGCCGCTCGGTATATTTGATGGACACGTATTGGCTGCCCCTATCGCTGTGATGGACCAAGCCACCGCCATGCAGAGGCCGCCGATCATGCAGGGCCTGCTCCAAGGCATCGAGAACGAATCCCGCATGGGCAGTCCGTGACGCCCGCCATCCAACGATGCGGCGGGCATAGGCATCGATGACGAAGGCCACGTAGACGAAGCCGGCCCATGTGGCCACATAGGTGAAATCCGAAAGCCAGAGCCGATCGGGTGCCGGTGCGTGGAACTGGCGGTTCACCTGGTCGAGCGGGCAAGGAGCCGACTTGTCGCTGATCGTGGTGCGAACCGGTTTGCCGCGAATGACACCCTGCAGGCCGAGCTCCCGCATCAGCCTTTGCACCGTGCATCGCGCAACATCGAACCCTTCCCGCTGCATCTGTCTCCAAACCTTCCTGACGCCATAGACCGAGAAGTTCTCGGCAAAGACCCGCATGACCTCAGGCTTGAGGGCTTCGTCGCGTTGGGCACGTGCCGACAGCCGCGAGGGATCCCGGCGTTGGGCAACACGCTCATGATAGGTGGATGGGGCGACTGGCAGGACGCTGCAGATCGGCTCGACCCCATAATGCCCACGATGCTCGTCGATAAAGGCGATCATCGCTTCAGTGGGCGGTCGAGCTCCGCCTGGGCAAAATATGCGGAGGCTTTGCGCAGGATCTCACCGTGTCGGACCGCAGATACTTGCGGATGGTGTTGCGCGACAATCCCGTGCGCCGCTCGATCTCCCGGATCGGCATGCCCTCACGGAAATGCCAGCGCCGGATTACGCTCAATAACG
>JAHJWO010000029.1 GCA_018828145.1 Alphaproteobacteria bacterium | reverse complement strand
GCGCTTCTGCCGGCGTTGCGTCGCTTCGCGTTCGAGGAGAAGCGCCAGCCACTCCCCATGCTCCAGGGCCCTGGCCTCGGGTTGGGCCTCGAGATCCGCAAAGCCTCTGGCCATTCCGGGGTCAGAACAAGAACTGCTCGAAATCATACGCTAAGGCCGAACGGATGATGAACGTTATGCGGCGAGGAGCATTTTCCTGGTCAAGCGAAGCGGCCTAAAGCCCTCCGCAAGGTCGGGCGCGGCGTCCCAGGAGTAGATGCCGGTAAGGTTGATGTGCTCCCAACTGAGCGGTGAGACGTGCTTGAGCAGGTTGTCGGGGACATTTCGGCCACTCTGACGGAGGTGCTCGGTGGCCCGGCTGAGATATACGGTATTCCAGTGGACGATGGCGCTGACGACAAGATTGAGACCAGAGGCGCGGAATGCCTGGCTTTCGAATGATCGATCCCTGATTTCGCCGCGCTCATGGAAAAAGACGGCACGCTTGAGTTTGTGCGCTGCCTCACCCTTGTTGAGACCAGCTTGGCATCGCCGGCGCAGGACCGGGCTGGAATACCACTCGATCATGAACAAGGAGCGCTCGATACGACCGAGTTCCCGCAGGGCTTTCGCCAACTGGCTCGGGTTCGGTGACGCTGCCAGTTTTTTGAGGATTGTCGAGGGGGCAACGGTGCGCGCGCGGATCGACGCCGCCAGATGCAGCAGATCATCCCAATATTCCATGATGAGCGCGGTATTGATCCGCACGCCGATATGGTCCGCGAGGGCCGGATAGCTATCGGCTTTTTCGAAGGTATGGAATTTCCGGTCCTTGAGATTGCGCAGTCGGGGCGCGAAGCGCTTGCCGATCAGAGCAAAGAGGGCAAACACATGGTCGCTGGCGCCGCCCGTGTCGGTAAAATGCTCCTCGATGTCGAGGATGGTGTCGTGGTCGAACAGCCCGTCCAGAACATAGGCCGCCTCGCTTTCGGTCGGACTGATCGGCAGAATGCTGAAGTAGCCGTATTGATCAGAGAGATGGCTGTAGAATTTCGTGCCTGGTTCGCTGCCATAGTGCAGATTGATGTCGCCGCGCCCTGCAGCACGATCACTGGCCCGGAAGAATTGACCATCGGAAGACGCGGTCGTTCCATTTCCCCAGAGCAGAGCATGGGGATGACGCGCATGGGCGTCGGTCACGCTTGCCTGCGCCGCCCGATAAGTTTCGGTCCTGGCATGGAACATGCGCATCCAGCCGATCTGATGGGCGCTAATCCCTTTCGATGCACCTGCCATCCGTTTTGGCCCGAGATTGGTGGCGTCCGCGAGGGTGCCGGCGAGCATAGCAGCGATGTTTTGCGGCATGTCGCCCGTTCGAACATGGGTGAACTGGTCGGCAAAGCCCGTCCACTCATGCACCTCTCTGAGAAGATCTGGCACCTCGACGAGCGGGTACATGTCGTTCAGCTCAAGATTCAGCTCCTCGGCGGCGGCGGGAACCTCGCTGGCCAGCGGCGTCACCAGCAGAGTTCCTGCCTCGAGACGGACACCCTCAAGCTTGCCGTTACGGGCGCGATGTGCGAGGCGCTTCAGATTGAAGTCGAGCAATTGCTGCATTTGCGCGAGCCATGCCACGCCGTCGCGCTGCACGCCGAGATCGAGCTGGTCGGTATCTTTGAGATCGGTGAAGGCCGGGCGCGGCATGAGATGCTCATCCATCGGGCGAAATGCCCTGCTGCCTTCAACCCAGATATCTGCTGAGCGAAGCCGCTCCCGCAACGCCGCCAACGTGGCAATCTCGTAGAGGCGACGATCGGATTTCGATCCGTTGAAGATCAATTTGCGGGCCGTCACGCCGAGATGGGCAACCGGAACCCGATCTGGAAGGCTGCGCCGCCCATCTTCGTAGAGGGATTTGAGGATCTCGATCGCCGCAAGCAGGGGATCGTTCCGGCGAGCCGAGCGGAAAGCGAAGGTCCGTAGAAACAGCGCCGCATATTTGCGGACGCTCGCATATTGCTCCACCGCCACAAGCAATGGATCTGGATCTCCATTTTCCACCATGGCCTCGAGAGCGGGCTTTGCCTGCAAAAGACGATGCCAGCCGACGTGCCGGTTGATCGTCTCGATCGCATCCTCATCATTGTCGTTGGCGGCCTGAAGGGCGGAAATCGTATCGAGAAACAGCCGGAGCGCCTTGGCCGTCTCTTTACGCGTTTCGGCATGGCGCTGCTTCTTGCGATTGTTGGCCCGGGAAAAGAGCCTGCCGATCAGCTTGATGAACATGGTGACCGCATCGTCAGTCAGCTTCTGGCCGAGTTTGATAACCTGGGCGACGATCGTCGCGCGCCGACGGCTGGCGTTGAAATCAGCGGTAAGCCAGGCCGGCGTAACATCGCCCTCCCGGATCATCTGGTCCCAGCGCCCGGAATGGATGCGGCCCTGCAGACGGGGATCGATGTCGATGGCGCGAATGAAGGAGAGCCTTTCCATCATCGCGACCAGGTTGCTGGCGCCGGGTGCGTCCGGAGCCGATCGTAGCCAATGGAACCGCGTCTGTGCGATTGCAGGATCGACCTTCAGCAAATCGTCAAGACTCTGAAGTTGCTCAGGGGAAAAGCCGGAGATCAACGCCGTTTCCGCACGCCGTCGCGCTATAGCGCGCGCCGCTAGCCCGATCCGCTCTACAGTGTCTGGCGCAGGAAGCACCACATTGCGGTCCCGCATGGTGGTGATGATTGCCTTGGCAATAGAAGACCCTTTGTCTGTCGTCGCTGCCGTTTCGATCGCCGACATCAAGGCGGCCCGCCGGTCCGGAGCTGCTGCAGTTCTCATCCCAAGATAGGCGAGGAGGTGCGATACGTGTTCCAGCCGGGTCGGTTCTCGCCTCGCATAAGAACTGAAATTTTCTGGATCGGCATCCAATTGCTCGGCGATATAGTTGAGCATTCCCCGCGGCGGTATTTCGTTCGCCATGAGCGTCCTGCCCGGATATCGCATCATGCAAAGCTGGGCAGCAAAGCCGAGCTGGTTATGTTTGCGTCTTCGGACTGCGATCTCCAGCCGATCGGCTGGAGACAGAGTGTAGTGACGGATCAGGCTGTCTTCATCGATCGGCACGCCGAACAGCTCCTGTCGATCCTGGATTTTGAGAAGCTTCCGTCGGGCCATTCTTTACTCCACACAACATCTTGCCGATGACCCCTTGGCATGTCCGAAAACGACCGGTTCCGTACAGGGTGAAACCGCACTGTCCACAAATTACCTTGACATAGTTATGGACATGCTCGACATTCCGGACAGCCTATTCGGACGAATCGAGCCCATGCCACGCACCTTTGCCTACGTCCGTGTCTCCACGACCGGCCAAACGACTGAAAACCAGATTCAGGAAATCGAGGCAGCCGGTTTCCACATCGAGCCACGCCGCATCGTCACCGAAACAGTCTCCGGCAGTGTCGCCATTGCGCAGCGCCGAGGCTTCATCCGGCTCATGGACAAGCTCGAAGCCGGCGACGTGCTCATCGTGACAAAGCTCGACCGTCTTGGGCGGGACGCCATCGATGTGAGCACCACAGTAGGGAAACTGGAGGAATTGGGTGTCCGGGTTCACTGCCTCGCTCTGGGCGGTGTCGATCTCGCAAGCTCCGCTGGCAAAATGACTATGAACGTCATCAACGCCGTCGCGCAGTTCGAACGTGACCTGCTTATCGAACGCACGCAGTCCGGCCTCAAACGGGCAAAATCGGAAGGAAAGATTCTTGGTCGACCGGCGCGGCTCAACGAAATGCGGAAGCAAGACGTTCTTGAAGGGCTGGCCAATGGCATGAGCGTTTCCGCGCTCGCCAGAAAGTTCGAAACCAGCCGGCAGACCATCATGCGCGTCAGAGACGACGGTTCACGGTCCGTTCGACCTTAGCGTATGATTTCGAACAGTTCTTGTTCTGACCCCTATAGTGCCTGCCATCGCGACCGGGCGCCATGGCGTAGGCATTGAGGCCGACGAGCGCGACCAGCATGCCGTCGGCGCTGTGGCCGAACGAAACCCCGGATGTGCCCGGGGTCATAGGTATGGATGAACGAGAGGAATCGGGCTGGTTCATGCCGCCGTCCTCCCCTCGATCACATCGGCCGCAACCGCGTCGGCCGAGACTTCGTCCAGAACGGCGTTGGGATAGCCATGACGGGTGAGCCATTCCTCCGCATCGGCGCGATGGCTGGCGAGATAGACCAGCTCGGCTTCATCACCGGCCCGGTCGAAGACCCGGATCGAGCCAGCGGCGGGCCGCTCAAGGACAGCGAATCGCAGGCGCGAATCCACCGAGAAGGTCCGATGCATGCGGATGGCGATGACGCCGCCTCCGCCAAAGTCGGCCTCATGCAGGGTAAAGCAGGCGCCGAGCGAGATATTTCCGATACCGCGCTCACCCTGTTTGCGGATCAGCCGACCCTTGCTGTTGTTGCTCTGCCAGACCGAAAGCTTCTTACGGTGCCGTTCGGGCGGGCGCGGCGTGTCGTCGGACCATGCGACGATGGACGCGATCGGAGCGTCCTCGAAAATCGAAAGTGCGGACATGATGTCCTCCAGATGGTGGTGTTGGAAACGAAACCGCCGCCGGAATGACCGGCG
>JAHJWO010000028.1 GCA_018828145.1 Alphaproteobacteria bacterium | reverse complement strand
TTTGTACGCCGACAGCGCGCACGGGACGCCCTTCGCTGTCCCATTCGATCACTCCCCCTCGATCAAGAACCCAGATCCAACTGCCGCCCTTGTGTCTCAGCCTCAACTCGGTTTCGATGTTGCTGACAGCACCGGACAGGTGGCCTTCACCACTGCGGATGGCCCGTTCCCTATCGTCAGGATGCGTGAGGTTTAGCCACAGATCACTGGTTTGGGCCAACTCGCCTTCGGCATAGCCCAGCATTTCAAACCAGCTTGCTGAATAGTAACAGCTATCCGTTCGCAGGTCCCAGTCCCACAACCCCAGCTTGGCTCGATCGATCGCATGTCGCCAGACATCTTGCTTGGGGGCTTCTGGGGGGGTCTGCTTTCCCATTGTGAACCTGACTGTCTCCGACACTCATTGTGTAATGCATGGTCACAAGGAGTCATTAACTTGGGACTCAACCTGCGAATGATCAGCCCACATTGCTACAATGACCTCATCACCGTTTCGGCCCGGCTGCCCGGTGAGCCTCAGCCTCGAGATGTTCGATGACAAAACCCGAAGATCCGCTGACGGCCCGCTGTTGACGTTGGGCGCTGGCGAGAATTAAGTCACTGGCTAACATGAGCCGGGACCCCTTTGTTGTGAAGCAGACCCTGAACCTGACCGCCCGTGAGTCCGGGTTAGCCAAGCGCCTTATCGAACGCGGCTATACCCTGCCAGGTTTGGTCAAATCAGGGCAAATGACCAAGGTCCGCGAATTGGCACGCGCATTCGATGACGAAGGAGGCTCACTCCGCCTGACAAATGATGAGGCTGAGGCGTTCGCTAGCCTGATGGCTGCGTCTATGGAAAAATTCCCCCGCGATTTCAGTCCGGCCGAGGTTGATGCGGTCGAGCAGCTCTTCGTGAGAGTCGAAATTGCGTTCAAGGTGAAACTGCGAGCATGATGGAGTTCGCGCCGAGGTCTTTGTTCCCGAAGACTTATGGACCTGTGACCCACGCGAGCATGCGGCGGTCCAGGCAAACGGCGGAAGCTCCCCACTCAGTGATCGTTGCGGACGTGGTGTGACAGACCGCAGAAGGCAATCGCAGCGTCGCAAGGTGCTCGGCAGCGACTTGGGTATCAGCGGACGTGTAACCCCTTAGCACTAGACCCCGGCCAGTTGATGGGGCAGGTTCGGCGCGTCTGTAAGAGAGCCACTATCAATGACCGACTTTACTGAACGCAATATGTCCAATGCGATCCGTCTGGAGCAAGTTGCCGAGATTGTCTCGGCTTATGTCTCCAACCACGCTGTTTCCACCACCGACTTACCAGGGTTGATCTCCCGCACGCATAGCGCGATGCAGTCGCTTTCGGTTGTCGCCGAGCAGCCCGCAGAAGAACTCAAGCCCGCAGTGCCAGTCAAGAAATCGGTAACGCCAGACTACATCGTTTGCCTGGACGACGGGAAGAAGTTCAAATCAATGAAGCGGCACCTTGCCGGCCTGGGCATGACACCGGGTGAGTACCGGGCAAAGTGGGGGCTACCCTCGGACTACCCAATGGCGGCACCAAATTATGCGGCTACCCGCTCAGCACTGGCGAAGTCCAATGGATTGGGCCGAACAGCCGCCACGATAAAGGCTGCGCCCCAAAAGCGGTCAAGAACGCCGAAGGCCAGCGTGTAGCACCCCAGGCGACCCGGCGATGGCGCTGCGCGGTCCGGGGCTAGACAAGTTGCCATCCCTCATCGCATTGAGTTCGCGTCGCCCGTTAGTCAGGCTGGGCGGCAACGGCGGCAGTCACTAACGGCAATTCAAAAACTGGCAGCTCAAACTCCGGTGCGAGAATGACCGCCGCAACTACAGCGAACCCCGCCCACTTCATCCTGGTCCAGCGTGCCCGCCTCTGGCTGATGGTCATCATGGCGCACCTCCTGCAACCTAACGCGCTTAGGCAATCTGGTTTCCGAACGCATGGAGCACGTGGCCGGGCATGCTCCCGCTCGGCAGCTAGGCGCTGGGACGTTTGCGGAGGTGCCCATCAACATCTCCACGCTGGCACATCGACGCCGGCGGCGGACCCCAAACATCACCCGGAAGGCAGCGTGGGGCCCAATACCGGTGGTGCAGGACTAGGGCGTTCATTGAGGCGGTGACAGACAATGAACAGATACCAAAGGCCAAGGAGGCTCACCAGCGCCCAGCGGTCAAGGACCCCCATGTCGCCATTCACCGCACGGGGCTGTATCAGACCTAGCCAGCATCATCTCGACGGTATGAGGGATGCAAATGGGGTTAGGTCAGAGGCCAACGCATCGGGGGTCAACCGTCATTTTTCACAGATGCGCCGCGGACCCGAATAGGGCTGGAACGTGCAATCTGACGCCCTGAAGGACCGGTAGGACTGGGCACATAGTTGTATGTTGCAGTGCGGTGCGTTCAAGTCAGGCGCTTGGTTTGCGCCTTCGTCCGGGGCCAGCGTCAACATCGATCCAGCGGGAGGTACTGCATCGGTCATGAAGGCGTGCCAGATCATGGCGGGCAACTGGCCGCCGGTGACCTTATCCATAGGGGATCCATCATCGTTGCCCACCCAAACCCCCACTGTGTAGTTGCCGTCGAAACCGATAAACCATGCGTCGCGATAATCCTGACTGGTGCCGGTCTTGCCCCCCGCCGGACGATCGAGCAGGGCTGCTTGCCCTGTGCCCCTTTCCACGACAAGCTGGAGCAAAGAGAACATAGGCGCCTGAACCGCGCCCAGCGGGAGTGCGGCTTCTACTGGCGGGCCGATTGTGAAGGGCCGGCCGTTAGGAGCTTCGAACGTGGCTATGCCGTAAGCTTCGATAGGTGCAATCCCGGCGCGCACCGATGCATATGCACCGGTGATGTCCAGAAGACTGACCTCGGAGGCGCCAAGAATGAGGCTAGGGGTTTCCTGCAAGGGGGCGTCTATCCCCAATTCCCGCGCGGCGGCAATGACGTTAGGCAGGCCTACTTCCATGCCCAAGCCAACGGTCGCTACATTCAACGATCGGGCAAAGGCTTCGGCCATGCTGACCCGTCCAGCGTATTCGCCATCAAAATTCTGTGGTGCCCACCCATCAATCTCGATGGGAGTGTCGTCCAGACGGCTGTCGGGCGTCGCACCCAGCTTGAGCGCTGCATAATAGGTAAAGAGCTTGAAGGTAGAGCCCGGCTGGCGCATCGCCAGCGCGCGGTTGAACTCACTTTCCGCATAGTCCAGCCCGCCAACCATGGCGACGACCGCGCCGTCCGGAGCCAGGACCACCATTGCCGCCTGGGTGGCGCCCGAGGCAACGGCATTGTCTCTCATCACCGAGCGGACCGATTGCTCGGCAATGTACTGCAGGTCCGGCACGAGTGTGGTCGTGACCTTGACGCTGCCGATGAATTGACCAGATGTCTCCTGTGCCTCCTGCATCACCCAATCGGCAAACCATGTCCCGGTGCCCAGTTCGGGTCGCTGAGGCTGAAGCTGCGCCGAGTTGAGTTGAGCTTGCCTGGCGGCATCCTCGTCAAGGAAGCCTGCACTCTGCATCGCCTGTAATACAACGGCGGCCCGATCGCGGGCTCCATCAAGGTTCTTGATCGGGTTCAGGGAGGAAGGCGACGCAATGAGGCCCGCGAGCAGCGCGCTCTCGGCAATCGTGAGGTCTCCCACCGCCTTGTTGAAGTAGACGCGGGCCGCTGCGGGCATGCCGGTGGCTCCAGCACCCAAGTATACGTTGTTCAGATACAGCGTCAGGATTTCGTCCTTGGAGAGCCGGCTCTCCAACCACATCGACAGAAACAACTCTTGGACCTTGCGTCGAAGTGTCCGTTCCTGATCCAGGTATAGTATCTTGAGCAGTTGCTGGGTGATCGTACTGCCGCCCTCAAGCACCTGGCCCGCCGATACGTTGCGCCCCAAGGCGCGAGCGATGCCGAAAACGTCTATCCCCCAATGTTCGGCAAACCTGCGATCCTCGATGGCTAGGACCGCCTCGACCAACGCATCCGGAAATTCGTCGCGCGAAGCAGCCGCTTCTTGATACGGACCGCGCTGGATGAGCGGTTGGCCGTCGCTTGTCGTCAATGCGATAACCTTGTTGTCCGCATGACCCGATGCGATACGCCCGAAGGGCACATCGTGGAGCGCCCAGACCATGAGCGAGGCAATCGCCACGACGCAAACAAAGGCCACAAGCGCACCGCCGAACAACAGCTTTCGACGCAGCCCGGCGTGGTCCTTGGGGCTGCGGGTAACGAGATCGTTGCCACTTGTCGGGCTGCCGGCTTGCGCCTCGGCCAGGTGCGAAGTTTCATCACTGCCGCTTCGGTTGCGGGAAGTTGCCCAAGCCACGCTGATGCCTGTCGTCACCGAGTTTCGGAACTTAACCAGGGCCGAGCGCAGTGTCGGGGCTAACCATGTAAAGAACTTGCGCGCATCCCGACCAATGGCCTTGGTGAGTTCCAACAGGGCACGGTGTGTATCGACAACAGGCGCATCCGAGAGCGCTTCGTCATTGACCTGCGGCGTTTCGGGTAAGACGGTGGTACCTTGATCTGGCGCGTTCGGCCGTTGGACAACCGCAAGTCTAGGGGGACGTTTTGCCATTCAAGGGACCGATCATGTAACGCTGCCCTTTAACGGCTGACGGCATCATCCGTTTCACGCCCGCGATCGCAGAATGACGTTTCCCTACCATGTATACGCAGGGACGTAAGCGTGAAGTATGGTCATGCCGTCCGAGGCGGTGAGGCCGGTCACCTCAAAAATCCTCGTGCGGATCTGGTTGGCGATGTCGGTCGCCACCGGGATGTTCTGGTGGTTGGTGGTGACGTCGAGATAGGCCTCGTCGAGCGAGAGCGGCTCGATGAGGTCGGTATGCTCGGCAAAGATCTCGCGGATCTGCGCCGAGACGGCGCGATAGACCTCGAACCGCGGCGGCGCGAAGATCAGGCCCGGGCACTTCCGGGCGGCCACGATCGAGGCCATGGCCGAATGGACGCCAAACTGGCGGGCCTCATAGCTCGCCGCGGCAACGACGCCGCGCGCGGCCGGACTGCCGACGGCCACGGGCTTGCCGCGCAGTTCGGGATTGTCCCGCTGCTCGACGCTGGCGAAGAAGGCATCCATATCGACATGGATGATCTTGCGCTGGCGGGCCGGTTCCTCGGTCATCGGAATGGTCTTGGCTCTGGTGATCTTTCCGTCCGAGCGTCGACCCTGGGCCGGCACCGCGTCAACCTTTGTCAGCAGTTCCTCACCTGTTTGCGACGAGCTCGTTTCGGCTATTCAAAACTTGCGGCGCGGCAAAGAGCCGGCGCAAACACGGTGTTAGTATCCCGACACGATCGAAAGGATACAACCATGCGACCTCATTCTCGTCTTCCGAACCCGGCTGCGGCCATAGCGCCGTCGCCGGCGATCGGAGCGGCGGCGCCATGAAGACCTTCACGCGCAGATCAGCCCTATGCCTGGGCGCAGCGGCCCTGGGGCTGGTGATCGTGCCGGCCCGCGGCAATGGGGGCGGCTCCGAAGTTACCGTCTGGAAGGACCCCTATTGTGGCTGCTGCGGCGGCTGGATTGCCCATATGGAGGCCAGTGGCTTTCAGGTTCAGTCCGTCGATCTCGAGGACATGGAGGCGTTCAAGGACCAGAGAGGCGTTCCCGCGGATCTTCGCTCCTGCCACACGGCAGAGGTCGAGAGCTATCTCATCGAGGGTCATGTGCCGGCCGCAGCGATCACGGCTCTGCTGGCAGCCAGGCCGTCGGCCGTCCAGGGCCTGGCGGTCGCCGGAATGCCCTCGGGTTCGCCGGGGATGGAGGGGCCCGACGGTTCGCCCGCCGACCAGTACGACGTGATCGCCTTTGGGGAAGGGGAGCAGTCCGTGTTCATGCGCTTTGCCGGCAAGCAGCAGCTCTAGGGGTTTTCGGGAAGGGTAACGCGTGCAAACTCCGCTCGAAAAATTCTCGGATGAGTAAAATGCTGTCGATCATTTCTCATCAGGCTTAATCCGATCGCGCTACGGTCCGGCAATTCTTGAGGATCCTGGATGTCATTGATCAAAACCGTAGCGTCGGTCGGGGCGGCCTTGTCTATCGGCTTTGGTGGCATGTTCTTGGCCACCGCTTCCGGGGTCTTTGCCGGCAACGGCGGCGAAACCTGCATTCGCGAATACGGCGAAGTCATGGGCCTGAGCGATCAGATCGTCGACTATATGGTGGCCAATATGGCCAAGACGATCGGCTCGGGTTCCGAGGGCGAGGCTAAAATCGCCGAATGCCGCAAGGTGGTAGCCGACCTTGCCGCCGAGCCTGAAGAGTACCGGGCCAGTATCAGGGCAGGCACGGCTATCGCCAATTCCATGGTCGCCGCCAATCCTGCCATGCTCGACATGATCGCGGCCAATGCGGGATGCGGATCGCAAACAGCGCCGGTCGCCGAACTTCCGATGGTTCCTGCCGATACCGGCGTCCCATCCGACACCATAACTGAGGCCACCGCACTGGCCGGGTCCAACACCGACAGCCCGGAAGAGCTTACGACGCTCCCGACCGACCCTGATGTGGGGACACCGGCTGCTGCGAACATGGCGGGGATTTCTGGGGCTACGCGTGAGGACGGCTGGGTTTCGATGAGGCAGGCTGTGGAGTTGCGTTTCGTGCGCATCGACATGACCGGCGTCGACATGGAGGACGTCGTCGACGTTGTACGTCGGTCCGGCCTCAGCGGATGCGGCAACGTCCGGGCATATTCGTACACCGATCCCGCCACCGGCGAGTTCGACATCGGCAAGGGCGCCCTCATCCATTGCAGCGATGCCGTCGGTGACGCGCTGATGCTCGGACGAGACGGCAAGGTTTATGTACGCCCAGCCTCCGCATCCAAAGAAATGTTCGGCGTGGTCTACAACGCCGAAATAGACGACGTCAGCGTCGAAGCCGACAGGATCATCTTGACCTATTACGAATAGGCAGGCGCCGATGCTGGGGACCTATTCCGCTCTCCACCCCATTCCGACCGTGGCGCCCATTATTTCCGCAGCCCCGCAAGCCGCGGATCGACCGCAAAGTCCCCCACAGCAAACTCCAGCGAGACCACCGGAAACTCACAAAGCGCCTGAACCCGGCCTGGGCCGAGGCGGATCTTCCAGGTCTGGCGCGATAGCGGCGCCGGCTGGGAGAAGGCGCGGCAGCTGAGCACCGCCAGGTTGGCGCCGTGCGCGGGATCGCGGACCGATCGGTAGCGCAGCAGGGCCACCTCGACGCCGCGGGCGGCATCAGCCAGGGCCTGGCAGGCTGTGTAGTCGACCAGGTCCGACCACAGCGCCGCGTCGGCCGAGAGCGGCTCCGCGGTGAGATCGAGCATGGAACCGACATCGAGCGCCACCGAGAAGGCGGTATAGTCTGACGCACCCTCGGGGAGTTCGGTTCCGGGTGACTCGGCAAAGAACAGCACGCGATAGAAGGCCAGCTCGGCGATCGCCGTTTCGACTGTCTCGGCTGCATAGAAGACACCCAGGGTCCGGCCGGCGCGCCGAAAGCGGGAGCCATGGGGATAGGCGGCGCCGTAGCGGAAGGGCGTCGAGAGCAGATAGTCCAGCCCCTGGCATTCAGCCGGCACGACGGGCTTGCTCTCGTCGAGGATCTCCTCGAGCAGTTGCTGTTCGGCCAGCGTCTCGACGAGGCGCAGCGTCGAGACGCGGTGCTGCGCTTCGACCAGCCGCCAGGCCGTGCCCGAATAGGGGCGGGCGCTAGACGAGAGCGCGGCGGGCGTCCAGGTAGGCAAGGACATCGGTCAATCCGGAAATGGTCTCGAGCTTGTCGATGGGCTTGCCGCCCAGCACGGTATTGGGGTTGACCAGCCACTGCCGCAGCACCCTGGTTTCACCACCAGCAATGGCGTCGAGCGAACGAAACAGGCGGATCAGCAGCACGGCCAGCTCATAGGGCTTGCCCTTGGCATCGAGCACGAAGGCGCCGGCCTTCATCCGCGACACGGTGGGCTCGCTGGCGCCGATTACCGCAGCCAGGCGCTTGGCGGTCAAACCCATGGCCTCGGCGGCGCGCAGCACCGCCGTAGTGACCACCTTGCCCTTTTCGGGTTGCTTGTCGATCTGAACTGCCGAGCGGCTCATTGCATCCTCTGAAATTTTCCATGACGAAAATTGCAAGAGAAAGATAGGCCCGGGGGAGATCGAATGCAACCCCCGCAGGGTTATGGCCAGGGCTGACCTGCAGGACGTTGGTCTGAAGAGACCGGCGGGCCCGCTTCGGCTTCCAGCTCGGTCTTCTCAACCAGGCGCCGCACCATGCTCTCCACTTCGGCCCGCGGCAGCCCGCAATGCTCAGCGATGGCCTCGATCGTGCCCGGCCGCTCGAGCGCCGCCCGGTAGACCGCGCCGGGATCGAGGATAAACATCTCGCGCAGATGCGGATCGGCAATCTGGCCCAACGACATCGGCGCCGCATCATCGAAGGTGGCGACGACCTGGCTGGAGAGCGGATCGAAATAGGTCGCGGTCAGGGTCATGGGTCTCGCCTCCTCGGAGCCAGGAATCTGGAACGCCGCTGGACCCGACTCGTTGCGGTCCCGCCGCTCATCGCCCTGGGGCAGGCCCATGCAGCGCAATGGCAATCGGCGCGGTATCGACAGCCGAGATCGTCGCGCCGATCAGCTCCTCCTGGCTGAGGCGCCCGGCAAGGTAACCCTCGACCGCGTCAACAATGCTCCGCATGGCAACGGCCTCGATGCCGCCGGCCTGGCCCGCCAGCGCCCTCGCCACTTCCGGCGATGTCGCGGTCGCGATCGTTGCCGCGGCGAAATCCTGGCCGGTGGCCGGATTGTCGGGGACCAGGAATGCCAGCATGGCCGAGATGATCGTGCGCACTCCGTCCCACAGAACGCCTTCGGTGTGGGGCCTTGCCGCCTCTGCCATCATGGTCTCCATGCAAGCTAGCTAGCTATCCAATAGCCAAGGTAAGGAAAAACTATATCCTTACCACCCTCCGTTTGGAGGCCGGTTTAATCACTCAAGACCGAAATCCGGCGTCGGTGATTAAACCGGCAAATTGCCGGTGATTTTGCCGATCTTAACAGCGCCTTCAAACCGGCGCAGCACAAGGCCTTTCAGGATGCCGCGATGCGCCATTTTGCCGGTCTTTTTGCCGGTCCCGTTCAAGAATACCAAAGCCCAAAATCCAAGAATACCTATCCCCTTCCAGACCCTTCGGGAGAGCAAGAAAAGCTCAATCAGGCTTCAAGAGAACCTGGTGGCCCTGCGGGCAGGGTAGGGTGGTCTTCATCCTGATCTTGACTGTCTGAAGCCTCGGTCGCCGGCGCCAGGTCCTGCACCTGGTCATGCGCGACCTCCTCCACCTCGTCCGGCACAGGGTCGGCCGCTGGCGCTGGCCCCATCTCCGGCGCCGCCTCGCCCGACGTGCTCTCGAGCGCGCCATTGACGCGGCGCAGGATCTTGGCCGCCTTGGCCAGCACCAGCTCCTTCACCCGATCGGCATGATCGCCAGGCTCCACCGATACGCGCAGCCGCATATCGATGCTGTGCTCGGCCGGCAGCCCGCCCACGATCTCTGTCAAATGCGCGCGCACAACCGCATCGACGCGGCCGCTGAGGCGCGGATGCGGGGTCATGGAGAGGATGGCGCAGCTGATGATGTTGATGCTTGGAAACTCCTGAGAGTTGGCATTTGCATACGCCCTAGGATCTGCCCGCTGCCATTCGCCCGCAATTACCCGGGAGTCGGCCCTGGACTTACGGGTCGCTGACATTCGGCATAAGGCACGTTTCATGAGGAGTTGAGTAGCGTGACGCTCCGGACGGGTTCGCCCCTACGAACCGGCTCAAAACGGAGAAAAACTATGCGTAAGCTCCCTCTTCTCGCCTTGGCTGCTGCTTTGACAATTTCGACTGCGGTATTTGCCCAGGCGGAAACGGTGACCGTCGACCTCTCCAGCTTATCTGAAGAACTTGCTGCCAACCTTGGCATCGATGTTGATGACCTGCCAGCTTCGATCGACTTGCCGGCTGAGTTGGCCGCAGAGGTGTGCGGCGTCGAAGTGGACACCATTGCGGAATCTTGCGTGGCATCCGTGTCCACCGACGATCTGGTTACCGCTATCAACGAAGAGTTAGACGACAGCGATGACAACAGCGCAAGGGAGTTTGCGCCAGGCCAGCAGGAAGGGCCGGCCAAGGAAGCAGCGCCGGGTCAGCAAGACGGCGACGCCAAGGATTTCGCGCCCGGTCAGGTGAAGAAGGCGGACGACGGTGGCTCCGAAAGTGGCCAGGGACAGGGCAAAGACTCTGCGCCCGGCCAGGACAAGAAAGCCGGCGAGTAGACCGCACCACCCCCCAACCTTATGGGTCACGGCCTTCGCTGTGGCCCAAATCTACGTGGCAGTGAGCACTCACCTCAATAAGGTACAGCCTCGGTCGCAGGCAAGCTGCAGTTGTGATGCTTGGGGGTGCGGCCTCGGAAATAGACGGCCCATATGGGCGCGTTGCCGTTCGGCAGCAATAGACCCCATTACGCAAATTTGCCGCAAGACTCGACGCAAAGCGAGCTTCCACAATCACATCGGGCGCCCGTCGCCGTTGGCTATAGCGAGTTTTGGCCTCTTGGTATCGGTGCGAGTAACGCCAGCAGGCCTAATCCTCTTTCGGTAGTCCAGGCTCGAACCGGAAATGCGTCCTGAAAAGGACGTGATGGGTTTGTCTGCTACGACAACCCTAAGCTCAGTTTGCCGTCCTTGGGAATCTCCTCGGCAGCGATTGCCGCGATGGTCATCACAGCCTCTCGGTGAGCCTGCCGTTGGTCCGCGAAGTCGTGACCTTTGTGATCTAAAGCGAGCTCGCCGTTTTCAACGACGTCAAAGAAGAACCGCGGCATGACCAGCTCCACAATCTCAACATAAACACCCACGCAAAAATCGGGGTTCCCTGGCGCGCGAACTTTGTCATTACATTGACAGCCCCACGGTGTAATTTGACGCCATGTCAGCCAAAGCGTTTCTCGCCCTGTTGCTCGAAGACGAGCCTCTAATCGCGATGGATATGGAGTTGTTGCTGCAAGGCGCGGGCCTCGACGTGACGACTGTCGCGTCCTGTGAAGAGGCGAACAACTGGCTGGAGGTCCGCCGGCCCGATATCGTTATTGTCGATATCATGTTGCGCGATGGTTGAGGCCGCATTGGGAAGATGCCTCACCGAGACGATGTCATCGTCAGTCACGAGCATCCACCGGTCGCCATTTTGGCTGGTATAGAAAACGCGTTCTCCAAATCGCATGTCCATCTCCTCGGGGGCTAGGTGCCCCCAATAAGGCGAAAGCCGCCAACGGTGGGGGGCACACCGCCTGCGGCTTCCAAACGCGCGCCCTTGGGAACTGGGCGCTGCGTGCAATAAGTCAATCATGCGAAGTCGGTTCCCACGAAACCATTGCTGGCGCCGGAAAAATTTACTGCTCCGGAAGCCAGCATCTTGAACCTATCTTAGTTTCCTTGCGTATAACCACCTCGCCGAGGGAGGACGATATGACGGAACTGGATAAGCCGCTGCTCTTGCTCGTCGAAGACGAGGCGCTGGTCGCCGTGCCGCTTGAGCAGGAACTCATCGATGAGGGGTTTGACGTTCTCTTGGCATACGATGGCCGGGCCGCGCTTTCCGAGCTTGTTCGTGACGCGGCTCGCTTTTCCGGCGTGATAACGGATATTCGACTGCCTGCCGTTGACGGCTGGGCCATTTCAAAGCGCGCGCGAGAACTCGTTCCGACAATGCCCATAGTCTACATGAGCGGGGATAGTGCCGCGGATTGGGCCGCTAATGGAGTGCCTGAAAGCATCATGCTGCAGAAGCCATTCGCAACGGCTCAGCTCACCGCAGCCATCACAAAACTGATCAATGAGGTGCCGCCACACGCACCGGACGCCTAAGTGCAGGCTGCCCATCCCGGATTATTTCGAAGCCAGCCTCTTTTCGACGGCATTGCGGCCGTTGCCTTCGGATTTGACCGCATCCTTGACCTTGGTCTTCGAGGCGCCGGTCTTGCATCCTCATACTTCACTTCATGGTCCTGACCGCCGGCAACCTTGGCGCGATCCTGCTTGGTGTTTGACTCCTCGGGTTCCATTGACCAACCAACGCCGGGGCATGTGGTCGGGTTCACCAATCTGTTTTCAAGCCGGCCGCGGTCGAGGTCATCAAGAAGGCGAGGGCGCTCCGAGCCGGCCGCCGACGCTGAATAGGCGGGGATATCGTCTACGGGCGCCCGTCCGCCGCAGTACGGTGATTGTTCATAGCCGTGCGGCCTCTGCAGATGATTGGCGATGCCCCGCGACTGGCGTTATTCGCCGTCGAACAACGCGGCTACAATCCCGATCATTCCTTAGGAAGCCGACGGTTCGCGGCCGAGCCGCGTTGGCCATCGGCACACTCGAACTCAGAATGTTGCCATCAGTACTGTGAGCCGCCTGTGTGTAATCGACCCCGTACTTGCCGTCACGGGCGGATGAATTGGATCACAAGAGCTGACATGGTCGCTACAGGTCGCGGCTCATGAGACGCTTTGTCTCCGTGCGTATAAAGCCTTCACGATCTTGGCTGGCGGCATGAGCAAGATCAGCCAATTGGGAGTCTACGTCCTTGTACATCAGGCTCCATATTGAGATGTCCACCAAGAGGGGCAAGAGGTCGATGCCCTTTTGAGTGAGCTTCAATATGGACCTTTGGCTGTGCGCAGGGTCCGCCGACCGCACTAAAATGCCTTCATCAATCAACCTGCCAATCCGATCGGCCAGTGTTTTGGCTGAAATGGCCTCTTCGGAAGCTTGGATATCTCGAAACGAGCGCCTTTCGGCAAACATGATGTCGCGCAAAATCAGGAGGGTCCATCGGTCTCCAAAGACCTCAAGCCCGAGGTTGATCGGGCAGCCTGACTTTGGCTCTTTCATCTCTACCTACAAAAAACCAGTTGACATTATAGAGCGGTTTTGCCCTATTTCTGACCACTCTACAAACTGAAGTGGTTATGTTCAATGCTCAATAAGCCCAAGGTGGCGCGTTCAGATTGGCACGCTGCGCGAGAGTCGCTGCTCAAGGCCGAAAAGGCCGTGACGCGGGAGCGAGATGCTATCGCGAAGGCCCGACAGGAACTGCCAATGCTCCCGTTCCCAAACAGTTTCTTCTTCGATGCCGGCGAAAGCAAAATCCAGCTGGCTGAACTGTTCGACGGGCGCAGCCAGCTGGTCATTTATCATTTCTTGTTGCCGCCTGGGGCCGACCCGGATCATCCGGCTTGGCGAACGGGCGTTGATGGCTGCGCGTTCGTGGCCGATCACTTCGACGCGGCGAATGTCCACCTGCGAGCACACGATCTCAATATCGTATGCGTGGCAGAAGCGCCCTTTGGTGAATTCGCCGCACTGCGTGAGCGAATGGGATGGAAGGTCAGCTGCTTTGGTGGGGCAACTAAAGAGTTTCACGGCGAAGTCTTCTCGCCGTCTGGCAGACCAATGGACCACACTCCCGGTATAAGCGTGTTCTTGCGCAACGATGACCAGATCTATCTGACTTACACCGCGGTCGCGCGAGGCGTCGATATTCTGATCGGGACCTACAATTTCCTTGATATGGCCCCCTTGGGGCGCAACGAGATTAGTCCAATGGACTGGATGCGGTTCCATGACGAATACTGACCTCCCCCGCATTACAGACGCCAGGACGACCCGTCGCCGCCTGATCCAGGGCGCGGGCTTGGTCGCGGCTACTATGCTGCCGGCTTCACAGATGCACGCAGCGCCTGCCCCTGGTAGCTCCAAGACATTTGTTCTAGTTCATGGTGCTTGGCATGGCGGTTGGTGCTGGCGCACTGTCGTCGACCTGCTCCGCAGGGAGGGAGGCGAGGGGTTGGTGAGGGACAGCTTCTCGGCAAGCTCGGACTGCAAGCGCTTAGCGCGAACGTCCGACCAATAGTCGAGCCTATAAGTTTCCAGCATTGATTGCGCACACTGCATCACCTCCAAGCCAAACTCCCCATCGGCAATACCGGGAAAGTCGGACAATTGCGCGGAGCGGCCGTAGTGAGCCAGCAGCGACATGGCGATTGCGGCAGCGCGGGTAGCACCAATCTCGTCCTGCCAAGGAGATTTGCGGTCGCGTGCCAGCTGATGCACTGCACTCAACTTAGCACTGTGCTCGGCAAATTTCTGTTTGGCGAATGTGTCGACTTGGTCCGGCGTCATCTTACCCTCACGCAATACTGCAAACGCGCGATCGGTCTCGATCGTGAGCATGGAGGATAGTCCGCGAGCGACGCGCAGGTCTTTAGTGCCCAGGCTGAATTCCACGGACATTTTGAAGGGGCTGGGAAGACGGCGGCGCCAGTAGAATGTGGTGCCCCGCAGGATGCAGAACGGCAGTTTGGTACCCATGCAGATCTCGTTTCGAGTCGGCGTGTGTGGGACCTTGTGTGGAAGTGTGTGTGAAAGATTCACACACCACACAATTTTCTCTGAAAAATCAGTAACTTACGGGGAAATTGGCTGGGGAACCTGGATTCGAACCAAGATTGACGGAGTCAGAGTCCGCTGTTCTACCGTTGAACTATTCCCCAGCAAGGGATCGGCCTCGGGCCGTCGGTAGCGCGGGAGGCTCAGCAAGCGTCCGGCGCGGGCACTGCATAGACAATGCCTGACGAGATTGCAAGCGCCTCTGACATGTCCGCGTTGCATGCCGCCGGCATTGCGCTCGCCGCCCCCTTGCACTACCGTCGTCGGCGACACGCAATCAACAGTGCGTTCGGGCGCGACCGGCTTGGCCGGTTCTGGCGACCGCGCACGACAGGAGACTTCTGTGACCGATTCCGATCGGTCCGCCGCCGCACTTTCGTCCCCGGACGAGCCGGCGATCCGTGCCCCGTCCGGTCCCGGACCGGCGGGGAGGGCAGGGGGCGATTCGCCTCCCCCCGATGCGGAAAAGCGGACACCAGCCGCCCCCAATCCGCGCCGGCATCGCGGGCCTATCTATGCCGCGCTCGATCTGGGCACCAACAATTGCCGCCTGCTCATCGCTCGCCCGCATGATCACGGCTTCCGCGTCCTTGATGGCTTCACCCGCATTGTCCGCCTCGGCGAGGGCGTCTCGGTCACCGGGCGCCTGGGCGATGCGGCCATGGAGCGCACCATGGAGGCGCTGCGCCAGTGCCGCAACAAGCTGCGCGAGCACCAGCCCACCCGCATGCGCCTGATCGCCACCGAGGCCTGCCGTGCCGCCGAGAACGGCCCGGCCTTCCTCGCCCGCGTCAAGGCCGAGATCGGGCTCGATCTCGAGATCGTCGATCGCCGGACCGAGGCCGAGCTGGCCGTTACCGGCTGCGCCGACCTGATCGAGGGCACGGCGCAGGGCGCGCTGATGTTCGATATCGGCGGTGGCTCGTCCGAACTGGCCTGGATGGATTTTCGCGGCGGCCGCCCCAAGGCGCAGGGACGCATGTCCGCCTCGATCCGCTCCTGGCAGTCGCTGCCGGTGGGCGTTGTCTCCATTGCCGAGAAATTCGGTGGCGTCGATGTCTCCCCCGCGGTCTTCGAGGCCATGGTGGCCCATGTCGCCGAGCATCTCCGCCAGTTCCGCGGCCGCGAGAAGCTGCGCCAGATGATCGCCACCCATCCCGTGCACCTGATCGGCACCTCGGGCACCGTAACCACGCTGGCCGGGCTCCATCTCGGCTTAGAGCGCTACGAGCGCCAGAAGGTCGATGGCCTGTGGATGAAGCGCGGCGAGGTCGACGAGACCATGAAGGTGCTGCTGGCCATGCCCTTTGATCGCCGCGTCGCCCATCCCTGCATCGGGCGCGACCGGGCCGATCTGGTCCTGCCCGGCTGCGCCATTTTCGAGGCCATTCGGCGCGAATGGCCGACCGAACGCGTGCGCGTCGCCGATCGCGGCCTGCGCGAGGGCATCTTGATTTCGCTGATGGACGCCGACCGCGCCCACAGCCGTGCGGTGCGATATCCGCGGAGGAATGGCAATGGTGGATAAGGCTCTCGGCACAGGCGGCCGCAAGTCCGACAAGGATCTCAAGATCCGCGTCAAATCGGCCAAGGGCCGCAAGGTGAGCTCCACCAAATGGCTGGAGCGCCAGCTCAACGACCCCTATGTCGCCCGCGCCCGCGCGGAGGGCTACCGCTCGCGCGCCGCTTTCAAGATTCGCGAGATGGACGAGAAGTACAAGCTCTTCCGCAAGGGCATGCGCGTCGTCGATCTGGGCGCCGCCCCCGGCGGCTGGGCGCAGGTTGCCGCCAAGGCGACCGGCTCGACCTCGGCTAATCCCCTGATTGTCGGCATCGACTATCTCGAAATGGACCCCATTCCCGGCGTCATCCTGCTGCAGAAGGATTTCACCGACGATGACGCGCCCGCCATGCTGATCGAGGCTATGGGCGGCAAGAAGGCCGATATCGTGATGAGCGACATGGCCTGGCCCACCACCGGCCACCGCCCCACCGACCATCTGCGCATCGTCCAGCTCATCGAGGTGGCCGCTGCCTTTGCGCTCGACGTGCTGTCGCCCGGCGGCGTCTTCGTCGCCAAGGTGTTCCAGGGCGGCACCGAGCATGAGCTGCTGCACATGCTCAAGCGCCACTTCAAGACGACCTTCCATGCCAAGCCCCCCTCCAGCCGCCAGGATTCGGCCGAAGCGTACCTGATCGCCAAGGGATTCAAGGGCACCAACGACACCGTGCAGGGCGAAGGCGAGTACGACCGCTAGCCTTCACCTCTCCCGCGAAGGGAGAGGTAGAGGCCCCTCAGTGCTCGCCACCCCCGCCGCGCGTCAGCTGGTGACCGGCATTGTTCGGCAGCCGCAGGAACAGCACGGTGGCGATCGCCCCCACCGCGGTCACCACGAAGAACGCCATCTGGAAATCGGCCAGCACCAGCGGTCCCTCGCCGCGCATGCGATGCACCAGTTCCAGCGTGCCGCCGCCCAGCGCCACGCCCATGGCGAACATCAGCTGGCCCCAGACCTGGCTGATCACATTGGCCTGCCCGGCATCCTTGTCCTCCACATCGGCAAAGACGAAGGCGTTGGAGCCCGTCCAGAACACCGATTGCCAGAAGCCGACAAAGGTCAGGATGCCCAGCATCAGCGGCAGCGGCGTCGCTGGCGTATAGAGCCCCATGGCCAGGATCCCGAGGCATGAAATGGCCGTCGCCAGCACCAGCGGATACTTGAAGCCGAAGCGGGCAAAGATCCAGTTGCAGACGAACTTGGCCACCAGTGCCCCGATGGCGCTGACAAAGGTGATCATCCCCGATTCAAACGGGCTCATCCCGAAGCTGAGCTGCAGCATCAGCGGAAACAGGAACGGCACCGCCCCCTGGCCCAGCCGGAAAAACGTCCCCGCAACGACGGAGATGCGAAACACCGGCAGCCGCAGCAGCCGCAGGTCGAGCAGGGGATATTCCGTGCTCAGCGCATGCCGCACATAGATGGCGCCGATGCCGATGCCGGTGGAGGCCGCCACCGCGCCGATCACCGGGGGCAGCGCCGGCAGGCTCATCACCGAGCAGCCGAAGGCAAACAGCGCAAAGGCCGCACCGGCCAGAACGAACCCCTTGCGGTCGATCTGCCGCGGCGCGCTGCGCGATGGCGTATTGGGCAGCGCGAAGCCGACCAGCACAATGCCCAGAATGCCGATCGGCACATTGATGATGAAGATCCAGTGCCAGGAAAAATAAGTGGTGAGAAAGCCGCCGAACGGCGGGCCCAGAATGGGCCCGATCAGCGCCGGAATGGTCAGCCAGGCCATGGCGTCCACCAGCTGGTGCCGCGGGGTCGCCCGCACCAGCACCAGCCGCGCCACCGGTCCCATCATCGCGCCACCCATGCCCTGCACGAAGCGCGCGCCGACAAACTGCAGCAGCGAACTGGACAGCGCGCAGCCGATCGAGCCGAGCATGAAGACCAGCATGGCCACGCGGAACACGTTGCGCGCCCCGAACCGGTCGGCCATCCAGCTCGATATCGGGATGAAGATGGCCAGCGCCACGAGATACGCCGTCAGCGCCAGCTTGAGCGAAATCGGGTCCGTCCCGATGTCGGCGGCAATGGCGGCCAGCGAGGTGGCGATCACCGTCGAGTCCATGTTCTCCATGAACAAGGCGGTGGCGAGGATGAGGGGCACGGTGCGTGACAAATATCTGTTGCCGGGAAATCCCGGTCACTCCTTTGCGATAGCCTTGTGGCCCGAGACATCGTGCCCGGCATCGGCTGGCAGTCGCCAATAGATCAATCCGGCCAGCGCGCTGAGCCCGCCGACCACGAAAAACGCAAGCTGAAAATCAAATAGCGACAGCTCCCCGCCATGCATGCGGGTGCTGACTTCGAGAATGCCGCCGGCCACTGCCACTCCAAAGGCGATGCTGAGCTGCTGGCACACGGCAACGATCGCCGTCGCCTGGCTCGCCTCCTCGTCGCTCACATCGGCATAGCCCAGCGCATTGGTGCCGGTGAAGAATACCGAGCGCAGCACGCCGCCCGCCAGCAACACCGCCATCATTACCGGGATCGGCGTATCGATGCTGAACAGCCCCTGCGCCGCGATCAGCAAGCCGCCGAACAGCGCCGCGAACCCCAATATGCGCGGGAAGCCGAAGCGCGCGAACACCCGCTCTGCGATGAACTTGCTCATGATCGCGCCAATGGCCGAAACGAAGGTAATGGCCCCCGATTGGAACGGATTGAGCCCAAATCCCAGCTGCAGCATCAGTGGCAGCAGGAAGGGCACCGCCCCAACGCCGATGCGGAAGAACGATCCGCCCAGGATCGAGGCGCGAAACAGCTTGTGCCGCAGCAGCGCTGGGTCCAGCAGGGGGAATGTCGTTCGCTTGGCATGCAGGAAATAGAAAATGCCCGAAACGGCCCCGATGGCGATGGTCAGGTAGCCATAGACCAGCGGCAAAGCGGGCAGGCTGACGACGGACAGGCCGAACACGCAGCCGGCAAAGGCGATGCCGGCCAGGATGAACCCCACCGCGTCGATCGGCCGGGGAATGCGCGCGTCCGGCACTTTGAGGAAAATGCCGGCCAGGATGATGCCGGCGATGCCGATCGGGATATTGATCCAGAAGATCCAGTGCCAGCTCAGGTAGGTGGTCAGAAAGCCACCGATCAGCGGGCCGGTCAGCGGCCCCAGCAGGGCCGGAATGGTCAGCCAGGCCATGGCCCCAACCAGTTCGCTCCGCGGCGTCGAGCGCACCAGCAGCAGCCGCCCCACCGGCGTCATCATCGAGCTGCCAATGCCCTGGAAGAACCGCGACACCACGAAGCTCTCGAGCGAGAACGAAAACGAGCAGGCGAGCGACCCCAGCATGAACACGAGGATCGCCAGCCGGAAGATGTTCTTGGCGCCAAACCGGTCGGCCATCCAGCCGCTGATCGGAATGAAGATGGCCAGTGCCACGAAATAGGCCGTCAGCGCCAGCTTGAGCGCGATCGGCTCGGTGCCGATATCGGCCGCGATCGCCGGCAGTGACGTGGCGATGACGGTCGAGTCCATCTGTTCCATGAACAGGGCGACCGCCAGGATGAGGGGGGTGACGCGGATCACGACAAGCAGACCGGGAGGAATCGGGGCAGGGCGCGAATGCGACCGGTCCAACTATGGACCCCGTAGCCAAAGCTGAAAAGCTGAAAGGGCGCTTGTATGGTAGATTTGATCGCCCGGCGTCCCAAGGCATGCAGCCAGGGCGGGGCCGCCCCGGCTGGCCTGCATCGCCCACCCCTATGCAAGCCGCCCGCCCGGTGCTATTGACCCTCGCCAACCCGAGCCCGCCGAGTCCATCGGCCGGTTCACATTCCAACATTTCTGATCCGATCAGAAGGCAGGAAAGGTCTGGCCTTGGCGAAGATTATTACCACCATCACCGGCGATGCGGCTTTGACCTTTGACGACGTGCTGCTGCAGCCGGCGCGGTCGGATGTCCTGCCCACCGAAACCGACATTTCTACCTATGTCACCAAGGACATAGCGCTCAATCTTCCCATCCTGTCTTCGGCCATGGACACCGTCACCGAAAGCGCCATGGCCATTGCCATGGCCCAGGCCGGCGGCATGGGCGTGATCCACAAGAACCTCACCGCCGCCGAGCAGGCCGAGCAGGTTCGCATGGTCAAGTCCTTCGAAAGCGGCATGGTGATCAACCCCATCACCATCGGCCCCGACGCCACCCTGGCTGATGCCCTGGCTCTGATGCAGTCCAACCGCATCTCCGGCATCCCAGTTGTCGAGAATGGCGGCAAGGGCGGTCGCGCCATCGGCAAGCTGGTCGGCATCCTCACCAATCGCGACGTGCGCTTCGCCTCCCATCCGGCCCAGCCCATCCGCGAGCTGATGACCTTCGAAAAGCTGGTCACCGTACGCGACGGCGTCAGCAAGGACGAAGCCAAGGTCCTCTTGCACAAGCACCGCATCGAAAAGCTGCTGGTCGTCGATGCCGACTACCGCTGCACAGGCCTCATCACCGTCAAGGACATTGAAAAGGCCCAGCTCAATCCCAACGCCGTCAAGGACGATCAGGGGCGCCTGCGCGTCGCTGCCGCCTCCACGGTCGGCGACCAGGGCTTCGAGCGCTCGCTGGCTCTCATCGACGCTGGCGTGGACCTCCTGGTCATCGATACCGCCCACGGTCATTCCGTGCGCGTCGCCGAGGCCGTCGAGCGCGTCAAGCGCGAGAGCAATTCCACCCGCATCGTCGCCGGGAATGTCGCCACCGCCGAGGCCGTCAAGGCGCTGATCGACGCTGGCGCCGATTCCATCAAGGTGGGCATCGGCCCCGGCTCGATCTGCACCACCCGCATCGTCGCCGGCGTCGGCGTCCCCCAGTTGGCGGCCGTCATGGCCTGCGCGGAGGAGGGGGCCCGTCAGGGCATTCCAGTCATCGCCGATGGCGGCATCAAGTTCTCCGGCGATATGGCCAAGGCCCTGGCCGGTGGTGCCTCCTGCGTCATGATTGGCTCACTCCTCGCGGGCACCGACGAGAGCCCGGGCGAGGTCTACCTCTACCAGGGCCGCTCCTATAAGTCCTATCGCGGCATGGGCTCGGTTGGCGCCATGGGTTCGGGCTCTGCCGATCGCTACTTCCAGCAGGATGTGCGCGACCAGATGAAGCTGGTCCCCGAAGGCATTGAGGGCCAGGTGCCCTACAAGGGCGCCGCCGGCGCCGTGCTGCACCAGCTCGCCGGAGGCCTGCGCGCCTCCATGGGCTATACTGGCGCCCACAACCTCAAGGACTTCCGCGACAACTCCGTCTTCGTGAAGATCTCCGGCGCCGCCCTCAGCGAAAGCCACGTCCACGACGTCATCATCACGAGGGAAGCCCCCAACTACCGCAGCGGGCGATAGCACCGTCCAGAAACAAGAAACCCGCGGAGCGATCCGCGGGTTTTTTGTTATCCAAGTCGGCGCTTCTGCTTGTCGTTGTAAGGGTTCTCGCTGCCGCCGCGCACCCACAGCCGGATCGGCGTGCCCTTGATGTCGAAGGCGTCGCGCAGCCCGTTGACCAGGTAGCGCTGATACGAGGTCGGCAGCACATCCGGCCGCGACGCGAACAGGATGAAGCTCGGCGGCCTGGTCTTGGCCTGCGTCATGTAGCGCAGCTTGAGCCGGCGGCCCGACACGGCCGGAGGCGGGTGCCCCTCGACCATCCCGGCCAGCCAGCGGTTGAGCCGCGCGGTGGACACATGCGAGTTCCAGTTGCGCTCGATCTTGAAGATCGCGTCCATCAGCTTGTCGATATTCTTGCCCGTCAGGCCGGACAGGGTCACCAGCGGCACGCCGCGCAGCTGCGGCAGCAGCCGCTCGCACTCTTCGCGCAGCACCTTGAGGGCTTCGTTCTTGTCCTCGATCAGGTCCCACTTGTTGAGCGCAATGACCAGGGCGCGCCCCTCGCGTTCCACGAGGTCCGCCAGCGCCAGGTCCTGCTTCTCGAAGGGAATGGTCGCATCGAGCATCAGCACGACGACTTCGGCATACTGGATCGAGCGCAGGCTGTCGCCCACGGCCAGCTTCTCGAGCTTCTCGGTCACCCGGGCGCGGCGGCGGATGCCGGCGGTGTCGACCAGGTTGATCACCCGGCCTTCCCATTCCCACGGCACCAGGATGCTGTCGCGGGTAATGCCGGCCTCGGGCCCGACCAGCACGCGGTCTTCGCCCACCATGCGGTTGATCAGCGTCGACTTGCCGGCATTGGGGCGGCCGACAATGGCCACGTTGAGGTAGCGCTTGGGGTTCCAGCGCAGCGTCGCCTCTTCGCCTTCGCCTTCCAGCATATCCTCGGTGATGTCGACATCAACCTCGGGCATTTCGTCGAGATCGCCGATCTCGGTCCCTTCCTTCTCGGCGGCGACGCGGTCAATGGCAGCCGACACGATGGAATAGAGCTCAGCCAGCCCGAGTCCGTGCTCGGCCGACAGCGCAATGGCCTCGCCAAAGCCAAGCCGATAGGCTTCCACCAGCCCGGCCTCGGCCGCGCCGCTCTCGGCCTTGTTGCCGACCAGGTGCACATCCTTGCCCGCCTTGCGCAAGACCTGCGCGAAGCGCTCGTCGAGCGGCACCACGCCGGCCCGCGCATCGATCATGAACAGGATGACGTCGGCTTCCTTGATCGCCAGCTCGGTCTGCTGGCGCATCCGGTCTTCCAGGCTCCCGTCGGTCACGTCCTCATAGCCGGCCGTGTCGAGAATGCGGAAGGTCAGGTCCGCAATCCGGCCCTCCGCTTCGCGGCGGTCGCGGGTCACGCCCGGCGTATCATCGACCAGCGCGATCTTGCGACCGACGAGGCGATTGAACAGGGTGGATTTGCCGACGTTGGGACGACCGACAATGGCAACGGTGACGGTCATGCGTTCTGGGTTCCGATCCGGGGTGAGGTGTGGCGGCCGCTATTGCGCGGCCGGCACGGCCTCGGTTGTTTCAGCAGGGGCCACCTCGGCCGGGGCTTCGGCGGCAGGGGCTTCATCGCTGACAATTTCATCAATGGCGGTCGTTGCAGCATCGGCAGCGTCCGCTTCCGGCGCTGCAGCAACGGCGCCCTGCGCCAGCAGCTGGGCCAGGTAATAGCCCATGCGGTTGCGCGTGCTGCTCTGCGTCATCGGATCATTGATGACGGCCTCAAAGCTCGCCTGCGCGGCGGTGAAATCGCCGGCCTTGTATTGTGCCAGTCCCAGCGCTTCGCGCGCTGCATTGCGCAGCGGGCTGCCTTCGACGGCAATGCTGCCAACGCGGGATTCGACATCGGCCAGTGTGCCGCTATCGACCAGCAGCGTGCCGGCCAGCACCAGCGCCAGCTCGCGCAGGCGGGGATTGGACTGGCCATTGGCCAGCGCGTCGTAGGCGGCCACGGCATCTGCCGTCGCGCCTTCCCTGGCCAGCACGCCCGCCTTGCGGAACTGCGCCAGCACCGGATAGCTGCCCGAACCGTCGGCGATCAGCGCGTCGAGCTGGCTCTGGGCGCCAGGCAGGTCGCCGCCATCGATCAGGTCGAATGCGGTGTAAAGCTCGTCGGAAGACTGCGCGGCATTGTTGGCGTGATACCAGGACCAGCCTTCATTGACCGCCACGATGGCGACCACGCCCACGGCGGCGCCGATCACATACGGCGCGAAACGACGCCACAGGGCGCGCATGCGATCGCTGCGCAGCTCCTCGTCGACTTCGCGGAAAATATTCTGTTCGGACATGGCCTGCCTAGGTCATCAGTGAATTCGGGCGCACGTTTAACATGCTGCCGGTGGAAAGCAAACGCCAGCAATCCGGCGGATTGCTGCAAGCATGCTGGCGAATTTCCCGCGTTTTGCCTGCTATTCCCACTCGATCGTGCCGGGCGGCTTGCTGGTCACGTCGTAGACGACGCGATTGATCCCGCGCACCTCGTTGATGATGCGGGTCGCCGTCTTGCCCAGGAAGTTCATGTCGAACTGGTAGAAGTCCGCCGTCATGCCGTCGACCGAGGTCACCGCCCGCAACGCGCAGACAAACTCATAGGTCCGCCCGTCGCCCATGACGCCCACCGTCTGCACCGGCAGCAGCACGGCAAAGGCCTGCCAGATCTTGTCATACTGGCCCGACTTGCGGATCTCGTCGAGATAGATGGCATCGGCCTGGCGCAGGATATCCAGCTTCTCGGGCGTGATGCCGCCCGGGCAGCGGATGGCAAGGCCGGGGCCCGGGAAGGGGTGGCGACCGATAAAGCTCTCGGGCAGGCCCAGTTCGCGGCCAAGCACCCGGACCTCGTCCTTGAACAGCTCGCGCAACGGCTCGACCAGCTGCATGTTCATGCGCTCGGGCAGCCCGCCCACATTGTGGTGGCTCTTGATGGTCACCGAGGGGCCGCCGGTAAACGACACCGACTCGATCACGTCCGGATACAGCGTGCCCTGCGCCAGGAACTGCGCGCCGCCCAGCTTCCGGGCTTCTTCCTCGAAGGTCTCGATGAACAGCCGCCCGATGATCTTGCGCTTGGTCTCGGGGTCCGACTGCCCATCAAGCTCGCGCAGGAACACCTTGGACGCGTCCACATGCACCAGCGGGATATTGTACTGGTCGCGGAACATGGTCACGACCTGTTCGCTCTCGTTGAGACGCATCAGCCCGTGGTCGACATAGATGCAGGTCAGCTGGTCGCCGATTGCCTCATGGATCAGCACGGCCGCAACCGAGGAATCGACGCCGCCGGAGAGCCCGCAGATCACCTTGCCCGTGCCGACCTGGGCGCGGATCTTCTCGACCATCTTCTGCCGATAGGCATGCATGTTCCAGTCGGACTGCAGCCCGACGATCTTGTGTACGAAATTGGCCAAGAGCTTGCCGCCATCGGGCGTATGCACCACCTCGGGATGGAACATGGTCGTGTAGCGCTTGCGCGCCTCGTCGCCAGCAATGGCGAATGGTGCATTGGGCGAAGTCGCCATGACCTTGAAGCCCTCGGGCAGCTCGGTGACGCGGTCGCCATGGCTCATCCAGACCGGATACTTGCCACCAACCTGCCAGACACCCTCATAGAGCGCGCTGGGCTCGAGGATTTCCACATCGGCCCGGCCGAATTCCCGATGGTGCCCGCCCTCGACCTTGCCGCCCAGCTGCAGGCAGAAAGTCTGCTGCCCATAGCAGATGGCCAGGATGGGAAGCCCGGAATCGATGATCGCCTGTGGCGCCCTGGGGCTGCCCTCCTCGGTTACCGAAGCCGGTCCGCCCGAGAAGATGACACCCTTGGGCTGCAGCGCCGCAAAGGCCTCTGCCGCCTTGTTGAACGGGTGGATTTCGCAATAGACACCCGTCTCTCGAATGCGGCGCGCGATCAGCTGGGTGACCTGCGAACCGAAGTCCACGATGAGGATGGCGTCGGGGGCGGCAGTCTCGGGGGTTTTCATGGCGAGGCCATATCGTCCCGGCACAGATTCCGCAAGTCCAACTGCAGCAGGACAGCATTGCGGATTGCCGCCAACAATGGCAGCTGTAATCCCCACATACAGATGCCGGATGGCACATCTGGGGGAGACAGATGAGCGACAGCGAAAACCGCCTCTATGGCGCCGATTTCATGCGGGCCAGCGCCTGCTTCATCGTGCTCTTCCATCATCTGGCGCAACGCATCGATTTCCGCAGCGAACTTGGCAGCAATCCCTTCGCCCAGGTCTTCAACAGCGTGGGCGGCTTTGGCGTTGCCATGTTCTTTGTCCTGAGTGGCTTCCTCCTCGCCCGGCCATTCTGGCAGGCCCTGGATGCCGGCCGGCCCCTGCCGTCGCTGCGCATCTATGCGCTGCGCCGGGCCGCCCGCATCGTGCCCGGCTTCTGGCTGGCGCTGACCGTGACCTTCATCCTGAGCGTCACCGTCTTCGGCTTCGCGCTCGACGCCTGGCTCTGGCTGCGCTACGTCGCCGGGCTCCTGCTGGTCAGCGACTGGCACTGGACGACGCTCTTCCCCGTCGAGATCAATGGCCCGCTCTGGTCCATCGGCTTCGAGGTGACATCCTATGTGCTGCTGCCCCTGGGCTTTCTCGCCCTCTTCGGCCTCGCCCGGGGCAGGATAGCGGGCTGGCCGGCCCGCCTGGCCTGGCTGGTCGTCATAGCTGCTGCGCTGGGGGCCCACTGGATTTTCAGCAACACGGTCGTGGTCGACCCCTTCCGCAAGGGCTGGAATTACGGCCTGCAGGGCGGCGCCAAGACCTGGATGCCCTGGTTCAACCCCTTCGCTTTCTTCGCCATGTTCGCCATCGGCGCATGGGCCGGCGGTATCCAGACCCTTCTGGCGCATCGCCGCTCGTTCATCTTCGATCTTCTCGCCGTGGCTGCCATCGCGGCGGCCGGCTGGATGATCTGGGTCAGCGGCCTCGCGGGCGGCGGAGAATTCTACGGCTGGCTGCGCGTCCCCCATGAATTCCCGACCTTTCAACTGCTCGTCGCCGCTGCGCTCGCCTTTGCGCCTTCGGGCCGCCTCGTGGGGCGCGTTCTGGACAATCCGCCCGTCGCCTATCTCGCCCGCATCTCCTTCGGCATCTATGTCTGGCACTATCTTGTACTCGAACTGGTCCGCCTCTACTGGGTGCCCGAACTCACCCAGGGCACGATTGCCGACCCCGCCAAATTCCTCGTTGCAAGCCTCGTGATCATCGCCATCTCCATGGTCATTGCCACACTGTCCTATCGCTGGATGGAGGCGCCGATCATGCTCTGGGCGCGCCGCTTCGAACACGCAAACAGGTCGTCGGCAGCGCAACCCGCTTGACCGCAGCGAGAGGCTCGGGCAGGCCTGTCGCCGCAACGGTGCAGGATTGCCAATTGACCCAACAGCGACTGCTTGGCGCGGATTTCCTGCGTGCCGCCGCCTGTCTCATGGTGCTGTTCCACCATCTGGCGTTCAGGATGGATATGGGCAATGTCCCCTCGGCCGCGCGTCCCATCATGGGCTTCCTGATCACTGGCAGCTTCGGCGTCTCCATCTTCTTCGTGCTGAGCGGCTTCCTGCTGGCGCGTCCATTCTGGCTGGCGCTGGACCGCAACGCCCCCATGCCCTCGCTGCGCATCTACGCGCTGCGGCGCGCGGCCCGCATCCTGCCCGGCTTCTGGCTGGCCCTCATCGTCAGCTTCATCCTCAGCGTCACAATCAGCGGCTCCCCGCTCGATACTGAGCACGTTTTGCGCTTCCTCGCCGGCTTCCTGCTCGTCAGTGACTGGCACTGGGTGACCCTGTTCCCTGTCGACAACAATGGCCCCCTCTGGTCGATCGGTTTCGAAGTCACCGCCTACCTGCTGCTGCCGCTCTGCCTCGCTGCCCTTTTCGCGCTGCGCCTCAGGGGGCATGCGGCGCGGCTCGCATGGATCGCGGTGATCGGGCTGGTGCTGGCGCTGCACTGGATGATCGTGCAATGGGCCCCCATCGGCGAGGTCGCGCGGGGCTGGGAGCATGGCCTGATCGGCGGCGCCAAGGCCTGGATGCCGCGCTTCAACCCGCTCGGATTCTTTGCAATCTTCGCACTGGGCGCCCTGGCGGCCGGCATCCAGGTTGCGCTGGCCACCATGCGCCACTGGCTGTTTGATCTAGTCGGCCCGCTCGCCATCGCGGCAACCATCTGGATCATGGCCGCCCACATGGGCAGCCCCAGCGAAGGCTATGGCCTGCTGGGCATTCCCTATGCCTATCCCTGGATGCCCTTGGCCATCGGCGTCGCCCTCATCGCGCTGCCCTCGTCAGTCGCCGCAGGACGACTGCTCGACAACCCGCCGACCAGGTTCCTCGCCAACATATCCTTCGGCATCTATGTCTGGCATTTCCTGGTCATTGGCCTCGTGGCGCGCCTTCTGCCCCCTGCCTTCCAGACCTGGCTCGACGGTGGCTGGACCATTTGGCTGTGGTCCAGCGCGCTCGCCATAGCGCTCAGCGTGGCCCTGGGCACGCTGAGCTTCTATCTGCTCGAGCGTCCGGTTGTCCGTTGGGCTCGCGGGCTCGAAGCCCGTCCCGGCTAGTTCAGCAGGGCGATGGACAGGTTCAGCACGCTGGCAAAGCTCACCCAGGCCAGATAGGGCGCGAACAGCCAAGCAGCGATCGCATCATGCCGCCGTGCCGCGACGATGAACGCCACGATCAGCGCCAGCAGCACGACGATCACTGCAAAGGCCGGCCACAGCATCTGTCCGATGAACCAGATGGGCGACCACACCCAGTTTACTGCCATCTGCGCGAACCACAGCTTCATGGCGCCGCTGCCGGGGGCAATCATCCAGATGCGCCAGCCTGCCACCGCGATCATCACATAGAGCGTGAACCAGACCGGCCCGAAGATCCAGTTGGGCGGATTGAACGGGGGTTTGGTCAGGCCTTCATACCAGGCGCCGGGCACGGATTGCGTGCCGATAAGCGCACCAACGCCAATCACGACAACCAGGAATATCCCCAGCGTGAGCCAGGAACGGGGCGACTTGTAGTCAGCCAGCGAAGGGGCGGTCATTATTGTGCTCGTGTTGCGATCAGCTCTCCCCCTTGAACGCACGCCCGGCACGGCTGGTTCACTATTGGGTCAGCGTACAGTCCGCCCGGGCAATCGCCAGCGTGCCGGTGCTGCCGTCAGCGGCAGTGTAGGCCACCACCACACTGGTTTCATCGGCCGACCACTGTGCCGTCACATCGCCGAACAGCGGCCGGTTGCCGGAAAGCGCCAGCGGACAGCCGGTTCGCACCCCGCCAACATCGAGAATGGCGACACGGTTGCAGCCGCCATCACCGCACAATTCCCCTAGCTCGATCCGGGCGCTGCCGGATGGCGCCACCAGGTCGTGCCGCGTGTCTGGCGCCGGAAACATGAACCACACCGCCGCGAAGGCTGCCGCAATCACCGCCACGGCCCCTGCTGCAAACGCCCAGACGGGTATCCCCGTTTCCTGGTTGTCAGGCATCATGCAGCCAGCCGCAGCGCGTTGAAGTAGAACCCGTCCGTCCCGGTGCGAAGCGGCGTGAGGGCAATGCCCGACTGGCTGGTCAGGAGATTCCGGGGCAGGGCAGTCCCAAAGGCCGCCTGCCACAGCTCGGCTGGAGCCACGGAGGCAAAGCCGGGATTGGCGGCGATGAATGCCGCAACCTGGTCGTCATTCTCCTCGGGCAGGATCGAGCAGGTGATATAGACCAGCACCCCGCCTGGCTTGAGATAACGCTGCCCCTCGGCAAGGATCGCCGCCTGTTCGGTCACCCGCTGCGCCAGCAGCTCGGGCGACAGCTTCCACTTGGTGTCCGGCCGCCGGCGCCACGTGCCGGTGCCGGTGCAGGGCGCATCGATCACCACGCGGTCCATCTTGCCGACAAGATCGTCCAGCGCCCCAGGCTGCGGCGCCCGCACCTGCACATTGCGCGCGCCATTGCGCTTGAGCCGGTCATAGATCGGCGCCAGCCGGCTGCGGTCGCTGTCATAGGCAAAGATCTGCCCCTTGTTGCCCATGGCGGCGGCCAGGGCGAGCGTCTTGCCTCCGGCACCGGCGCACAGGTCGAGCACCTGCCCGCCCGGCTTGGCGCCCGCCAGGGCCGCCACGATCTGGCTGCCCTGGTCCTGCACTTCGAACCAGCCCTTGAGATAGCCCTCGTCCGTGGTGACATTGGGCGTCCGCGCATCGCCCGGACCCGCCGGCATGGTCACGCCGACCGGTGAGATGGCCGTTTCGGCCGGGTTGAACCGCGCCAGCGATTTCATCACCCGTTCGCGGCTGGCCTTGAGCAGGTTGGTGCGCAGGTCGAGCGATGGCCGCCCGGCCATCGCCTGCCCCTCGGCAATCCAGTTCTCGCCCAGGCCCCGCTCCAGCGACGGCACCAGCCATTCGGGCATATCGGCCATGGCCCAGCCCGGTGTGTCATTAGAGAGCTGTCCGGCAGCCCGCGTCATTTCCTCTTCGGTCAGCGGCTCGGGCGCATGGCTGTCCTCGGCAAACAGCGCATTCAACACGGCAGGGTCCTGGCTCCAGTCGCGCATGGCCACGGCCAGCACCAGCGCCCGCGGCGTGTCGCTACCCATCAGCGCGGCATGCGAGGCCCGCCGCCGCAGGGCGTCATAGACCAGGTTGCCGATGGCGGCGCGATCGCCCGCGCCGGCAAAGCGGTTGTTCAGCCCCCAGGCTTTCAGCGCCTCGGACACGGGGCGCTTGCGCGTTTCCACATCGGTCAGCACGGCAATGGCGGCAGAAAGGCGGCCGGGAAGACGCATTCAGATACTCGGGGCTAGGATGACGATACGCAGCACGAGCCATAGCCATAGAAGCGCCAGCACCACAAGGCCCGCGCAATAGACGGCAAACCGGCGATAGACGCGATTGGTGGTGACATGCACGCCCGCATGCACATAGCGCAGCACCACGAACAGCCACGCCACGGCCAGTTCAACCCAGCCGGTGCCGCCGCTCCACAGGGCAATCACCGCCGCCACATAGAATAGCACCGGCAATTGAAACTGGTTGTCGAAGCTGTTCGACAGGAGCCGCGCCTGCAGCGGATAGGCTTCCCGTTCCACGGCAATATCCTTGATGGCAATCTCGCCCCGCGCCACGCGCGGCACGCGTTCGAACCCCATCCAGATCAGGATGCCCAGCGTCAGCAGCACCTGCGCCGCAATGGCGAGGATCAGCAACTTGTCGATCAAGGGCATCGGCGCGCTCCAGTTTCAGCTATGGTCTTGTAAAGCAAACCTCTGCCGCCGCATCCCATAATAGCGGTGCGATATGCGGTCGCCGTCCGGGGCGCGACATATTTCCCAGACCCATGGTGCAAACGCGGGCTCTTGCCTTATATTCTCCCGGCAAAAGCGACCCGATGCTGAGAGCGGGGCCGCATTCCCAAGATACATCGTGTACGCAGAAATATTGATCGTCGTCGTGCTGACCATCGTCAACGGCCTGTTGGCAATGTCGGAACTGGCCGTTGTCTCCGCCCGCCCCGCCCGCCTGCGTGGCATGGCTGACCAGGGCAACAAGGGCGCCGCAGTCGCCATCGAACTGGCCGACGACCCGGGCAAGTTCCTCTCCTCCGTGCAGATCGGCATTACCCTGGTCGGCATCCTCTCCGGCGCCTTCTCGGGTGCCACGCTCGGCCTGCGCCTGACCGACTGGCTGGAATCGGTGGGCGTTGCCGGCAATATCGCCGACGTTCTGGGCGTCGGCGTTGTCGTCGTGCTCATCACCTATATTTCCCTGATCATCGGCGAGCTGGTGCCCAAGCAGATCGCCCTGCGCGACGCAGAAGGCGTCGCCGCCCGCGTCGCCCCGGCCATGAAGATGGTCGCCGCGATCGGCTCACCCGTCGTCTGGTTGCTCGATGTCTCCGGCAAGGGCGTCCTGGCCCTGCTGGGGCAGTCCGGTGAATCCGAGGAAAAGGTCACCGAAGAAGAGGTCAAGACCATCATCGCCGAGGCCACTACCGCCGGCGTCATCGAGACGGACGAGCATTCGATGATTTCGGGTGTCATGCGCCTGGCCGACCGCTCCGCGCGGGGCCTGATGACACCACGCCTCGATGTCGATGTGGTCGATCTGTCCGACGATAGCGACGAAATCCGCAGCACGATCCTGAGCACGCACCGCTCGCGGCTGCTCGTTCAGGACGGCGACGCCGATTCAATCATTGGCGTCGTGGCGATCAAGGACATCATCGGCGTCTTCGCCAATGGCCTGCCGCTCGACATCCGCAAATTCGTCCAGCCGGTGCCGGTGGTGATGGAGCATGCCGAGGCGCTGGACGTCGTCCGCGCCATTCGCAACTCCACGGTCCATATGGCCCTCGTCGTCGACGAATACGGTCACTTCGAAGGCATCGTGACCTCCGGCGACATCCTGGAGGTCATCACCGGTGTGTTCCAGGAAGAGACCGGCGATGACCCGGCGCTGGTCAGGCGCGAGGACGGCTCCTACCTTGTGGCGGGCTGGATGCCGGTCGACGAGTTCGGCGACAAGCTCAAGATTGCCATCCCCCGCGACGCCAAGTTCGAAACCGTCGCCGGCTACGTGCTCTCGGTCATCAATCACCTACCCAAGGTCGGTGAGACCTTCGAGCACAATGGCTGGAAATTCGAAGTCGTCGACCTGGACGGCCGCCGCATCGACAAGGTCCTGATGAGCAAGGTGGGCTAAGGGTTCGATACTGCCGGAACAGGATTGCTCCTCCCCCTGTCAGGGGGAGGCCGGGTGGGGGCTGCGATATCAGTGCCCTAGAGCGTCATCCCGAACCATGCAGCGCCATCGGTGCGGAGCGGCTTGAAGCCGCTGCGTGTCCAGAAGGCGATACCCCCGGAATTGGCGGGATTGGCACCGAGGTGAATGCCCGTCACGCCCGCCGCGCGGGCCAGGGCGATCCAGCGATCCAGCAAGGCCGTGCCCACCCGTTGCCCGCGCAGCCGCGGCAGCAGGTTCATGTGGATATGGGCGGGATACTGCGCCACGATGTCGGGCGGGTTGAGCGAGGGCTCCATGATCGCGCCAATCCGTTGACGATCCGTCGCGGTCAGCTCCGCCTTGGGCACATCCGCATAATGCTGCCGCAGCGCTGGCCACCAGTCCCGCTCCAGCCGCGCGTTGAAGCCATCGGTATCGAATGTGCCGACGATATAGCCCGCAACGCCCTGGTCGTCTTCGGCGACGAACACCTGCTCGGGCTCCAGCACCCCATAGGGCGCCGCATAGATATGCCCGATCACCTTGCGGTCATGGTGCAGCGGGGAAGCGTCCTTGCCTGAATCGGCAGTGAGCAGGCAGATTTCGTAGAGCGCCTCGAGGTCATCGGGGCGATAGGGCCGCAGCGCCACCATTCCTCTAGATATCCTCGAACGCGCCTGTGACGACGTCGAACAGCTTGCCGTTCTCCTTCAGCGAGGGGCTGAGCATGTCGATGAGCTTGGGCGCTATATCGGCCGGCTTGGGCAGGGTCTCGGGGTCCTCGCCCGGCATGGCCTTGGCGCGCATCGCCGTGCGCACCGCACCGGGATAGAAGGCGTTGACGCGCACCTTGGTCTGCGCCACTTCCCCGGCATACGACTTCACCAGCGCGTCCAGCGCCGCCTTGCTGGCAGCATAGAGCCCCCAGAAGGGCTTGGCCGACCGCGACGCGGATGAGGAGACGAACACGGCCCGGCCCGCTGTAGATTGCCGCAGCAGCAGGTCGGTCGCGCGCAGCAGGCGATAATTGGCGGTGACATTGACCGCCATCACCTTGTCGAAGTCTTCCGGCTTCACATGGGGCAGGGGACTGAGCACGCCCAGCTGCCCCGCATTGGCCACCAGCCCGTCCAGCGCACCCCAGCGCTCGAAGATCGCCGCGCCCAGCCGGTCGATGGCATCGCCATCGCGCAGGTCGAGCGGCACCAGCGTTGCTGCCGATCCCAGATCCTGGATTTCGTCATCCAGTTCCTCGAGCCCACCCACGGTGCGGGCGACGGCGACCACATGGGCACCCCGGCGCGCCGCCTCGATGGCGGCCGCATAGCCGATGCCGCGCGATGCACCGGTGACGAGGACGACCTTGCCGGCCAGATCTTGACCGGTCCGGTCCTGTGTTCCAGCCATTAACCAGCCTCTTTGAGCAGGGAGATTTGTTTCGGTTCGTTCTTGGAGCGGCCGTTGAGATCGGTCAACTGCGTCGGATAGTCGCCCGTGAAATAATGGTCGGTGAACTGCGGCGCCTTGGGATTGCGCTTCTCGCCGCCCACCGCGTCATAGAGCCCGTCGATGGACAGGAAAGCCAGCGAATCTGCGCCGATGAACTTGCACATCGATTCCAGGCTCTCATGCTGGTTGGCCAGCAGCTTCTCCGGGTCCGGCGTGTCGATGCCGTAGTAGTCCGAGAAATAGATCATCGGGCTGGCGACGCGGATATGGACCTCCGTGGCGCCCGCCTCGCGCATCATCTGCACGATCTTGACCGAGGTCGTGCCCCGCACAATGGAATCGTCGATCAGCACGACCCGCTTGCCCGCGATCTCGGCGCGATTGGCCGAATGCTTGAGCTTGACGCCAAAGGCGCGGATCGACTGCGTCGGCTCGATGAAGGTGCGGCCGACATAGTGGTTGCGGATGATGCCGAGCTCGAATGGAATGCCGCTGGCCTGCGCAAAGCCGATGGCCGCCGGCGTGCCGCCATCGGGCACCGGCACCACCACATCGGCTTCGACAGGGGCTTCCTTGGCCAGGTTGATGCCCATGCGCTTGCGCGCCGAATAGACGCTGCGCCCGGCCACGATCGAGTCGGGGCGGGCAAAATAGACATATTCGAACAGGCATGGCCGCTCCGGCGCCGGTCGCGCCGCCTTGCGCGCCTCGATGCTGATCGAGCCATCCGGCTGCACTTCGCAGATCACGACCTCGCCGTTTTCCACGTCGCGGATATACTTGGCCCCGATGATGTCGAGCGCACAGGTTTCCGAGCAGAAGATCGGCTTGCCGTTGAGCTCACCCATCACCAGCGGCCTTATGCCGATCGGGTCGCGCGCTGCAATCAGCTTGGTGCGCGTCATTGCCAGCATGGCATAGCCGCCTTCCATCTGGCGGATGGCGTCGATGAAGCGATCGGTGGTCGAGCTGTGCCGCGAACGCGCCACCAGGTGCAGCACGACTTCCGTGTCCGAGGTGGACTGGCAGATGGCACCGGTCGCGATGATCTGCCGGCGCAGCGTCAGTCCATTGGTGAAATTGCCATTATGCGCAATGGCGATGCCGCCATCTTCCAGCTCGGCAAACAGCGGCTGCACATTGCGCAGCGCCACCTCGCCAGTGGTGGAATAGCGCGTATGGCCCATGGCCATCGAACCGGGCAGCTTGGCCAGCAGAGCCGGGTCCGTATAGTGGTCGCCCACCAGGCCCATGCGCTTTTCGGTAAAGAACTGTCGTCCGTCGAAGCTGACGATGCCGGCTGCTTCCTGGCCGCGATGCTGCAGGGCATGCAGCCCCAGCGCCGTCAGCGTCGCGGCATCGCTATGCCCCAAAATGCCAAACACGCCGCACTCTTCATGCAGCGTGTCGCCATCAAGACTGAAACTGTCGTCGCTCGGATGGTTCACCGGGGTCTCCATGCCAATGCTGCCCTGGGACTGCGTGCCGCCATGCGCGGCCGGGCCAGGAGGGGCGGGCAGTCCCCACGCAATAGCCCATTTTGCTCACCCGGACCATTGCCTCGCAAGACGGTCAGGGTTGTGGCGAGCGCGGCGCGCTCACCCGATTATGATCAGACCTGCGGCGTTGCGGGTGCTGTGGCCGGCTCGACCGTATTGTCTTCGGTCGCATCCGTGCCTTCGTCGACCGGTGCGGCCGGCGCTTCGGGGTCATCGGTCAGGCCCGTGCCACCCTGCAACATGTCGGTGACCTGCTGCTCGAGACCTTCCGGCAGCAGCGAGATCAGCGTCTGGCCCATATTGCGCAGATGCGGCAGCGATTGCGATTCCGCAGCCCAGGCCGGCAGGTTGTTGGGCAGCAGCCAGGTGCCGAAAATGGTGATGACAATGGCGATCAGCACGCCGCGCAGCACGCCGAAAACGAAGCCCAGCGTCCGGTCGATCGGTCCGACGCGGCTGTCGACGACGAAATCGGCGATGCGCATGGTCAACAGGTGCAGCACGATCAGCGCGACGATGAAAGTCACGACCACGGTCGCGATATCGGCCACGATGGCCTCGGCGATATACTGCCGCGCGATTTCGGGGTGATACTGCCACATATAGATGGCGATGGCGGCCGAGCCGGCCCAGGTCGCCAGGGAGAGCACTTCGCGGGTCAAACCGCGCGCGGTCGCCAGGATTGCCGAAATCAGCACCAGCACACCCACACCAACGTCGAACGCTGTCAGCATATGTCTTCGCTTAGCTCCAGTTGCCGCCCCGGCATTGTGGCGCTTCGTTTAGCCGCTTTGTGTCGCCATGCCAAGGGTGCCGGGCATCCGCGCGCGCGATCTCCCCGAAAAGCGGATGCGGTGTCGCCGCCCTACCACTCGTCGCGCTCGGGCTCGCGCGGCTTGCCATTGGCGGCAATGCGCCCCACCAGTTCCGACAGGGCGGTGAATTCGGACACGTCCAGCCCGGAATTGCGGTCGGCATTGCTCAGCCGGCCGGTCGAGACCGACTTGAACCCCAGCTTCTGCGCCTCGCGTAGCCGCAGTGACCCGTGCACCACCGGCCGCACCCCGCCCGCCAGCGAGATTTCGCCGAAATAAACCGAATCCGACGGCAGCGGCGAACTCGTCAGCGAGGAAATCAGCGCTGCCGCCACCGCCAGGTCCGCCGCCGGCTCGTTGATCTTGAGGCCCCCGGCCACGTTGAGATAGATGTCGTTCGCCCCGATCCGCACGCCGCAGCGCGTCTCGAGCACCGCCAGCACCATGGAAAGGCGCGAGGAATCCCAGCCCACCACGGCCCGGCGCGGCGTGCCCAGCGGGGAGGGCGCCACCAGCGCCTGGATTTCGATCAGGATGGGCCGCGTCCCCTCCATGCCGGCAAACACCGCCGACCCCGCCGCGCCCTCGTCGCGCTGATCGAGGAACAGTGCCGACGGATTGGCCACCTGCTCCAGCCCCAGTTCCGTCATGGCGAAAACGCCGATCTCGTCGGTCGCGCCATAGCGGTTCTTAACCCCGCGCAGGATGCGGAAGGTGTGGCTGGTATCGCCCTCGAAATAGAGCACGGCGTCGACCATGTGCTCGACCACGCGTGGGCCGGCAATCTGCCCGTCCTTGGTCACGTGCCCGACCAGCACCACTGCCGCGCCGCTCTTCTTGGCAAAGCGCGTCAACGCCTGCGCCGAAGTGCGCACCTGGGTCACCGTGCCCGGCGCGCTGTCGACGCGGTCGGTCCACAGGGTCTGGATCGAATCGATGATGACGAGGTCGGGGGCAGGGCCGCTTTCCAGCGTCGCCAGGATGATCTCGACATTGGTCTCGGCGGCCAGCAGCACATTGGCCTCGCCCAGGCCGAGCCGCTGTGCCCGCAGGCGCACCTGTGCCACCGCCTCCTCGCCTGAAACATAGACGACGCGCCGTCCCTGGTTGGCCAGCGCCGCTGCGGCCTGCAACAAAAGCGTCGATTTGCCGATGCCGGGGTCCCCACCCACCAGCAGGGCCGATCCCATCACGAAGCCGCCACCGGTCACCCGGTCGAGTTCTGCCAGGCCCGTGACGACGCGCGCCGCGCTTTCGGTCTCACCCGACAGCGGTACCAGATTGGCTGGCCGCCCATTGGCCTTGGCCGATTTCGGCCCGGCGCCGACGCCGCTATCGGTGATTTCCTCGACAATGGTGTTCCACTCGCCGCAGGCATCGCACCGCCCCTGCCAGCGCGTGGAGACGGCGCCGCAGCTCTGGCAGACGAAGGAAGAACGCGATTTGGCCAAGACGATTCCTTAAGTGTTGCCTGAAGGCTTGTATGCGGCAGCCCGCTCGACCAGCCCGCGCAGCGTGTTCCAGTTGCGGGCCGTCACCAGGCCCGATTTCTTCTCGATGATGCCCGGCAGGCGCGAGCTTGATCCGCGCCCGTCATAATCGACGATCAGGTGCCGCCCCTCGACATGGATGCGTTCTGGCCCCCGATAGTCGCCGGTCCAGGCGAAGTCGGGCTCGGCGCCGGCAAAGAAGTAGACGCCGATCTCGCTGGGTCGCTCAAGCGCCGCTTCGGGAAAGGGGTTGGCGCGCAGCAGTGTGCGCAATTGCCCCGGCAAGCGCACCACCGCCTTGTTGCCGGGCCCCAGGCCCAGCGCGTGCACGATGCGGTCCATGCGCCTGGTCACCGCTGCCGGCGTGCCATCGCCCGCCACGATCATGTTGCCAGTCGCCACGTAGGTTTCGGGCGCCTCGAAGCCATCAGCGGCGACGGCCTCCCGCCACTGCGCCATCGACATGACCTTGTGCGTCACCGGTCCGATGGCCCGCAAAAGGACGATAAAGACGCTCATTCACCGCCTCTTCAACTGCCAGTTCGATACCCCACTTGGCGCTGACAGGCAAGAACAAATCAGGAACTTGCGGAGACCTACGCCGGCAGATTGCCATCGCCGATATAGTTGCGGCTGTAGCGACCCTTGAGCGAGGTCAGCACCTCGTAGCCGATCGTGCCGGCGGCATCCGCCTGGTCGTCCACCCCGATCAGGTTGCCGAGCACTTCCGCGCCCTCGCCGGGGCTCGGAATGTCCGTTCCCAACTCGGTGATATCCACGGTGATCTGGTCCATCGAGACTCGCCCGATCACCGGGCAGAGCTTGCCGCGAATCGCCACCTTGCCGCCCGGCCGCATATTGTTGCCGGACAGGGAGCGGAAGAAGCCGTCGGCATAGCCATGGCCGATGATCGCCAGCCGGCTGTCGCGGGAGAGGGAATAGGTCGCCCCATAGCCCACGGTCTCTCCGGTACGCGCTTCCTTCACCTGCAGGATCGGCACATGCAGGGTCACCACGGGCGCCATCGGGTTCTTGCGGCCATTGACCGCCCGCCCGCCATAGAGGGCGATGCCCGGCCGCACCATCTGGAAGTGATAGTCCCGCCCGGTCATCAGCCCGGCCGAATTGGCCAGGGAGGCCGGCACGCCCGGAAACTGGTTCATCACCGAGCCGAACAGCGCCAGCTGCGTGCGGTTTTTCTCATGGTTGGGCTGGTCGGCGCAGGCCAGGTGGCTCATCACCATCTGCGGCGCATAGCCCAGCGTCTGGATCCGGTCACGCACCAGGCTCGCCTCGTTGAGGCGGAAGCCGAAGCGGTTCATGCCGGTATCGAAGTGGAAGGCCGATGGGTATGCCTCGTTGCGCTCCAGGCACTTGGCCAGCCATTCCTCGAGCATCGCCATCGAGGAGATGATCGGCATCAGGTTCTGCCGGATATAAAGGTTCGCTGCGCCGGGATAGAGGCCGTTCAGCACGAAGATATGCGCATCCGGCACCGCGGCGCGCACCGCCATGCCCTCGTCGGGCGTCGCTGCAAAGAAGAACCGCGCACCGGCGGCATGCAGCGCCTTGCTGGCCATGGTGATGCCAGTGCCATAGGCGTCGGCCTTGACCACGGCGCCCGTCAGCGCGCCCGCGCTCACCTTGTCCAGTGCCCGCCAGTTCCGGGCCAGTGCCCCGAGATCGATGCTGAGTTGCCCCCCGAGGCCCGACGTCAGCGCCATGCCTATTCCATGCGCTCGGGGAGGTAATCGGCGCGTGCCAGATTGCCGAAGCGCGTGAACTGCGCCTCGAAGCTGAGCTGCACCGTGCCGGTGGGGCCGTGGCGCTGCTTGGCGATGATGACTTCGGCCTTGCCGTGCACCTTTTCCATTTCCCCCTGCCAGGTCATATGCTCTGGCGTGCCCTCTTTGGGCTCCTTGTTCTTGAGATAGTACTCTTCGCGGTAAACGAACAGCACCACGTCGGCGTCCTGCTCGATAGAGCCCGATTCGCGCAAATCCGCCAGTTGCGGATGCTTGTCATCGCGCGATTCCACCTGACGCGACAGCTGGGACAGCGCCACGATCGGCACTTCCAGTTCCTTGGCCAGTGCCTTGAGCGTCGTCGTGATCTCGGTCAGTTCCTGCACGCGGTTCTGGCTCGACGCCTTGGACGAGCCGCTCAGCAGTTGCAGGTAGTCGATGACAAGGAAATCGAGCCCCTTCTGCCGCTTCAGCCGGCGGGCACGCGCCGCCAGCTGCGCCACGCTGATGCCACCGGTGTCGTCGATATAGAGCGGCAGCTTGCTCATCATGTTGGACACATCCACCAGCTTGGAAAACTGGCTGTCATGGATGCGGCCGCGACGGATGTCGGATGAGGAAATCTCGGCCTGCTCGGCCAGGATACGGGTGGCGAGCTGCTCGGAACTCATTTCGAGGCTGAAGAAACCCACCACGCCGCCATTGGTGGTCTTCTGGTGCCCGTCCGGGGTGATCTCGCCCTTCCAGGCCTTGGCGACGTTGAAGGCGATATTGGTGGCCAGCGAGGTCTTGCCCATGGCGGGACGTCCGGCCAGCACGATCAGGTCCGAGCCCTGCAAACCGCCCATCTGCCGGTCGAGGTCGTCGAGCCCCGTGGCAATGCCCGACAGGCCCCCGTCGCGCTGATAGGCTTCGCCCGCCATCTGGATCGAGGCGCTGAGCGCGCTGGAAAAGTTCTGGAAGCCGCCGTCATAGCGGCCCTTTTCGGCCAGCTGGAACAGCTCGCCTTCCACCTTCTCGATTTGCCTGTTCGGCGTCATCTCGACGTCGCTGCCATCATAGGCAACGGCCACCATCTCCTCGCCGACCAGGATCAGGTTCCGGCGAATCGCCGTGTCATAGATCGCCTGCCCGTAATCGGCGGCGTTGAGCACGGTGGTCGCTTCCGCGGCGAGCTTGGCGAGATACTGCGCCATCGTCACGTCGGGCAGCAGCTGCTCGGGCAGGTGGGTCTTGATCGTGGTGGGGTCGGCAGACTTGCCGGCGCGGATGATCTTGCCGGCGATCTCGTAGATGTCGCGGTGCACCGGCTCGTAGAAATGCACCGGCTCGAGAAAGTCCGAGACCCGATAGAAGGCGTCATTGTTCAGCAGGATCGCGCCCAGCAATGCCTGCTCGGCCTCCACATTGTGGGGTGCCAGACGAAAGGACTTGTCTTCGGCCGGGTGGAGCCGCGCGATCTCTGCCATGGTGCCTCGGGAGGAAACGTTAACCTTTCTTAACCACGCGATGCGGGCCAGAGTCTTGGCCTATCGAAGTGCTGGTTAATGCGCCGTAACGACGGGCTGTGAACACTGTGGACAACGGGGATTATGCCCATGATGACTTGCACGGGAGCAAGGCCACAGAATGGCACGCGCATCGAGTCGCCCCAACGGGCAAATCGCTCCGGCGGGACGTTTGGGCAACAAAAAAGGCCGGGCACCTGGCCCGGCCTTCGATCAGTTTGCGTTGAAACTAGACTTCGTCGTCGAAACGGTCGTCCTGCTTCGCATCCTTCTGGCCGGCAGCGAAATCGCCGTCCGCATCGTCTTCATAGACGGTGACGGTGACGTCTTCGCCAGCCGACTGGCGGGCAGCTTCATCGGTCGAACGGGCGACATTGACGGTGATCGTGACGGCAACTTCGGCATGCAGGTTCAGCGACACGGTGTGCACGCCAACCGACTTGATCGGGTCTGCCAGGTCGACCTGCGACCGCTGGATGGTGTAACCATCGGCGGCCAGGGCTTCCACGACGTCGCGCGAAGCGACCGAGCCGTAGAGCTGGCCGGTTTCGCCGGCCTGGCGGATGATGATGACTTCGCGGCCGTTGAGGCCTTCGGCAATGCCGGCAGCGGCGTTCTTGCGATCGTCGTTGCGCTTTTCGATATGGGCGCGCTCGGCTTCGAACTTCTTGCGGTTGGCTTCCGTGGCGCGGAGCGCCTTGCCCTGGGGCAGCAGGAAGTTACGGGCAAAGCCGTCCTTGACTGCAACTTCATCGCCGATCGAGCCGGTGCGGCCGATACGCTCGAGGAGAATGACTTTCATTTGAGATTCCTTTTGGCTGTCCCGCCCTCGTGGACGGTTAGGAGCCCCGGACCATCCGGAACCCCAGCGATGTGCTCGAAGAGCACCGGCCCCCGTTGTGAGACGGTAGGCCAATCAGGAAGTCGTTGGGCTGGATGAGATAGTGGTGGTTCGCGAGAACCGGAGCGGAGCGTACTTGAGTACGTGAGCACCGGAAGCGCAGCGAACCGCCGCTAGATCGCCAGCCCAGCGAACTTACTGGACGGCATACGGCATGATGCCGATGAAACGAGCCCGCTTGATCGCCTGAGCCAGTTCACGCTGCTTCTTGGCAGAAACGGCGGTGATGCGGCTCGGCACGATCTTGCCGCGCTCGGAAACGTAGCGGCTGAGCAGGCGGACGTCCTTGTAGTCGATCTTTGGCGCGCCTTCGCCCGAGAACGGGCAGGTCTTGCGGCGGCGCTGGAACGGACGGCGGGCCTGGGCGGTGGTAAGGTCTTTGATTGCCATAGCTGTATGTCCTTAAATTAGAAACGACGCGGACGGCGTTCGCCGCCGAAGCCACCACCAGGACGGCCACCACGGTCGCCATCGCGGTCGTCGCGGTCGCGCTTCTGCATCATTGCCGACGGGCCTTCTTCCAGCTCGTCCACGCGCACGGTCATGAAGCGCAGGATGTCTTCATTGATGCGCATCTGGCGTTCCATTTCGGCGACGGCCGGAGCCGAAGCATCGATGTTCAGCAGCGTGTAATGCGCCTTGCGGTTCTTGCGGATGCGGTAGGAGAGACCCTTGAGGCCCCAATATTCATTCTTGGTGACCTTGCCACCGCCAGCGGCGAGGACTTCGGTCAGGGCAGCGGTCAGTTCTTCGACCTGCTGCTGGGAAACGTCCTGGCGCGCCAGGAAGATATGCTCGTAAAGGGCCATTGATGCGCCTTCCTTCGTGGTTCAAACACAGCAATGTCTGGCGCGGAGCCTCCTTGAAGCCGGAAAGGCGTCAAAGCAGTCTTGCAAAGAGCGGGAACACGGGAGGCCGGGCAGCATGCCCTATTCGCCATTCCAAATGGCAAACCCTCCGTTCAGCCCCCGGCCAAACGAATTGCTGGCGGTCCAATAGGCCAGGGACGGCGGAAATACAAGGCCCTTGCGTCTTCGCGCGCTGCTTTGCGGTCACATCTTTGCCGGCTTTGACCTGCTAGGAGGCGGCCTGATCCAACCGAGACTGCTTATATGACCAAGCTGCTGCTGCCCTTCGCCGCCCTCGCCGTGCTCACCCTGGCCGCCTGCGACAACGCGCCGACCAACGAGCCGGCAGCCACCGTGCAGACCGAACCCAATGGCACCACTACGGTGCAGATCGAGGTTCCCGATGCCTTGGCGCCCGCCGTTGAGGCCGCTGCCAACCCCCAGCGTACCTTCGACGACCTGCGCAACCAGGCAGGCGCGATGACCGATCAGGCCAAGCGCGATGCCGTCGTCAATGCCCGCCGCGCTGCAGAAGCCGCCGCACGCGCACTCGGCCAGACCGAGGCCGAGATCACTCAGGCCGGCGACGTCGCCGAGCGCAGCGCCCAGGATGCGCTGGGCCTGCGCTGACCCCTGGCAGTGGGACCGGAAGAGTTGTCCCCGCCAGCAGCCTCTGGCCAGGCCTGACACATTCGGATGAGCGTGAGCCGGGCGGAACTAACACGCGTCCGGCTCAAAGATGACCTAGTTGGGTTCATCCCCGACGGCCAGGATATTGCCTTCGGAATCCTTGAACCAGGCGGCATGGAACTTGCCCATCGTGGCAATGCCGTTGACGGTCTTGAGGCCCGGCATGTCATATTCCTCGAAGCGCACGCCATGCTTGCGCAGGTCGCTAACCTCGGCCTCCACGTCGTCGGTGGCAAAGGAAAGTAGGGTATTCGGCGCCTTGCCCGCATTGGGCGTGGGATAGAGCAGGAAGCTGGTCCCGCCGCCAACCCGGTAGAGGCAGCCCATGTCGTCTTCCAGCGCGGGTGTCAGGCCGAGCTTGTCCCGATACCAGGATTTTGCCCGGTTCATGTCTGCAGCCGGGATGGTTGCGTAGGCACGATGATCTGTGAGCATAACTTCCTCCCTTTCTGAGAGCCTGTCACACCACCAAAATACGCCTCCGCCAGCAGGGTGTACAGGCGCTCGCGGTCCGCGCCGCCATCCTGCCTTGACTCTGCCACACACTCCCGCTCAAACCCCGCGCAACTGGACAGCCCGCCTGCGGATTGTCTAACTGAGTCAAAAGGGGGCGACACCATGACCAGCTATGCATTCACCTTTCCCGGCCAGGGCAGCCAGGCCATCGGCATGGGCAAGGACCTGGCCGCCGCCTATCCCGAGGCGCGCGCCGTCTTTCAGGAAGTCGATGAGGCCCTGGGCCAGCGTCTCTCGGCCATCATGTTCGAAGGCGCCGACGATATCCTGCGCCTGACCGAAAACGCCCAGCCGGCCCTGATGGCCGTCAGTCTCGCCGTCGTCCGCGTGCTCGAGGCCAAGGGCATCCGCCTTGCCGATCACGCCCGCTACGTCGCCGGCCATTCGCTGGGCGAATATTCCGCCCTCTGCGCCGCGCGCACCTTTTCCATCGCCGACACCGCCCGCCTGCTCAAGACGCGTGGCCAGGCCATGCAGAAGGCCGTTCCGGTCGGCCACGGCACCATGGCGGCCCTGCTGGGTCTCGACGTGGCAACCGCCCAGGAAGTGGCCGACGAGGCCGCCCAGGGCGATGTCTGCGACGTTGCCAATGACAATGCCCCCGGCCAAGTCGTTGTCTCGGGCAGCACGGCCGCCGTCGAGCGCGCCGTCGAGATCGCCAAGGCAAAGGGCGCCAAGCGTGCTCTCCTGCTGCCGGTGAGTGCGCCCTTCCACTGCTCGCTGATGCAGCCCGCCGCCGATGCCATGGCTGCCGCCCTGGCCGAAGTCACCATGCAGGCGCCGGTCGTGCCTCTGGTTGCCAATGTGCTTGCCACCCCGATTTCCGATCCGGACGAAATCCGCCAGCGCCTTGTCGAGCAGGTCACGGGCGTCGTCCGCTGGACGGAGAGCGTGACGTGGCTGACCGGTGCGGGTGGTGTTACCCATCTGGCTGAGCTTGGCACCGGCAAGGTGCTGACGGGCCTTGCAAAACGCATCAACGCGGAGACTGTCGCCACCGCCGTCAGCTCGCCGGCCGATATCGATGCCTTCGTGGCGGCACTATCGGCTTAAGAACCTGAATCAAGCCATCAAGGACTTGAATCACTATCTCCGTGGGGGAGGACTAAATGTTTGATCTGACTGGAAAACGCGCCCTAGTGACCGGCGCCAGCGGCGGCATCGGGCGCGAGATTGCCAAGGCCTTGGCTGCCGCAGGCGCGACCGTCGCCCTCAGCGGCACCCGCGTTGGCGCGCTTGAAGACACGGCCAAGGAAATCGGCAAGGACTGCGCGATTCTTCCGGCCAATCTCTCCAGGCTCGACGAGGTCGACAAGCTCGTCCCCGCCGCCGAGGCGGCCATGGGTGGCCTCGACATCCTCGTCAACAATGCCGGCATGACGCGCGACAACCTCTTCATGCGCATGAAGGACGAAGAGTGGGACGAAGTCATCGCCGTGAACCTCACGGCTGCCTTCCACCTCAACCGCGCCGTTCTGCGCGGCATGATGAAACAGCGCTTCGGCCGCATCATCGGCATTTCCTCCGTGGTGGGCGTCATGGGAAATCCGGGGCAGGGCAATTATGCCGCCTCCAAGGCCGGCCTGATCGGCATGAACAAGGCGCTTGCCCATGAGGTCGCCTCGCGCGGAATCACGGTCAATTCGATTGCGCCCGGCTTCATCGCCTCGGCCATGACAGACGAGCTCAACGACAAGCAGCGCGAGTCGATCCTGTCCACGATTCCGGCCAACCGGCTGGGTACGGCGCAGGAAATCGCCGCCTGTGCGGTTTTCCTGGCCAGCGACGGCGCTGCCTACATCACCGGCCATACGCTCAACGTCAACGGCGGCATGGCGATGATCTGATGGTGTCGATGCAACATTCGGCGTGGCAACAAAACCGGGCGAAAGCCGTTGAAAACCGGCATACGGGCTGCTGGGCAAGCCGCTGCAAGTGTGATACTCGGCCCCGCTGATAGCGGTGGCAGACTGCCTTGCGGGCGCCGGAAAGCGCGCCTACATTGCCTGTCGGTCAGCCAAACACGGTGCTTGAAGATTTGGCACTGCGCCAATAAAGAAGCGAAACGAAACCTCGATTTCGAAAAGGGAAGTCAATATGAGCGATGTCGCTGATCGGGTCCGCAAGATCGTTGTGGAACACCTCAATGTGGATGCCGAGAAGGTTGTCGAAAAGGCTAGCTTCATCGACGATCTGGGTGCGGACTCTCTCGACCAGGTCGAGCTGGTGATGGCCTTCGAAGAAGAATTCTCGGTCGAGATTCCTGATGACGCTGCCGAGTCGATCCAGACTTTCGGCGACGCCGTCTCCTTCCTCACTAAGGCCGTCGGCTAAGCCCCCCGGGCTTGGTCGAGTTAGGCAGGTAAAGCATGGAATTGCGCCGCGTTGTCGTCACCGGGTTGGGCCTCGTTACGCCCCTCGGCTGCGGAGTTGAGGCCACCTGGGCCAATATCCTGGCCGGAAAGAGTGGTGCCAAGCGCATCGACGATTTCGAGGTCGATGATATCGCGTGCCAGATCGCACATCGGTTGCCGCTCGGCGATTACGCCGAGGGCAAGTACAATCCCGATGAGTGGATGGATACCAAGGAGCAGCGCAAGGTTGACCCCTTCATCGTTTACGCGATGGCTGCCTCCAAGCAGGCTATCGACGATGCCGGTGTCGAGCCCAAGACCCAGGAAGAGCAGGAACGCACAGGCGTCCTGATCGGCTCTGGTATTGGTGGCGTTGGCGGCATCTACGATGCGTCCATCACCCTGCACGAGAAGGGCCCGCGCCGCATCAGCCCCTTCTTCATTCCGGGCCGGCTGATCAACCTCGCTTCTGGTTATGTCTCGATCCGTTTCGGTCTCAAGGGACCGAACCATTCGGTCGTGACCGCCTGCTCCACGGGCGCCCACGCCATCGGCGACGCCGCACGGCTGATCGCTCTTGGCGATGCCGACGTCATGGTCGCCGGCGGTGCCGAAAGCTGCGTCAATCGTCTGGCTTTGGCCGGATTTGCCGCCGCCCGTGCCCTGTCGACCAATTTCAACGACAACCCCACCGCGGCATCGCGTCCTTACGACAAGGACCGCGACGGCTTCGTCATGGGCGAAGGCGCCGGCATTGTCGTGCTCGAAGACTATGAGCGCGCCAAGGCGCGTGGCGCCAAGATCTATGGCGAAGTGATCGGCTATGGCCTGTCGGGCGATGCCTACCACATCACCGCTCCCTCGCCCGATGGCGATGGCGGTTTCCGCGCCATGAGCGCGGCGATCAAGCGCGCCGGTATCGATGCCTCCGAGATCGATTATATCAACGCGCACGGCACCTCGACGCCCCTGGGCGACGAGATCGAACTGGGCGCGGTAACCCGCGTTCTGGGCGATGCCGCGCCCAAGACGGTGATGAGCTCCACCAAATCCGCCATCGGCCACCTTCTGGGCGCCGCCGGCTCGGTTGAAGCCATCTTCTGTCTGCTCGCCATGCGCGACGGCATCGCGCCGCCGACGCTCAATCTGGACAATCCCTCGGTTGAAACCGCGATCAATCTGGTGCCCAAGACGGCATTCAAGACGGAGATCAACGTGGCCTTGTCCAACAGCTTTGGCTTCGGCGGCACCAATGCCAGCCTGGTGATGCGCAAGGTCGGCTGACTTTTCCACGGTTCAAATGGAGGCACACCGCGTTGTTACGCGGTGTGCCTCTTGTCTTTGTGCCCCCGGCACACCAACAATGCCGCCGGCCATGAGGCTGACTCAAAACGATGACAAGACCCATCGCGCCCAAGCGAATGGGCTTCGAGGATGATCCAGCACGATGAATGATCGCAAGCCCAGGCGCCGCCGCCGTTCAAGCAATGGTTTCGTCGACATCCTCAATGGCTTGCTGACCCTGCTGGTCATCGGCCTGCTGGTGGCCGGCGGGCTCGTCGTCTACGGCGCGTCCCAGTTCTACGGCGATGGTCCCCTCACCGAGGAAGCGACCTTCCGCGTCGAATCGGGCTCGGGCCTGGCGTCCATTTCGACGCGCCTCGAAGAGCAGGGGCTCATTTCCAACCAGTACATCTTCCAGGCCGGCGGCCGCCTCACCGAACGGCAGGCCGCGCTCAAGGCCGGCGATTTCCGTATTCCGGCCGGCGCCAGCATGGCCGACATCCTGCAGGAACTCACCGAGGGCAACCCGATCCGCTATGCGGTGACCATCCCAGAGGGCTGGACCTCCTGGGAAGCGATCCAGCGCCTCAATGCCGATGGCAACCTGGTTGGCGAAGTCACCTCGCTGCCCCCGGAAGGCTCGATCCTGCCCGGCAGCTACGATTACACCCCGGGCGATACGCGTCAGTCGGTTCTCGACAAGATGCAGGCCGCCATGGCTGCCGAGCTTGCCGCCGTCTGGGAAAGCCGCGTTCCCGACCTGCCGGTCGAGACGCCCGAGCAATTGCTGGTGCTGGCATCCATCGTCGAGAAGGAAACCGGCCTCGCCAGCGAGCGGCCGCAGGTTGCCGCGGTCTTCGTCAATCGCCTCCGCGACGGCATGCGCCTGCAGTCCGACCCGACCATCATCTATGGCATCACCAAGGGGCAATCGACCCTCGGCCGCGGCCTGCGCCGCTCCGAGATCGAGGCGCAGACGCCCTACAATACCTATCAGATCGATGGGCTGCCCCCCACGCCCATCGCCAATCCCGGCGTCGAGTCCCTGCGCGCTGTCGCCAATCCCGACACGCATGACTATCTCTACTTCGTCGCCAAGGGTGCCTCGCCCAGCGAAGGCCACGTCTTTGCCGAAACCTATGCCGAGCATCAGGACAATGTCGCGCAATACCGTCGCATAGCAGCCGAAGCCGCCGCACAGGCCGAAGCGGAAGCCGAGGCGGCCCGCCAGGCCGTCGAGGCAGAGCAGGCCGCCGAGAACTCTGACGCCCCGGCCGCACAGTGAGCCAGGCGCTTGCCAGCATGACCGGCTATGCCCGGGCCACTGGCTCGGTGCCCGGCGCGTCCTTTGCCTGCGAGGTAAAGTCGGTCAACGGGCGCGGCCTCGATATCAGGCTGCGCCTTGCCCCCGGCCTTGATGCTCTCGAGGGCGACATCCGTCAGTTGATCGGCAAGATGGTCTCGCGCGGTTCGGTCACCTTCAGCCTGTCGGTCGAGCGCGATGGGGCAGGGGGCGAGCTGCTCGTCAACCGCCAGGCCCTGGCAACGGTTCTCGCCGCCCTCGATGACCTCAAGGGCAAGGTCGAAGCGACCGCTCCCAGCCTCGACGGCATTCTCGGTCTCAAGGGCGTGCTGGACCAGCGCGACAGCCCCATGTCCGCCCAGGCCGAAGAAGCGCTCGTCGCGGCTATACTCGACGCCGCCTCCCAGGCCTTGGTCGATCTCGTTCTGGCACGGCGTCAGGAAGGAAACCAGATCGCCGCCATTCTGCTCGACCGGCTGGACCAGATCGAGGCCCTGGTGACGCAGGCCGAACAGCACCCCGCACGCAGCCGCGAGGTCATTCTCGCCCGCCTGCGTGAGCAGGTTGCCGCCATCGCCGACGACATCACCATTCCCGAAGAACGCCTCGCCCAGGAGGCCTTGCTGCTCGCCACCAAGGCCGATATCCGCGAGGAGCTGGACCGTCTGGTGGCCCATATCGCCAATGCCGGCCAGCTCATCCGGGGCGGTGGCGCGGTCGGCCGGCGGCTCGACTTCCTGGCGCAGGAATTCAATCGCGAAGCCAATACGCTGTGCAGCAAATCCAATGCGGTGGAGCTCACCGCCATCGGCCTTGACCTCAAGGCGGCGATCGATCAACTACGCGAACAAGTGCAGAATATCGAATAGGAACTGGCTGATGGAATCCCAGCGTCGCGGCGTCATGCTGGTTATCGCTTCGCCGTCGGGTGCGGGCAAGTCGTCGATTTCCCGGTCCCTGTTCGGCCAGGATCCCAATATCCGCCTCTCGGTCTCGGTCACCACGCGTGCCCGTCGCACCGATGAGGTCGAGGGCACCCATTACTACTTCGTCGATGTGCCCACCTTCAATCGCATGAAGGCCGATGGCGAGCTGCTCGAATGGGCCCAGGTGCACGACAATTTCTACGGCACCCCCCGCGCCAAGGTCGAAGAACAGCTGGCTGCCGGCAACGATATCCTCTTCGATATCGACTATCAGGGCACCCTGCAGCTCTATGAAAAGAGCCGCAAGGACATGGTCACTGTGTTCATCCTGCCCCCCACCATCAAGGAGCTTCGCGCCCGCCTCGAGCGCCGCGCGCAGGACAGTGTCGGCACCATCGAAAAGCGCCTGCGTAACGCCAAGCTCGAGATGCAGCACTATTCCGAATACGACTACATCATCATCAATGATGACCTTGAGGCGTCGACCCAGAAGGTGCGCTCCATCCTTGCCGCCGCCCGCTTGGCCCGGCCGCGCCTCACCCAATTGGATAATTTCGTCAAGGACTTGCAGAACCAAATCGATTCGCTGTGACAGCCCGTTGAATCGATGGGTGAGGTGAGCATTTATGGTTGAGGCGCAGGTTCCGGCGGCCATCCGGCGCGGCACCCCGGCTTTCCTCCGTGCGAACACGGCCTTCTTCCTCTCGGCCTTCGCCATCTTCGCGTCGCTCTATTCGGTCCAGCCGCTGCTGCCCATCTTCGCCGCCCAATTTGGCCTGGACGCCGGTACCAGTTCCCTCGCTCTCTCTGCCACCACGGCCACGCTGGCCGTCGCGCTGCTCCTAGCCAGCTGGGTCGCCGACCGCCTGGGCCGCAAGACCCTGATGGTTTGGGCGATCCTGCTCACCGCCACGCTCGGCCTGCTGCTGCCCTTTGCGCCAAACTGGTGGTCGCTGATCGCCATCCGCACGCTGATGGGGTTGACCCTGTCGGGCCTGCCAGCCGTCGCCATGGTCTACCTCGCCGAAGAGATGGATCCCGATGCCCTGGGCTTTTCCATGGGGCTCTATATCGGCGGTACCGCTATCGGGGGCATGGCCGGGCGCCTGGTATCGGGCGTTCTGACCGACTGGATCGGCTGGCGTCCGGCCCTGCTGGTGCTGGGGCTCGCCGTTGCCGTTGCCGCGCTCGCGGTGGTCCTGTTGCTCCCCACCCCGCACAACTCCGCCCGCTCCCGCCTTGGCATGCGCGACCTGGTGCGTCTCGTCACTGTCCAGTTCACCGACAGGGGCCTGCCCTGGCTCTTCGCCTCGGCTTTCCTGCTCATGGGCAGCTTTGTTACGCTCTACAACTACGCCGGCTTTCGCCTCGCGCTGCCGCCCTTCAGCCTCAGCCACTCGGCCATCGCGGCGATCTTCGTGGTCTATCTGTTCGGCAGCATCAGCTCGGCCTGGGCAGGCGGCTTGGCCCAGCGCCTCGGCCGTCGCAAGGTCTACTGGACCCTGGTGCTCGTCATGACCACGGGCACCTTCCTGACGCTCATCCCCTCGACACCGGTCATCATTGCCGGCCTCGCCATTGCCACCATCGGCTATTTCGCCGCCCATGGCATAGCCAGCGCCTGGGTTGCCCGCCGCGCCGTGGTCGGGCGCGCCCAGGCCTCGGCCATCTATCTCTTCGCCTATTATCTCGGCTCGTCGGTGCTGGGCACGCTCGGCGGCTATGCCTGGATGGCCTGGGGCTGGCCGGGCGTCATGCTGGTCAGCGGCGGCGCCGCCCTTGCCGCCTTCCTCGTTTCCATCCGCCTGATGTTCCTGCCAGTCCTGCCCGTACCCGAGCGTCCCGCCGAGCCGCCAGCCGGCGTCTAGCCCGCCGCCTTGCGCAGCGCCGGCAGGGCCCGCGCCATGGCCAGGAACGCCCCCACGGGCAGTTCCTCGGCCCGCTCGTCTCCCCGCAGCCCCGCGGCCTGCAACAGGCCCTCCACCGGCACGCCGGCGGCCTTCAGGCTCTGCCGCACCATTTTGCGCCGCTGCCCGAAGGCGGCGCGCGTAATATGCTCCAGATCCTTGACGGTCACGTCGTCACCCACCGCCTTGGGCACCAGATGCACGACGGCCGAGGTGACATTGGGCGGCGGCACGAAGGCCTGCCGGCCGACATTGAACGCAATTCGTGCGTCGGTGCGCCAGCCCGCCAGCACGCCCAGCCGGCCATAGGGATCCTCGCCCGGCTTGGCGCAGATACGCTCCGCCACTTCCCGCTGGAACATCAGCGTCAGGCTCTCGAAAAAGCTGGGCCAGGGGTCCAGCGTCAGCCAGCCCGTCAGCAGCGGCGTCGCGATATTGTAGGGCAGGTTGGCGATGATCCGCGTCGGCCCGTCGGCCAGCAGCCGATAGTCCATCTCCATGGCATCGCCGCTGATCACTGTCAGCCGCCCCGGATAGGCCTCGGCAATCTGCGCCAGCGCCGGCAGGGCCCGCGCATCCCGCTCGATGGCAATCACCTCGCGCGCGCCCTCGGCCAGCAGCGCCCGTGTCAGCCCGCCTGGCCCCGGTCCCACCTCGATGACGCGCACGCCCTCCAGTGGTCCCGCCACCCGCGCGATACGCGAGGTCAGGTTGAGGTCGAGCAGGAAGTTCTGCCCCAGTTCCTTCTTGGCGCGCAGGCCATGCTCGGCAATCACCTCGCGCAATGGCGGCAGGTTGTCGATCTGGCTCATGTGGAGGCCGTCATGGCATCGGCCATCCTTATGGCGGCGAGAAAACTTGCCGGCGAGGCGCGGCCGCTCCCCGCCAGGTCAAAGGCCGTCCCATGGTCGGGCGATGTGCGCACGATGGGCAGCCCCAGCGTCACGTTCACTGCCTCCTCAAAGGCCACCGTCTTGATCGGGATCAGCGCCTGGTCGTGATACATGGCCACCACCGCATCATAGCGCGCCCAATGGGTCGGATAAAACAGCGTATCGGCGGGCAGGGGGCCTTCCACGCCGATCCCCTCGAATTGCAGCTGGGCCACTGCTGGTCCGATGACCTCCAGCTCTTCCCGCCCGATCGCTCCGCCTTCGCCGGCATGCGGGTTGAGCCCCGCCACCCCGATCTGCGGATTGGCAATGCCGAAGCGGTGCCGCAGGTCATGCGCCACGATCTGCACCGTCTCCACGATGAGCGCCTTGGTCAGCAGCCCCGGCACCTGGCTGATCGGCACGTGGATGGTCACCGGCACCGCCCGCAGCCCGCCATGCGCCAGCATCATCACCGGCAAGCGCGGCTTGTCGCCACGGGCGCAGAGTTCGGCCAGGAATTCGGTATGCCCGGGATGCTTGAAGCCGGCATTGTAGAGTGCACCCTTGTGGATGGGCGCCGTCACCAGCCCCCGGCAGGCGCCCGTCAGCGTCGCATCGACCGCCATCTGGATGGACCGGATCACCGCGCCCGCCGACACATGCGATGCCTGCCCCGGATGGTCGGGCACCAGCCCGTCCACCTCGATGACCGGCAGGGCATTGGCGAAAGCGGCAGCTGAGCCTGCGGGGTCGGCATTGACAATGTCGATGCTGAGACCCAGCCGCGCTGCGCGCGCCCTCAGGAATTCGGCATTGCCGAAGACGCAGAAGGCCGGCAGGCCGAGTTCGGCGCGTTGCGCATAGAGTGCCAGGATGATGTCGGGACCCACGCCCGCAGGTTCACCCATGCTGATGGCCAGCGGCTTGTCCATCTCGGCCCCCGTCGGTGAACAGCGTAAGGCCCGTCACGCGGGCCCGTTCTTGCGAATAACAGAGCGGCCCGCCGAAGCGGGCCGGCCTGTCTCAGTTGTAGATGATCTTGGCCTGCTTGCGCAGGTTGGCCATATAGGCCGCGCTCTGGTCGACAAGCACGTCATTGCCGGCTTCGGCGCGCAGGTCGCTCTTGATGAAGGTCAGGTCTTCCGCCTGGGCCTTCTCGCAGACGGCCAGCATGGAAACGCCGGTTTCGACCACGCGCGGCTTGGTGATGCCGCCGACATTGAGCCCGGCCAGTTCCTTGGCAATGGCTTCCGGCAGCTGTGTTGCATGCCGCCGGCCGACATCGATCACCGCCGCGTCCGTAAAGGCCAGCGACAGGTCCACGGCCGTATCGCAGCCGGCGAATTTGGAGCGATAGCTGTTGGCCTGCCCGGCGCGACCGCCCGACCCGCTGCCCACGAAGATCACTTCCTTGAGGATGTAATCGAAGGTCTGGTAGTCCTGCACCTTGTTGGCCGCCTGCTCATCGAGCTGCAGCTCCGAAATCTGCACCTGCGGCATGATCACCTGTTCGGTGATGGCGTTCCAGGCGATGGCAGCGCGCAGCCGGTCCTTGAGCGTGTCCATGCCGACGCCGCCCTGCTGCAGCATGTTGATCAGTCGGTCCTGGCTCACATTCATGTTGCGCGCGATCTGCAGCAGCGCTTCATCGATCTGCGCGTTGGAAACGGTAATGCCGAGGCGCTTGGCTTCGCTGATCTGGATGGCTTCGTCGATCAGCTGTTCCGTGGCACCCTTAGAACCGCCGCTGCTGCCTTCGAGCGCGAACAGTTTCTGGCGCTGCGCCACCTGCAGATCGGTGATCGGGGTCCCGTTCACGGTCACCCGGGCGGCCTGCGCAACGGCCGGCATGGCCGCACCGATGGTCAGAATCGCGCCCACGATCATGGCGCTGGCTGCGCGCCTCCAGAGATTTTTGGTCATCGTATTCTTCCGCCTCGCGTCAAAGCACCCGCCCTCAATGCGGCGGGAACTGCGCCCTGTCAATTGCCCCATGAATGAGGCCAAAATCCGATATTGCCTAGAAGCTGGGCAAGGTCACCGGGACTGCGCCCTGATAGCCGACATTGAACCCCGCCGGGGCCTTGAGCCGGAACGTCGCCGTCACCGTGGTTGCATTGGGCGAGCTATGCGTCGGCCCGGTGCGGTTGGCATTGGCGCCGATGACCACATAGCCGTCGTCATAGGTCACCCCGCCACCCACCTGCAGCCAGCTGTTGCCGGCCAGGTCCCAGGAGGCATTGCTGCTGACCGACCAGTATTCGGCCACTGGAATGGTGATCGTGCCGCCGATTTCATGCTGGTCCTTCAGCGTGCCGACGGCCGCATTGGCAGCCAGGAAGCCGTAGTCGACGCTGGCCCCATAGCCGGCATTGGCATAGCCCACGCCCAGGCCTGTCCGGGTGACCCGGGGGCTGGCGGTGTCGACCTGCAGCTTGCCGCCCAACGTCAGGCCTTCGGCGAACGAGGCATAGGCCCCCAGCACGGCATAGGAGGCGGTAACGTCCATCCCGGAGCCCACCCCGGTCTGCGCCGGGTCGGCGGCCGCAAAGGCATTGCTGCCCGCCAGCTGGAAGGATTGGCCGGCAATGACTTCGAAAAAGCCGCCATCGGCGAAATTGGCCTGGTAGCGCCCGCCAATATTGGCCCGCAGCCCCGTCTCCTGCCGGTCGCCGCCCGAAAAGCGGTTGTAGCTGAACAAATTCGTGTCATCGAACACGAAGCTCTGGGCATCGTCATTGGTGATGCCCACCGCCGTCGTGTTGGAGCCGCGATAGACCAGCTGGCCGATGGGCTCGATCAGGTGGACCGTCGAACCGTCATTGGCCGCCATCGGAAAGCGCACATCCATGGCTGCGATCGGCGTGGCGCTCCACAAGGTCGTCGCGCCGGGCAGGGCGGCACTGGTGCCGTCGTAATAGGCCACGTCGCCGCGTCCGCCCAGATAGGGCGTCGCCACAAACCCGCCCGAGCCGATAAACTGCCGCTGCCATCCCGCCTGCAGGTTCAGATGCTGCTTGTTGCCGGCATAGCCGAATGTATAGGGCACGCCATTGACGGTGGTTTGGGAGTCCAGGTCCCGATGCACGCCCAGCAGGCGCCCGCTGATCTCGACCCGCCCCGCATCCGGCCCCAGGTCTTCGATATGCTCGAAACGCACCACCGGCAGGGCCTTGCCCTGCTGCCCCTGCGACGCAGCCGTCACGTCGCCCAGCAGGTTGAACTGCTGCAGGCGGACGTCGAAGAAGGTGTCATCGGTCAGATGCGTCGCATAGACCTGGTTGACCGAGGATTTTGCGGTGGTCAGCCGATAGTCGGGCAGATAGGCCGCGTCGGTGAAGGCCACATAGCTCCAGCCCACCGTCCAGTCTTCGATCGGGGTGAATTCACCCGACGTCTGGACCGCACCGCGCCAGTCGCGCTTCGCTTCGGTGAACGTAAAGGCCGACTGGTCGAACTGGTAGAGTCCGGAAGCCTTGATCTGGAACGAGCCATTGTCAAACCGCTGCAGCCACTCGGCGCCGAGCAGGAAACCCTGCCGGCTCATGAAGGTCGGCGTCAGCACGATCTCGGTCCAGCGGCTCGAATAGGCCGCATAGGGCACGATCAGCGTGTGCCCGGTTTTCTCGCTATAGTCGTAGATCGGCGTGCGCACATTGGCGACGGTATTCGCGCTGGTATCGGGCAGCCACAGATAGGGCAGCCAGGCCACCGGAATGCCGAGAACCGACAGGGTCGGCTGCTCGAGAGCCACCGAGCCGTCTTCGGCATTATAGGTGACGCGCGACGTGGTGACCGACCAGCCGATGCGCCGTCCGGCATCGTCGATGCAGTCCCCGCAGGGGGCATAGCTCGCCTTTTCCATCAGCGTCTGTAGCGCGGCGTCATAATCCACGCTGTCGGCGGTGATGCGCGCGCCATCATAGGTGGTGATGGTCAGCGCATTCATGAAGGACTGCTTCATGCCGCCGGTGACATCCAGGTCCACCATTTCGGCCAGATTGCCGGAGGGGTCCAGAATGGTGACATCGCCGACAAATTTGAGGGTCCCAGCACTCCGGTTATAGACCAGGCTCTGCCCGGTCAGCGTATAGCCGCCCTGGCTGAGCACCACATCGCCGCTGGCCGTGATGATATTGTTGACGCTGTCGAAGGTCAGCGTCGAAGCCTCGATCGCCGATGGTGCCGAGCTGTCGATCGGTGCATTGAAAAAATCTATGGGAACAAGGCCTTGCGCGGAGGCGCTGGCGGTCAGGGTAAGCGCAATCATCGCGCTGGCCAGAGCCAGGCGGTGTGGCGAAATCCCCCTCTTGGCACTCGCCATCATACTCACGCGCGCCCGTCTTCTTTGTACAGCAGCACCGTCACGCCGATGACGATGGCTACAAACGCCGGTCCGACTGCCGCAAACGTGGGATCGAGAACGCCGGTCGACCCGGCTCGGTCGGCCATCTCGGTAATCACGAACACAACAAATCCCAGCACGATCCCATAGAGGACCGCAGGACCATAATTAGAGCCTCTTCGATAACCTGCGGTAAACGCAAATGCAATGAACAGCGAGCCCGTCAGCACCAGGGGCAGGGCTAGCAGCTTGATCAGCCGCATCGTCCCCGCCGTGCGGATGCTGGCATCGGCGACGCCGGCCTGCAGTAGCCGCGCCAGCTCGAAAAACGTCATGTCTTCGGTCGATGCCAGCTTGAGCCCGATTTCGGTCGCTGATGAACTGGTCGGCACCGTGTAGTTGAACACCCGCTGCGCCGGCCGGTCAGGGTTGCGCACAATGGCCTCGGGCATCACCCATTGCTCATTTTCCAGCCGCGCCTCGGCGGCCTCCACCCGCGCAGAATCGCTCTCGCCCAGGTGAAACAGCGTCACCTGGCCCAAGACCGCGCCACCCGGCTGCATGCCGGTGGCCATCATCACATAATGCGTGTCGCCGCTGCGCTGTTCGAGCCAGACCTCGCCTGGCGGCGTCAGCATGGCCGCCTGGCCCGGTGGCGTCGGGCTGAGCTGGCGGTTGATCTGCGTGCTCAGCGTCTCGACGCCCAATGCCACCAGGAGGCTCACCGCCGCCAGCGCGATGACCGGCGCGCGCACCGTCCGCCAGATGGAGATGCCGCTGGCCTGGATCACTGTCAGTTCATGCCGCGCCTTGAGGTCGATGAAGCCGAGAATGGCCCCCATCAGCACGGTGACGGGCAGGGTCTTGATCGTCCACTTGACCCCGCTCATCGCCACCATGACCACCGCCAAGGGCAGCCCGTGATTGTCCGCCACGAAGTTGAAGCGCCAGGTGTCGAGCGACTCGACCAGCGCAATAAGCCCGTAGAACACCAATACGGTCACCCCGATCCGGCTGCCCAGCCGGTTGAGCACGATCCAGTCGATCCGGCTCATTGCGCCACCACCATGGGAATCGGCCGCGGTCGCGTGCGCAGCAGCAGCGCGCCCCCGGCCACCACGATCAGCAGCAGCGCCCCGGTCCCCGTGCCCAGCGGGCTATAGGCGCTGAGGCCGCGTTCGCTGAAGGCGATCAGCAGCACCACGGCCTCCATCGGCACGTTGAACCGCGTGCGCCGCCCGCTCGGAAAGCCCATTATTGCCAGCACCATCATGGCCATGCCGACCACCCGCAGGCCCTCGGCCGCCCGGTTGGCCAACAGGGTCAGCAGGGACGGGCTCCACTCGCCGCTGGAGATGGCTTGGGCAATCAGTGAGATGCTGTCCTCCGCCAGCATCGGGTCCGTCTGCGCCACCGGCTGCGACAGCTGGTCCACGCTGAGGTCGTAGCGCGCAAAGGAGATTTCGGAGAACCGCCCGTTGGACTGGGTATATTGCAGCGTGCCATTGCGCAGCTCGAGCACGTAGTTCTCGCCATCGGTCGAGACCCGCGCAGAATCGGCAATGTAGGTCCGCCGCGTCTCCGGCTCGCGCCTGTCGTCGGCGAAGAACTCGTTGATCTCCCCATCGCTGCCGCGGCCGCCGATCAGCAGCACCACGCCTGGCGTCACCTGGGTGAAGCGCCCCGGCCGCAGTGTCGAGCTGACCAGGTCCGCCGCCACGCTGGCATTGAGAATGTTCAGCCGGCGATTGGCATAGGGCTCGATGAAGTTCGACAGCAGCAGCACCCCCACCACGCCCGCCCCGGCCACCAGAGCCGTGGCCCGCCACAGCGATCCCAGCCCATGGCTGGTGTGGATGATATGCAGCTCCCGATTGGCCTGTAGCGCCTGCAGTGCCCGGGTGAGCCCGATGCCGATGCAGACATAGAAGAACGAGATCGCCAGCGGCGGCATGGTCAGCAGCGCCTGCACGCCGAGCACCAATATGCTCTGCCCCTTGACCGAGACCACGTCGAACGAACGCAGGCAGTTGACCAGCCACAGCAGGAAACAGACGACACCGAACAGGATCAGCGCGTCGGCAACGAACAGCCGGGCAAGATAGGTGGTCAGTCTCTTCATGCAGTCAGGTCAGTCTATTCCGGCCCGCGGGCAGGTCCCGCAGATGCGCCGGACCTTGGTGCAGTTTGCCGTGCCACACAAGCGCGCAGCGCGCCGTCCACCGATTTGTCCGCGACCCTGTTGCGGGATTGACGCGGGCGGGAAACACCTCAATGTAAAGCCATTGCGGCCGTCTTCGGCCCCCGCCCGTTTTGCCAATCAAGGCCCTCCATGTCCCAGACCATCACCATTCGCACCGCCGCCTTTGCCGGTGCCGCCGCACCCTTGACCATCATCTACGCCGCTGAAGACGCCGCGCCCGCCGGCGCCGCCGCCGCCATCTGGGCCGCCACCGGTCTGGATTGGGTGGAGACTGCGGCTGCAGCTGCCTTCAAGGGCAAGCAGGGCCAGGCGCTCGATGTCATGGGCAAGGGTGGCCGTCGCCTCCTGGTGCTGGGCAGCGGCAAGCCCGTAGCCGACGCCCCGCTCAACGGCTGGACCGACCGCGGCGGCTCGCTCATGGCCAAGCTCGCCGCCACCCGCGCCGGTTCCGTCTCGGTGATCCTGGACGAAGCAGGCGCCAGCGCCGCCGCCATCGCCGAGCTGGCCGCGGGCCTGCGCCTGCGTCACTACAAGTTCGACAAATACAAGTCCGCCCGCAGCGACGACGCGCCCGCAGCCCTTGCCGTCACCCTGCATGTGGCTGATCCCGCCGCGGCCGAAACCGCCATCGCCGATCGCAATGCTACGGTCGAAGGCACATTGCTCGCCCGCGATCTGGTCAACGAGCCCGCTAATATCCTGGGCCCCGTCGAGTTCGCCGCCCGCGCCGCCCAGTTGTCCGATCTGGGCGTCGAGGTCGAAATCCTCGAGCCCGAAGCCCTCGAAAAACTCGGCATGGGCTCGCTGCTCTGCGTCGCCCAGGGTTCTGATCGCCCGGCGCGTCTCGTCATCATGCATTGGCGCGGCGGCGATGTCGGCGCGGCGCCGCTGGCTTTCGTCGGCAAGGGCGTGGTTTTCGATACCGGCGGCATTTCCATCAAGCCCGCCGCCAATATGGAAGACATGAAGGGCGATATGGGTGGCGCCGCCGCCGTCACCGGGCTGATGCATACCCTTGCGGCCCGCAAGGCCCCGGTCAACGCCGTCGGCGTCATCGGCCTCGTCGAGAACATGCCCTCGGGCGGCTCGGTCCGGCCCGGCGACATCGTCAAGGCCATGAGCGGCACGACCATCGAGGTGATCAATACCGATGCCGAGGGCCGCCTCGTGCTCGCCGATGCCCTCTGGTACACGCAGGACCGCTTCAAGCCCCGCTTCATGATCAACCTGGCGACCCTCACCGGCGCCATCATCGTCGCCCTTGGCCATGAGCATGCGGGCCTCTTCTCCAACAATGACGAACTTTCGATCCAGCTGCTCAATGCCGGGCTCAACGCCAACGAAAAGCTCTGGCGCATGCCGCTGGCCCCGGCCTACGACAAGATGATCGAGTCCAAGTTCGCCGATATCCGCAATTCGGTCGGCCGCCCCGCCGGCTCGATCACTGCCGCCCAGTTCCTGCAGCGCTTCGTCAACAACGTGCCCTGGGCCCATCTCGACATCGCCGGCACGGCCTTTGGGGCAGGGACCTCCGAAGTCAACACCTCCTGGGCCCCCGGCTTCGGCGTTGCCCTGCTCGATCGGCTGGTCAGGGATTATTACCAGGGTTAGCGAGCCCTAACCGCGCCTCAAACTGGATCGTCACCCTCGGGCTTGTGGTTGTCGCCAACTCAGATCAGCTCCGCGCCGATTCAATCTTCCGCCCGGCCACATGAAGGGCTTAACTGCATCCATGTCCGATGTCCTCTTCTATCACCTCGAAGTTCGCCCGCTCGAAGCGGTCCTTCCCGCGCTTCTGGAAAAGACCTTGGAGCGCGGCTGGCGGGCGGTGGTCGAAGTCGGCTCCACCGAGCGCGCCGAGGCGCTCGATGCCCATCTGTGGACCTTCCGCGATGATAGCTTCCTTGCCCATGGTCTGGCGGGTGAAACGACCGACGCGCACCAGCCCGTGCTGATCACGACCGGTACTGACAATCCCAACGGCGCCGCCGTGCGCTTTTTCATCGATCGCGCCGTGCCCCAGTCCGCCGATGGCTATGAGCGAATCGTCTACATGTTCTCCGGCCACGATCCCGATGCGGTCGCCGAAGCGCGCCTCGCCTGGAAGGCTCTCAAGCCGGGCAACGATCTGACCTATTGGCAGCAGGAAACCGACGGCCGCTGGGTCAAGAAGGCATGAGTACCGATCTCGCCTCGCCCAGCCGCCACCAGCTGCATGAAGACATCTTCGCCATGTTCATCGGCACCATGCTGGTGTCGCTCGGCATCGTCTTCTATGCCCAGGCCACCCTAACCACCGGCAGCACGGCCGGCCTGGCCCTGCTGCTGCAATATGGCACCGGCATTCCCTTTGCCTGGCTGTTCTTCGCCATCAACCTGCCATTCTACATTCTGGCCGTGCTGCGCATGGGCTGGCCCTTCGCCCTCAAGACCTTTGCCTGCGTCGGCATGGTCTCCTATTTCTCCGCGCAGATTCCTGCCTGGATCGACATTTCCCGCATCGAACCGCTCTATGCGTCTCTGGTCGGCGGCGGGCTGATGGGCTTGGGCATTCTCTCGCTCTTCCGCCACAAGGCGAGCGTTGGCGGCATCAATATCCTGGCGCTCTACCTGCAGGACAATTTCGGCATTCGCGCCGGCTATTTCCAGCTCGGCGTCGATGCGGTGATCCTGGCCTCGGCCTTCTTCGTGCTGCCCGTCGACCGCGTGATCTATTCGATCCTGGGCGCCCTGGTGCTCAACATGATCATTGCCACCAATCACAAGCCCGGACGCTACGTCGGCTTCAGCTAGCCTCGATCTTGGTCTTCTTCCGCTTGCGCGGCTCCACTTGGGGCGCCGCCGGCTCGAGATCCTTGGCGAGGCTCTCCGAATAGAGATCCATGTAGTCCTGCATAAGCTCGTAGCAGAAGATCACCTCGATCGTTTCCGGATCGTAGAAGGCATTGGGCTCCCCGCAACGCTTGGCGTTGAACTGCACAGTCTTGCCCAGGCTGTAGTTTCTGCGCAGCTCGTCGGCCACCTGGTCGAACACGCCACTGGCCCGGAAGGCCTGGGCCGCTTCCTTCAGGCGCTGCCCCGCATCATGATAGGTCACCACCACCTCGGTGCCCCTTTTGTCGCCGCGCCCGCCCAGCAGCGACCGCAGTGACCGGTCGACCGTGTCATAGTCCCATTGGCAGCTCTGCTGCCGGTCGCGGATGATGCGGAATTCATTGGCGATGGGGCGGAACGAGGTCTCGTCCATGCCCACCATCAGGCAGACGATCTGGTAGGCCCGCTGCTTGTCGAGGCTATGCACGGCCGCATAGTCGCTTTCGCTGCCGCCGCTGTCATAGGCGACCCCGGACAGGATCCACCCCTCTGCCGCATCGACGAGAGCCTGCTCTGCTTCCGGTCCGCGCTTGTTGAGCAGGATCCAGGTGGCGACATTGTCCGCCGCGTCTTCTTCCCGGCCCAGCACGGGCATGTCGAACTGGTGGAACAGCAGGTGGCCCAGCTCGTGATACAGCACGAACAGGCTGTTATTGTAGGCAAAGCGATGGACGGCAGCGCGCTGCTTCTTGGTCAGTTCCTGCGCCTGCACAGCACCAGCGAGGCAGAGCATGCACAGGGATAGGGCGGCAAGCAGCTTGGCAACAGGGCGCATCACGCACTTTCGTCTATTCAGGCCGCCAGCAAAGGGCAGGGGGCATCAACTGTCAACCGACCGGCCCCACTCCGGTTAATCCTTTCCCGGCGCCCAGTCGGCCTCCGCCAGCTCGAAACCGGAAAACTGGAATCCAGGCGCCACCGTGCAACCGACAAGCGTCCACTCGCCCGTGCTCACCGCCGCCTGCCAGGCCGCGCGCGGCACGATCACCTGCGGACGCTGGCCGGCCGCGAGATCGCTTCCCAGCAGGTAGTCATCCACATGCTTCCCGTCCGAAAGGCGCAGTCGCAGCGGCGCCCCGGCATACCAGTGCCACACTTCCACCGCGTCGACCCGGTGCCAATGCGATGCCTCGCCCGCTTCGAGCAGATAGTAGATGGCCGTGGACCGTGCCCGGCCGTCCGCCTGTTCGGCATCCTCGAAGGTCTGTACATACCAGCCACCCTCGGGGTGCCGCTGCATGCCCAGCGTCTCGATCACGTCCCTGGCGGCCAGCCTGCTCATGCGCGTTCGACGCTCTCGAGTTCGGCGCTCAGCGCCAGCCACTGCTCTTCGGTGGCCTCAAGGTCGGCGCTGAAGCGCGCCTTGTCCTTGCCCAGCGCAATCATCCGGTCCGGCGGCCCATTATAGACCTTGGGGTCCTCGAGCTGCGCGTCGATCTTGCCGATTTCCACCTTGAGGCGGGCAATCTTGGTTTCCGCGTCCTTGATGGAGCTCTTGAGCGGCGCAATCTCGGCCCGGCGGGCCGCCGCCTCGGCCTTGTTGGCCTTGCGATCCGCCTTGCTGACGCCACTGCCGCCCTTGCCCTCCTTGGTCGAGGTGATGCTGCGCTGGTAGCTGTCGAGATCCTCGTCCAGCTCGCGGATCGTGCCGCCTTCGGCAATCCAAAGCGTGTCGCAGGTCGCCTCGATCAGGTGGCGGTCATGGCTGATGATCAGCACGGCGCCTTCATAATCGTTGAGCGCATGAACCAGCGCGTCGCGGCTGTCGATATCGAGATGGTTGGTCGGCTCGTCGAGGATCATCATGCCCGGGCCCGAAAAGGTGATCAGGCCCATCAGCAGGCGGGCGCGCTCGCCGCCCGAAAGGTTCTTGGCCAGCGTATCCATGCGTGACTTGGTCAGGCCCATCTGGCTCAGCCGCGAGCGGCGCTTGGCCTCGCTGTCGGTCGGCATCAGCTCGACCACATGCTCGAACGGCGTCCAGTCCGGCTTGAGCTTGTCCATCTGGTGCTGCGCAAAATGCGCGATTTCCAGCTTCTTGCCCTTGCTGAAGCTGCCGCCCATCGGCTTGATGTCGCCGGCCAGCAGCTTGGCAAAGGTCGACTTGCCATTGCCGTTGACGCCGATCAGCGCGATGCGGTCACCCGGATCGATCCGCATGTTGATGTGGCGCAGGATGGTCTTGTCGCCATAGCCCGCTGAAACACCGTCCATCGTGATCATCGGCGTCGCCTGCTCGGCCTTGGGCTGCTGGAAGGTGAATGGCGCCGAATATTCATCGAACATGGCTGCCGGCGGCTTGAGCTTTTCGATCATCTTCATGCGCGACTGGGCCTGCTTGGCCTTGCTCGCCTTGGCCTTGAAGCGGTCGACGAATTTCTGCAGATGCGCAACCTGGTCCAGCGCCTTGTCGCGCCCCTTGTTGTTGAGCTCCATCTGCATGCGACGCGTGGTTTCGAACGTGTCGTAATTGCCCTTGTAGAAGGTCAGCTTGCGATGCTCGAGATGGATGATCGAGTTGACCGACTTGTTGAGCAGGTCGCGATCATGGCTGATCATGAAAACGGTATACGGGTAGGTGGCGAGGTACTTTTCCAGCCACAGCGTGCCTTCAAGATCGAGATAGTTGGTCGGCTCGTCGAGCAGCAGCAGGTCGGGCTGGCTGAACAGCACGCCGGCCAGCGCCACGCGCATGCGCCAGCCGCCCGACAGCTCATGCGTCGGCGCATTCTGCCGGTCCTGCTCGAAGCCCAGGCCCTTGAGGATGGACGAGGCCCGCGCCTCGGCCGAATGCGCGTCGATATCGGCGAGGCGAATATAGATCTCGCTGATCCGGTCCGGGTCGGTGGCCGTCTCGGCCTCCGCCATCAGCGCCGTCCGCTCCTTGTCGGCTGCCAGCACGACGTCGAGCACGCTCTCATTGCCGGCCGGCGCTTCCTGCGCCACCGCCCCGATCCGCGCTTTCTTGTTCAGCTCGATCGAGCCTGAATCCAGCGAGATGTGCCCCTGGATCAGGTGGAACAGCGTGGTCTTGCCCGTCCCGTTCTTGCCCACGAAGCCCGTCTTGGAGCCTGTCGGCAGCACCACCGACGCGTCTTCGAACAGCTCGCGGCCCTGGATGCGATAGGTGAGGTTGGTGATGGTCAGCATGATGCGGCAATCTGTGGAAGGCGGGCTCACGCTGGCGACGGCAAAACCGTGGCCCCAAGCCTGCAACGAAGTGTTTGCGGTTGGATAGAGTTAAGCGCCGGTCATGGCAACCGGCTTTACGGCATGGCTGCCGTCCCCGCTGGAGCCACTTTCGCTGCCGGGCGTTATGCCTGTCCAACCAGAAAGGACCGTCCATGACCTCGATGAAGTTTGTTCTCGCCCTCGCCACCCTCTCCTTTATCCCCGGCATGGTCCATGCCCAGGAGGCGCGCACCCTGGATGATCTCGACGCGGATCGGCTCAACGCCAGCCAGGTCAAGATCGAGTTCGAATATACCGGCGGCGCCTGCGAAGAGGTCGGCACTGCACAGCTGGGCGAGCTCGTCGACGGCACGCTTTCGGTGACCTTCCCCACCACGAGCACTGCGGAAGTCTGCACCATGCAGGCGGTGGAAATCGAGGTCGAGCAGGCCATCGAAGCCGACGAAACCGTCACCCATGTCGATGTCACCCTGCTGGCTCCCGACGGCACGGTCATGGCCACCGGCACCGACCGCGTCGACGAGGACTGACCCCTGCAATCGTGGCGGCCAGCATTGGCCGCCACCCGTCTTGCCTCCGTCGCAGTCTCCCGCTACAAGGCGCCACCTTCCCAACAGACCCATTCAAGGATCGACCCAATGGCGCTCGAACGCACCTTCTCCATCATCAAGCCCGATGCCGTCCGCCGCAATCTGATCGGCAAGATCATCGCCAAGTTCGAGGAAGCCGGTCTCCGCCCGATCGCCCTCAAGAAGATCCACATGACCCGCGCTCAGGCCGAAGGCTTCTACGCGGTCCACAAGGAACGCCCCTTCTTCGGCGAGCTGGTCGAGCAGATGATCGCGTCGCCCGTCGTCGTCCAGGTCCTGGAAGGCGAAGGCGCCATCCTCAAGAACCGTGAAGTCATGGGTGCCACCAACCCGGAAAACGCCGCTCCCGGCACCATCCGCAAGGAATTCGCCCTCTCGATCGGCGAAAACTCGGTCCACGGCTCCGACGCCCCGGAAACCGCCGCCCAGGAAATCAAGTTCTTCTTCAACGACGACGAACTGGTTGGCTAATCGCCAATATCCCCCTCTCCCCTTGAGGGAGAGGGTCGCAATTTCCTCGTTCAGAGGAAATTGCGGGTGAGGGGTCCTGCGCTATCCCATGCTTGCATGCCTATGGATGGCGCAGGACCCCTCATCCGCCCCTTCGGGGCACCTTCTCCCTCAAGGGGAGAAGGGTGACGACTGCCAATTCAATTGGTAGGCCGCCCGCCGGGCGGCCTTTTTGCTTGTTTGTGCTATGGTGTGTCCAACCACCATGGCCTCGACCTCAAATTCCATCCGCAAACCGGGCCTCCCGCCCCATGCGGCCATGACGCCAATGTTTGGCGGCGTCCAGAAAGCCAGTAATGTCCCTGCCTGATACCATCCTTGCCCCGCTTGCCCGCGCCCTCGCCGCCAAAGGCTATGAGACGCTGACACCGGTGCAGGCCGCCATCATCGAAGACCAGACCAGCGGGCGCGACCTGCTCGTTTCCGCCCAGACCGGCTCGGGCAAGACCGTTGCCTTCGGCATGGCGATCGCCCCGACCCTGCTGGGCGATGCCGAACGCTTCACCGAGACCGGCGCGCCGCTCGCGCTGCTGATCGCCCCGACCCGCGAACTGGCCCTCCAGGTGCAGCGCGAACTCGAATGGCTCTATGCCGAAACCGGCGCCCGCACCGCCTCCTGCGTCGGCGGCATGGATGCGCGCACCGAGCGCCGCGCCCTCGAACGCGGTGCCCATATCGTCGTCGGCACCCCCGGGCGTCTGCGCGATCACATCACCCGCGGCGCCCTCGACATGTCGGCTTTGCGCGCCGTCGTGCTCGACGAAGCCGATGAAATGCTCGACCTGGGCTTCCGCGAAGACCTCGAATTCATCCTCGACGCCGCCCCCGAAGACCGCCGCACGCTGCTCTTTTCGGCCACGGTCCCCAAGCCCATCGCCCAGTTGGCCAAGACCTTCCAGCGCGATGCCCTGCGCGTCGCCGCCTCCAGCGGCACCGAGCAGCATGCCGACATCGACTACAAGCTGATGCTTGTCCCCTCCGCCGAGCGCGAAAACGCCATCATCAACACGCTGCTCTACTACGAGGCCGTCAACACCATCGTCTTCGCCTCCACCCGCGAGGGCGTGAAGCACCTCTCGGCGCGCCTCCACAATCGCGGCTTTGACGTCGTCACCCTCTCCGGCGAGCTCAGCCAGTCCGAGCGCACCAACGCGCTGCAGTCCATGCGCGATGGCCGCGCCCGCATCTGCGTCGCCACCGACGTCGCCGCCCGCGGCATCGATCTGCCCAACCTGGATCTCGTCATCCACGCCGATCTGCCCACCAATGCCGATACGCTCCTGCACCGCTCGGGCCGCACCGGCCGGGCAGGGCGCAAGGGCACCTGCGTCATCATCGCGCCAATGCATCGCCGCGCCGTCGCCCAGCGCATCCTCAAGACCGCCCGCCTCGACGTCACCATGATGGCCCCGCCCTCTGCCGAGGAAATCGAGGCCCGCTACCGCGAGAGCATCCTCACCGCTGAGGGGCTGACCCAGCCGGTCGGCGAGGAAGAGGCCGAGTTCGTCTCCCAGCTTCTGTCCCGTTACACGCCCGAGGCCATTGCTGCCGCCTATCTGCGCCAGCAGCTGGCCGCCCGTCCGGCCCCCGAGGATGTCTCCGACGCCCCGGTCTTCGACAAGCCCGGCGACAAGGACCCGCGCACCCGCGAAAAATTCGAGGGCGGCACCTGGTTCAAGGTCACGGTCGGCCGCAAGCACAAGGCCGAGCCGCGCTGGCTGCTGCCCATGCTCTGCAAGGCCGGCGGCGTCACCAAGACCGCCATTGGCTCGATCCGCATCTTCGATACCGAATCCATCTTCGAAGTCGCCGCCCAGAAGGCCGATGCCTTTGCCCGCAGCGTCGAGAAGAACGGCAGCGGCGAACGCGGCGTCACCATTGCGCCCGTCGATGGTCCGGGTGAACGCCGCGCCGGCCCACCGCCCAGCCAGCGTCGCCCGCCAGGCCCGGTCGAGCGCTTCGACCCCGACGCGCCGCGCCCCGGCCGCGCCGATCGTCAGGCCCGCTATGGCTCGGCCGGTCTGCGTCCGGATGATCTGGAGGCTCCTCCTGCCACCGGTGGCTGGAACCCTGCCGAGGCCGAAGCCCCGCGTGCCCCCAGGCCCGATTTCGACAAGCCGCGGCCGCCCAAGGTCAACAAGGCTCCGCCCAGCAAGGACAAGGGCAAGCCCAAATGGGCCGGCAAGCCCGCCGAAGGCGCCCCCTTTGCCAAGAAGGAAAAGCCTGCCAAGAAGGACCACAAGCCCAAGCGCAAGCCGCAGGTCTGAACTCTGGCGAGCACCGTGACGCAATGACTCTACCCACCATTGTGAGCTTCTGGCATGGCCCCATGAGCTGGCTGGAGGCGCTCTCGATCGCCTCCTTCCGCCGGCACGGACACCAGGTCGAGGTCTATTCCTTCGATCCCGTGCCCGGTCTGCCCGCCGGCGCCGTCGCGCGCGACGCCGCCGAGGTTCTGCCGCGTGACAAGCTGGTCTTCTACAAGGGCAAGGGGACGCCCGGCGTCTTCTCGGACTATTTCCGCATGATGGCCCTGCGGCAGGGCAGGGGCGTCTATGCCGATCTCGACGTCTATTGCGTCCGCCCCATCGAGGGGCCGCCCGATTATCTCATGGCTTATGAGCGGCCCGGCTCGGTCAACGGCGCAGTGCTGCATATCCCGGCTGATGCGCCGCTGCTCGATGATCTGCTGGCCATCTTCACCCAGGCCGAGCGGCCCCTGTTCGAGCCGCATCTGCCGCCTGTCCGCCGCATCGAAGTGGCGGTCCGCCGCCTCTTCGGCGAGAAGATCGCCCCCGAAGACATGCAATATGGCGCCACCGGCCCCATGGCGCTCACCCATCACGTCGCCCGGCGTGGCCTGGCGTCCCGCGTCCTGCCCAGCAGCGTGCTCTATCCCATCCCCTATGAGGATATCCCGGCGCTGATGACGCCCGGCTCCAGCGTCGATCCCGCCATCAGGCCCGAGACCCTCGCCATCCACCTCTGGCGCAGCCAGCTCACCCGCCGCGGCCGCGCCGACATGCCGCTTCCCGCGCCCGGCAGCGCCATGGCCGCCCTCTGCGCCCGCGAAGGCATCGACCTGCCGCCCGGCAGTCCCCGCCGGAACATCTGATCTGCCCTTGCGGCACTTCACCTTTGTGCCAATTTGCCCTATCACCACTCCGCCCAGGACGACCTCGGGTGCATGTCTTTCGGCCGGGACGACCCGCCTTTCAGGAGTCATCCCCATGGCTTGGGTCTACCTCATCATTGCCGGCCTGTTCGAAATGGGCTGGGCCATCGGCCTCAAATATACCGACGGCTTCACCCGGCTCGTTCCCACGGCGCTCACTGTCGCGGCCATGATCGTCAGCGTCATCCTGCTCGGTCTGGCCCTGCGCGATCTGCCGGTCGGCACCGGCTACGCCATCTGGACCGGCATTGGCACCGTCGGTACGGCGCTGCTCGGCATGTATCTCTTTGGCGATCCAGCGACCGTGGCCCGCCTGGCCTGTATCGGCATGATCGTCGCCGGCATCGTCGGTCTCAAGCTTTTCTCTTGATATTTCAAATGTTTGGGGCGCCGGCCTGAATCACTTTGCCGGCGCCTTGAATCACCTTCTTAGCGCCGGGACTGTGACAAAAAAGTTGAAGTTCCACGCGAACCGGCCCGCTCCCCATTTTGTTAATGGCCAAATCAGCGTGGCTTGTTAGATTCGCGACACAGGAATGCCGAATTCGCGTCGCCGGCCCCCCAAGTTCACAGTTGGAGAGCAATAGTGCCTTTGCGCTGGCAGGAAGTGGCTTTGCCACTATTCGTAATCGTTTCCCTCATCGCCCTCAAATACATCCCCCTCACCGAAGGTCTGCCGCTCGCCCGCGCCGCTGGGGTGGTTGCCTTTGGCTATGCCGCTTTCCTGGCCCTGCGCCTGGTCCAGAGCGAGGAAGCCGTCAGCGTCGATGGCTGGTCCGAACTGCGCCCCTCCATGGTCGAGTATTTCGCCTGCTACGGCGCGGCGGCCCTCGCCGTGGTGCTGATGAGCGCCATCATCGTCATCGGCGGCACGCGGCACGTTGAAGCCACTCAGATGGTGGCCACCTTCATCGCCTCCGTCATGCTGGGTTCGGGCGCTGTCGCCATCGGCCTTGGCGGGCTCTTCACCAAGGTGCGCTGGAACAATTCCGTGCTGGAGCACCGCAGCGCCCTCGGCCGCGAGACCCGCATCGCCTGGTCCGACGTCCGCGCCGTCCGCCCCTGCTGGCGCGGCGTCACCATCGCCACGCACGATGCCCAGCGCGTCACCTTCTCCCAGTTCCATTCCGGCGCCGCCCAGCTGGCCATCCACGCCACCAACCGCGCCCGCCGCAACGCCGAAACCTCCACCAAGGCCTTTGCCTCGCTCTGAGCCGGCCGAAGGCAAAATCGCTCCAGTGGAGCGATTTTAGGTTCAGAGGCCATGAGAGCTGCGCTCGAATGGCAGGGCGTACCCCACCCACCGCACGTCACCCTCGGGCTCGACCCGAGGGCTCTTCACTTGCCGAACGTCGGGCGCAAGATGCTACCCCACCCACGGGACGGCACCTCCCCCTTGATGGGCTCCGATCCATCCCGAAGGGGAAATCGCTCCAGTGGAGCGATTTGAGGTGAGGAGGATGGGAGGGGTGACGGGAGCCCGGATATCGGGGCCAAACCACCCCCACCCTTGATCCTCCCCACAAGGGGGAGGGTGTCGACTGCGGCATCGGGCCCCCCAACTTATCCCCCGCTTATCCCCCTCCCAAAAACCTGTGGCACACTCCTGCCCATCACCCCGCACGGGCGGCCTGCAGGCGAACAGTGGCTGGGGTGAGCCGGGCGCGGGCTTTGCCTCTCGCGCAGGTTCGAGACCTGGCCGCAGCATGGCGAGCGATCATGCTGCGC
>JAHJWO010000027.1 GCA_018828145.1 Alphaproteobacteria bacterium | reverse complement strand
CGAGACGTTGCCGCTCACCGAACCGACGCCGCCGTCGGCCTCGTCGATGCCGTCACTGTCCTTCTCGTCCTCGATCACCGCATCGGCTTCGGCCGTCATGGTGCCGGGAACGTCGTCGGAGACCGCCACGTTGACGGTGCCTTCGGCGATGTCACCGTCGGTGTCGGTGGCGACGACCTTCACCGAGCCCAGGGCCTGCAGGTCGTCGGCGCTGAGACCAGGATGGCTGTCATAGTTGTCGTTCAGCGTCGCCGTCACGGTTGCGACATTGCCGGCAAGCGACAGGTTCAGCGTCACGATTGGGGTTGCGCCGTCCTTGCCGATGATCTGGGTATCGGAGACCCGCGTCCATGTCAGGCCGCCAATAAGGGCGGTCAGGTCGCTCGAGAACACGATCGAGGCGATGGCGTCCGAGCCGGGCGTGAAGGCGATGCTGTTGGAGACGAAATCGTCATTGCCCGGGGTCGAGCCGTCGGCCAGGTTCTGGTCGTCCAGCGTCAGGGTGATCGGATCACCAGCAATGGGATTCGCGCCGTCGCTCACAGAGATCGGCTGAACCGCCGTGTCCGTGTCGCCGTCGCCGTCGATGAGCTGGTAGGTGAACGAGGCATCGATGCCCGCAGCGTTGTTCAGACCCGATTGTGGAGAAAAGGTCCAGTCGCCGTTGGCGGCGAAGGTGTAAGTGCCATAGCCCAAGACCACGAACGGCGAGCCGCTGATCGACACGAGGCTGCCGCCGGGCAGTTGCACATGCGTCAGCGTGGCGCCATCAGCGCCCTGTGTGTCGTTGGCCAGCACATTGCCGCCGATCGTGCCGACAGCATCCTCAGCAACGGACTGCAATGTGTCATCAACGGCATCGGGAACATCGTCGATGATCTCGATGGTCAGAGTGGCAGGAGCCGAGGTCCCGCTGCCGTCAAAGACCGTCAACGTGAACACGTCGCTCTCGACGCCAGCAAGATCCGTGGTCGGGCCGGTTAGTTCATACTGGTAGCCGGCGATGCCGGTCGCCGCATTGTAGGCGGTGACTGTCAGCGTGCCGTTGCTGCCGGCGAAGCTCGCGCCGGCCAGGCTGCCGATGGCGACGGTTGTGCCGTTGATCGTCACGCTCACCAGCTCGTTCAGACCGTCCGGGTCGGACAGGGTAAAGGTGCCCGTCGCGAACTCGCTCGAAGACGCCGCGGCCGAGCCAACTGCCAGACCTGCCTCGAATACCTGGTCGTTGACCTCGCCGCGATTACCGGGATCCACAACAATCGAGGGAATTCCGTTCGCCGGATCCTCGTCCTCCAGCAACGACTCATATTGCGGGCGCTCGACAGTATTGCCGAAGCTCAGCGCCGTCGGCGGCAGCAGATCGCCCAGGTCGAAGGCGTCGCCGATACCACCGACCGGAACTTCGAAATTGCCGCCCGAGCTTCGGTTGCCACCGGCGCCTCCCGGGCCCGCGGCGGCCTCGATGCCATTGGCTTCAAACAATGCCGCGACCGTCTGCGGCGGGATTTCGACGTCGCCGATAAAGATGGTGAGTCCCTGAATGGCGCCGCCGGGAACGACGATGACCGAGCCGTCGGCCTGCACGAATTCAAGGTCGGCCCCGTTGACCCGGGGCTGGTCGACGCTGGCCGTGACCGGCAGGCGGAGAAACTCGCCCTGCTCGATTTCGACAACCACCCGCGCCGGATCGGTCGGAACCGTCGGCGCTGGTGGGGCGGTGTCGGCCTGCGCCACGAGGATCGGATCCGGTCCTTGCTCGAGACCGACGGATGCGGTGCCTTCTCCGGTGCGGATGCTCTCGACCATGTTCAATCCCCAGACGCAATTGGTTAATTAAGGATTAAACATAGCCTCCGGCTCAATGGTCCACAATTGTCCGGTCCGCAAAAACGCATATCCTGATATATGCAAAGGCGAAATACTTGCTTAACCTTAACCAGAACAGCATATCGAGATATGCTGTTGATGCCGGTCAGTGGATGATGAACCCGACCAGTACGGCGGCAGGCGCCGGCGGCGGGATGATAATCCGCGCCTGGGTGCGCCGCTCGTGATTGTCCACCTTGATCGACAAGCCGCATTCTATCGCCATGCCTGGCTCCAGTTCGGCGAACAAGGCTTCTGCCGGTCGATCCAATATCAACTGGGCTTTCTCGACGGGGCCGGACTTCGAGAGAACGGTGCGCAAGTAACGCACGAATTCATCATTGACGCGCACCAGATGCTTGTTGCGGTCGAGGGCGAATGAGGGTGTTGGCGCCATCTGCAGCAGCTTGACGACCGCCAGTGGCGTGGCCAGCGGCGCAATGCGGGCGCTCTCGTCCAAGAGCCGCTTGACCACCGCACTGCGAATGGTGCTCGAGGCATTGACGCCCGAGGGGCGGGCCTGCCCGAGCAGTTCGCGGACCATATCCGAGGTCTTGCGGTTCTCCAGCCTGGCCATGCGCGCAATGGCGTCCCAAAAGGCGCCCTCGAGGCGCAGTCCATGCCGTCCGCTCTCCGTCACCACCGTGCGGAAGACCGGCACAGCCCAAGTTGGGGCCTCCGGTTCTGGTTCAGCCAGGCCGTCGCGCCAATCGGACGCCTCATTATCGCTCAATCAAAGCCTCCTGCTGGACCTTGTTTATCGGCTTGAGCAGATACTGCAGGATGGAGTGCTGGCCGGTGATGATGTCCACACTGGTCACCATGCCGGGCAGGATGGCCAGGTCCTGACCGCGATAGGTGAGCGACGTCTGCTCCGCGCGCACGGTGACGAGGTAATAGGTTTCGCGGGTATTCTCGTCCACAAGGCTATCCGCCGAGACATTCTCGACGATGCCATCGAGGCCCCCATAGACGGAAAAGTCGTAGGCCGTGAACTTGATGCGCGCCAGTTGACCCGGGATGACAAAAGCGACGTCAGCGGGCCGCAGCTTGGCTTCCACCAGGAGGAAATCGGATTTGGGGACGATATCGAGCAGTCTTGAGCCAGCGGTGACCACGGCACCAATGGTGGTGACATCGATGCTGTTGACGATACCATCGACCGGCGAACGGACATCGGTCCGCGCCACCCGGTCCGCCGCGCCGCGCAATTGCTGTTCGGCGCTGGCCAGTTCGGCGCGCCGCAGCGTCAGTTCCGAGAGCGCTTCCTGGCGAAACTGCTGGTCAGCCTGCTGCACCTGCAACTGCGCCTCGCGCAAAGCCGCGACCAGCCGGGCCGTATTCTCTTCGGCCGCTGCGATCTGTCCGGTCAGATCGCCCACTTCGGCCTGCAGCGCCAACAGATCGGTCCGGGCGGCGAGGCCGCGGGCCGCCATCGGCGCCACCAGATCCAGGCGCTGCTGGGCAATGTCGAGATTGCTTGTCAGCCGTGCCTTGTTGGCGGCGACCTCATTGAGCTCGCGCTGCCGCTGTTCGACGCGCTGCGCCAAGACGTCATTGGTACTGACCAGGCTCGCAAGGCGCGACACCAGCAGGTCCATTTCGGCCGAGCACACCGCCGGCGCCTGATCCACCACGAGGGCGGGGCAGCTGTAATCAGCCGCGCTCAGGCCGGCGCTCTCGATGCGCAACCGCTCCACCTGCGCCTGCAGGGCCAGCACGCGCGCCTCCACCTCGCCGGCACTGGACGCCGTGGTCGTATCATCCAGACGAACGAGCATCTGACCGGCAGAGACCTGTTCGCCCGACCGCACCAGAATGTCGGTGACGACGCCGGCCTCGGCGCTCTGAACGATCTGGGTCTTGCCCGAAGGAATGACCTTGCCCTCCGCCCGGCTGAGCTGGTCCACCTCCGCCCAGTTGGCCCAGAGCAGGAATGCCACCAGCACCGCGCCGACAATGGCAATGATATAGGACCAGGAGCGAGGCGGATCGTCGGTGGGAAGGCGATACGACTGGGCGACCTCTCCGCCGGAGCGCTGAAAGTTCATGCGCCTTCTCCCCGCGCGCGCAGCTGCGCCAGGACGTCGTCCTTGGGACCATCAGCCACGAGGCGGCCATTGTCGATCACCATGAGACGGGTGACCAGCGACAGCAGGCTATAGCGGTGCGTGGCGATGATGACGGTCTGGTCAGGCATCAGGCTCGCCTCCAGATGCTTGATCAGCTGCCGCTCGGTGGCCAGGTCCATCGAGCTTGAGGGCTCGTCGAGAAACATGACCTTTGGTTCAACCAGCATGGCGCGGGCCAGGGCGATGGTCTGGCGCTGCCCCCCCGACAGCAGCGCACCGCGCTCGCCCACCGGCATGTCGTAGCCTTGCGGATGTCGGGACACGAATTCCTCGACCCCGGCGCGTTTCGCGGCAAGCAGAACACGCTCTTCGCTGGCCGAGGGGTCGCTCATGATGATGTTGTCGCGCACCGATCCATTGAAGATTTCCGGATCCTGCACCACAAGGCCGACGGCGCGGCGCAGGTCTGATGGATGGTACTGGTCAATGTCGATCCCATCGATCGATACCTCGCCCTCGGTGGCGCGGTGGAAGTTGACCAGGAGACGTCCGATCGTGGTCTTGCCCGAGCCGATGCGCCCGATAATGCCCACCTTCTCACCCGGCTGAATTGCGAATGAGATGCCGTCGAGGACAAAGACCTTGGATCCTGGATAGGCGAAGCGAACCTTGTTGAAGGTTACGCGGCCGGCCTGCACCACGCGCTGCATCTGGCCCTGCCGGCTGGGTCGCTCATCGGGCAGCTTCATGATGTCGTCGACGGTGCGATAGGCCTCCATGGCCGTCCGCGCCCGCAGCAAGGTGCTGGCAATCATGCCGATCGGCGCGATCAGGCGATTGGAGAGCATCATGGCGGCAATGATGGCGCCGGTGGTCACATCGCCGGTGGTGAAGGCGTAGGAGCCGCCAACGATGATGCCCACCAGCGAGAGTTGCGACAGCGCCGCCGTTATATTGGTGGCAACCGATTGCAGCATGCGCAGCTGGTCCTGCGTCTGCGAGGAGGCCAGCACCGCGGCCTCCCAGCGCCGCAGCAGCTGCCCTTCGGCGCGCGAGGCCTTGACGGTCTGCACCCCGGTCAGCGCCTCCACCAGCACCGAATTGCGCGCCGAGGATTCCGCCAGGGCCGATTTGACGGCCCTGCCCGAAAGCAGGCCCACGACGAGCGTCACAATGAGCGCCACAAGGCCGGCCAGCAGCGGCAGGATGACCAGCCAGCCCACGAGCAGATTGATGATATAGGCAAAAATGCCGAGAAACAGGGCATCGACGAACATGACCAGGGTGCTGGCCGCCACGAACTCACGCAGCACCTCATATTGCCCGATGCGGCTGACAAAGGCCCCGGTCGAACTGGGGCGCGAGGCCATGGGCGTGTTCAGCACCCGGTCGAACAGCGCCGATGACAGACGGAAATCAATGGAGCGACCGACAAACTCGATGACACCGGCGCGGGCCAGTTTCAGCAGCAGGTCGAACACCGCGACCAGCGCAATCCCGATCGCCAGCACCCAGAGCGTGGTTTCCGCCGAATTGGGCAGCACCCGGTCATAGACATTCATCGTGAACAGCGGGAAGGCGATCGCAAAGACGTTGATGAAGGCCGCGGCCAGCAGGACGTAGCCAATGCTGACGGCATGGCCGCTGACCGCGCTCCAGAACCAGTGGCCGCTGCGCGCGAAGCGGCGCCCGGAATCTTCCCGGACGCCCTCAAAGTTCGGCGAGGCGAGCAACAGCCGCGCCGGCTTGCCCGCATTGAGCGTCTTGGCGTCGAAGGTGGCTTCCGCGCCGAGCAACGGGTCGTAGACGCGATAGGCCCGTCGGCCCAGCTTGTGCAGGACCACCAGCGGCGGACGATCGCCGGGCAGCAGGATGGCAGGAAAATCATATTCCTTGAGCCGGGCCAGTGCCCCCTCCAGCGGCCTTATGGTGACGCCGATGCGCCCGAATGCGGCCTCGATGAGGCCCACTTCCATCAGCCCGTCCTTGAGCGGCAGCCCCGCCGTCAGCGTTGCCGCAGAATCGGACTTGCGCCAGGACCGTGCAAGGAAGCGCACACAGTCCAGAACGGGATCGTGACTGACTGGCTGGGCAACATCAAGGGAAGAAACGGCCGACATATTCAGCGCGCCGCCTGACAATTATTCATGGCCGCTCCACATCGGGGCCCACAGTTGAGATATCCAGACACAGTATAGGATACTGCGCGCCAAAATACCGTAAACGACGAAGATCCCGTGCGGGAATAGTTAATGACCGGCCTCGTTCGCCGCACGCAGTATTTCAAGCGATTGTGTTCGCGGCGCATAGAACTGCAATGCAGCGCCGGCCTTCGCCAGCTCAGAACCGGCGCAAGCGTGACGCCGGCAATCGGACCGATCGGGCCTCGGCAGCGTCTGGCAGGACCGCCGCGCGCTTACATGCCGGGCAGGTGGAGGGGCTTGAGCAGCGAGGGCGCCGCATTCTCCCAGGACGGCGTCTCCAGCGCGGCCCGCGTCGTGGCGGCAGCCGTCTTGGGCGCCTGGACATTCATATAGGCCAGGAGATCCCCACTGGCGGCCAGCAGGCGATATTCGGCAAACATCACGCTGTACAGAGCGGTCTGCTGCAGGACCTGGACGTTGACCCTGGTATTCTGGGCATCCAGCACATCGAGCAGCGAGCGCTCGCCGATATTGAACTGCTCGCGATAGGAGGCAATGAGCTCGCGCGAAGACTGCAGCTGCTCACCATAGGCCCTGGCCAGTTCGCCCTGGCTCTGCAGCCGCAACCAGGATTCGCGCACGGCCTGCTCGACCTCGCGCGCCGACTGGTCAAAGACCAGCTTGGCCTCGCTCTCGCGCCGCAATTCTTCCTGGACATGGGCATCCTTGATGCCGCCGTCGTAAATATTCCAGCGCAGCGTCAGCCTTGCACTGAGATCATTGGTCAAGCCGTTGGATCCCGACAGGTCATAGCCCGTCGCGGCCCGGCCCTCGAACTGCAGCTTGGGAAGAAAGGCGGACTCCGCCTGGTCAACCAGGGCCGCCGCCGCATCGATGTCGGCCCCGGCCGTCAGCATGCGCGGATTGGTCAGGATGCCCTTGGCGATCGCCATTTCCAGCGTGGCTGGAAGGGCCGAACCCGGACGCGGCGGCAGGGAGACGCCATTGGGCGCCATGCCGACATAGGTCCTGAATTCGATATTGGCCGCTTCCAGCTCGACGGCCGCTTCGGTCAGCCGGGCCCGCGATGCCGCCATCCGCTCAATGGCCTGAAACCGGTCGGCCTCGGTCAACTGCCCGCTCTCGATCGACGCCGCCACGTCGCTGACCATGGCCTCATGGAAAGCCACGTTCTGCCGGGTCAGCTCAACGATCTGGTGCTGCAGCAGGACCTGGTAATAGACCCGGGCGATCTGCAGGGCGATGAACTCGCTGCGCTCCAGCACGCGATAGGAGGCGCCATCGACGCGCGCCGCCTGGCGCGCCACTTCGGCATCGCGGAACCCGCCGTCGAACAGATCGAACGTGGCCGACACACCGATCTGGGCCGGATAGAGCATATCGCTGCCGATACCCGCCGCGCGTCGGCCAGGGGAATCGAGCAGTTGCACGCCGGCCGAGGCATCCAGATCGATGCGCGGCGCATAAAGCCCGAGCGCCTGGCGCAGTTCAAAGCCGGTGGCGTCGTGGTTCTGGACGGCCTGGCCGATCTCGGGATTGGACTCCATGGCCACCTGCACGGCCTGGTGCAGCGGCATGGCCTGCACCGGCGTCATCAGGAACAGGCTGGAGACGCCAGCCAATAGTGCCGGGACGAGTACTGCATAACGCATTGTCAAAATCCTCTATGCAGTCAATAGACTATCGAAATGAAATGAACCGCCGGTAAAAGCAGTCGCATTTCTGGATCGATTCTTCGTCCAGGGTACCATTCTTGAGATAACCCGCGGCGGCCTCGCAGGCCCAGCGGGCTTCCATGGCCCAGACATAGGCCGACCGGCGATTGGCCAGCACGCGCGGCTCCGACATGCCGTCGCGGGCGCTCTCGAAATTGGCCAGCACTGTCTGATTGATTGTATTGATATCAAGGTCCGGGAGGGTTGACTGCGCATAGCTCAGGCAGACCCCACCCTGCTGATACCCCAGGTCCGCCGCAGTAGCCGGCACCACCGAAAGACTGGCGAGCACCAGAAATAGTCTGTAAGTCAAGCCTGCCATCGCCAGACGCCCCCGTCCCCAAAGTAACTTTTGAGTAGAATCATTTTGCTGCATTTGCAAGCGGACGTTGCGGTTGCGGCAATTACGGGCGCGGCGCATGGCTTTTTTGCAACGCCTGCGCCTGACCGCAGGTTTTTAACTGTTGCGCGAACCAGGATGGAACGATCCCGGGCGGCGCCGGTCCGG
>JAHJWO010000026.1 GCA_018828145.1 Alphaproteobacteria bacterium | reverse complement strand
GGCCGGTGTGTTCGGCGATGCCAAGATGACCACGGCGCTGCTCGATCGGCTCACCCATCACTGCCATATCCTGGAGACTGGCAACGACAGCTTCCGCTTCAGGGCGAGCGCCGCAGCACTCAAAACACGAAAGGAAAAACCCGCCCCTTGACCGCCCCCGCGTCGCGGGAAACTATCGTCCAACCGGGTCAGTTCTCAATGACAATCCCGGGTCAAATCCTGGCGACAATCAACAGCCAATGGGGATACTTTTGATCGGCCTGCCGACTCGACTCCGCGAGCAGCTTCGCACTAGAACATAACGGGAACATACGCCGCGAAGAAAACCGGAGGCAGAATGGCCGCATATGCCGAACTCGTGGCCGCCACGAACTTTTCGTTCCTGCGCGGGGCGTCCCATCCCTACGAGATGGTGGCACAGGCTGCGGCACTGGGGCTGTCAGGCATCGGTATATGTGACCGCAACTCGATGTCCGGCGTAGTCCGTGCGTTTGCGGCGGCTAGGGACCTGAAAACGGACTTTCCCGATTTCCGCCTGGTGGTCGGTACCCGCCTGGTTTTCTCGGACGGAACGCCCGACATCGTGGTCTATCCCACCGATCGCGAGGCCTACGGTCGGCTCTGCGCGCTTTTGACCCTCGGCAACCGCCGTGCCCCGAAGGGCGAATGCCATCTGGCACTTCCGGACCTGTTGGCTTCGGTCGAGGGGTTGCTGTTCATCGTCATGCTCGACCACGACGCGTTCGAGACTGGGATGATGGCCGTCCAGGCGATGAAGTCCGCCGCGCCCGGGCAAGTGTGGGTCGGCGCCACCTACACCTATGACGGTACGGACAGGGCGCGGCTCAACAAGCTGGCCGCGGCCTGCAGTTCCGTGGACGTCCCCATGCTCGCCACCATGGATGCCCTCTATCACGAACACCGCCGGCGCATCCTGCAGGATGTCCTGACCTGTATCCGCGAGGGCACCACGATTGAGGAAGCCGGCTACCTGCTGGCGCCGAACGGCGAGCGCTTCATCAGATCGCCTTCGGAGATGACCAGGCTCTTCCGCGAGCATCCCGATGCCTTGGCGCAATCGCAGCTGATCCTCGGCAGGATCGGCTTCACCCTCGACGAGCTCAAGTACATCTATCCCGAGGAGACTGTCGGCAACGGCGAGACCGCCCAGCAGACCCTAGAGCGGCTGGCCTATGAAGGCGCTGGCTGGCGATACCCGAACGGTATTCCCGAGAAGGTTATGAAGGGACTGGAGCACGAGCTCGCGCTCATCGCCGAAATGAACTACGCGGCCTATTTCCTGACGGTGCAGGACATCGTCCGTTTCGCCCGGCAGGAACGCGGCATCCTCTGCCAGGGCCGGGGGTCCGCTGCCAACTCGGCGGTCTGCTTCTGCCTGGGGATCACCGAGGTCGACCCGATGCTGGTGGACCTGCTGTTCGAGCGCTTCGTCTCCACCGAACGCGACGAGCCGCCCGACATCGACGTCGACTTCGAGCACGAGCGGCGCGAGGAGGTGATGCAGTACATCTACCAGAAATACGGCAGGCACCGTGCCGGGCTCACCGCCAACGTCATCACATATAGGTCGAAGGGCGCCCTCCGCGATGTCGGCAAGGTGTTCGGTCTCGACAACGACACCATCGGCGCGCTGAGCGGGCTCAACTGGGGCTGGGGCGCCAACGACCTGCAGCCCGAGCGGGTGCGCTCGATCGGCCTCGATCCCGACCAGCCGGTCATGGCCATGGTGCTAGAGGTTGCGAAGGTCCTCTACGGCTTCCCGCGGCATCTCGGCCAGCACGTCGGCGGCTTCGTCATCACCCGCGACCGGCTCGACCACCTCCTGCCCATCTCGAACGCGGCCATGGAGGACCGGACCGTCATCGAGTGGAACAAGGACGACCTCGACGAGCTGGGCATTCTCAAGGTCGACGTTCTAGCCTTGGGCATGCTGAGCTGCATCCGCCGCAGCTTCAACCTGCTCCGGCAGCATTACGGCCTCGACCTGACGCTGGCGACCGTCCCGCAAGAGGACGAGCGCACCTACAAGATGACCCATCGCGCCGACACGATCGGCGTTTTCCAGATCGAGAGCCGGGCACAGATGTCGATGCTGCCGCGGCTCAAGCCATCCGAATTCTACGACCTGGTGATCGAGGTGGCCATCGTCAGGCCCGGGCCGATCCAGGGCGATATGGTCCATCCCTACCTCAAGCGCCGGCAGGGCCTGGAGCCGACGACGTTTCCCTCGCCGGAACTCGAGCACGTCCTCAAGAAGACCTACGGCGTGCCGCTGTTCCAGGAACAGGCCATGAAGATCGCCATAGTTGCCGGCGGGTTCACCCCGGGCGAGGCCGACCGCCTTCGACGGGCCATGGCGACTTTCAAGCGCACCGGCGGCGTCGGCATATTCCGCGACAAGTTCATCAACGGCATGCTCGAGCGGGGCTACGAGAAGGACTTCGCCGAGCGGTGCTTCCAGCAGATCGAGGGCTTTGGTTCCTACGGTTTCCCCGAGAGCCACGCCGCCTCGTTCGCGCTCCTGGTCTACGTGTCCTGCTGGATCAAGTGCCACTATCCCGACGTGTTCGCCGCAGCCCTGCTGAACAGCCAGCCCATGGGCTTCTACGCGCCGGCGCAGATCGTGCGCGACGCCCAGGAACACGGCGTCGATGTCCGACCCGTGGACATCAACCTGTCCGACCTCGAGATCGTCATGGAGCACAGCAACGTCACCGGCGCCTACCTCGCGCCGCGCCATGCCGAGATGCGTGACGACATCTGGGGCAACATGGGCGTCCGGCTCGGCTTCAATATGATCAAGGGCCTGCGAACCGAGCACGCCAACCTCATTATTGCTCGGCGCCGCGGCGGCTACGACAGTATTCGAGACCTGTGGCTGCGAACGGGCCTGTCCCCGGCAGTTCTGGAATCGTTGGCCGAGGCGGACGCATTCCAGTCGCTGGGCCTCAGCCGGCGCGACGCCCTGTGGGTGGCGAAGGGCCTGATCGGTACCCACGGAGCCGAAGTCCTTCCGCTGTTCAAGGCCGGCGGGGAACCGATGTCGCACGCCGAGGAGGAGAGCGGTCTTCCGGCCATGCCGCCCGGCGAGGAGGTCATCCACGACTACAGGACGTTGTCGATCTCGCTGAAGGCGCATCCGATGAGCTTCCTGCGCGACGAGATGACCACGAGAGGCATCGTGACCGCCGACGCCCTGCGGACGTTGCCTGCCGGGCGCACGGTCATCGTCGCCGGCCTCGTGCTGGTCCGCCAGCGCCCCGGGACGGCGAGCGGCGTGATCTTCGCGACCCTCGAGGACGAGACCGGCGTGGCGAACGTCATCGTGTGGCCGAAGACCTTCGAAGCCAATAGGCGAACAGTGCTCGGAGCCCGTGTGATGGGCGTGCGCGGACAGCTGCAACGCGAAGGCATCGTCACCCACGTCATCGCCAAGGAGTTCATCGACCTGACGCCGCAGATGATGGCCATCGCCGGCGGCCACGACATGGGCGAGGCGGTGGTGGCACGGGCCGACGAGGGCAAGTCCGGACCCCACGGCAGCCGCACGCGCGAGCGCGACCAGTACCGCGAGATGATGGATCGTCGGGCGTTGGCGGCATTGCCTTCGGGCCGGAACTTCCACTGATGTCGCTCCGCCGGGAAGTCAGGACGCTCGAGGATTTCCGCGAGAGTGGTCGGAGCATCCGTGCGTTCTGCAGCCACTATTACGTCTGCTCGCACGATGCGCAGCTCCGTCTCGAGCTCCTGGCCTTCCATGTGGGATGGACCTTCGATTTCTATGTCGGCCGCGACCACCTGGCGGGACGATTGCGATGCTCGGTCTGCGGGTGGCACAACCCGACGTTCTCCCTGGGGCATGCAGGCAAACCGCCGGAATTCGCGGGTACGCACAGCGCGGGTTTCCGGCCCTTGTCGCCGGATGTTCTCGTCCGCCTCGCGGCGGAAAGGACGGCGGCCACCATGGGCGAAGTTCCTTGGGTGGGTATCCGCAAGGGCGGTCGAAAATTCGGAAGATGATCCTTGGCGGAAACGAAGGTTCGCCAATGCCGCACGGTGGAACTGAATCGCCTGGCTCTGGATTGAGTTCGCCGATGTACCATTCGAGTGAGCCATGGAGGCCGTAGAGGCCCCACCCCGCAAGAAGCGGTCGCCCCGCAGGGACTCAGAATCTACCCGTAGCTTCCCCCTCCCAACCTTCCGCCAGTTCCAGCTGTGCACCTTGACCGATACAATTCCCGCGGGCGGCAACTGGCTGTTCGAGATGAAGTTCGACGGCTACCGCGCCCAGATTGCCATCTCCGGCTCCGAGGTCCGCGTCTACACCCGCAATGGCCACGACTGGACGCAGCAGTTCAGTGTCATCCTGCCGCCGTTGAAGACGTTGACCACGGGGTCGGTACTGCTCGACGGCGAGATCGTGGCCATCGACAAGGCGGGCCGCACGAACTTCTCGATGCTGAAGACTGGCATCGGCGCCGGCATCCCCCTGAAATTCTATGGCTTCGATATCCTGGAACGCGACGGTCAGGACCTGACCGGGCTGCCCCTGCTTGAGAGGAAGATCATCCTGGCGGAACTGATCGGGGATCGCGATCCCAGCGACAGCCTGCAGTATTCCCATCATGCCGTCGAGAACGGCAAAGCTGTCCTCGACGCGATGTGCGACGGTGGCCACGAAGGGGTCATCGCGAAGCGCGCGGATGGCCGATATATCGGCGACCGCACGGCGTCATGGCTCAAGATCAAGTGCATCAAACGGCAGGAATTCGTGATCGGCGGCTGGCGCCCGAGCGACAACGGCGTTGGTATGGCCAGTCTGCTGCTGGGCACCTACGAAGACGGAAAGTTCATCTATCGGGGACGCGTCGGCACAGGCTTCAGCGATGCCATGCGCGACAAAATACTCAAGCAGATGGATTCCCTCCGGATTGCCAAGCCCGCATTCGCCACGGTGCCCCGCGATATTGCCCGCAAGGCGCACTGGGTTCGGCCAGAATTGGTGGCCGAGGTGGCATATGCGGAGATCACGCCCGATGGCAGCGTGCGCCATGCCAGCTTCCAAGGCATGCGGGCCGACAAGAGGGCGTCGCAGGTCGTGCTCGAGCAACCGGTCGGAGACATGGGGAGCGGCCTGGATGCCGAGATGGGCAAGGAGATTGCCGCTGCGGTGGGCGTGAAGCTGTCGAATCCCGACAAGGTCATGTACCCCGGAACGGAGATCACCAAGGCGCACCTCGCTGCCTACTATGCTGCGGCAGCGGAAAAGATGTTGCCGCACATCAAGGACCGCCCGCTGTCGCTGGTGCGCGATACGGATAACGATCTCAAGAAGACGTTCTTTCAGAAGCATGCGCTGCCCGGCATGCCCAAGACCCTGAAGGACGGTGAGCTCACCAAGATCAAAGGCACCGAAAGTCGTATCCTTTGGGTCGAGGATCTGGCCGGATTGATCGGTGGCGTGCAGATGAATACCCTGGAATTCCACGTATGGGGATCAGATCGGCATACGCCTGATCTGCCGGAGCGCCTGGTCTTCGATATCGATCCCGACGAGGGCCTCGGCTTCGAGCACGTCAAGCAGGCGGCGACGGACATTCGTGACATCCTGGGCGCCATAGGCCTGCAATCGTGGCCGCTCGTTTCCGGCGGCAAGGGCGTTCACGTCGTAGTGCCGCTGGTGCCGGAAGCCGACTGGACCGCGGTGAAGGACTTCTGCCAGAACTTCGCCGAACTGCTGGCCAGGAACGAGCCGCAACGGTTCGTCGCCAATATGAGCAAGGCCAAGCGCAAAGGTCGTATGTTTCTCGACTATCTGCGCAATGGCCAGGGAAGCACCGCAATCTGCCCCTGGTCCACCCGTGCCCGGACCGGCGGCACCGTCGCCGTGCCGGTGAGCTGGGAGGAACTGATCGGCCTCGACCGCGCCAATGGCTTCGACCTCTTCGCTGCCGCCGACCGTGCGCAGGGTCCAGACGCATGGCAAGGATACTTCGCCGCCGAGCAGAAGCTCACGCAGGCCATACAGGACGTGATTGCCAACCATCGATAAGGACCTTCGCCGAGGCAGCGCCATCAGGTCGCAGTGTTCACTTCAATTATGTTGCGGTCGGGGTCCATCACATAGAGCTGCAGGAAGCCAGCCATCCCTGACCGGTTGACCAGTATACGCATCGGATCGTCCTCAGGTACGTCTTCGCGGAAACCCTTCGACAGCAGCCTTTGCAGTATCCCCTCGAAGTCGTCGGTGCGGAATGCGAAGTGGACATCATTGTTGTCTACGCCGCGCGTCCTGAAATTTCCGGGCAGATGCTTGGTTAGATGCAGCTGCAAACTCGGTCCGCAATCGAGCCAGACGCCCTCTATCTTGAAAGGTGGCCGATCCAATCGAACTAGGCCGAAGATTTCCTGATAGAACTCGGCTACCTTCTCGGGATCGGATGTTACCAATGAAACATGATGCAGCAGCACGGCCATGAGCACCTCCACCGTCATGCCCAGCGGAGCACAGGCCAAGTTCGACATCAAGTCCGACCCGGGTGGGCGAACCTCCTCGTCATCTGCTCGCCGGGGCTGCCTTACGGGCCGGTGAACCAATGCAACTGCTCGTCGAAGTCCATGACACCGAGCCATGAGGCCAATGCCTGCAGCGCCGGTACGACCTTCGGTTGGCTCGGACGCAGATCCGCGCCTATCCCGGGCAGCAACGCTTCGATGCCGTTGCCACCGACATCCGCATAAGCGACTTCCAGGACGCGGGACTCCCTATCCAAGAGTACGAATACGGGCAGGGGCTCACCCCGCTGCACTTCATGCCGCCATCCGCAATAGAGGGTGGTGCAATCGTTCCGCCTGGAAACCCGACCAAACGCCCGACGCACCCGTTGCGCCACGCCCCAGTCCGTCACCTGGTACCAGGCGAAGTCGCCAGCTGCCAGGATGGGCGTCATGCCCCAGCGCGGCACACGGCCACCTGCCGAGACACGGAACAAGAAGGTATCGACGACCTCCCCGACACCCGAGCGGAAATGACCCCAATGGTATCGGACGATGGCTCGGACGGTATGGGTGACCACCGCCATGCGATCCGTCCATTCCAGCTCGTTCTCGCGCAGCAGCGTCTCGAACAACGGCCTCGTGAAGAGAATGCGGTCCAGGCGCCGGCCAGGCGACTCGTGTGGGTTCCCGATCATGGGCGGAGGATATCCGCCAGCACGACGGTGGACAAACCGGGCCGATCCGGATCCCCAGAACAACTTCATCCCTGTCATCAAGTCGATGCCCCGGATCAGAACCGCGGCGGTGTCGACGACTTCCTGAATGCGCCCTGCTTGTTCTGGTGATCGATGTGGTCGACCAACTGCCTGATCTCGTGGTGAAGGCGGTCCTGATCGGTGTGCCCGTCGCGGGCGATATCGATCAGCAGGTTGGCGAGAACGGCTGCGCCGCCGATATTCCTGCCCCTTGCGCTGGGGCGCTGGGTCCGCCGCTGCTTGCCCTCGACCTCGACGGGGCCCAGGACCTCGGCGATGCGAAGCATTGCGTTCCTGATCCGCGTGTTGCTGGCCTCGGTCTCGTGCTTCAGCTCGGAGGTAGGGAACACCTTCTCCTCCCCGTTTACCAAAGCTCCCAGCCGCGCCAGCACCAACAGGTCGCCCAAGGTGACGTCAGGCTCGAATGCTGGTCGACGAGGCATTTCACGACTCCGATGGCGCCTGAAGTATGCAGTCGCCACATTGCAAAAGGGTTTAGCCTCGTTCTGCCCTCATTCCCCCATCCAATGATGGCGAGTCGACATCTGATGACGTCGACTCGACGTCATTGAGCCATCGATAGCCTTGAATCACCATCATTGATTGCACGGTCATGGCGACTCAAGGTCGGGACTTGCGTCCTCGATGCTGGCTTCGGCGGGACTGGACACGTCGATTATTGGGGGGTCATCTGGAACAGGCCTGGACGACCCTTAGGCAACGGCGACGGGCATCGTAAGGTCGGCGGACGCATCGATTCGCGAGGGTGATCCAAGTGCCAATCCAGCCGGCATATTTCGGCCTGTCCGGCATTGACCTGGAGGATGCCTCGATCGATCTGGGTCATGGCGTCCTGCTGACCAGGACCTATGCCCATCTGATGGCGCCCTACATCATGGCATTCGCACCGGCGTTGCCGGGTCGTCCCCATCCTGGACCGTGGAAGGCCGCGCTGGCGGTACCGGGATCGATGTCACGGCGCAGCTCATGGTGCCCGGGCCGGCTTCTCTGGAGGCTCACCCACCGCTCCGGATCGCCAGGATGATCGTCTTCCTGCTCAGGCTGTGGAACACACCCGAGGTCGTCATATCGGTGTTGGCCACGCACGACTTCGGAGAGCTGAAGGAAGTGCCCGACAATGCCGCCAGGATCGTTCCTTACGACACGCGGGAGCGACACTTTCCCCTACGGTCGTCGGATGGCCCGGTGACCCGCGAAGGGGTGGGGTGGGTGAAGGCGCATTGGGAGACGACATTGTCCCTGACGGAAACCAGCAGCGAGTTCCGATATGCCATGGATGCGCTCGATGCCGGGCAGTTCATCCCCAACGGCGCCCTTACGCTGGTGTCGCTGTGGGGCGCCCTCGAAGCCATGTTCGCCCCCTCGACCGGTGAGCTGTCCTTCAGGGTGTCATCGCTGCTCGCCGCGTATCTGGAGCCGCCGGGCCCTGGCCGGGTCGCCCTGCAGAAGGACGTTGCCCGGCTCTATGGCCGCCGCTCGAAAGCCGCCCATGGCAGGCCCGACCACAGCGACGACGATCTTCTCGACACCTTCTCCCTGCTTCGTCGGGTGCTCATCAAGATGGTCGAGGCGAGGTCCGTACCCGGCAAAGAGCAGTTGGAAGCCATGCTGCTCGGGGGCCAATGAAGGGTCTCAGCGCCCGTAGGTCTCTTCCCGGGCGGGCACTTCGGGAAGATCGGCCCCGGGCCACGCCGTGATCGAGGCGTCGCGCAAGGCGAGCGCCGCTCCCAGGACATCCTCCCTGGTCATGTTCAACGTTTCGGCGGCGTGTTCGATCTCGGATGCTTTCCCCAGTCGCTCCAGCACGTTTGCAACCGATCTGAGGATGTCGCCGCCATAGGCGTTCTCGGAGACCTCGATGGATTTGGCCGGTATCGAGCCGCTGGCGTGGACGAGGTAGCCGAGGTCGATCGCATCGCGATAGGCCACGGACTTGTCGAGGCATCGATCCGCGTTGGCCAGCAGCTTCTCGGCGAACTGGCTCTCGACGGTGAGCATGGGGACACCGAAGGGAGACGTCTCGCCTTCGAGAGCGATCCGGGCCTCGCGGACGATCTCGAACTTGATGCGCTGGCCATGGAGCGCCACCAGGCCCCTGATGCCATACTGGTCGGCCTTGAACTCCCGCAGGGTCTCGACTTCGGCGCCGAACACCGCCGGCGCCCCGTTCTGGACGATGGCGCTGCGAAGCTCTCGATACCCGTCGATGTCGGCACAGAGGAAATCGACGTCGAGGGACAGTCGGTATTCGCCGTTCATCAGCACGATGGCGGTGCCGCCGCCGAAGAAGCACCTGCTGCGTTCCAGGAACCCGTGGTCCATGGATTGAAGGGTTTCGGCAATGATGACGTGTTCCGGGCGTTCGAACTTCAACGCGGCCTCCTGTTCGCGAACAGGATAGAGGCTCGGGAAGAAAGAGTCAGGCGAACATCCGGTGGCCGTGGCCGAATTCCTCGGTGAGGTCCTCGATCAGTTCGGCTTCCTCGGTGGTGAGGTGCTCGGCATCGACATGGCGCCAATTCCGCTCGTAGAGCTCAAAGGCTTCCTCGCGGTCGATCGGGCGTGCGGCATCGCGGTTCCACGCGAGCATGCCGAGCTCGGGGAAGTCGTTGGGCACGATCATATCTGTATGATGCCTAGCCATGGTCAACCATATAGTCCTTCGGCATGCAAATGTCGAGTTTATCGGCCATTGCATGGTGAACGCTTTTCAAGCGCCAAGGTTTCCGAGGACCGGAGGAACACCTTCCGGTAACGGCTGCCGAGATATGGTTGACGCTTCTATCACGGAATACCTCATGCTTGCCAATACCCTTCGCGCCATCGTCCTCCTGGTCCTCGTCGCGGCGTCGGCAGGCTGCAGCCAGTTCGTCGGCGACAACCGCCAGAACGTTCCCCTGCCCAAGGCCTTGGTCGACCGGCTGGCGGAGGTCGGCTCCTCACCCGCCGAGCCGATGATGATCCGTGTCTTCAAGCAGTCATCGGAGCTCGAGGTCTGGAAGCGGACCGACAGCGGCCAGTACGCCCTGGTCAAGACCTATGCGATCTGCAAATGGTCCGGAGCCCTCGGTCCCAAGATCCAGGAAGGCGATTACCAGTCGCCCGAGGGGTTCTACGACGTCATGCCCGGCCACATGAACCCCAAGTCGGCCTATTGGCTGTCGTTCAACGTCGGTTTCCCGAACAAATTCGACCGGGCCTGGGGCCGCACCGGCAGCAACCTCATGGTGCATGGGGACTGCAAGTCGGTGGGCTGCTTCGCCATGACCGACGAAGGGGTCAAGGAACTCTACGCCCTGGTCCGGGAATCGTTCAGGGGCGGCAACCGCTCCGTGCAGCTGCAGCTGCTGCCGTTCCGCATGAACGACGCCAACCTTGAGGCCAATGCCGCCAGCCCGCACCTGGCGTTCTGGCGCAACCTCAAGGAAGGCACTGACATCTTCGACGCCACCAGGCTGCCACCGGCGGTGGACGTCTGCGAGAAGCGCTACGTGTTCAACCGCACCGGTACTGCACCGCTCGATCCCAACGGGGCATGTCCGGTCGCGCCGCTCTCGGCCATGGCCGCCCTCTGACGGTCAAGGGCGCCCGGGACTGGCTTTGCCCGGGCGCCCGGTGCCGCCGATGACGGTCGACGCCAGCAGCAGGACGACCCCTGCGGTGATGCCGATATCGGCCAGGTTGAAGGTGGGAAAGTGCCAGCCACCGGCATGGAGGTCGATGAAGTCGGTCACTGCCCCGTCAGGAACCCTGTCCACCAGATTGCCCAGCGCCCCGCCCAGGATGGCGGCATAGCCCAACCGCTCGAGGAGACGCCGGCTCCTGTGCCATATCCACGCCAATGCCAAGCAAATGGCTAGGGTCGGCAGGACGATGGTCCACCAACCCTGCGCACCGTCGCCCGCGAACATGCCGAAGCTGACGCCGCGGTTGAAACCGAGCGTCAGGTTCAGCACCGGCAGCACCGGCACGGTCGCACCGTCGAGGTACATCAGGGCCGCCTCCTTGGTGGAGGCATCCAGGCCGATGACACCGAGGACGACGAAGAGGGAAGCGTCTCGGTTGCTCACCTGCCGGCCTGCTTGAGGTCCGAACGCGCGTCGCGGATGATCGACCAGGCCGACTGCAGGAACAGGCCCGCGACCGCGAAGGCGACGATCAGGTCCGGCCATTGCGAACTGGTCCACCACACCACCGCCGCCGCCGCGACCACGGCCAGGTTGCCGATGGCGTCATTGCGCGAGAAGAGCCATACCGCCCGCATGTTGGCGTCCCCCTTCCGGTGCGGGATCAGCACCACGGCGGCCAGCACGTTCACCACGAACGCCACCAGGGCGAACCCGCCCATCAACAGGCTCTCGGGCTGGTGCTCGACGAAGACCCGGTAGAGCGTGGACGCGACGACGCCCAGTCCGAGGAGGCCGAGGAAGACGCCTTGCAGCAGGGCCGCCTTGGCACGGGCGGCAAGACCCCAGCCGACGGCGACCAGCCCCAGGAACGAGATCAGCCCGTCCCCGAGGAAATCCAGGGAATCGGCCTGCAGCGCCTGGGAGCCGGCGATGAAGCTGCCGGCGATCTCGACGATGCCGTAGCCGACGTTGAGCAGCACGACGATCCAGAGCGCGCGCTTGTAGGCCGGCGTGACATGCGACAGGTCGGGGATATGGTCGTCGTCATCGCCGTCCTCGTCGTGATCGTGCTCGGAAGCAGACGGCCCATGCCCGCCGATGCGGTCGAGCTGGTAGCCGAGGCCGGTGACGGCGGACTCCAGTTCAGGCAACCGCCGGCTGGGATCATTGACTTCGAGGGTCATGATCTGGGAGGCGATGGACACCTTGACGTCCTGCACGCCCTCCACCTTTCGGGCAGCGCCTTCGATCTTGGCGGCGCAGGACGAGCAGTCCATGCCCGTGACCTGATAGCGGATGGTTTCGGCGGCAGCGCTCATGCTCTTGGTCCTTCTTGAGGCGAACTGGTGCACAGGCTACAACCTGTAGTCACTACAGGAGCAAGAGGAAAATGCTGATCGGAGATCTGTCGCAGAAGGCGGGGGTCAACATCGAGACTATCCGCTACTACGAGCGGTCGGGGGTACTGCCTTTGCCGGCACGATTGGGCAACGGTCGCCGCGACTATGGAGAAGCGGACGTCCGCCGGCTCGGCTTCATCCGCCATGCCCGGGCGTTGGGTTTCGACCTGCAGTCGATCCAGACCCTGCTGGGTCTGCAGGAGCAGCCGCAGGCATCGTGCGCCGACGCCAGTCGCATCGCCCAGGTGCAGCTGGACGAGGTCGAGCGACGGTTGGCGCAGCTGCAGCGCCTGCGTTCGGAACTGACACGAATGGTTGCCGAATGCCGGAAAGGGGTCGTCGCGGAATGCCGTGTCATCGAAGCGCTCAATACGCCGTCGTCCTGATCGCCGCCACGTTGTCGACGCTGGCCGTCCCGGGCCGGGCCGAGGACATTCACGGCAGGCAACTGTATGTGGACCACTGCGCAAGTTGCCATGGCGTGAACCTTGAGGGCCAGCCCGACTGGAAGCAGCGGCTCCCGACCGGGCGGCTGCCGGCGCCGCCGCACGACGCCACCGGCCACACCTGGCACCACTCCGACCGGCAGCTGTTCCGGATCGTCAAGGAAGGCCCCGTGGCCATCATGCCTGGTTATGAGACCGACATGCCTGGGTTCGGGCCCGTCCTCGACGATGACGAGATCACCGCCGTGCTCGACTACATTAAGGGCACTTGGCCCGAGCACGAGCGGGACGTGCAAGCCGCCAAGTCGGCCGCGGACCCGTTCTAGACAGCGGCAGATGCGTCAGCCTGCGGCATTGGCGGCCACCGGGAGGGCGCGCTTGTGCGCGGTGGCCCGATAGGCGGCCACGATCCGCTCGCGGGCATGGTCGTCGACCGGCTTGCCTTCCAGGAAATCGTCGATCTGGTCGTAGGTCACCCCATACGCGTCCTCGTCGGGGCGCAGCGGGGCGTTGTCCTCGAGGTCTGCCGTGGGAACCTTGAACACCAGTTCCCTGGGGGCGCCGAGGTGAGCTGCGACGGCGCGGACGCGGCGCTTGTTGAGGCCGGCCAGCGGCAGAATGTCGGCAGCGCCGTCGCCGAACTTGGTGAAGAAGCCCATCACCGCCTCGGCGGCATGGTCTGTGCCGATGACCAACCCCCTGAGACCACCGGCGAGGGCGAACTGTGCGATCATGCGCTGCCTGGCCTTGACGTTGCCTAGGAGGAAGTCCTCCTGACCGGCATCGCGGGGCACGAAGCCGGCGGCTTTGACCTGCTGCCACATCGCGTCGGCAGCGGGCTTGATGTTCACGGTGAAGGTCTGGTCCGGACCGATCGCCGCCAATGCCGTCTGGGCATCCTTCTCGTCGGCCTGCGTGCCGTACGGCAATCGCACCGCGGCGAATTGCGCCTTGCGGCCCTCGGCGCGCAGTTCCGACACGGCCCGTTGCGCCAATAGCGCCGCCGTGGTGGAGTCGACACCGCCGCTGATGCCGAGGACGTAGCCCGTGAGGCCGGAACGCACGAGATAGTCCTTCAGGAAAGCCACCCGTCGCGCGGCCTCGCTCGGAGCGTCGAAGGTAGGAGCGACGCCTAACGCGGCAATGATCTCAGCTTGCGTGCTCATTCCCGGGGCTCCCTGTCATGGCGTTGCAAGAGGTCGGCATGCGCAGATCCAATGCAGCGCACCTACATATCCCCCTGCAGCCGCTCGATGAACATGCTCCAATAGATCTCGGCTGCTCCCTCTAGGGTGAGGTGCTCCTCGCGTTGGCTCCCGAATGATCGCATGCCCATGCTGCGCAGGAACATCGACTGATCGTCCGCGTCCACCCGTAGGTTCTCGTTGTAACCGCTCGATGCGGTGGTCTCACCATCGACATAGCTGATGCCGTTGGTCGAGAACCCGCCGCCCATGAAGATCGTGCAACGCGACACGGCCTTGCCTGACCGATACACCGCCGCGGTGAAGCGATTGGAATCGATGCGACGGAAATCACTGTCTATACCGTCGTTGCGCTGGCTGAGTTCCGAAAGTGAGTTCTCGAAATACTTCGCCAGGAACTCGAAGGCCTCCACCCTGAACCGGTCCTTGTCACGATCGGTGAAGGTCTTGGCCAGTCGAAGATTGCTCGATCGCGGGCTTGCCGGTGCCGCCGCCGAGGATGACGGTGACATCGCCTCTCTTGCAGGGGGCACGGACGGCGAAGCAAATCGTTCCGCCGCTCGCCTGATATCCTTGACGACGTCGAGCATGGCAAGATCCCGGTCCGGCCACTGCGTGACCGGCCTCCCGTCAGTGGGGGTTGCCCGCAGCTTGCCGAAGGGCGCCTTATGCCACTCGCAAGGCCTCAGGATGACCGGGATGACGACGGCCTCGCCTTCTGCGTGGCGCTCCATGGCAACGGCCATCTCCCTGTCGTAGCAGTAGTCCGACGCCAGGAAATCGGGGCTCACGAGGAGCAGCACGATATCGGCACCCTGCAATTCCGCGCTGATCGCGCCGTCCAATTCTTCTCCAGCGACGATGCGACGATCGTGCCAGGTCTCGATGACGCCCTGCCGTTTCAGCATTGCCAACTGGGTCTCCAGCTGGTCGCGGAGCGCTTCGTCGCGGTGGGAATAGGAGAAGAAAACGGTCGTCATGTCGGCGGCCCTTATGGCATGCGTTGCGCCCAGGATGATCAGAGACCGTGCTGATGGTGTCGGCACTTGCCGTGGTCGGCCAGGATCTCGATGACTTGGCAGGTCTCCACCCGGCCATGCGAGCACCCTTCCACCATCCGTTCCAGCTCCGACTCGAGCGCCAGCAGGCTGGCGATTTTCTCCTTCACTTCGCACAGGCGGGCCTTGGCTATGACATCGGCCTCCTCGCAGGACTGGTCGGGCCGATCCTGCAATTGAAGAAGGGTGCGGATCTGGTCGATCTCGAAGCCTAATTCCCGGGAGTGGCGGATGAAGGTAAGCCGCTCGACGTCCTCGCGACCATAGGTGCGGCGCCCGCCCTCGGTCCGGGGCGGCACCGGCAGCAGCCCGATCTGCTCATAGAACCGCACGGTCGTGACCTTGACCCCGCTCGCTTCCGAAACTTTGCCGATCGCGATGCCGTGACTCATTTCCGCTTGCTCCTACAGTCGCTGGAGCATGTAGACCTCGGTGCAGCAATGCAAGGAGTCGGTGCCATGGATCCCCATCTCGAGACAACACGCTTCCGTGTCGACGGCATGGATTGCGCGAGCTGCGGCACCAAGGTGGACACGGCGACGCGCAAGGTCGCGGGCGTCGAGGACGTCTCGGTTTCCGTGGTGAACCAGACCATGACAGTCAAGCACGCACCGGGCGTCGATCTTGCGGAGATATCGACCAAGGTCGGCAACCTGGGATACCCCACGCGTGTCATCGACGCGCAGGCCGCAGACAGGGCCGAGCCGCGGCATGCCGGCGGAGTGCAGATGCACGGGGATCACGACGAGGACGACGGCCCGTGGTGGCGAGGCCGCAAGGCCATACTGACCGCCGCATGCGGCGCGGCCTTGATCGTCGCATATCTGGTCGGCAGGTTCTTCCCAGAGGCTGGGCACTGGTCGTTCATCGTGGCGCTGCTGGTGGGCCTGGTGCCGATCGGCAGGCGGGCTGTCGCCGGCGCCATGGCCGGAACCCCGTTCTCGATCGAGACGCTGATGTCGATCGCCGCCATCGGCGCCGTGATCATCGGCGCGACCGAGGAGGCGGCCACGGTGGTGCTGCTGTTCCTCGTGGGTGAACTCCTCGAAGGCGTGGCCGCCGGACGAGCCCGAGCCAGCATCAAGGGCTTGGCGGACCTCGTGCCCAAGACTGCTCGCCTGATCGAAGGGGATCAGGTCCGCGAGGTGCCGGCTGCGGAGCTCGCCCTAAAGGCGCTGGTGATGGTGCGTCCCGGCGACCGCATCCCAGCGGATGGCGATATCGTCGAGGGGAGCAGCGCCGTCGACGAGTCGCCCGTGACCGGGGAAAGCGTGCCCAAGAACAAGCAGCCGGGCGACAGGGTCTTCGCCGGCACCATCAATACCGACAACGTGCTAAAGATCAGGGTCACCGCCCGTGCCAGCGACAACACCATCTCGCGGGTGATCGCGTTGGTCGAGGAGGCGCAGGAGAGCAAGGCACCGACCGAGCGCTTCATCGACCGGTTCTCCCGCTACTACACCCCTGCGGTGCTCCTGGTCGGTGCCCTTGTAGCCGTGCTACCGCCTTTGCTGTTCGGCCAAGGCTGGAGCGAGTGGGTCTATAAGGGCCTGGCCATTCTGCTCATCGGCTGCCCATGCGCCTTGGTTATCTCAACGCCCGCCGCCATCGCCGCCGCCCTGTCCGCCGGTGCACGCCGTGGCCTGCTGCTCAAGGGCGGGGCGGTTGTCGAGGGGCTGCGCAAGATAGACATGGTGGCCCTCGACAAGACCGGTACCCTGACCGAAGGCAAGCCGGTGGTGACCGATATCCTTGCGATCGGGTCGACGGAAGCCAAGGTGTTGTCCATGGCGGCTGCCATCGAGACGGGCTCCAGCCATCCTCTCGCGCTGGCCATCGTCAATAGAGCCCAGGCGGACAAGGCGCCGATACCGCCCGGCTTCGACGTGAAAGCGATCGCTGGCAAGGGCGTTAGCGGCAACGTCGGCGGCGTCACCGTCCTGTTGGCCTCCGCCGAGGCAGCCGCCGCCGAGACGAGTGTTCCCGATGACGTGACGGCCCGCATCGGCGAACTGAACGACCAGGGCAAGACGGTGTCGCTCCTCCTGGCCGATGGCGTGCTCGTCGGCGTCTTCGGCATACGCGATGAACCAAGGGCTGATGCCAAGGCCGGGTTGGAAGCGCTCAAGGCCGCCGGCATCGGCACCGTGATGCTCACCGGCGACAACGAGCGCACTGCCCGGGCGATCGGTTCGGCGTTGGGCATGGAGGTGCGCGCCGGCCTGCTGCCTGAGGACAAGCAGCGCATCGTGCGCGAGCTGCAGGCCCAGGGAAAAGTCGTCGCCAAGGTCGGCGACGGCATCAACGATGCGCCGGCACTGGCCGCCGCCGACATCGGCATCGCCATGGGCGGCGGAACCGACGTGGCGCTAGAGACTGCCGACGCCGCAATCCTGCATGGCCGCGTGATCGACATCGCCAACATGGTGGGACTTTCCAAGGCGACCATGGCCAATATCGGCCAGAACATCACCCTGTCGCTTGGGCTAAAGGCCGTGTTCCTCGTCACCACGGTCATCGGCGTTACCGGCCTGTGGCCTGCCATCCTGGCGGACACCGGCGCGACGGTGCTGGTTACCGCAAACGCGATGCGCTTGCTTGGCTGGCGCGGGATCAAGGCGAACGCCTGACCGCGGGCGCATCAGGTCGCATTCCGATTGGCGCCCGAGACGTATAGGAATGCGGGAAATCGGAAACTCACCATGCACAAACTCATCCTGGCCGGAGCATTGGCCATGTTCTCCACGGCAACGCTGGCACATGACTTCACCTCCGGATCGATCTACATCGACCATCCGATGATCCAGGAGGCTCCTCCGAACGCGCCGGTATTGGGGGGATACGTCACCATCCACAACAACGGCGACACCGCGGACCGACTGTTGGCGATCGAAAGCCCGGTGGCCGACAAGGTGGAACTGCACCAATCGGTGGTAACGGACGGCATCGCCCGCATGCAGCCTATGGTATCCGGTCTGGAGGTGCCCGCTGGCGAGATCGTGTGGCTGGGGGACAACGGCACCCATGCCATGTTCGTCAAACCCGACCGGCGATATCGTGCCGGTGACGAGATACCGGCGACGCTGGTGTTCGAGAAGGCCGGTCGAGTAGACGTCACCTTCAAGGTCGAGGAACGTTCGACCGTGGAAGGCCCTGGCCACGAAGGCCACGTGCGGTGACTGCTGCATCCTCCACCGCGCTGCGCCGTCTGCGGGTCTTTCTATGGATTCTCGTTGCCCTTGCAGCTGCAGGTGTTGCGTTCCTCGCCTTCGGCCCCCGGCCCGCGACAGTGGCGGCAGGAGAGGCGTTCTACGCCAGACCGTTCCAACTTCTTGACCAGGATGGCACCGCGGTCACCGAGGCGAGTTTCCTCGGCAAGCCGTCTGCCTGGTTCTACGGCTTCACCCATTGCCCCGACGTGTGCCCCACAGCCTTGGCGGAAATGACGGCCATCCTCGAAGCCCTCGGCTCCGATGCGGACAAGCTGCAGGTGGTATTCGTGTCCGTCGATCCGGAGCGCGACACGCCTTCGGTCATGAAGGACTATGTCGAGTACTTCGACGCGCGCATCACCGGCCTGACTGGTGATCTCGATCAGGTCACCAAGATGGCCAAGGACCGCTACATCTTCTTCGGGAAGGTGCCGATGGATGGAGGCGAGTACCTCATGGAACACCAGGCCTCGATCCAGCTGGTGACGGCGGACGGCCAGTTCTTTGGCACTCTGGCCGCCGAGGAAGGCTTTACCACACGGGTGGCAAAGGTGCGCCGCCTTATCGAGGAGGGGTAAGCAGCTCGCGTCGGCACCTCGCCGGCTGCAACTCGAGCTGAGCGATATTGTACCCCGGTAGACCCAAGGAAGCGGGGTGCCCCTAGTCGATGGCCCGATGAACACCTTCGGGCTCGTCGTCGCCGCTGAAGCGTATTCCGCCTCTTTCCAGCGCCTCCTTCATGCCGTGGATGCTTGATGTGGTCACCCGTTCGCCACCGTTCTCGTAGGCAGCAACGGTCCGGCGACCGATCCCGCTGCGGGCGGCGAGCTGCTCCTGGCTCCAATCGAGGAGCGCTCTTCCTGCCCGGATCTGGGCGGGACTGGGCTGGTGCTGCTGTTCGCTCACGGCGCCGATTCCGAATCGATTGATCTCAACACTAACTTAACCCAACCGGCAGTCGTTGCACAAAATGTACATTGGACCTTGACTTTCTACGCAAAAACCTCTAGTGACTAGAGCATTGGAAGCGGCGAGTGCACTCGATAGCACCCACGAAGACCTTCCCCCGCGTGCCAAGCTTTGCACGACGTCCTCGATTTACATCGTGTTGCGCCTGTTCATTGCACGCAGGGAGAGACCCTTTGCCATTCGTGAGTCCAGAAGCAGAACCGACATCCCGCAAGCTGCGCCACCGGGATACCCGGCGAAAGCTCTCCTCCATCCTGTTCGAGTCGTTGGGTCGCCTGAAGGGCGTGTCCGTGGTCGGCTCGGACCCCTTGGTCGCCTATTTCGCCAACTCCCTGGAACTCGAGCCCGCATCCCTGGCGGCCTGCCAGGCGATGCTCGACGATCGGCCTGTCACGCTGGTTGGCGTTCCCTCGCGGCTTTGGTATCGCCCTCAGGCCATGGAACGGCTCCTGCGGATGAAGGCCGCGATGGAGAAGTGCGGACGTTCTTGCATTCTCCTTCCACAACGCGCCATAGCGATGCTCGACCGGGGCGACACGCGCCAGGAAAGGGCGAGGATGCTGATAGAGCTGATCCGCGATCCCGTCGGGATGGGCATCGACCGGGCATGCTGCAACCAGCGACCCGGTGACCCCATCGGCTGCCGCGCCATGCAGCTGCTGACCGGCAACGACTGCTCGGCCTGATCCACCCGACATTATCGCCCTGCCAATGGTCTCGGAGCGTTCCGAGCCGGAGGATACCCATGCCCGGAAATACCATTCACGCCTCCCCCGGGGCCTCGACCTTGTTGTTGCATCTGATCCATCGGGCAGGTTTCGCCCCTGACGAGCTGACGATCGTCCAAAGCGATGTCGTCGGCGGCAGCGTTCGCCTGCCTGTCGGCCTCGATCCGATGAGCTTCAGGGTCAGGGACTTGGGATACATGCTCAAGGCCTATGGATTGCCCTACGAGATCATCGCCCATCCGGGACCGTAGAGGCGGCTCTTCGCCCCGGCGCCACCGACCACCATTCAAATCTAAGCACCATGGAGTAGTCGCATGCTCGATGCCGATGCCGCTCGCCCTAAATTCGCCTCCACCATCCCGGTCCCTGAACGGCGTCGCCGCCGCTCCCTGCGCCAGGCCGCCGAAACGCTGGTGCTGGTCCACCCTTCCGTGAAGCGCCTTTCCGACGATGGCGCCATCGAGGAGATGGCCCACGACCTGATGATCGGGGCGGACGATTTTGCCGCCATCAACGTCGCTGTGTCCGGTCGCGAGGTGACCTTGGTCTGCGTGTGCAGCCCTGCCTGGCGTGTCCCGGGTCGCCACGCTTTCTTCGAGCTCAAGGCCGTGGCAGCCGCCAGCGGACGTACCGTCGTGCTGGTGCCGGAACGGTTCATCAGGCGTGAGCCCAGGCTCGCCAACGCGATGCTGATCGCCGGTGCGCAGGGCGCCGAGATCGGATTGACCGACCGCATGAAGATCCTCGCCCATCTGGTCGAGAACGGGGGAAGCGCGCCCTTGCTCGACCTGGCAGTCATGGTGCGAGGGGAGGAACCGGTCGATGCCGTGATGGCGCTGGTGATCGAAGGCGGCCTCTACATCGACCTCGACAGGCCGATACTGCCGAGCACCGAGGTGCACCTGGTGCAGCCGCTATGAGCCGGCGTGGCCAGTCCGTCGATTTCCTCGGTGCCGATCCCCTGGACACGGCAGATCGCCTGGAAGCTTTGGCGGCGGACCTGCGCCGCCTCGCAGCCGGTCGCGTGCCTTCCGCCGGGGAATTGGCGGAAGCACCGGTCTTGAGGGGATGGGGCGTGCTGTCCCGTTCCAGCACAGCGCTGATCGGCACCGTCGAGGGTCATCCCCGAATAGTCGACCACCGACCCGCCATCACTTCCGAGCTTTTCGCGATCGATGGCGATGGCCGTTGGGCCAGGACGCTGAACCGATTTTACCGGCTCGTGCCGCGAACAGTAGGAGGGACTGCGGGTGAGTGAGTTCGAAGACTTCCTGTTCCACGAGGAGCCGTGCGAAATGAAGACCACCAGAAAGAACACCAAGGATGCGCGCACTGTTCAGGAACGACTGGCCGACTTGATGGTCGAACGCGCGTTCCCGAAGCCGGTGCGCAACGCAATGTCCAAGGGTACCAGCGGCCACCTCGTGGTCGTGGTCCCCTCGACCGAGTGGCAGGAGCCGATCGGCGAGGCGCTCGGGGAGATGGCGGACGGAGTTCACCCCGTCTATCCCGGCACCCCCAAGACCATAAAGGACGACAGGCGGGCGGTGAAGTACCATATCGAAGCGAACCATCTGGTTGTCGGGGTTGCAGTGACCCCTGGTTCCCTTCCGGCTTTGCTGCGCACGGTGGCCTCGATGACCGTCTCCGTGCCGTCGCCCGACGCCGCGTTGATCCGGGCCCTGATCCGCGGGGTCTGCACGGGACCCATCCCCCGCGTCTTGGGCACCCTCAATTTCGCCGTTCTCGATTTCGACGAGATCTGTTCCACCGTCACCGCAGGCGCCAATGCCGGCGTCGTGGTCGCAAACCTGGCCCGCGCCATCTCGAACAAGACCGGCATGGCCCGCGCCGGCGAGGTGTTGCCCGACATGGACCAGGCGGTGGAATTCGGTGCCGCTCGCTTGTGGGCACAAGACCTCAAGATCGATCTGGCCGATGTCGCAGCGCAAAAAATCAGCTGGGCCGACGTGGATCGCGGAATTATCCTGCACGGCCCGCCCGGTACGGGCAAGACGACATACGCGCGTTCGCTGGGCGAATATTTAGGCATTCCGGTCGTGATCGGCAGTATCGCGGAACTCTTCGCGGGCACCACGGGCTATCTCGATACGGTCATTCGTGCGCAACGTGAGTTGTTCGAGCGGGCACGCTCAGCCGCCCCATGTCTCCTCTTCTTGGACGAGCTCGACCAGGTGCCGAGTCTTGATGCCACCGAGAGCAAGAATAGGGACTACTGGGCCCCGGTGGTGGCCGATTTCCTGGTTGCACTGGATGGTGCCGTGGCCGAACGCCACGGAGTCATCGTGGTCGGCGCCACGAACAGGCTACACGCGATTTCGCCCGCCATCCGGCGAAACGGGCGTCTGGAAAGGTCCGTCTTTCTCGGTCCGCCTGGCCCTGACGGAGCCTTGCGCATCCTCCGCCACCATCTCGGAGCGGCATTGCATGATGTCGATCTTGGGGAAATCGCGGCCATCTGCGCCAGCCGGTCGATGACCGGGGCCGATATCATGGATGTTGCCCGCAGCGCGCGGCGGCGAGCCCGCCGCGCCGACCGGGATCTCACGCCCGGCGACCTGAAGGCGGTTCTGGTCCCGGAGCTGGATTTGCCGCCCGAAGTGGTGCGGCGAATCGCGGTGCATGAGTCCGGCCATGCGATCCTCGCCGCGTTGTACATGCCCGAGAACCTGGTGAAAGTGACCATCGAACCCGGTGGCACCAAGAACAGCAGCGGCGGACATACCCAACTGTTCATGCCGGACAGCCCGCTGGAAACCGCGGTCGAGCTCGAGCATCGCGTCGAGATGCTCCTCGGCGGGCGGGCCGCCGAAATCCTGACGTTCGACGCTCCCAGCTCCGGGGCCGGTGGGTCCGCGTCGAGCGACCTGGCATTGGCAGTCCAGACCCTGGCGACGTCATACCTCACCCTGGGCCTGTCAGATGATGCGCCGAGGTGGCGATGCCCGCCCGATGAAGCGATGACCTATATGCTGCGTGATCCCGTCGCCTGCCGTGCCGTGGAAAGCAGGCTTGCCATCCTTGCCGAAAAGTCCTTGCAGACGCTCGCCGCGAATCGGGATGCGCTGCGCAGGATTTCCGAATCGCTCATCGAGCGCCGGACCATGTACCGAGATGAAATCCTCTCGATCCTTGACGCGAAGGGGACGCTACCGAGTAAAGAGTCGCGCCTGCGACCCCAAGCCGACCACCGCAATCGCGTGTCCTAGTGTTGCAAGTGGGCAACATACCCCTGGTTTGCAAGAAAATTGTGGATAGCGCGCAATTTCATTTTCCGGCGTGTCAACATTGGACCGCGCGAATCAAAATGCGTGCCTGAGAACGCCAGGCGATCTGCGCTCCAGACGCGGCCAGGTCGGTTGAGTCTTGTCTGAAACTCCACCTAGAACGTCGGGAGTTCATCTTAATGTTTCACGTTAAGAAACTCAAATAAGGTCGAGTCTGGACTCACCCATTCATATTTCCCGCTCGACAAAAATCGTCGCGAGGGGCTTTTCAAACCCTGGCTTTTCCGCAGATGCTAGTGGCGGTTTCGAACGGACATTAGCCCGAATGTTGAATGTCACCGAGATCTGACCCGCTAGGGGCAGAAGTTTTCACTGAGAATTGACCCATGTTTTGATCGTCCCCTGGCTGTTGGTCGGGGGATCCAGGAGTGATCGACATGGCGT
>JAHJWO010000025.1 GCA_018828145.1 Alphaproteobacteria bacterium | reverse complement strand
GCCGCACAGGCCGAGACCGGCGCGGCCGGGATGATCGCCCTTGCCGACCGAGGATACTATGAGGGCGAGCAGATCCGCTCCTGCGCCGAAGCTGGCATCATCCCGATGGTGCCCAAGCCGAATACCTCACCGGCGCAGGCGCGCGGCTTCTGGGGCAAAGCCATGTTCGTGCATGAGCAAACCGACACCTATCGGTGCCCTGCCGGCCAGCATCTGCAGAAGCGCCATCCCACAGTCGAGGGCGGCAAGCTCATCAACGTCTATTATAACCAGAAGGCTTGCGGTGCCTGCGCATCGCGTCCTCTGTGCACGGCCGGCAAGGTGAAGCGCATCCGACGATAGGAGCATGAGGCGGTGCTCGATGAGATGGAGCGCAGGTTCAATGCGATGCCCGAGGCGATGGCGGTCCGCCGCTGCACGGTCGAGCACGTCTGCGGCACCATCAAGGGCTGGATGGGTGCCACCAGCTTCCGAACGCGGGGGCTCAAGAACGTCGCCACCGGAGCCAGCCTGGCAATCCTGGCCTACAACATGAAGCGCGCCATCGCCGTTGCCGGCGTCGGTACAATCCTCGGAGCGTTGAGGGGATGAAGCGCGGTCGCGCTGATGCCATCGCGTCACGCTCAGGCCACACGCTGCCGCGAGTTTTCACACATGGGGTAATCGCGGGATCGAACGCCCCGGGCCGGAATGAGTCGGCTTGGAATGGAAGTGGTGGTTGTTCCCCTGCAGTATGGAATTGCGGGCTCACGACTGGACGCCGGGCCCATGCCACAAGCGGAGAACAACCATGAGTGAGTATATCGGTCTCGACGTATCCCTGAAAGAGACGGCTATCTGCCTGCGCCGGAATGGCAAGAGGGTGTGCCGCGGCAAGTGCGCGTCTGATCCGCGGTTATTGCCAAAGTGCTATGTAAGAATGCCCCTAAAGCCAAGCGAGTCGTGTTCGAAACAGGCCCGTTGTCGATCTGGTTCAACAAGACCGACGCCAATAACGCCGAAGGCTTGGCACATCTGGCGGAGGTGGGCTTCTTCCGCGACGTGCGTGTGAAGGGATACAATAGCGTGCTGGTGCGAACGCTTGTCGCCGCACGCAACAAGCTGGTGCAAATGTCGACCGAGCTTTCTAACTAGATTCGAGGCCTCATGAAGACGTTCGGCCTGATCGCGCCGAGCGCGAGGGGTGGATCGTTCGGGGCCCAGGTTCAGCATCTTCTGTCCGGCGACGAAGGATTGACCCAGATTGTCCCTCCACTGCTCGAAGGCCTGGCAAGCGGTCCGGACGGGCTGCGAAACTGGGGCGCCACCTTCTTGCTGGTGCCCGGCAGAGCCACGCTTGCCGGCAGCTCATGTCCATTCCCGGCATAGGAGCGATTACCGCAACCTGGTTCGTTACTGCAGTGGAGGATCCTGGCAACTTCAAGTCTTCACGTTCCGTCGAGGCCTGGTTCGGACTAACGACGCGCCGCTATCAATCGGGCGAAGTCGACTATGACGGACACATCTCCCGGCCAGGCGACGCCCATATGCGAGGGCTTCTTTACGAGGCGGCGACCGTTCTTCTGACGCGCAGTTGCTCCGATAGCGATCTGCGCACATGGGGACTGAAGCCGCGGGAGCGGCTCGGCTTCAAGCGTGCCGCCGTGGCCGTGGCGCGCAAGCTGGCCGTCGTTATGCACGCCATGCTGAAGTCCGGCGAACCCTATCATGCGAAGGGCGCCATGGCCTGACCTCAAACATCCGAGCTTGCCGCGCCTAGAAGCGCGTCGAGGTGTCCCTGCCGGGACGTGGGCGCATTCCGCTGAGGCTGTTGCACCCTCAAGCCATCATAAGGCTGGCCGAGTGCGTCTCACACATTGGAAGGTTCATCCTGCGAAGCCCCATCATGCGGCGGCTTATGTCGACCGCGAAGACGACCGTGCTCCCGGCAAACGACAGATCGGCCTGCTAGAAAGGACTTGCATTATGCGGAGCGATTAGACGACCTCCTAAGCATGCCTTTAGCCAAACTGACACATCAATGTCGTCAAGTTGTCAGACACCTGCCTTAGCTACCCCGCCATTCCAATCGCAGCCGGGGCCGCTCAATGACCAAATCCTCCTTCTTCAGCAAGACCCTTATGGGCGCAACCACGGCCCTCTTGCTCGCCACCACATCCACGCTCGCCATCGCGCAAGACCGGCCAGACCTCGTGGTCGGCGTCGCCGACCTGCCGGCCACGCTGGAGCCCGGCAAGGAGCTCTCCAATGTCGGCACGCGCGTCAACTACAACATCTTCGATACGCTGATCCGCCGCGACTTCCTGTCGGCCGAAGGCGGCGGCGGTTCTGTGCTGGTGCCCGGCCTTGCCACCGAATGGTCCCGTCTTGACGAGCTGACCCTCGAGGTCAAGCTGCGCGACGACGTGACCTTCCACAATGGTGCCCCGCTCACCGCCGAAGACGTGGTCTTCACCTTCTCGCCCGAACGTCTCAGCGGCGAAAGTGCCATTCTCCCTGAAGGCCCGGCCTATTTCTCGGTCCTCGCCGAGGTCAAGGCGATCGACGACCATACCGTCCACTTCATCACCAAGGCTGCCGATCCGCTGCTCGAGCACCGCATCTCGTCCTGGGCGTCCTGGATCGTCAACAAGGCCGACTGGGAAGCTAAGGCCGCCAAGGACGGCGGCATCCCCATGTTCCCGGTCGGCACCGGCCCCTTCATGCTGGAAGAATACAAGGCCGACGAATCCATCCGCCTCGTCGCCTTTGACGACTATTTCGGCGGCACGCCCTCGGCCGCTTCCGTCACCTTCCGCGAAATCCCCGAGCCTTCCACACGCGTCGCTGGACTCGTCTCGGGCGAATTCGACATCATCACGAATGTCGCACCCGACCAGATCCCGCAGATCAATGGCTATGACGACATCGAGACCCGCTCGGTCGTTCTCGCCAATTCGCATGTCCTCGCCTATGGCACCCAGGACCCGGTGATCAAGGACGCCCGCGTCCGTCAGGCGATGAACCTGGCCATCGACCGCCATTTGCTCAACGAAGCCCTCTGGGGCGGCCAGGCCGTGGTGCCCAATGGCCACCAGTATCCCGAGTTCGGCGACATGTATAATCCGGACCACGAGGGTCTCGAATACAATCCCGAGCGCGCCAAGGAACTGCTGGCCCAAGCCGGTTATGATGGCGGCCTGATCAAGTACACGACCCAGCCGAACTACTATCTCAACGCCCTGCCGGCCGCCCAGGCCATCGTCGAGATGTGGAAGGCCGTTGGCCTCAATGTCGAGCTCAACGTCGTCGAAAGCTTGTCCGGCCTCGACATGGCCGCCCTTCAGGTCCGCACTTGGTCCAATTCCACCCGCTATCCCGATCCGGTCGGCGGGTTGTGGAACCTCTGGGGTCCGTTCGGGGGCCCGCAGCGCGGCGCCGGCAACTGGGCCGGCACGGAAAACCTCGAGCGCTTCAACGAACTCGGCCGCATCATCGAGAGCACCGTTGATCTCGAAACCCGCCAGCCGGCCGCTTTCGAAATGCTGGAAATCTGGGAGACCGATGCCCCCGGCACCATTCTCTACCAGCCGCTCGAAACCTATGGCGTGTCCAAGGACATCAACTGGCAGCCTTACACCTTCTACTACATGGACCTGCGTCCCTATAACCTCAGCTTCAACGACTGATGGTCAGGCTTTCCAACTCCAAAGGAGGCGGCAAGCTTGCCGCCTCCTCGCCGATTCCGGGCGCCATTGGCGCGGGTCCCATCCTTGAAATCTCGCGCCTCAGCGTCCATGCCGGCCCCAATGCGCTGGTCGAGGACGTCAGCCTCTCGGTCCGGCGCGGCGAAACTCTCTGTCTCGTGGGCGAGAGCGGCTGCGGCAAGAGCCTCACCTGCATGTCCATGCTGGGCCTGCTCGACGACAACCTCAACATGGCCGGCTCTATCCGCCTGTTCGGCACCGAGACGATCGGCGCGCCCGAAAGCGTGCTCAACAATCTGCGCGGCAGCGACGTCGCCATGATCTTCCAAAATCCCATGGTCTCGCTCAATCCCGTTCAGCGCGTCGGCGCCCAGATTGCCGAAGCCATTGTTGAACATACCCCCTTGCGCGGCGCTGCCGTCGATCGGCGCGTGGTCGAACTGCTCGACCAGGTCGGCATTCCCAATGTCGCCCGCAACAAGAATTACTATCCGCACCAGCTGTCCGGCGGCATGTGCCAGCGCGTCATGATCGCCATGGCGCTGGCCTGCAAACCAAAACTGCTCATCGCAGACGAGCCGACTACCGCGCTCGATGTCACCATCCAGGCCCAGATCCTGCGCCTGTTGCGCGACCTGCAGGTCGAACTCGGCCTGGGCATCGTGCTGGTCACCCATGATCTTGGCGTGGTGGCCGAGATCGCCGATCAGGTCGCGGTCATGTATGCCGGGCGCGTGGTCGAGACGGCGCCGGTCGACGAGCTGTTCGAGGATCCGCGCCATCCCTATACCCGCGCCCTGATGGCCAGCCGCATCGGCGTCGGCCGCCAGCCGGGCACCCCGCTCGATGCCATCGGCGGCACCGTTCCCGCCCCTTCGGCACGGCCCGTAGGGTGCAATTTCGCCCCGCGCTGCGCCATGGCCCAGGAGAAATGCGGCGAGGACCCAAAACTGCTCGGTTCCGGTCAGCGGGCCGTCGCCTGCCATTCTTCCGGCCTTCAGACCGGCCGCGTCGCATGACCGGCACCGTGCACAAGGGCGTCGTCGCCACCAATCTGGTGCAGGCCTATTCCTCCGGCCGCAGGCTCTGGGGCAAAGCGGATCAATTCCGCGCCGTCGACCGTGTCAATCTCACCATTGCCGAAGGCGAAACGCTAGGCATCGTGGGGGAAAGCGGCAGCGGCAAATCCACGCTCGGCCGCATGATTGCGGGCATCGAAGCGCCCACCAGCGGCACGGTCTCCTTCTGGGGCGAGCATTATGCCCGGGTCGGCACGCCGCAATGGCGCCGCCAGCGCCGCCATGTGCAGGTCGTGTTCCAGAACCCCGCCGCCGTGGTCGATCCGCGCTGGTCGATTCATGCCCAGGTGCGCGAAGCCCTTACGACGCACGAAGCGCTGGACCTGTCCGAAGCCGATGACCGTACCCAGGCCATGCTGGCCATGGTCGGCCTGGGCAGCATGGGCAAGCGCCTGCCGCACCAACTGTCGGGCGGGCAGTTGCAGCGCGCCGTCATCGCCCGCGCCCTGGTGCTCAATCCGCGCCTGGTCGTCTGCGACGAAGCGGTCAGCGCCCTCGACGTTTCGGTTCAGGCCCAGATCATCAATTTGCTGCTCAACCTCCGCCAACAGTTCAATCTGTCGCTGATGTTCATTTCCCATGACCTGTCGGTGGTCCGCCATATCAGCCACCGCGTCGGCGTCATGCATGCCGGGGAATTGCTCGAAATCGGCGACAGCAGCACGCTCTTCGATAATCCGCAGCATGACTATACGCGCCGCCTGCTCGCGGCTATTCCGGCCGATAGCCCGCGCCAGCGCCGTCAGCGCGACATCAATGCCTTTGGCGGCCGCAGCGCCGTCCCCGCCCCACGCCAACTTCCGGTCCAGTCATGAAGATCATCGCGCATCGCGGCGACAGCGCCAACTTCTGCGAAAATACCCCCGAAAGCTGGGAGGCCGCTTATCGCAATGGCGCCTTTGCCATCGAGGCCGATCTGCGCCTCTCCAGCGACGGCTTCTGCATCTGCGCCCATGACGAAAATCTCCAACGCCTGTTCGGCCGTCCGGAACGCCCGGAGGACCTGACGCTGGCCGAACTGCTCGCGCTTAGCAATGCCGAGGGTGGCCGCATCGCCAGGCTTGCAGATGTCCTGCAGCATGCTGCCGCCAGTCAGCATGTACTCCTCGACATCAAGGACGAGACGCCGCGCTCGCTCGACGCCATCTGGGCGGTCATTGTCGAGACCGTCCGTGCGCCGCAGCGCCCCCTGGTGATCGCCGGCTGCCACACGCTCGAAGCGGTGCACTACTTTGCCGCCAAGGGCGAAATCGGCATTCTGGGCTTTATTCCGTCCCCTAACGAGGCCGAGGCCTTTTTCGGCGCCGGGGCTGGCATCATCCGCCTCTGGGAGCGCGACGTCGCGCAGGAGAGGGTCGCCCTGCTCCAGGCCCTCGGCGCCGAAGTCTGGGCAACCTCGGGTGGTCGCGGCACAGCTTATGACGGCGGCGACACCTCAGCCCAAAACCTCGCCGCGATGGCCGCCGCCGGCATTCGTGGCGTGTTGATCAACGACGTGGTCCTGACCAGGACCGCCCTGGAGAGCATGCAATGACAACCGGCTCCACCCTGCTGCTGACCTTTGACGGGCTGCGCCGCGACCGCGTGACGGCAGAGGTCATGCCCAATCTCTCGCGCTTCATGGCCGAGGGCAGCGATTTCCTCAATTCGCGCTCGATCTTTCCCAGCGAGACCCGCGTCGCCGTCACTTCCACCATGACCGGCAATCCGCCCGGCGCCCATGGCGTCGTCGCCAACCAGTATATCCATGCGGTTCGCCCCGACGGTGTGTTCCGCACTTCTGAATGGGAAGATCTCGAACTGGCCGCCCATGCCGGGCAATTGCTCGATCGCCAGACCATGGGTGAGCGCATGGCCGCCGCCGGCAAGACCATGGCCGTGGTCAGCACGGCCACCAAGGGCGCCTCTCGCATGATGAATTCCAGCGCCCATGCGCTGGGCCAGCCGGTGTTTTCCGTGCATGGCATGCCGGTATCGACCCGGGATGTGCATGACGCCGTGGTCGCCCAACTGGGCGAAATTCCCCCGGCCGGTGCCCCCAATAGTGCCCGCGTCACCTATGCCACCACGGCCCTGATGGACGTGATCTATCCGCGCCACCAGCCGGACTTCTGCATCTTCTGGATGAACGAGCCCGATACCAGCTCGCACAAGTTCGGCGTGCTCGGGGCCGAAACCGAAGTCGCCATGCGCATGGCCGACGAGAATTTCGGCCGGATTCTGGCGTGGTGGCAGGCGGGCAATGGTCCGGAAAATATCGTCGTCATGTCCGACCATGGCCAGATCACCGGCCACGCCCAGCTCGAAACCCTCGACATCATTCCGGCCGAATTCGGCCGCGCCTCGATCGGCTCGTTCAGCGGTATCTACCTGCACGACACCTCCGACGCCCACAAGGCCGAGGTGGTCGACTGGCTGGTGCGCCAGGATTTCTGCGGCCTGGTCTTCGCCTCCGACGCACAGGGGAACGCCATCGCCGGCGCCCTGCCCTGGTCGTCGGTACGCAATGACCATCCGCGCGGCGCCGATGTCGGCTTCACCCTCCGGGCCACAAACAGTTCCGAGACCTATGGCCCCGATGTCGACGGCTGCATCTTTGCCGCTTCGATCACCCCGGGCGGCGGCATGCATGGCGGCCTCAATCGCGGCGAGCTCTCGACCGTCCTGGCCGCCCAGGGGCTGGCCTATCGCCAGAACTTCCAGTCGGACGTGCCCTGCTGGCTGCCCGACATCATCCCCACTATCCTGACCACCATGGGCCTCTCCACCGAGGGCGCCGAAGGCCGCCCGATGGTCGAGGCGCTGGTGGGCGATGACGCGCGCTTCGGCATCGCACCGGCGGTCGAATCCCGCCTCCTCAGCGCCAGCCTCAACGGCCACGAGCAATATCTGCGGCAATGGGTGCTCGAGGGCAAAACCATCGTCGATAGCGGTTGGACCGACGGCACAGGGGGCTGGGTCCAGTGAACCTGCACTTCTTCCTCACCAAGCTGTTTCGCGGCGCGATGACGCTGCTTCTGGCCGTCACCTTCGTCTTCATCGTGCTACGCGCCTCTGGCGATCCGGCCCAGATGATGCTGTCCGACGAGGCCTCGCCTGAGGCCATGGCTGCCTTCCGTGCACGCTGGGGGCTCGATGGCTCCTATATAGAGCAGTATTTCACCTATCTCTCGGCCATTGTGCAGGGCGATTTCGGCGACAGTTTCCGCGACGGCAGGCCGGCCCTGCAGGTGGTGATGGAGCGCGTGCCCGTCACCCTCCAGCTGGGCATCACGGCCCTCCTCATCACCCTGCTCATCGGCATTCCCGCCGGAATTCTGGCAGCGCTGCATCGCGGCCAGTCGCTCGATCATACTGCCATGAGCTTCACCATTTTTGGCCAGAGCGTGCCCAATTTCTTTCTCGGCATCATCCTGATCCTGGTCTTCTCCATGACCCTGCGCTGGCTGCCCAGCTCGGGAACCGGCAGTATCTGGCATCTCGTCATGCCCGCAGTGACCCTTGCCACTGCGGCCGCCGCCACTGTGGCACGCTTCACCCGCTCCTCCATGCTCGACGTGCTGCACCAGCCCTTCATGCGCACCGCCAAGGCCAAGGGCATTCCCCATGACCGGCGGGTGCTGCGCCACGCCCTGCCCAATGCCGCCATTCCTGTGGTGACCGTGGTCGGCATGCGCATTGGCGGCCTGATCGGCGGCGCCGTAACCATCGAGACCGTCTTTGCTTGGCCGGGCGTTGGCATGCTGCTGGTCAATTCGGTCAACCAGCGCGACCTCGCTGTGGTCCAGGCCGTCGTGTTGCTGATCGCCTTGACCATGGTCGTGGTAAATCTCATCGTCGATTTCACCTATGGCTGGCTTGACCCCCGCATCGAACTGCACAGCAAGAAGGCCTCGGCATGAGCGGCGTCGAGCTCTCCTTGCAAATGCCCGCCCTGCGCCGCCATGGCTGGCTGACCCGCATCTGGAAATCGCGGCCGCCGCTGGTCATCGGGCTATGCTTGGGCTGGCTGGCCCTCGTCATCCTGGCCGCGCTGTTTGCCGAATTCCTCGCCCCCTTCAGCTTTGCCGAACAGAGCCTGCTCAAGCGCCTGAAGCCGCCCTCGGTCATCGGCGGACCGGCAGAAAATCTCTTCGGCACCGATGACCTGGGCCGCGACGTCTTCAGCCGCGTCATCTATGCCATGCGCACTAGCATTCTCATCGCCATCATGGCGACGGTGATCGGCGCCACCGTCGGCACGGTGCTTGGCATCATCGCCGCCCATTTCCGCGGCTGGGTCGACGACATCATCATGATGCTGGTCGATTTCCAGGCCTCGGTGCCCTTCCTCATCGTCGCTTTGGCCGTGCTGGCCTTCTTCGGCAACAATTTCCTGCTGCTGATCATCCTGATCGGCCTCTTCGGCTGGGACGGCTACGCCCGCATCGCCCGCGGCCTCGTGCTCTCGACCAATGGTCAGGGCTATGCCTTCGCCATCCGCACGCTGGGCGTCCACCCCGCAAAGGTTTATCTGCGCCACGTCCTGCCCAATATGCTGGGCGTCATCATGGTGCAGATCACCCTGAACTTCCCCGAGATCATCCTGCTCGAAACCTCGCTCTCCTTCCTCGGTCTCGGCGTCCAGCCGCCCGGCACCAGCCTCGGGCTCCTGCTCGGCGAGGGTCGGAACTACTTGACCACGGCCTGGTGGATGGGCATTCCAGCCGGTGTCGTCATCTTCCTCACAACATTGGCCATCAGCCTCGTCGGTGACTGGCTGCGTGACACGCTCGATCCTAATCTCGGAGGCAAGGGCGAATGACCATGACCACACGACGCCTCCGCTCGATCGACGAGCTCGGCTTTTCCGCCGTCCTGTCCGATCTCGATGGCGTGGTCTATCGCGGCGATGCCCCGGTCCCGGGCGCCGTGGACCGGTTCAGGCGCTGGCAGCACGCCGGCATTCCCTATTGCTTTGTCACCAACAATGCCGAAAAGGCGCCGGACGCATTTGCCGACAAAATCCGCGGGCTCGGCATTGCCTGCGAGGCAGAACAGGTCGTGACCTCGGGCGATGTGGCGCTGGACTATATACGCACGCACTATGCCGCGGGCAGCGGCGTATATGTCATCGGCACGCCATCCTTCAAGCACCGCGTCGCCGAGGCCGGATTTGAGCTGGTCGAGACCGGCGCCGCCGCCGTTCTGGTCGCCCTCGACCGGACGTTCAACTATGCCATGATGACGACGGCCCTGCGCAATTTGCTGGGCGGCGCCCATCTCATAGGCACCAATCCCGATCTCATCCGCCCCCTGGCCGATGGTTTCGAGCCCGGCGCCGGCGCCATCACCCAGTCTATCGCGGCCGCCTCGGGCGCCACGCCCATCTTCATGGGCAAGCCCGATCCTACCATCATCCACGCCGCCATGGCACGCCTAGGTGTTGCCCCGGACTACGCCATCATGATCGGCGACAAGCTCGATACCGATATCCTGGCCGGCCAGCGCGCAGGCGTCACTTCGATCTTCATGGAAACGGGCGTCCCGATAGACAGCCGCAGCCCCGTAATACCAGAATTTATCCTTGCCTCACTCTAGACAGGACGGGCAACTCCGCCACGCGCCCCACTCAGGACATTTAGGTGGTGTTGTCGGTCCCGTTAGCTGCCATTCCTGCCGTGGCCGGCCGATGTCGTTTTTGGGGTGGGTTTCTGCCAGTCTGCTTTTGGCGAAGGTATATGGGATACCGGCCATTGTTTGGCCGACCCCAGATGTCCCGGCGCTTCAGCTACCGAACGCGGGCAGGACCTTGGTACCAGATTCGAGTGCTGCACGTCCCTCGTTCTGGTCACCTAGGCAGGGAATACCCAGTTGCCATAGCTGACCCGGAGCAACGAGAGAGCTAGCGGGATGCGTCGCGCGGGTAACATAGGTAGCGCCAAGCTGGGACTAATCGTCTGCGCCGGGTCTTAGGACGCTTGGCGATGGCGGGTGCTGCAAGGACCAATGCAATTCTGGCACCGTCGCGCAAGGGGATCAGACGTCGTCGACGTCTTTTGCGGTCCTTACCATGGTCGTTCTTGTGGTCTATCCCTCGCGGTATGCCAGTACCATGTTGGACATGAAATCATCCGCCTCGGTGCACAGCACTGTGCCATTAGCGCGGCCGGACGGCGATCACCCGTCCGGGTCCTGTCGTGGGCGCCCTCGCGATGGCGATCACCGCGGGGATTCGCGCGATCTTCGGCATTGTCGCCTAGTTCGGCATAGAAAGCTCAGTCGCGATCATCGTCGCCATCGGGGCGACGATAGTTGTCGTCGTCATCATCTTCCTCTTCGCCATATTGTGTCGGAGCCATCATGTTGGCTGCGGCAAGATCGGCCTCTGTGCACAACACCGTGCCCGTAACGCGGCCGCCTGGCAGCATGAAAGTGCCCTCAGTCTGGCTGCCGACACCTGCGGTTTGGCAGTGGCTGTAGATGAGATCAGGCGTTAGCTGCGCCCTGACGTCACCTGCCATGGCCGGTAGGGCAATGCACAGGGTGCACATCGCGACGGTAATTCGGATGCTTGATGCGTTCATTTTAGTTCTCCTTGGTGATTTCAGGTGTTGAGATCGGGGATGATGCCGCGACGAGGGCCTGGTCGATGAACAGAGCCTCGATGCTGTGTCGGGCGGCGAGTGCGGCGCCGGTTCTCGGGCCTAGCACCAGCATGGCGGTTGCCCAGGCGTCGGCGGCCATGCAGGTCTCGGTCAAGACGGTAACGGCCGCCAGACCAACCGCCAGCGCAGCGCCGCGACGCGGGTCCATGGTATGGCCATAGCGGATGCCGTCGCGCTCGACGAAGTGCCGGTAGTCGCCGGACGTGGCGACAGCGCCCTCGCCCAGTTCGAGCACGCCCTCCACGGCGCGATGCCCGATTTCAGGCTTCTCGACGGCCACGCGCCAAGGCGACCCGTCGGGCTTACCGCCGGCGGCCCGCAATTCGCCATCGATAGAGACGAGGAAGTGGGCAATGCCATGGCCCCCCAGCACGCGGGCCAGTTCGTCCACACCGAAGCCCTTGGCAATGCCGGAAAGGTCCAGCGTGACTGCGGCAAGCTTGCGCACCCTCTGTTGCGCGGGATCGAGCTCGAGGCAGAGATGGGCCGGGCGTCGGGGAGCTGGATCTGCGGCGTCCAGAAGCGTCTGATCGCTGCCGGCGGCCTGGCTGCCGAAGCCCCAGGCGGCGACGAGGTCGCCCACGGCGATATCGAAGGCACCTTCCGACAATCGGCCAATCTCCAGAGCCGCCGTCAGCACCCCAAATAGCGCCTCGGGCAGCTTGCACCAGACATGGGTCGGCGCTCGGTTCAGCTGCATCAGCGCGGAATCGGGTTTCCAGGTCGACATCTGGGTGTCCACCACATCGACTGCCGCCTGCAGATCGCGGGCCAGTGTGGATCGGTGGCCGTCCGCCGGGGCGTAGAACACCGCCGAGTATCGCGTCCCCATGGTGGCACCACTGATCACCTGCCGCTCCAGAGGCAAGGCCATCAGGCCCGGCTGGGAGTGTTCGCTGCGTTCAATAAGCATCTTCAAGGTATAGTCCCTTCTGCTTGAGGCCATCCACGTTCAGGCCTAGCGGCGCCAGGCAGGTCTCGATCGCCCCGCGCACGCCATTGGCCATGTCCCGCCCGCCGCAGACCATAATCTGCGCGCCCTGGCTGACCAGGCGGCGCACCGCCTCGGCTTCGTCCATAACCAGATCCTGCACATAGCCGCCGCCCATGACGCGGGAGAAGCGGGTGTTGAGCGAGGTCAGGCGGCCCTCGTCCAGCGCGGTCTGGAGGTCGTCGCGATAGAGAAAATCCGATGCCGGATCGCGGCCGCCGAAGAACAGGTGGACCGGACGGCCATGGCTGATGTGGCGGACAAACCCCGCTAGCGGCGCCACGCCAGCGCCCGCGCCGATCAGGATCAGCGGCCGGCGCCCTTGCTTGGGCCGGAAGTCCGGATTGGGGCGGATGAAGCTGTCGATGGTCTCGCCCGGAACGAGCGAATGCAGGAATTCCGAGCACAGCCCGCCCGATTGCTTGCGCACGCAGATTTCCAGCATGCCGTCCCGCGAGGCCGAGGCCAGCGAATAGTAGCGCGGGGCGTCGGCGCCGGGCGGCACGATGCCGACCAGGTCACCAGCCTCGAAACGCGGCAGCTGGGGGCCGAACCAGCCGCCACGCGACGGCGGCGCCGCAAATCTGAGCACGGCGACCGGCGCCTGCACTTCCATGCCATAGAGGGTGCGCTCCACCAGCACGAGTTGACTGGTGGCTGGACGCGCCGCAACGTGGTTCAGCACCAGGGGCAGGCCCAGCCGCGCGCCGAGGCTCTTGCCCCAGGCCTCGAACTGCCAGGCCGACTGGCGGTCGACACTGCCGAAGGGCAGCAGGCGGGGCAGGCCCTTGGCCGCCAGCGCGGCATCGACCTGAGCGGCAAAGCCGCAGAACTGGGCAAAGCCCTGGTCGCCGAAGCCGAGTACGGCAAAGCCGGGTGTCGCGGCGAAGCGCTCGAGCCGGGCGAGGAACTGGTGGGCCGAGGCCGGCGACGCGCCGTCGCCATAGGTGGCTGCGAGCACCAGCAGGCTGGTTGCCTTGGGATAGCTGCGGCGCAGCGCGTTCATCGCAGCGACATGCACCTGCTGGCCCTGTTGCCGCAGGGCTTGCTGCAGCGTGGCGGCAAAGCCCCAGCTGCTGCCGCCCTCGCTGCCCACCAGGATGACGGTTTCGGCCTCGCGCCAGGTGACATTGCCGAAAATGCGGGGCGTGTTGCGGCGACGCATCCACCAAATGATTGTGCCGGTCACGGCCAGCAACGGCACGCTCAGCGCGCCAAGTCCCACCAGCAGCGCCAACATGGGCGCGCCTTGCCCGGTATGGAGCAGGTAGATAAATTCATAGGCCCGCTGCCAGGCGTCATTGGGCGTGAAGGAAAGCATGGCGCCGGTGCCCTGGTCGACAAAACCCTGGCCGGCTTGGGTGGTGACGGTGAAGACGTCCGTGGCATCGCCCATCGCCGGGAAGGTCAGTTCGCGCAGGTCAGTCAGTGAGATGGCGGCGAGCGCCTCCAGCGAGGCAATGGGCGCCACGGTGTCGCCGGCGCTGGCCGGCGGAAAGGCGAACATCGCGCCGGCATTTTCCGGCAGCAGCGCAAAATTGACCGCCGACATATAGGCGCCGGTCAGCGACGTCATCAGCAGCACGGCAACGCCGATACGGGCCAGATCGGTATGCAGCCGCTGCGAGCCGGTGCCGCGCGACGCTGTAAAGAGTTTGCGCCAGCCGCCCATCTTGCCAACCAGCAGCAGCATACCGCTGATGGCGAGCGCCAGGATGACCAGCGCCGCGACCCCGGCGGCGCCGTGGCCGACATTGCCCAGCAGGAAGGAGCGATGCAGGTCGGTGATGAAGCTGAAAAAGGCTGACGGTGCATAGGCGCCGGCCGCCGCACCCGTATGGGGATCGACAATCACGGCGTTGCGCATCCCATCCTGCGCCGTATAGGCGACCAGCTGACCCGATGCCGAACGCACCAGCCGTTCCACGCCGGGCAGCTCCGCGGCCACGCGGTCAGCCAGCGCCGCGACGGTAACGCCGCCGTCCGCCGCCATCGTTGTGGCCGCATCGGCGAGCGGCTGCAGCGAGAGCACGAAGCCGGTTGACGCCATGAAGATGATGAGCAGGCCGCCGAACAGGCCCGCCAGGGAGTGAAAGCTGCGCATGGACCTGCTCGCTAGAGACCAAGGGAGATGGTGTTGACATAGCCCGTGCCGCTCGCTGTCGCGGGCGTGGACGTCAGGTCGATCACGGCGTCGTCGGCATATTGGCCGCCATTTTCGACCGCGCTGTCGACGCGGATCTGGTAGCCGGCATCGAGCAGGGTATCAGCGAGATTGGCATGCACGGTCAGCGTTTCGCCGCTGCCGACGCTGGCGCCGGTGATGCCGTCCAGATTGAGCGATCCGCCGCTCGATACCGCCCGAGCCCAGCCGCGCAGGTCGCCGTAATACTTCGTCTTCTGGCCCGAAACCCAGAGCGTGGAATTGTAGCTGCCGTCGGGATTGGTGAGATAGACGGCCAGATAGGCGGCGTGGCCAGAATATTGCACCAGGCTCGTCTGGATGCTGACATCCCGAGCCATGGCGATGCTGGGGGCGCTGAGCGCCGTTGCCAGCATCAATAAGGCGGCGAGTTTCTTCATGGTCGAGGCTCCTGATCGGTATTTCGTTGGGGAGCTTTGACCATGACAAGCTGACAGCAGACTGAAGCGGACAAGGTTTCTCGTTCAGCCTGGTGTAAGCTTGGCGCGCTAGGCCGTCCTGGGGAGCCCAGACATGCGCGTGCTGTTGATCGAAGACGACCATGTGCTGGGCGCCGCCATCCGCGACCATGTGCTCGCTGCCGGCCATGCGGTCGACTGGATGCAGCGGCTCGACGATGCCCGCCTCGCGCTGGCCAGCGTGCCCTATGAGCTGGTGCTGCTCGATCTCAACCTGCCGGACGGGCGTGGTCTCGATCTGCTCAGGCAGCTGCGCGCCGCCGGCAATGCCGTTCCGGTCATCATCACCACGGCGCAGGATCAGGTCGCCATCCGCATCGAGGGTCTCAATTCCGGCGCCGACGACTACCTGGTCAAGCCATTCGACCTGGCCGAAATGGGTGCCCGCATCGCCGCGGTCGCCCGTCGCTACGGCGGCAATCCCACGCCCGAGATCACCACGGCCGGCGTGACCATCGATATGGGCCGGCGCATCGCCAGCGTCGACGGCGCCCAGGCCAGTCTCACGGCCCGCGAATGGGCCGTGCTCGAGCGCCTGCTGGCGCGCCGCGGCGGCATCGTCACCAAGTCCGAGATCGAGGATTCGCTTTATGCCTTCGGCGCCGAAGTAGAGAGCAATGCGGTGGAGGTCTATGTCAGCCGGCTGCGCAAGAAACTCGGGCGCGAATTCGTCCAGACCATCCGCGGTCTGGGCTACCAGGTGAAGGCATGACGCGGCGCCCCTCGATTGCCCTGCGGCTGGCGCTTGGCCTGACCACCGGCATGGCCCTTCTGTGGATAGGCGCCGCGGCCATTTCGGTCAGCGTCATGCAGCATGAGCTCAACGAAGCCTATGACGACAGTTTGGAGCAGAGCGCCCAGCGTCTGCTGCCGCTGGCCGTGCACGACCTGCGCGAGCGGGGCGATGGCGGCCGGCTGATTGTCGGCGCCGATGATGAGGGGGGCGACGACGATGATCGTCCCGACACTGGCGACGACGGCCTGTCCGCCCCGCCGGTGCCGCACGATTCGAGCTTTACCTATGTCGTGTTCGACAGCCTGGGCGACATCGTGCTGCGCGATCAGCAGGCGACCGACCTCGACCTTCCGACAGGCGTGTCGAACGGGTTTGCCGATCTCAATGGTCAGCGAACCTTCGGACTGACGGATCGCACTGGCTTTTCCATCCTCATCCTGGAAACCAGCGACCGGCGCCTGAACGGGCTGATGGACGCCATCTCAGCCTTGGGGCTGCCTCTGCTAGCCCTCCTGCCGCTGATGGCCGGCGGTGTCTGGCTGGCCATGCGCCTGGCGCTCCGTCCGCTGGAGGCCCTGCGCCGCGATATTGCCAAGCGCGACAGCAAGAATCTCGAGCCCCTGCTGTCGGAAGGCCATCCGGCCGAGCTGGCCCCGATTGCCGAGGCCGTCGGTGCCTTGATGTCGCGGCTCAAGTCGGCTCTCGATGCCGAGCGATCCTTTGCGGCTCGCAGCGCCCATGAATTGCGCACCCCCATCGCAGGCGCGCTGGCACAGACTCAGCAGCTTGCTGCCGAACTGGGCAATGGCCCGGGCGCGACCCGGCTGGTCGAGATCGAGACTGCACTGAAGAAGCTCGCTAAGCTGTCGGAAAAACTGCTGCAGCTTGCACGCGTCGAGGCAGGCTTTGCCCGGTCTGATCGGCAGGCAAATTTGTTGCCGGTGCTCAACATGGTCGTGCATGATTTCAACGCCAGCACGCTCTGGCATCACCGCGTGCATGTCGACGCCGCCGTAGGCGGCCTGGTTGCGGCCATCGATCCCGATGCCTTTGCCATCGCGTTGCGCAATCTGGTTGAAAACGCCCTCAAGCATGGCGCGGCGGGCCAGCCAGTCCAAGTCATTGTCGCCGCGCCCGGCGCCGTGCGGATCACCAACCAAGGCAGCGTGGTCGGGGCGGCGGATTTGGCGCGCTTGGGGCAGCCTTTCGCCCGCGGCGATACAGCGGCCGAAGGCAGCGGCTTGGGCCTATCCATCGCGCGCTCGATTCTCGAGCAGGCCGGCGGCTCGCTGTCCCTGAATTCCCCCGCGTCGGGTTTCATGGATGGCTTTGAGGCCATGATGATTTTGCCCAGAAGCGATAGTCGACAAACCATCCATGACGCCGAAACGGGCGCCGATCTCAAGGTGAAAGCATGACCCTTCCGTACCAGTCTGCCCACGAAGAAGTCCATTTTATCAACCGCTCCGGATGGCTGCGTGCCGCTGTGCTGGGGGCCAATGACGGTATCGTCTCGGTGTCGTCGCTGATCGTCGGCGTTGCGGCCGCTGACCCCGGCCCTGGTGCCATTCTGATCGCCGGCGTGGCCGGGCTTGCCGCGGGGGCCATGTCGATGGCGGCAGGCGAGTACGTCTCTGTCAGTTCGCAATCCGATATCGAGCGCGCCGACATCTCGCGCGAAAAGCAAGCTTTGGTCGATACACCGGCCGAGGAAGAAGCCGAACTCGCCTCGATCTACGAATCGCGTGGCCTGTCGCCGGCCACGGCGGCGCTGGTCGCAAGAGAGCTGACCGAGAAGGACGCCCTGGCCGCACATGTGCGGGAGGAGCTGGGCCTATCCGAAGTCCATAGCGCCAATCCGCTGCAGGCGGCATTGGCCTCTGGCCTGACCTTTACCGTCGCCGCTGCCTTGCCTGTGATCGCGGCCGTGCTGGCGCCGGCGGGCACCACCATTCCGGTCGTGGTTGTCACCACCCTGATCTGTCTGGCGGGCCTCGGCGCGCTGGGCGCCCAGGCTGGTGGTGCCCCCAAACTGCGCCCCACCTTGCGCGTCCTATTTTGGGGCGCAGCAGCCATGGCAGTTACCGCGCTGGTTGGTCTTGTTTTCGGCGTAACCGCTTAGTGTCGCCGTGTCGGTGAAACGAGCCATAGAGTTTGACGAGGTTGACGAAGTTGGCCTTGGTCACGCCGTTCGCTGTAGTCAGCCACTGTTGCGACGGCATTGGCACCGCATGTATGCCGATGCTCATTCTTCACCCATTAATGGCAGCTATCGGGACTTCAAAAGTCATCAGCAAACGGCAGAAATGGGGTCGGCACTTGCCACCGGCGCGTGCGCCATAATCGTTTATCCTGCCGCCGCTTCGGCCGATGGAGAAATGTAATGGGTATCTCACAGCATGATCCTGCCGCTGCAGGAGGGCCAGCTTGGAATGCCGGAAGGCAGGTTGGGGTGCCAAGCGCGCTTTGAAGGTTCGCCAGATTTGGTCAATCCGCTTCTTTCTCGATCGTGAAGGACGGATGCGGGATCGAGTACTCTTCGACCTTGCGATCGTCAGCAAGTTGCGGGGGTGCGACTGGTGAAGATCAAGATCGGCACCCCCGTATCCGGGTCCCCTCCTGCGGGCCATTTACAGCTTCGTGCTCTATCGGGTGGAACGCAATGCCGCCATGCTTGAAGGTTTGCGTGAAGCGGTGCGACAAATCCCAACAACGTTGTCATTCTCAATCTGAGCGGCATCGGCCATCAAATGAGCGGTGACGCGGACGAGGTATTGGGTGCCGGAGGCGCGCCTATGAGCTCAGCCCCGGTGCCCCCAGACGCATATGTGAGCTTGCACGGCATGTTTGCGGCTGAGTTGAAGCGCGCGGTATAGTCGACATCCCGCAGTTTCTCACCAAGACCCGCCATCTGTTCCGCCCCGGTCTCAGGCCATCACCGCCAATGCCCGTCACGTCATTCTTGTGTCGGATTCGACCGAATTCGAGCGAGCAGCGCCGGTCCGGATTGCTCTCCTCTCGCAAGTCCATACCTTCGAGTGTCCGCTGGATTCCGCCCGGCGGGTCCGTAACGTTGCGGGCGTACAGGTCATCGAGTCATCCATGCCTTCGCGATAGCGTGGAGCTGGTCCCAAGCTTTCGTTTTGACACTCGACTTGGCGCGCGTTTACTTTCGATTGACATTCGATTTGGTTTCGCTTTACCTTTCGATCGTTCCATATGACCGGATAACCGGCGGGAACGCCGGGAGGGGAAGGGCGTGTACGAGGCGCGAATTCGTGACATCGTCGTCACCGGGGGCGGCATCAATGGATGCGGCATCGCCTGGGACGCGGCCGGACGGGGCTACGATGTCCTGCTGGCCGAGATGAATGATCTCGCAAGCGGCACCTCCTCGGCCGCGACCAAGCTGATCCACGGCGGCCTGCGCTACCTCGAGCATTTTGAATTCCGCCTCGTGCATGAGGCTCTGGCCGAGCGCGAGGTGCTCTGGGCATCGGCGCCGCACATCATTTGGCCCCTCCGTCTGGTCCTGCCTCATCATGGGGGCCTGCGGCCGGCCTGGGTGTTGCGGCTCGGCCTTTTCATCTATGACCATCTCGGTGGCCGCCGCTTGCTGCCAGCATCGCGAACACTGGATATGGGCACCGACCCGGCGGGGGAGCCCCTGCAGGCGCTTTATACCAAGGCATTCGAATATTCCGACTGCTGGGTGGATGATGCGCGCATGGTCGTGCTCGCAGCGCGGGACGCGGCCGATCGTGGTGCTGCAATCCGCACCCGCACGGCCGTCGTGTCAGCGCAACGACGTGGGCAATTGTGGGACGTCACCTTGCGCAACACCAAGAGCGGCGATGTCGAGACTGTCACCACGCGGCTTCTGGTGAATGCCGCTGGGCCTTGGGTTGACCAGGTCTTGACCGGAACGCTGGGCGCCAATAGCGCCGGCAATGTGCGTCTTGTCCAGGGCAGCCATATTGTGGTGCGAAAGCTCTATGACCACGACCGCTGCTACATGTTCCAGAATGCCGATGGCCGGATCATCTTCGTCATCCCCTACGAGAGCGATTTCACCCTAATCGGCACGACCGACCAAGACTATGAAGGCGAACCGCAGTCCGTTCAGATTACCGAAGGCGAGATCGATTATCTGACCACCGCGGCAAGTGCCTATTTCACCCGGCAGGTCACCCCCAAGGACATCGTCTGGAGCTATTCCGGTGTACGCCCGCTTTACGCTGACCGCGCCAGCAAGGCCCAGGAAGCCACGCGCGACTACGTTTTGAAGGCCTCAGGCGGTGGCGACGAGGCCCCGTTGTTGAACATCATCGGCGGCAAGCTGACCACATTCCGGCGCCTTGCCGAAGCGGCGCTCGTCAAGATTGAATCGCTGATTGGCGCCAAGGGAAAGCCCTGGACACGCGGCAGCCATCTGCCCGGAGGCAATTTTCCGGCTGCCGGTTTTGCCACCGCCGTCACCGCACTCAAGCACCAATATCCGTTCCTGGACCTTGCTCATGCGGAACGCCTAGTGCGGCTTTACGGTACCCGCGCCAGCGTTATGCTGGGCGTGGCGTGCGGTTACGACGATCTGGGTCGCCACTTTGGTGCGGACCTATACGAGGCCGAGTTTCGTTATCTGGTGGACCAGGAATGGGCCGTGACAAGCGAATATATCTTGTGGCGCCGTACCAAGCGCGGGCTGCTCGGCAGAGCAGTGCGGGTTGCGGAAATAGACGCGTTTCTGGCGGCTCTTGAAGCGCGGCCTGCGGCGCTTGCGGGTTGGGGAGACTGAACTGTGCTGGAACTGAAGAATGTCACACGGACGGTCGGAGCCGAAACCCATATCGACAATGTTTCGCTGCGTCTGGAGCGCGGCACGCTGAACGTGTTGCTTGGCCCCACCCTTTCGGGCAAGACCAGCTTGATGCGCCTTATGGCAGGCCTGGACAAGCCTTCCAGCGGCAGCCTGCTTGTCGACGGTGTCGACGTCACCGGCGTGCCACCCCAGAAGCGGGACGTTGCGATGGTGTTCCAGCAGTTCATCAACTACCCGACCATGACGGTCTATGAAAACATCGCCTCGCCCATGCGTGTCTCCGGCGCCGGCCGGGAGGCAATCGACGCGGCCGTACAACACGCGGCGGCGCTGATGAAGCTGACGCCCTATCTGCAGCGCACGCCGCTCAATCTGTCCGGCGGGCAGCAGCAGCGTTGCGCGCTGGCTCGCGCCATTGTTAAGAATGCTGGTCTGGTCCTGCTCGACGAGCCGCTGGCCAACCTGGACTACAAACTGCGTGAGGAGCTGCGCGCCGAATTACCGCGCATCTTTGCTGAGGCCGGGACCATCTTTGTCTATGCTACCACCGAGCCGTCCGAAGCGCTGCTCCTGGCCGGCAACACAGCGACCCTGTCGCAGGGCAGGGTGACCCAGTTCGGCAAGACCATCGAAGTATTCCGCCGCCCCGACGATCTGATCACCGCGCAGACTTTTTCAGACCCCCCGCTCAACACCATCGTCATGCGCAAGGCTGGTAGCCAATTCCTGCTCGACGGCGGAGTAGCCTTTCCGGTTCCGGACGGCCTGCAAGACGTGCCCGAAGCGGCCTATACCATCGGCTTCCAACCACACCACCTCACCTTGGTAAGGACCAGCCCCGAGGCCCTGGCCCTGCAGGCCACGGTGACGGCGATGGAAATCACGGGTTCGGAAAGCTTCGTGCATCTGCGCTTTACTGATGCCAGCTGGGTCATGCTCAGCCCGGGCATACAGAACTTTGTCGTGGACCAGCAGATCGAGGTATTCCTCGATCCAAAGCAGTTGCTGGTGTTCGATGGCCAGGGGCGCGCCGTGACGGCACCCGCCCGGCTGGCGGCGTAGGAGAGAACCATGGCTCGCATCGATCTCGACCACATCCGCCATTCCTACCTGGCCAATCCGGTCAACGATGATGATTTCGCGCTCAAGGAAGTCCATCACAGCTTTGACGATGGCGGCGCCTATGCCCTGCTCGGCCCCTCGGGTTGCGGCAAGACAAGCCTGCTTAACATCATTTCCGGCCTGGTCCAACCCTCGCGAGGCCGCATCTTGTTCGATGGGGCGGACGTAACCCAGCTGTCCACCGAGAGGCGCAATATCGCCCAGGTGTTCCAGTTCCCGGTCATCTACGACACCATGACCGTCTACGACAATCTGGCCTTCCCGCTGCGCAACCGCGGCGTGCCCGAAGCCGACATTTCTCGCCGGGTCAACGAGACCCTCGAAGTCATCGGCCTTGCCGACCGGGCCCGCAAGCGGGCCCGCGGGCTCACGGCTGACCAGAAGCAGAAGATTTCGCTCGGCCGTGGTCTGGTGCGGTCCGACGTCAACGCCATCCTGTTCGACGAACCGCTGACGGTGATCGACCCGCATATGAAATGGCAGCTGCGCAGCCAGCTCAAGGAACTGCACAAGCGCTTCGGCTATACCATGGTCTATGTCACGCACGATCAGACCGAGGCCCTGACCTTCGCCGACACGGTGGTGGTCATGTATGAGGGCGAAATCGTGCAGATCGGCTCGCCTGCCGAGCTCTTTGAGCGCCCCAGCCACACCTTTGTCGGTTACTTTATCGGCTCTCCGGGCATGAACGTACTGCCGGTGACGCTGGAGGGGGGCACCGCGCGGCTGGGAAGCCTGAGCATTTCTCTGCCCGGCGCTGCGACCGCCGCCGCCGGGGCCAGAACCGAACTTGGTGTTCGTCCGGAATATGTGCGGATCGGACGCGATGGGGTGCCCATGAAGTTACGCGCTGTCGAGGATATCGGCCGCCACAAGATCGTGCGCGGTAGCATCGAAGGCTGCGAACTCGCGGCCATTGTTCCCGAGGGTGACGAAATTCCGGCGGATCCGCATGTCCGCTTCGATCCCAGAGGCATCAACATCTACGCCGATTCCTGGCGCCAGACGCTGAGGGCGTGATCATGGAAAGAACCGTAAACAACAAGGCCTGGTTCTTGGTACTGCCCGTGCTGGTGCTGGTGGCTTTCTCGGCCATCATCCCGCTGATGACCGTGGTCAACTATTCGGTGCAGGACACCTTCGGCAACAACCAGTTCTTCTGGGCTGGCCTGGACTGGTTTCAGGACGTTCTTGAATCCGACCGCTTCTGGGATGCCTTGGGACGCAACCTGATCTTTTCGGCGATCATCCTGGCCATCGAAATTCCCCTGGGCATTTACATTGCGCTTAACATGCCCCGAAAGGGTTGGGGCGTGCCGGTCTGCCTAGTGCTGATGGCCCTGCCACTGCTGATCCCGTGGAACGTCGTCGGCACAATATGGCAGGTGTTCGGACGCGTCGATATCGGCCTGCTCGGCCGCACCCTGGCTAGTATGGGGATCGACTACAACTACGTGCAGGACCCGGTCGATGCCTGGCTCACCATCATCGTCATGGATGTGTGGCATTGGACTAGTCTGGTCGTGCTGCTCTGCTATGCCGGCCTCGTATCCATCCCTGATGCCTATTACCAGGCTGCCAGGATTGATGGCGCCTCGCGCTGGAGCGTTTTCCGTTTCATCCAGCTCCCCAAGATGGGTCGCGTGCTGCTGATCGCCGTGCTGCTGCGTTTCATGGACAGCTTCATGATTTACACTGAGCCATTCGTCGTCACGGGCGGCGGCCCCGGCAATGAGACCACCTTCCTGTCCATCGACTTGGTCAAGATGGCCATCGGGCAGTTCGACGTAGGCCCGGCGGCGGCCATGTCGCTGGTTTACTTCCTGATCGTGCTCTCACTCAGCTGGGTCTTCTACACCGTCATGACCAATCAGGGACAGGAGACGGGCAAATGACCGATCGCGAGCTGTCGACCGCCAACGCCACTGCCCCCTCCGCCGCACCCGTTGCGTCCAGCCCGGCCAGGATCGCTGCCGTCAGAAGTAGCCAGTCCTTGCGGCTGGGCTGGCTGGTGCCGACGATCTACATCATCTTCTTGTTGCTGCCGATCTACTGGCTCATGAACATGAGTTTTAAGACCAACCAGGAGATTACCGGCGCCTTCACCCTGTGGCCGCGTGACTTCACACTGCGCAACTACACCGTCATCTTCACCGACCCCAGCTGGTACTCCGGCTACATCAATTCGATCATTTACGTGGTGCTTAACACGGTGATCTCGCTCGCCGTGGCGCTGCCGGCCGCCTACGCCTTCTCGCGCTACCGGTTCCTGGGCGACAAGCACCTTTTCTTCTGGCTGCTGACCAACCGCATGGCGCCACCCGCAGTGTTCGCCTTGCCTTTCTTCCAGCTCTATTCCTCGTTCGGGCTGATCGACACTCACATCGCCGTTGCACTGGCCCATTGCCTGTTCAACGTGCCGTTGGCGGTGTGGATCCTCGAAGGGTTTATGAGCGGCGTGCCCAAGGAAATTGACGAAACCGCCTATATCGACGGCTACTCGTTCCCCCGCTTCTTCGTGAAGATATTCATGCCGCTGATCGCCTCGGGCGTCGGCGTGGCCGCCTTCTTCTGCTTCATGTTCTCTTGGGTCGAACTACTGCTGGCCAGAACCCTAACCACGACAGATGCCAAGCCGATCTCGGCCATCATGACACGGACTGTTTCGGCCTCGGGTATGGATTGGGGCGTGCTGGCCGCGGCGGGGGTGCTGACCATCATTCCGGGAGCACTCGTGATCTATTTTGTCCGCAACTACATCGCCAAGGGCTTTGCCCTGGGCCGGGTGTGAGGAGTGAAACCATGGACTTCTCATGGATGGCCTGGACCTGGCCGACCGCTGCCTTCTTCGGCACCATTGCTCTCATGCTTGTAGGCATGGCGATCTGGGAGCGGCGCGCGCCCGGAGGCGGCCCGCGTGTAGGCATCCTCCGGTTCGAGACAACGCGCGGGGACCGTCTCTTTGTTTCACTGCTTGGCAGCGCCTTCATCAATCTTGCATGGCTGGGGCTCGTTGGGCCGCAGCTGTGGTGGAGTCTCGCCCTATCGGTGGCCTACGCGATCTGCGTGTTCCGCTTCGTCTAGGGGAGTTAAGGCCGGGGGAGGTGGCGAACTCGCTGCTCCTCCGTATCGCAAGAATGCAATCCAAAGGGAGGATTCGAGAATGCGACGGAATCTACTGACATCGACCGCAGCGCTGGTCGCGCTGTTGGCGACGAGCCCGGTCTGGGCGCAGAGCCTGGACGAGGGGCTGAAGTTCCTCGACGCCGAAATCGGCGACCTGTCGACGCTGAGCCGTGAGGAGCAGGAGGCGGAACTCACCTGGTTCATGGAGGCCGCGGCTCCCTTTGCCGGCATGGAAATCAAGGTGGTTTCCGAAACCATCACCACCCATGAATACGAATCCAAGGTTCTTGCCCCCGCCTTCACCGCCCTCACCGGCATCAAGGTCACCCATGACCTGATCGGCGAAGGAGACGTGGTCGAAAAGCTGCAGACGCAGATGCAGTCCGGCGAGAACATCTACGACGCCTATATCAACGACTCCGACCTCATCGGCACCCACTGGCGCTATCAGCAGGCCCGCAGCCTGACCGACTGGATGGCCAACGAGGGCGCTTCGGTGACCAACCCGAACCTCAACCTCGACGACTTTATCGGCACGGACTTCACCACCGCGCCCGATGGCGACCTCTACCAGCTGCCCGATCAGCAGTTCGCGAACCTCTACTTCTTCCGCTACGACTGGTTCAACGACGAGACCGCCAAGGCCGACTTCAAGGCCAAATACGGCTATGACCTCGGCGTTCCGGTCAACTGGTCGGCTTACGAGGATATCGCCGAGTTTTTCACCGGCCGCGACATGGGTGAGGGCCCCGTCTATGGCCACATGGACTACGGCAAGAAGGATCCCTCGCTCGGCTGGCGTTTCACCGACGCCTGGCTGTCTATGGCCGGCAACGGCGACCTCGGCCTGCCCAACGGCCTTCCGGTCGACGAATGGGGCATCAAGGTCGACGAGAACAGCCGTCCGGTCGGCTCATGCGTGGCGCGCGGTGGTGACACCAACGGCCCGGCGGCAGTCTACTCGATCCAGAAGTACCTCGACTGGATGACGGCCTACGCACCGCCCGAAGCCCAGGGCATGACCTTCTCTGAATCGGGTCCGGTGCCATCGCAGGGCAAGATCGCCCAGCAGATGTTCACCTACACCGCCTTCACGGCCGATTTCGTCAAGCCCGGCCTGCCTGTCGTCAACGAGGACGGCACGCCCAAGTGGCGCTTCGCTCCCTCGCCGCATGGCGTCTATTGGAAGGAAGGCATGAAGCTCGGCTACCAGGACGTGGGATCGTGGACGCTGCTCAAGTCCACCCCGGTCGATCGCGCCCAGGCCGCATGGCTCTATGCACAGTTCGTCACCTCGCTGACTGTGGACGTGAAGAAAGCGCACTTCGGGCTGACCTTTGTGCGAGAATCGACAGTCCGCCACGAGAGCTTCACCGAACGGGCTCCCAACCTCGGCGGCCTCGTCGAGTTCTATCGCTCGCCGGCCCGTGTCCAGTGGTCGCCCACTGGCACCAACGTGCCGGATTATCCCAAGCTCGCTCAGCTCTGGTGGCAGGCAATCGGCGACGCCTCGTCGGGCGCCAAGACGCCGCAGGAAGCGATGGACTCGCTATGCGCCGAGCAGGAGGCCGTCCTCGAACGTCTCGAGCGTGCCGGAGTCCAGGGCGACATCGGCCCAATGCTGGCCGAGGAGCACGACCTCGCCTATTGGAACGCCGACGCCGTCGCCAAGGGCAATATTGCCCCACAGCTCCCGATCGAGAACGAGAAAGAGCAAGGCATCACGGTGAACTATGACGAACTGGTCAAGAGCTGGGCGGACGCCAACGCGGCTGCCAACTAGTCGCGATCACTGACCAAAACGAAGCGCTGGGACGTTACCCAGCGCTTCCCCAGCCTGTTGTTTCCGCCGGAATGCTGAGCGGTGTCGCTTTCCATTTAATTCTGCGAATCCGACCTCAACGATTTCAGTATGTTGCTCGCGCACTTAATTTGAGAATGAGCAGTTAATTTGCGAACCTGCCTTGGCGTTTGTCATTTAATGTGAGAATGAGGGCCGCGGTGTTTCTCTCGCGGGCTAGCCATGACCGACCCTTTCCCCGACGAGATCGACCAGACGCTTTGGGACGAAGCGTGCCGGCGGGCGGACGCGATCCGCAACTTCCTGAAGGGCCATCCTGACGGCACCACGTCCCGCGACGTTGCGGAACTTGCAGCGGAATTGGGTCTCAGCCAGGCAACGGCATATCGTCTAATCAAGATATTTCGCGGAGGCGGAACTGTCCTGTCTCTGGTTGATCGTAAACGTGGGCGGCCAGAGGGGCATCGCGTCCTGGACGTTAAGCGAGAGCAAGTCATCCGCGCCACAATCAGCGCGTACTACCTGAAGCGAACCAGACCGAGCATTTCGCAGTTGGTCCGGGACGTACAGACAAGCTGCATTTCGGTTGGAATGAAACCCCCGCATCGCCGGACGATCGCGGCTCGCCTCGAGGATATTGACCTCCAGAAGCGCGCCCGGCGCCGCGGTGAACAGAAGATCTTGAAGGAGACAACGGCTGTCCCCGGGACTTTCAGCGCTTCCCGCCCGCTGGATGTAGTCCAGATCGACCATACTAAGGCCGACGTCTTCGTCGTCGACGAGGAGACGCGGCAGCCACTCGGCCGACCGTGGCTGACGCTGGCGATGGACGTCTGCAGCCGCATGGTAACCGGATTCTATCTCACGATGGACGCCCCTTCCCGACTGTCCACCAGCCTTTGCCTTCTCCATTCAGTCTTCGACAAGTCGGCATGGCTGAGAGAACGCGAAATCACAGACCCCTGGCCTGTCGCCGGTCTGCCAGCAACGGTTCACGTTGACAACGGCGCCGACTTCCGCAGTCGGGCGTTCAAGCGCGGATGCGATGATGCTGGCATCGCGATCGACTGGCGCCCTCCGGGCGAGCCGCGCTTCGGTGGTCACATCGAGCGTTTGATCGGCACGCAGATGGGAAAGCTGCACCTGCTGCCCGGCACGACGTTCAGCAATGCGCAGGAGCTCGGCGAATATGACTCGAAACGGCACGCGGCGCTGACACTGCGTGAGCTCGAGCGGTACATCGCACTCGACATTGTCGGCTCCTATCATCAGTCGATCCATGGCACCATGGGCCGCCCGCCCATTGCGGTCTGGCGTGAGTACGAGGGCGACATCCCGCTCCGACTGCCGCAAGATAGGCTCCGCTTTTGGCTCACCTTCTTGCCCGAGCAGGAGCGCACTTTGCGGCCGACCGGCATTCACCTGTTCGGCCTGCGCTATTGGTCCGCAGCCCTCAGCGCCGACGTCGGGCGCTCTGAGCGCCGCCTGCTCGTAAAATACGATCCACGCGATATGTCGCGCATCTTCGTCAGGCGGCCTTCTGGAAACTTCGTGGAAGCCCGCTATGCCGATCTGACGCTGCCTTCGGTCACCCTGCACGAAGCGGTAACCGCCCGGCGGACCCTTCTAGCGAAAGGACGCCGTGAGGTCGACTCCCGCGCGATCGTACGCACTGCCATCGCACAGCGAGAATTGGTCGAGGCGGCAACCAAAAAGACTGCGGCGGCGCGACGGGGGAAAGCTTCTTCGAAATCGAAAGTGGATGATCGGGGATGGGGCTCGCTCCGCGGTATCGACTCCAGCAAACCTGTACCCTTTGTTGAGGATACAGATTGAGCTGGAGTGAACATGAACGATGAAGTTGCGCACCTGACTACCGGCGCCACGGCGCTGCTTACTGAAACCGACGAGCGGCGGATTCGTGCCATACGATCACGACGCTGGGTGCTCTACCCTCGCGCCAAACAGGCGCTCGACCGGCTGAGCGCGCTCCTCGATCACCCGCGAGGCACGCGTATGCCCTCGGTCGCGATCTACGGTGACAGCGGCATGGGTAAGACCATGATCATGAAGCGGTTCCGTGACAAGCATCCACCAAGCTTCAACGCGGTGACTGGCACCTTGAAGACGCCGGTACTTGCCATGGAAATGATCAGCAGGCCCGGCGAGCGGCGCTTCTACGCCGAACTCCTCACTCTACTCGGTGCACCCCAACGGCCGCGCGCCGACATCGCGCAGATGGAACAGGCCGCTCTTCGCATCATGGAAGCCATCGGTGTGCAGGTGCTGGTCATCGACGAGGTACACAACATCCTCGCCGGATCCTATCGTGAGCAACGCATTGTCCTCAACACCTTGCGGTTCCTCAGCAACCGTCTCCAGATCTCGCTCGTCTGCTTCGGTGTCAATGAAGCGCGTGAGGCCATCGGCGGCGACGTCCAACTTGCCCGGCGTTTCGAGCAGTTCACCTTGAACAGGTGGGCTGCCAACGAGCAGTTCGAGACCCTGATGGTATCGATTCTGCGCAATACGCCGCTGCGCAGACCCTCCGTGCTGACGCCGAAATCGCTGCGGCGGATTCTGCAGATCACCGAGGGCATCACCGCCAACATCTTCCACATGATCAATAGCCTCGCCATTGAGGCCGTCGAGAGTGGCCGCGAGCATATCACTGACGAAGCTGTCGAAAACTGGGAACCTGAGTTCGATGCCGAGGCGGCATTCGCATGACGGAGAACACGCCGGCGCGCCGATTGCCAGTGCGGTTGCCGCCCCATTCGGATGAACTTCTATCGTCCTGGATCGGCCGACACGCCGCATTTTACGCAGTTCCACCGCTGGTTATGCTGCGGCATTGCTTGCCGGAAGCCCCCTCATTGCGAGCGGCCGATCTTCATCTGAGCAGTGATCAGGAAGCCCTCTTGGCCAACATCTTTGGCACCGAGCTGCCAGCGGTACATCGAATGACCTTCGCAAATGTCGCGCAAACATCGCGTCGGCTCATTGCAACGCGGCCAACGCAGTTTTGCCCGAGCTGTAGCCCAGGTGGCGCTGAACCGGCGCCAGTCTTGCGAAGCCAACTGCTGGGTTGGCGCATCACATGCCCGTTGTGTGGAGAGCAACTCAGTGATTCGGGCCCACGCAAACTCCCCTCCCCTTTCCAGCCGTATCGCGCTGCAGCCGCTCGTGGCGAAAAACTGCTCGACGATGAAGCCGAACGTGGCATCAGCACATGGACATCGCCGACCGACATTGCTCGACTTCTGCTGATGCGACGGATTCCGAGACCCATACCCCGCGAGTTCGACCTTTGGCGGTTCCGCGTGCTTGGTGCCATCATCCCCGATCTCGACCATGTGGTTGCCGATCAAGAGGAGAATCTACCCACACCCGCCAAGCCGATCCTGCCACTTCATCTGCGTCCAGCTCTTCTAGCAGGCGTTGCCATGGTAGAGCATGCCGGACCGGAAATGCTGCAGATGCTGCGTGGTCACATGATGGGGGACAATAAGGTCCGATACACAGACGCCGTAGAAGGCCTGATCGCCCAAGTGCGCAGGCCGAAAGCTTGTTCACAGATGCAGTTAATTTGAGAGTCCAGCATCCACCATTCTCACGATTTAATGCCAGATCAGTGCCTAACCGGCGCATTCTTACAATTAACTGCCAAGCGACAAGCGCTGACTACCGTGCGGCGCGGCGGCACGCTTGTGCAGGTGGGCAATCTGCCCGCCGGCGAGCTGCCGGTGGCTTTCAATACGATAATGGCTCGGGAAATTACCGTTCGCGGCGCCTTTCGCTTCAGCCAAGAATACCACAGAGCCGTCGAACTCATTGCTTCGAAAAAGGTGGACGTCCTGCGCCTGGTGACCGCGCAACTACTGTTGAACCAGGCACCTGAGGCCCTCCGCCTCGCCCTCGATCGCTCCCAGAGCATCAAGGTGGTACTGACAGGCCCTGATTGACAACAGGACGCCGGCATGCGGCCCGAACGCACTACCCCATTGCCGATCTTTCTCAAGGCTGGCTCGTGGTCTTAAGTATGAGCGGGGTTAGCATCGACCAACAGTGATAGGTTTATGCTTGGCCCTCTGGGCGATGGCCGCCCAGGTTCCTGCACCAAATCATGCGGAGAATCAGCCAGCGAGCATGGGTAAGCGGGCGCTGAGCCGAACCAAACTAACCTGTACTGATTGCGTCGGCTTGAAGAGGCGAGAAGAAAGCCCTAAGCGGCTGCAGGTATCCCCGCAGGAATGCCAAAATCTGCCAGTCCGCTGCCGGCCCCCACCTCGGCCGTTCCATACAGATGACAGATGCGAATCCATCCAAGGCTCGGACGTTAGCGCAGGCGACGCAAGGTGGCTGCTAGCGCTGGGCAGCGTCTCTTTCCAAGGCGAGAAAACTGTCACGAGCCACCAGGGGCAATATCAGGCAAAATCTGTTCCTGGTCTACGTCTACAACGCCGCGGGGCGTACAGGTCGCAGCTGGGGTGTTGTATCCGCTCTTCGGGCTAACACTGTCGCCGGTGAGCGTGATCAGCAATTCGCTAAGACTTCGTTCCGCCAGGATTTCCCACACGGGCTATGCGCCTGGAGGTTGACATCTGAGAGTCCCCGAAGCGGGTGGTCGTCAGAGGTGAGCACACCTACTTTACCCTCAGTTTACCATGTCGGATTAGGCTTCCCTTAGCGAGTTGATGCGTCGGCCTGCCTTTGCCTCGTCACATTCGTCAGATCAAAGGGTGTGGCCCCGGAGAGAATCGCGCTTGAAGCTGTTTCGCACCGTCTTAAATGGTATTGCGCTGGTAGCCGTGCTTCTTCTGGGAGCAATTTCAGTGCACGCGGAAAGCGTTGGTCATGACCATAGGCACACCGGCGCATCAGAAGTCGCATCAGCACCGGACCATGTCGATCTGCAGGACAGCGGCCCTTCGCCAATCGAGCCGGCCATGCATTGCGGCGCCTCGATCCTGGGGCCAGAAGTGCTATGCGTCGACCGCGCCCTGCGAGTAACCGCAGTCGATTTCTATCCCCACGTGGGCCCCGCCCTCTCCACTTCCATATCTGAAAGCCTTCGTCCTCCTCGCGGCTGACCTTGCTCAAGTGGCCGCCACAGCTGCGGCATTCGGCAACCAGGACGACGAAACATGACACAGAATATTTCCTACCCGTGGCCGTTGGCCTGCGGGGTGCTGCTCCTAAGCGCAATGGCCGCGTTTGGTCACGGCGGTGCCACTGGCATCGTAGGCGAGCGCATGATGGGCATGATGATGCTCGGCGAACAGGTTAAGGTCTTGGCGCCGATAGCCGATGATCCCGGCCCCGGTGACGTCGGCAAAGTCCGAGAAGCCGCTGCAATGATCGAAATGCATGCAGGCGCGGCTATGACCGACCTTTTCCCCGAAGGCAGTATCGAGGGCCCCTCCGAGGCCAAGCCCGCAATCTGGGAACGCTGGGAAGAGTTTGCGGCATATTCCAATCGACTCGGCGAGCTCGGACGCGAACTAGACAACGCGTCAGTGGTCGCCGCGCTTCCCCCTTTGGTGAACGCCGATGTCGTTCCGGTTTCTGCCGAACCGGCCTTGTCGGAATGGGACAGGATGGATTTTGCTGTGCTCATGGGCATAACCACCCCCCAAGTCATTGAGATCGATCCGGTCCCGACAGCATCGATCGAGACAACAGTTGCGGTGCGGACGGTCGCCGCTATCTACGCAGACATCACCAACACCTGCGCGGCGTGCCACGCTGCCTTCCGGCAATGAAAATGAACCGGATTGCTATTGGTTTGATAGCGGTCTTAACGCTAACGGCGACAGGGTTTATCGTTATCGAAAACTGGCCACTGCCCGCACCGTCTAGCGTGGCCGAGACCGTGGGCGATCCCAAAAGAGGTGCCTATCTGGCACGTCTCTCGGGATGCATCACGTGCCACACGGCTCCCGAAGCAGCGCCGCTTTCGGGCGGTGCTGCTTTGGTCTCTCGGTTCGGATCGTTCTATGCGCCAAACATAACGCCCGATCCGGAAACAGGTATTGGGGATTGGACATTCGCTCAGTTCGAAAGAGCGGTCAGGCAGGGCATTTCGCCTGAGGGAGATCCCTATTATCCAGCGTTTCCATACGAGTTCTATGCCAGCCTGACCGACCGCGACGTTGCCGATCTTTGGTCCGCGATCCGGCAAACGCCGGCCGTGCCTCAGGACGCAACTGACCACCAGGTAGGGTTCCCATTCAATATCCGAAGCGGTATCCGCCTGTGGCGGACCTTTTTCGAACGCCCGGTCGAGTACCGTCCTGACGCGTCAAGATCGGCTTCGTGGAATAGGGGAAGATATCTCGTATGGGGGCCAGCCCATTGCGCCGCATGCCATGCACCGCGAAATATCATTGGCGGGCTACCTCAGTCTCAAGAATTGACTGGAGATCCTGCCATGCAGGATGGCGGAACGTCACCCTCGATAGCTGCCCAGGCGTTGACGGCCCGGGGGTATACTCTGCCCTCGCTTGTCCAGTCCCTCCGGACCGGCGTCACGCCCAATGGTGATGTGTTCGGCGGCTCGATGGCCGAGGTCGTGCATGGCAGCACGAAATTCCTCCTGACCGACCATCTCGAGGATATGGCGACCTACCTGCTCGACTTGAACGCACTGTGATCGTCATGTGGGGATTTTCGCGGAACTTCAATCAGCAGGGTGGCGTTCGGGTCTCATGACAACCGGCAGAGTCAGCGCCAAATTTGGAACCAGAATACGGCTGGTTTTCGCGGTCATGGTCGCTGTTGTGGCGAGCATGACGTTGCATCACGGTGCGATGGCCCAAGGTTCCGAATTGGACCGTCACCAGGTCGCCTCGACGAGCCACCACGGTGACCACGCGTGCTTTGCCGATTGCACACCTACCGATCACTCAATGCCGGTGTGTTGCGGCATAGGCCTTTGTCTGTCTGGCATGCCTGTAGACCCTGCCGACCTATTGCAGGAACTGTCCAACACAGCCCGTTTTGCACAATTGGCGACTCCATGGCCCTTAAAAATGCGTAGCCGCATCGATCGACCGCCAAAGATATTCCCTAAAGTTTGAATCTTCTTCAACTCTAGGAAATCAGAAAATGAACCACTTCAAAACCACCCTTCTTGCCACCGCCGCCCTAGCCGCTTCGGCTCTTCCGTCCTTTGCGCAGGATGCCATGCCCGGCCACGATATGTCCGCCATGGGTAGCGACAGCGCCATGTCAGCTCCGCTTCCCGAGATTTGTCTGTCGGCCGGTGTTATGGGCGCTGACATGTCGATGACCATGGGCCAAGAAATGGATCAGGCCCATATGGATCTCATGGCGGGCATGGACGAGACCAACAAGCAGATGATGACTGGCATGATGGTCGAGGATATCGACGTGGCCTTCGTCTGTGCCATGATTCCGCACCATCAGGGCGCGATCAATATGGCCAAGGCTGAACTTCAGCACGGCGACAACCAGTGGGCCAAAGACATGGCTCAAATGGTGATTGACGCCCAGGAGAAGGAAATCGCCGACATGGTCGCCTGGCTCGAAGGCGAAGGCGCCGCCGAGTAGGTCAAAACCGATTGGAGGCGTATCGCGCCTCCAATCCTCCGGTTTCCCATAACCGCCTGCTAACGAGCATCGTGCTATCCGGGTGACGGTAGGCATGTGATGCTCAATGCTATGAAGACCGACCTCAGTGAGTTTCTGCATCTCAGCAAGGATGCTTTGCACATCCACATCGGTATTGGTCTTTACGTGATCGCGTTGCTGGCCTTTCGACGCGGACCCGGCAGCTGGTGGCCATGGATGACCGTGCTCGGCTTCGAATTGGCAAACGAGGCTATCGACATCTTCCACCATGGGTTCTCGCACCTTGAAGTGTCGGGTTCGATAAAGGACCTGTTCAACACGATGCTCTGGCCCACTGTCATATTGACGGCCGCCCGAATTCAGGCACGCCGGTCACGCGGACCGGCTGCCGTTTCTGACTCCCGGGCGGCAAATCAGACGTAGACCAGTTCTGACATCATTCCTGTCGCCATGTGGTAGAGGTTGTGGCAATGGTGCAGCCACCGCCCCGGATTGTCGGCGTCGAATGCAATGACCACCGTTCCCATCGCCGGGACCAGCACGGTGTCTCGCACGGCGCCGTTGAGGCGTTTGCCGTTCATGCCGACGACCTGGAAATGATGGCCATGCAAATGCATGGGGTGCGCCATCATGGTGTGGTTCATCAGTTCCAGTTCCACGCGCTGGCCGGCGGCAACTTCCACTGGATTCCGGTTGCCCCACGCACGATCGTCCATTGTCCAGGCGTAGGGGGACATAGATCCCGTCAACATCACAGAGTGTCGCGCATCCACAGCCTTTGCCGACAAAGGCGTTGCTGCGACGAGCGTCTGTTCGAATGACAGGTCGAGCGGAGCTTCTGTCTTCGCCGTGCTGGAGCCCAGTTTGGCAACCTTCGCCCCCGGAGCAGCCAGGATGATGCCCGTACGTTTCGTGTCCCCTTCCCGCCGAGCGAATACCGGTACTGTCGTCCCCGCCGGAACGTCTATGACCAGATCAAGCCGCTGCGCCTGCGCGAGCGGGAAACGCGTTCCTGCCATCGGGGTCACGGGATTGCCATCGACAGCGATAGCTGACGCGATGTGGCCGCCGAGATCGATCCAGAAGGCGGTTGAGGCGGCGCCGTTGATGATGCGCAGCCGCACACGGCCGCCGCGCTCCGTCCGGACCACCTCGGGATCCTCGAGCGTCCGATCGTTCGCCAGGTAAGCGTCGTATTCGACGTCGTTCAGATCCATGTTTCCTATGGACGCCATCGAATCCATGGAATTCATGTCCATCCCACCGTGATCCATGTCAGGCATGGCCCCGTGATCCATGCCACCACCCCCAGTCAGATCCTCAAGGATTTCCTGAGGAGAGCGGAAAGAGAAGTCGTTGAGCAACACCACCACTTCCTGGAGATCGAGCGCGGCATCTTCCGCCGACCGAACGATCAGCGGCGCGGTCAACAACGATTGCTCCTGCAATTCGTGATGCGAGTGCATCCAGTGGGTGCCCGACCGCGCAGCGAAGTCGAACATGCGGGCTTCGCCGGCAGAAAGCGGCGATACATATCCAGTCTCGGCAATGCCGTCGAGCTCGGGACGAGGCACCTGCCCGTGCCAGTGGACGGTCGTCGGCTCGTCCAAACTGTTCACCAGCTCGACGTGGAACCGCTCGCCCGCATCCAGAACCAGACCGCTGCGTCCTGCGTCACCCGTGACCCTGAAAACGCTTGCGGAACGGCCGGCGACCTCGATGGTGCGGCGGCCGACCTCGAGCGTTCGCACTGGCGCCGCGGCAAGGGTCGCAGCAGGTAGACAGGCCCCGGCAAGCAAAGCGCTTCCGGCCATGAGAAACGATCGACGGTTGGTAAGGATGGGCATGGGTCTGCTCCTGCGGAAAAGGCCGGGGCGCTTCTGGGTGAGGCGTTCCACGGTGGTGAAGTCTAGCGATATGTTGATGGTACTCATGGGCCATCGGCCTGAGATAGCGAGCGCTGGATGTCGCTCTCCCGATCTGGCCAGTTGCTCTTGATGTAGTCGATAACCGCGCGGATCTCGTCGTCCGACATTCTGTCTGCGAACGCCGGCATGTCTGTCTCGTAGCCCGGTGCGATAGCGCCCAGGCCCTCCTTGACGATCCGAAACAACTGAGCGTCCGAATGGTGCCAGGTATGGCCGGTTTCGTCATGTGGCGGCGCCGGGAGCCGGCCGTTCGGAAGGCGGGACATCCAGTCGGGCTGACCTTCGAGCTGCGCGCCGTGACATGATGCGCAGTTGGTCTCGTAAAGACTTCGACCATCTTGTGCCTGAGCGACGGCCGGCTGGACAATCGCCAGGCTGGCAATCAGGCCCGCTACGGTGCGAACGCGGACCATGTCTTTCCACCATCGTTGCTTGCCAAGATGTCGCTCTCCGCCGTCACGGCTATCACGTTGTTCGGGTCCTCACGGTCGAACGCCATGTGTAGAAACACTTCGTCACGATTGGAGATGACTTCGATCTGGCCCCCGTCCAGACGGGCGAAACCGGTGCCGGCGATGAAAAGCCGCAGGGTGCCGTCGGGTGCGGTCTCGACGGCCGTGACCGGAACTCCCTCGGCAGCCGCTATGGTCCACGTCGCCCCGTAGTCCTTGCTTTCCATCAACCCCGTCATCGTTCCAGCAAACAATTGCCCCGGGTCATCCGCGCCTGCAGCCACATCGATGACTTCTTCGGGGCCCATTCCTGCCATCGACCATGTCCTTCCCCCGTCACGGCTGATCTGAATGCCCCCATAGGTGCCATAGAGCACAAGCGGGTCGGCGGGGCTGACGGTCAGGGCATGGAAGTCGACCGGCCCCTGTACACCGTCGGACAGCTTCGACCACGGTCCATCGACACTTTCAGCGCCTATGATACCGATGTTGCCGCCCGTGGACGGATGGCCGCTGGCATAGAGCGCGCCATCAATTGCAGCCGTAAAGCCCATGAAGTCGTCGGCCGCTTCCGACACCATTCGCGCGGAGCCAGCGCTGTCTACCGCAAACAGGCCGTAATGGGTGGCCAACAAGACCAGATCCGATTTCGGTGGCAGCACGACCCCGTGGATGTGGCTAAGTTCGCCCACCGGAATGGCGGCTGAATGTTCCGATGCAGCAGAAGGCAAAACGAGTGCCGTGCCGAACGCCAGGCCAATAAGTGCTTTCATGATGTGTTCTTTTCTCCCCGGTGAAGCGGGCAGGCTTTGCGCCTGCCCTTGGCGTTCATGGCTGCAGTGTACCGGTATAGCCTGCATCGGTGATCGCGGTGGCGAACACCGATGCAGGCTTGTCGCTTTGGATTTCGACGTGGTGCGCCGTGAGGTCTATTCTGACCTGTGCGCCGGGATCGGCGGTCTTGACCGCTTTGTCGACGGTCGAGGAGCAATGGCCGCAGGTCATGTCTTTGACTTCGAACTTGTACATTGGGAACTCCGAAAAAGTGGAATAGCGGCACTGTGGGGCTTGCCACTGTGGGAAGGTCAAGAAGCATTTGGATCAAGTTTAGGATTGCGTGGTCACCTGTGTCCGCCTCACGTGACATCCAGCGCGACGTTCGGCATTTTATCGCGACTCCTGCGGGTTCTGCGCCAAACCACATAGGTGGCGCACCAGCGCAACACCTGGACGGACAACGTCAGACCGACGACAAACCACGTGACTGGATTGGGTGGAGGGTCAGGCCGGTGATAGTGCAGGAAGTGCATAAGGAGAAAGTATCCCGCGTGGAGCACCACGAGGATCCAGATGGCGCTGGCCGCCGACTGAAGCCACTTCCACGTTCTTGGTCCAAACAGGACAATTGCGCGATCACTGCTGATCAGTGCCAACCCGATGGCTGGAACCAAGGCAAATAGTCCGATCCAGTTGGCAAGGCCAAGGCCATGTTCCGCCAGCACGTAGCGTTGAAGGGTGGGATGGAAAGCGAAACCGCTGAGCCGCCAAAGATCGAGGCCAAACCAGCCAATGAACACGATGGCCGTATGCACTGTGGCGGCAGCACCGGAATAGATGCCCAGTTCTCGACGCCACGGCAGAAGCGATGACGCGCGGGGAAGCAGCGCCACGATCGGGCCCAGAGCCATGGTCAGGGCAATCAGGATGAAGGCTGTGTCGCCAAATGCCCTGTTCCAGCGGTGCATCGGGTCCCACTCACCCCTTAGCCATCCAAACAGCAACACCGCCACCGCGGCAACGACCAGGACCACCAGATGTCGCACGAGTGTCTTCATGCTGTTTGCTGGACCACGATCGCACTGCCCACGGGAACGCGGCTATACAGGTCTATGACGTCTTGATTGATCAGCCGGACACAACCGCTGGACACCGCCAGCCCGATGGTGGCCGGATCGCTGGTGCCATGTACGCGATAAAGCGTGTCGCGCCCGTCCTGGAAAATATAGAGCGCCCGGGCGCCGAGTGGATTGTCCAACCCCGGAGCCATGCCGTTCCGGTAGGGTTCAAGTTCGGGTTGCCGCACGATCATTTCGGACGGTGGGGTCCAGGTGGGCCACTCCCGCTTCAGGCGAATTTCCCCACGCCCCGACCAGGTGAAGCCATCACGCCCTATGCCAACCCCATAACGCATGGCCTTGCCGCCCTCTGCCACCAAATAGAGGTAGCGGTGCGCAGTATCGACGACAATCGTGCCTGGGCGCTCGGTCGTCGTATAGTCGGTGAGTTGTCGCCGGTAGCCCGGCCGGATCAGGCTTACGTCGACCGGTGGAATCTCGAACGCTTCGCCGTGAATACCAGGGTAAAGTAAAGCATCGGGATCCTCCATTGGCGCCGTCGCCTGCTGGGCGCGTGCGCGATTTAAGGTCATCGGCAGAGCGGACATGGCCGTCAGACCAGCGATAAAGTGGCGTCGTTGCATTGGTACCTCTAGTATTTTTGCGGCTCAGCGAACCGCGACCGGAATTTGAAGCAAGTTGCCGTCAGCCTCGATCTCGACCGTCCAGGCACCTGCCATGGCGGGCTCGACAATCGCCTGGAAACGGGTGGGGCCGAGCGCGCGCGTTTGCGGACGCTCGGTCATGCGATGTTCGCGCATAAACGCGGAGACGCTCGGCCAAGGCGGAGGCGACATGTTGCCCTCATCCTTGGCGACGAATTCGACTTCCACCACAAGCGCTGACGGCTCGGAAGTCACGACCGCCGATAGCGTCCAGCGCTCTAGCTCAATGGAAGCCCGATTCGCGGATGCCTGATGCGGAAACATCCTGGCAAACAGCACCGGCGCCGCCAGACCGCCGACTAATGCAAAAAGGGCAACGGCCGGCAGCCACACGAGATGCCGCCACCGTGAACGCCGATGGTGAGCAACAGCGCGTGTCATGGCTTGGCTTCGGATGCTGGGTCGACAGTGACCTTGCCGTTGGAGCCGAGAGAAAAACCGATCAAGGCCGAAATCAGCAGCGTAGCAAAGACGTTCCAACCGGCAAGACTTAGACCCAGGAAACGGAACTGCACCTGGTCACAAGGGACGAACCGGGCATCGTTCAAGCTGGCAAGTGCATCGAAACCAAAATCCGAGCCGGTGCCCGTACACGCGGTTGGGCCGGCCCAGAACTTCCACTCCACGCCTGCATGATAGATGCCAAGATAGGCTCCCCAAAGGAAGATCGCGAGGGCAGTAAGTCGCAGTACGAGACGACCGCGCCCTGGGGGCACAATTAGGCTTGCTAGCAGGAGTGGGATGCCGACGTAATATGGGAAGCGTTGTGTGAGGCATAGATCACAGGGCACCAGGCCGCCAAACACTTCGGATGCTAGTGCACCCAATATCGTCGCGACCGCTAGCGCCAGTGCAACATGAGCCGGATTTGTGAGCCGAAACGCTACCGGCATGGCAGCACCAGCGACGGGTTATAGGGTATTTGCTCCACGCCCCGCACGTCGGGCTGGAGATTCCCGGCGAGCGCTATCGCGCTGCCAGGCGTCGGTCGAAAGGACATGGTGCCTCCCGACGGCGCGAAATTCTGCATCATTAGACCTCTGATCAAGCACAGCACGGGAACACCATCGTCCCGCTGTCGATTGTTCAGATGTTTCTGGGAGGTTGCTCGGGATCGTAAGGCCCCATGCCGTCGCCATTCAAGGGCGCTGGGAAACCCCAACGATCGCTTGTGAGTGCGGCGTGCGACAGGCTCGCGAACCGCAATATGGGCAATTCATGTGCATGGTCGGCGGCAACGTGGTGACCTGATGCATTTGCGTCGGAATGATCTTGGGCCCGATAGTCATCCCCAACCGAAGCCGCTACCACCGAATGCTCGATCTCACTTGCATGACCTACGGACTGCCACAACGGCACAAGCGCGAGGCCGGCAACGATCATTGCCAGCACAAAGGTCTTCAGCAAACGTTGGATCGATCGCGGAATCATGCACCCATGTCACAAAAAAAGACACGACCACCTTTGTCGGAATCGTCCACCGGGTCCAGACACAACTTTGTTGCCTGGGACAAGGAGCGCCTGGATTGACACGGTCAGTCCCGCCGGCTGGGGTCCAGAACGTTGACTCTAGGAAAACGCCCAACTCATCGCAGAGGCACAGCGCTCAGGAGATAGAAAATGTCGAACACTACGCATAAGTCGAGCCACACCGATCATCGCGGACACGGCAACCACGGGCGGCCTTATCTAATGTTCTGGATCAACATGATTCTGGGCCTGATCGTCATGTATGTCGTCATGTTCTCCATGGTCGACGGGTTCGCTGATTTCCGCAACAATCTCAACATGTTCTACATGGCTGTCACTATGTGGGCGCCCATGGGTATTTTTATGCTGGCAACCATGCCCGGCATGTTCCCGAACAGGAGGATGAACGTCGCCTTGTACGTGATATTCGCCCTGCTGACGGTCCTCTCTTTCTGGGGCACCCGCGCTCAGACATTCATCGACGACCGCCAGTTCGTGGATTCCATGATCCCCCACCATTCGGGCGCCATCCTCATGTGCCGTGAGGCAGATATCGAAGACGCCGAACTACTGACCTTGTGCGGCGAAATCATCAAGGCGCAGCGTCGAGAAATCGATCAGATGGAAGCGATCGGCGCGCGCCTCCAGGGACTATAGCTGCGGCGCGGCGATGGCGTAGCGGGGCGACGTTTCATCGTCGCGCCGCCGCCAGCAGCAGTCGAAAGCTTCGATGACTTCTGCCCCTGCCCCTTCGGCCTCGGCGAGCCCACCACCGGCGCCCCCGGCCTGAGCCGCGAACAAGCCAGCGTGCGATTTTGCATGGTCCAGCAGGGCATGGATGAACGCCCTACGATCTTCGGCAGTTTGATCGTGGCAGGGACGCCAGTTGTGCCCGCAGGGGTAAACCCAAACTGCAACAGATGGCCGACACAGACTTCCCGATGTCGCCCACATACCCTGACTGCCGCCAGCTCAAGGCCTTGTTGACTTTGACTGGCGTCCCCTTGTTGCTCGGCTTTTGATCGGCGACCGCACCCAGCTTGCGGGGCCGTTTGGCGATGCTTGTTTCCGCAGCGACACGTACGGGCCACTTCTTGCCCTGGCGGCCTCCACGGGTCAGCCGCCCATCAAATCGATCGTGGATGGGCTCGCAGCGGCGACCAGCGGGCAGTGCAGGTCTTCACATTCGCCCGCGAGACCCATCACCTATATCTCGATCGTCACTTCGCTGAGTTGGCCGCCAGGCACAGCAATCTAGGCTATCGGTCAATCGTCACGCGGGCCGTGCACGAGGATACGACGCCCCAGCCTGATCGCTTCCTGCATCTCCGAGCTCCGTAACGGGTCCGTGCATATTCCTGGCCCAGCAGGTTTCGTGACGTCGATGTCTGAGATGGTGCGCGAACTGGGATGCGACGAAGTTCTCACCGACAAGTTCTAGGTCGGCCGATGCATCGGCCGACCCTCTCCCCTCACGGAACTCTGCCGCCGACAGGGACAAGGTCCAAGGGATGGCGTGATCGCATCCGCCTGGTCGCCCACAGTGTTTCCTAAGGCCGCGATCCGGGGGACCAAGTCCGTCGACTTGAACTCGGGCGGGGGCGGACAGTCAACGTAGCGCCGGCCAACGATACGCCGACATAAAGAACACCCGGCAGCGACATGACCGCATTCTCGATCGCGGCGACGCAATCTGGGCATCCCATCCCGCCTATGGTAAAGGTCAGTTTGCTTGAGGTCATACCTCGAAACTGACCTTGCCGGCCATATCGAATTCGTAGACGTCGTCGCGGAAGCTGACCACGCCGTTCCTGTTTGCCCATGCTGATATGTACGTCGTGTGAATCTCAGGAGGGTTGGTGACCTCGACGTCCTTGCGCTCGCCCGTCGCGAAGACGTTGCCGATCTCGGTGGAACCCCAATCGCCGTTGTCGCGCAGCACCCAGGCGACGAAATCCTGCACCTGATCGACGCGCACGCAGCCGGACGAATAGAACCGAGCATTTTCCCCGAAAAGGCCTTTGGTAGGGGTATCATGCAGGTAGACGGCATGCGGATTGTTGAAGTTGATCTTGACGTTGCCCATCGAGTTCTGCGGGCCAGGATCCTGCCGGAAGCTGTAGTTCACCGCTTCCTCGGTCTGCCAGTTAATCTGGGTCGGCTGCAGTTCCTGACCGCCTG
>JAHJWO010000024.1 GCA_018828145.1 Alphaproteobacteria bacterium | reverse complement strand
GCCCCTTCGGGTCGACCTCTCCCCCAAAGGGAGAGGGGAAGAGGGTTCTGCTAACCCAGCACCTTCCGCGAAAACGTCGCGGCAATCATGCCATTGCCGGAAAACAGCTCCGTGCTGCCCTCCCCGCCGACCAGCGAAAACTGGTGTCGGCCGATCTTGCCGGCAATGGCATAGCCCTGCGCGTCCAGCCCGCGGGCCTTGAACTGTTCCATGGCCTGCACGGCCGTGGGGGCGATGATGGTCAGATATTCCTCGCGCTCGCTGATCGACGGGCTCATGCTAAAGTCTCCTCACTTCGTTGCTGTAAAGATTTGACAAATGGCCTGAACATGCAAGAAATAACCGCATAATGGCCAGTAAAGCTGTAAAGCGCGGTCAATTTCGGGTGCCGGATTTGTAAAGTCTGTCAAGCCGTGCGGAGGAGGAAGCATGGACGAGACGTCCAACATGCAGATCGGCGGGCGCATCAAGCGCCTGCGGCGGCAGCGCAAACTGGCCCAAGCCGATCTCGCCCAGGCGCTGGGCATTTCTGCCAGCTACCTCAACCTGATAGAGCACAATCGCCGCAAGGTCACCGTGCCGCTGCTGTTCTCGATCGCCGGCCATTTCGGCGTCGAGCCGGGCGAGCTGGTCGACAGCGACGAGGGCCGGCTGGTCGGCGACCTGATGGAGGCCTTCGGCGACGATCTCTTCGCCGATAGCGATGTCACCAATCTCGAAATCCGCGACCTGGCCCATGCCAATCCCGCCGCGGCGCGCGCCATCCTCAAGCTCTATGATCGCTATCGCCTGGTCGCCAAGGCCGGGCCGGCGCCGCAGGCCGCCGACGAGGCCGAGCCCTTCCACCTCGCCACCGACGCCATTTCCGACTTCCTGCAGGAAAGCGCCAACCACTTCCCCGCGCTGGAAGACGCGGCCGAGCGCATACGCGCCGATATCGACCATGCCGCCGACAATTTCGACTATGGCCTGCGCACCTATCTGTTCAATGTCTTCGGCGTCGAGGTGCAGCTGGCCTCCCTGCCGCATGGCATTGCCCGCCAACTCGACCCGCGGCGCAATCACCTGCTGGTCTCCGACATCCTGCCCGCGGAATCGGCCTTGTTCCTCGTCGCCCACCAGCTGGGGCAACTGGCGGCCGGCAGCGAGATCGACGCCATCATTGCCGCGTCATCCCTGCCCGAGGGCGACGCGCCGGCCCTGGCCCGCAATGTGCTCTCGGCCTATTTCGCCGCGGCACTCATCATGCCCTATGCGCCGTTCCTGCGCGCCTGCCGCGACTATCGCTACGATATCGAGCGCATCGGCCGCCGCTTCGGCGCCAGCTTCGAACAGGTCTGCCACCGCATGACGACGCTGCAAAGGAAGGGCGCCTCGGGCATTCCGCTGCATCTGGTACGCACCGATATTGCCGGCAATATTTCCAAGCGCTTCTCGCTCTCGGGCATCCATATTCCGCGCCATTCGGGCGCCTGCCCGCGCTGGAACATCTATTCGGCCTTCCTCGCGCCCGAACGCATCAATATCCAGCTCAGCCAGATGCCGGACGGACAGCGCTATTTCTGCATTGCCCGCACCATCGCCAAGGGCGACCACCGCTACAATGCGCCGCGCCGCTACATGTCGATCGGGTTGGGCTGTTCGATCCACCATGCGCGGGAGATGATCTATTCGGACGGCATGGATCTGGGGGGCGACAGCCAGCTCGTCCCCATCGGCGTCGGCTGCCGCATCTGCCCACGCCTTGAATGCGGCCAGCGCGCGCATCCCCCCGCCGATCACCGCTTCCGGCTCGACGACATGATCCGCCCGGAAAGCCTTTATGGGCGGATGGGGTAGGGGCACGATCTCGCCCATGAACGGAACGGCACCTCCCCCTCGACGGGGGAGGCTGGGAGGGGGTGGCGGTTGGCCCGGATATCCGGGCTAAACATCCCCCTCCCTTGATCCCTCCCCGCAGGGGGGAGGGTGTCGACTGCACGATCGGGGACCCCGAATGTCCACACGCCCCCGCAAGTGGAGGAGACCCCTACAAATCCGCCCCGCCATAGCGCCGGTCATGCTGCCAGCTGTCGCGCCATTCGCGTTCCAGCACGGCCCGGCGCTTGCCATAGCGCTCCTCGGTCAGCGTCAGCGCCACGATGCGGTCGGTGCGGAAATTGCGGAAGGCGGCGCGCAGGCAGCACCAGGCGGCGATCACCTGCTTGCCCTCGTAATAGGCCAGCTGCACCGGCCAGATCGATCGCTCGGACGGATTGCCGCCTTCGTCCTCATAGGAGATCTGCAAGGCCTTTTCGACGCGCATCGCCTGGCGCACCTGGCCCAGAATCGGCATGGGTTGCCGGGAATCGGCGCTCCACACCGCGACGGGCCAGAGACCCGTATCGTTGATGCGGTCGCGCAGGTCTTCGGGCGAGGCGGTGGCGATCTTGGCCAGCGCATTTTTCGCCGCCGCGCCCAGCCCGTCGTCGGGCTGCGCCCCGACCCAGCGGGCGCCCAGCACCAGCGCTTCGAGCTCTTCGGGCGTGAACATCAGGGGCGGCAGGAAGAAGCCGGGCTTCAGCATGTAGCCAACCCCCGCTTCGCCGTCGATCGGCGCGCCCAGCCCCACCAGCGTCTGCACGTCGCGATAGAGCGTGCGCACGGAAACGCCCTGTTCCTCGGCAAGGGCCGCCGCCGTGACCGGCCGGCGATGCCGCCGCAGCGCATCCATGACCGCAAACAGGCGCTCGGTTTTGTCCATGTTTCGTTCTCCCCAGCCTGCCTTGGATGCCAGATTCTGCCGACCTGGTCCATGGCCCAAAGGCGAGCGCCAGGTCCCCCTTCTCCCCTTGAGGGAGAAGGTGCCCGAAGGGCGGATGAGGGGTCTCTTCCGTGCTTCTGGCATGGGCGTACGCAGCACCCCTCACCCTGATCCTCCGCTGAACGCGTCGGATCGTCCCTCTCCCTCAAGGGGAGAGGGGAAGTGGAGACTGGCTCAGGCAATCTGGCCATGAAACGCGCGGATGTCATGGGCCATGGCCTCGGGCACTTCGAGCGCGGGGAAATGGCCGCCCTCGCTGAGCTCCGTCCAGCGCACGATATTGTGCAGGTTCCGCTCGCCCCAGGCCCGGGGTGCCGGATTGTCGGCGGGCGGCAGCAGCACGGCATGCGGCACGTCGTGCCTGGCCGGGAGTTTGGTCAGCTCGCTATCGGCAAAGGCTTCCTTGTAGAGCCGGACCGAGGAGCCGATGGTCTGGGTGAACCAGTAGACCGAGAGAATCGTCGCCAGGTCTTCGAGCTCGAAGGCATTGGCGATATCCCCGCCATCATCGCTCCAGCTGCGATATTTCTCGAGGATCCAGGCGGCCAGCCCGGCGGGGGAATCGTTGAGCCCCACGGCAAGCGTTGCCGGCTTGGTGCCCTGGATCATGGCATAGGCGCTCTCGGCAAAGGTCCAGTAGTCGACCTTGGCGAAATAGGCCTGCTCCTCTGGGGTCGGATCGTCCGGGCGGGGGAAGCCCGAAAAGACATTGACGTAATGCGCCCCGATCAGCCGCTGCGGAAAGTCGCGCACCAGCGCCATTTCCGTGCCGCCGCCCAGATCCGAACCCGACATGAGGAATTTCTCGTAGCCCAGCCGGGTCATCAGCTCGGCCCAGAGCGGGGCCACGGCGCTGAGATTCATGCCGGGCCGGGTCGGCTGGCCGGAAAAGCCATAGCCGGGCAGCGAGGGAATGACGACGTCGAAGGCCACGCCATCGACCGGCTCGGTCAGCAGCGGCACCAAGGGCAGCAATTCGACGAAATTGGACGGCCAGCCATTGGTCAGCAGGAGCGGCACATTGGTCTGGCCGCGGCCGCGCACATGGACGAAATGCACCGCCTCGCCCTCGATCTCCTCGATGAACTGCGCAAAGCCGTTGAGCCGGGCCTCGGCGGCGCGCCAGTCATACTGGTTGGCCCAATAGTCGACGAAGCGGCGCAGGAAGCCATCCTCGAAGCCATAATTCCAGCCGACGCCCGCCAGGGTCTGCGGAAAGCGGGTGGCCGCCAGCCGGGCCTTGAGGTCGGCAATCTCGGCGTCGGCAATGGCGATGGTGAACGGCTTGGGCATGGTGTCTCTCCGGTTTGCTGGAGAGACCATGCCGCATGGCCCTGACAGGCGGTGGCAGCAAGCCTGCTGACAGGATCTGGCAGCAGGTCAAGCGCTGGGGGCCGACTGCGAGGTCTGCTTAGCCGATCTCGATTTCGCACCAGTGGCTATAGGGGCGCTCTGGCGAATAGATCACATTGGGGAAATGCGGGTTGTGCACCGCATCGGCAAAGGCCTGGTCTTCGAGGCAGAAGCCGGAATGCTTGCCATAGCGCTTGCCGCCAAGGCCCGGCACCGCGATATCGGTCCAGACCCCGTTATAGACCTGTACGCCCGGCCGGTCCGTCCACAGCCTGAGCGTCAGGTCCTTGTCCGGCGCGACCACACTGGCGACGGGGTCGGTGAGGGTCCGGCCGGTATCGAGCACCATGCCGATATCGTAGTCCACCGGCTTGCCGGCCGCGTCGCGCATGGTTCGGGGCGTACGCAGGTCATAGACCGTGCCACGTGACGGCAGGATGGCGCCGGTCGGCGCCAGGTCGCTGCCCAGTTCGGTATAGGCGCTCGAATTGACCCCGATCGTGTGGTCGAGCACGTCGTCCGTGGTGCCCAGGTTGAAATACTGATGCTGCACCAGGCTGATCGGGGTGGCCTGGTCGGTGGTGGCGTTCAGCTCCAGCCGCAGCCTGTTGCCCTTGAGCGTGTAGGTCGCCGAGAAGTTGACATTGCCGGGATAGCCCATGGCGCCATCGGGCGAGAAATGGGTGAAGCGCACGGCATTGTTGGCCTCGTCGACCTGCCCGTCCCAGACCTGCCGGCCCAGGCCCTCGGCCCCGCCATGCAGCTGCAGGTTGCCGGCATTGGCGGGCAGCTTGTAGGTCTTGCCATTGAGCTCGAACGAGGCGTCCTTGATACGGTTGGCGACGCGGCCGGCCAGCGAGCCCAGATGCGGGCTATGGGCGGGATAGGCATCGAACTGCTCAAAGCCCAGCACCACCGAGCGCTCGCCGCCCGCCACCGGCACGCGCCAGTCGCGCACCACCACGCCATAGCCGATGAGATCGACGGTGACCCCGGTATTGCTGACGAGGCGGAACTGGTCCACCCGCTTGCCCTGGTGTTCACCGAATGTCGAAACCGCAATGGCCATGCCTGCCTCCTCAAATTGCGGGCCACGTGTAGCCTGCTTTTTCATGGCGCTGCAACGTCGCACTTGACCTTTTGTCCCGGCCTGCCAAAGCTCGGGCAAAGGCGCCGGGGAGGATACGTGAACGAGATCGGTTTGAGACGGCGGGTCACCGTGCATGACGTGGCACGCACGGCGGGCGTATCGCTGGCCACGGTCGACCGCGTGCTCAACGGCCGCCCCGGCGTGCGCGCCGCGACGGTCGAGCGGGTGGAGGCGGCCATTGCCGAGATCGGCTTTCAGCGTGATCTGGGCGCCTCGCTCCTGGCGCGCGCCCGCGATCTCAAGCTCACCTTCATCATTCCCGATGGCTCCAACGAATTCATGGCGAGCCTCGCCGATGCGGTGGAGCGCCGCGCCGGCCCAGCCCTCACCGACCGGGTGCATATCGAAACGCTGCGCATCCGCGCACTCGATGCCGATGCGCTGGCGCAGAGCCTTGATGGCCTCGATCCGCGCCACTGCGACTGTGCCATCATCGTGGCCAGCCAGGAGCCCTCGGTGCAGGCGGCGGTCGATGGCGCCACCCGCCGGGGCATTGTGGTCATGACGCTGGTCTCGGACCTGCCGGGCACGCAACGGCGCCATTTCATCGGCATCGACAATGCCGCGGCCGGCCGCACCGCGGCCTCGCTGCTCGGGCGCTTCCTGCCGCAGGGCGGCAAGGTGGCGGTGATTGCCGGCTCGCTCCACCTGCGCGACCATTCCGACCGCCTCGCGGGTTTCCGCGCCGCGCTGACCGCCGAATTCGGCACTGTCGAGCTGATCGGCCCCATCGAAGGCCATGACGAGCGGCGCGAGACCGAGGCGATCGTCACCGACCTGCTGGCGCGCCATCCCGACCTGGGTGGGCTCTATAATCTCGGCGCCGGCAATGCCGGGCTCGTTGCGGCCCTCGAAGCTTCAGGCCGCGCCGGCGCCATCCGCGTCATCGCCCACGAACTGACCGAACCCACCCGCAGGGGGCTCAAATCGGGCGCCATCGACGTGGTGCTGGACCAAAATCCCGATGGTGAAATCCGCGAGGCAATCGCTGCCGCCCGGACCCTGGCTTTGGGCGGCAATGGCAGGGGCGCCACCGACCCCATTGAAATCGGGATTTTCCTGCGCGACAATCTGCGCTAAGAAGCTGGCCAATCATCAAACCGGCGGGGCCCGAAAAACGGGCTGGGAGGACGTTCATTATATGTTCATACTTGTGACTGAGGTACGTGCCTCATGACATATCTTGGCATTGATATCGGCACGTCCGGCGTCAAGGCGCTGCTGATCGACGAGCATGGCCGGGCACTCGGCGAGGCCTCGGCCGCCGCCGTCGAACCGGTCCGCCCGCATCCCGGCTGGTCCGAACAGAACCCGGCCGACTGGTGGAATGCCACCCTCGCCGCGGTCGACAAGCTCAAGCAGTCCCACCCGTCCGAACTGGCTTCGGTGCGCGGCATCGGCCTCTCCGGCCACATGCATGGGGCCACCCTGCTGGGCAAGAACGACGAAGTTTTGCGCCCGGCAATCCTGTGGAATGACGGCCGCTCCGCCGCCGAATGCAAGGAGATGGAGGCCGCCCTCCCCTCCCTGCGCCAACTGGCCGGCAATATCGCCATGCCCGGCTTTACCGCGCCCAAGATCGCCTGGGTGCGCAAGCATGAGCCGCAGGTCTACGAGAAGATCGCCAAGGTCCTGCTGCCCAAGGCCTATGTCCGCCTGCTGCTGACCGGCGAGCATGTCGAGGACATGTCCGATGCCGCCGGCACGCTCTGGCTCGATGTCGGCAAGCGCGACTGGTCCGACGAGCTGCTGGCCGTTACCGGCCTTGATCGCAGCCACATGCCGCGCCTTGTCGAAGGCTCGGAAGTGTCCGGCAATCTCAAGCGCGACCTGGCGCAACGCTGGGGCATGGATGGGCTGGTCGTGATCGCCGGCGGCGCGGGCGACAATGCGGCCTCGGCCTGCGGCATCGGCGCCATTAGGCCCGGCGAAGGCTTTGTCTCGCTCGGCACATCAGGCGTGCTCTTTGTGTCCAACGAGCGCTTCAGCCCCAATACCGAAGGCGCCGTACATGCCTTCTGCCATGCCATTCCCGACACCTGGCACCAGATGGGCGTCATCCTCTCGGCCACCGATAGCCTCAACTGGCTGAGCAAGATCACCGGCCAGAAGCAGGCCGAGCTTTCGGGCGCCGCCGAAGCGCAGTTCAAGGGCCCGGGCGAGGAAATCTTCCTGCCCTATCTCTCGGGCGAACGGACGCCGCACAACAATGCCGGTGCGCGCGGCTCCTTTGTCGGCCTGTCGCATTCCAGCGATACCGCCAGGCTCGCCCAGGCCGTGATGGAAGGCGTCACCTTCGCCTTCCGCGACAGCCAGCGCGTGCTGCATGATGCCGGCACGAAAATCGACCGGTTGCTCGCCGTGGGCGGTGGTTCGAAATCGGCCCTCTGGCTGAAGATGATCGCCACCAATCTTGACATGGAAATCGCCCTCCCCGAGGACGGCGATTTCGGTGGGGCACTGGGCGCCGCCCGGCTCGGCCTCTGTGCCGCCGAGGGCGCCAGCCCCGCCACCGTCATGACCATGCCGCCAATCAAGACCGTCATTGCGCCCGACAAGTCCCTGTCGGCCGCCTATTCCGACCAATATGCGCGCTATCGCGCGCTCTACCCCGCCATCGAGGAGGCACGTTCGTGACTGATTTCTTCAAGGGCATTTCGCCCGTCAAATTCGAAGGTGCCGACAGCACCAACCCGCTGGCCTATCGCCACTACAACAAGGACGAAATCGTCCTCGGCAAGCGCATGGAAGACCATATCCGTCCTGGCGTTGCCTATTGGCACACCTTCGCCTGGGAAGGCGGCGACCCGTTTGGCGGCCGCACCTTCGATCGTCCTTGGTTCGACAAGGGCATGGAAGGCGCAAAGCTCAAGGCCGATGTGGCCTTTGAACTGTTCGACCTGCTCGACATGCCCTTCTTCTGCTTCCACGACGCCGATATCGCCCCCGAAGGCGCGACGCTGGCCGAAAGCAACAAGAATGTGCGCGCCATCGGCGAGATCTTTGCCCGCAAGATGGAAACCAGCCGCACCAAGCTCCTCTGGGGCACGGCGAACCTGTTCTCCAACCGCCGCTACATGTCCGGCGCGGCGACCAATCCCGATCCGGAAGTCTTCGCCTATGCCGCCGGCCAGGTGAAGAACGTGCTGGAGCTGACCCACGAACTGGGCGGCGCCAACTATGTGCTCTGGGGCGGCCGCGAGGGCTATGAGACCCTGCTCAATACCAAGATCGGCCAGGAACAGGACCAGATGGGCCGCTTCCTGCACATGGTCATCGAGCATGCCGAAAAGATCGGCTACAAGGGCCAGATCCTGATCGAGCCCAAGCCGCAGGAGCCGAGCAAGCACCAGTACGATTTCGACGTCGCCACGGTCTATGGCTTCCTCAGGAAGTACGACCTCGAAACCAAGGTGAAGTGCAATATCGAGGTCGGCCACGCCTTCCTTGCCAACCACTCCTTCGAGCATGAACTGGCTTTGGCCGCCTCGCTCGGCATTCTCGGCTCGGTCGACGCCAACCGCAACGACCTGCAGTCCGGCTGGGATACCGACCAGTTCCCCAACAATGTCCCGGAAACCACCCTGGCCTTCTACCAGATACTCAAGGCAGGTGGCCTGAACTCCGGTGGCTGGAACTTCGACGCCAAGGTGCGCCGCCAGTCGCTGGATCCGGCGGACCTGCTGCACGGCCATATCGGCGGCCTCGACGTGCTGGCCCGCTCGCTCAAGGCAGCGGCGGCGCTCATCGAGGATGGCACCTATGACAAGGTGGTCGATACCCGCTATGCCGGCTGGAACACCGGCATGGGCAAGGACATCCTGGCCGGCAAGCTGAGCCTTGCCGACCTGGCCGCCAAGGTTGATGCCGAAAACATCAACCCCCAGCCCAGGTCCGGCCAGCAGGAATATCTCGAAAACCTGATCAACCGCTTCGTTTGATCGAGCAGGATCTTCTCCCTTTCGGGGGAAGATCCATCAGCCCGCTGCGGCCGGCGCAGGAATACTCACCACGAACTGGGTTCCTGCGCCCAGCCGCTCCACGGCCAGGGTCGCGCCCAGATGATCGATTTCCCGCACCAGCATGCGCATGCCGAAGCCCTTGACGGTGCGCGGGTCGAAATCGGCCGGCACGCCTTTGCCGTCGTCGCGTACCGCAAGGCGAAGAAAGCCCGGCGCCGGCTCGCGATGCGCCGACACCCGGATCGTGCCGTTGTCGCCGCTGTCATAGGCGTGCTTTTGCGCATTGGTCACCAGCTCGGAAACGATGAGCGCCACCGGCGTCACCAGCTCCTCGGGGATCTCGATGCTATCCGCACTCGCCTCCACCTTGGCCTGGGTAATGTGGTCGAGCCGCTCGCAGATGCTCGTGATGATCTGGCCGACCTCGACCTTTTCGCCCAGTTCGGCATGCTCAATGATGCGCTGGATCTCGACGATGGCGCCGATGCGGCTGAGCGCGCCCACCAGGGCGCTGCGGGCCGTTGCATCGGTCAAAGACGACAATTGCATGCGCAGCATGGCCTGGATCAGCGCCAGCGAATTGCGCACGCGATGGGTCATTTCCCGCGCCATGTGATGGGTCTGCGCCGCTTGGTCCTGCAGCGCGGCCGTTCGCGCATCCAGCGCCGTGCTCAGCGCATTGAGCCGCTCGACCCGGTCGGTGACATCAATCTGGGTGGCGATGAAATAGAGCAGTTCACCGCGGTCGTCGAACATCGGCGCCATATGCAGTTCGTTCCAGAACCGCGTGCCGTCCTTGCGATAGTTCAGGATCTGGCGCGTGATCGTCGCCTCTTCCTTGAGCGCCTGGCGCACGGCAGCGCGATCCTGCGGGTCCGTGTCCGGTCCCTGCAGGAAGCGGCAATTGCGCCCCAGCACCTCGTCTTCGCTGTAGCCCGTCAGCCGCAGGAAGGCGTCGTTGACGAAGACCAGCGGCGTATCCGGCTCGAACGGGTCCGAAATCACGATCGGCACCGCGCTCGATTCCACGGCGGTGACGAACGGCTGCAGCCGCATCTTGGATCTTACGTTCTTCCAGTAACTCAGTTCACGGACATGCTGGTCCAAGGCGCGCTCATCTTGCTTGTCTCGGATGCCCCCGGTCCAAGTCGTTTCGGTTTCTATTCGGTTCTGACCAAGGCGATCCCCGCGATCAAGCTTGGCTGGCTTTCACCTGGTCACGATTTCGCGAGTGCATAACGCAAATCCGGCCGCTTTCGTCTCAAGGATTCTCACATGCCGCTTTTGACCAATCCCATCCTGCCCGGTTTCAATCCGGATCCGTCCATCCTGCGCGTCGGCGACGACTATTACATCGCCACCTCCACCTTCGAGTGGTTCCCGGGCGTACAGATCCATCACAGCAAGGATCTGGCCAATTGGGAGCTTGTCACCCGCCCGCTGACCCGCAAGAGCCAGCTCGACATGCGCGGCGATCCGGACAGCTGCGGCGTCTGGGCGCCTTGCCTCACCCATGATGGGGAAAAGTTCTGGCTGGTCTATACCGACGTCAAGCGCAAGGACGGCTCGTTCAAGGACGCGCACAATTACATCGTTTGGGCTGACAGGATCGAGGGGCCGTGGAGCGACCCGATCTATACCAATTCCTCGGGCTTCGACCCGAGCCTGTTCCACGACGATGACGGCCGCAAATGGTTCGTCAACATGCTGTGGGACCATCGCCGCCGCCCGCTGCTGTTTGCCGGCATTGCCCTGCAGGAATTCGACGCCAAGGCCGGCAAGCTGGTCGGTCCGATCACCAATATCTATCAGGGCACCGATCTCGAACTGGTCGAAGGGCCCCACCTCTACAAGCGCAATGGCTGGTATTACCTGCTGACGGCCGAGGGCGGCACCGCCTATGACCATGCCTGCACCTTTGCCCGTTCGCGCACCATTGACGGGCAATACGAGACCCATCCGGACAAGCATATCCTGACCAGCAAGGACGCCCCGCTGGCCGCCATCCAGCGTGCCGGCCATGGCGACATCGTCGAGACACCGGAGGGCAAGACCTACCTGGTTCATCTCGGCGGCCGCCCGACCACCCAGGAACGCCGCTGCGTGCTCGGTCGGGAAACCTCGATCCAGGAAGCCTATTGGGGCGAGGACGACTGGCTCTATGTCAAGAACGGCCCGGTGCCGTCCCTGCATGTCGAGGTACCCGGCACGCGTGACGAGGACAAATACTGGGCCGAACAGCGCTATACGTTCGAGGCGGGCCTGCCCCTCGACTTCCAGTGGCTGCGCACGCCCGAGACGGAGCGGATCTTCTCCCTGCAGGACAACAAGCTGCGTCTGTTCGGGCGCGAATCCATCGGCTCATGGTTCGAACAGGCGCTGGTGGCGCGCCGCCAGACCCATTTCAGCTATGACGCCGAGACCGTGGTGGATTTCAAAGCCACCGACGAGCGCACCATGGCGGGGCTCACCGCCTATTACAGCCGCTACAACTTCTTCTATCTGGCGGTGACGGCCCATTCCGATGGCCAGCGCGAATTGCTGATCATGGCTTCGGAAATGAGCTGGCCCGACGGCAGGCTGACCTTCCCCGCCGATCCGGTGCGGATTCCCAATGATGGCAAGGTGCGGCTTGCCCTGACCATTCGCGGTCGGCAGCTGCAGTTCTTCTACGCCCTCGAGGGCCAGGAGCTGCAGCCGATCGGCCCGGTGCTCGATGCGTCGCTGCTGTCGGACGAATGCGGCGGTCATCAGGCCCATGGCAGCTTCACCGGGGCTTTTGTCGGCATGGCGGCGCATGACCTCAACGGCACCGCCAGCCCTGCCGATTTCGACTATTTCACCTATCGGCCGGTCCGGCACGCATCGGACCGCTACGAGGTCTAGGCCTTGCGCCGGTGGTGCCAAGCACGCCACCGGCCGCAATGGAGGCGCGCAGGGCTTGACTTGGTAGCACCCGGCATGGCGTATCTGCTAAATCTTGAGTTCGATACTCCACTTTAGGTGCTACCATGCAATCTTCTGCTGTCCTTGCCGCCATCCTGGCAGCGGGCCTTGCCCTCGCGACCCCCGCAATGGCCCGCGACGTTACCCACGCCATGGGCGTCACCGACGTGCCCGACGCGCCGTTGCGCATCGTCGCGCTGACCAATGAGGCGGCCGAAGACCTCGTGGCGCTCGGCATCATCCCGGTGGGCGCGGCACGCTCGGCCAATTCCGATCCCTGGTACGACTATCTGGGCGCCCAGCTGGCCGACACCATGGTCACCGGCGAGGAACTGGCGCCCGATCTCGAGGCCATTGCCGTGCTGCAGCCCGACCTGATCCTGGGCAACAAGCGGCGCCACGAGAAGATCTATGATCAGCTGTCCGCCATTGCCCCCACGGTCTTTGCCGAATCCATCCAGGGCACCTGGAAGGACAATCTGAGCCTTTATGCCGAAGCGGTCGGCAAGCCGGAGCAAGGCGCGGCGCTGCTCGCCGACTATCGGCGGCGGCTGGACGCCATCCGTGCCGGACTGGGCGAGCGGATCAAGGAAGACGTCTCGGTGGTGCGCTTCCTCGCTGGCCAGAGCTATGCCTATTTCCCGGCCAGCTTTTCCGGGTCCGTCCTCGCCGATATCGGCTTTGCCCGCCCCGCGGCGCAGAATGGCGAGGGCCTGGCCGAGCTGATCACCAAGGAGCGCATTGGCGAACTGGCCGCCGACCGCATCCTCCATTTCACCTACGAGACCGGCGATGGCCTGGCCATCAGCGAGGGCGAATCCTGGATGGCCGAGCCGCTCTGGCAGAACCTCGAGGCCGCCAAGACGGGTCAGGTCTATGGGGTCTCCGACGCCGTCTGGGCCACCGCCGGTGGCTTCATGGCTGCCCAGCTGGCGCTGGACGACATCGAAACCATCTATGGCCTGCCCACGACCCGCTGAGCCGGATCGGCCGCGGCGGGTCTGCGGCCGATTCACGTTTTCTTAACGGGGGGCGACAATCCGTCGCAGCTTGGCTAAGCTCGCTCCATTGCTGGTCGCCGGTTCGCGGGACTTTAGCGCGCGCCATGCGGCTTCCCATCTGGAGGAGCTTGGCCAATGGCCCAATTCCACGTTCTGTCCGGCGCAGGCGCAAAGCTGGACCTGCCCGTCATTCGCACCATCCATGTTTCGGACCTGTTCGACGCGCTGCGCCAGGGCGTGTCCGACTTCTGGGCCAAGCCCAGCCACTATGTGATGCTGGTGCTGATCTACCCCATCATCGGCATCGTGCTGACGGTATGGATGAACGGCTTCCACACCTGGCCCCTGCTCTATCCGCTGGTCGGTGGCTTCGCGCTGATCGGCCCGTTTGCCGCGCTTGGCCTCTACGAGATTTCCCGCCGCCGCGAGGAGGGGCTCGACACCTCCTGGTCGCAGGCCTTCGCCGTGCTGCGTTCGCCTGCCATCGGCTCCATCGCCGCGCTGGGTGTCATGCTCTTCGTGCTCTTCACCCTGTGGCTGACGGCAGCGCAGACGCTTTATGAGACCCTGTTTGGCTCATCCACCCCCCAGACGCTCTCCGGCCTCATGTCCCAGGTCTTTGGCGAGCCGGGCGGCATGACCTTGCTGATTGTCGGCACCATGGCAGGCGCACTGTTTGCGCTGGTAACCCTCTGCACCACCGTGGTCGCCTTTCCGCTGCTGCTTGATCGCGACGTAGGGGCCTTCGTTGCCGTCGAGACCTCGTTCCGTGCGGTATTGCACAATCCGCTGCCCATGCTGGCCTGGGGCTTCATCGTCGGCGTCGGCCTGTTTGTCGGCTCGCTGCCGCTCTTTGTCGGGCTGGCCGTGGTGATTCCGGTCTTCGGCCATGCCACCTGGCATCTCTACCGCAAGGTCGTGGCGCCGGTCTCCACCATCCGGGGGGCATAGGCTCAACAAAGCGGGCAAATCCCCCCACGGCGGTTGGATTTCCGCCTCGAACGCCCTAAGGTCTCGCCTTCCTTGCCGAGACCCATTTGCTGATGGATGCAACGCCAGTCGAATCCGCGCCGAGCCCGGCACTGACGCCGATGATGGCGCAGTATTTCGAAATCAAGGCGGTCAATCCCGGCTACCTGCTGTTCTATCGCATGGGCGATTTCTACGAGCTGTTCTTCGAGGATGCCGAGATCGCCAGCGCGGCTCTCGGCATCGTCCTGACCAAGCGCGGCAAGCATCTGGGCCAGGATATCGGCATGTGCGGCGTGCCCATCCATGCCGCCAATGATTACCTCAACAAGCTGATCAAGCTGGGCCACCGCGTCGCCATCTGCGAGCAGGTGGAAGACCCCAGGGAAGCCAAGAAGCGCGGCGCCAAGTCCGTGGTCAAACGCGAAGTTGTGCGCCTCATCACCGCCGGCACGCTGACCGAGGACGACCACCTCGAGGCCCGGGCCAGCAACTTCCTCGCTTCCCTGTCCATGGTGCGGCATGGCGAGACCGATTTCGCCCTCGCCTGGGCGGATGTGTCCACCGGCGAGACCTTCACCGCCGATCTCGCTGCCGAACAGCTCCAGGACGAACTGGCCCGCATCGACCCGGCCGAACTGCTCCTGACCGAGACGACACGCGCCGCCCTGGTCGAGCGGCATCTGTTTGCGCCCAACTGGCTCGGCATCACCCACCTGGCGCCGCTCGCGAGCTTTGACAGCGAAGCGGCGACCACTGCCCTGCGCCAGGCCTTTCCCGGCGGGGCCTTTGACCCCACTGCCCTCTCGCGCGCCGCACGCTCCGCGCTGGGCGCCATCGTCGCCTATGTGCGCGAGAGCCAGAAGGGCGTCGGCGTCGCCCTGCGCGCGCCGGTCGCCGAGACCGCGACGCGCCACATGGCCATCGACCAGGCGACGCGTGCTTCGCTCGAACTGCACCAGACGCAGCGCGGCCAGCAGCGGGGCTCGCTGCGCCAGGTCATCGACCTGACGGTGACCGCGCCAGGCTCGCGCCTGCTGTCGGCGCGCCTCGCGTCGCCGCTGGCCGATTCCGGCGCGATCAACGAACGGCTCGACGCCGTGGGCCTGCTGGCCAATGACACAGTGCTGACCGGCCGGCTCCGGTCCGATCTCAAGGCAGTGCCAGACCTCGCCCGGGCGCTGACGCGGCTCGCGCTCGACCGCGGCGGGCCGCGCGACCTGGTCGCCATCGGCAAGGCCGTGAGCGCCGCGGTGGCTCTGGCCGCCCATTTTGCCCGGCTCGAGGATGTTCCCGCAGTCCTCGCCCGACTGGCCGGCACCCTCGCCGCGGCGCCACTGCCGCTGGCTTCCGAGCTGGCGCTGGCGCTCGACGATGAACTGCCCTTGCTCAGCCGCGATGGCGGCTTCGTGCGCAGGGGCTACGATGCCGCCCTCGATGACGAGCGATCGCTGGCCAGCGAAACCCGCGCTGTCGTGGCGGCCCTGCAGGCGCGACTGATCGAGGAGACCGACGTCCGCTCGCTCAAGATCCGGCACAATGGCGTGCTGGGCTATTTTGTCGAAGTCCCCGCGGGACATGGCACCAAGCTTCTCGAAGAGCCGCATCGGCAGAGCTTCATCCACCGCCAGACGCTGGCCAATGCCATGCGCTTCACCACCACCGAGCTGGCCGACCTCGAAGGCCGCATTGCCCGCGCGCATGAGGCGGCGCTGGAAATCGAACTCAAGGTCTTTGCCAGCCTGCGCTATGACGTGCTGAGCCGCACCGATGTGCTGCGCGAGCTGGCCGATGCCCTGGCCGAGCTGGACGTGACCACGGCCCTCGCCCACCTGGCCGCCACCCGCTCCTATACCCGTCCGGAGATCGACGATTCCCTCGCTTTTCGCATCGAGGGCGGTCGCCACCCCGTGGTGGAAGACATGGTGATGGCTGAAGGGCAGAGCTTTGTCGCCAACGACGCGGACCTGTCCGGGGACGATGCCATCGGCGGCGGCCGGCTCTGGCTGGTCACCGGCCCCAATATGGGCGGCAAGTCCACCTTCCTGCGCCAGAACGCCCTGATCGCGATTCTCGCGCAGATGGGCAGTTTCGTGCCGGCAAGCCGGGCGCATGTCGGGGTCATCGACCGCGTCTTCTCGCGGGTCGGCGCCAGCGACGACATTGCCCATGGCCGGTCCACCTTCATGGTGGAAATGGTCGAGACCGCTGCCATTCTCAACCGCGCCACGCGGCGCAGCCTTGTCGTGCTCGACGAGATTGGGCGCGGCACGGCCACCTTTGACGGCCTCTCCATCGCCTGGGCCGCCGTGGAGGCCCTGCATGAGACCACCGGTTGCCGGGCCCTGTTCGCCACCCATTTCCACGAGCTGACAAGCCTGGCCAAGACCCTGGGCCGGGTCTCGAATGTCACCATGAAAGTGCGGGAATGGGAGGGCGAAGTCGTCTTCCTGCATGAAGTCGGCCCCGGCGCGGCCGATCGTTCCTACGGCATTCAGGTGGCGCGGCTGGCCGGCCTGCCCGAACCCGTCCTGGCCCGCGCTCGCCAGGTTTTGACCGTGCTCGAGCAGCGCTCGGCGGGCACGGCCTCTTCCAGCCAGAAAGCCAGCGTGCTAGACGATCTGCCGCTCTTCGCGCATCAGCCTGCCCCCCGGCCGGTGCAGCAGGATCCAGTTCACGCCGCGCTCGACGCCGTCCGACCCGACGAGATGACCCCCAAACAAGCGATTGAAGCGCTCTACGAGTTGAAGAAAATCCGCGATGACGCTCGTCGAAGCTGAGGCAAAGCCGCGCAAACCCCTCTTCGCGCTCAAGTCCGCCGAGACCATTCTCGGCGAGCTGGACGCGGCGATCGGTGACGAAGCGCCCAAATCGGGTGCCGCTCGCGCTATCGTGCTGGCCCATATCCGCAAGACCCTGGCCGAAGCCCGCAGCCAGGCCGAGGCCGAGCTGCTCGCCACCGGCAAGGGCACCCGCTGCGCGCAAAACCTGAGCGCCGCCCAGGACGAAATCATCACCGCGGTCCACCTCTTTGCCACTCGCCGCGTCTACCCGGTGGACAATCCCTCCGGCGCCGAGGCCATCGCGCTGTCGGCGGTCGGCGGCTATGGCCGCGGCACGCTCGCCCCGGGCAGCGATATCGATCTGCTGTTCATCCTGCCCTATAAGCAGACGCCGTGGGGCGAGCAGGTCACCGAATACATCCTCTATATGCTCTGGGACCTCGGCCAGAAGGTCGGCCACGCCGTGCGCTCGGTCGATGAATCCCTGCGCATGGCTCGCGCCGACATGACCGTGCGCACCGCCACCCTCGAGGCGCGTTTCCTCACCGGTGACCGGGCTTTGTTCGATTCCCTGGTGCATCGCTTCGAAACCGAAATCATGCCCCGCACGGGGCCTGAATTCATCGCCGCCAAGATGGCCGAGCGCGACGAGCGGCACAAATTGATGGGCAATACCCGCTACGTGGTCGAGCCCAATATCAAGGACGGCAAGGGTGGCCTGCGCGACCTCAACACGCTGTTCTGGATCGGCAAATACTTCTACCAGGTCAAGACCAGCCATGAACTGGTCGGCAAGGGCGTGCTTTCCGGCGCCGAATATCGCCTGTTCTCCCGCGCCGAGGATTTTCTCTGGGCGGTGCGCTGTCACCTCCATTTCGTGACGCACCGGGCCGAGGAAAAACTCACCTTCGACGTGCAGCCCGAACTGGCCGAACGCATGGGCTATGTGCAGCGGGTCGGCATGCTGGGCGTCGAGCGCTTCATGAAGCGGTATTTCCTCGTCGCCAAGGACGTGGGCGACCTGACCCGCATCATCTGCGCCAGCCTTGAATTCAATCATGCCAAGGATATGGACCTGGTGGGCCGCGTGCTGGCGCCATTCCGCCAGGGCCGCAGCAAGATCAAGGGCGAGCCCGACTTCGTGCTCGATACCGGCCGGCTCAACATCGCCAGTGCGGACGTGTTCGAGAAGGATCCGGTCAATCTCATCCGCATGTTCCTGGTGGCCGGGCGCGAACAATTGCTGTTCCACCCCGATGCCATCAAGCATATCGCCCGCTCGCTGCGGCTGATCGACAACAAGCTGCGCAATGACCCCAAGGCCAACGAGCACTTTCTCGCCATCCTCACCGCCCCGCAATCGGTCGAGCGCATCCTGCGCCAGATGAACGAAAGCGGCGTGCTCGGCCGGTTCGTGCCCGACTTTGGCAAGATCGTCGCGCTGATGCAGTTCAACATGTACCACCACTATACGGTGGACGAGCACCTGATCCGCGCCGTCGGCGTCATGGGCGAGATCGCCAATGGTGGCCTGCGCGACCAGCTGCCCCTGACCCATGAGCTGCTGCCCCAGCTCAACGACACGCGCCTGCTCTATGTCGCGCTGTTCCTGCACGACATCGCCAAGGGCCGGCCGGAGGATCACTCCATCGCCGGCGCCCGCATTGCCCGGCGCCTCTGTCCCCGCTTCGGCCTGTCGCCGGCCGAAACCGACACGGTGGCCTGGCTGATCGAATACCACCTGCTGATGAGCGAGATCGCCCAGGCCCGCGACATCCAGGACCCCGAGACCGCCAAGGCCTTTGCCGACGTGGTGCAATCGCCCCAGCGCCTGGCGCTGCTGATGATCCTCACCGCCTGCGATATCCGCGCCGTCGGCCCGGGTGTCTGGACCGGCTGGAAGGGCAGCCTGCTGCGGGCGCTCTACTATGCCACCGAGCCGCTGCTGTCCGGCGGCCATAGCCAGGTCACCCAGTCCGACCGCATCGAAACGGCCCGCCGCGACCTGGCCACGGCGCTCGAGGCCTGGCCGCAAGCCGAGGTCGAGGCCTATGTGGCCCGCCACTATGACCACTATTGGCTGCGCGCCGAGCCGGAACTGCAGGTCGAGCATGCCCGCATGATCCGCCATGCCGATCAGTCGGGCGAGGGCTTTGCCGGCTCCATCCGGGTTAAGGCCTTCGAGGGCATTACCGAGGTCAGCTTCTATACGCCCGACCATCCGCGCCTGCTCTCGCTCATTGCCGGCGCCTGCACCATGCAGGACGCGTCCATTATCGGGGCGCAGATCTTCTCCACCCGCGACGGCCATGCGCTGGATACCTTCCGGCTGCGCCGGTCCTTCACCAGTGACGAGGACGAAAAGGTCCGCGCCACCCGCATCATCGATACGGTCAAGCAATTGCTGCAGGGCAAGCGGCAGATCCTGATCGATCTGGGCAAGGAAAGCCGCCACAACAAGCGCCTCAAGCCCTTCGCCCTGCCGGCGCAGGTCACCGTGTCCAATGCGCTGAGCGAGAAGTTCACCGTGATCGAGGTCTCCGGCCTCGACCGCATGGGCCTGCTGCATTCGCTGACCCACGCCATTTCCGACCTCAACCTCACCATCGGCTCGGCCCATATCGGCACCTATGGCGAAAAGGCCGTCGACGTCTTCTACGTCACCGACCTCACCGGCCAGAAGATCATGAGCAAGCCGCGCCAGCGCAAGATCCACGATGCGCTCATGGGCGTGTTCCACCCGCGGGCACCCGAGAAGGTGGCCAATGGGTAGCGCACCCTCGTTTGGTGCCAGCCATCACCCCCTCCCAGCCTCCCCCATCAAGGGGGAGGTGCCGCCCTGTGGTTGTGGCGGGATGGTGCCCAAAGGGTGGAGCGCACACCTCCCCCTCGATGGGGGAGGCCGGGAGGGGGTGGGGCCGCACCCACTGACCTTCCGATGAGCCTCTACCGCAACTTCCTCTCGGTGGGCGGGCTGACGCTCCTCTCTCGCATTGCCGGCTTTGTCCGTGATGCGCTGATGGCGGCGGTGCTTGGCACCGGGCCGGCCGCCGACGCCTTCTTTGCCGCCTTCCGCTTTCCAAACCTGTTCCGCCGGCTGTTTGCCGAAGGCGCCTTCAACACCGCCTTCGTGCCCATGTTTGCCGGCGCGCTGGAACGGGATGGGCGCGAGGCCGCGCTCGACCTGGCCGCGCGCATCATGAGCTGGCTGGTCGCCATGCTGGTCGTCGTCACCATCCTGGCCGAAATCTTCATGCCGCAGCTCATGACGCTTTTCGTGCCCGGCTTTGCCGACGACCCGGAAAAGCTCGCACTGACCGTGCTGCTGACGCGCATCATGTTCCCCTACCTGGCCTGCATGTCGCTGATGGCGGCCTATGGGGCGATCCTCAATTCGCTCGGCCGCTTCTTTGCCGCCGCCTTTGCCCCGGTCATCCTCAACCTGGTCAATATCGCCGCCATGATCCCGCTGGTGACCTTCTGGGTGCAGGATGCCCCAGGCGCCGCCACCTGGGTGGCGGCCGCCACCATGGTCGGGGGCGTGGCGCAGCTGGCGCTGGTCTGGGCGGCGATTCGCCGGGCCGATTTCGTGCCGGCCCTGCGCCTGCCACGGCTCGACCCCGAAGTGCGGCGCTTCTGGGTGCTGGCCATTCCGGCCATCCTCACCGGCGGCATTACCCAGATCAATATCTTTGTCGGCACCATCATCGCCTCGGCGGCGGACAATGCCATTTCCATCCTCAACTATGCCGACCGGCTCTACCAGCTCCCCCTCGGCATTATCGGCATTGCCATCGGCACCGTGCTGCTGCCCGAGCTGAGCCGGCATCTCAAGGGCGGCCGGGCGCTCGAGGCGCGCGCCACGCAGGACCAGTCGCTGCTGGTTGCCATGCTGCTCTCCATGCCCGCCGCCATGGCGCTGATCGCCATGGCCGAGCCCATCGTGCGCGTGCTGTTCGAGCGTGGCGCCTTCAATGCGCTGGCCACGGCCCAGACCGCGCAGGCGCTGATCGCCTTTTCCACCGGCCTGCCGGCCTATGTGCTGATCCGCGTGCTGCAGCCGGGCTATTTCGCCCGCGAGGACACGATGACGCCCACCATTTTTGCCGGCATATCGGTGGTGGCCAATATCGGCCTGTCGCTGCTGCTGTTCCCGGCCTATCAGCATGTCGGCATCGCCATCGCCACTGCCGTCTCGGCCTGGCTCAATGCGCTGCTGCTGGCGCTGTTCCTGGCGCGGCGGGGGCATTTTGCCCTGACGGGCGGCGAGTGGCGCAAGCATCTGCTGATCCTGGCGATCAGCTTCCTGATGGGCGGCGTGCTCTATGTCCTGGCCCGGCGCGGCGCCGCTCACATGGAGTCCACGGCGCCTATCTGGGAGCAGGTCGGCGTGCTTGGCCTGCTGATTGGCTTTGGCATGCTGCTCTATTTCACCCTGGTCCATATCAGCGGCGCCCAGCCGCTTGGGCTGTTGCTGCGCCGGTTGCGGCGGCGCGGGTGACAGCAGTTTCCATTGCCCGCGCGTCCATATAGAACGGGCCAACCGACTGCATTCTCGAAACTAGGCTTCATCTATGGCTTTCACCCCGCGCGTGTTCTCCGGCATCAAGCCCTCGGGCGACCTGCATCTTGGCAATTACCTCGGCGCCATCCGCCGCTTCGTGCCGCTGCAGGAGACGCATGAGACCATCTATTGCGTCGTCGACATGCATGCCATCACCGTGTGGCAGGAGCCCGAGGACCTCAAGCGCTGGACCTATGAGATCGCCGCTGCCTATATCGCGGCCGGCCTCGACCCCAAAAAGTCGATCATCTTCAACCAGTCCCAGGTCATGGAACATGCCGAGCTGAGCTGGATTTTCAACTGCGTCGCCCGCATGGGCTGGATGGCGCGGATGACCCAGTTCAAGGACAAGGCCGGCGAGAATTCCGAGAATGTCTCGCTGGGCCTGTTCGCCTATCCGTCGCTGATGGCGGCCGATATCCTGCTCTACAAGTCAACCGCCGTGCCGGTGGGCGAGGATCAGCGCCAGCACCTCGAGCTGACGCGCGACATCGCCAAGAAGTTCAATCACGACTTCAAAAAGCAGATCAAGGCACAGGGCCACAAGGGCGACTTCTTCCCCATCACCGAAACCCTGGCCACCGGCCCGGCCATGCGGGTGAAGTCGCTCAAGGACGGCTCGAAAAAAATGAGCAAGTCCGACGCCTCGGACCTCTCCACCATCTACATGATGGACGATGCCGACATGATCGCCAAAAAGATCAAGCGCGCGACCACCGATGCCGATGCCCTGCCCAGCGAAGCCGCGGGCCTGGCCGGGCGGCTCGAGGCGGAGAATCTCGTGGCGATCTATGCCTCGCTTGCCAGTACCAGCGTCGATGCCGTCCTGGCCGAATTCGGCGGCAAGGGTTGGGGTGCCTTCAAGCCCGCTCTGGGCGATCTTGCCGTTTCGGTCCTGTCCCCGATCGCCGAGGAAATGAAGCGGCTGGTTGCCGATCGCGGCGAGATGGACGCCATTCTGCGCGACGGTGCGGCGCAGGCCCGGGCCATTGCCGAAACGACGATGAGCGAAGTGCGCGAGATTGTCGGGTTTATCCGCTAGGAGCTGCCATGGTTTCCCAGGTCGAATACAAGCGCAAATTCCTCGTCGTCATTGACGAAACGCCGGAATGCGAACGGGCGCTGACCTTTGCCGCCTACCGCGTCAAGCGCACCGGCGGCACGGTGGTGCTGATGAGCGTCGTGCCCAAGCCCGAATTCATCGGCCTGGGCGTCGAGGACGTACTGCGCGCCGAGGCGGTGGAAGAGGCCGAGCGCAACCTCGATGCCCGCCTCGCCCGCATCCGCGACATCGGCGAGGTCAAGGTCGAATCGGTGATCCGCGAAGGCGAACCTGCCGAAGAAATCGAGCGCGTCATCGACCAGGATCGCGACATCGCCATCCTGGTGCTCGCCGCCTCTACCTCCAATGAAGGCCCGGGTCCGCTGATCATGCATTTCGCCAACCGCGCCAATGCCCTGCCCATTCCCCTGACCATCGTGCCCGGCCGCATGAGCGACGAAGAAATCATCGCGATCTGCTGACCGTGCCGGAGGCAAAATCGCGCCAGTGGCGCGATTTTAGGGAAGCAGGCCATGAGAGCTACGCTCGAATGGCCAAGAGGCGCCGCACAGGGCACACCCGCCCAAACGCATAGCCGCCATCGCGCCATTTCCCTTGCATCCCTGGCGCAAAAGACTATTTTAGAAGCGTTCTAATCGTAAATGCAGGCCGCCAGATGTTCATCCAGACCGAAGCCACGCCCAATCCTGCGACCCTGAAGTTCCTTCCGGGGCGCGATGTGCTGGTCGGTGAACCGCGCGATTTCCGCAGCCCCGAGGCTTCGGTCAATTCGCCGCTGGCCCAGGGCCTGTTCGCCATTTCCGGCGTCACTGGCGTGTTTCTCGGTTCCGACTTCATCTCGGTGACCAAGGACGACACCAACTGGGCCCATATCAAGCCGGCCATTCTCGGCGTGATCATGGACCATTTCCTGTCCGGCAAGCCGGTCATCGTGGAAGGCAGTGTCGACGTCGCCAATTTTGACGAGGTCGAGGAGTTCTTCGAAGCCGAAGACAGCGAGACCGTCGAAGTGATCAAGGAGCTGCTGGCCACCCGCGTGCGGCCCGCCGTTGCCATGGATGGCGGCGACATCACCTTCAAGGGCTTCAAGGAAGGCACCGTCTACCTGCACATGCAGGGCGCCTGCTCGGGCTGCCCCTCCTCCACCGCAACGCTCAAGAGCGGCATCGAAAACCTGCTCCGCCACTTCGTCCCCGGCGTCGAGGCCGTGCAACAGGTCTAGCGCCGGTATAACCGCACAAGCAGCAAGCCAAGGGCCCAGGGATAGTATCCTTGGGCCCTTAGTTTTTGCAGTGATGTCGGCAGGAAGCCCTATTCCGCTGCGGCCTTCTCGGCCTCGCTGCGCTGGTCGGTAATGGCCAGTGGCTCCGCCGCATCGTCGCGCTTGCGCCGGATCCGCAGCCGCTTGATGCGACGGCTATCGGCGGCCAGGATCTCGAATTCAAAGCCATCCAGCTTGGTGACGCGTTCGCCGCGCTTGGGCACATGGCCCGCCAGGTCAAAGACCAGCCCGCCAATGGTTTCGACGTCCTCGGCATAGTCGCCCGGATCGAAATCGGGGCCGATCATGGTCTGCACGTCGCTCAGCTCCGCACGGGCATCGGCGATATAGGTATCGACACCCACCTTGCGGATCAGCGCGGCGGCCAGCTCGTCATGCTCGTCCTCGATCTCGCCGACCACGGCCTCCAGCAGGTCCTCAATGGTCACCAGACCATCGGTGCCGCCGTATTCGTCGATGACGATGGCCATATGCACGCGGGAGGCGCGCATCGACTGGAGCAGATCGCCAACGGGCATGAAGGTGGGAACGAACATGGCGTCGCGCGTCAGGTCCAGCCGGATGACCTTCTGCTTGAGCACGGTCGAGACCAGCTTGACCGGCACGTCCTTGCCCGGCTCGGTCACCGGCTGGGTGATCTTGCCCAGGGCGTCCTTCACATGGATGAAGCCCAGAATATTGTCGAGATTGTCGTCATAGACCGGCAGGCGCGAATGTCCGGCCTGGCGGAACTTGGCAATCAGCGTGCCCAGGTTCACATCGGCTTCGATGGCCTGGATATCGCTGCGCTCCACCATGACGTCGCCGACCGACACATTGGAGAGCTTGAGCACGTTCTGCAGGATGGTCCGCTCGCTTTCGGAGAAGTCCGCGGTTTCCGCGCTCCCCTGCTCGTCGAGCGCGACCTGCAGGTCGTCGCGCAATGAAACCGTGCCACGGGCCAGCATGGCCTTGATCCGGTTCCAGATGGATGGCCCCCGTGCAGGCACGGAGGCGAGGCTAGAAGGAGGCTCGGGATTGGTGGGCGCCGAGGGGCCCATACTGTCGCTGTCGTTCATGGTCTCTCGCCGCCAAAGTTGCGGCTATCTGTCCTCAAAAAGGAAAACACGCCCGGGATCATAAAGGCCCGGCCCTAATCGGCATAGGGGTCTTCAACCCCAAGGCTTGCCAGTATCTGGGTTTCCAGCCCCTCCATTTGAAGGGCCTCGGCGTCCGTTAGGTGATCATACCCTAAAATGTGCAGGAATCCATGCACCACAAGATGGCTGAAATGGGCCTCGAAGGTAACGCCCTGCTCCGCCGCCTCGCGCTCCAGTGTTTCGCGCGCCAGCGTAATGTCGCCGAGCAGGCCCACGACCGGTCCGAAGGGCTCGATCTGCGGAAAGCTCAGGACGTTGGTCGAACTGTCCTTGCCCCGCCATTGCTGGTTGAGCTCGTGCTGCTCCGCGTCATTGGTGAGCAGGATCGACAACTCCGCCGCGCCCTTGATCTTGGGCTTGGCATGCTTGAGCGCTTCCAGCACGGCGCGCTCGGCCCGGCTGTCGAGGCCCTCCGGCCAGCCCTCGTCGTTGCGGATAACGGCAATTTCGAGCGGTGGGGTCGGCTTGGAGGGCATCGCTATCTTCAACTTCCGGACGGGGTATCGAACAGCCAAAGGCGGTGTCATCCCGGCTCAAGGCCGAGGGGACATCGCCTATTTGGCAGCACAGAGCAAGACGCCCTAGCGGACGACCCCTTCGGTCGCCTTCTCGGCGAGCTTTTTGGCCGTGTCGGCTTCATAGGCCCGCACGATGCGGCCGACCAGGGCGTGGCGCACCACATCCTTGTCGTTGAAGCGGGAAATATGCACCCCTTCGACGCCGTCGAGCAGGCCGATGGCTTCCACCAGCCCGGATTTCTCGCCGCGCGGCAGATCGACCTGGGTCGGATCGCCGGTGACGATCATCTTGGAATTCTCGCCCAGGCGGGTGAGGAACATCTTCATCTGCATCGAGGTGGTGTTCTGCGCCTCGTCGAGAATGACCACGGCATTGGCCAGCGTCCGGCCGCGCATGAAGGCCAGCGGCGCCACTTCGATAATGCCCGAGGTGATGCAGCGCTCGACATTTTCCGGCTTCATCATGTCGTAGAGCGCGTCGTAGAGCGGGCGTAGATAGGGATCGACCTTTTCCTTCATGTCGCCGGGCAGAAAGCCCAGGCGCTCGCCCGCTTCCACGGCCGGGCGCGACAGGATGATGCGATTGATATCACCCCGTTCGAGCAGGCTCGCGGCATGCGCCACGGCCAGATAGGTCTTGCCGGTACCGGCAGGCCCCACGCCGAACACCAGTTCGCTCCGTTCCATCGAGCGCATATAGGCGTCCTGCGCCGGGGTGCGGGCAACGATGGTGGATTTGCGCGTGGCGATCTGGGCCATGCGCACCTTGCCCTTGCGCTCAAGCGTCGGCAGGGTGAGCTGGCTGTCCTCGGTCTCGATCATGCGGATGACGCCGTCAACCTCGGAAATATCGACCGAGCGGCCTTCTTCCAGCGATCCATAGAGGGATTCGAGCACGCGCCGCGCCTGGTCGACCGAACTGGCCGCACCCTTGAGCAGGACATGATTGCCGCGGGGGGTAGCCGAAACCTTGAGCCGCTGTTCGATCAGCGCCAAGTTCTGGTCAAAATCGCCATAGAGCTGGGCAGCGAGGCGATTGTCTTCAAAAGCGAGTTCGAGTTGCGATGCGAGTGCGTTGTCTGCGGTCGGTGACAAGTGCCTGCTCAAACTGGTGTGGCTCCACGCTCAGCGCGGCTGCGGGCTTGCGCCGCGACTACAGCAACGAGGCTAGGCCGATTTGCGTTCGCTGTCTGTAGCAATATTGTGACTGCGCGCCGCGATGCAAGGGGCGCCCCGGCCGCTGTCACTGCCCCGCCAGACCCAGAAACGCCATCAATTCCCGCGCCGCCGCCCCGCCCGCCCGGTTGGCCCCGATCGTCGAGGCGGAGGGTCCATAGCCGACCAGATGCACCCGCGGATCACGCGCCACCTGCGTTGCCAGCCGCCCCGTCATGACAATGCCGCCTGATTCTTCGCGCAGTTGCAGCGGCGCCAGATGGTCGAGCGCCGAACGGAAGCCGGTGCACCACAGGATCACATCGACATCCAGCGTCCGGCCATCTTCCCAGCGCACGCCCGTTGGGGTGATCTCGGAAAACATCTCCTGCCGCTGCAGCACGCCGCGCTGTCGCATGGCCAGAATTGCCGGGCTGAGCGGCAGGCCGGTCACCGACACCACGGAATTGGGCGGCAGGCCGGCGCGAACGCGATCTTCCACCAGCTTCACCGCGGCGCGGCCGGCCTCCTGGTCGAACGGCCCCTCGCGGAAGCGCGGCGGCGTGCGGGTGACCCAGCTGGTCCGCGTCACCCGTGAAATCTGGTCGAGCAGCTGGATGGCCGAAATCCCGCCACCAACGATCAACACGTGCTGGCCGGCGAAATCCTCGGCCTGGCGGAATTCCTGGGTGTGCAGCTGCCGCCCAGCAAAGCTTTCGCGGCCGGGATAATCGGGGATGAACGGCTTTTCCCAGGTACCGGTGGCATTGATCAGCCCGCGCGCTGAAAAGAGCCCGCGGTCGGTCTCGACGCGCAGCCGCCCGCCACGATCGCACACGACGCCGACGGTTGCAGGACGCAGCACATTGAGCGCGAAGCGCTCTTCATAGGCCGCGAAATAGTGTGGCACCGCCACCGAGGCGCGCACACTGTCGTCGCCACCGGCACTGTCGGCAAAGCTCATGCCCGGCAGGTCATGCACGCGGTTGACGGTGGAAAGCGTCAGCGACGGCCAGCGATATTGCCAGGCGCCGCCCGGCTGGGGCGCCCGGTCGAGCACAAGGAAATCGCGGCCAGGTTCAAGGCCGAGCTGCTTGAGGTGATAGGCCGAGCTGAGCCCGGCCTGACCGGCGCCGATCACCACGATATCGAGCTTGAGCGCCACCCGCGCGCCCTGATCCTGATCCGGCACGCTGGCCCCCAAAATATGACCCTATCCATGTAGGGGCGCGATGCGAAGGGAGCAAGCGGGGCAACCTCCAGCGCCCCGGCGGGTTCTGTTGGCTCAAGGAGTGCAACATCATGGCACATGTGACTTACGACATCGTCGAGCACGACGGCGGCTATGCCTACAAGGTCGGCGACGTCTTCTCCGAGACCTTCCCAACGCATCAGGCGGCGCTCGACGCCGCGACCGCCGCCGCCCAGCGCCAGCAGCTTGGCGGGCGCGACGAAGCCATCCAGTACCAGGACAGCAAGGGCGCCTGGCATGAAGAGCAGGCCGATGGCGGCGACCGGCCGGAAACCGACGTCGAGGACGACCTCGCCGAGCCGGCGCAGAAAGCCTAGCTAGCGCGCCGCCAGATGCTGACCGGTCAGGGAGGCTTTGGCCCGGGCCAGGTCGGCCGGCACGCCCTCGAACTGGATCGTGCCGCCATCCTGCCCGGCTCCTGGGCCCAGATCGATGACCCAGTCGGAGCGAGAGATCACATCGAGATTGTGCTCGATGACGATGACCGACGATCCCGCATCGACCAGCCGGTCGAAGAGGCCGATCAGTGTATCGACATCATGCATGTGCAGGCCGGTGGTCGGCTCGTCCAGCACATAGATATTGCCCTCCTTCCCCAGCTCCGCGGCCAGCTTGAGCCGCTGGCGTTCGCCGCCCGACAGGGTCGAGAGCGGCTGGCCCAGCGTCAGATAGCCCAGGCCGACATCGTCGAGCCCCTTGAGGATCCGGGCAATGGCAGGCTCGGTGAAGAACGTGACGGCCTCGGCAATGCTCATCGCATAGACATCGGCGATCGACTTGCCGCGCAGGTGATGTTCCAGCACTTGGGGCAGAAAGCGCCTGCCTTCGCAGGTCTCGCAGGTGGTCACCATGGGGTCGAGATGGGCGAGATCGGTATAGATCACGCCCAGGCCGTTGCAGTCCGGGCACGCCCCCTTGGAATTGGCCGAGAACAGGGCCGCGTCCACTGCATTCGCCTTGGCAAAGGCCTTGCGGACCGCGTCGAGGATGCCGGTATAGGTGGCGGTGTTGGACCGCCGTGATCCACGCGCCAGGTTCTGGTCGATGATGATCGTGTCGGGATAGGCCTTGGGCAGGCAGCCCTGGATCAGGCTCGATTTGCCGGAGCCAGCGACACCCGTCACGGCCGTCAGCACGCCCTTGGGAATGGAAACCGACACGTCCTTGAGATTGTTCAATGTCGCATGGGCAATCTGCAGCGCGCCCGTCGGCTCGCGCACCTTGTCCTTGATCGGCTGGTGCTTCTTGATGTGGTTGCCGGTCAGCGTGCCACTGGTCAGGAGGCCCGCAAAATCGCCCTCATAGACCACCTCCCCGCCCTTGCTCCCGGCCTGGGGACCCATATCCACCACATGGTCGGCAATGGCGATCATGTCGGGCTTGTGCTCGACGATCAGCACCGTATTGCCCTTGTCGCGCAGCTGCTGCATCAGACCGGCCAGCCGGCCTACATCGTGGGGATGCAGCCCCACCGAGGGCTCGTCGAAGACATAGGTGATGTCGGTCAGCGACGAGCCGAGATGGCGCACCATCTTGACCCGCTGGCTTTCGCCCCCCGAGAGGGTCGAGCTTTCCCGGTCAAGGCTCAGATAGCCCAGCCCGATGGTCACGAGGTTCTCCAGCCGCAGCGCCAGCGCCTCCAGCATCGGCCCCACCTGCGGTGCCTCGATGCCGCGCACCAGCGTCGCCAGGTCGCTCACCTGCATCGCCGATAGCTCGGCAATGTTGCGGCCAGCGACCTTGCTGCCCAGCGCCTGCTGGTTGAGCCGGGCGCCATTGCAGGCGGGGCAGGTCTTGCGGGTGAAAATCTTCTCATATTCGAGCCGCACATGCGGCTGCAGGCTCTCCGGGTCCTTGGCGCCCAGCCCCTTCTTGAGTTTGACGACCACGCCCTCATAGGTGAGGCCGATTTTGCCCACCTTGATCTTGCGGCCATCGTCGAGGTTGAACAGGTTCTCCCGCTCTTCGGCGGTGAATTTGCTGATCGGCTTGTCCATGTCGAACAGGCCCGAATTCCTGTAGATCTCCCAGTACCAGCTATCGACCGCATAGTCCTTGGGCAGCAGGGCGCCCTGGTTGAGCGATTTGGATTCGTCGACCACCGCATCCATGTCCATCGCCGCCACCTGCCCGATGCCTTCGCAATCGGGACACATGCCGCGCGGATCATTGTAGGAATAAAGCGACGGCGGACCCAGCCGCGGCTCGGCCAGCCGGCTGTACAGCACGCGCAGCATCTGTGCCGCATCGGTCACCGTCGCCACGGTCGAGCGCGAATTGCCGCCCAGCCGCTGCTGGTCGACGATGATGGCCGCCGAGATATTCTCCAGCTGGTCGGCATCGGGCTGGCCATAGCGCGGCATGAATTGCTGTACGAAGGCCGGATAGGTCTCGTTGATCAGCCGCTGGCTTTCTGCCGCTATGGTGCCGAACACCAGCGACGACTTGCCCGAGCCCGACACCCCGGTGAACACCGTGATCTGGCGCTTGGGGATGTCGAGCGAGACATTCTTGAGGTTGTTCTCGCGGGCGCCGCGAATGATGATCGAACCATAGTCAGGCCTGGTCACGAAATAGTCCTCCCGTTGCATGCGCTCGAGCAGTCAGACTGTGCCGCTCCGCTGACACGACGCGTCAGCAGACCGGTTTTCGACGCTAGGCGACCGCTTTTTTCAGCAGGGCGGCAATTCGCTTTTCATCGGCCTCGGTCAGCCTAGTGAGGGCGAAGGCGGTCGGCCACATGCTGCCATCATCCAGCCTGGCATCTTCCTGAAAGCCGAAGCTGGCATAGCGGGTCTTGAACTTGCCTGCGGCCGTGAAGAAGCACACCACTTTGCCGTCCGCATTGGCCCAGGCCGGCATGCCATACCAGGTCTTGGGCGAAAGCTCCGGCGCGTTCTCCTTGACCAGGGCATGCAGCCGCTCGGCTATGGCCCGGTCGCTGGCATCCATCTCGGCGATCTTGGCCAGGAGGTCAGCCTCGCCGTCAGCCTTCTTGCCCTTCTTGCGCTCGGCCTTGGCCTCCTGCATGGCCTCCAGTTCGGCCGCTGAAAAGGTCGAGGCCTTGGGCGCGCGTTTCGCCGGTTTGTCGGTGCTCATGGTGTCTCCTCACAATGGCTGCCACATGGTTTTAGCCACAAGCTCCCGCCTGCGGCTAGAGCCAGGCCTCAGCGCGCCGCCGGCATGTCCAGCTGAGAGAAGAAGGACGCCAGTACCGGCCCCAGCACCTTGGGGTCGAATTCGTGGCTCTGGCCCGGCAAGACCTTGCGTTTGGCCCCCGGTACCGCCGCCGCAATCCAGGCGGCGCCACCATCGATGAAGGGGTAGCTCGCATCGCCATTGACCACCAGCACCGGCACCGCGATGTCCTGCCAACGTCTGGGGGGACGGTCGCCATCCGTTGCCTCGGCCAGAATGCGGTAGTCGTGCTCGAGCGTCAGGCCGACGCTCGCGAATGCGCCCCAGGCGGGGCTTTGCCGAAATGCCTCCAGGTCATCGGGCGGCATGCCGACTTCCGAGAGAAATTTCAGCATCATCCCCTCGGCATCACCCCGCGCGGCCAATTGGGCCATCTCGGCATGTTGCCGCCATGCGTCGGTCGAGCGCTGCTCCGTGTCGATCGGGGGTTCGTAGAGCAGCACGCCCGCTACCCTGTCGGGCAGGGCCGCGCCGGCCTCCAGCGCCAGCACCGCTCCCGAGGACATGCCATATAGCCCCGCCTGGCCGCCAGCCAGCTCGATCAGTGCTGCGATATCCTCGATCTCGCGCGCCACCGCATAGGGCGCGGTATCGCCAGATTCGCCACGTCCGCGCCGATCGTAGTTGATGATGGTGAAGCGATCCGCCAGATCGTCGGCCATGCCGGGCGTAGTCTTGTCGATGGCGCGATATTGGGTGGCGCCTGCCACCATGATGATCGCCGGGCCTTCGCCCCGGCGGTCATAACCAATGCGCGTGCCGTCTCTGGATGTGATTGAGGGCATATCCGTTCCTCCTGTCCTGTCATCCACTATGACGAATGACAGGAGGCGTTTCAGACGGCCTCGCGCACAAGATCCGCGTCGGACGCTAGATGGCGGTGCCTTCGGCGTTGAACAGATGGATGCGTGCCGGGTCGATATAGGCGGCAACGGTCGAGCCAAGCTCCACCGCGCGCTGGCCTTCCAGCACGATATTGATCGGCTGGTTGTCGGCCGTCGTGGCATAGACCACGGTCTGCCCGCCCAGGTTTTCGACCAGGTCCACCCGCACATCGGCCAGCTTGATGCCGTGGCCTTCAAGCAGCGTGATGTGCTCGGGACGCACGCCCAGCGTGGTTGCCCCGGCCACCGCGCGCGGCAGCTGCAGCATATTGCCCGCCACCTTGAGCCCGGCGCCATCTTCGGCGGCGGTCAGAAAATTCATCTTGGGGGAGCCGATAAAGCCGGCCACGAATAGGTTCTTGGGATTGTTGTAGAGCTCGAGCGGCGCACCGGCCTGCTCGATGACGCCCAGGCGCAGCACCACGATCTTGTCGGCCATGGTCATGGCCTCCACCTGATCATGCGTCACATAGATCATGGTGTTTCCCAGATCATTGTGCAGCTTGGCGATCTCGACGCGCATCTGCACGCGCAGTTCGGCGTCGAGATTGCTCAGTGGTTCGTCGAACAAGAAAATCTTGGGTTCGCGCACGATGGCGCGGCCGATGGCGACGCGCTGGCGCTGCCCGCCCGAGAGCTGCTTGGGCTTGCGCTGCAGCAGCGGTACAATCTGGAGGATTTCCGCGGCGCGCTGGACGCGCAGCTTGATCTCTTCCTTGGGGGTCTTGGCGGTCTCGAGGCCAAAGGCCAGGTTCTGGTAGACATTCATATGCGGATAAAGCGCATAGGACTGGAACACCATGGCAATGCCGCGCTTGGCCGCCGGCACGTCATTCATGCGCTGCCCGTCGATTACCAGGTCGCCCCCGGAGATCGGCTCGAGCCCCGCAATCATGCGCAGCAGGGTGGATTTGCCGCAACCGGACGGGCCGACGAAGACGGTGAATTCACCTGGCTCGATGTCGAGATCGATGCCGTGAATCACCTGGATATCGCCATAGGCCTTGACGATCTGCCGGAGCTGGATGTTGGTCGCCATGGTGATCTCCTAAGCTGCCCGGAACTGGGCAGGCACCCAGCTCTCGTAGAGGGGATGGCCGGGCCCGATGGGCAGGGCCACATCCTCGCCGGTCGCCGACGAATGGTAGAACGCGGTCACCAGTTCGAGCGAGCGCCGCGAATCGGCGCTGTTGACCGGCAGCTTGCCGGCGCCGGTCAGGGCCTCGTGGAAGCGCGCCATCTGGGTCTGGAAGCGGGAGGGCACATGCTGCCAGTCCTTGAGCAGGTCGGCGATTGCCGCTTCGGTGGCCGGATTGCGCGCCTGGATCTTCCACAGCTTCTCGCCCGGATTATAGGCGGCGTGGTCGCTCTCGAATGTCACATTCTCGAAGGCGAGGCGAATGCGGGTCATGTCGTCGGCCGAGCCCAGCGTCGCGGTGAAGCTCGCCAGCGCGCCGCTTTTCATCAGCAGCGAGGCCGAAATGGTGTCTTCCACCTCGATCGGGTTGACGCGGGTGGCGACACGCCCGAAGACGCGGTCGATATCGCCCATCAGATAGGTAAAGAGGTCATGCGGATGAATGGCGTGACCCATCAAGACGCCACCCAGTTCGGTGGCCCATTTGCCGCGCCAGGGCACGGCGTAATAGGGCGCGTCGCGCCGCCACAGCGTTTCGACCGTGCCCATATAGGGCTTGCCGGCGAGGCCGGCATCGATGATCGCCTTGGCCTGCTCGATGCCATTGCCGAAGCGGTACTGGAAGACCGGCATCAGCATGCCCTTGGAATTCTTCTCCTCGGCGATCACCGCATCGACCTGGGCCAGCGAACCGACCAGCGGCTTCTCGCAGATGACATGCTTGCCCGCCTTGAGTGCGGCCATGACCATCGAATAGTGCAGGCCCGGCGGGGTGCAGATATCGATGATGTCGATATCGTCCATCGCCAGCACGTCATCGAAGCTGGCAACGCGCCCCTCGATGGCGAATTCGTCCGCCACGGCGGCAAGGCGCTCGGCATTGAGGTCGCAGAGCACCTTGACCTTGAACTTGTCCGCATTGGGCAGATAGCCCTCGACAATGTGGCTGCGGCCGATGCCGACACCGATGATGGCGACGTTGAAAATCTTGCTCATCGGGCCCACTCCGTGCCGCGTTCGGCCAGTTGCTGCGCCGTCAGCGCCAGTTTCATTGCATTGAAGCACCGCTCCTGCGGCATGGCCGTCTCGGTGCGGTTGCGCACATCGTCCAGGAACTGACGGCCAAAGGGACGCTCGACATTGGAGCAGTCGATGTGGCGCGGACCCTCATGATTGACCAGGAACAGGTGGTCGGTGCCCGGCTTGCCGGCAATGTCGATATACTTGCGCAGCTCGATATAGCCTTCGGTGCCCAGGATGGTGAGGCGCCCATCGCCCCAGGTGGGCAGGCCCTTGGGCGTAAACCAGTCGACGCGGATATAGCCCGACGTATCGGCGGTGCGGACATGGGCGTCGCCCATGTCCTGCAGGCCGGGCTTTTCCGGGTGAGCGCGATTGGCGACGGTGGCCGAGACCACTTCGGCGTCCATCGCGTTGGAGAAGAACAGGTACTGTTCGAACTGGTGGCTGGCGATGTCGCACAGGATGCCGCCATAGCGCGACCGGTCGAAGAACCAGTCGGGCCGGTTGTTGAGGCGGAGCGAATGGGGACCAAGGCCCACCGTATTGATGACCTTGCCGATCGCCCCCTGGGCGATCAGGTTGCCGGCCTCGACCGTGGCACGCACTTCGAAGTGCTCCGAATAGAGCACGCCGTAGATGCGGCCGGTTTCCTTCTGGACCTTCTTGAGCTCGTCGAGCTGGGCAAAGGTGGTCATGCCCGGCTTGTCGGTCAGCACATCCTTGCCATGCTGCATGGCCGCGATCGAGATGGCGGCGCGGTCGGCCGGAATGGCCGAGGTCAGCACGACCGCGATGGCGGCGTCCTCGAGAATGGCGCGCGGGTCACCGACCCGCTTGGCCTCGGGATACTTGGCCGAAAATTCGGCAGCAAGATCGTCTTCGACGGCATGGAAGGCCACGAACTGGCCGCCGGCATCCTTGAGGCAATCAACCTGCCCGTGGATGTGAGGATGATTGATGCCTATGGCGGCAAACTTGATGTCAGTCATGTCTAGCGTTTCATACCGGTGGTGGCGATGCCCTCGATGAGCAGTCGCTGGAAGAACAGGAAGAACAGGAAGATCGGGACGAGGCTGAGCACGCTCATGGCAAACAGCCCGCCATAGTCGCTCTCGCCCGTACTGTCGGTGAAGGTGCGCAGGCCCAGCATGACAGTGTAGGACTTCATTTCGCTGAGATAGATCAGCGGTCCGAAGAAATCGTCCCAAGTCCAGATGAAGGTGAAGATCGCCGCGGTTGCCAGCACCGGCATGGAGAGCGGCAGGATGATCTTCCAGTAGATGCGCCAGGGCGAGCAGCCATCCATGCGGGCAGCCTCGTCCAGTTCCTTGGGCAGGCCGCGGAAGAACTGCACCATCAGGAAGATGAAGAAGCCATCGGCGGCCAGGAACTTCGGCACCACCAGCGGCAGGAAGGTATTGACCCAGCCCAGCTGGCGGAACAGCACATATTGCGGGATCAGGGTGACCTGATAGGGCAGCATGAGCGTCATCAGCATCATGGCGAACCAGAAGTTCTTGAACTTGAAGTCCAGCCGGGCAAAGGCGAAGGCTGCCATCGAGCAGGCCAGCACATTGCCCGCCACCGACAGGCCCGAAATGATGAAGCTGTTGATGTAGAAGGTGCCAAAGCTGGTGCGTAGCCCGTTCCAGCCGCGCACATAGGCATCAAGACTCCAGGCCGAGGGAATGATGCTGGCCGAGGTGAAGATCTCGTTTTCGGGGCGGAACGACGCGGCCAGCAGCCACAGCAGCGGATAGAGCATCAGCACCGAAGCGCTGAGCAAAGCCACGTGGATCAGCACCGAGGTCAGCCGCTTGCGGCCGGGCGCATCGGCGCCAGTGACCACGGTCAGCTTGGCGGGAACATCACTCATCGTAGTGCACCCAGTATTTGGACGTGAGGAAGGAGAAGGCGGTGAACAGGCCGACCAGGGCCAGCAGGACCCAGGCCAGTGCCGAGGCATAGCCCATGCGGAAGAAGCCGAACGCCTCCTGGTAGAGGTAGAGCGTATAGAACAGCGTCGAATTGATCGGATTGCCGGTGCCGCCCGAAATGATGAAGGCCGGCGTGAAGCTCTTGAAGGCCTCGATGGTCTGGATGATGGCGTTGAAGAACACCACTGGGGTGAGCAGGGGCAGCGTGATCTTGACGAACTGCCGCCACTTGCTGGCGCCATCGAGGCTTGCCGCTTCATACATGTCGGTGGGGATCTGCCGCAGCCCGGCCAGGAAGATGATCATCGGCGAGCCGAACTGCCAGATGCTGAGGATGATGAGCGTCCACAGCGAGGTCTTGGGATTGGAAATCCAGCTCGGCCCGATGATGTCGAACATGGCGAGGAATTTGTTGACCAGGCCGTCGCCGGCGAAGATCTGGCGCCACAGGATGGCGATGGCCACGGACGCGCCAAGCAGGCTCGGTAGATAGAACAGCGCCCGATACATGGGCAGCCCCCTGATGCCGCGATTGAGCAGCATGGCGACGGCCAGCGCGAAGGCGAGCTTCAGCGGCACGGAGAAGACGACGAAGAACATGGTCACGCGCATCGACGCCCAGAATTTGGGGTCATTGGTGAACATGCGCATGTAGTTGTCTGTGCCAACCCAGTCGGGGGACGTCAGCAGATCGAAATCGGTGAAGCTGAGATAGAGCGAGGTCAGCATCGGGCCGATGGTCAGGCCGAGAAAGCCGATGAGCCATGGCAGCAGGAAAAGGTAGCCCGGGGCATCGTTGTGCCAGATCCGGGACCACAGTGAGGGGGTGGCCGCGCGCTCCGTTGCGGGAGCGCCCGATTCAAGAGAGCGCGCGGTCATGTCTTATGCTCGGCTGAGGATGTCGTTGGCACCGGCGACGAGATCGGCACCGGCCTGTTCGGGGGACTTGGCACCAAAGCCCACTTCCTGGCCCAGCGTACGCAGCAGGGATTCGGAAATTTCACCAGCAGCGGCCGGCGGGGATGGCGGCAGCGGGCCAAGCAGGTCGCCGAGATTGGCGACGAAGTTCAGCGCGATCTGGTTGGTTTCGTCGAGCGTCGGCGCAACGATATCGCGCGTAGCGGCCGAGCACGGAATGCCGCGTTCGACACCCAGAATCTTGACGGCTTCCGGATCGGAGATGAAGAAGTTGAGGAAGTCGGCCGCGGCTTCCTTGTTGGCGGAAGAACCGCCGACCGAGAAGAACATGGACGGCTTGCGGTAGTGACCACCGCCAACGCCGGCAGCGATACGGGGGTAGCCAACCATGTTCAGCTTGTCCTGAACGATGGCCTGGAAGCCCACGAGCTGGTTGGAGTTGGACGGCATCATCGCCGCCTTGCCCTGCACCACCATCGTGGTTTCGAGCGGACCGGTATCGAGCGCCTGGTCTTCAGCCGAGACGCAGACGCCCGCATCGCGCATCGTGGACCAAAGCTGGTACCACTCGACGGCGTCGGCTTCTTCAAAGCCCAGCTTGCCATCGGCGGTGTAGAGCGCCTTGCCGCGCTGACGCAGCCAGTTGTCCAGCATGGGTTCGGAATAGGAACCGTCCTGGATGGCCTTCATGCCGCCACGGATATTGGCTGCCTTGAAGGCTTCGCCGATGGCCATCAGGTCATCGAGTGTCCAGGCATTGGTCGGCGCCTCGATGCCGGCTTCCTCGAAGGCCGAGGCATTGTAAAGCGTTGCCACCGAATTGGCGCCCAGCGAGATGCCATAGAGCTTGCCGTCGACCTTGCCGCCTTCGAGCTGGTCGGCATCGAAGTCGTCGAGCTTGAGGGCGCCGCCGACGAATTCGTCGAGCGGGGCGATGGCGTTGCGCTTGGCGTATTCAACGATATAGCGGTAGTCCATCTGGATGATGTCGGGGGCATTGCCGCCGGCCGTCTGGGTCGCCAGCTTGGGCCAGTAGTCGTTCCAGGCGAGGAATTCGCCCTCGACTGCGGTGCCCTTGGCGGCGGTGTAGAGGTCGGTTGCGCCATAGGTGCGGTCGGCGCGGGCCTGGCCGCCCCAGAAGGTCAGGCGCAGGCTCTGGGCCTGGGCCCAGCTTGGCATGACGCCAACGGCACCAGCCATGGCAAGCGCGGAGCTGCCCATCAGGAATTTGCGGCGATCGATACGGATACTCATCAGGTTTCCTCCCATGAATTGGTCGTTCCGGCGTCCGGAACGTATTCGCTCAGCAGCCTCCTCGCCGCTAAGTCACTAACCAGTTACATATCCGCCGCATTCCGACGACCCTGTCAAGTGCGGGCGGTAGCGCTTTTTGCTGGACTAGCCTGGAGCAATTTACGCAAATAACCGACTGGTTACGACATAGCATAGACCTTCGCTGCTAGGCAATTACTTGTATGGAAGATGAACCAAGCCGGCAAGCCCTCTGTCGCAATCCTCGATTGCAGCGCGGTTTCGCCCGGATTCTCGATGTCTGCGGCCCCTAGCCTAGCGCTCGGGCGCCATCCTCCCCGGCTCTTGAGCGGCCGGTTTCGTCTTGTTGATCGAGACAGTGGCGTAGTCTGGACCAAAAGAAAAATACGAAATAACCTGTCCGATATAGATTTCTTCTATGTCGAGGGGACCGCGCATGGACAAGCTGCTCAATCAGTTTCTCGCCGTGGCCGAGGCCGGCACGATCAGCGCGGCAGCGACCGCTCTCTTCATCACCCAGCCGACGCTGACCTTCAACATGCGCAAGCTGGAGGAAAATCTCGGCGTGCCGCTGCTCGTACGCTCGCCCCGCGGGGTTGAGCTGACCGAATATGGCGAAACGCTCTATCAGAACGGCCGCCTGATGCGGCGGCTCTACGATAATACGCTCAATGCCATCGCCCATCAGCGCGGCCGCACCGAGCAGGGGCTGCGCCTTGGCTCGGGCTATTCGTGGTGGACCCTGTTCATCCGCGACATGGTGCTGGACTATTCCCGGACCTATCCCAATGCCCGCATCCATGTGAGCCTGGGCAACCAGCTGCGCTGCATGGACCAGCTGCTGAGCGGGGACATCTCACTTTTCGTTGCGCATGAGATCGAGGGTCTCAGTCGCAGCACCGGCGCGAGGATGGTGCCGCTGACCCGGGTAGGGCAGGGCTATTTCGTGCGCGATGGCCATGCCCTGCTCAGCCGCCCCCGCTCGATAGCCGAGATCGAGGCCTATCCGGCCGTCACCAGTTCGCTGCCGGAGGTCCGGCATCAGCGCTTTTTTGAAGCCTGGAGCCGCACCACCTCGGGCAGCGCGCCCTTTGACCAGGGCAAATATGTCTTTGCCTCCAATTCGCTGGCGGCGTGCCTCGACTATGTCGAGCGCAGCGACGCGGTGATCAGCCATACCGAGGTCATGGCCGATGAGTTCGTCCGCCGCGGCCTGCGGCGCATCACGCTGACCGAGCCCACGCGGCAGAACCTGATCGGCATCTATGTCCTGCAGGAGCGGGCCGAGGAGCCGCGCGTTGCAGAGCTGATCGCCCGGTTGCGGGAGGCGGCGGGCGCCGTCCTGCCACCGCTCGACTAGGCAGGCTGGGTGCGCAGATAGTCCAGCACCATCTGCACGGCCTGGGCTTCGCGTTCCTGCACCATGTCGATGCCGCTGAGGTCGCGCGCAAAGATCACCGACAGCGTGGCCATGTTGGAGACATAGAAAAAGCCCAGCGCCGCGATGGAAATGTAGAGCTGCACCGGGTCGACGTCCCGACGGAAAATGCCGACATCGGCACCACGCTCGACAATGGTGGTGATCTGTCCCACCAGGGGTGAATGCAGCGCCTGAATGTCGGGCAAGGTCTTGAGAAACCGGGCATTCTCGAGGTTTTCCGTATTGAGCAGGCGCGGAAACCAGGGATTGGCCAGGAAGTGCCGGAAGGTGAATCGTACCAGCCGGTCCATGGCATCGACTGGACCATATTGGTCGAGGCTCAATGCCCGCTCGCCCCGGCGGATTTCCTGATAGGCATCGAGCAGCACTGCCCGGTATAGGTCCTCCTTGTTGCCGAAATAGTGGTAGAGCAGCCGCTTGTTGGCTCCGGCCAGCACGGCGATGGCATCGACCCGCGCGCCTTCGAAGCCCCGCGCAGCGAATTCGGCGCGTCCGGCCACCAGGATCGCCGCCTTGGTCTTCCCCGAATTGCGCGCCCGCTTGGCCGGCGCCTCGGCCTCAGCCTTTGGCTGGGCTTTCCGCACTGCTGCGGCTGAAAATGGCTCTGACACGCTTGGATACCGCCGGAATGGACATGAGGATGGTGAAGACGATGATCAGGCAGATAACAGCGCTGATCGGACGGGTAAAGAACGGCGTCGGATCGCCATTGGTCAGCAAGAGGCCGCGGCGCAGGTTGAGATCGAGCAGGTCGCCCAGCACAATGCCCAGCACCAGCGGCGCCATCGGATACTTCATTTCCCGCAAAACGAAGCCGACAATGCCGAAAAACAGCATGACATAGACATCGAACATGCGCTGGGTGATGGCAAATGAGCCCACCACGCAGAGCACGTAGATGACCGCCATCAGCCGCTCGCGCGGCACCATCAGCACCTTGATGAAGACCTTGGTCAGCGACAGGCCGAAGACCAGGTTGGCGAGCGTCGCCAGCAGCAGCATAGCCACCACCTGGTAGAGGAATACCGGATTTTCCACCATCAGCATGGGCCCCGGCCTGATGCCGTGGATATACATGGCCGCAATCAGCACGGCCGCGGCGGCCGAGCCGGGCAGGGCCAGGGTCAGCGTGGGGATCATGGCGGCCGAGACCACCGCGTTGTCGCCGGTCTCGGCGGCGATCAGCCCTTCCTGGCTGCCCTTGCCGAATTCTTCGGGATGCTTTGAGGCGCGCTTGGCCGCGGCATAGGAGCTCCACGAGCCGACATCCTCGCCCACGCCGGGAATGATGCCGACAAAGGTGCCGATAATCCCCGAGCGCAGGATGGTGCGCCAATATTGGAAGATTTCCCGGAAGGTGGGCACAACGCGATCATTGACCGCGGCGACCCTTCCAACCGCCTTGCGCTTCATGGTGGACAGGATTTCGGCAAAGCCGAAGGCGCCCACCATGGCGGGGATCAGGTCGACGCCGCCGCCCAATGCGGCAATGCCGAAGGTGAAGCGCTGGTGCGCATGCAGCGTTTCCATGCCGATCATGGCGACCAGCAGGCCCAGAATGCCGGCAATATAGCCCTTGAGCGGGGTGTCGCTGCCCGACATCTGGCCCGAAATGATCACCCCGAACAGCGCCAGCCAGAAGAACTCGTAGGAGCCGAATTTGAGGGCCGCTTCCGAGAGGAGCGGCGCAATGATGGCGAGGAAGAAGATGCCGACCATGGTGCCCAGCGTCGAAGAGGTCGTCGCCAGCCCCATGGCCAGCCCCGCCTTGCCCTGCATGGCGAGCGGATGACCATCCAGCGATGCGGCGGCATTGGCCGGCGTGCCCGGGATATTGAGCAGGATGGCGGTGCGGCTGCCGCCATAGATGGCGCCGAGATAGACGCACATCAGCGTCAGGATCGCCTGGTCGGGCGCCATCTTGTAGGTCAGCGTCACCAGCAGCGCCACGCCCATCGTGGCGGTCAGACCCGGCAGGATGCCGATCACCAGTCCCAGCAGCGTCGCCCAGACGACGTTGAACAGGGAAGCGGGGGTGAGGAAATGCCCAATCCCCTGGCTGAGCAGCACCAATCCGTCGAACATCAGGGCTCCTCGCTAAGGCAGGCGAACAAGAAAGATGCGGGCAAAGGCGAGGTAGATCCCCCCGCCCCCGGCAAGGGCAATGGCCAGCGCCCACAGCACGCTGCGCCACAGGGCGACAGGCGTGTCGGTGAGATAGACCTCGAACAGCACGATAAAGCCGAAAATGAAGATCATCGACGCGGCCCAGAACGGCAGCCAGCCCACCAGCACCAGCGTATAGACCAGCGCCAGGGCCAGCACGGCGAGCACCCGCCGCGTCTGCTGCGTACCGAAAAGGGCGACAAGGCCCTGCCAGCCTCCCGGCGCCTCGATGCGCCAGGATCGCAACCCCAGCAGGCCCCCGCACAGCGTCAGCAACACGCCCAGCATGATCGGCACGAGGCCCGGAATGGTCGCCGGATGGATGCGCCGGGCCTCGAGCCGCGGCATGGTCCAGGACAGATAGGTCACCAGCAGCCCAAGAGCGATCAGCACCACGGCCGTGATCAGGTCGGCGCGCGCGCGGATGGCAAGGTCGGTGCTGTCGTCAGTGGAGGATTTCAAGCTCGCGTCCATTGCTAGGTCAGCGTCTCACACTCTCCCCGTGAGGGAGAGTGACGACTGGTTTAGCGGAAGGTCGGGCGAGGGCTGCTGCGTCACCCCATGCTTCCATGGTGGAGAACCAAGGATGCCCGGAAATCCGGGCATCCTTGACCCCAGGTCTACTGCGCCACTTCGGTCCGCGTTTCGCAGTCGATGCCGATCGTGGAGGGATCGTTGACGGCCTCGCCGCGCTCCACGGACGAACACGCCTCGAGGATCACCACCGGCATGGCCAGGGCGCGGGCCTCGGCACCGAAGGAGGGCGCAAACACCGCCCCGAAGGTCTCGGCATAGGTCCTGATCGCTTCGGAGTTCATCACCTTGTCGGCCCAGATCGCATCAAGCGTTGCGATCACTTCGTCGGGGACGCCGACCGGCACGAAAATGCCGAAATAGTCGGGCGCCAGTTCCATCTCGGGCAGGTAGTCGGTGATCGGGGGGATTGGCTCGACGCCATCGAGCACCAGCGGCTTGTCCGACAGCACGGCCAGGGCGCGCAGACGTCCGCCACGGATCAGTTCGGTCTGTTCCACGGCCAGTTGTGTCGTCACCATCGCTTCGCCGGAGGCGGTGGCAATGGCTGCGGGGCCGCCGCCATCATAGGTGATCATGTTATAGTCAAAACCCGCCTCATCGCTGAGCGCGGCAACGGCCGTACCGCCCGAAGAGGTGACGCCTGCCGTCGCGACGGTGATTTCGGCGCCGCGTGTCTTGAGCGCTTCGAGCAATTGGCCGAAATCGGTGAACTCGCTGTCCGCCGGCACGCTCACCACCGGCACATTGGCGACCGACAGGTAGATGTGCCAGTCGTCGATATCGGTATCTTCCAGCAGCCCCGTGACCGAATAGGTCGCATTGTTGGCAATGGCATTAGCGGTCCAGGTATAGCCGTCGCGCGGGGCGTTGAGCACTTCCTGGGTGCCGATCGCGCCAGACGCGCCGGGCTGGTTGACCACCACGACCTCGACGCCCAGCGCCTCTGCCAGGATCGGCGCGGTGACACGCGAAATCTGGTCGGTCGAACCGCCCGCGCCCCAGGGCACGATCAGGTTGATGGGCCGGTCAGGCTGCCACGCCTGCGCTGCACTCAATGACGTGCCCAGCAACAGCGCCGATGCGCCGCCTGCCAGGACGAACAACAGTCGTGTGTTCATCGTGTTTTCCTCCCTTGCTGCGTGCGATCCGGATATTTCCGTGACCCACCCTGCCAGACTGCTGCCGTCCCGGCGCTGCTGTCAACCAATAAGTAACTGTCCGGTTATTCGGGGCCGGGTCCTCGATGCCGATTTTTCCGTGCAGCTTCCGCAGCATGGCCGTTGCGCGAACAGTGGCGCTGGCGCAACATGAACCGCTGGGTGGCATGGGGGTTGGAGTGGATCTGCAGTCGGCAATAGTCATGGCGCTGGCGCTCGCGCTGGGCGCCATCGTCAAGGGCGCCACCGGCATGGGCCTGCCGTTGATCGCTCTTCCCGTGCTCGCCACCGTCTTCGGCCTGCAGCACGCCATCGGCCTCATGACCATCCCGCTCATTGCTACCAATGCCTGGCAGGTCTGGCGCTTCCGGCAGGAAGCGCAGTCTCTCCGGCTGGGTTTTCTGCCGCCATTTCTCGTCGGCGGCGCCATCGGTGTCGCCCTTGGCACCTGGGCGCTGACCACGCTGCCCGAGCGTGCGCTGGTGCTGACCCTGGGCATTATCCTGCTCGCCTATGTGGCGCTGCGTCTCGCCACGCCGCATTTTGCACTGGGCCTTGATGCGGCGAGGCGCTTCGGGCCGCTGGCCGGCGCGGGCGGCGGCATTCTGCAGGGCGCTACCGGCATTTCCGCGCCCATTGGGGTCACCTTCATTCACGCCATGGCCATGGAGCGACCGGCCCACCTCTTCGCCGTTTCCGCCATGTTCCTCACCTTTTCGGTCGTGCAGCTGCCCGCTCTGTGGGCTGCCGGCGTCATGCGCCCCGAATGGCTGCTGCAGGGCCTATTGGCGCTGGTTCCCATTCTCCTCTTCATGCCGATTGGCCAATGGGCCAGCAGCAAGCTCAGCCGCCAGGCCTTCGACCGGATGATCCTGGTTTTCCTCGGCGTCATTGGCCTCAAGATGGTCCTGGGCCTCTAGGTGCGAAGATCGCAAGCGATCCCCGCTTGACGGCCCCACCCCGTCGCGTGTAGCTAAGTAACTAATCAGTTACACGCCGAATGCGGCTGGGGAGGATTTTCAATGGCGGATCGACGGCTCGGACTAATCATGCACGGTGTCACCGGGCGCATGGGTTACAACCAGCACCTTGTGCGCTCCATCCTGGCCATTCGCGACCAGGGCGGTGTCATGCTGTCCAATGGCGATCGCCTGGTGGTCGACCCCATCATCGTCGGCCGCGATGCCGACAAGATCGAGCGCCTCGCCAAAAAGCACGACATCAAGCGCTGGAGCAGCGATCTCGATGCCGTTCTGGCCAATCCGGACGACACCGTGTTCTTCGATGCCGGCACCACGCTGATGCGCGCCTCGCTGATCGAAAAGGCCCTGGCCGCCGGCAAGCATGTCTATTGCGAAAAGCCGACTTCAGATTCGCTCGAGATCGCCGTCAACCTCGCCAAGACCGCCCGCGCCTCGGGCCTCAAGCATGGCGTGGTGCAGGACAAGCTGTTCCTGCCCGGCCTGATGAAGCTCAAGATGCTGCGCGACTCCGGCTTTTTCGGCGACATCCTCTCGGTGCGCGGCGAATTCGGCTACTGGGTCTTCGAGGGCGACTGGCAGCCCGCGCAGCGCCCCTCCTGGAATTATCGCAAGGCCGATGGCGGCGGCATCATCCTCGATATGCTGTGCCACTGGCGCTATGTGCTCGACAACCTGTTCGGCGAGGTCAAGGCCGTCTCCTGCCTGGGCGCCACCCACATTCCTGAGCGCGTCGACGAGAAGGGCAATCGCTACAAGGCCGATACGGACGATGCCGCCTATGCCACCTTCGAGCTGGAAGGCGGCGTCATCGCCCAGATCAATTCCAGCTGGACCACCCGCGTCCGCCGCGACGATCTCGTCACCTTCCATGTCGATGGCACGCATGGCTCGGCCGTTGCGGGCCTCCACAAGTGCTGGAGCCAGCATCGCGTCAATACGCCCAAGCCGGTGTGGAACCCCGACCAGCCGCAGACCATGAACTTCTTCAATGACTGGGAAGAAGTGCCGGACAACTGGCCGGCCCAGAACGGCTTCAAGGCGCAGTGGGAAATGTTCCTCAAGCACGTGGCCGAGGATGCCCCCTGGGAATACGGCCTCGAGGCCGGCGCAAAGGGCGTCCAGCTGGCCGAACTCGGCCTCAAGAGCTGGGCCGAACGCCGCTGGCTCGACGTGCCCAAGCTCGAATTCTGACACACGTCGTGTGAGGCATAGCCTTCACCCACCCACTGTGTCACCCCGGCCTTGAGCCGGGGCCCATCCTGAGGTGTTTCGGCGCGCCGTGAACGCTGGGTAATCTCAGGGTGGATCCCGGCTCAAGGCCGGGATGACATCGAGTTTGTTGAGACTTTTGAGGAAGTCGAACATGACCAGCATCAACCTGCCCAATGCCGACCGGTCCATCACCAGCTACACGCTGAGCGGCGAGCCGATCCCCTTCGTCAAGTTCAAGGCAAGCGACTTCAACCGCATCGCCTACGCGGCGGCCCATGTCGTCGCCGACCCGCTGGCCGGCAACGATCCCTGGCTCACCCCCGCCATCGATTGGGATACGACCCTCAAATTCCGCCACCGCCTCTGGGATCTTGGGCTCGGCGTAGCCGAAGCCATGGACACCGCCCAGCGTGGCATGGGTCTGGGCTGGGCCGAAGCGCAGGAGCTGATCCGCCGCGCCCAGGCCGAGGCTCGCACCCGTGACGACAGCCTCATCGCCTATGGCGCCGGCACCGATCACCTCATGCCCGGCCCCGACGTCACCATCGACCAGATCATCAAGGCCTATGAGGAGCAGGTCGGCTTTGTCGAGGGCGAGGGCGGCCGCGTCATCCTCATGGCCAGCCGCGCTCTGGCCGCCGCCGCCAGGTCGCCGGATGACTATGCCCGCGTCTATGGCCACATCCTGTCCCAGGTCAGGCAGCCGGTGATCATGCATTGGCTGGGCGAGATGTTCGACCCTGCGCTGCAGGGCTATTGGGGCAATATCGACCATGACGCGGCCATGGATGTCTGCCTCGACGTCATCGCCGCCAATGCCGACAAGGTCGACGGCATCAAGATTTCCCTGCTCTCGGCCGAAAAGGAGATCGCCATGCGCCGTCGCCTGCCGGCCAGCGTCAAGATGTATACCGGCGACGACTTCAACTATGCCGAGCTGATCGCCGGTGACGATCAGGGTTATTCCCATGCTTTGCTCGGCATTTTCGACGCCATCGCCCCGGCCGCCTCGGCGGGCCTCGCCGCTTTGGGCAAGGGCAATACCAACGAATTCTTTGATCTGCTCGAACCCACCGTGCCGCTCAGCCGCCACATCTTCGCGGCGCCGACCCGCTTCTACAAGACCGGGGTGGTCTTCCTCGCCTATCTCAACGGTCTGCAGGACCATTTTGCCATGATCGGCGGCCAGCAATCGACCCGTTCGCTGCAGCATCTGGCCGAGCTTTTCCGCCTCGCCGACAAGGCCCGCGTTCTGGCCGATCCCGATCTTGCCGCCAGCCGCATGAAGGCGGTCCTCGCCATCCACGGGGTGACAGCATGACCCAGCGCGCCATTTCGCTGAACCTGGCCACCACCCGCCAGGTCTGGGGCTTTGCCGAAGCCGTCGACGGGTGTCTGCGCGCCGGGATCACTGCCATCTCGCCCTGGCGCGACCAGATCGCCGCCATCGGCCTCGATGAAGCCGCCCGCATCGTGCGCGACAACAAGATCCAGGTCACCGGCGTCTGCCGTGGCGGCATGTTCCCGGCCGAAACCGCCGCCGGCCGCCAGACCCAGATCGACGACAACCTCCGCGCCATCGACGAAGCGGCCGCGCTCAATGCCGATTGCCTCGTGCTTGTCGTGGGCGGCCTGCCGGGCTCGTCCAAGGACCTCCCCGGCGCCCGCCAGATGGTGACCGACGGCATTGCCGCCATGCTGCCCCATGCCCGGGCCTCCGGCGTCAAGATCGCCATCGAGCCGCTGCACCCCATGTATGCGGCCGACCGCGCCTGCGTGAACACCATCGATCAGGCGCTCGATATCTGCGAGACGCTCGGCGAAACCGTCGGCGTCGCCATCGACGTCTACCATGTCTGGTGGGACCCTCGGCTGGCTCAGGCCATCGCCCGCGCCGGCCGCATGAAGCGCATCTTCGCCCACCATATCTGCGACTGGCTGGTGCCGACCAAGGATATGCTGCTGGACCGCGGCATGATGGGCGACGGCGTCATCGACCTGCCCGCCATAAGGAAAATGATCGAGGACGCCGGCTTCTTCGGCCCGCAGGAAGTGGAAATCTTCTCCCAGGACAATTGGTGGAAGCGCCCGGGCGACGAAGTCCTGGCCGTCATCAAGGAACGTGTCGCCACCGTCTGCTGAGATCCCTCTTTCGTCGCCGCGGCAAACAGTTAGTCTGCGGCGACAACCCCGGGAGGAATCGCGCCATGACCGTCACCCTGCATTTCCATGGCGCGGCCGGCACGGTGACCGGTTCGTGCTATCGCGTCGTGCATCCGCAAGGCCAGTTCCTCGTCGATTGCGGCCTGTTCCAGGGCAACAGAAGCGTCCGCGAGCTCAATCTCAAGCCCACGCCCTTCGCTCCGAAATCCATCGATTTCCTGCTGCTCACCCACGCTCATATCGATCACGCTGGGCTCCTGCCCAAGCTCTATCGCGAGGGCTGGCGCGGGCCGATGTGGATGACCGAGCCGACCGCAGGCCTGCTCGAATACATGCTGCCTGACAGCGCCGGCATCCAGGAGTCGGAAGCCGAGCGGGAAACCAAAAAGCACAACCGTCGCGGCGACGAGCCCGCCAAGCCCCTCTATGCGATGGAAGATGCCACCGAGGCGCTGGCCCATCGCCAGGTCTGCCAGTATGGCGAGTGGATCACCCCCGGCCCGGGCATCCGCGCCCGCTATTGGAATGCCGGCCACATCATCGGCTCGGCCTCTATCGAAGTGGAGGTCGCCGACGGCGGCAAGACCATCCGGCTGATGTTTTCGGGCGATATCGGGCCCGACGAAAAGGTCTTCTACAACGAGCCCGAAGGCCCGGCGGGCTTTGATTATATCCTCTGCGAATCCACCTATGGCGGCCGCGAGCGCGACGACTATACCCTCGTGCAGCGCCGCGAGGCGCTCAAGCTGGAGATCAACACCGCCCTCTCGCGGGGCGGCAACCTGGTCATCCCGGCCTTCGCCGTCGAGCGCAGCCAGGAGTTGCTGCACGATATCGGCGTCCTCATCAAGAGCGGGGAAATCGATCCCCAGCTGGTCTTTCTCGATAGCCCCCTGGCCTCCAAGGTCACCGGCGTCTATCGCAAGCATGCCAAGATGTTCGATGATGTCGAGCTGGGCGCCGACGAGCTGTTCAACGATCCGCGCTTTCGCATCATCGAGGCGGTCGAGGATTCCAAGGCGATCAATTCGATCCGCGGCGGCGCCATCATCATGTCGGCCTCGGGCATGGCCGATGCGGGTCGTATCAAGCACCACCTGCGCAACAATCTGATCCGTTCGAACGCCACCGTGCTCTTTGTCGGCTATCAGGCGCCGGGCACGCTGGGCCATGTCATCCTGTCCGGGGCGAAAGAGGCCCGCATCCACGGCACCCTGGTGCCGATCCGCGCCGCCATCCGTTCCATCGGCAATTACTCTGCCCATGCCGACCATTCCGAGCTGATGGCGTGGATCAGGGAGCGCCTGCCCGCGCATGGCGCCATCTTCCTCACCCATGGCGAGGACGAGGAGCGCGCCGCCTTGCGCAGCGCCATCATCGAGATCGGCATTGGCGGCGACCAGGTGATCCTGCCGCTCCTGGATGACTATTTCGAGCTGACGGCCGCTGGCGTCGGTGCCAAGGCGCGGCCGGCCACGCCGCGCATCGACCCGCTGCAGGTGCATTCGGACTGGCACAATGCCTTTGCCGATTTCACCATTCGCCTGAGCCAGACCCTGCAATCGGGTTCGGAAGCCGAGAAGCTGGCGGTCATGCAGGCGCTGCAGCAGCGGCTGTCCGAGCTCGGGGCCCCGCCGTCACCGGCCCATGTCGCGACCCCGATCACCCCGGTCGAGAGCCGGGGATACGACGAGTAGTCTGCCTCAAGGGTCGATCACGCCGCCGCCTTGGGGGCCAGCCTTCCGGCCATCACCCAGGTCAGCACCAGCAGGGGTATCAGCATGGCAAAGGCCGAGCGGATGCCGAAGCCCTGTGCCACGGCGCCGATCAGCACCGGCGCGCCCATATTGACGAACTGGAAGATCAGCGTCGCCGCCGCGACATTTTCCGAGGCGGGGCGGTCGCCCAGCCGGGCAGCTGCCGACAGCATCAGCGGGTAAAGCACGCAGATGCCGATGCCGACGAGGCCAAACCCGGCCAGCGCCCAGGGCGCGCTCGGCGACAAGACCAGCAGCACCATGCCGGCAATGGCGATGCTGGCCAGCACCCGCGCCACGCCGACCGGCCCGAAGCGATCGATCCAGCGATCGGCCAGCAGCCGGCCCAGCGCCATGGTGACCAGCAGGGCCGGCAGGGCCAGCGACTCGATCCAGGCAGCAATATCGAAACTGTCGCGCAGGAAGATGATTGACCAGGCGCGCGCCGACCCTTCGGTCAGCCCCGCGCCCAGTCCGAACGCGACGAGGCCAAGCGTTGCCAGCGTGGGCCAGGCCAGCCGGCGCTTGTTGTCGCCGGCATGGGCGCGCGGTGGCGTCACCGGCATGGGTGCGACGACCAGCCAGACCAGCAGGCTGATCACAGGCACCAGCGACCACATATGGATCCAGGGCGCGACATCGAGGCCCCGCAGCGCCGCGCCCAGCAGCGACGTCACCAGGAACCCGATGCTCCAGGCACCATGACAGGTATTCATGATGCGCATGCCCGAGGCCGCCTCGATGCGGTCTGCCTCCACATTGATGGCGATATTGGTCAGCGAAAACCCGACCCCGTTCAGCGCCAGCAGCAGGAACATCGCCACCGGGTTGAGGATCACCGTGACCAGCGCGGCGCTGATCGTCACCAGCGGCATCATGACGAGGATGACCAGCCGCGGGTTGAAACGCTCGATGATGCGGCTCGAGAACAGGAACATGGCCAGCCCGCCCAGGGGCTGGCCGATCAGCACCAGCCCGAGCTGGGCTTCGCTGAGGCCGATCAGCAGCTGGATGTCGGGAATGCGCGTATGGATGGCGCCGAGCGCCAGGGCATGCACGAAGAACAGCGCGACGACGCGCCAGCGGACTATGGGCATGGAACTCACTTCGGACCGGGGTCCATCAGAATATGGATGCGGTCTGCGCCCAGCCGGGCCAGCTTGAGCATCAGCGCCTTGCGCCGCGCGGGGGGCAGGGGCGTATCCGGGCTGTCGCGCAAGATGGCCCCGTCATGCCCGTCCGCCACGATCAGCCCCTCGCTCTCGGGAAAGATCTCCCCATCCAGTTCGGGTGGCTTGGCAAAGAAAAACTTGTCGGAAAATTCGCGATATTCCGGCCATTTGCGATCCACCTGGAAGTCGATCAGGCTCGACTTGATCTCGATGATCCAGATCTCCCCCTTGGGGCCCACCGCCAGCACATCGGCGCGCCGCCCATTGGCCAGCGGCACTTCGGCATAGCAGGCCATGTCATGCCGCTCGCGCAGCATGCGCATCACCCCGCGCTGCACCCGCAAGGCGGTTGCCGATTGGCGCAGGTCGACGATGGGCGGCAGGTCGGTCATGGCTCAGCCGAGTGGCGTTGCCGGTTCGGGCGGCAGGCCGGCTGGCGTCGCCACCGCGCGCGTGCCCAGCGCCCGGCTCGCAATCAGCCCCGCCAGGATCACCGGCAGCACCACGAGATAGGAATTGCGGATACCTAGATACTCGGCAACGAAGCCGAGCAAAGGCGGGGCAAGGAAGAACACGATGAATGTCACCTGTCCCAGGGCCGCGACATTGACCGCGCTGGGCCTGTCGGTGCGCTGGGCCGCCGCCGATACCGCCAGGGGATAGACAGCCGAACAGCCAATGCCCATCAGGGTAAAGCCAGTCAGCGCCACCCATGGCGCAGGCGCCAGGCCCACTGCAAGCGCGCCGAGCGCCGCCAGCGCCAATAGGCTCATGGCCGTGTGCCGCGGCCCGAAGCGCGCCACGATCGGATCGGCCATCAGGCGCGTGGCTGCCATAAAGCCCGAAAACAGCGTCAGCCCCAGCCCGCCGATGAAGGGCTCCACGGCAAAGACGTCGCGCATATAGATGGCCGACCAGTCGATGCCTGCCCCCTCGACGAGGAAGGCGGCAATGCCGATCATGCAGAGCGGCAAGAGGCCCCAATGCGGGAAGGCGATGCGCGGCGTGTCACCGGTATGCATGTTGGGGCGGTGCGGCGCATTGACCATGCCGCTCATCATCCAGATGCCGACGGCAAACACCACGGCCACCGCGAGCAGCATATGCAGCTGCGTCGACAGCCCGGCCTGGCGCAGGGTGGCGCCCAGAAGCGCCGTCACGAAAAAGCCCAGGCTCCAGGAGCCATGCGCCCGGTTCATGTAGTGCCGGCCATACTGGGCTTCCAGCCGGTCGGTCTCCACATTTAGGTTGATCTCCAGTGCACCGGCCAGCAGCCCGGCGAGGAACAGCCCGGCAAACACCCATTCCGCCGAGGGCAGCCAGGGCAGCACGGCATAGATCGTGGCCGTGCCCAGCACGGTGATGAAGGCCGTGGCGCGCGCGCCCAGATATTCGATCAGCGGGGCCGAAAAGGTCAGCGAAATCAGCGAGCCGATCGACATGCCGATAATGGTCAGGCCCAGCTGGCTATGCGAGACCCCCAGCTGCACCTGCAGGTCCGGCAGGCGCGACAGCAGGGCGCCGAGCGAAAAGGCGAACAGAAAAAAGCACGCATAGATGCGGTATTGCGGAGCGATTGTCATTCGGCGGCCACCGTCTTTGCCTTGCGACGCGGCCCGAGCGCATCAGCGAAGATCAGGCCCAGGATCACCAGCGGAATGCCGATGCCGAAGGCCCAGCGAATGCCGAAATGCTCGGCGACATAGCCCAGCAGGGGCGGCCCCAGCAGGAAGGACACAAAGGAAATCTGCGCCAGCGAGGCCACATTGACCGCTGCCGGCCGATCGGTGCGCTGCGCTGCCGCTGACATGGCGAGCGGGAAGAGGGCGCTGGTCCCGACCCCGATCAGGGCCAGCCCGACATAGGCCAGCCACTGCAGCGGCGCGAAGAAGACCAGTACCGTGCCGATGCCCAGAATGGTCAGCAGGCCCCGCGCCACCACGACCGGGCTCCAGCGCTCGACGAAGCTGTCGGCAAAAAATCGCGTCACCGCTTGCGCCCCGGCGCCCAGCGCCACGGCAAAGCCGGCCCAGAACGGCGCGGCGCTGAAAATGTCGCGCATATAGATGGCCGACCAGTCGATGCCGGCGCCTTCGAGGATCATTGCGGGCAGGCAGACCAGCACCAGTACCATGATGGAAAGCGTCGGCCGGGCAAAGCGGGGCGACGCATCGGTGCTGCCGCCGGCGCGGTGTTCGGCCGGCTGGAAGCGGCCGAGAAACACCAGCGTGGCCAAGGTGATGACCGGGATCATGATGGCCAGGTGCACCTGCGGCGAGATGCCCGCCTGGGCTACGAAGGACCCCACCATGCCGGCCGAAAAGAAGCCGAAGCTCCAGAAGGCATGGGCGCGGTTCATGATGCGGCGGCCGATGGCATGCTCGACCCGGTCGGCCTCGAGATTGATGATCAGCTCGATGCAGCCGATGGTGATGCCCACCGGCATCAGCAGCAGGAAGAAGGTCAGCGGTGTCGGCGCCCAGACGGCGATGGCATAGAGCACCGACAGCAGGGGCAGGGCGGCCAGCAGGGTGCGGCGATAGCCGATACGCTCGATGGTCGGGCCGGCAAAGGTCAGCGAGATCAGCGTGCCCAGCGCGGCACCGACCAGCGACAGGCCCAGCGCCCCTTCGCCCACGCCCATGAAACTCTGGATGGCTGGCAGGCGGGGATAGAGGCTGCCCATGCAAAACGAATAAATGAAAAACGCCCCAAACACTTTGATCTGGGGCGGCAAATTGATGCCGAACGACATGGCTGAGTCTACTCGCGAAAACCGTGCCTCAAACTAGGCCAAAATCCGCCGCCGGGAAATAGCGGCCGGAAACGATTTCCGTCGATTCCTGCAACGTTGCATTTCTGTCGCAGGGCAGGTTCGTCAGCTCCGCGGAACCTCGCCCCGGAACAGCGCGCCATGTCTTTGCATCAAAGCGGTGATTCGCTCGCCCACCGCCCGCACCGAGGGGTCGTGGCGCTCCTCATGGTGGCTCACCAGCCACTGGTCGGTTTCCAGCTCCTTGATCGGCGTAGCGACGCGCACGAGGCGCGGATCGCTGTCGCCGACAAAGCAGGGAAACACCGACAGCCCCGCGCCATTGGCCACCAGTTCGCGCACGCTCATGGCGTCGTGCCCGCTGACGGTGATGCGGTCGCCATGGCGGGCCTGCATCCAGCGGGCCGAATGGGTCTGGCCTCCTTCGCCCGCCACGCCAACGAAATAGCCGGCCTTGATGCCGTTGACCAGGTTGACGCCCGAATAGATGGCATAGGCCACCCGGCCGATCAGTCGCCCGGCCAGCCATTGCTCGGTCGGACGCTGGTTGCGGATGCCCAGATCGGCATGGCGCCGGCCGATATCGACCTTCTGGTTGGCCGTCACCAGTTCAAGCCCGAACCGGTCCTCCACCGTCCAGATCGTGCCGATATGGCTGGCCACGAAGGCCGAGGTCCATGATCCGGCCGACAGGCGAACCACCCGCTCGCCCAGGGCGCCCTCCTTCCAGCGCCTCAGCGACAGCATGGCCGCTTCGACATCCTCGGCGCGCGCCAGCAGGTCCTCGCCGGCCCGGGTAAGCTGGTAGCCGGTCTGGCTGCGGTGAAACAGCGGCTCGCCGAGCTGGCGTTCCAGCGCCGTGATGCGCCGGCCCAGTGTCGCCGCGCTCAGCCCGGTCGTCGCGGTGGCGGCGCTGAGCCCGCCCAGCCGCGCCACGTCGAGAAAGAGCCGCAGGTCGTCCCAGCTGAAGTCCATTTTTCATTTCTGCAAAGGGTATTGCGATCTCAACTATAGCGAAAGCCCAGCAAAATGAGCAAGTCTTGCCCTGTCGACGCCAAGGCTGCGTCGGCGGGCCAAGCCGATACCGCCAGACCTGAAAACCGGAAACGCCGTGTTTCCGCATGGGGCCGGCTTTGCCCTGTTGCCAAGGAGCATTGCCATGTTTGAACCCCTGATCCGCAAATTCGTTAACTGGCGCCTGCGCCGCCTCGCCATTCACAAGCTGCACGGCCTCGACGATCGGCTGCTTGCCGATCTCGGCACGCGGCGCGACGAGATCGACCGCTTCGTTGCCGGCCTCGACATCTGCCGCTGAACCCTCGGCCCAAGGAGACCATCATGAAGACCAATACACTCGGCAGCTTCGGCCCCGTCAGCCGCCTGACACTGGGCGGTGGCGGCATCGGCCAGGTCTGGGGCTCGACCTCGGAAGACGATGCGGTGGCCACCCTGCGCCATGCCGTCGATCAGGGCATCGACCTCATCGACGCCGCACCCGGCTACAAGATCTGCGAAGCCATGATCGGCCGGGCCTTCGAGGGACGATTGCCGGCCGGCGTGCGGGTCACCACCAAATATTCGCTCGGCACCGTGCCGGCCGCCGAGGTCTATGACCGGTTCCGCACCTCGCTGCAGGCCAGCCTCAGGGCCATGCGCCTCGAGCGCGTCGACATGTTCCTGTTGCACAGCGAGATCCGGCCCGATGACTTCGAGTATCCCGCCGGCCAGCCGCCCCGCGACGAGCGATCAACCGCGCTCTCGCTCTACCGCGAGGCGGTCCGCCCCGCCTTTGCACGGCTGGTGCAGGATGGGCTGATCGGCCATTGGGGCATTACCGGCATCAATCATGCCGCCGCCACCATCGACGCCCTGGCCGATGCGCCTCGACCGGCCGCCGTGCAGGCCATCGCCAATCTGCTCGACAGCCCGGGCGAAATGAACGGCACCGGCCTCGCGCCACGCCCGCGCGATGTCATCGCGGCCGCCAGGGCCGCGGGCGTCGGCGTCATGGGCGTGCGGGCGGTGCAGGCCGGTGCCCTCACCAATGCGATCGATCGCATCGAAGATTCGCCCACCAGTGCCGATTTCGAGCGCGCCGCGCCCTATCGCGACCTCTGCCGCGCCTGGGGCGAGGATCCGGCCATCATCGCCCACCGTTATGCGCTGGGCATTGAGGGCGTCGATACGCTGGTGCTGGGCGTCAAGAATGTCGCCGAGCTGGACCAGGCCTTGGAGGCAGAACGGCGCGGGCCGCTCGATCCGGCCCAACTTGCGGCCATCGAGGCATTGGGCCTGCGCTGAATGAAAAAGGGCCGCCCGGCAAGGGCGGCCCATTACGACATCGGCTGATGTCGCCGGGAGGTCAGCTCTGCGCCAGGCAGACCGAGGTCGTGCCGGCATTGCGGAAGCCCAGTTCGGTCGCCGCCGCCTTGCTCAGGTCGATGATGCGCTTGCCGTGGAACGGGCCGCGATCATTGATGGTCACGCGCACCTGCTTGCCGGTGCGCTGGTCGGTCACGGTGACCTTGGTGCCGAAGGGAAGGGAACGATGCGCCGCCGTCATGGCGTTCTCGTTGAAGGTTTCTCCAGATGCGGCCGTCTTCCCGTGGAAGCCGGGACCGTACCAGGAGGCGCCGCCGCATTGGGCATAGGCTGCAGTGGAGAAGGAGAGGAGGGCTGCAGCAACTGCGGCGACGGAAACGGCTTTTCTAATCAAGCTAGGAACTCACTTCAGTTAAGGTGAGTTGTTGATTAATGGCCGTCGCGGGCCACAATGTGCCCATACTGGCCACGACTGGCCGGCATGGCCCATCTGTTGCGTCTATGCCGCAGGTTTTCCGTTCGCATTTCTGCCGTGTTGCTGAACATGTCGGGCAGATCTGAGGAAATGAATCCACTCATCGCCCGCATATCGCTCAAGCAAGCCACCGAAATCCCCGTTTCAGGATTCATCTTGCGCGCTGTGGCCGTGATGCCACGGTTCCCCTCCCAAGGCACTAAAAGCGCATTTTATTCGCGTTCCATCAACATTTCGGGCCGCCGCAAGGCCTCCCGGCACTCAATAAGGCGAGACTGTGGCCGCTTGGGCCACGTTGCTAACGCTTTACCAAGGAGTTGGGGCTCACACTCTCCGCGCTTAGGACGCGGGGCAATGCTTCTACAAACAATAGACCATCCCGGCGCGCTGCCGGCCGTCGCGGCCGCGCGGTCGGACGAGTATAACGGTATCAACAAGATCGGGCGCCTGGTGCTGCTCTGTGCCGGCGTCCTGCTGGTGACCGTGACCTTGCTGGTCGGCTCGGCCCTGCAGATCCTGCAGGCCATCGAACGCGCCGATCTCGACGCCGAGCGGTTGCGGGCCGCCAATGCCATTGATGCGATTTCCGGCCACAACGGCCCCTTGACCGAAGCCGGGATCGACCTTCTGGCCCGCACCACCGGCCTGCGTGATGTCCATCTTTCCACCGAAGTCAGCACCGAGCGCGGCCTGCAGCAGATTCCCCTGCTGGCCGGGGAGGCGCCATCCGGCAGCTTTCTCACCTGGACGCCGACGTCCCGCGCGGACGAGCTGTTTCGCGGCTACGCCCCGATCCGCATCCCGCTTGTCGGCGGCTTGCTGCTGGTCGTCTTCCTGCTGCTGGTCAGGCTGCGGACCCTGGTCGCCGATATCGAGCGGCAGCGCCGCCTTGCCCATCATCAGTCGCGCAGCGATGTGCTGACCGGTCTGGCCAACCGGCTCGCCTTCGAAACCGCCCTGGCCGATCTCACCGCCGACGCGCGCCCTTTTGCCATCATCGCTTTCGATCTCGATGGCTTCAAGATCATCAATGACAGCTTCGGCCATGCCGCGGGCGACAATGTGCTGCGCGCGGTGGCGGACCGACTTTCCGGCCTGCTGCATCCCGGCGAACTGCTCGCCCGCTTCGGTGGCGACGAATTCGTCCTGCTCACCACCGGCCGGCTGGACCATCTCTCCCTCTCCGACCTGGCGCGCGACTGCATCGCCCTGATCGAGGCGCCGATCGATCTTCCCGGCCTGTCCGTGCGTGTGGGCATCAGCCTCGGTCTCGTCGTGAGCACGGCGCCCCATGCCATGCCCGCCAACCTCATGGCCCAGGCCGATGCCGCGCTGTACCGGGCCAAGTCCAGCCAGGGCAGCAGCTTCCGCTTCGCCGACGACGACCTTGCCGCACGGCCCCAATTGAGCGCGTCGGCCTGATCCCATTCATCAATGAATGGCAGTCCTGCATCTATCGGCAAATGCCAGACACGCATGAATGAAGTAGCGTCCTTCCAGCAGAGAAAGGAATGCTCATGTCCCATTTATCAGACGCAGTCGGCCCAGTAACGCGAGACGACGCAAGCGCGATTTTGCTGCAGCGCCTTGAAGGCGGCGTCATGCTCGTGGGGGCTGTGCTTCTCTATGCCTGGCTGGGCCAGTCGTGGCTCGTTTTCGCATTGCTGTTCCTCGCGCCCGATTTGGCCATGCTCGCCTATCTGCGCTCCACGGCGCTGGGAACGCTCGCCTACAATCTGGTGCATACCTATGTCGCGCCGGCCGTGTTGGCACTGCTGGGCCTCGTCATCGGGCCCGTTGCCTTTGGCCTTGCAGCCATCTGGGTTGCCCATATCGGCATCGATCGCCTGCTGGGCTATGGCCTCAAGCATCGCTCCGGCTTCCACCAGACCCATCTCGGTCCGATCGGCAAGGGCCGCCATCGCGGTCAAGCCACGTAAGTCAGCCGGTCTCGACCGGACGCGCAGGTTGAGGTGTTTGGCAGTCGTCAGGGCCGGGGCCTTGGCGTGAGGCCATAGAGAAACAGGTGCTCAAGATAGCGCGCCGCATCCTCGAAGCGCCCCTCGCCACCCCGGCTGGGGCCGAGCACGGCGCGCACCTGCACGTCGAAATCGGCATAATGCTGCGTCGTGGCCCAGATCGAAAAGATCAGGTGGTAGGGATCGGTCCGGGCCAGCTTGCCCTGGTCCATCCAGCCGAGCAGGACCTTGGCCTTTTCGTCGACCAGGTTCTTGAGATCGACCTCGATCATCTCAATGATGCGCGGCGCCCCCTGCAGCATTTCATTGGCAAACAGCCGGCTCTCGCGCGGATAGTCGCGCGCCATTTCCAGCTTGCGCCGGATATAGGAGCGGATCTCGGGGAAGGGGTCCCCGTCGGCATTCATTTCCTGCAGCGGTGCCAGCCAGGTCTCCAGCAGCGCGGCCATCAGCCGGCGGTGGATCTCTTCCTTGCGGGGAAAGTAGTAGAGCAGGTTGGGCTTGCTCATCCCCGCCACTTCGGCGATCTGGTCGATGGTGGCGCCGCGGAAGCCGTGCACCGAAAAGACCTCGAGCGCCGCCTCCAGAATGATGTCCTGCTTCTCGCGCTGGATGCGTGTCAGCGGACGCGGCTTGGCATGGGGATGTGCCGCCGCCTTGGCATCAGCCTTGTGCTGGCGCTTGGGTGTCGCGGCGACCTCGGCACTTTTCACTTTGTTCAGCGGCATTTTCGCCTTGCTAGAAAGTTTGGGAGTGCTAACATTTTTCCAACTGGTCAAAATTTCTGGACTTAACGGCCTCACGTCAAGAGCCAAACGACCGACCGGTGCAGAATCAATGGGAGCGCGACTTCGTGTCCAATTCAAATGCCGTGGTGCCGAACGATCTGAGCGCCTTCTGGATGCCCTTTACCGCGAACCGGCAGTTCAAGAAATCCCCGCGCATGTTCGTCGCTGCCAAGGACATGCACTACACCACCTCTGATGGCCGCCAGGTTCTCGACGGCACGGCTGGCCTCTGGTGCGTCAATGCCGGCCATGCAAGGCCAAGGATCGTCGAAGCCATCGCCAAACAGGCGGCCGAGCTCGATTACGCGCCCGCCTTCCAGATGGGCCATCCCAAGGCCTTCGAGCTGGCCAACCGCATTGTCGATATCGCGCCCAAGGGGCTCGACCACGTGCTGTTCACCAATTCGGGCTCCGAATCGGTCGAAACCGCCCTCAAGGTGGCTTTGGCCTATCACCGGGTGAAGGGCGAAGGCGCCCGCTCCCGGCTCATCGGCCGTGAGCGCGGCTATCATGGCGTCAATTTCGGCGGCATTTCGGTGGGCGGCATCGTCACCAACCGCAAGATGTTCGGCTCGCTGCTGACCGGCGTCGACCACATGCCCCATACCCATAACCTCGCCAGGAACGCCTTTTCCAAGGGCCTCCCCGAGCATGGCGTCGATCTGGCCGATGAACTCGAGCGCATCGTCACCCTGCACGATGCCTCCACCATCGCTGCCGTCATCGTCGAGCCCGTGGCCGGCTCCACCGGCGTGCTGATCCCGCCCGCCGGCTATCTGCAGCGCCTGCGCGACATCACCAGGAAGCATGGCATCCTGTTGATCTTCGACGAGGTCATCACCGGCTTCGGGCGCCTCGGCACCCCATTCGGCGCCGATTATTTCGGCGTCACGCCCGATATCATGGTCACCGCCAAGGGCCTGACCAATGGGGTCATCCCCATGGGCGCAGTTCTGGTTTCCTCCGAAATCCACGACGCCTTCATGCAGGGTCCGGAACACGTCATCGAGTTCTTCCACGGCTATACCTATTCAGGCAATCCGATCGCTTCGGCCGCCGGCCTTGCCACGCTCGAAACCTACAAGGAAGAGGGCCTGCTCACGCGCGGCGCCGAACTGGCCCCGGTCTGGCAGGATGCTCTTCACTCACTCAAGGGCGAGCCTCATGTCATCGACGTGCGCAATATCGGTCTGGTCGGCGCCATCGAGCTCGAACCCATTGCCGGCCAGCCGACCAAGCGCGCTTTTTCGGCCTTCCTCAAATGCTTCGAGGATGGCTATCTGATCCGCACCACCGGCGACATCATCGCCATGTCCCCGCCGCTCATCGTCAGCGAAGCGCAGATCGGCGAACTGATCGACGGCGTGCGCGCCGCCCTGCGGAGTATCGAATAATGAACACGATCGAAAACGCCGTTGCCGGCAAGCGCTATGTCTCTTCGGGCCGCCGCGTGCCGGTCTTCAATCCGGCCACCGGCGAGGTCTCGGCGGAGCTGCCGCTTTCGACCCTGAGCGAACTCAACGACGCTGTCGCCTCGGCCAAGAAGGCGCAGGTCGCCTGGGGCAATACCCCGCCGATGAAGCGCGCCCGCGTCATGTTCAAGTTCAAGGCATTGCTCGATCAGCATGCCGATGACCTGGCCCGCGAGATTTCCCGCGAGCATGGCAAGGTGCATGACGACGCCCTGGGCGAAGTCGCCCGCGGCATCGACTGCGTCGATTTCGCCTGCGGCATTCCCCAGCTGCTCAAGGGCGAGTTCTCGCGCAATGTCGGCCCCAGCATCGATTCCTATTCCGATCGCCAGCCACTTGGCGTCGTGGCCGGCATCACCCCGTTCAACTTCCCGGCCATGGTGCCGATGTGGATGTATCCGGCCGCCATCGCCTGCGGCAACGCCTTCATCCTCAAGCCGTCGGAACGCGATCCCAGCGCCTCCATGCTGGCCTGGAACCTCTTCATGGAAGCCGGCCTCCCCGAGGGCATTCTCAACGTCGTCCATGGCGACAAGGAAATGGTCGACGGCATTCTCGACCATCCCGACATCAAGGCCGTCTCCTTCGTCGGTTCGACCCCGATCGCCGAATATGTCTATCAGCGCGGTACAAAGGCCGGTAAGCGCGTCCAGGCTTTGGGTGGCGCCAAGAACCACATGGTCATCCTCCCCGATGCCGATCTCGATCAGGTCGCCGATGCGCTGATGGGCGCCGGCTACGGCTCGGCCGGCGAGCGCTGCATGGCGATTTCCGTCGCCGTTCCCGTGGGCAAGGAAACCGGCGATGCGCTGGTTGCCAAGCTCAAGCCGCGCGTCGAAAGCCTCAAGATCGGCCCGGCCACCGACAAGGACGCCGAAATGGGCCCGGTGGTCACCAAGATGCACCGCGACAAGATCGTCGGTTACATCGACGCTGGCGTAGAGCAGGGGGCCGAGCTCGTGGTCGATGGCCGCGGCTTTTCGCTCCAGGGCTATGAAGGCGGCTATTATGTCGGCGGCACGCTGTTCGATCACGTCACGCCCGACATGACCATCTACAAGGAAGAGATCTTCGGCCCCGTCCTCTCTGTCGTTCGTGCCAACGACTACAATGAGGCGGTCAAGCTCATCAACGACCACGAATATGGCAATGGCACCGCCATCTTCACCCGCGACGGCGACGCCGCCCGCGAATTCGCCGACAAGATCGAAGTGGGCATGGTCGGCATCAACGTACCGATCCCGGTGCCGGTCGCCTACCACTCCTTCGGCGGCTGGAAGCGAAGCCTGTTCGGCGACCACTCCATCTACGGCCCCGAAGGCGTCCACTTCTACACCCGCCTCAAAACCGTCACCACCCGCTGGCCCGCCGGCATCAAGGGCGGCGCCGAGTTCTCGTTCCCCAGCGTCAAATAGGGAGCATGCCCCATGTCTGCCCCAGGAGAAAACCTTCGCATCAATGGTGATCGGCTCTGGGACAGCCTCATGGAGATGGCCAGGATTGGTCCCGGCATTGCCGGGGGCAACAACCGCCAGACGCTGACCGATGAGGACGCGGAAGGTCGCCGCCTGTTCCAGCGCTGGTGCGACGAGGCGGGCCTCACCATGGGTGTCGACCAGATGGGCACCATGTTCATGACCCGCCCGGGCACCGACCCCGATGCGCTGCCGGTCTATGTCGGCAGCCACCTCGATACCCAGCCCACCGGCGGCAAGTATGATGGTGTCCTCGGCGTCCTGGCGGGGCTCGAAGTCGTGCGCTCGCTCAACGATATGGGCATCAAGACCAGGCACCCCATCGTCGTCACCAACTGGGCCAATGAAGAGGGGGCCCGCTTCGCCCCCGCCATGCTGGCCTCCGGCGTCTTTGCCGGCATCCACACCCAGGATTACGCCTATGCCCGCAAGGATCAGGCCGGCCTGACCTATGGCGACGAACTCGCCCGCATCGGCTGGCGCGGCGAGGAAGTCGTCGGCGCCCGCAAGATGCACGCCTATTTCGAATACCACATCGAGCAGGGCCCGATCCTCGAAGCCGAAGGCAAGCAGATCGGCGTCGTCACCCACGGCCAGGGCCTGTGGTGGCTCGAATTCACCCTGACCGGCAAGGAAGCCCATACCGGCTCGACGCCGATGAACATGCGGGTGAACGCCGGCCTTGCCATGGCGCGTATCCTCGAAATGGTCCAGGCCGTTGCCATGGATCACCAGCCCGGCGCCGTCGGTGGTGTCGGCCAGATGAAGTTCGCGCCCAATTCGCGCAACGTCCTGCCCGGCACGGTGGTGTTCACCGTCGACATCCGCTCGCCGGATCTGGGCAAACTGACATCCATGCGCCAGCAAATCGAAAGCAAAGCGCAAGAAATCTGCCAGCAATTGCGTGTTGGCTACGCCATGGAAGCGGTGGGGCACTTTGATCCCGTCGCCTTCGACCCGACCCTGGTCGCCCGCGTACGCAAGGCGGCCGAAGACCTCGGCTACAGCCACATGGACATCATCTCCGGCGCCGGCCATGACGCCTGCTGGACCAACAAAGTCGCGCCCAGCACCATGATCATGTGCCCCTGCGTTGACGGGTTGAGCCACAACGAGGCCGAGGAAATCTCCAGGGAATGGGCGGCGGCCGGCGCCGACGTGCTGTTCCATGCGGTGGTCGAAACCGCCGAAATCGTGAACTGAAGGATCAGCCATGGCCAGCAAAGTCATCAAGAACGGCACCGTCGTCACCGCCGACCTCACCTACAAGGCCGACGTCAAGATCGAGGGCGATACCATCGTCGAGATCGGCCCCAACCTCTCCGGCGACGAGACCCTGGACGCCACCGGCTGCTACATCATGCCGGGCGGCATCGATCCGCACACCCATCTCGAAATGCCCTTCATGGGCACCTATTCGGCCGATGACTTCGAATCCGGCACCCGCGCGGGCCTGTCCGGTGGCACCACCATGGTGGTCGATTTCTGCCTGCCCAGCCCCAACCAGTCCCTGCTCGAAGCGCTGCAGATGTGGGACAACAAAACCGGCAAGGCCTCGGCGGACTACAGCTTCCACATGGCCATCACCTGGTGGGGCGAGCAGGTCTTCAATGAAATGGCCGATGTCGTCGATCGCGGCATTACCAGCTTCAAGCATTTCATGGCCTATAAGGGCGCGCTGATGGTCAATGACGACGAGCTGTTCTCGTCCTTCCAGCGCTGCGCCGACCTTGGTGCCCTGCCCCTGGTGCATGCCGAAAATGGCGACGTCGTCGCTGCCATGACGGCCAAGCTCCTCGCCGAGGGCAACAATGGCCCCGAGGCGCATGCCTATTCCCGCCCGCCGGAAGTCGAGGGCGAAGCTACCAACCGTGCCATCATGATTGCCGACATGGCCGGCGTGCCGCTCTATGTCGTGCATGTCAGTTCCGAGCAGGCGCATGAAGCCATCCGTCGCGCCCGCCAGAAGGGCATGCGCGTCTATGGCGAGCCGCTGGTGCAGCATTTGACGCTGGACGAGAGTGAGTATTTCAACCCCGATTGGGACCATGCCGCCCGCCGCGTCATGTCCCCGCCCTTCCGCAACAAGAGCCACCAGGATTCCCTCTGGGCCGGCTTGCAGTCGGGCTCTCTCTCGGTTGTCGCCACCGACCATTGCGCCTTCACCACCGCGCAGAAGCGCAATGGCATTGGCGATTTCTCCAAGATACCCAATGGCACGGGTGGCCTCGAAGACCGCCTGCCGGTGCTGTGGACCGCCGGCGTCAATACCGGGCGCCTCACCATGAACGAGTTTGTTGCCGTCACCTCGACCAATATCGCCAAGATCCTCGGGCTCTATCCCAAAAAGGGTGCTGTCCTGGTCGGTGCGGACGCCGATCTCGTGGTCTGGGATCCCAAGCGGAGCAAGACCATTTCGGCATCCGCCCAGCAATCGGTCATCGACTACAATGTGTTCGAGGGCTTTAAGGTCACCGGCCTGCCGCGCTTCGTGCTGAGCCGCGGCAAGGTCTCGATCGTCGAGAGCGAGGTCAAGGCCGAGCCAGGCCATGGCAAGTTCGTGAGCCGCGAGGCGAAGAACCCGGTCAACCGGGCGCTGAGCCAGTGGAAAGACATCGTCGCGCCCCGCAAGGTCGAGCGCAGCGGCATCCCGGCGACAGGGGTCTGATGGTGGCGCGACGCTGGGGGGCAGCCATGGTCATGGTGCTGGCAGGCGCTGCCAGCGCAGCTGGGGCCGAGCTGGCACTGCAGGGCAATTATGGCAATGCCGAAGGCTGCGCCTACCTCAAGACCAATACGCTCACCAATGATGCGCTCCGCTACCTGACACCACAGGGTCTTTCCTCCTATGGTTCGGGCTGCGACTTCGTCGCGGTTCATGCCGATGACCGGGGCAATCAGCTCACGCAGGGCATCTGCCACTACGAGGGCGAGGATATGCTCGGCGCCGAAAGTCACATCATCCCCCCGCCCGACGCGGCGGGCGCCGTCCGCATCTTCACCGCCGACGGCGAAATCTGGGCCGAACTGGAGCCGTGTTCTTGACCACTTCCGCCGTTGTCTCCGCCCAAAATCTCGGCCTGACCTTCAAGACCAATGATGGCGATGTCGTCGCGCTCAGCGACGTCAATCTCACCATCGACAAGGGCGAATTCGTCTCCTTCATCGGGCCGTCCGGCTGCGGCAAGACCACTTTCCTGCGCACCATTGCCGATCTGGAGCGACCCACATCGGGCACGCTCACCATCAATGGCCAGACCCCGGATCAGGCGCGCAAGAGCCGGGCCTATGGCTATGTGTTCCAGGCGCCGGCGCTCTATCCCTGGCGCACCATCGAAAAGAACATCGCCCTGCCGCTCGAAATCATGGGCTATTCGCAGGCGCAACAGGCCCAGCGAATCAAGCGCACCATGGATCTCGTCAATCTCTCGGGCTTTGAGAAGAAATATCCCTGGCAGCTCTCCGGCGGCATGCAGCAGCGCGCCTCCATCGCCCGCGCTCTGGCCTTCGATGCCGACCTGTTGCTGATGGACGAGCCCTTTGGTGCGCTCGACGAAATCGTCCGCGACCACCTCAATTCCGAACTGCTCAAGCTCTGGGACCGCACGCAGAAAACCATCTGCTTCGTCACCCACTCGATCCCCGAGGCGGTTTATCTGTCGACCAAGATCGTGGTCATGTCGCCGCGCCCGGGACGCGTGACGGACATCATCGAGAGCGATCTGCCCAGGGAGCGCCCGCTCGACATCCGCGAGACCCCGGAATTCCTCGCCATCGCGGCGCGGGTGCGCGAGGGGCTGCGGGCCGGGCACAGCTATGACGAGGACCACGTTTGAACCGCGTCCTCCCCATCCTCACCGTCCTTTTCGCCATCGTCGTCATCTGGTACGCCGCTGCCATCGGCATGAATGCGCCCTGGCAGACCACGCTCAACACGCGCGCAGAGCTGACGGACGTGCCCTTCACCGATTTCGCCCTCCAGACCTGGGCGCAGGAGCGTCCGGTCCTGCCGGCGCCGCATCAGGTGATCGGCGAAATCTGGAATGCCACGGTGGCGCTTGAGTTCAACTCGCGGCGCTCGCTCGCCTATCACGGCTGGATCACCCTCTCCTCGACGCTGCTCGGCTTCGTCCTCGGCACGGCGCTGGGCGTCGCCCTGGCCGTCGTTATCGTGCACAATGAAGCCGCCAATCGCTCGCTGATGCCCTGGATCATTGCCAGCCAGACCATTCCGATTCTCGCCATCGCGCCCATGGTCGTGGTCGGGCTGGGGGCCGTCGGCATTACCGGCACGGTGCCGCGCGCGCTCATCTCGATGTATCTGTCCTTCTTCCCCGTCGTGGTCGGCATGGTCAAAGGGCTGCGCTCGCCCGAGGCCATTCAGCTCGATCTGATGCGCACCTATGATGCGACGACTTGGCAAACCTTCTGGAAACTGCGCTGGCCTGCGGCCATGCCGATGCTTTTCGCCTCCATGAAGGTGGGCATCGCCATCTCGCTGATCGGCGCGGTGGTCAGCGAATTGTCCAATGCCGCCGGCGGTGGCCTCGGTGTGCGCCTGCTCACCGGCTCCTATAATGGCCAGACCATCCAGATCTGGGCGGCCCTGTTCATCGCCGCAGCCCTGGCTGCCGTACTGGTCATGATCGTCGGCGCCGCCGAAAGGGTCGTCAATACCCGCATGGGAGCGCGCCCATGAGCCAGCTGCAGTTCTTCCTCGCCCTTGTGGCCGGGGGTCTTTCCGCCGCAGCCCTGGCGCTCAGCCTGGTCACGCCCTTCGAGCAGGCCCTCCTGCTCAAAGCTTTCCTGGGACTCGGCTTCCTGACGCTGCTCCGCTTTTTCCTGCCCATCGGCCTCTGGGCCGATGGCGCGCTGGCCCTGCTTGGCGCCGTTGCGCTGCTGACCAGCGTCGGCATCTTCTCGCCCGCACCGGCCTTCTTCTGGATGGCGCTGATCGCCGCCTGGCTGTTTGCCTGGCTGTTTGTCGAGCGTCTGTCCAATGTGCTGGCGCCCCGTCTCGCCGACAATGCGGGCCTTGGCCTGCTGATCCCCATTACCTTCGGGGCAGCCCTGCTGGTGATCTGGGAAGTGGTCACGCGCGGCGCCAATGTGCCGCCGGTTCTCCTCCCCGCCCCGTCCATGATCGGCGCGCAGCTCGCCAATTCGGCCTCGATCCTCTGGGCCGATTTCGTCCAGACCTTCATCAAGTCGGTGCTGCCCGGCTATGCCATGGGCTGTCTCGCCGGACTCGTCGTCGCCATCCTGGTCGACCGTTCGCCCTTCCTCAAGGCAGGCCTGCTGCCCATCGGCAATTTCATGTCGGCGCTGCCCATCATTGGCATCGCCCCGATCATGGTCATGTGGTTCGGCTTCGACTGGCAGTCCAAGGCTGCCGTCGTTGTCGCGATGACCTTCTTTCCAATGCTGGTCAACACCGTGGCCGGCCTCAACGCATCATCCGCCATCGAGCGCGACCTGATGCGCACCTATGCCGCCGGTTACTGGCAAACCCTTATGAAGTTACGGCTTCCCGCTGCGGGCCCCTTCATATTCAACGCCCTCAAGATCAACTCGACTCTGGCCTTGATCGGCGCAATCGTAGCGGAATTCTTCGGGACGCCCATTGTGGGAATGGGCTTCCGGATATCGACCGGGGTGGGGCGTCTCGCCATCGACCTGGTCTGGGCAGAGATCGCCGTTGCAGCGGTCGCGGGGTCTGCCTTCTACGGGGTGATCGCCCTCATCGAGAGGGGCGTCACCTTCTGGCATCCGTCTGTCCGTGGTGGACGGACGTAACAGGGAAAAGGGAACGACAATGAACAAGTTTATCGGAGGTCTGCTCGTAAGCGCCCTGGCGCTTTCGGCCGCTCCTGCATTCGCACAGGATGCGCTGACACTGCAGCTCAAGTGGGTCACCCAGGCGCAGTTCGCCGGCTACCTCGTTGCCGAGTCCAAGGGCTTCTATGACGAGGAAAACCTCGACATCACCATCCTGCCGGGCGGCCCCAACATCGCCCCCGAACAGGTGATTGCCGGCGGCGGTGCCGATATCATCGTGACCTGGATGGCTGCCGGCATGGCCGCGCGCGAAAGCGGCGTGCCACTGGTCAATATCGCCCAGCCCTTCAAGCGAAGCGGCCTGATGATGATCTGCCCGACCGAAACCGAGATCAAGACGGTTGCCGATTTCCCTGGCCACACGCTGGGCGTCTGGTTCTTCGGCAATGAATATCCGTTCTTTGCCTGGATGAACAAGGAAGGCATTGCGACCGACGGCTCGGAAGGCGGCGTCACCGTGCTGCAGCAGAGCTTTGACATCCAGCCGATGATCCAGGGCCAGGCCGACTGCATCTCGGTCATGACCTACAACGAATATGGCCAGGCGCTCGATGCCGGCTACGGCCCGGAAAACCTGACCATCTTCAACTATACCGAAATGGGCAATGACCTGCTCGAAGACGGTCTCTACGTCATGGAAGACACGCTGGCAGATCCGGCCAAGGTCGACGCCTATACCCGCTTCGTCCGCGCCTCGATGAAGGGCTGGGCCTATGCTGCCGAAAACCCCGAGGAAGCCGCACAGATCGTCGTCGACATGGACGATACCGGGGCTGCTACGCTTGAGCATCAGCTCTACATGACCGGCGAAGTGGCCAAGCTGGTCGACCCGACCGATCCCAAGCTCGACATGGCCACCTACGAGCGCACCGTCAAGGCGCTGATCGACCAGTCGATCATCAAGGCTCAGCCGGAAGGCGCCTATACCACCGTGGTCACCGACGGCCTCTAGGCCAATCGGCATTGCAAGCGAGAGGCGGGGCGCGATCCCCGCCTTTTTTGTTGAATCGCTGGGCGATTCTCCTCGCGATCTTGTTACGGCGGCCTGCCTCAATCTGCACATATTTTGCGCAACTTCGGAACGAATCCGCGCGCCTTCGGTTGATGGACCACCTGCGTCAATCAAGAAGAAGGCACATCCCATGAACTCCATCATCTACATCGTCGGCCTCATCGTCATCGTCATGGCCATCCTGTCGTTCATCGGCCTTGCCTGACCGCTCCAGCGGCAACAGCAATCCCAACAACCGTCAGGAGCCCTCCACCATGACCATTGACGCGCCCGCGGGCGTAGCCATCGTTGAATCCACCACGACCGATCGCGACAACTCTTCCTATGTCGATTGGCCCGCCATCATCGCCGGCATCGTGCTCGCCTCCGCCATCAGCCTCGTGCTGATCAGCTTTGGCTCTGCAGTCGGCCTCAACTTCCTCGACTTCGGTTATGGCGACGGTCCCAACCCGATCTTTGTCGGCATTGCTGCCGCAACCTGGTTCCTCTGGGTCCAGATCTCCAGCTTCATGGCTGGTGGCTATCTCACCGGTCGCCTGCGTCGCCGCTATTTCGACGCCAATGAAGACGAGAGCGACCTGCGCGACGGCGCCCACGGCCTTCTGGTCTGGGCCGGTGCCGCAATCCTCGGTACCGTGATCGCCGTTGGCGGTATCGGTGCAGCTGCCAATGCTGTTGGCTCGGCCGCCGCAACGGCAACCACCGCCGCTTCCAATGTTGCCGAAGGCACGGCAGATGCTGTCGATCCAAATGCCTACTTCATCGACACCATGTTCCGCTCGACCCAGCCGGTCGATGCCGAAGCAGCGCGTGGTGAAGCCGGCCGCATCTTCGCCCAGGCCGCTCTGGGTGATGGTACCGTCGCCGATGCCGATCGCACCTATCTGGCCAACGTCGTTGCCGCCAATACCGGCATTGCCCCCGACGAAGCCCAGGCCCGCGTCGATGCGGCGATCACCAGTGTCGAGCAGGCTCGCCAAGACGCACTCGAAGCGGCCCGCATTGCCCGCAACACGGCCATCATCGGTGCCTTCCTGCTGGCTGCCTCGCTGCTGGTCTCGGCCATCGGTGCCTTCTGGGCAGCCCAGAAGGGCGGCAACCATCGCGACGAAAACACCGTCTTCGCCGGCGTCTTCCGCCGCTTCTAAGAGCTAACGAAAGGAATTCACCATGCTACGTGGTCTCGGTCTTTGGCTTCTCGGCGTGCCGATCTGGCTGATCATTATCATCATCTTCTTCCTCAACTGAGGAAGCGCAAGGCGGGGAGCAATCCCCGCCTTTCTTTTGATCTCGACGTTTAGTTGAACACCCGCCGGCACCTGAACTGGCCGAACTCGACCCAGCCTGTCGCTAGCACCTCGCCCTTGAAGCTGACCCAGCACTCGTCGAGCGATATCGGCGCACCGGCCCCGGTCAGCAGCACCGCATTGCCATGCCGCACGGCGGTTGCCTGGCTCGCATCGAGCCGGATTTCTGGCAGGTCGGCAAAGCCGGCCCAGACCGGTTTAAGCAGCGCGTCGCGCTCATCCTGTGCCAGTGCTTCGAGCTGCTCGATCGTCACCGCATCCGCGTCGTGGAACGGCCCCACCGCGGCGCGATGCAGCATGCTGACATGCCCGCGCGTGCCGAGGGCCTCGGCAATGTCGCGCGCCAGCGAGCGCACATAGGTGCCCTTGCCGCAGGTCACCTCGAGCACCGACTGCTCGGTGCCATGCTCCACCAGCATGATGTCATCCACGTCGATTTGCCGTGGCTGCAATTCCACTGCCTCGCCAGCGCGGGCCAGGTCATAGGCGCGCTCGCCATCGATCTTGAGCGCCGAAAAGATCGGCGGCCGCTGCATGATCGTTCCGATGAACTGCGGCAGCACGGCTTCCAGCGCCGCCCGCTCCGGCCGGATTTCGGAGGTCGCAACCACCGCACCCTCGGCATCGTCCGTCGTGGTGGCGCTGCCCCATTTGATCGCGAAGCGATAGATCTTGGTGCCGTCCTGCACCTGTGGCACGGCCTTGGTCGCCTCGCCCAGTGCAATGGGCAGGATGCCGGTGGCCAGCGGGTCGAGCGTGCCGGCATGGCCAGCCTTGGCCGCGCCAAACAGCCAGCGCACCTTGCCCACCGCCTGGGTCGAGGTCATGTCATAGGGCTTGTTGAGCACCACCCAGCCGGAAATGGCGCGCTTGATCCGCTTGGGCTGGTTCACTCAGTCTCGCCGTCTTCGTCGTCGAGGTCCTGCTGCACCTTCTTGGAGCGCAGCAGCGCGTCGATGCGGCTGGCTTCTTCAAATGTCTCATCGACGAAGAACCGCACTTCGGGTGCAAACTTCATGTTGATCTGTGGCGCCACGCGTCCGCGCACGAACTTGCGGTGCCGGTTGAGCGCCGCGACGATTTCCTCGGCATGCAGCCCGCCCAGCGGCATGACAAAGGCATTGGCGATCTTGAGGTCCGGTGACATGCGCACTTCCGGCACGGTGATCACCGCGCCGCGCAGGGCGTCATCCTCGATTTCGCCGCGGGCAAACATCGCCGCCAGGGCGTGGCGCACCAGTTCGCCGACGCGCAGCGAGCGCTGGGTGGGGCCGCTTGACTTGTTGTCTCTACTCATGAGGGGGAATTAGGCCCTCACCGCGCCGTCGTCAATCGGCCAGACTCAGCGTGGCCTCGGCCTGCAGCTGGTCGGCACGCGCCTGCAGCGCCTCCGGCGACACCGGCCAGGTCTCTGGCTTGGATGGGTCGAACACCGGCCCGCGCCACTCCTGATAGACGATGGCCACGCCCTTCTCGGTCTTGGAAAAGCTCATCACCATCACTTCGCCGTCGCCGGCATGGCCGGCCAGGCGGTCGAGATAGGCGCCGCACACAAAGCCCAGTGGCGCCAGCTGGTCGCCCTCGTCGTCGCCGAACTGGAAGAATCCGGTGAGCTCGGGCTTGCAGGTCTGGCTATAGCCATACATCACCGCGCTGCGATAATCGGTCAGCGGCCGGCTCGCTTCCAGCGTGATGCGCGCGCCATAAAGCGTCTGCCACGCTGCCTGGCTTTCCCCCTTGGGGTAGATTTCCAGCAATGCCTGGTTGGCATCGGACACAAAGCTTGTCTCCACCAGCGGCGTCACATTGCCAGAGAGCCGCTCGGCCGGAGTCAGCCAGTCGGGCAGCGGCAGCCTGAAGCTGTGCCCATTGGTCGCCAGTACCAGCCCATTGCCCACCTCGCTCAAGGGCGGCTCGCTCGCTACCTGCGCCACGGCCGGCGCGACCGCCATCAGGCCTGATACCATCATGGCGATGCATAGCTGCTTGCGCGACAATGCCATTGTCAAAGGTCTCCTCACCCCAGTTGCCGGCAGTGCCGCAATCCTCCACTGCGGCCGGCCAAGTCCGAGCCATAGGTGGCAAACCCGCCCCCCGGCAAGTCAAATTATATCGATTGCGGTAAATGCAGCGGGCTCAGGCCCGCATGCCGCGCCCATGCACGCCTTCGGGCAGGACCCGGTGCGGCGGCTGGTGGCCGTCCATGAAGGCGCGGATGTTGACGATGACCGTCTCGCCCATTTCGATGCGCGCCTCGAGCGTCGCCGACGCCATATGGGCCGTCAGCACCACCTTGTTTGCCTCCGCCAGGGCCAGCAGGCGCGGGCTGATGCCATGCTTGTTCTCGAACACGTCGAGCGCGGCCCCGCTCAGATGGCCGGACTCGATCTCGTCCATCAGCGCCGCCTCATCCACCAATTCGGGCCGGCTGACATTGACCACAAAGCTGCCCGGCTTCATGCGCTTGAGCCGTTCAGCCGACAGGATATGAAAGGTCTCGCGGGTCAGGGGGGTGTGCAGGGACACGATATCGACCGCCTCGATCATGGCGTCGAGATCGGGCCAATAGGTGGCCTCCAGCGGATTTTCGACGGCCGGCGGCCGCCGGTTGCGCGAGAAGTAATGGATATTGAGCCCGAAGGCCTTGGCCCGCTGTGCCACCGCAGTGCCGATGCGGCCCATGCCGACAATGCCCAGCGCCTTGCCGCGCAGCCTGTGGCCCAGCATCGAGGTCGGCGACCAGCCGGCCCAAACCCCGTCGCGCACCAGCATCTGCGTGCCTTCCACCAGCCGGCGCGGCAGCGCCAGCATCAGCACCATGGCCATGTCGGCCGTGTCCTCGGTCAGCACGCTCGGCGTATTGGTCACGGTGAGCCCGGCCGCCCAGGCAGCTTCGATATCGATATTGTCCACGCCATTGCCGAACTGCGCGATCATACGCACGCTCTTGGGCAGCCGGGCGATGAGCGCGGCGTCGATCCGGTCGGTGATCGAGGAGACCAGCACGTCCTTGCCCACAAGGCCCTCGACGATATCGTCTCCGGTCAGGGTCACGTCGCCTTCGTTGACATGGGTCTCGAACAGAGTCGCCATGCGCGCCTCGATGGTCTCGGGCAGGCGCCGCGTCACGAGAATATGGGGTTTCTGGCTGGTCATCAGTTCCGGGATCGGGGGCGGCCTGCTTGTGGAAAACCCCACCCTTCAGTGCCCATTAAGGATCGTTGGTTAGTGATAGGGTAATTCCATTTGTCTGCAAAGTCATGTTTGACAAGACCCTTCGCGCCGGCCTTTGCCGTCAGTTTCTAGCGCTTTTCCGCCGCCTGCCCTGGCTTTTCCTGGTCACGGCGCTGCTGCTTCCGCCTGCCTGGGCGCAGGCCAACAATCCCAGCGGCCTGCCTTTGCCGCGCTTTGCCACCACGCGTTCCGAGCCGATCAATGTGCGCGTCGGGCCGGGCCAGAAATACGACATCGCCTGGACCTATCTCAAATCCGGCATTCCGGTCGAAATCGTCCAGGAGTTCGATACCTGGCGCAAGATTCGTGATGCCGACGGCACCGAGGGATGGATTCACCAGAATCTTCTCGCGGGCACGCGTGCCGGCTATGTGACGCCCCTTTTGGCCAATGGTGAGATCAATCTGCTCGCCAGCCCGTCCAACGACGCCGCAGTGCGCGCCCGGCTCGGGCCGGGCCTCAAGGTCACCATCAAGCAATGCGATGGCGTCTGGTGCGAAGTCAGCGCCAGCGGCCAGGACCCGGCGGCGCGCGCCACCACCTATTCAGGCTACCTGCACCAGGAAGAGCTCTGGGGCGTCTATCCCGACGAAGTCTTCGACTAGCCCAGCTCCGCCATTGCATTGGCGGTCTGCCGCGCCACCCGCACGGCCTCGTCCTGCTTGGGGCAACTGGCGCAATAGCGATCCGGATCGATGAGATAGTCGAGGCAGCACCCCTTGCGCCTGACGATCAGCAGGCGCCGGCCGTTGGCGGTGTCGATCGGCTCCAGCCGCCCCTGTCCGCTCAGTCCGGCTGCCTCGAGCCACTGTTCGGACCAGGCTTCGATCGTGTCGACCGGCAGGTCGTGCCGCCGCTGGCTCAGCCAGACCATCAGGCTCAGCATGCGGTCGGCCAGCAGCCGTCGCGCGGGCAGGGGGCGCAGCTTGGCGAAGCCGTTGACCTCTTCCAGCATCACCCCCGCCATGGCCTTGAGCTGTCCGCCACCCAGTTCGATCAGTGCCTCGGTCGATCCGGGCGCCTGCGCTCCCGGCTTTAGTCGATAGCCATCGACATAGATGCCGCGCCGTTGCTGGCTGATGCCAAACAGGTCAGGCATGGCGCCATGCAGATGGGCGGCAATGACCGCGAGATAGGCCGGCTGCCACAACAGGTTCGTCCACAGCCGCACCGCGTGAAAGGCCGGCCCGGCCTGCGGATAGGTGCTCGCCAGCGCCTGGTGCAGCTGGCCCAGCATGGCCGAATTGTCGGCGCCGGGCTGGTACCAGCCCTCGCGCGGCCCGCCGGGCTCGCCCTTCATGAAGCCGGTGAGCTGTGCCGCCGTCGCGATCAGCCGCGTGGTCGCGGCGTCGCCGGTGTCTTGCGGAAAAAGAAAGGAACGCGCCATGGGCGCGTTCTAGCCTCCCCGGCGCGACGGGGAAAGAGCCCTAGACGGCCCGCGCCGCCGCAATCGTCGTCCGCACGGCATCCACATCGGTCAGCGTGATCTCATATTCCCGCTCGATGGCGGTGCCGCCCATGCCGACATGGGGATTGCGGAACGCCATGCCGCTCTTGATCGTGTGCAGCGCCGCAAAATGCATCTCGTCGACGCCAGTTGCGCGCCGCACCAGCCCGATATTGCTGGCGTCCAGCGCCCCGCAGGCCATCACCACGATGCGGCCATTGGCGATCGCCGCCGTGTCCTTGAGAATGTCGATGCCTTCGATCGCCGTGTCGCGCTGCCCGCTGGTCAGCACCCGGTCGACGCCGCAGCGGATCAGCGCCTCGATGGCCTCGTGATAGTCCGCCGTCATGTCGAAGGCGCGGTGGCAGGTAACCGACATCGGCCGCGCCGCCTCCACCAGCGCCTTTGTCCGCAGCTCGTCGATGCGCCCATCCGGCGTCAGGCAGCCAATGACCACGCCCGCCACGCCGAGCTCTTTGAGAGCCTTGATGTCGTCAATCATGCTGGCAAATTCGAGCTCGGAATAGAGGAAGTCGCCGCCACGAGGCCTTATGATGACGTGGAAGGGAATGGTCGCCACCCGCAGCGCCTCGCGCACCACGCCCATGCTGGGCGTCAGCCCGCCCTCGAGCAGGCTCGCGCACAGCTCCACCCGGTCGGCCCCGGCCGTCTGCGCCGCCACTAGGCCATCGATGCCTTCGACGCAGATCTCGATCTTGAGCGGGTGTTTCGACATCATTGGTCTCCAATTGGTACTTCATTGGTAGTGCCGCCGCCTGCCGCCCGCAAGGAGCCCGTCCGACTTTCTTTGGTTGTTTCGCACAATCGCAATTCCTGTTGACGCGTAGAAATAGTGTGCTACAAGACTAGCACACTAGATAGGCATCACACATGGATGATTTTCACAGCAGCCAGCCGATCTTCGTCCAGATCCGGCAACGGCTTGCCGAGATGATCCTGCGCGGTTCGGTCGGGGAGGGCGAGGCGCTGCCCTCGGTCCGCCAGATCGCCGCCGATCTCTCGGTCAATCCGCTGACGGTCACCAAGGCCTTCGAGGCGCTGGTCGATATCGGTGTGGTCGAAAAACGAAGGGGGCTAGGCATGTTCGTCAAGACCGGAGCGCGGGCCGAGCTGCTCGCCCATGAACGCGACAAGTTTCTGAAAGAGGACTGGCCGCGCATCGCCGCCCAGATCAAGGCGCTCGATCTCGACCTCGATACCCTCCTCACCCGCACAAACGCCAATCAGGGGCAGACCCATGAGTGACCTTTCCGTCTCGGCCCCGGCCGCTATCGAGCCCATCGTCTCCGCCCGCGGCCTGCGCAAGAAGTTCGGCCGCAAGGAAATCCTGCATGGTCTGGATTTCGACATCCCCCCGGGCCGCATCTATGGCCTGATCGGCCACAATGGCGCCGGCAAGACCACGACGCTCAATGCCATGCTGGGCCTGACAAGTTGCGAGGGCACCATTCGCGTCCTGGGCGAGGATCCTTTTGCCAGGCGCGCCAAGCTGATGGAAAACGTCGCCTTCATTTCCGACGTGGCCAGCCTGCCGCGGTTTCTGCGGGTCCGGGAGCTCTTTGCCCTGCTCTCCAACATCCATCCCAATTTCTCGATCGACAAGGCGCGCAGCTTCCTCGAGGGCACCGACATCAAGCCCGAAATGAAGGTCAAGCACCTTTCCAAGGGCATGATCGCCCAGCTTCATCTGGCCGTGGTCATGGCCATCGATGCCAAGCTGCTGGTGCTGGACGAGCCGACGCTGGGCCTCGACATCACCTATCGCAAGCGCTTCTACCGGCGCCTGCTCGAAGACTACATGACCGAGGAGCGCACCCTGCTCATCACCACCCACCAGGTGGACGAGATCGAGTTCATGCTCTCCGACATCATGTTCATCCGCGATGGCGAACTGATCCTGCACATGCAGATGGAGACGGTGAACGACAAGTTCACCCAGCTGGTGGTCAACGACGATGCGGCCCAGGCCGCCGCTCGCGCCTACCATCCGGTCTATGAGGAAACCCGCTTCGGCCAGACCGTGATGATCTTCGACGGCGTCGATCGCAACCTGCTCGAACCCTTCGGCAAGCTCTCGACCCCGACCCTGTCCGATCTCTTCGTCGCGCTGATGCAGCGTCCTACAGCCAATCCGGAGACCGCCCGATGAAGGCTTTCACCGCTCTCGTCCATCGTGAGCTCATCGAGCATCGCGGGGCCTTCCTCATCGGTCCGTTGATCCTGGTAGCAGTGCTGTTCGGCGCCACCATCCTGGCCTTCACCGTGGGTCGCGTCGATGCGCGCTTTTCCGGCGCTCTCTTCACCGTGGCGCCGCTGCGCGTCTTCGAGGTGGGCTTTCTGGGCTTCGGCCTGGGCTGGTCGCTCTATCTCATCTCGGTGCTGTTCTTCTACTGCGCCGATGGCTTTGCCGCCGACAAGCGCAACAATTCCATGCTGTTCTGGAAGTCGATGCCTGTCACCGATTTCAAGATGCTGCTCTCCAAGCTGGCGGCCGCGCTGACCATCCTGCCCGGCACCGTCTATGGCGTGGCCCTGCTCAGCGGCGTGCTGCTGTTCGGCGTCGCCTATGTGACCATGTTGATCAACGGCACCGGCACCATCGCCACCCTGGCCAGCATTGTCGGCATCTATGGCCAGGTGGCCCTTGCCATCCTGGTCGTGCTGGCCTGCGGCCTGCTCTGGTACCTGCCGGCCATGGCCCTGGTCGGTGCCATGGCGACGGCAGTGGGACGCTGGGCGATCCCGATTTCCCTGCTGTTGCCCGCGCTGCTCTCGACTTTGGAATGGGTCACCCTGGGCGGGTTGCATCCCTTTGCCACCCATACCTGGCGCTTCATCGAATATCGGAGCGCCCTGCCGGATCCGCCTTATGCCGAAGATTGGCTCACTTCCGACCAGCCCTTCAGCGGCGTGACCTTCGCCGCCGACCTGGTGGCGGACATGGACTGGCTCCAGGTGGGTATCGGCGCCGTGTTCGCCCTGGCGGTCATCTATCTCGCCAGCGAATACCGCCGCCGCGTCAACGACAATTGACCGCACCCGGCTTTACCGGCAACTCTGCCGCCGCGCCCCCCATGGCGCGGCTAACGTTTGTGGAGGTCTGATGCGGGCCCTTGTTGTTCTTGCCCATCCTTTGCACGACAGCCTCTGCGCCCATCTGGCGCATCAGGCCATAGACGCCCTGCGGGCCCGCGGCGCCACCGTCGATATCCTCGATCTCTATGCCGAGGACTTCCAGCCGGCCCTGACCGCCGACGAGCGGCGCCTGCATTACACGACGCCTGAGCCCGGCGCCGATATTGTCGCCCTCCAGCAGCGCCTCGCCGCCGCCGATGTGCTGGTGCTGGTGTTTCCCACCTGGTGGTTTTCCCTGCCCGCCATCCTCAAGGGCTGGTTCGACCGCGTCTGGGCGCCCAAATTCGCCTTCGAGCACGGCACGCCGCTCAAGCCGCTGCTGACCAGTCTCAAGGCATGCCTCGTGGTCACCACGCTCGGTTCCCCGTGGTGGATCGATGCGCTGGTCATGCGCCAGCCGGTGCGCCGTGTGCTCAAGACCGGGCTGATCCTGGCCTGCGCGCCACAGGCCAGGTTTCACATGCTGTCATGTCACGCGGCTGAAACCGCCGATGCAGCCCGCGTTGCGCAGTTTGCCCGCCGCACCCGCGAGGCCATCGCCCGCCTCTAGGGGCGTCGACTGACCGCCCGCACCGGCTCGAACGGCCCCGCGCCGACCACCTGCCGGTCGACCAGCGCCGTCTCTGCAGCGAGGATCGTGCAGGTAAGGCCGCCCGGGGCATAGTCGAACGTCACGGTCGCGCCGAGATCGGCCGCCAGCGCCCGTTCGATCATGCGTGAGCCGAAACCCCTGGTTTCCGGCGCCGTCACAGGCGGGCCGCCGCTCTCGCGCCAGGTCATCAGAATCTTGTGGCCCTCTGTCAGGGCCCAGCCGATATCCACCCGTCCGGCCTCGCTGCTCAGCGCGCCATACTTGCTCGCATTGGTGCACAATTCATGCAGTGCCATGGCCAGCGACAAGGCAGCCTTGGCATGCAGCTGCACGGTTGGCCCCGCCAGGCTGAATCGCGGTTCCTCGCTGCCCGAAAAGGGGCCGATCGCCGTGCGGATCACCGCTTCGATATCGGCGCTCTCATTCTCCTGCGCGGTCAGCAGCTTGTGCGCATCCGCCATCACGGCCAGCCGCCCATAGAAGGCCTGCAGCGCCGCTTCCGCCGTATGCGCGTCGCGGAAGCTCTGGCGTGCCACGGCCTGCACGGTGGCGAGCAGGTTCTTGATGCGGTGGTCGAGCTCGCGCGCCAGCAGGTCGCGGTGTTGCTCCGCCTCGAGCTGTGCGGCCTGCCGCCGCCCCAGCTCGTCCAGCAGGTCGTCGATCGCGGCGCCCACCTGGTGAAACTCCGCCCGCCCGGCCAGCATGCCGCTGCGCGCAGACTGGTCTCCGGCGCGCCAGGCGTGGATGGTGGCAAGCAGGCGCAGCACCGGACGGCGGATGAACCGCCGGCCGATGACCAGCGCCAGCACCATGGCAAGGATGCCCCCAACGCTCGCCAGCAGCAGGCCGCGCAGCGTCGCCTCGTTGATCGGCGCCATCGCCTCCGATACCGGAATGCCGGTACTCACATATAGCCCGGGCCGCTGCGACGCTGGCTGATAGCCAATAATGCGCTCGGTGCCGTCCTGGCTCATGATTTGCAGCGTGCCCGGTGCCGTGCCCGTGACGCGCGACATGTATTCCTCGGGCACCTTCATGCCCACGAAGCGCTCCGGCTGGGGCTCGCGCGCAATGATCGTGCCGTTGCGGTCGGCAATGGTCATGGCGCTACCCTGCGCGAAGGGTCGCTCCTTGAGCACCCTGCCCAGATAGTCGAGCCCAATCGTGGCGATCACGAAACCCTGCAGCGAACCGTCGGCTGCGGTGCGCTGGGTGCCCATCAGCAGCGCCGGCCCGGCGGTCACCACGGTATATTCGCCCACCGCAAAGAGCTGGTCGGCCAGCGCGTCACGCAGTGGTGCGCTGAGCGCCGGCCGCAGGTCTTCAGGCTGTCCGCTGGTCGCGCAGACCGATTGGCCATCCATGTCGGTGATATTGAGCAGGCTGATCTGCGGCAGCAGCGCGCTCAGCCGGTCCATATAGGCCCGGCAATTGGCGCCATTCTCCCCGACCCCCGGCGCATTGGCGACGGCGATCATCAGCGCGGCCGCACCGGTGAGGATGCGCTCGACCTCGAGCGAAGCCTGTTCGCTCATCCGCAACGCCTGGGCATGCACCTCGGCCTCCCGCGCCTTGCGCAGGGAAAACTCGTTGAAGCCCAGAATGGCCAAAGCCGGCAGCCAGGCCACCATGGTCAGCAGCAGCAATCTCTGGCTGAGCGACAAACCCGGCGCTTTCATGCCCCCTCCGACACGCAGACGCCCGCCTGCGCCCCGCTTCAATTACCCAGATTGCGCACCATCGCGCCAGCCCAAAACTGCGTCTGGCGCCGACGCCGGGCGGCAGGTCAATGCGCATAAAATTGCCGCGCCTCCGGTAACCGTGCCTCAGACTGCAGGGTCTAGCATCCTGGATGGGAAAGGGGGGTGAGGAAGCTGCGTCATGACCCCGACATTCCCTGATCTTCGCTATGAAACGGCCCGCGATCACCTGTTGCAGGCGCTGGCCATCCTGCCCACCGATGGCAATGAGGTGATCAGGCTTTTGATCGAAGAGGCGTCCCGCCGCTGCGAGGCAAAGGCCAATCCCGATCATCCCTTCATGGACCTCGTGCTTCCCGATCGGCCACCCGGCCTTCCGACCTCGTGAAACACCGGACGATCAGGACGGCAGTGCGGCAGCCCGGTCAGCGGACGAAACCAGCCGCCCCTTGCGCCAGGCTCCTGGCGGCAGTCCCACCACCTTCTTGAAGGCGCGATTGAAGCCGGCCTCGGATTCATAGCCCACTTCGGCGCCGGCCTGCGCGATGCTGACCGACGGATTCTCCAGCCGGCGGGCCGCCAGCTGCATGCGCCAGCGCGCGACATACTGCATGGGGGAGGCGCCGGTAAAATGCGCGAAGCGATCGGCAAAGACCGAACGCGACAGGCCGACGGCGCGAGCGAGGCTCTCAAGCGTCCAGTTCTCGGCCGGCTGCCCGTGTATCAGCCGCAGGGCATGGCCAACCTGCGGGTCCCGCAGTCCTGCCAGCCAGCCATGCGCCTCCGGGGGCAGGGCATCGACATAGTCGCGCAGCACCTCGACGAACAGCAGTTCGGCCAGCTTGGCCAGCACGGTTTCCCCGCCCGGGCGCAAGCTCTGCGTCTCCGATACGGCGTGGCGCACCAGATGCGCCAGCCAGCTCTGCGCGGCAGTGCCGTGCCCGTGCAGCACGCGTGGCAGTGACTTGATGAAGGGGTTATACGGGTGGATGTCGCAGCCAAGATAGCCGCAGATAAAGCGGCAGGTGCCGGCGCCGGAGCCATCGTTGACGATATAGGGCAACTGCCGGTCGACCGGGTGGTGATAGACCGCCAGCGAGGGCTTTGCCCGCATGCCGACGCTCGAGCAGAAGGCATGCGCGTCATCCATCGGGAAGGCGACAATGTCGCCGGCTTCAAGCCGGATCGGCTCGGACGCCCCCTCCGTCAGTTCCGCCCAGCACGATCCCTCGATGAGGGTGTGAAAAAAGAAGACATATTGCGAGGTCGGCATGACGGCCGCGGCAATCGCCGACGCCTTGGGCGCCTCGGCCACCCAGGGTTCGCGAAACGTATTGTCGAAAAAGATCGCGCCGGTCAGCCGCACCGCCGCGAGCACGTCGGAGAGAACATCCATCCCTCGCCTCCGGGAGAAAGGGCGCCTCCTCCGGCACAGCCCTTTCCGCCCTTCAGACTACGCTCCTCCATGCGCCTGGACAAGCTGCCGGCTACTGCCGGCCGGGCCGGACGCCTGAGCAACAGAACCGGACGATCGGTCATTTTCCGGCGCCTTGCGCAGGCCTAGCATCCGCGCCCGGCAGCAACACGGCGGAGGAGGAAAAGGCCATGAATACGGAAACCATCAACAGCTTTGCAGCGGGCCAGCGCGGTGCGGTGCTCGCTGGCGGCCACCCCGATTATGAAACGGCGCGCGGGCTCTACAACGGCATGATCGACAAGCATCCGCTGATGATTGCCCGCTGTTCCGATGTCGGGGATGTCATCGACGCGGTCAATTTCGGCCGCGAGAACCAACTCGCCATCGCAATCCGCGGCGGCGGCCACAACGGCCCGGGCTTCGGCAGCGTCGATGATGGCCTGGTGATCGACCTGTCGACCATGACGGGCGTGCGCGTGAACCCCGCCAACAACACGGTCCGCGTCGGGCCGGGCTGCACCACCGGCGATGTCGATCACGCCACCCATGCCTTCGGCCGCGCGGTGCCCTTCGGTATCATATCCACCACCGGCGTGGCCGGCCTGACCCTGAGCGGCGGCCATGGCTATCTCAGCCGGCAATACGGCCTGGCCATAGACAGCCTCATCGAGGCCGATGTCGTGCTGGCCGATGGCCGCTTCGTGACAGCCAGTGAAACTGAAAACTCCGACCTGCTCTGGGCACTCCGGGGCGGCGGCGGCAATTTTGGCGTGGTGACAAGTTTCCTGTTCCGCACCCATCCCGCCAAGGACGTCTATGGCGGACCCATCGTCTTCGACTTCTCCGATGCCGCCACGGTCATGCGCTGGTACCGCCAGTTCCAGGCCAGCGCGCCCAGGGATTTCTGCATCTGGCTGGGCCTGCAGACCGTGCCCAGCGGCGAGCCCTTCCCGCGCGAACATTGGGGCAAGCGGATGTGCATCCTGCTGGTCGCCCATAATGGCGATGGCGCCAAGGCCGCCGTCGATGCAATCCGACAGGACCTGCCGACCCCGCTCTTCGACTGGGCCGGACCCATGCCCTATCCGTCCCTGCAGGGCATGTTTGACGCGCTCTATCCCAAGGGGCTGCAATGGTACTGGAAGGGTGATTTCATCAAGTCCCTCCCTGACGCCGCGATAACGGCCCACCTCGAACATGCGGCAAAGCTGCCCAGCGAGATCTCGGCCATGCATCTCTACCCCATTGATGGTGCGGTGCATGACAAGGCCAGCGGCGACACCGCCTGGAACTGCCGCGACGCCACCTGGTCGATGGTCATCGTCGGCGTTGATGCCGATCCGGCCAAGGCGCCCAGGCTCAAGCAATGGGCGCGGGACTACTGGGCAGCGGTGCACCCCTACAATCTCGATGGCGCCTATCCCAACTTCATGATGGATGACGAGGGCGAGGGCCGGCTACGCGCCACCTATGGCGACAACTATCCAAGGCTCGCCGCCATCAAGGCAAAGTTCGATCCGCAAAACCTGTTCCGGGTGAACCAGAACGTCCGGCCCGCCCACTAACCTGCCGCAACGCGTCGGCCGTCGACCCAGACGGCCGACAGATTGGCGCGGGTCGCGCCATAAAGCACCTTCTCGAAGATCGCGACCGGGTCGGTGAGATCGAACAGGCGGATGCCCCCGGCGCGCCGCGTCGTATCGACGGCTATGGCATCGAACCTATAGCCGGGTGCAAACCTGCCGATCGGCAGCTCCAGCGCATCCCCGCCGCCCGCCGTGGCGAGGTGGAAGGCAGTGACCAGACTAACCGCCGACCCCGGCCGCCCCCGTTCCCCGGCCGGGCGTGCGGGATCGACGCCTTCTTCCAGCATGCGCGCACTTTGCACCGTGGTGCGGCAGGCATTGAACATCGAGGCCGACGGACCGCCCGAAATGTCCGTCCCCAGGCCCACGCGCACCCCCCGCTCCAGGGCGGCACGCAGCGGGAAGACGCTGTTGGCGAAATAGATGTTGGACAGCGCGCAATGGGCCACCCCGCTCCCGCGCGCGGCCAGGCGGTCCATGTCGTCAGCGGTCAGGAAATTGCTGTGTGCCAATACGGTCCGCCGCGTCAGCAGGCCGAACCCATCCAGCGCCGCCGCATCGGTCATGCCATGGCGCTCCAGCACATGCCCATGCGCCCAGTCGCTTTCCGAGCAATGGGTCTGCACGTGGCAGCCGCATTCCGCCGCCAGCGCACCGAGCCCCCTGAGCGTCGCGTCGGTGCAGGAGGGGATGAAGCGCGGCGTGATGACGGGCAGCACCCTGCCGTCGCCATTGTCCCTGTGCTGCCTGATATGCTCGATGACCGCCCGCGTGTCCGCCACGGCCGCTTCCGGGCTGGCGTCGCGGTAACCATCGGGGCAGGCGGCCGGATCGTCCATCGCCACCTTGCCGACCAGGGCGCGCTGCCCCTTCTCGATGCAGATGTCGGCAAGCAGCTGGCTGGCCTCGCGATGCTGCGTGGCGAAGTAGAGGGCCGTGGTGGTGCCATTGGCCAGCAGGTCATCCACCAGCATGCCATAGCGCTCGGCCGCAAAGTCCAGGTCGGCGTAACGCGCCTCGAGCGGGAACGTGTATTTGTGCAGCCAGACTTCCAGTGGCTCGTCCAGCGCCAGCCCCAGCTGCGGATATTGCGGCGCATGCACATGCAGATCCACCATGCCGGGCAGGACATAGCTTCCTTCCGGCAGGCGCAGCGTCTTCCCGGCAAATTGCGCTTCAAGCGCCCCGCGCCGCAGATCGCCTTGCGGCGCCACCACCGCGATGGCGCCCGCAGCGTCGATCACCACCAGCGTATCGGCCAGCACCTCGAGCCCGTCCGGGCTGGGTGCATGAAAGAAGGTGCCCAGCACTGCCCTGTCGCGCAGATCATGCATATCGGTCGTCACGAAATTAGGCTCCGCTTCTGGACACATTGGCACGCTGAGGCACCCGATCGCCCATGCGCCGGATCTCGCTGCCGTGTCGACCCTATCGCGCACGGCGCCTTTGCATAAGGCGACCACGCGACACATCGCCATGCGTCAGTCGCAACGCATCTTGGCTATTGCGAATGATTTGCAATTGCATTATTGATCCGGCATCGGTTTCTGGAGTGATCAATGCATCGTCGCGTGTTTTCCGTCCTCGCTCTGTCCGTGGCTCTGACTGCCGCGCTCCCTGCTATGGCGCAGGATCGTCTCAAGGCCATTACCTCCTTCACCATCATTGCCGACATGGCGCAGAACGTGGCGGGCGACGCTGCCGACGTCGTCTCCATCACCAAGCCCGGCGCCGAGATCCATAATTACCAGCCCACACCCGGCGACCTGATCGGCGCCCAGGATGCCGATCTGGTGCTGTGGAACGGGCTCAATCTCGAACAGTGGTTCGAGCAGTTCCTATCCAATCTGGGCGATGTGCCGTCCGCCATCGTCACCGAGGGCATCGAGCCCATGGGCATCGGCGAGGGCCCCTATGAGGGCAAGCCCAATCCGCATGCCTGGATGTCGCCCACTGACGCGCTGGTCTATGTCGAGAATATCCGCAAGGCCTTTGTCGCGGCCGACCCGGCCAACGAGGCGACCTACAATGCCAATGCGGCGGCCTATTCCGCCGAGATCACGGCCACCGTCGAGCCCATCCGCGCCGCCATTGCCGCCATCCCCGAGGAGCGCCGCTGGCTGGCCACGTCCGAGGGCGCCTTCAGCTATCTGGCGCGCGATTTCGGCCTCAAGGAGCTCTATCTCTGGCCCATCAATGCCGATCAGCAGGGCACGCCCCAGCAGGTGCGCCACGTCATCGACCAGGTCCGCGCCAATGCCGTGCCGGCCATCTTCTCGGAATCCACCATTTCCCCCAAGCCGGCCGAACAGGTCGCCCGCGAAACCGGCATCAAATATGGCGGCGTGCTCTATGTAGACTCGCTGTCTGAACCGGATGGCCTGGTCCCCACGTATCTGGAACTGCTTTCGGTTACCGCCAACACCATCGTGCAAGGTCTGACCCCGTGAACGACGCCAACCAGCCCGGCCTTGCGGTCAGCGACATCACCGTCGCCTATCGCAACGGCACCACGGCCATCAAGCATGCCAGCTTCTCCATTCCGCGCGGCTCGATCACCGCTCTGGTCGGGGTCAATGGTTCGGGCAAGTCGACCCTGTTCAAGGCCATCATGGGCTTTGTGCCCCTGGCCGGCGGCTCGGTCGAGATCCTGGGTGTCCCCGGAAAGCAGGCGCTCAAGCGCAACCTGGTCGCCTATGTGCCGCAATCCGAGGATGTCGACTGGAACTTCCCCGTCCTCGTCGAAGACGTCGTCATGATGGGCCGCTACGGCCATATGGGCATGCTGCGCCGCCCCAAGCCCGTTGATCACCAGATGGTCACCTCGGCTCTTGAGCGCGTCAACATGGTTGAATTCCGCCACCGCCAGATCGGCGAACTGTCCGGCGGCCAGAAGAAGCGCGTCTTCCTCGCCCGTGCGTTGGCGCAGCAGAGCGAGGTCATCCTGCTCGACGAACCCTTTACCGGCGTCGACGTCCAGACCGAGGATGCCATCGTGACCCTGCTGCGCTCCCTGCGCGACGAGGGCAAGGTCATGCTGGTCTCGACCCACAATCTGGGTTCGGTCCCCGAATTCTGCGACCGGACCGTTCTGGTCAAGGGCACCGTGCTGGCCTCCGGCCCCACCAGCGAAATCTTCACCCGCGAATGGCTCGAAATCACCTTTGGCGGCGCCCTGCGCCACTTCGTCCTGGCAGGATCCGGCCTGCATGACGATGACGATCCACGCCACATCTCGGTTCTGACCGACGATGAGCGGCCCCTGGTCATGTATGGCGAAAAGGGCAAGATGACCACGAGGCAATCGGACCCGGTGGACGAATGATCGACACCCTCCTGCTCCCCTTTTCCTATGGCTACATGATCAATGCCATGTGGGTCTCGGCCCTGGTCGGCGGCGTCTGCGCCTTCCTCTCGGCCTATCTCATGCTCAAGGGCTGGTCGCTGATCGGCGATGCACTGAGCCATTCCATCGTGCCCGGCGTGGCCGGCGCCTATATGCTCGGCCTGCCCTTTTCGCTCGGCGCCTTCTTTTCTGGCGGCCTGGCCGCCGGGGCCATGCTCTTTCTCACCCAGCGCACCAAGCTCAAGGAAGATGCGGTTATCGGGCTCATCTTCACCGCCTTTTTCGGCCTCGGCCTCTTCATGATCTCGCTGTCACCCACATCGGTGAACATCCAGACCATCGTCATGGGCAATATCCTGGCCGTCACGCCCGAAGACACCTTGCAGCTTGTCATCATTTCCGTGGTCACGCTGGCGGTCATGTTCGTCATCTGGAAGGATCTCATGGTCACCTTCTTCGATGAGAGTCATGCCCGCTCCATCGGCCTCAACCCGCCGCTGCTGCGGGTGATCTTCTTCACCCTCCTGGCAGCCTGCACCGTTGCCGCCATGCAGACCGTCGGGGCTTTCCTCGTCATCGCCATGGTGGTCACCCCCGGCGCCACCGCTTACCTCCTCACCGACCGCTTCCCGCGTCTCATCCTCATCGCCATTGCCGTGGGCGCGCTGTCGTCCCTCGTCGGCGCCTACATCTCCTTCTTCCTCGATGGCGCCACCGGCGGCGTCATCGTCGTGCTGCAGACCGCGGTCTTCCTCCTCGCCTTCTTCCTTGCACCCAAGCATGGCCTGCTGGCCAATCGCCGCCGCGCTGCCCAAGAAATCGCGAGGTAGGTCGCCCGATGAACGAGTTCCTCACCTACGCGCTCTGGCCCTTCCAGTTTCCCTTCATGACCAATGCCATGCTCATTGCCGTCATGGTGGCGGTGCCCACGGCCTTGCTGTCCTGCTTCCTCGTGCTCAAGGGCTGGTCGCTGATGGGCGACGCCATCTCCCATGCCGTCCTGCCCGGCGTGGTGCTGGCCTATATTGTCGGCATTCCCCTCGGCATCGGCGCCTTTGCCGCCGGCATGGCCTGTGCCCTCTCGGTCGGCTATCTCAAGGAGAATTCCCGGATCAAGGAAGATACGGTCATGGGCGTGGTCTTTGCCGGGCTCTTCGGCCTTGGCATCGTGCTCTACACCTCGATCCAGACCGATGTGCATCTCGACCATATCCTGTTCGGCGACATTCTTGGCGTCAGCCCGGCCGACCTGATCCAGACCGGCATCATCGCGCTGGTCGTGACGCTCATCGTCCTCGCCAAGTGGCGCGATCTCCTGCTCTTCACCTTCGATCCGCAACAGGCCGGGGCCATCGGCCTGCCGGTGCGCGTTCTGCACTATGGCCTCTTGGCCTTGCTCTCGCTCACCATCGTCGCCGCCCTCACCGCCGTCGGCATCGTGCTGGTCATCGCCCTGCTGGTCGCTCCCGGCGCCATCGCCTACCTCATCAGTAAGCGCTTCGCCCCCATGATGCTGATCGCCGTCACCGTCTCGGTCCTGAGCTCGCTGGTCGGCATCTATGCCAGCTTCTTCATCGACTCGGCCTCTGCCCCCACCATCGTGCTCCTGATGAGCCTCACCTTCATCGTGACCTTCGTGGTCACGACGACGCGAAGGCCGGCGCCTCTTCCCCTCTCCCCTTGAGGGAGAGGGACGACATTTCTGCGTTCAGCAGAAAAGTCAGGGTGAGGGGTACCGCGCTATCCCGTGCCAGACGTCCAAAGTGATCCCTCATCCTCATCCACCTTTCGGGCACCTCCGCCCTCACGGGGCAGAAGGGAAGATCCCCCACTTATCCCCGCCCCGCTATCCGGCCCTAGACTCTCCCCCAAAGGAGACTCCCATGGACCATACCCCCCGCCTGACCCTGCCCTTCATCATGCCGAGCCAGGCGCAGAAACACATCACGCATAACGAAGCCATCGAGTCACTCGATGCCCTGGTGCAGCCCGCCGTCGAAAGCCGCACCATCGCCACCCCGCCCGCCTCGCCCCTCGCCGGCGACGCCTGGCTCGTGCCCGCTGGCGCCACTAATGCTTGGGCAGGCCACACCGACGAGATCGCTGCGTGGCAGTCCGGCGCCTGGCAATTTCACGATCCGGCCCCCGGCTGGCAGGTCTATGTCAAGGCCGAGCAGGCTCTCTATGTCTTCGATACTGGCGCCTGGACGCCGCTGGCCTCGCTCGGCTCGGCCCTGCCGCGCCTGGGCGTCAATACCAGCGCCGACAGCACCAACCGTCTCGCCGTCGCGGCCGCGGCAACGCTGTTCACCCATGCCGGCAATGGCCACCGGCTCAAGCTCAACAAGGCCGCGCCTGGCGATACCGCGAGCCTGCTCTACCAGACCAACTGGTCCGGCCGCGCCGAAATGGGCCTGGCCGGCGACGACCACTGGCGCCTCAAGGTGAGCCCCGATGGCGCCTCCTGGATCGATGCGCTCACCGTCAATGCCACGACTGGCGCGGCCACGGTTGCCGCCACCCTTCGCCCGGCCACCGACAATGCCGTGACCTTGGGCGGCGCTGGCGCGCGCTGGTCCGCAGTCTGGTCCGCTACCGGCACCATCCAGACCTCCGACAGCCGCCAGAAGACCGATATCGAACCCAGCGATCTCGGCCTCGACTTCATCCTGGATCTGATCCCGATCAAATACCGCTGGATCGTCGGCGTGACGGAAGACGGCCAACCCCGCCCCGGCCGCCGCACCCACTACGGCCTCATGGCGCAGCAGGTGCAGGACGCACTCAAGGGCCGGGATTTCGGCGGCCATGTTCTGGCCGACCCCGCTGACCCCGATAGCGAACAGGGCCTGCGCTACGACGCTTTCATTGCGCCCTTGATCATTGCGGTGCAGGAGCTGGCAGAAAGGCTGGGCAGGCTGGAAACTAGGTCTTGAGCCCGCGGATCAGGGCCTTGATCGCCTTGCGATAATCCCCCAGTTCTTCCGGCGCCGCCATTGCGGCCCGGTCGAACAGGGCGTTGAGCAGGTGCGCCAGGGGCAGGGCGGGCAGGTCTCTGATCGCCTTGGCCTCCATCGCGGCCTTGACGCCCTCGATCAGTGTGCGCAACCCGTGCTGCGCGTCGATGGCGTCCACCTCGGCTCGTCCCAGTACGGCCGGCGCATCCACCAAAAGGATTTGCCGCCGTCCAGGCTCCTGCATGGCATCGAGAAAGGCATCGCCCCCAGCGATCAGCGCCCGCACCGGCCCCGGTTCGTCCTCGCCCTCGGCCGCGGCATTGATCGACATTGCCAGCAGCGCATGCTCCTGCTCGACCACCGCCCGGAACAGGGCGGTCTTGTCGGCATAGTGGTGATAAAGCGCCCCACGCGTTACCCCCGCTGCGGCCACGATCTCCGGCGTACTCGTCGCGGCGAAACCCCTCTCGGCAAAGAGCCGCCGCGCCGCCGCCACCAGCTGTCGCTGCGTCTCCACTCGCCGTTCCGCCTGCGTCTTCCGCGCTTGCATACATGCAACCTGTATGTTACTGATAGATACAAGCAGAATGTATCTAAATAAGGGTTCCGGCAAGGAGATTCGCATGCAGACCCATAGTCTTTACCCGCTGATCCAGGTCGTGGACGTCGAGAGCACGGCTCGGTTCTACGAAACCCATCTCGGCTTCAGTCGCGTTTTCTCCAGCGACTGGTATGTCCAACTGCGCGCCACTGCCGAGCATCCCTTCGAAATTGCCCTCATCGTGCACGATCACGAGACCATTCCCGTCGCGGGACAGGGCCCGACCAAGGCTATGCTGCTCAGCTTCTATGTCGACGATGCAGCCGCCGAACATGCGCGCCTCGCCGCTGCCGGGGTGCCGATTGTCCAGCCCTTGCGCGACGAAGTCTTTGGCCAGCGCCATTTCATCGCCGCCGATCCCAATGGGCTCCTGCTCGATATCATCACCCCGATCGAACCCGATCCGGATTGGATTGCTGCTAATTCTGCGTGATCCAAATAAAATCGGCTGACCGTCTGGCGCGGCGCAATTCTCCCCGTTAGTTTGCACTAACATTTTAGGGAGGATTGCGCTGTGACCACCAAGCGCCTCGGTATCGGCTTTATCGGTACCGGCAATATTTCGTCGGCCTATCTGCGGGCCATCACCGGCCACGAAGCCATGGCCGGCTTCCCCGTCCTCGATATCAAGGGCCTGGCCGACATGCGCCCTGAGGCCTCCCAGGCCCGGGCCGCCGAATTCGGTCTCGCGTCCATGAGCATCGACGAAATGCTGGCCAGCCCCGATATCCAGCTCATCGTCAATCTCACCATCCCGCGCGCCCATGTCGAAGTCGGCCTCAAATGCCTGGCGGCCGGCAAGCACGTCTATTCCGAAAAGCCGCTTGGCATCACCTATGCCGAGGGCCGCAAGCTGCTCGACGCCGCCAACAAGGCTGGTCTGCGCATCGGCTCCGCCCCAGACACGTTCCTAGGTGGGTCGCACCAGCAGGCCCGCGCCGTGGTCGATAGCGGCGCCCTGGGCCAGCTCGTCGGCGGCACCGCCTTCATGCAGGCCCCCGGCCATGAGGCCTGGCACCCCGATCCGGCCTTCTACTACGATATCGGCGGCGGCCCGGTGCTCGATATGGGCCCGTATTACATCACCGACCTCGTGAACCTGCTCGGTCCGGTCGCCCGTGTCTCGGCCATGGCGTCGCGCCTGCGTCTGCAGCGCCCGGTTCTGTCCGAGCCCAAGAAGGGCCAGATCATGGACGTGAAGGTGGACACCCACGTCACTGGCTCGCTCGGCTTTGCCAATGGCGCCATCGTCCAGGTCGGCATGAGCTTTGACGTTGCCGGCCACAAGCATGTGCCGCTCGAGCTCTACGGCACCGAGGCCAGCCTCATTGTGCCTGATCCCAATTTCTTCGGCGGTGATGTCGAGCTCAAGAAGCGTGGCCGCGACGAAGAATGGAGCAAGGTTGAAGTCACCCAGCCCTATGCCGATGGCAATTACCGCTCGCTCGGCGTCGCCGACATGGCCACGGGCATACTCGAAAACCGCCCCCATCGCGCCAATGGCGATCTGGCCCTGCACGTCCTCGAAGTCATGGAAGCCTTCGAAACCGCCTCCCGCGACGGCCGCACCGTCGACATCAAGACCCCCGTCACCCGGCCAGAGCCGCTGGCAACGTCATTGAAGGACGGCCGGATCTAGGCCACGTTTTTCAGTTGAGACCCTCCCCCATGCGGGGAGGGATCAAGGGTGGGGGTGTTTAGTCCGGATACTGGGGCCAACCGCCACCCCACCCAGCCTCCCCCGTCAAGGGGGAGGTGCCGCGCCGTGGGCGTGGAGAAGCTAGCCCCTCACCAGCGCCAGGTCAGCCCCGCCGCATCCTCGGCATTGAAATGCAGCGTCACCTCCACGTCCATGTGCGGCTGGTGGTCACCCGCCACATATTGCCGCTGCAGCAGCGTCACCACCTCCTGGTCGGGGTCGAAGGCACGATAGAGATAGTCGAAGCAATCCTGCGTATCGCCTTCGCGGTTGCCGTAGATCTCCGTCTTGAGCGCCGCCAACAGGCGCCCGCCAATGGCGCTGCCATCGCTGCGCCGCGTGGCGCGCACCGTCGGCACCCAGTCATAGCCGGTTTCGCAGACATAGCGTCCGTCGCGGAATTCGCCGTGGTCGGTAAAGGCGACATCGGTCTCGGCGTCCCAGGCATTGCCGATTTCGTAGGTCACGCCGGTCTCGCTTACCTCGAGATAGATATCCGTCCAGGCGCAGCTATGCGCCTCGTTGCGATAACACCAGCGCTCGCTGGCCCGCATCAGCTGCGCCACATCCTCGATCGCCACCAGCTTGCCGGGTTTGTAGCGCTCGATCACGGCCTGCGTTTCGGTGTCCAGCCCCATGGCGGCCGCGCTCCCGGCCAGCGTCAGCGCCAGTGCGGCAAGCAGCGTTTTCATCCCGTCTCTCCCGGTCATCTCATGCCATGGTGACCTTAGCATCGTGACCGCCGGGGAAAAGCCTCAACGCGGATCAGGGTTGACAACCGCCATCAATGTAACAATAAAAGTTACATGAAACGCTCCAGCCGCCTCTCCCTCGCCCTTCACGCCCTCGTCCACCTGCACAAGCAGCCCGACGCGGCCATGACCTCCGCCACCCTCGCCCAGTGCCTGATGACCAATCCGGTCGTCGTGCGCCGGGTGCTGGGGGAACTGCGCGACGCCGGCATTGTCGGCGCCACCAAAGGCCATGATGGCGGCTGGCGCCTGCTGCGGCCCGCCGCCGAGATCAGCCTGCGCCAGGTCTATGCGGCCATGGGCGAGAGCCTGCTGATCCGCACCGAAAGCGATCCGGGCGACATCGCCTGCGGCATCGTGCGCAGCGTCAATTCCGTCATGGGCGAGTTCATCGCCGATGCCGAAGCCTTGCTGGCGGCGCGTCTCGAGCGCGTCTCGCTCGACGACATCGCCCGCCAGGCCACGCCCCATCCCCTCCATCCGCATCAGGGAGTCCAGCACCATGGATGACGTCATCATCATCGGCGGCAGCTTTGCCGGCCTGGCCGGCGCGCTGCAGCTCGGCCGCGCCCGCCGCCAGGTTACCGTTCTCGATACCGGCCTGCCGCGCAATCGCTTTGCCGGTCATTCCCATGGCCTGCTCGGCCACGACCACAAGCCGCCGCAGGACATTCTCGCCGCCGCGCGCGAGCAGCTCGCCCGCTACCCCACCGTCAAGCTGGTCAATGCCCGCGCCGATGCCATAACCGGCGCGGCCGATGACTTTACGGTCAGCACCAGCGATGGCCAAAGCCTCAAGGCGCGCCGCCTGCTCCTGAGCTATGGTGTCTCCGACCAGATGCCGGCCATTCCCGGCTTTGCCGAATGCTGGGGCAAGTCCATCGTGCCCTGCCCCTATTGCGACGGCTTCGAAGTGGCCGGCCAGCATTGGGGCCTGCTCTGGTCCGGCCCGCACAGCCAGCATGCCGTGTCCCTGTACCACGACTGGACCGACCGCCTCACCGTCTTCGCCGACGGCCAAGACATCGCTCCCGATATTCGCGCCGATCTCATCGCCCGCAATGTCGATATCGTCGATGGCAAGCTGGTCGAAATCGCCCACCAGGGCGGCCGGCTCGCCACCCTCAATCTCGACACCGGTCGCAATGTCGCCCTCGACGTGCTCTTCGCCCATCCGCGCAACCGGCCCTCGTCCGGCCTGCATGAGGCGCTGCGCCTCGCGACCCTCGATACCCCCGTGGGTATTGCCCTCAAGGTCGATGACCGGCGTGAAACCAGCGTCCCCGGCATCTATGCCGCGGGCGACCTCGCCAACCCCATGGCCAGCGTCACCCTCGCCAGCTCCCACGGCGCCATGGCCGCCATCTTCGCCCAGCAATCCATGCTGGCGTGAGGGTCCGGTAACCACCTCTCCCCTGAGGGAGAGAGATCACCGCGAAGCGGTGGGTGAGGGTCATAGGCACGACCCCACCGCGCCGCACCACCCTTGCCATTACCTTAGAATGGTTCTAATTATTGTTTAGAACCATTCTAACAAATGATGCGCCATGTTCTCGCTCCGTCCCGACAATCGCCGCCCCTTCACCAGCCTCTCCGAGCGTGAAATCCTCTCCCTGGCCGTGGCGGCCGAGGAGGAGGATGGCCGCATCTATTCCGAATTCGCCACCCGCCTGGCCGAGACCTTTCCCGGCTCCGCGGCGCTGTTCGAGGGCATGGCCGCCGAGGAGGATGAGCATCGCCGTCGCCTGCTCGATCTCTATGTCGAGCGCTTCGGCACCCATCTCGTGCCGATCCGGCGCGAGCATGTGCGTGGCTTCATGGCCCGCAAGCCGCTCTGGCTGATGAAGTCGCTGACCATCGAGGCCGTCCGCCAGCAGGTCTGGGAGATGGAGGAGGGCGCCTATCGCTTCTATATGGAAGCGGCAAAGCAGGTCACCGATGCCGGTATCCGCAAGCTCCTGGGCGATCTTGCCGCGCAGGAGCGCCAGCATGCCGATGCTGCCGATCGCATCGACGCCGACATGCTCGGCGCTGCAGGGCGCAACCTCGAAAAGGATGCCTCGCACCGCCAGTTCGTCCTGACCTATGTGCAGCCGGGCCTTGCGGGGCTGATGGATGGCTCGGTCTCGACCCTCGCGCCGGTCTTTGCCGCCGCCTTCGCCACGGGCGACACGCATCAGACCTTCCTTGTCGGCCTCGCGGCCGCCATCGGTGCCGGCATTTCCATGGGCTTTACCGAAGCCGCCTCCGACGATGGCAAGCTGACCGGGCGCGGCTCGCCCATCAAGCGTGGCCTCGCCGCCGGCATCATGACTGCCGTAGGCGGGCTCGGCCACGCCCTGCCTTACCTCATCGCCGATTTCACCGTCGCCACCACGGTCGCCATCATTGTCGTGCTGGTCGAGCTCTGGGCCATCGCCTTCATCCAGAACCGCTACATGCAGACCCCGTTCTGGCGCGCCGTCCTCCAGGTCGTCCTCGGCGGCTCCCTGGTCTTCGCCGCCGGCATCCTCATCGGTAATGCCTGAAAGCCCTGAGGTACCTCGCCCCTCAGAAGAGAGGTCGCCCGCAGGGCCGGGTGAGGGGGACGATGCTGGTGTGTCCCCGTGCTCTCCCACTCACCCATGTCACCCCGGCCTTGAGCCGGGGCCCATCCCGAGATCGCGCCGCGGCCGCAAGGTGGATTAGCCGCGGGCACCCTCGGACCTAGTCGTAACTTGCTCCGATCAGGCTCGCCGCCTTGCTCCCGATCGCCATGGCCGGCGCATTGGTATTGCCCGATACGATGGCCGGCATGATCGAGCAGTCGATCACGCGCAGCCCCTCAATCCCCCGCACCCTCAGGTCCGGCCCGACCACGGCACTCGGATCGCTGTCGAGCCCCATGCGCAGCGTCCCCACTGGATGATAGTTGGTCTTGACCGTCTGCCCGCAATAGCGCTCCAGCGCCGCCGGATCTGCCATCACCGCAGCGCCCGGCAGGAGCTCCTCGGCAATCCGGCTCTTGAACGGCTCGGTCTCGAGCAGTTGCCGCGCCGTTTCCAGCGCCTTGATGGTCAGCCGCAGGTCATCGGCATCGCCAAAGAAGTTGCAGTCCACCAGCGGCTGGTCCCTGGGGTCGGCCGAACGCAGCGTCACCGAGCCGCGCGCCTTGGGCCGCAACAGGCATGAGGTAAAGGTCACGCCCCAGGTCGGCTTGGCTGCGCTCACGTCGCGGTCGAGATAGACGATGGGCGCGCAATAAAGCTGGATGGTCGGTCGCTCCCCGCCATCGGGGTCGAAGAACAGGCAGGCCTCGATACCCGTCGTGGTCACCGGGCCTGAATTGAACAGCAGATATTGCAGCCCGTTGCGAACCATGTTCCAGCCCTTGTCCTGGCCGAAATAGCCGGACGGACCCCTGGTGGTTGCGATCACCGGCACTTCGTGGTGGTCCTGCAGGTTCTGCCCCACCCCTGCAATGTCGGCCACCACGTCGATGCCATGCGCGCGCAATTGCGCCGCCGGCCCGATGCCGCTCAGCAGCATCAGCTTGGCGCTGTTGTAGGTCCCCGCGGCAACCAGAACCTCGCGCTCCGCCCGCGCAGTGTGGGTCGCGCCGTCCTTGTCATAGACCACGCCCACCGCCCGTCCATTCTCGACCAGAATGCGATCGACCCGCGCGCCGGTGACAATGGTCAGCCTCTTGTCGTCGGCCAGATCGTCGAGAAAGGCCTTCCTGGCGTCGGAGCGCTCCTTGTAACGCCCCCACTGCCCATAGGTATGCTGCATGATGCCGACGCCGGCCTGCCGCGCCCCGTTGAAATCGGGGTTGTAGGCATGGCCCAGCCCCTGTGCCGCCAGGAGGAAGTGCTCGGTGGTCGGCGAGATATGGCCGGGGTCCGAGACCCGCAGATTGCCGCCTATGCCATGAAACGGGTCATTGAACCGGCTATTGCCCTCGATGCCCGTAAAGTGCGGCAGCATGTCCGCATAGGACCAACCCCCGCTATTGCCCAGCCCCGCGGCCCAGCCGTCATAGTCCTCGGCCTGCCCGCGCATATAGACCATGGCATTGACGGCGCTGCCGCCACCCAGGGCCTTCCCGACCGGCACGATCGGCGCCCGTCCGCCCAGCTGGGGCTGCGGCACCGTCTTGTGCATTTCGAGGTAATCCTCGCGTGCCAGATATTTCATATAGCCGGCCGGCATGGCCATCAGCCGGTTGGTGCTGGCCGGTCCCCGCTCCAGCAGCAGCACCGAATAGCCGAAGTCCCGTACCAGCCGCATGGCCGCGACGCAGGCCGCCGAGCCCCCCCCGGCAATGACGAAGTCATACCCCATCACGACACTCCCATGAGCGTATCGAGCCGGTTGTCGAGGATCACCCCGACGCTTTCGCATTCCCGCGCAATCTCGCCGATGAAGTCGGCCAGCATGTCGCGCTCCAGTGCCGCCGTCGAGCGCACCACCATGGCAGTATCGCGATGCAGCGGCTCGAAATCGGACGGCGCGATCTCCACCAGCCGTCCCGCCTTGACGTCGTCGGCAATGGCCGAATTGACGAAGAAGCCCAGCCCCTGGCCCTTCACCGCCAGCCGCCTTGCCGGCCCGGTGGGCAGTTCGACACTGGTCTCGGCCAGCCGCACCAGGGCCGCCGCCGTCTCGGGCTCTGCCTGCCACCAGCGCAGCGAGATCACCCGCGGCACCAGCGCCAGCACCTCCTCGATACTGGGCGCGCTCGACAAGCGCGCCGCAATCTCGGGCGCCACCACCAGCGGTACCCGCTCGCGCATCACCACCAGCGGGATAAGGTCGACCACCAGCGGGTCGATATTGGGCCAGCACAATATGCCCATTTCGACGTCCCGCTCATGCAACATGGCGACGATCTGGGCCTGCCGGCCCTCGTTCACCACCACGTCGACGCCGGGATACTTTTCCTGGAAGCGCAGCAGCGGCTCGGTGATCAGCGGCGAGACCAGGCTGCGCAGCGAGGCAATGGCGATGCGTCCGCGCTCCACCCGCCGCAATGCCTCGCGCCCCTCCTGCGCCGTGCCGATAATGCGCCGCGCAAAGGGCAGGAAGGTCATGCCCTGGTCGGTCAGTGTCACCGTGCGCCCGCGCTGGAACAGCGTCACGCCCAACAGGCTCTCCAGCGCCCTGATGCGCATCGAGGCCGTCGCCTGGGTTATGTTGAGATGCGCCGCCGCGCGGGTAAAACTCTGCTCCCGCACAATGCGGTCAAAGGTGCGAAGCTGGTCGAGGTCCATCGATTTGACTTATGACGCTGGGTAAATACTGGGACGCAGTGGAACCTAGCATCGGCAATTCCGATGGGGAAGGGCGGCTCACCCCGCTTTGTTGCGCGCTCGCGACGCCTCGGCCAGCGCCCGCTTCTCCGCCTTGCGTTCCGCTGCCAGCCGCGCCGCGTCATCGCCCAGATGCGCCGCGCCCCTCTGCCGCGCCAGGTCCATCTGCTTCTGCCGTTCGGCCGCCGCCTTGTGCTTGTCGGCTTCGCCCACGCAATGGGGACAGCTGACGCCCTCGACATAGTCCGCGCTCGCCCGGTCCGCCGCCGTCAGCGGATGCCGGCAAGCCCGGCACAGCGTCGCATCGCCTTCTGTGAGTCCATGGCCGACCGAGACGCGCTCGTCGAACACGAAGCATTCCCCGGCAAACCGGCTTTCATCCTCTGGCACCACTTCGAGATATTTGAGGATGCCCCCCTTGAGGTGGAACACTTCCTCAAAGCCCTGGCTCAACAGATAGCTCGACGCCTTCTCGCAGCGGATGCCGCCGGTGCAGAACATGGCGACCTTCTTGTCCCGCTTGGGATCGAGATGGCTCGCCACATAGTCCTTGAACTCGGTGAAGTTCTTCGTCGCCGGGTCCAGCGCCCGTTGGAACGTGCCCAGCCCCACTTCATAATCATTGCGCGTATCGACCAGCACCACGTCATTGCGCTCGATCAGCCCGTTCCAGTCCGCCGGCTCGACATAGGTGCCCACTGCCTTTGCCGGATTGGCCTCGGGCGCCCGCAGCGTCACGATCTCCGGCTTGAGCCGCACCTTCATGCGCAGGAACGGCATCTCGGCTGCGGTCGAATACTTGACCTCCGCCCCCGTCAGCCGCCCCCCCAGCATCGCGCCGGCAAACAGCCACTCCGCCAGCGCGTCGACTGCCTCTGCCGTGCCCGCCACCGTGCCATTGATCCCCTCCGGCGCCAGGATCAGCGTACCCCTGATCCCGCGTGCGCAGCAGAAGGCCGCCAGCGCCGGCTGGATGGCTTCGGCATCGGGCAGGTCGGCGAATTTATAGATCGCCATCACCTTGTATGGCTGATGGGTCTGGGGCAGATTAGCGTTCATATCGATTTGCGGCCGGTTCATCGGCCCGCTCATATCATTGCCCGCCCCACGGGCCAAATCGAGAAATCGTTCGGAGACCATCCATGACCTATCGGGCCGATACGGCACGCTATGATACCATGCAGTACCGCCGCTCGGGCAAATCGGGGCTCAAGCTCCCCGTCATCAGCCTCGGCCTCTGGCAGAATTTCGGCGGCACGCGCGATTATCCCTCCGCCATGGAAATCCTCGGCCATGCCTTCGATTCTGGCATCACCCATTTCGATCTCGCCAACAATTACGGCCCTCCCGCCGGCTCCTCCGAAGAGCTGTTCGGCCAGGTCATGGCCCGCGATTTCCGCCCCTATCGCGATGAGCTGATCATCTCCACCAAGGCCGGCTACAATATGTGGCCCGGTCCCTATGGCGAATTCGGCTCGCGCAAATACCTGTTGGCCAGCCTTGACCAGTCGCTCCAGCGCATGGGGCTCGACTATGTCGATATCTTTTATTCCCACCGCTTCGATCCCGAGACCCCGCTCGAGGAAACCATGGGCGCCCTGGCCCATGCCGTGCGCTCAGGCAAGGCGCTCTATGTCGGCATTTCGAGCTACCCCGAAGCCGAAACGCGCGAGGCCTACCGCATTCTCAAGGACATGGGCGTCGCCACCACCATCCACCAGCCCAGCTATTCCATGATCAACCGCTGGATCGAAAACGATCACACCATCGACGCCTGCGGCGAGCTGGGTATCGGCATGATCGCCTTCTCGCCCCTCGCCCAGGGCGTGCTCTCGGGCAAGTACAATTCCGGCAACACCTCCGGCACCCGCGGCGAAAATCCCAATGGCAGCCTCCGCGCCAGCCATATCGAGCCCCGCGTCCTCGCCGCGGTCGACAAGCTCGGCGACATTGCCAAAAGCCGCGGCCAGTCCATGGTGCAACTGGCGCTCTCCTGGGTGCTGCGCCGCCCGGAAATGACCTCGGCGCTGATCGGCGTGCGCAATCTCGATCAGCTCAAGGACAATCTGGGCGTGCTTAACAACCTGTCCCTGACCGAGCAGGAAATCGCTGCCATCGACGCGGCTACCAAGGACGGCCAGATGGAACTCCATCCCCGTCCCACGGGCTGGCTGCGCTAGGCGGCGGCCCATTCGGCGCCCGGCTGCTGCACGATGTGGCCGGGCGACACTTCCTGATAGTGCCGGGCCGGCGGCACATATTCCGGCGCCCGCACCGGGCTGCGGATTTCGTCATTGTCCGGCACGCGGCGGAGATGGCGCCTTGCCGGATCGGCGATCGGCACGGCTGCCAGCAGCTTGCGCGTATAGGGATGCTGCGGATTGCCGAAAATGGCCGCACGCGGCCCGATCTCGACGATCTCGCCCAGATACATCACCGCGACGCGGTGGCTGACGCGTTCAACCACGGCCATGTCATGCGAGATGAACAGATAGGCCAGGCCCAGCCGCTCCTGCAGCTCCAGCATCAGGTTGATCACCTGCGCCTTGACCGACACGTCCAGCGCCGACACCGCCTCGTCGGCGACGATGAGGTTGGGGTTGAGCGCCAGGGCGCGCGCAATGGCGACGCGCTGGCGCTGGCCGCCGGAAAATTCGTGCGGGTAGCGCTGCGCCATGTCGGCGCCCAGCCCCACGCGCTCCAGCAATTCGACAACCCGGGCCCCGACATGGCGTTGTGTTTCCAGCGCATGGGCCAATAGGGGTTCGGCAATGGCTTCGCCGATCCGCATGCGCGGGTTGAGGCTGGAAAACGGATCCTGGAAGATCATCTGCATATGCCGCCGCCGCGCCGCCAGCGTGCGCTTGGACAGGGTGAGAATATCCTCCCCTGCCACGCGGATCGCGCCGCTGGTCGGCTCGATCAGCCGCAGCACGGACCGGCCCGTCGTCGATTTGCCGCAACCCGATTCGCCCACCAGGGAGAGCGTCTCGCCCTTCTGCACCGAAAAGCTCACATCCTCGACGGCATGCACGCGCCCCATGACCTTGCCGAACAGGCCCGAGCGGATGTCAAAGCGCGTTGTGAGATGCTCGACATCCAGCGCCGGCGCGCCAGTCTGGACGGTATTGGCCCGGTCCGGGGCCGGTGCCGTCACGCCAGTCTCCACGTCGACGATCGGAAAGGCCGTGGGCTGGCTGTGCTGCGCCATGGAGCCCAGCTGCGGCACCGCCGCCAGCAGCGCCCGCGTATAGTTCTGCCGTGAATGGGCGAAAATGTTCTCGGTCGTATCCTGTTCCAGCGCCCGCGAGCGGAACATCACGACGGTGCGGTCGGCGATTTCGGCGACGACACCCATGTCATGGGTGATGAAGAGGACACCCATGCCCTCCTCTTGCTGCAACTGCTTGATGAGTTCGAGAATCTGCGCCTGGATGGTTACGTCGAGCGCCGTGGTCGGCTCGTCCGCGATCAGCAGCTTGGGCTTGCAGGCGAGCGCCATGGCGATCATGACGCGCTGCAGCATGCCGCCCGAAAGCTGGTGCGGATGCTCGTCGAAGCGCCGCGCGGAGGAGGGGATGCGCACGCGCTCGAACAGCCGGATCGTCTCGGTCCGGGCGTCGGCCCGGCTCATGCCGCGATGCCGGATCAAGGTCTCGGCCACCTGCCGCCCCACGGTCAGCACCGGATTGAGGCTGGTCATCGGCTCCTGGAAGATCATGCCGACAGCATTGCCGCGCACCATCTGCATCTGTGTTTCGGAGAGGCCGAGCAGGTCCCGCCCGTCCAGCAGCACCTTGCCCGTCACGCGGCTGGTCCTGGCCGGCAGCAGGCCCATGATGGACAGGGCGGTGACGCTCTTGCCCGACCCGGACTCGCCCACCACGGCCACGATCTCGTTGGCCTCGATGTCGAAGCTGACACTGTCGACCACCCTGTTCCAGATGCCGTCGCGGCGCAGTTCGGTGGTCAGGTTCTGAACGGAGAGAATGGGCACGGGGCATGTCCTTCGGATCTGGGTCTATAGAACAACCAGCCGGTGGTCAGTGTCAACGTAATATGCTACGTGATATTTTAGTGTGGAGACCCGACATGCATGATGTGGTTCGCAGCGCCGTCCTGCTCACCCCGGCCGAGCTCAAGTCCATGATGGATGCGGGGCGCGACCTCATCATCCTCGCCGTCCAGTCCATCAATCCCTATACCGGCGCCGATTCCATCCGCGCCACCCGCATTCCCGGCGCCATCGACACCGAGGCCTATGCCGATTTTCAGTCGCCATCCGCGACCGAACGCGGCGCAAGGCCCTTGCCCGACATTGCCGAGCTCCAGGCCAGGGCACGCGCCTGGGGGCTGCGACCCGAAGCGACGATTGTCGTTTATGACAGCGATCGCAGCATGGTCGCGGCGCGGGCCTGGTGGGTGCTCCGCTGGGCAGGCCTGCCCGATATCCGCGTGCTGGATGGCGGCATGCCGGCCTGGCTTGCAGCCGGCCTGCCGGCCGAGTCCGCGCCCGGCAAAGCCACACCCAGCATGGTCGAACTGACCCCTGGCCACATGCCCGAACTCGACGCCGATGCGGCGCTCGCCCTGGTCGAAAAAGGCATCCTGCTCGATGCCCGCATCCGCCCCAACTATGTCGGCGGTCCGACGCCTGCCGGTGCGCCGCCCCGCGGCCACATTCCCGGCGCGCTCAGCGCCCCGGCGCCGGACAATGTCACCGACTATGGCAATTTCGCCGATAGCCACGCCTTGCGCGAGATCTATGCGGCGCTGGGCGCCGATGGCACGAAGCCCGTCGGGGTCTATTGCGGGGCAGGGATGTCCGCGGCCCATTCGGTTCTCGCCCTCGCCGCCATCGGCATAAAGGCCAGTCTCTATGTCGGGTCCTGGTCGCAATGGGCGGCCGATCCGACGCGCCCCGTGGCGCGTGGCGGCCGGCCGCGCTGAGTGAAACATCCTTTCCTGCCGTGCCGGTCGGCGCGACAGAAATGTTCAAAGTACCGGCAAGAACGCAAATTTGCGCCGGCCAAACCGGCGCGTCGCGCTCAATATTTGTGCAACAATACTGCCATACCCAAAAAGGCGGCAGCCGCACTTTACAAGCAAAAAGTTGTGGGATATCTCGTAGTATATCAGTGGAGATATGAAGGCTCTGCTGCAATCCGCTGTTCCTCGCTAGACCGCGAAAGGGTCACCGATGAAGCTCCTCAAACTCCTGGCTGGCGCCGCAATTGCCCTGCCGCTGGTGCTGGGCACGGCCCATGCCCAGAACTCCGACCCGCTGAAGACGCTCGTGATCGCCGTGCCTTCTGACGCCGTTGGCCTTGAGCCCGGCGCCAACAGGGCAGAGCCCGTCGGCAGCGAAGTCATTCTCAACGTTTTCGATACGCTGGTCGCCTGGACTTCCCCCGACTTTGCCGAACTCGAGGGCCGGCTTGCCGAAAGCTGGACCGTCTCGGACGATGGCACCGTGTTCGATTTCACGCTGCGTGAAGGCGTCATGTTCCATGACGGCACCGCTTTCGATGCCGAAGCGGTCAAGTTCTCGCTGGAGCGCACCAAGGAGATCAACCCCTACGTCGAGGCCACGTTCGGCCTCATCTCCGAGATTTCCGTGGTCTCGCCGACCGAGGTGAGCATCACCCTGAGCGAGCCCTACCCTGCATTCCTCTCGATCCTGGCGCAGCCACAATCCGCCATCGTCAGCCCCACCGCGGTTGAAGCCGAAGGCGAAGGTTTTGCCACCAAGCCGGTCGGCACCGGTCCCTTCAAGTTCAACAGCTACCAGGCCGATACCAGCATCGTGCTCGATGCCAATCCGGATTATTTCCGCGGCGCACCCCAGCTCGAACGCATCATCTACCGGGTCATTCCCGATGCCTCGACGCGGCGTCTCGAGCTCGAAAACGGCGGCGTCGACATTGTCCAGCAGCAGGGGCAGCTCGCTGCCATTGCCGCCGAGGACGTGGCCGCCCTGCAGTCCAACCCCGATGTGGCCATCCTCGAAGCGCCCAGCCAGATCATTCGCCAGCTCGAATTCAACAACAACAATCCCGACAGCCCCGTGGCCGATATCAAGGTGCGTCAGGCCATCGTGCATGCCATCGACTATGACGGCCTGCTGCAGGGCGTCTTCGGCGGCACTGCCGAACGCGTCTATGGTCCCCTGACCACCAATAGCTGGGCCTTCAATCCTGCCATCCAGGAAAACGCGCCCACCTATGACCCCGATCTGGCCCGCTCGCTGCTGGCCGAAGCCGGTGTCGACCCCGCCAGCCTCGACTTCACGCTCTATAGCTTCCAGGGTCCGCTCTGGGGTGCCGTGGCCACTTTCGTCCAGGCCAACCTGGCCGATATCGGCATCAACGTGACCATCGCCCAGACCGAGTTTCCGGCCTATCGCGCACTGCAGACCGCCGGCGAGTTCGATCTGGCTCTCGATGGCCGCCAGCCCTGGTACAACGACCCCGATGCCCATATCACCATCGGCTACCTGTCCAGCCTGGCCGACACGGCCATGACCTTCCGCATGCCTGAAGATGCCGAGCTCGACAGCCTCATCACCCAGGCGCAGCAGGAAGTCGATCTGGAAACCCGCAAGCAGCTCTATTTCGAGATCCAGGAAAAGATCGCTGCCAAGGTTCCGGGCGCCTACCTGTTCAGCCCCAAGCTCATCGTCTTCACCCGCGCCAATGTGAAGGGCCTCGTGATCAACAGCGCGCCCCCGCTCAATGAATATTGGGGCGTCAGCAAAGGCTAGGCTACACTCCGTCCCTCACCGCGGCCTGCTCCGGCAGGCCGCGGCTTCTCTTCCGCTTGTTGTACTGAGGCAGGACATGGCGAGTTTTCTGCTGCGCCGGCTACTGGCGCTGATTCCGGTCCTGGCTCTGGTTCTGGTCATCGTGTTTTCGCTGGTGCGGCTCATTCCGGGGGATCCGGCGGTGACCCTGCTCGGCCCCGGCGCCACCGACCAGCAGATTGCGGCCCTGCGCGACCAGATGCGGCTCGATGAGCCGGTCTATCTGCAGTTCCTCAACTATGCCGGCGGCCTGTTCCGCGGCGATTTCGGCACCTCGCTCAAGAGCGGTGCCCCCGTGCTCGACGAGATCCTGCTGCGCCTGCCGGCAACGCTTGAGCTCTCCATCTGCGCCACGCTGGTGGCCATTCTCTTCGGCGTACCGATCGGCGTGCTCTCCGCCACCCGCCCCAATTCCATGTTCGACCATGCGACGCGCATCTTTTCGCTGGTCGGGGTCTCCATGCCGGCCTTTCTGCTGGCGCTGATCCTGCAGCTGATCTTTGCCACCTATCTGGGCTGGCTGCCGGTTTCGGGCCGCATGAGCCCCTATATCGTCATGCAGCCCATTACCGGCTTTGCCATTCTCGATGGCCTCATCACCGGCAACTGGCAGGCGGCGTGGAGCGCCGTGCAATATCTCATCCTGCCCACCGCCGTGCTCGCCGCCTTCCTCGCCGCGACGCTGGGGCGCTTCGTGCGCAACACCATGCTGGAAGTGATGTCGGAGGATTTCATCCGCACGGCCCGCGCCAAGGGCCTGTCAAAGGCCCAGGTGGTGCTGGAACACGGCCTGCGCAATTCGCTGCTGCCGGCCATCACCGTGATCGGCCTCAAGTTTGCCGAAATGCTCGGCGGCGCCATTCTCACCGAGACCATCTTTGCCTGGCCCGGCATCGGCCGCTTCATGTTCGAGGCCATCAAGAACCGCGACTATCCGGTGATCCAGGGCACGACGCTGGTCTTCTCGCTGCTCTTCGTTCTGACCTCGATTCTGGTCGACCTGCTCTATGGGGTGCTCGACCCCCGCGTTCGCAAGAGGATGAAATGAGCCAGTTCATCGCATTTCTGCGCCGCAATCCCCTGGCCACGCTCGGCCTGACCGTCCTCGTCCTGCTCGTGCTGGCCGTGGTCTTTGGCCCCATGGTCAGTCCCTACGGCCCGACCAGGCTCGACGTGCTCAACAAGCTGCAGGGCCCCAGCTTCAGCCACTGGCTGGGCACCGACAGCCTGGGCCGGGATGTGCTCACCCGCGTGCTGCATGGGGGTCGTTTCACCCTCGCCATCGGCGTCGGCGTGGTCGGCATCGCCTTTGCCGTCGGCGTGTTCTTCGGCACGCTGGCCGGTTTTGTCGGCGGCGCGGTGGACATGATCATCATGCGCTTCGTCGATGCCATCCTGTCCTTCCCGGCTCTGGTGCTGGCCATCGCGCTGGCCGCCGCCTTCGGCCCCAGCCTCAACAATGCCATGCTGGCCGTCGCCATCACGCTGGCGCCCCAGTTTGCCCGCGTGGCGCGCAGCCAGGCCCTCTCGGTTTCGGTCAAGCCCTATGTCGAGGCCGCCATATCGCTCGGCCTGCCGACCCGCCGCATTCTCTGGCGCTACATTTTCGCCAATGGGCTGGGTCCGCTGCTGGTGCAGGCCTCGCTCAGCCTGGGCAGCGCCATCCTGCAGACCGCGAGCCTGGGCTTTCTCGGGCTTGGCGCCCAGCCGCCCCTGGCCGAATGGGGCGCCGACGTCTCGGCCAATTTGCAATATCTGCGCGAAAGCCCCTGGGTGGCGCTGTCGCCGGGCATGGCCATTCTGCTGGCCGTGCTCTGCTTCAACCTCATCGGCGATAGCCTCGCCGACTGGTTCAACCCACGCCGCCGCAACGAGCTCAACTGATGCTGACCATCGCGCTCGAGAAGCTCGCCTTCTTCCCGGCCAACCGGGTCACCGACGACACCTCCATCCTGACGCTCAAGAACCTGGTGTTCGAGCCCCTGCTGCGCTGGCAGCCCGGCGGCCGCGTCGCCCCGGCCCTATTCTCCCGCTGGACGCATGACGATGCCGGCCGCCGCTGGCGCTTCTTCATCCGGCCCGAGGCGCAGTTTCACGACGGCGAGCCTTGCCGGTCCCAGCACATTGTCGATTTCATCGCGGGCATTCTCAATTCCACCGACATGTTCGGCATGAAGTGGTCCTATGCCCGCTATCTGGCCCAGGCCAAGATCAGTGTGGCGCCCGACAATTCCGTTCTGGTCGACAATCCCGAGCCGCTGGCCGACATTCTCGACATCTTCTCCGAATTCTATATCTGCCGCGAAAATGCCGCCGGCGAAGCGGTGCTTGGCACCGGCCCCTACCGCGTCGAGGAGTTCCAGCGCAGCGCCAGCGCGACACTCGCCTCCGATACCGGCAATCGCATCCTCGTGCGCTGCGAACCCAGAGCCGAGGGGCGCTACGCGCTGCTCAAATCCGGCGACGTCGACGCCGCGCTCAATCTCGAGCGGATGCATGGCACAATCGACTTCGATCCCCGATGGCGCTGGGTCCGGGCGCTCAACACACTCTCGGTCATGTATTACCTCAATTGCCGCGAAGGCCTCTTCGCCTCGCCCGAAGCGCGGCTGGCGGTCAATCACGCCGTGGACAGGACGCGGCTGATCGAGACGCTCTTCCAGGGCCTGGGCGCCCCCGCCGCAACCATTGTCAGCCCCTTCCATCTCGGCATGGCCGAGCCGATCGCCCCCATCGCCTACGATCCCGACCGCGCGCGGCGCCTCCTCGACCATGCAGGCGGCCCGGCCGACGTCACCCTGCGCACCCCGCTCTTCATGCCCGAGCGGGCGCCCGGTATCAGCGCCTTCGTCGCCGAGGCGCTGGGCCGCGTCGGCCTCTCGGTCACCATCGAGACGGAAACCGATCGCCCCGAATATGCCCGCCAGGTCGGCCGCAAGGAAATCGGCGACATGGCCATCTTCGATTCCTCCCCGCAAAGCACCTATCGCGTGCTCAACGACAAGATCAGCAGCGTCACCCAGGGCGTCTGGTGGCAAGGCCATGACGACGCCGAGACCGAGCGCCACATCGCCGCCGCCAACCACGCCGTGGCGGACGATGATCGCGAGCGCGCCTATGCGGCCTGCCTGCGCCGGCTCAATGCCGCGCCACCCTGGCTCTATCTCATGCATCCCACCGACATTCTCGCGACCCGGCCCGACCTGTCGCGGCTCACCATCGACCACAAGGGCACTCTCGTCATTCCATGAGCACAGACATGCGCAAAGACTACGGCATCACCTTCTTCTACTATCCCGATATCCATGCGGTGACGGCCTTCTACGAGACCGTGCTGGGCTTCGAGCTGGTGCTCGACCAGGGCCTCGCCCGCATCTACCGCATCGCGCCCAACAGCTATTTCGGCATTGTCGACGGCAATCGCGGCCATCTGCGCCACCAGGAAAAGAGCGCCGTCCTGCTCACCATCGTCGCGCAGGATGTCGAGGCCTGGCACGAAAAGCTCAGCGCCGCCGGTGTGGCCGGGCTCACCGAACTGCGCCGCGGCAATTATTGCGACCACTTCTTCTTCGAGGATCCGGCCGGCTACGCGCTCGAAATCCAGCGCTTCCACAATCCCGACGTGGCCAAGCTCTTCGCATGAGCGCGCCCGATTTCACCCTCAGGGTCAATTTCAGCCACGAGGACAAGGAAGCCAAGGGCCTCCGCTCGCTGCGCGATCCCCAGGCCGCGCCCCGCAAGGTGGTCTACTTCACCGCGCGCGAAGCCGTCGACATGTTCCCCCGGCTGTTGCTGCTGGGCCCACGGGGTGCCGGTAAATCCATCTTCGCCCGCAAGCTGGCGGACGAAACCGGCGCGACGCTGCTGAGCCTCGGCGGTCTGCATGATCTCGATCAAGCCCCCGCCGGCGCGGGGCCGCTGATCCTCGATGGCATCGACCGCCTTGGCCCCGACGGCGAAAAGCGGCTCAACGCCGTCCTCGCCGGGCAGGGCGACCGCCCCACCCTGCTGCTGGGCGATGGCGCAGTGGTCCGCGGCTGGCGCCTGCCACCGGGCTTTGCCGTCCACGGCCTGCTGCCGCTCTCGCATGATGAGCGCGCTGGCTACCTGCAGGCCGCCGGCGTCGCCGCGCCCGCTGCCCTCTCCGATTCTGCCGCCAACCCCGCGCTCTTCGCCCTTGCCTTGGGCCTGTCCGGCCCCGCCGACAGTGCCGAGGCCCTGATCGACGCCGCCTTCACGCACGATGGGGATGCCACCGCCTTCGCAGCATTGGCGAGCGGCCGATCGACCAACCGCGCGGTTGATGGCCTCCTCGCCGCCCGCCACATGCAGGGCCTCCCGCCCGCCGAAATTGCCCGTCATTTCCTGGCCGCGCCGGAACTCTGGTCCGACAGCCTCGCCAGCCTGCTGCGGCGTTCCCCCGACCTGCGCCAGCCTCTCTCCGCCCTGTTGCTGGCCGGCGAGAGTGATGCCGCGCTCAAGGCGGCGCTCCTGCTGGCCGGGCAGGAGCCGGACCCCGCCGTCGCCGGCAAGCTGCTTGCCCTGATCGAAGAGGGGCGCCTCTCGCCGCTGGAGCGCGATCGTGCCGCCCGCTGCCTGGCCCGCTGGGGCGATCCGCGCGACCTCGACGCCCTCTGCGCCATCCCGGGCGGCAGCTTCGTCATGGGGTCGGACACCCATCCCAATTCCAGCCCGGTGCATCCGGTGACTGTGGGCGATTTCCGCATCGGCCGCTTCCCGGTCACCAATGCCGCCTATGCCCGCTTCATCGCCGCAACCGGGCGCAAATGGGTGTCGCCCGAGGCGGGCAATGTCGAGCGCAGCAATGCCCCGGCCACCGACCTCACCTGGCACGATGCCCGTGCCTATTGCGCCTGGCTGACCACTGCCTGGCAGGCCGAGGGCCGCATCGCCGCCCATGACGTGGTGCGCCTCCCCACCGAGCCCGAATGGGAGCGCGCCGCCCGTGGCGAGCAGGGCGATGGCGGCGACGAGATTGTCTATCCCTGGGGCCTGGGCTGGAACCCGGCCGCTGCCAATTCCGAGGAAAGCGGCCTCAATGCCCAATGCGCCGTGGGCCTCTTTCCGGCCGGCGCCTCGCCCTATGGGTGCCTCGACATGGCGGGCCAGGTCTGGGAATGGACCACCACGGTCTGGGGCGACGACATGACGACGCCCACCTTGCGCTATCCCTATGCCGACGATGGCCGCGAAAACTCCGCCGCCGGCCCCACCATGCGGCGCGTGCTGCGCGGTGGCTGCTTTTCCAGCACCAGCCTCAAGGCCTGCTGCACCTATCGCGGCAGCCTCGAGCCGGACGGCTTCTGGCGCGGCAATGGCTTCCGCATCGTGGTCGCAGCGTCCTGACCGCCATGCGTCTGGCAGCATTGGGCAAATGCCCAGCGTCGCTGACGGAAGCTTAAGACATGTCGTTTAGTTCTGAAATGGCATGAATTGCGGCACGCCGCTCGTCTGCCTGACATTTGCGACGCCCTTCGCGAAAGCACGCTCCATGGTTGAACCCGATCTCATATTCACCCTGCTCAATGCTTGCGGGGTGATGGCATTGGTCGCCATCTGCTTTGGCCAGATCGAACGGCTCCCCTTCAATCCCCTCGCCCGGACCCTGCTGCAGGGTCTGCTCTTCGGCTGTGGCGCAGCCCTCTCCATGCATGCAGCCGTACAGCTCATGCCAGGCTACTTTGTCGATGCCCGCTCGATCTTCGTCGGTTTTGCCGGTGCCTTCGCGGGGTGGCCGGCCGCCTTGCTGGCCATGTCCATCGCCATGATCATGCGGCTGTTCAAGGGGGGCGATGGCATTTACGCGGCCATGGTCGCGCTGCCCATCGCGGCCATGGCGGGGATCGGCTGGCAGCAGGTGCTGGGCCGGCGTCCGGCGCGGCTTCCCTGTCTGGCGGGCCTTGGCCGGAGTGTATCGGGCACCATGCTGGTCACGCCATTCTTCCTGCCGCTGTCGCAGCTCATCAGCATAACCGGCAACATGGCTTTGCTGGTCGTCAGCAATGTGGTCCTGGCTCTCGTCCTGGGCAGCTTCATCGAGCGCGAGCGCCGTCATATTGCCCGCGAAGCGCGGCTCTTCGTGGAAGCCCGCAGCGATGCGCTGACCGGCCTTCCCAACCGTCGCTCCTTTGAACGAACCGCCAACCGGATGCTGGCGGGCGCGGCAATGACGTCGCCCATCAGCCTGCTCGCGCTGGACCTCGACCATTTCAAGGACGTCAATGATCGCTATGGCCATGCCTTTGGCGACGAAGTGCTCAAGGCCACCGCCGATACGATCCGCCAATGCGTTGGCGAGTCTGGCAGCGCCGCCCGTATCGGTGGGGAAGAGTTCGCGGTCGTTCTCGACCTTCCAGCAGTCGCGGCAATGCAGGTGGCCAGCAATATCCAGCGCCGGCTGGATCAGGGACGCGTGCTGTTCGGATCAACGCCGGTGGGCGTCACAATCAGCATTGGACTGGCCATGTTCACGGCCCCAACCGAGTTTGAAGTGGCCCATTCTCGAGCCGATGCCGCTCTCTACGCCGCAAAGCGGCACGGACGAAACCGCGTGGAGCTTGCCCTCATGCCAAACGGTCAGTCACTGGCCGCTTGAAGCAATGACCAGGCGGCGACGCTACGCCGCCACCGCCACCTTCAGCCGGCCCACCAGCGAATTGGTGCTGGTCCCGATGATCTCCACCTGATGGATGGCGCCGATCAGCTCGGGCGAGCCATCCAGATGCACGGCCTGCAGATAGGGCGAGCGGCCGCCGACCTGGCCCGGCATGCGGCCGGGGCGCTCGATCAGCACCGGCATGGTCTTGCCGACGCATGACGCGTGGAAGGCCGTGGTCTGGGCATTGACCAGGTCCTGCAGCCGCCACAGGCGCTCGTTCTTGACCTCTTCGGCAATCTGGTCGCCGAGATTGGCGCCAGGCGTGCCCGGGCGGGTGGAATATTTGAACGAATAGGCCGAGGCATAGCCGACCTCGGCGATGAGCCGCAGCGTGTCCTCGAAATCCTGGTCTGTCTCGCCGGGAAAGCCGACGATGAAATCGCCCGACAGGGCCATGTCCGGCCGTGCCGTCTTGATGCGCTCGATGACGGCCAGGTATTCGGCCGCCGTGTGGCGCCGGTTCATGGCCTTGAGAATGCTGTCGCTGCCAGACTGCACCGGCAGGTGCAGGTAGGGCATCAATATATCGAGGTCGCGATGCGCCGCGATCAGCGCGTCATCCATGTCGCGCGGATGGCTGGTGGTGTAGCGCAGGCGTTCAAGGCCATCGATCTCGGCGAGGAGATAGGCCAGCTCGCCCAGGCCCACGCTGCGGCCGGCGCCATCCACGCCGTGATAGGCGTTGACGTTCTGCCCCAGCAGCGTGATTTCCTTGACCCCGGCTTCGACCAGGCCCCGCGCCTCGGCAATGACCTGGGCCACCGGGCGCGACACTTCGGCGCCGCGCGTATAGGGCACCACGCAGAAGCTGCAGAACTTGTCGCAGCCTTCTTGCACGGTGAGGAAGGCGGTAAGGCCGCGCTTGATGGTGACTTCCTTGCGGGCCGCCGGCAGGTGCTCGAACTTGTCTTCCTCGGGGAAGTCGGTGTCGATCACCGCCTGCTTGAGGCTCGGATGCATGTGGCGCTGCGCCGCGGCGCGCGTGATCATCTCGGGCAGCTTGTGATAGGCCTGCGGCCCGAACACCATGTCGACCACCGGGGCGCGGCGGGCGATTTCCTCGCCCTCGGCCTGCGCCACGCAGCCGGCCACGCCGATCATCATGTCGCCACCCAGCGCCCGCCGCTCGGTCTGCAATTCCTTGAGCCGCCCGAGCTCGGAAAACACCTTTTCCGAGGCCTTCTCGCGGATATGGCAGGTATTGAGCAGCACGAGGTCCGCCTGGCCCATGTCGAGCGTGGTCTCATAGCCATGCGGCGCCAGCGCGTCGCTCATGCGGTCGCTGTCATAGACGTTCATCTGGCACCCATAGGTCTTGATGAACAGCTTCTTGGTATTGGCGCGCGTCTCGGTCATGGCGGCTATTTACCAGACTTCGAGCCGTCCCCAAGGGGCAAATCGCTCCGGTGGAGCGATTTGAGGCGAGAAGGCCATGAGGCCTATGGCCGAATGGCTACGGCCGCCCCCAAGGGGCAAATCGCTCCAGTGGAGCGATTTGAGGCGCTTCGAGGCAAGCGGCGCCGCCGCTGAAAGGCTCCGGTGGAGCCTTTCAAGCCGAGAAGGCCTTGAGGCCTATGGCCGAATGGCTGCGGCAGACTCAAAGCCGCTGCAACCCTCATGGCTCCTGCGGTGTTCTGTTAGTCAACAAGGGAGCCGATCATGACCCAGCCAACCAAGCCCAAGACCGACGATGCCGCCGCCATGAAGGACGGCAAGAAGCCCGGTCCCAAGGACGCACCCGTGCAGGTGCGCAATGCCGGCGAAGACGCCCAGGCGGACAAGCCGAGCAAGTGGGACGAGGTCGACGAAGCCGTCGACGAGAGCTTCCCCGCCAGTGATTCCAGCGCGAAATACTGACCGGCGTGGCATTTGTGCCAGTATTGGCACGCATTCTACAGCAAGGACTTATGCCGCTATCGACAGGGCGCGCCGTGGCGTTATGGTCACGGTGCGGCCTGTGACGAGTGATGTAACCCGGCCGCAGAGAGTGCGGCATGGCAGGGGCAGCCCCCGAGAGTTCTGACACGTCCCCCCCGGCACGCCCGCAGCGCGCCCGCTGGTCTCGCTCGAAGCCGATTTTCTTCTACCTTTTCGCTTTAGTGCTGGTGATCCTCCTGCCAGCGCTGGTGCTGGCCCTGGTCCTGCTCAACCACAACAATCGCGCCCAGGAAGAGGTCGTGCGCGGCCTCACCACCGCCACGGTGCAGGCCATCGGCCATTCGGTCGATCGCGAGGTTGCCGGCATGGTGACCACCCTGCGGGTGCTCTCGACCAGCCCGGAATTGAGCGGGCACCAATATGCGGAATTCCACGAAAGGGCCCGCGTCGCCCTCGCCGGCACCGGCGCCTACCTGATCGCGCTCGACGCCGATTTCAACCAGTTGCTCAATACCAGGGTGCCCTTTGGCGGGGCGCTGGGGCCGACCTCTCACCCGACATCAGCCACTGAGGCTCTCGAGCGCGGCACCGCGACGGTTTCGGGGCTGTTCTTTGGCCAGACGGCGCAACGCTGGGTTTTCAACGTCCTGCTGCCCGTGCCGGACAACCAGGAGGCTGTGCTGATTGCGCTGACCCGGGACGCGGCCAATCTGGCGCGGGCCCTGCAGTCGCGCCAGTTGCCGGCGGGCTGGCATGCCGCCCTGGTCGACGGCGAGAATCTGGTGCTTGCGGCCACGCCCGATACCGGCATGGCCACCGGAACGGTGCTGCCCATGCGCCGCACGCTCGATCAGCCCGCCGATGCCTGGCACCAGGAAAGCCTCGATGGCGAGATGGTGGTCACCTCCGAATGGCGGTCCAACCTCTCGGGCTGGCGGGTCATCGCCTGGGCCTCGGTCGATACCGTCGAGCGCCCGCTGGGGGAAACCCTGTTCTGGCTGGCCGCCTGGAGCATTGTCATTGCCGGGCTGGCGGGCCTTCTGGCCCTCGTCATCGCCCAGCGGGTCGGCTGGTCGGTGCGCGGCCTGCGGCGCGATGCGCAACGGCTGGGCCGGGGCGAGCCGGTCAAGTCCAAGGCCTATCCCGTGGCCGAGATTGCCGAAGTCTCGCGCGCCTTGGCCGAAGCCTCCGCGCAGCGGCAATCCGCCGAAAGCGAGGTCCGCTTCCTGATGCGCGAGCTGGCGCATCGCTCCAAGAACCAGATGACCGTGATCGCCGCCATGGCCAAGCAGACCGCGCGCGGCGCCGAGGATGTGCAAAGCTATGTCCAGGCCTTCGAGCGGCGCATCCTGGGTCTGGCGCGCTCCACCGATCTGCTGCTGGCCCATGGTCGGGCCGGCGTGCTGCTGGGCGAAATCATGGAAAGCCAGATCGCGGCCTTCAGTCCGCCCGATCCGGCCCGTGTCAGCCTGTCCGGCCCCACGGTCCGGCTCAATGCCCAGGCGGCGCAGATCATGGGCATGGCCGCCCACGAACTCTCGACCAATGCCGTCAAATACGGTGCCTTTGCTGGCGACAGCGGCACGCTGACGGTGCGCTGGCGCATTGTCGATGACAAGCTCGACTTCAACTGGCGCGAGACCGTGCCGCAGCGCCTGCCGGCCACCGAACGCTCGGGCTTCGGCACCACGGTGCTCAAATCCATGGTGGGCCGGGCGCTGGGAGCCGAGGTCGAGCGGATCTGCCATGACGATGGCATCGAGTGGCGCTTTTCCATTCCCCTGGCGGCGATCGATCCGGCCATGGCCCCGGCGCCCATCGACGAGGGGCCGGACGAATAAATTCTGGCATTGCCGCGCTCTTTGCACTATAGGGACGCCAGTCTCTGGTCCTTGGACCCTGAGGCTTTTCATGGCCCCTCCTGGACGACATCCCGGCCGGGGCGACCCAATCCTCCTTTGAAAGGATATGTCCGATGTCGATCACTGCCGAGCGCAAGACCGAACTGATCCAGGAATATGCAACCAAGCCGAACGACACCGGTTCGCCGGAAGTCCAGGTTGCCATCCTGTCGGAACGCATTGCCAATCTCACCGAACACTTCAAGGGCCATGGCAAGGACAATCACTCCCGCCGCGGTCTGCTGAAGCTGGTTTCGACGCGCCGCCGCCTGCTTGACTACGTCAAGAAGGTCGACGACAGCCGCTACAAGACCCTGATCGAAAAGCTGGGCCTGCGCCGCTAATCGCGCCAAACTGAATTGCGGGTGCGGGGCTTCCTCCGCATCCGCCTTCGCCCGTTCATTCACCGTTCAGACATGCGGCGAATATGGGGCGATAAAGCGTAGACCGGCGAATGCCGGAGCATGGCAGGATTATTGGCCGCTCCCCCTTTGCCTCACGCTCGCAAAATCATTTCGTTGGTTTTGATCTCGTGAGGCGCCCGGAAATCCTGGGGAGCTGCTTGTTGTCTTGCCCATGTTTCGTCGTCGCCCAAGACGTAAACCGCGCCTGATTTTGAGCCTGGCCTGCACATGGGGTGCAGGGCCAGGTGCGGGCGCACCGGCCGAGTTCGCGGGACCTCTACGCCCCCGCGCTCCCGCTCCGCCGGCAGAATGGAAAGACGAAACACATGACGATCAATTTTGATCACCACAAGGTCGAGCTCAACTGGGGCGGTCAGCCCCTGACGCTCGAGACCGGCAAGATGGCCCGCCAGGCCGATGGCGCTGTGCTCGCCACCCTGGGCGAGACCGTGCTGCTCGCCACCGTCGTCAGCGCCAAGTCGGCCAAGCCCGGCCAGGACTTCTTCCCGCTGACCGTCAACTACCAGGAAAAATACTTCGCCGCCGGCAAGATCCCGGGCGGCTATTTCAAGCGCGAAGGCCGTCCGACCGAGAACGAGACGCTGACGTCCCGCCTGATCGACCGTCCGATCCGCCCGCTCTTCCCCGAAGGCTACAAGAACGAGACCCAGGTGGTCGTGACCGTTCTGCAGCACGACATGGAAAACAACCCGGACGTGCTCGCCATGGTCGCCGCCTCGGCTGCCCTGACCATTTCCGGCATTCCCTTCATGGGTCCGATCGGCGCTGCCCGCGTCGGTTATGTCGATGGCCAGTATGTGCTGAACCTCCCCGTTGACCGCCGCAGTGAGTCCAAGCTCGACCTGGTCATGGCCGGCACCGAAGACGCCGTGCTGATGGTGGAATCGGAAGCCAAGGAACTCAGCGAAGAGATCATGCTGGGCGCCGTGATGTTCGGCCATGCCGAAAGCCGCAAGGTGATCCAGGCCATCATCAAGTTGGCCGAGCTGGCTGCCAAGGAACCCCGCGATTTCCACGCTCCGGATTATTCCGCGCTGGAAGCCGAAGTGCTCAAGGTTGCCGAAGCCGACCTGCGCGCCGCCTACAAGATCACCAAGAAGGAAGACCGCTACGCTGCGGTCGACGCCGCCAAGAAGGCCGTCAAGGAAGCCTTCGCTGCCAAGGTCGAAGCTGGTGAAGTTTCGTCCGAAGACCTCGGCGAAGTGATCCACAACCTGCAGGCCAAGATCGTGCGCTGGAACGTGCTCGATACCGGCCTGCGCATCGACGGCCGCGACCTCAAGACCGTTCGCCCGATCGTTTCCGAAGTCGGCGTTCTGCCCCGCACCCATGGTTCGGCGCTGTTCACCCGCGGCGAAACCCAGGCGCTGGTCGTTGCCACGCTCGGCACCGGCGAGGACGAGCAGTATATCGACTCGCTCGAAGGCACCCAGAAGCAGAACTTCCTGCTGCATTACAACTTCCCTCCATATTCGGTGGGTGAAGCTGGCCGCATGGGTTCCCCGGGCCGCCGCGAAATCGGCCATGGCAAGCTCGCATGGCGCGCCATCAACCCGATCCGTCCGTCGGTCGAAGAGTTCCCCTACACGATCCGTATCGTGTCCGAGATCACCGAATCCAACGGCTCCTCCTCGATGGCAACCGTCTGCGGCACCTCGCTCGCACTGATGGATGCCGGCGTGCCGCTGGCCCGTCCCGTCGCGGGTATCGCCATGGGCCTGATCCTCGAAGGTGAGAAGTTTGCTGTGCTCAGCGACATCCTCGGCGACGAAGATCACCTCGGCGACATGGACTTCAAGGTGGCCGGTACTGAAGCGGGTATCACCTCGCTGCAGATGGACATCAAGATCGCCGGCATTACCGAGGAGATCATGAAGATCGCCCTCGAGCAGGCCAAGGGCGGCCGTATCCACATCCTGGGCGAGATGGCCAACGCCATCACCGCGTCCCGTACGGAAGTGGGCGAGTTCGCTCCGCGCATCGAGACCATGAAGATCCCGACCGACAAGATCCGTGAAGTCATCGGCACCGGCGGCAAGGTGATCCGCGAGATCGTCGAGAAGACCGGCGCCAAGATCAACATCGACGACGACGGCACGATCAAGATCGCCTCCTCGGACGGCGCCCAGATCGAAGCTGCCATCAAGTGGATCCGCTCGATCACCGACGAAGCCGAAGTTGGCGCCATCTATCAGGGCACCGTGGTCAAGACCGCCGATTTCGGCGCGTTCGTGAACTTCTTCGGCGCCAAGGATGGCCTGGTGCATATCTCCCAGCTGGCCGAACAGCGCGTTGCCAAGACCACGGACGTGGTCAAGGAAGGCGACAAGGTCTGGGTCAAGCTCCTCGGCTTTGACGAGCGCGGCAAGGTCCGCCTCTCCATGAAGGTCGTCGACCAGGCGACCGGCAAGGAAATCGCCCAGGGCGAAGCTGCAGCCGAGTAAGCAAACCGCAAGCATGCTGCAAGAAGGCCCGGAGAAATCTGGGCCTTTTTCATGCGTTGCAGGCCGGCAACACTGCCCAGACCATCACATTGGCGCGAGGAACCCCTTGCGCTATCACCCGTTTGGCGAGTGAGGCTTTCCTGCACTAGCGAAGCTGACGGTCACGGCTTACCCCCTGATCGAACACCAAAATTTACGTCACCCGCTTACCCAGGGATCTACCTTGCTTTCTCGTCGGTTGTTTATGATCGGCCTCCCCGCCGTTGCCCTTGCTGCCTGTTCCTCCACCCGGACCCCGGTCGTGCAGGAGCCTATGATCGATCCCTATTATCAACGGATGTATGGCGAGGTCATCGGTGAGCCCCATCGTGTCGCCGCCATGGACCTGCGCCGCGTCGACCCGGTCTGGTGGCGCCAGGAAGTGCCCTATATGACCAGCGAGCGCCCGGGCACGCTGGTCGTCGATACCCCGGCACGCTTTCTCTACCTCGTGCTCGAAGGCGGCCGCGCGCTGCGCTACGGCATCGGCGTGGGCAAGGACGAGTCCCTAGTCTTCCGCGGCACGGCGTCGATCGGGCGCAAGGCCGAGTGGCCACGCTGGACGCCGACCAAGTCGATGATCGCGCGCGAGCCGGACCGCTATGGACCCTATGCCGGCGGCATGGAAGGCGGCGAGACCAATCCGCTCGGACCACGTGCGCTCTATCTCTACAAGAATGGCAATGACACGCTGTTCCGCATCCATGGCACGACCGAACCCTATACGATCGGCACCAACGTGTCCTCGGGCTGCATCCGCCTGATGAACCAGGACATTATCGATCTCTATGCCCGCGTGCCGGTCGGCGCCCGCGTCGTGGTGATCAACTAGACGAGAATGCCCGGGTCACTGCCGCGGCAGCGGGGAGCCTTGTTTCGGAATCCGTAGTCACCGAAGCGAAGTTTGCCGCTGTCGCGACAATGACCCGGGAACGAGAATTGCCAGGGCTCGCTCCGGAAATGGAGCGAGCCCTTCTATCGATCGGGCCGCCGCGCCGCCTCGGCTTCCAGCGCCAGCAATACGCCTGCAGCATGTGCCCTTGTGGCCGCTTGCTCGTCCGGATCGAAGCGATCCCACACCATGTAGCTGCGCTTTAGGCGCGGATTGGCTGAGAAGCGGTCCCGGTTGCGCACCAGGAAATCCCAGTAGAGCGCGTTGAAGGGGCAGGCATCCGCACCATGGCGCTGTCGCGGGCTGAAGCGACAGCCCTGGCAATAGTCGCTCATGCCGGAAATGTAGTTGGCACTGGCGGCATAAGGCTTGGAGCCCAGCAGGCCGCCATCGCCGAACTGGCTCATGCCCAGTGTATTGGGCAGCTCCACCCATTCGAAGGCGTCGATATAGATGGCCAGGTACCATTCATGCACCTGGAATGGATCGATGCCCGCCAGCATGGCGAAATTGCCGGTGATCATCAGCCGCTGGATGTGGTGGGCATAGGCCGTCTTCAGCGTCTGGCCGATCGTCTGCCGCAGGCAGTTCATGTCGGTCTGTCCGTCCCAGTAGAACCAGGGCAGGTCGCGCCTCGCCTCAAGCGCATTGCGATCACGATAGCTTGGCATTTCATGCCAATAGACGCCGCGCACATATTCCCGCCAGCCGATGATCTGGCGGATGAAGCCCTCGACGCTGTTGAGCGGTGCTGCGCCTGACAGATATTCCGCCTCGGCGGCGCGGCACAGCGCCAGCGGATCGAGCAGGCCGAGGTTGATATAGGGCGACAGCACCGAATGGTAGAGCGTCTCCGCGCCGGTCAGCATGGCGTCCTGGTAGTCGCCGAAGCGCGGTAGCATGGCGCTGAGGAAATGTGCCTGCGCCTGTTCGGCATCCCGGCGCGTCACTGCGTAGCCAAACCGCTCCAGCCGGCCGGGATTGTCGGCGAACCGCGCGTTGACCAGGTCGATGACGCCCTGCGTCCGGGCGTCTGGCGCAAAGCTCAGCGGCTTGGGCATGAAGAGGTCGGGTCTGGCCGGCTTGCGGTTCTCGCTGTCGAAATTCCAGCGTCCGCCCAACGGCTGCCCGCCACCGTCCAGCAGCAGTCCGGTCTGCCGGCGCATCTCGCGGTAGAAGAACTCCATGGTCCATTCGCGCCGGCCATCGGCCCAGGTGTCGAACATGGCATGGCTGGCGATGAAGCGATCGTCCTGTGCGATGTCGACCGGGAGTCCGGTGTGGGCGCTCCAGCCGCGCTGCAGCTCCCGCACCCGCCATTCCGCCGCTTCCGTGGCAAGAATCCGCGTCGCGCCGTGGCGTCTGGCGGCCCGCGCCACCTCGCCGTCAAGGCTCTGGCTATTGTCCGGATCGGTCAGATCGACATAGTCGACCGTCCAGCCAAGCCCGCGCAGTTCGTCGGCGAAATGGCGCATTGCCGAGAGCACCAGCACGAGCTTCTGCTTGTGATGCCAGGCATAGGTGGTTTCGGTGCCCACTTCCGCCATCAGGACGATGGCCGAGGCCGGATTGCTGGCCCGCAGGGCGGCTATGTCGGGCGTCAGCTGGTCGCCAAGGATAACCACGAGATCCATGAGGGCTCCGGATATGGGGCTATCCCTCAAACGAAACGGGCGCCCGATTGGACGCCCGTTTCAGCAGATTTTTGCTCCGCTCTAGAGCGAGCGCTGGACCGTCTCGACGCGGAAGCATTCGATGACGTCGCCGGTGCGCATGTCTTCGTAATTCTCGAAGGCCATGCCACATTCCTGGCCGGTCTGGACTTCCTTGACTTCATCCTTGAAGCGCTTGAGCGTCTTGAGCTTGCCTTCGTGGATGACGACGTTGTCGCGGATAAGGCGCACGCCGGCGCCGCGTTCCACGATGCCCTCGGTGACCCGGCAGCCGGCGACCTTGCCGACTTTGGTGATGGTGAAGACCTCGAGGATTTCGGCATTGCCGATAAAGGTCTCGCGGCGTTCCGGCTTGAGCAGGCCGCTCATCGCATTCTTCACGTCATCAACGAGGTCGTAGATGATGTTGTAGTAGCGAATTTCGATGCCATCGCGGGTGGCGAGATCGGTCGCCTGCTTGTTGGCACGAACGTTGAAGCCGATGACAATGGCATTCGATGCAGAGGCCAGCGTCACGTCGCTTTCGGTGATGCCACCCACCGCGCTCATCAGGATCTGCGCCGACACTTCATCGGTCGAGAGCTTGTTGAGCGAGGCCACGATGGCTTCCACCGAACCCTGCACGTCACCCTTGATGATCAGCGGGAACTTGGCGATGCCGGCAACCTTGAGCTGATTCATCATCTGCTCGAGGCTGGTAGCGCCGCCGCCGGCCGTCTTTTCACGGATGGAGCGCTGGCGATATTCGGTGACTTCGCGGGCGCGGGCTTCGGTCTCGACGACCGAGAAGCGGTCGCCCGCGCTCGGCACGCCGGTAAAGCCCAGCACTTCCACGGGCGTGGAGGGACCGGCCTGCTTGACCTGCTCGCCCTTGTCATTGATCAGGGCGCGAACACGGGCAAACTCGGTACCGGCAACGAGGATGTCGCCAATGGAGAGCGTGCCGCGTTGCACCAGCACGGTCGCCACCGCACCGCGGCCGCGATCGAGCTTGGCTTCGATGACGAGGCCCTCGGCGCGGCCGTCGCGGGCCACGCGCAGTTCGAGCACTTCGGCCTGCAGCAGGATGGTTTCGAGCAGCTTGTCGAGACCGGCCTGCGTCTTGGCCGAAACCTCGACATCGAGCACGTCGCCGCCCATCGATTCGACGAACACTTCATGCTGCAGCAATTCGGTCCGCACCCGCATCGGGTCGGCATCCGGCTTGTCCATCTTGTTGATGGCCACGATGATCGGAACGCCGGCCGCCTTGGCATGCTTGATGGATTCGATGGTCTGCGGCATGACGCCGTCATCGGCCGCCACCACGAGCACGGCAATATCGGTTGCCTGGGCACCACGGGCACGCATGGCGGTGAACGCCTCGTGGCCCGGGGTATCGAGGAAGGTGACCTTGGAGCCGTTCTTCTCGACCTGGTAGGCGCCGATATGCTGGGTGATGCCACCGGCTTCGCCCGACACCACATTGGCTTCGCGGATCGCATCGAGCAGCGAGGTCTTGCCGTGGTCGACGTGGCCCATAATGGTCACGACCGGTGCACGATCGGTCAGATCCTCGGCCTTGTCGTCCGCCGGGATGTCATAGAGGCCTTCTTCCACGTCCGCATCGCTGACGCGCTTGACCGTGTGGCCCAGTTCGCTGGCGATCAGTTCGGCGGTATCGGCATCGATCACGTCATTGATGGTCGCCATCGTGCCCTGCGCCATCAGCATCTTGATGACGGTGACGGAGCGCTCGGCCATGCGGTTGGCCAGTTCGGCAACCGTGATAGCTTCTGGGATGATGACTTCGCGGCTGAGCTTGGGCGCATCCTGCTGGTTGCGGCCCATCTTCTTGTCGCGACGGCGACGCATGGCGGCCAGGGACGGACCCTTGTCGCGATCGCTCTCGGCGCCGGCATTGGTGACGGTGAGGCGACCACGCGCATTGGCGTCGACGCCAGCACGACGGGTCGGACGTTCCGGCGCAGCGCGGGACGCGCGGCGGGCATTTTCGAGTTCAGCTTCGGTGGTCGGCCTTGTGGCCGGCGCGCCGGTGCGAATCTTGCGGCCATCGGCCTCGCTGGGCGGGGCCGGCGGCACATTGCCGATCGGCGCCATGCCGGCACCAGCCGGGCGACGTTCGCCAGCCGGACGGGTTGCCGTGCCCGAGGGACGGGCGCCGGGGGCACCAGCCGCACCTGGCTTGATATAGGCATTGGCGCCGCGTTCGCTTTCCGGACGCGTATTGCCACTGGGCCGTTCACCGGCCGGGCGCGTCGGACGAGGCGGCTGACCGGGACGGCCGGCAACGACGCGCACGCTGGACGGGCCGGCATTGCGCTGCGATGCAGGCGTGAAGGGGACAGCTTCGGCCGGAGCCGGCGCTTCTGCCGCTCCTGCTGCACTGGCCTCGGCCGGCGGCGGGCTGGCTTCGGGTTGCTCGACCGGAGCCGGGACTTCCTCGGCCTGGCGACGCTCTTCTTCCTGACGGGCGGCTTCCTCGCGCACCTGACGGCGGCGCGCATCGTCTTCCATGCGGCGCGCCTCTTCGGCGGCGAAGCGTTCCTGATCCTCGGCGGCGCGGGCACCGGCCATGGCCAATGCCTGCCGGCGGGCCTCGGCCTCGGCGGCACTGAGGCCGAGCGGCGCGCGCTGCTGCTGCGGCGGACGGCCGGCAGAGGGCCGCTGCGCCTGCGACGGGTTACCGGCAGCCGGCTGCGGCCGATGCGGAGCGCTCGGAGCATTGGGCTTGGGAACCAGGCGCGTACGCTTCTCCACGACAACCGTCGATCGAGAAGGACCGCGCGACATGCCTGGACGGTTGCCCAGGCCTGGGCCGCCCTTCAATGTCAGCGTCTTCTTCGCGCCAGTGTCGTCGGTGCGCTTGTCGTCGTTATCAGCCATGTATCTCGCGTCTTTCGTCGGTGGCCTCGGGCAAAAGGTCACCGTCAACCGCAGGGCGGTCGGTGTCCTTTTCCGTCGGTTTGGCAATGTAAAGGGCCAGTCTACGGGCCTTTTCCACTGCCGCTTGGGCTGCCGCCCCTCTTGTGAGGGCAGCATGTATCACATTTTCCAGTCCGAGTGCCAAACCCATTTGCTCTGAGGAGAGCAATTCGAAATGGGGCACGTCGAAGCCTTCGACATCTTCCTCGGCCGCCGCATAGTGCAGCGCCTTGAGCGGACCGACCATCTTGCTGCGACCATCCTCGGCGGCATCGGTCGCCGTGATCAGGGCAATGAGCCTGCCCGTGTCGATCAGCGCCTTGACCTTGGTGGCGCCAAAGGTGAGCTGGCCGGCCTTGCGGGCCATGCCCAGCGCATTGAGATAGCGCTGCTGCAACCGCAACTCGGTCAGTCCGGGCAGGTCGTCCGGCAGCTTGACCTCGGTCTGCAGGCTCCGGGCAAAGACCTTTTTCTTGACCGCCTGGGCCACAGCATCACGGCTGAGGCTGATCCAGACGCCCCGTCCCTCGGCCTTGGCTTCGGTGTCAGGCACCAGTTCGCCGTCGGGCCCGAGCACAAAGCGTATAAGTTCTGCCACGGGCCTCTCGGCCCGTGTCAGTGCGCACATCCTGGTCGTTTCCTCGCGTCGGGCCATCAGGTCCCTCGCTCCGAAACGGCCTAAGCCGTCGCCTCTTCGGTGAAGGTATCACCTTCCACCGGTGGCAAATCGTCCTCGTTGATCCAGCCGGCCTTGATGCGGGCCTGCAGAATCATGTCCTCGGCTTCCTCGCGGCTTACGGGGAAGTCCTTGAAGGTGCCTTCAAACCGCTTGGTCTCGCCATCCTTGCGTTCGCTCCAGCCGATCAGATCGTCCGAGGCACAGCCGGCAAAGTCTTCGACCGTCTTGACGCCGTCCTTGCCCAGGGCAACCAGCATGGCTGCGGTGAGACCGGGAATCTCGTAGAGTTCGTCCTCGACGCCGAGCGCCTTGCGCTCCTCGTCATGGGCCCGGTCGATGGCCGCCAGATATTCGGTGGCGCGGTTCTGGATTTCGCCGGCGGTCTCTTCATCGAAGCCGTCGATCGAGGCAATTTCGTTGGCGTCGATATAGGCGAGCTCTTCAACCGAGGAGAAGCCTTCGGAAGCCAATAGCTGGGCAACCATCTCGTCAACGTCAAGGGCCTGCATGAAGAGGCTCGACCGTTCGGAGAATTCCTTCTGGCGGCGTTCGCTCTCTTCCTGCTCGGTCAGGATGTCGATATCCCAGCCGATCAGCTGGCTCGCCAGGCGCACATTCTGGCCCCGGCGGCCGATGGCCAGCGACAGCTGTTCATCGGGCACAACCACTTCGATGCGCTCGGCCTGCTCGTCGAGCACCACCTTGGCGACGTCGGCCGGCTGCAGCGCGCTGACCACGAGGTCGGCAATGGTGTCGGTCCAGGGAATGATGTCGATCTTTTCGCCCTGCAGTTCGGCCACCACGGCCTGAACGCGCGAACCGCGCATACCGACGCAGGCGCCGACGGGATCGATCGAGGAATCCGAGGACGTCACTGCGATCTTGGCGCGGCTGCCCGGATCGCGGGCGATCGAGCGGATGGTGATGACGCCGTCGTAGATTTCCGGCACTTCCTGCATGAACAGCTTGGCCATGAACTGCGGATGGGTGCGGCTGAGGAAAATCTGCGGGCCGCGCTGTTCGCGGCGCACGTCATAGACATAGGCCCGGACGCGATCGCCATAGCGGAACATTTCGCGCGGGATCAGCTCGTCGCGGCGGATAATGGCTTCGCCACGACCCAGGTCGACGATCACATTGCCATATTCGACGCGCTTGACAGTGCCGTTGACGATCTCGCCGATGCGATTGAAATACTCGTCATACATGCGCTCGCGCTCGGCATCGCGCACCTTCTGCACGATGACCTGCTTGGCCGACTGTGCGGCGATGCGGCCGAATTCCATGGGCGGCAGCGGCTCGGTGAGAAAGTCGCCGACCTTGGCTTCGGGCGACTTGACCTGCGCGTGCTTGAGATCGATCTGGCGGCTGGGCTCTTCGACTTCCTCGACGATTTCCAGCAGGCGCCACATGCGAGTTTCGCCAGAGCGCGGGTTGATCTCGACCTTGATCTCGGTCTCGGCGCCATAGCGGCCCTTTGCAGCCTTTTCCATGGCGTCCTGCATCGCCTCGATCACGACCATGCGGTCGATGGACTTCTCGCGGGCAACAGCATCTGCGATCTGCAAGAGCTCAAGACGGTTCGCGCTAACGGCCATTTAGTGTGTCTCCTTGGAGATAGATTCGTCGTCGTCGTCACTGGCGAGCTCGACCGTCTCGGTCTCGTCGTCGTCGATGGGATGGGCTTCCTGATCGATGCGCGCCTTTTCCATGAGCGCATCGGTCATCACCAGCTTGGCCTCGGCCAGGGTGGAGAACAGCAGCCGGTGGTCCGGATCGGTCCCGGCGGAGGCGTCCGGCAGGGTAATGGTCACTGCCTCGTCGTCCACCGACTTGATGAAGCCGCGGAAGCGCTTGCGGCCATTGATCATGTCGGCCAGCTCGATCTTGGCTTCGTGGCCCAGATGGGCGGCGAAGTCGCGCTTGCGCACCAGCGGCCGATCGATGCCGGGGGAACTGACCTCAAGGTGGTATTCACGATCGATCGGGTCTTCCACATCGAGCACCGGCGAGAGATCCTTGGAGAGGGCCTCGCAGTTGACGATTGTGAAGCGCCCGTTCTCGTCTTCGGCCATGATCTGCAGCGTCATGCCGTTTTCCTGGGTGATCTTCACCCGGACGAGCGAGAAGCCCAGGCCATTGGCCACCGGCTCGACGATGCGGGAAACGCGAGCCTCGAGGCCCGTTTCCTTGATGTAGCGCTGTTCGGTGAGGTCGAAACTCATCGGTCCCTTGGGTAATAAAAAAGAGCGGGGCCGGGCGGCTCCCACTCTGCAAACTTGCTGAGATGTTGGAGCCTCTATAGCGCGGAACCGGGCCGGAGGCAAGGGCGCGTCGCGGGCCGGGAGACGGCGCAGCGTCGGGCGCCCGGATCGTTGCCATGGTGAAACCCGGTAGCACAGAGGAAACCAGGATACCAAAGAACCCCTTGATTTCATTTGTAAAACTCTCGCATTTCCAAACCTGACTTCAAGTGGCATATTCTGCAAAATCGTCTCTTGAGGGGGGCAGAGGGCGCGATCATCTGTGGGGTGTTCAACACGAAAGGAACATCTGAAATGATCAAGAACAGCCTTATCGCCCTGGTTGCCGTTGCCTCGCTGGCCAGCGTTGCCGTCCCTGCCTATGCCGAAGGCGACGTCTTCGGTGACGGCTCGGGTGAAATGAGCGACTTTGTCGCCGATTCCATCGTCAGCCGCCTGCAGGCCCAGGGCATCAACGCCACCGATGTCGAGGAATGGGGCGGGCTGATCCGCGCCTTCGTCGTCCTCGAAGATGGCAGCCAGGCCATGCAGCTCTACACGCCTGGCCTGCTCGAGCCGGTCGCGCTCTAGTTGATTGCCCCGGCGCCGCCGGTCTGCCGGCGGCGCCCGTAGTTCTATTCGGCGTGGACGAGCCTGATGGCAGGCTCGCCCCCCGAAGCGTCAAAGCGTTCCCGCGCCGCCAGCACCTGCTCCCGGTTGCGCTCGGCAAAGCGGCGCAGGCCATCGGCCAGATCCAGCAATTCCCGCCCCAGTTCGGTCAGTTGATAATCGACCCGCGGGGGAATGGTGGCGAACATGGTGCGGGTGACGAAGCCGTCGCGTTCGAGCTCGCGCAGCGTCATGGTCAGGGTCTTCTGCGAAATCCCGCCGACGCGCTTGATCTCGTTGAAGCGCATCGTCTGTTCGCGCAACAGCGTCACGACCGTCAGCGTCCACTTGCCCGGTCTGACCATCAGCACATCGGAATCGTGCTGGTTGGATACGGAAAGAACGGACATGACGCGCCTCGGAAAATCAGGATCGAGGTTGGCATATGGGGCGGCTTTGTGGCGCTTCCAGTGCCCCGCCACATTAAACTTTGACATAGGTGCCATTCACGGCGGTGGCTAAACTCGTGTGAAACTGAAGTAAAAGCTGATCAACCGGCCCTCGCGGCGGGCCTTCTGCTCGTAGCGGGTCGCCTGCCAGCCGGGATAGGGTTCGAGCCAGCTGCCGGGCCGTTCCGGCGCGAAGCGGAAGGCCGGCGCGCGCAGGATATGGGCCAGGGTCCAGTTGGCGTAATCTTCGATATCGGTGGCAAAGTGAAAGACCCCGCCCGGCCGGATGACCCGCGCCAGCTCGGCCAGCGTGGTGGGCGATACGAAGCGCCTTTTGTGGTGGCGCGTCTTGGGCCAGGGATCGGGATAGAGCAGATAGACCTCGTCGAGCGAGGCATCGGGCAGCGCCACCAGCAGCTTGAAGGCATCGTCGGTGAAAAGGCGAATATTGGCCAGGCCTTCGGCGGCGATGGTCTGCACCATCTTGCCGATGCCGCCGGTAAAGACCTCGCAGCCGATATAGCCGGTATCGGGATGCCGACCGGCCTCCAGGGCCAGATGCTCGCCGCCGCCATAGCCGATTTCGACAATGATCCTGTCGGCGTCGGGGAAGAGCGCCCGCGGGTCGAGCGTGCCGCTGAGCTTGATTTCGAGATCGGGCAGGGTGGCGTCGAACACGGCCTGCTGGCCGCCATGCAGCTTCTTGCCCGAGCGGCGGCCGAAAAAGGCGCGCGGCTCGCCCGAGCGGGTCTTTGGAAGCTGGTGGTCTGGCTTGGTCATCAGTCTCACATCAAAAAAAGAACCTCGCCCTCGCCGCAGCGGGGACAAGGTTCATTGTAGCAGGCACAAAGCCGAGGGGGATTACTTCACTGCGGCCTTGAGGGCGCTGACCAGATCGGTCTTTTCCCAGCTGAACGAGCCGTCACGGCCCGCCTTGCGGCCGAAATGGCCATAGGCGGAGGTCTTGGCATAGATGGGCTTGTTGAGATCGAGATGAGTGCGGATGCCGTGCGGGGTGAGATCCATCACCTTGCCCAGCGCTGCCTCGACCCGGGCCTCGTCGACGGTGCCGGTGCCGTGCAGGTCGACATAGATCGAGAGCGGCTGGGCAACGCCAATGGCATAGCTGAGCTGGATGGTGGCGCGATCGGCCAGGCCCGCGGCAACCACGTTCTTGGCGAGGTAGCGCGCCGCATAGGCTGCCGAACGGTCCACCTTGGTGGGATCCTTGCCCGAGAAGGCGCCGCCGCCATGCGGCGCTGCACCGCCATAGGTGTCGACAATGATCTTGCGACCGGTCAGGCCCGCATCGCCATCGGGACCGCCGACCACGAACTTGCCGGTCGGGTTGACGTGCCAGACGGTATCCTTGGTGATCCAGCCTTCGGGGAGGGCTTCACGGATATAGGGTTCGACAATTCCGCGCACGTCGGCCGAGGTCAGGCTCTCATCCAGATGCTGGGTGGACAGCACGATCTGGGTGACGCCGACCGGCTTGCCATCTTCATAGCGGACGGTGACCTGGCTCTTGGCGTCGGGGCCGAGCTTGCCGGCGGCGCTGTTATTGGCCTTGCGGGCAATGGTCAGGGTCTCGAGGATCTTGTGCGCGTAGTAGATGGGCGCGGGCAGCAATTCAGGGGTCTCGCGGCTGGCATAGCCGAACATGATGCCCTGGTCGCCGGCACCCACATCCTTGTTGCCCGATTCGTCGACGCCCTGCGCGATATCGGCCGACTGGCCATGCAGCAGCACGTCGATGCGGGCGGTCTTCCAGTGGAAGCCGGCCTGCTCGTAACCGATGGCCTTGATGGCCTTGCGGGCGGCGGACTTGAACTTGGACGGATTGACCACCGGGTGGCCGGCGGCATCGAGCACGATCTTGCCGTCCTTGCCCTTCTTGAGCAGGGTTTCGGGCACGCGCACCTCGCCGGCAATCACCACGCGATTGGTGGTGGCCAGCGTCTCGCAGGCGATGCGCACCTGGGAGGGATCCATGCCGGCCTTCTTGGCCTCGCGGAATACCAGGTCGACGATTTCATCGGAAATCCGGTCGCACACCTTGTCCGGATGACCCTCGGACACCGATTCCGACGTGAAGAGATAAGAAGACCGCGCCACCCAAATTCCCCTGAACTTGTCAAAAACCACTCAAAATGAGCAATTCCGAGGGGTTTGTGACATTGCCCGCCCGCGCGGTCAAGCGGGATATAAAGAAAGCTTGATATGTTGCATGGCGGTTTTGGAGCATGGATTGGCGGCTGCTGTCGGCGGTGCCGCCAAGTCGCGGGCGTGCCAAAGCGCCGCCTGAACACGGTTTTCACGAGATGGACGGGCCCCGAGGCGGATGCCGCCTCTGGTAAATTAAAAAACGAGACGACGGCCGCCTCGGGGTGCCGGTTTTTGGAACAGTCCCGGTTATCGCGCACGATGGTCGCTCGCCACGTACGGCCAGGTCTCGAACCTGCGCGAGAGGCAAAACCCGCGCCCGGCTCCCCCCGCCACTGTTCGCCTGCAGGCCGCCCATGCGGAGTGATGGGCAGGATTGTGCCACAGGTTTCGACCAGGGGGATAAGTTGGGGATGGCAACAGGAGTTCCCAGATCTGTGGGTGGGTGCCCACGCCAGCCGAAGGCGCCGGCCTATCCAGGCCGCTTCCTGCGATTGTTGCGGCTGGCGGCGAGGGAGATCAGCAGTCCCGCGAGCAGAGCGAGCAGCAGGGGCCAGTGGCGGAGCTGGCTGAAGACCGTGCCCGACAGGCGCTCATGCGGGCGCACATCAAGCGCGGCCATCTGCATGGGCGGGAGCTGGGCGGTGATGCGGCCCAGCGGATCGGTGGCAAAGGTGAGGCCAGTATTTGCGGCGCGGATCAGGCTCATGCCCTCCTCCACGGCGCGGATGCGGGCATGGTGGGCATGCTGGGCCGGGCCGATGGAGCCATCGAACCAGGCATCGTTGGTGATGTTGAAGAGGAATTGCGCACCGGCGGTATCGCCGAGATCGCCGGAAAACAGGATCTCGTAGCAGATCAGCGCCAGCAGCGACGGCGTGGCCGGCAGGCTCATGAGCCGGCGCCGCGCATCGCCATGCGCCCAGCCCTCGGCGCCCGGCACGAACTGCTTGATGCCCAGCCGCGCGAAGAATTCGCCATAGGGCAGGAATTCGCCAAACGGCACGAGATGGGACTTGTCATAGGAGGCAATGACCTCGCCATTGGTATCGATCGCCAGGACCGCATTGAACGGGGGCCCCGAAGCTTCCGTGGCGCCGGGCTCGTATTGCTGGCGCGGCGCGCCGGTCAGCAGGGTCGTGCCCTCGGGCAACAGGCGGGCAATGCGCGCCAGCGCCTCGGGATAGGTGGCGAGGAAAAACGGCAGGGACGATTCGGGCCAGACCAGATGGGTGATATCGGCAAGGCCCTGGTCGGCCGGGTCCATGCGCATGTCGCTCAGCATCAGCAGGCGATCGATCAGCGCCACCGGATCGACATTGCCGAAATCGGCATGTTCATAGACCAGTGGCTGCACGAGGCGCAGGGCGATATCGGTGCGTTCGGTCGCGATGGTGCCGGAAAGTCGATTATAGCCATAACCGAGCTGGCCGGCGATGACGAAGAGGGCAATGAAAAAGGGCAATAAGCGCCGCGACAGGCTGCGATTGTCGGCCGGCCAGATCAGAGCCGGGGTCATGGCCAACAATGCCGCGACCAGGGTGAGGCCATAGATGCCGATGACCGAGGTGATCTGCATCATCTCGTCGGTCGGGGTCAGCGCATAGCCAAGCAGGTCGAAGGGAAAGCCGGTCAGCACGTGGCCGCGAGCCCATTCGGCCATGGTGAGGAAGGTGGCGAGTGTCACGACGCGCCAGGGTCCGTGGCTCCAGAACAGATGGGCCAGCGCGCTGGCCCCGCCCCAGAAAAAGGCAATCAGCGCCGCCAGCGCCAGGATGGCAAAGGGCATCAACACCAGCATGATGCCGCCATCGACGAAAAAGGCGGCGCCCAGCCAGTGAAAAGCCACGGTGAAATAGCCCCAGCCAAAGGCAAAGCCGATGGCAAAGGCCGGGCCGAACAGCCGCCGCCAGCCGCGCGGGCGCTCGGCGCCATCGAGGCACCAGACCCAGAGCGGGAAGCTGATGAACAGAGCCGGCACGATGAAGAGCGGCGGTACGGAGAGGCCGGCAATGGCGCCCGCCAGCATCAGCAGCAGGAAGCGGCGCCAGCCATGGCTCAGCATGGCAGTCTCGGCCAGCCAGGTCATATCGGGGCCTTGAGCGAATCAGGGTGCATGCCGGCAAGGTCGCTGTGGCGAGGTGGGGCGTCAAGGCGGTGGACTTGGCGCCGTGTCGGCGCTAGGAGGCAAAGAGGCCCCCTCATCCGCCCTTCGGGCACCTTCTCCCACGGGGGGAGAAGGGGAGCGCCGCGTGCAGTGGATCGCATGCAGCGCGATACGGTTCGGGGGCGGGAGCCAGCGTGCCTGATATTTTGCCCATCACGCTTGCCATCGACACCGCCGCGCCGCGGCTGCAGCTGGGACTGCTGCTGGCGGATGGAGGCGTGGATGTGTCGATCGACGAAATCGCCAATGGCCATGCCGAGCTGATCTTCGCGCGTATCGCCACGCTGCTGGAGCGCAACGGGCTGGGCTATGCCGACCTTAGGCGGGTGGTGACCACGACCGGGCCCGGATCGTTCACCGGATTGCGCATCGGCCTGTCGGCCGCGCGTGGCATCGGGCTGGCGCGCGGTCTGCCGGTTGTGGGGGTATCGAGCCTGGTCGCGCTGTCGCTGGGACAGTCCGGACCGAGTTCGGTGCTGCTCGACGCGCGCCGCGGCGAAGCCTATCTGCAGAATTTTGCCGGACCCGGCGCGGCGCTCACTGCGGGCGCCATCATGCCGATGGAGGAGGCGCGGGCCGCCGTGTTGCCCGGTGCGACACTGATCGAATCCGCCATCGTCGATATTGCGCTGCTGGCGCGCCATGGGGCCGGGCTCGACGCCGCAAGCCACCCGCCCGAGCCCAACTATATCCGCGATGCCGATGCCAAGCCGCAGACGGCGGCACGGATCGAGAGGCGCGGCGCATGATCAAGCTGTGGATGGCGCCGGCGGGTCTGCATATCGAGCCGGGACGGGTGGCGGATGCCAAGGAACTGGCGCGCATCCACGCGCTGGGTTTTTACCGCGGCTGGCCGGTGGGAGAATTCGAGAGCTTCCTGGCTGACGACAGCACGCCGGTCTACGTGGCCTGCGATGCCCGGCGCCGCATTGCCGGCTTTGCGCTGATCCGCATCGCGGCCGACGAGGCGGAACTGCTGACCATTGCCGTCGACCCCAAATGGCGCGGCAAGCGGATCGGCCAGGCGCTGCTGCGGGCCGCCTTCGACGACCTGCTGCGGAGCCCCGCACGCCGCATGTTTCTCGAAGTCAGCGAAGACAATGGCGCGGCCATCAAGCTCTACCAGCGCGAGGGCTTTGCCACCATTTCCAGCCGCAAGGGCTATTATCCCAAGCCGGATGGCAGCCAGGCCACCGCGCTTGTCATGGCGCGTGATCTTGGGTAACCCGGATCGCATCGAGGAAGCGGGGAGCGTGGCGTGAGCAAGAGCCAGACCGAACCGACGCTGGAAGAAGCCTGCGTGGCCAAGGGCATGCGCATGACCGACCAGCGGCGCGTCATTGCCCGCGTGATCGAGGCGGCCGCCGACCATCCCGATGTCGAGGAACTCTATCGCCGCGCCTCGGCGGTGGATGACCGCATCTCGCTCTCGACCGTCTATCGCACCGTCAACCTCTTCGAGGAGGCGGGACTGGTGACCAAGCATGACTTCAAGGACGGACGCGCCCGCTTCGAGCTGATCCCCGACGAGCATCACGACCACCTGATCGATATCCGCAGCGGCGCCGTCATCGAGTTCCGCAATGAAGAGATCGAGGCCATCCAGGACGTGATCGCCAAGCGGCTGGGCTATCGGCTGGTGGACCATCGGCTCGAGCTCTATGCCGTGCCGATCGAGGCCGGTGCCAAGAACCGCAAGTGACGGTCCGGGCCGAAGGGTAAAAGTTTAGCGGGTAAGGCTAATGCCGGCCTGCGCTTGGTGCTTAAGACTTTGTTAGCTATCACCGCTCTCCACACTGGAGGCGGACATGGCCTGGGAAATCCTGGCAATCTGGGTCATCGTGATCCTGGCGATCACCTGGTTCGTGCGCGACGAGAAGCGCCGCAAGGCCGACCTGGAGATTGCCCGGGCGGCCCGCTACTATGCCCATGCTTCCAAATACCGGCATCGATCGGCCGAGCGGTTCGATGCCGCGCCGCCAGCGCCGGCCCGCCGCACCGGGGGGCTAACGGAGACGCAGCGCGCCTTCTTCAAGACGTGGAAACGCTAGGACGATCCGCCGGCCAGATTGGCCTTGAGCCGGGCGATGATGTCGGCGGCCTTGACCATGAGGGCCATGTCGATATCGGCTTCGCTGGCATCGGGCGCCACATCGGCCCAGACGGGGATGGCCAGCTCATGCGTCTGCTCGCGCTCGCCGACGGTTTCGGACAGCACGGCGCGGACATGGCCGGTCATGCGCCCTTCCAGACGCGGATGCGCCTGCTTGTCGCGCACGGTGATATCGATTAGCTGCAAAGTCATTCCGGCCCCTGAGGGAGCCCCCAGCCGAAACGCATAGTCGGGCATGGTTCCCAAGACGTTAACGTGCGTTTCGGGGCGTGGGTTCTCCACAGTCGGTAATGCCGCAAAACGGTTTCGGTTCCACGCCAGAACTAAACCTTGACCGCATGCTCCACGCGGCCTGCATCGCCGAAGATGCGGATGTAGCGGGCGATCTCTTCGGGCGTGCCGGTGGCCTTGGCGGGATTATCGGACAGCTTGACCGCGGGGCGGCCGTCGGCCTCGCTGACCTTGGCGACAATGGAGATCGGATCCAAGCCCGGATTGGCCCCGTCCGGGGCGCAGTCCTCGAAATCATTGGTCAGGTTTGTGCCCCAGCCAAAGGCCATGCGCACCTTGCCGTCGAAGTGGAGATAGGCCTCCTCGATCATGTCGACGTCGAGGCCATCGGAAAAGATCAGGAGCTTGTCGCGCGGATCGCGGCCACGCGACTTCCACCAGGCGATGATGCGCTCTCCGCCTTCGATGGCGGGGGCCGAATCGGGGCGGAAGCCGGTCCAGTCGGCGACCCAGTCGGGAGCGTCGCGCAGGAAGGCATCCGTGCCGAAGGCATCGGGCAGCACGATCTTGAGATTTCCGCCATAATAGCTCTCCCAATCCTGCAGCACCTGATAGGGCGCAGCGCGCAGCGCCTCGTCGGTGCGGGCAAGGGCCGCCAGGACCATGGGCAGCTCATGGGCATTGGTGCCCAGCGCCTCGAGGTCATTGTCCATAGCCAGCTTGACATTGGAGGTGCCGGTAAAGGCCTCGCCAATGCCTTCCTTGAGCGCCTCGACACACCAGCGCTGCCAGAGGAAGGAATGGCGGCGGCGCGTGCCGAAATCGGAAATCTTCAAGTCGGGCAGCTTTTGCAGCCGCTCGACCTTTTCCCACATCTTGGCCTTGGCGCGGGCATAGAGCACGTCGAGCGTGAAAGGGCCGTAATGCTTCATCGCGGCGCGCGAGCGCAGCTCGTTGATGATGGCAAGGGCCGGGATCTCCCACATCGAGGTTTCCAGCCACAGGCCGGGAAATTCGAGCACGAACTGCCCGTCCTGCTTTTCCAGCCGGTATTCGGGCAGCCGGAAATCCTCCAGCCACTTGAGGAAGGCCGGCTCGAAGATCTGCTTGCTGCCATAAAAGCTGTTGCCCGCCAGCCAGATCATTTCCTTCTTTGAAAAGCGCAGGGTGCGGGCGTGATCGAGCTGGGCGCGCAGCTCGTCGATGTCGATCTCGTCGGCCAGGCGAACCGACCTAGTGCGGTTGATGAGCGAGAAGGTGGCATTGACCCCGGGATAGAGCCCCCAGATCATCTGCAGCATCAGCAGCTTGTAGAAATCGGTATCGAGCAGGCTCCGCACGATCGGATCGAGCTTCCACGTGTGGTTATACACCCGTCGGGCAATGTCAGTGTAGGTCGCCATGGGTGTCTCCAACTCGCGGCGAGGGTTCTAGCGCGCAGTGCGTGGGTTTGGAAAGCGCCGAACCGGGCGAAGCCGTTCGGTTGGCCTTTAACGCCCCAGCTGAAACCGCTCGAAGCGGCCCAGGGCCTCGTCGATGGCGGCGCGGCCTTCGGCGCCCGGATCATCGAGCCAGGTCCATTGCTGGACCAGCAGCTTGCCCGCCGTGCGGTCGGCCTTGAGATCGACGGCGGCGACGATGCGGTCGCCCATGAGGACCGGGAGGGCAAAATATCCCAGGCGCCGCTTGGCGGCCGGGATATAGGCCTCGAAGAGATGGTCGTAGCCGAAGAACAGCTTGAGCCGCTTGCGCTGGATGATCAGCGGGTCGAAGGGCGAGAGGATATGAACCAGGGTCGGTGGCTCGCTGGCCGGTGCGGTGAGCGTCTCGGGCATGGCCCAATGCGGCACCTTCTCTTGCCCCGCAATCACCACCGGGACCAGCAGCTTGCGGCGGACGCGGCTGTCGATCAGCTCGCGGACCGCCGTCTTGCGCGGGGCATCGAGATGGCAGATGGAATCAAGGCTGACCACGCCCTGGCTGCGCAGGGCCCGATCGAGCAGATAGGCGGTGATCTGCCGCTCCGTGGCGGGCCTGGGCGCCGTGGTCCAGCCGAAATGGCGCTCCATCAGGTCATAGGTCTTGACCATGCCCTGGCGGGCCGAGACGGCCACCTTGCCCTGGAAGAACATCATTTCCAGCACGCGCTTGCTCGGCTTGCGGCTGGCCCAGGGATGATCCTTGTCGACCAGGGCGTCATCGCCGATATCGCGGATGGAAAGCGGCCCATCGCTGCGCAGGCGCCTGACCATCCGGCTGACCTCATCGGCGGTCACCGCGCCGAACCAGCGGCTGGGCGTGACGCGATACTGCTTCATGGCGGGAAGGAAGAAGGGCAGGTCGGCCGTCGGCAGATAGCTCAGCGCATGCGTCCAGTATTCGAACACGGATTTGTCGGCCGATTGCAGCTGGGCGAGGTCGGCGCGCCGATAGCCGGGAATACGGGAATAAAGGATGTGGTGGTGGCAGCGCTCGATGACATTGATGGTGTCGATCTGCACGTAGCCGAGCTGAGCGATGGCCGCGAGCGTCGCCGCTGGTCCCTCGCCAAAGGGGGCTGCGCTATCGAGCTTCTGCGCAGCTATCCACAGATGGCGGGCGCGATTGGTGTCGAGGACGAGGGGAGCTTTGGCCAAGGCGGGACCCGAATCTGTGAGTACAGAGCATGAACGGATCGCCCCGGCACCGTCAATCTGGCGCGTCGCTGCGGAACCAGCCCTCATCGATCAGGCCGCGCTCGCCATGACGGGCCAGGCGCTGGCGCAGGCTGTCGAGACCGGGCTGGGTCCAGCCGGGCGGCTGGGTGACCTGGAGCCAGGCGTCGAAATAGTCCTGCGGGGCATAGACATGGCCAAAGCCGATAGGCGCGGTCTGGGCCAGCGCCATGTCGAGCAGGAGCTGGAGGAAGGTGACCACGGGATACCAGTCGAGCAGGTCCGATACGCCTTCGGCCCGCGGTCCGCTGAGCCAGACCGGCTCGCGCCACAGCATGGCGGGTTCGAAGAAGACGATCGGATCGCTGGGATATTGCAGAAAGACCGTGCGTAGCGGCCCCCAGGGCCGCGCATCGGCGCGCAGGTCGCCATCGCCATTGGAAAAGCGCACCACAGACCCATCGCCCACGCTGGGCAGCCACCACGGGGAGCCCGGCTCGCGATTGATCGTCGCGCTCAGCCAGGTAGCGGTGGCGAAAGGCGGCCCGACCCAGAGGGCGCCGTCGAACGGGTCGGCGAGAATGTCGTAGAGCGAGGATGAGGCCGCCGAGCTATAGGCGCCCAGGCTGAGTCCGTGCAGGTAAAGCCGCGGTCGGGCGTCTTCGGGCATGTCGGACCAGCGCGCATAGACGGCGCTGAACAGCGAGCGCGCCGTTTCCACGCCCACATCCGGTTCTGACACCAGCGACAGCCAGCTGGTGAGATAGGAATATTGCACGGCGACGCTGGCGACATCGCCACCATGCAGGAATTCGAGCGTATCGATCGCCGCTGGCTCCACCCAGCCGGTGCCCACCGGCATGATGAGGACCAGGATCGAGCGGTCGAAGGCGCCGACGCGATCCATCTCGCGCAAGGCCAGTTCGGCCCGTGTCTCCGGCGTCTCGGCCGAGCGCAGGCCGACATAGACCCGTAGCGGCTCTATGGCCGGCCGGCCGGTGACATCGGCGATCTCGTCGACGCTCGGCCCCGATTGCACATAGATGCGGGCATCGAGCCCGATCGTATCCCAATCGATCAAGGAGGCTGCGCTGCCCGAGCGCAGGGGATCAACCGGCGCGGGCGCCTGGCTGGCGGCCAGCCGGTCGAAATCGCCATAGAAGCGGTCGGCGGCGTAGAGCAGGCCGCGACCGACCACGCCTTCCCCGATCGTCGCGGCAAGGACGCCCACCACGAGGATAGCGCCGGCCAGCGCCACCCGGCGCGGAATGATCCGGGCCAGCCAGGTCGCAATGAGCCTGACGCCCTGCACCAGCAGCGTTCCCAGTCCGATCAGGATGGCCGCGGGAACAACGGCAATGGCCGCCACGAACCAGGGCTGGCGCGCCTCGACCGGAGCGACGCCCATGACGGCGCGGATGGAATTCTGCCAGCCGGTGGAGAACCACAGGAAGGCGACGGCGAGGATCAGGCAGGCCAGCGCGACAATGCGCCCGATCCAGCGGGCCAGGCGGGGGCTGGGCCAGCGCAGTTCGAGATAGTCCCACAGCCATTCGAGGAAGACGCCAATGCCATAGCCCGCGGCGAAAGCGCAGCCGCACAGGATCCCCTGCGTGGTGAAATGACGGGGGATGAGCGATGGCGTCAGTGCCAGTGCGAAGAACAGCAGACCCAGCAGCCAGCCGCCCGTCGAGACGCGATCGAGCTGCCGCCACAGCACCCGGCTGCGTGGCAGCACGATCATGACCCGAGCACCGATCGGGCCAGCATGACGGCACCCCAGATGGCAAAGCCGGCAATGGCCAGTCCGACCAGCGCAATGACGCCGCCGAGCAGGACACCGAGCCCGTCGCGATTGATGCGCGACACGCAGATCACCGCAATGCCGGTATTGGGCACGGCATTGATGAAGGGGATGGGCAGCACCATTGGCAGGCTGACAAGGAGGATGAAGGCACCGGTCAGCCGTTCCGAGCCCGGCCCGGTGAGCTGGCGCAGCCGCGGCCGCGATATGCCGGCGATGACGCGGGCCAGCCATTGCATCTGGCGGACCATGCGGTCGAGCAGCCGCTCGGGCAGGACGCGCCGGCCGATCCAGCCGCCCAGGCGCAACGGTCGGCCGAGCAGCCGGGCAATCGTGGCGGTGATGATGGCCAGCGCAATGGTGCCACCATAACCGGGCGGCCCCGGGATCATGTTGAGGACGCTCAGTACCAGGATGACCATGGGATAGGAGGCATTGCCGAGCAGTTCGACCAGCTTGCCCGCAGTGATGCTGTCAGCCTGGCTGACCCGTTCGGCAATCGCGGCAACTCTGGCTTCTACTGGAGACACGGGACCTGGTGGCTGGCGATCGGACAGGCCACGACCTTAACGGCGTCGGTCCGGCGATGACAACGCCAAAGCCGAAAGTCGGTCAAATCGAGTCTGTGAAGAAAAGCGGTCCGCCCGCATGACTTTGTCGCTACAACGCGACGGCCTTCGCCAGAAGATGTCCGAGAATTTCGGGCAGAGCCACTGGGCCTGCTGGGTCGAAACTACGAAGTCGCGAAGGTTTGGTGGAGCCTAGCGGGATCGAACCGCTGACCTCTTGCATGCCATGCAAGCGCTCTCCCAGCTGAGCTAAGGCCCCATTCCATGGGTCTTTGGAGGGCATGTGCCGTCCGAAGCGAGGCGGAACCTATTGGATGATCCGTCCCCTTGCAAGTGTCTAAATGACACTTTTTTGTTCAGCCGGCTGACGCTGTCAACCGGCTGAAAAATCGTTGCGAATCAACGGTCTTCGTCGCCACCGACGTCAAAGCCGAGCTCGTCGTCCTCGTCTTCGTCTTCCTCGAGGAAGACGTCTGCCTCGTCGTCGCCGAGTTCTTCGTCGACCTCGACGTCCTCGACGTCTGGGATATCCTCGTCGCCGGCTTCTTCGGCATCGGCGTCTTCAAGGCTGACGATCTCGGGTGCTGCCACATCCTCGACCTCTTCCTCGACTTCTTCTTCATCTTCCACGTCTGCCTTGCGGGCAGTCACGGGAGATGCCTTGCCGACCAGCAGCTGTTCGAAGAAGGAGCGCGGATAGCTCTTGCCCGTATAGGGCGAGACGATCGGGTCCATATTGAGGTCGTAGAACTTCTTGCCCGTCTCGGGATCGGTACGTTTGGTGCCGCGTTCGGAACTGGCCATCGATGTTCCTCGTCGTAATGTTTTGGGGGCCAAAAATCCTAGGACCTGCCCCGTTCGGTCAGTCCGGTTATGGGCAAACCCGGCCCCTGTCAAACCGAAAATGTGGAGAGCTGCCTCCCGCGGGCGAGGGGTAGTGGCCTTGCCGCGCCGGGCCATGCTAAAGCCAGCTCACCCATGACCGATACCAGCGCAGAGATTTCCGTCAGTCCCGCCCCGCTTGCCAGCCACGGCGCCGCCCCGCTTGCCGGGCGATTTGCCACGCCGGGCGACAGCGCCATATCGCATGGCGCGCTGGTGGTTTCTGCCCTCGCCGTGGGGCGCTCGACCATCGAGGGGATCATGGAATCCGCCGAGGTGATGGCCACGGCCGCCGCGCTGCGCCAACTGGGCGTGCGCATCGACGCCAGGGACGACGCCTGGCACGTGCATGGCCTGGGCGTGGGAGGCCTGCTGGCGCCGCAGGCGCGGCTCGATCTCAAGACATCCGGGACCGGCCTGCAGCTGCTGCTCGGTCTCGTGGCACCGCTGGCCTTTGCCACCCGGTTCACCGGCGGGCCGGAGCTGATGCGGCTGCCACTGCGGCCGCTGCTCGAGGCGCTGGAGCCGATCGGCACCGCGATCGAGGAAGCCGTCGATGGCGGCCTGCCGCTGACGCTGCGCGGCCCGACGGCGCCGCTGCCGATCCAGCAGGTGATGGCCGAACCGGCCGAGCCGATCAAGTCAGCGCTGCTGCTGGCAGCGGTGCAGATGGCCGGCGCCAGCAGCATCGTCGAGCCGGTACCGACCCGCGACCATATCGAAAAGCTGCTGGCTGCGTTTGGCGCCAGCATCGCCATGGCCGGCGACGAGGCCGGCGCGAGCACGATCAGCGTGACCGGGCTGACCGAGCTCCGCCCCCAGCACCTCCGCGTGCCGGGCGATCCGTCGGCGGCGGCCTATGCCGTGGTGGCGGCACTGATCGTGGCGGGGTCGGACCTGATGGTGTGCGACGTGCTGGTCAGCCCCACGCGTACCGGCCTGATCGACACGCTGCTCGAAATGGGCGGCGATATCCAGTTTCTCAACCAGCGCGAGATCGGCGGCGAGCATGTCGCGGATCTGCGCATACGCTCCTCGCGCCTCAAGGGCATCAGGATCGCGGCCGAACACAGCGCCACCATGCTCGATGACATTGCGGCCCTGGCCATGGCCGCCGCCTATGCGCAGGGCGAGACGGTGATCGAGGGGCTCGGCTCCCTGCGCCAGCAGGGGGGAGACCGGCTGGCCGCGATCGCCGCAGGGCTGGCCGCCAGCAAGGTAACGGTTGCCGAGGGCGACACGAACCTGACCATAGGCGGAGAAGGCAATGTCGAGGGCGGAGGCACGGTCGCCAGCCGGGGCGACCCCGCCATTGCCATGAGCTTCCTCGTGCTGGGACTGGCCAGCCGGCACCGGGTGACCCTGGACGATACCAGCGCCATTGCCGCACATTTCCCTGGCTTTGTGGCGGCCTTGACCGCGGCGGGCGCCCGGTTCGAAACCGTGAAAGGACGATCGTCATGATCATCGCCGTCGATGGCCCCGCAGCGTCGGGCAAGGGCACGCTCGCCTCGGGCCTGGCCCGCCACTACAACCTGCCCTATCTCGATACCGGCCTGCTCTATCGCGCCGTCGGCCGGGCAGTGGAGGCCTACGAGAATTCGCCCGAATTCGAGCAGCGCGCCATCGCGGCGGCGCAGACGCTGGACGAGAGCGATATCGAGCCGGAATATCTGCTGTCGCCCAAGATCGGCACCCTGGCCAGCAAGGTCGCCGTGATCGGGGCAGTGCGGGCCGCCCTGTTCGACTATCAGCGCGACTTTGCCACCCAGGAGGGCGGCGCCGTGCTGGACGGGCGCGATATCGGCACGGTCATTGCACCGGAAGCGGATGTGAAACTGTTCATCCAGGCCGATTCAAAATCCCGCATGGAGCGGCGGGCCCGCCAGCTCGAGGCCCGCGGCCAGGTGGTTGACCGCTATGCGCTCTATCACCAGATAGAAGAGCGGGATGCGCGTGACATGCTCAACCCCAATGGTGGCTTCTACAAAGCCGAGGACGCGCACTTGCTCGACACGACGCTTCTCGATATAGAAGCCGCACTCCGCGCAGCCATCGCGATTGTCGATGGGACCATGGCGCACAAGGCAGGGCTCTAGAGGTCACTCAGAAGAAGTTGCAAGACTTTTTCGGTTCGAGTGACCGCCTCTGGTCAGCTCAAATCCAACCTTGTGCGGTTCGGCCCCGGCAATCACCCAGCGAAGCCACCGGACACTACCGCAAATCAACCTCTCGATCGGGCGCTCGCGCGCCGGCATTTCCATTTGGGAAATGGCGGGCTTTCGGTCTTCAACCCCAACCACCGGCGCAACGGAGATGATATTTGGCACAGCAAACTGTGACGAAAGAAGATTTTGAATCCCTTTTGATGGACTCGTTTGTCGATAACGAGCCGCTAGAGGGCGCCGTCGTCAAGGGCACGGTCGTCGCGATCGAGAAGGACCTGGCGATCATCGATGTCGGTCTCAAGACCGAAGGCCGCATCGCGCTCAAGGAATTCGGCCAGGCTGGCCGTGACGGCACCATCAAGGTGGGTTCCATCGTCGAGGTCTATGTCGACCGCGTCGAGAACGCTGCCGGCGAGGCTGTCCTCAGCCGCGAGAAGGCCCGCCGTGAAGAGAGCTGGGTCAAGCTCGAAGAAATGTACAACAACAACGAGCGCGTTGAAGGCACCATCTTCAACCAGGTCAAGGGCGGCTTCACGGTCGACCTCGAAGGCGCCGTTGCCTTCCTGCCGCGCTCGCAGGTCGATATCCGCCCGATCCGCGATATCGCGCCGCTGATGAACGTGCTGCAGCCGTTCCAGATCCTCAAGATGGACAAGCGCCGCGGCAATATCGTCGTGTCGCGTCGCGCCATTCTCGAAGAGTCGCGCGCCGAACAGCGTTCGGAAATCGTCCAGCAGCTCGAAGAGGGCCAGGTTGTCGACGGCGTGGTCAAGAACATCACCGATTACGGTGCGTTCGTTGATCTCGGCGGTATTGACGGCCTGCTGCACGTCACCGACATCGCATGGCGTCGCGTGAACCACCCGTCCGAAGTGCTGACGATCGGCGAGACCATCAAGGTCCAGATCGTCCGCATCAACCACGAAAGCCACCGCATCAGCCTCGGCATGAAGCAGCTGCAGGCCGATCCGTGGGAAGGCATCGAGGCCAAGTATCCGATCGAGGCCAAGTTCACCGGCCGCGTCACCAACATCACCGACTACGGTGCGTTCGTGGAACTGGAGCCGGGCATCGAAGGCCTGATCCACGTCTCGGAAATGAGCTGGACCAAGAAGAACGTCCACCCCGGCAAGATCGTCTCGACCTCCCAGGAAGTCGAAGTCGTCGTGCTGGAAGTCGATCCCGACAAGCGCCGCATCTCGCTCGGCCTCAAGCAGACCCTGGCAAACCCATGGGAAAGCTTCGCCGAGAAGTTCCCGGTCGGTTCGGTCATCGAAGGCGAAGTCAAGAACAAGACCGAATTCGGCCTGTTCATCGGCCTCGACGGCGATGTGGACGGCATGGTTCACCTGTCCGACCTCGACTGGCAGAAGTCGGGCGAAGTGGCCCTTGAAGACTACAACCGCGGTGACATGGTTTCGGCCAAGGTCCTCGATGTTGACGTCGAAAAGGAACGCATCTCGCTGGGTATCAAGCAGCTCGCCGCTGGCGAAGCTTCGGCTGCCTCGGGCGATACCGGCGAGGCCGGCGGCATCCGCAAGGGCGCTGTCGTCACCGGCACCGTGATCGAAGTCAACGATGGAGGCATCGAAGTCCGCATCGCCGACACCGAGATGACCGCGTTCATCCGTCGCGCCGATCTCAGCCGCGATCGCAACGACCAGCGCCCGGAGCGTTTCTCCAAGGGCGAAAAGGTCGACGCACGCGTCACCCAGTACGATCGCAAGACCAGCCGCATCCAGCTTTCCATCAAGGCGCTGGAAATCGCCGAGGAAAAGGAAGCCGTCGCCAATTACGGTTCGTCCGATTCGGGCGCATCGCTGGGCGACATCCTGGGCGCAGCGCTCAAGGGCCGCGACGAGAAGTAAGTCTCGACGCGCATCAAACTGCTGGCCCGCGCTTCACAGCGCGGGCCTTTTGCTTTTTAAGAAACGGATGAACACAGCAATGCATTGGCGCGCCCTGACCACGCTCGACCTGCCGGCGGTCGAGGCGATCGCCGCGAAGGTGCATCCCAATTTCCCCGAGGACGCGGCGGTCTTTGCCGAGCGCCTGCGCCTCTACCCCGAGGGCACGCGGCTGCTCGAGCTCGACGGCCAGCCGTCGGGCTATATCCTGTCCCACCCCTGGCGCTTCAAGCAGCTGCCCGAGCTCAATGCGCTGCTGGGCGCACTTCCGGCCGATGCCGATACCTATTACCTGCACGACCTGGCCTTGCTGCCCGCAGCACGCGGCACCGGCGCCGCGGCCATGATCGTGGGCGACATATTGAGGCATGCCCGGGCGGCGGGCTTTGCCAATATGAGCCTTGTGGCGGTGAACGGTTCGCTGCCCTTCTGGCACAAGCACGGCTTCCGCCCGGTGGCGGCGCCCGAACTGGCGGACAAGCTGGCCAGCTACGAGACGGCCGCCCGACTGCTCTCCAAGCCGCTTGTCTAGGCACAAGGCTTGCCAAAATAGGCTGGAGCGAGTCTAGCTGCGCGCGTCGCAAGCATAGAGGCAGCCATGATTGACGAGCCTGTTTCCCAGCCCCAGCGCGATCCGCACGGCGTGATCGCCGCCGAGACCTATCGCCGCTCGCGGGGGCTGTGGCGCGTGCTGGCCTTTATCGCGCTGGCCATCGCCATCATCGTGGGTCTGGGCCGCTTCGCCATGCCGCAGGGGGCGGCCGGTGACTATGTGGCGCGGCTGGTGATCGACGGCACGATTGCCACCGACCCCGGCCGGCTGCGGACCATCGAGGCGCTGGCCGAGGACGGCGCCGTCAAGGCGGTGATCATCGCCATCAACTCGCCCGGTGGCACGACGGCCGGCGGCGAGGAGCTCTATGAGGCGCTGGGCCAGTTGCGGGCCAGCAAGCCGACGGTCGCCGTCATCAAGGAACTGGGCGCCTCGGCAGCCTATATGACCGCGATCGCCACGGACCACATCTTTGCCCGCAGGCTGTCCATCGTCGGCTCCATCGGCGTGCTGTACCAGCACGTCAATGCCGGCAAGCTGCTGGAAACCATCGGTGTCGATCTCGACAAGGTGGCGTCGGGGCCCCTCAAGGCAGAGCCGGACTTCGACGAGCCGATGGAGGGCGCGCCGCGTGCCTCGATTGCTGCTCTGGTCGATGACAGCTTCCAGTGGTTCGTCGATGTCGTCGCCGAACGGCGCGGCCTGACGCGCGGCGCGACGCTGGCGCTGGCCGATGGCCGCATCGTGACCGGCCGGGTGGGCATGGAGGCGGGGCTGATCGACGCCATTGGCGGGGAAGCCGAGGCCATTGCCTGGCTCGAGGCCGAACGTGATGTGCCTGTCGACCTGGAGGTCAAGACGGTGTGGCCCGAGCCCGAACAGGGCTTTGACCTCATCGGAACCTTCCTCAACGGGCAGGCGCGCAGCGCGCTGGGCCTGCCGGACGGGCCCATCACGCTTGACGGGCTGGTCTCGCTTTGGCAGGTTGGCTCGCGCTCCTGATCTTTGGAGCAGGGACGGCCTCGCAACTGGAGCCTGGGATGATCAAGTCGGAACTCGTCGAGAAGCTCGCGGCGGAAAATCCGCATCTGTTCCAGCGTGATATCGAGAATATCGTCAACGCCATCCTCGACGAGATCGGGGATGCCATGGCACGGGGCGACCGTGTCGAACTGCGCGGCTTCGGCGCCTTCTCGGTCAAGAACCGGCCGGCCCGCATCGGGCGCAATCCGCGCACCGGCGAGCAGGTCGATGTGGGCGAGAAATATGTGCCGCAGTTCAAGGCCGGCAAAGAAATTCGCGAACGGCTCAACCGTTCGTAACGGGGCCAGGGCTCCATAGGCACCAGACATATGGTCAATAAAATCGTTGGTTGGGTGGTGCTTGTTCCGCTTTGCCTCGGGCTGATCGTTTTCGCCCTCGCCAACCGGCACTTCGTCGCGATCAATTTCAATCCCTTCGCGCCCGTCGAGAGCGCGGTCATTCCCGGTTATGGGGTGCCGCTCTTCGTGGTGCTCTATGTGGTGCTGCTGGTCGGCGTCCTGCTGGGCGGCACCGCCACCTGGTTTGCCCAGGCCCGCCATCGCCGCGGTGAGAAGCACTGGCGGCGCGAGGCCCACCAGCTCAATGGCGAGCTGGAAACGTTGCGGCGGCAGCAGGGCCAGGCTATTGCCGGCCCGCAGGCCGAAGTCGATGACCTGCTGGAGCTGCGCTGAGCGACCCTATGGCCGATCCCCTGATTATCAAGATTTGCGGCATCAAGACTCTCGACATGCTGGACGCCACCATTGCGGCGGGCGCCGACATGGTGGGCTTCATGCATTTCCAACGCTCGCCCCGCCATGTGACGATCGAGGAGATCGGTTCGCTGATCTCGGCGGCGCGTGGCCGCATCGAGACCTGCGTGGTGCTGGTCAACCCCGACAATAGCTGCGTGGCCGAAGTGGCGGCGCTGGGACCTGACTGGATCCAGCTGCACGGGCCCGAAAGCCCGCACCGCGTCGAGGCCATTCGCGCCGAAGCGGGGGTGGAGATCATGAAGGCCCTGCCCATCGGTTCGGCCGAGGACGTGGCCCATGTCGCCGATTTCGTCGACATTGCCGACCGCATCCTGGTCGACGCCAAGCCGCCCAAGGGAGCCGACCGGCCGGGCGGGCTGGGCGAAACCTTCGACTGGAGCCTGCTCAAGGCGCTTGACCCGTCCATCGCCTTCATGCTTTCCGGTGGCCTGACACCGCAGACGGTGGCAGAAGCGATCAAGACGGTCCGGCCCTTTGGCGTGGATGTGTCCTCGGGCGTGGAATCGGCGCCCGGCGTAAAAGACCAGCGGATGATTGAAGCGTTCATCCGAAACGCGCGCGCCGCCGTATAAGCCAAGCCCACCGGTCCGATTGGCCGGATGCGGCCAGATATCGAAGGATGGACCGCGTGGATACCGAAGGCCTCAACTCCCTGCGCAACGGCCCCGACGACCAGGGCCGTTTCGGGCTCTATGGCGGGCGCTTCGTTGCCGAAACGCTGATGCCGCTGATCCTGGACCTTGAGGCGCATTATCGCGCCGCCAAGATCGACCCGGCCTTCAAGGCCGAACTGGACGATCTGTCGGTGCATTATGCCGGCCGTCCCAGCCCGCTCTATTTCGCCAAGCGGCTGACCGAGCATCTGGGCGGCGCCAAGGTGTGGTTCAAGCGCGAAGAGCTCAACCATACCGGCAGCCACAAGATCAACAATTGCCTCGGGCAGATCCTCCTCGCCAAGCGCATGGGCAAGACGCGGGTGATTGCCGAGACCGGGGCCGGCCAGCATGGCGTGGCGACGGCCACCGTCTGCGCAAAATTCGATCTGCCCTGCACCATTTTCATGGGCGCTACCGACGTCGAGCGGCAGATGCCCAATGTGCTGCGGATGAAGATGCTGGGCGCCGAAGTGCGCCCCGTCACCGCTGGCGCCGGTACGCTCAAGGACGCCATGAACGAGGCGCTGCGCGACTGGGTGACCAATGTCGACAGAACCTATTACCTGATCGGCACGGCGGCGGGGCCGCATCCCTATCCGGAAATGGTGCGCGACTTCCAGTCGGTGATCGGTACCGAGCTCAAGGCGCAGTTCAAGGAGAGCGAGGGGAGGCTGCCCGATGCGGTGGTCGCCTGCGTGGGCGGTGGCTCCAATGCCATCGGCAGCTTCCACGCCTTCCTCGACGATCCCGATGTCGCGCTCTACGGCGCGGAGGCGGGCGGGCATGGCATCGACACCGAGAATGGCCACGCCGCTTCGATGACCGGCGGACGCCCCGGCGTGCTGCATGGCAACCGCACCTACCTGCTGCAGGATGGCGACGGGCAGATCCTGGAAGGCCATTCCATCTCGGCCGGTCTCGACTATCCCGGCGTCGGCCCGGAACATGCTTTCCTGCATGACAGCAAACGCGTGACCTACGCACCCATCACCGACAATGAGGCGCTCGACGCCTTCCAGCTGTGCACACGGCTCGAAGGCATCATTCCGGCGCTGGAATCGGCGCATGGGCTGGCGCAACTGATGAAGGTCGCTCCGACCATGGGCAAGGACCAGTCGATCGTGCTGTGCCTGTCCGGACGTGGCGACAAGGACGTGGAAAGCGTCGGCAAATATCTGGGGCTGCTGTAGTCATGTCGCGTATCGAAAAGCGTTTCGCCGAGGTCAAGGCCGCCGGCCGTCCGGCCCTTGTCACCTTTGTCATGGGTGGCGATCCTGACCTTGCCACGGGCCAGGCAATCCTCGAGGCGCTGCCGCAGGCGGGCGCCGACATCATCGAGCTGGGCATGCCCTTCTCCGATCCGATGGCCGATGGCGTGGCGATCCAGCTGGGTGGCCAGCGCGCGCTGGCCGCCGGCCAGACGCTGCGCGGCGTGCTGGGCATGGTGGAGGATTTCCGCCGCAAGGACGAGACCACGCCCATCGTGCTGATGGGCTACTACAACCCGATCTACATTTTCGGCGTCGACAGGTTTATCGAGGCGGCCAAGCATGCCGGCGTCGATGGGCTGATCATCGTCGACCTGCCGCCTGAGGAAGACGAGGAATTGTGCATTCCCGCGCTGAAGGCCGGGCTCAACTTCATTCGCCTCACTACCCCGACGACCGACGACAAGCGGCTGCCCGCCGTGCTCAAGAACACGTCGGGCTTTGTCTATTACGTGTCGATGACCGGCATTACCGGCGCGGTGATCAAGTCGCGCGGCGCGGTGGGTGATGCAGTGGACCGCATCAAGAGCCATACCGACCTGCCGGTGGCCGTCGGCTTCGGCATCAAGACGGCCGAGGATGCCGCCGAGATCGGCAAGCATGCCGATGGCATCGTCGTGGGCACGGTGCTTGTGGATGCTGTGGCCAGGTCGCTGGTCGATGGCAAGGCCACGGACCGGACGGTCAGCGCCGTGCGGGATCTGGTGGCAGATCTGGCCTCGGGCGTACGGCGCGCACGCAGCTAGCTGTCCACAGGCTGCGTTCCGCCTTTGCCCCGGGCGCCCCGCCCTGATAAGATTTGCCACAATTGACCCCTAGGTGACATCCGTCCCTTCGCGAGGCTCGCCATGAACTGGATCGATAACTTCGTCCGCCCCAAAATTCGCTCGTTCCTCAATACGAAGCGCGATACGCCGGAAAACCTCTGGGTCAAGGATCCCGAGTCCGGCGAGATGGTGTTCTATCGCGATCTCGAGGCCAATCAGTGGGTCGTGCCCAATTCGGGCTACCACATGAAGATCAAGCCGGTGGACCGGCTCAAGACCTTCCTGGACGATGGGGCCTATGAACTGGTCCCGGTGCCATCGGTGCCGGTCGATCCGCTGAAATTCCGCGACCAGAAGCGCTATCCCGACCGCCTCAAGGAAAACCGCGCCAAGACCGGGTTCGACGATTCCGTCATCGTCGCCACCGGCAAGCTGTTCGAGCGCGACATCACCGTCGCGATCCAGGATTTCGATTTCATGGGTGGTTCGCTCGGCATGGCGGCCGGCCAGGGCATTATCACCGGGCTCGAGACCGCCGCCAACCGCAAGACGGCCTTCGTGCTGTTCGTCGCCTCGGGCGGCGCGCGCATGCAGGAGGGCGTTCTGAGCCTGATGCAGATGCCGCGCACCACGGTTGCCGTGCTGCGGCTGCGCGAGGCGGGGCTGCCCTTCTTCGTGGTGCTGACCAATCCGACCACCGGCGGGGTCACCGCCTCCTACGCCATGCTGGGTGATGTGCATCTGGCCGAGCCGGGTGCGCAGATCGGCTTTGCCGGCGCCCGCGTCATCGAGCAGACCATCCGCGAGAAGCTGCCCAAGGGCTTCCAGCGCTCGGAATATCTCTATGAGCACGGCATGGTCGATATGGTGGTGCATCGCCACAACCTGCGCTCGACCATCGGCTCGCTGGCGGCCATCCTGACCAAGGCGGAGGCCTCGGGCGCCCTGACCAACACGGCGCCGACCGTGGCCCGGGCGAGCCTGCGCGACGCGGCTCTGGCCGCCGAAGGCGACGACGGTGACCTGGTCACGCCGCCCGTGGGGGCGCACGCCGAATAGGCAACGCCTTTACTCGCACTTAAGGACAATTCGCCTAATTTTGCGGCAATGCGCCTGGCGCGTGATTCCACGCGCCGCGCCTCTGCCTCCAGGTGAATCGTCCCATGTTCAAGTTCTCCATGCCGATTGCCCGCAAGTTGCCCCTGGCGCTGCTGGGTTCGGCGCTTCTCGTCAGCCTGGGCGTGGGCTCGGCCAGCTATTTCATCGGCAGCCAGGCGCTGCGGACCGCTGCCGAAACCAATCTGATGACCCTGGCCAGCGAACGCGCCAGCCAGGTCTCGACCTATCTCAAATCGGTGGAAGACGATCTCGTCGCGACCTCGCGGTCCGAGGCGACGGTGCAGGCGCTGCGCGACTTCGGCGGCGCCTGGCTGCAGTTCAAGGTCGATCCGACCGCCGAAGTGCGCAAGCTCTATGTGGATGACAATGCCAACAAGGACAACCTGGCGGCGCTCGACACGCTGGGCACGACCGGCGCCTATGACGTCACCCACACCCGCTTCCATCCCGGCTATCGCACCCAGATCGGCGCGCGCGGCTATCGCGACCTCTATCTGTTCGATCTCAAGGGCTTCATGGTCTATTCGGTCAACAAGGCCGAGGATTTCGGCACCAGCTTTGCCGAAGGCGGGCCGCTGGCCACGTCGAGCCTTGGCCAGGTATTCCAGCAGGCGGTGGCCATCGAAACCCCCGATGACATCGTCTTCGCCGATTTTGCCGCCTATGCCCCCGCTGCCGGCCTGCCGGCCAGTTTCTTTGCCAAGCCGGTCTTCAACGGCCAGGGCCGCAAGGTGGGTGTCCTGGCCATCCAGCTGCCATCCGAGCGGCTCGATGCCGTCGTCGGCGATCGCACCGGACTGGGCGAGACCGGGGAAGTGCTGGTCGCCGGCCCCGATGGTTTGCTGCGCTCCGATTCCAGCTTCACCGAGGCCAATGATGCGCTGGTGACCGGTTTCGCCGGACCGATGCTCGACGCCGCGCTGGCGGGGACGCCGGCTCAGGGGGAAACCAGCGCCTATCGCGCGACCAATATGCTGGTCGCCGCGGCGCCGATCACCACGCGCGGCCAGAGCTGGGCCGCCGTCGCGGTGATGGCGACGGACGAGGTGCTCGCCCCGGTCGCCAATATGCGCAACATGATGCTGCTGATCGGCGCCGGCCTGCTGGCCGTGGTCGCCGCGCTGGGGCTCTGGTTCTCGCGCAGCATCACCAAGCCGATCAGCCGGCTGACCGGCACGATGGAGGCGCTGGCCGAGGGCGATCTTGACGTCGAGGTCCGTGGCGCCAACCGCACGGATGAACTCGGCGCCATGGCGCGGGCGGTGGAAGTGTTCCGCGAGAATGGCCTCAAGGTGGCGCAGATGACCGAGGCGGAAGCCGCCCAGGTGCTGGCCAACCAGGCCGAACGCGCCCGCATGATGGAAGGGCTGCAGCGCGCCTTCGGCAATGTGGTCGATGCCGCCATTGCCGGCGACTTCAGCCGCAGGGTCGAGGCAGAATTCCCCGATGCCGAACTCAATGCCCTGGCCCGCTCGGTCAATTCGCTGGTCGAGACAGTCGATCGCGGCCTGACCGAGACCGGCGAAGTGCTCGCCGCCCTGGCCGATGCCAACCTGACGCTGCGCATGCGCGGCAATTATGAGGGGGCATTTGCCCGGCTCAAGGCCGATACCAATGCCGTGGCCGAAAAGCTCGGCGACATCGTCGGCCAGCTGCGCCAGACCTCGGGCGCGCTCAAGACGGCGACCGGGGAAATCCTCAGCGGCGCCAATGATCTGAGCGAACGCACCACCAAGCAGGCCGCCACGATCGAAGAGACATCGGCGGCAATGGAGCAACTGGCCTCGACCGTGCTGGAGAATGCCAAGAAGGCCGAATCCGCCAGCATCCAGGCCAAGTCGGTTTCCGCCACCGCCGAAGAGGGCGGCCAGGTCATGGCCCAGGCCACCGACGCCATGGATCGCATCACCCAGTCGTCGGGCAAGATCTCCAACATTATCGGGCTGATCGACGATATCGCCTTCCAGACCAACCTTCTGGCCCTGAACGCCTCGGTGGAAGCGGCCCGTGCCGGCGATGCCGGCAAGGGCTTTGCCGTGGTGGCGGTGGAAGTGCGCCGGCTGGCACAATCGGCGGCCAGTGCCTCGGCCGACGTCAAGGTGCTGATCGAGCAGAGCGCCAACGAGGTCAAGGGCGGCTCCCGGCTCGTCGCCGACGCTGCGGCCAAGCTCGCCGGCATGCTCGGGGCCATCAGGGACAATACCGCGGCGCTCGAAGCCATTTCGCGCGAAAGCCGCGATCAGGCCGGCTCGATCGAGGAGGTCAATGTCGGCGTCCGCCTGATGGACGAGATGACCCAGCACAATGCGGCGCTGGTGGAGGAGACCAATGCGGCCATCGAGCAGACCGAGGCCCAGGCCAGCGAACTCGACCGCATCGTGGATATCTTTACCATCGATGCAGCGCCCGCCCGGGCTGCTGCGTCCAAGCCGGTACACGCGCCCGCGCCTGCGCAAGGCATCCGCGGCATGCAGGACAAGCTCAAGGCGGTGGCGGGTGCCTATCTCCGGCGCGGCAACGCAGCGGTCGACAAGGACTGGGCAGAGTTCTGACGACATACTGAGCCATTGAGCGGCGGGGCAATCGGCGCTACCCCATCAGGGCCCGCCGCCGCCCTGGTTGAGTCTCCATGTCCCGCACCGATGCCATTCTCAAGCGCCTTTCGGCCCTGCACCCCAAGCTGATCGATCTCAGCCTCGACCGCATCCTGCCGCTCCTGGAAGAGCTGGGTAGCCCGCATGAACACCTGCCGCCGGTGATCCATGTCGCCGGGACCAATGCCAAGGGCTCGACCATCGCCTATCTGCGGGCGTTTCTGGAGGCGGCAGGCAAGAGCGTGCATGTCTACAACTCGCCGCATCTGGTGCATTTCAACGAGCGCATCAGGCTGGCCGGCACGCTGGTGAGCACCCGCCGGCTCAATGCTGCGCTGGAGCGGGTGGAGGCTGTCAATGCCGGCCGGCCGATCACCTTTTTCGAAATCACCACGGCAACGGCTTTCCTGCTCTATGCCGAGACGCCAGCCGATTACCTGTTGCTCGAGACCGGGATGGGCGGCACCTATGACACGACCAATGTGGTGGCCCGGCCGCTGGGCGTGATCATCACCCCCATCGATTTCGACCACCAGGGGTTCCTCGGCAATACGATCACCGAGATTTCGGCCAACAAGGCCGGCATCTTCAAGCGCGGCAGCAAGGCGGTGATCGGCCTGCAGCGGCCCGAGGCCCGCATCGTGCTGGAACGAACGGCGCGCCGCCTCGGCATAGTGCCGCTCTGGCAGAGCGAGGACTTCCATGGCGCGGCCCAGGATGGCCGGCTGGTCTATCAGGACGAGGCTGGCCTGCTCGATCTGCCGCCGCCGGCGCTGCTGGGCGCGCACCAGTTCGACAATGCGGCGCTGGCCATTGCCGCCAGCCGCCATTTCGGCCTTCCGGTGGATACCGCAGCCTTTGCCCGCGGCCTGCGCAATGTGGTCTGGCCGGCGCGCCTGGCTCCGCTGCATGGCAAGCTGCGCGACCTGCTGCCGGCAGGCGCCGAACTGTGGCTGGATGGTGGGCACAATGCGCATGGCGCGGCTGCCCTGGCCCAGGCCCTGGCTGATATGGACCGCCGGCGCCCGGCGCCGCTGGTGCTGATCATGGGCATGATGAATACCCGCTCGCCCGCAGAATTCCTCGCGCCATTCAAGGGCCAGGCGGAGCAGGTGCTGACCCTGACCATTCCCGGCGAGCCCAATGCGCACCCGGCCGACTATATTGCCGAGCAGGCGCGCCAGGCGGGCTTTGCCGCCCAGGCCAGCCGTTCGGTGGTGACGGCGCTGAAGACCGCGGCGGCGCAGCCCAATGCCCGCGTGCTGATCTGCGGCTCGCTCTATCTGGCGGGGGACGTCTTGGCGCGCAACGGCACGCCGCCGGACTGACCGCTCAGTATCTGCCCTGCTCGCTGCCGACAAAGGGGTCGACCGGATTGGTGCCGGCAAAGGCGCTGCGTCCCATGATGGCTTCGACGACCGCCGCCTGCAGCGCTTCGCTTGAGCCATAGGCGTTGATATAGGCGGGCACGCGCGGCGCATCGTAGAGATAATAGGGGTAGCCGAAGGAAATCATCAGCGTCGGCAGGTCATGCCAGTATCGGTGCATGGCGCCGAAGACCGAGCCGGTGAGCTTGTGCCAGTCGAGGAAGATGCGGCTGCGGGTGAGCAGCGTTTCCTCGGCCAGGAGATAGAGCACGAGGTCGAAATCCCTGGGGTCGATCGCCATGGCGGGCACATGGACGGTAACCGCAAAGCCCTCCTTTTCCAGCCGGTCGGGCAGGCTGAGGGGCAGCGGCTGGGGCGCGAATGGCAGCACGGCCCCGCCCGAAAAGACCAGCACCCGCTTGTGCTTGGCCAGAGAGAGCGGCAGCAGCCTGTTGACATCCTTGACCAGCGTCGGCACCCGGGCGGTAACGGCCTGGGCGAGCTGCCGGCTTGCCTCGGTTGCCACCACGCCGCGTGCCGCCTCCATGCTGGGCGCGGGCTTTTCCTTGTGGAGGCCCAGGGCGGCCTTGAGCGCCAGGATGCGCGTCACGGCTTCGTCCACCCGGTCCTGGCTGAGGCGCCCATCGGCAACGGCCTTGACCAGCCGCATCAGGTCCGCATTGGCATCGTCGCTGAAGAGGATCACGTCACAGCCCGAAATGATCACCTCGGGCAGCACCACGTCGCGCGGCCCCCAGTCTCCCATGCCGGCCATGGGCGTGGCGTCCGAGACGATGAGGCCATTAAAGCCCAGCTCGCGCCGCAGCAGATCCTCGTTGAGGACCCTGCTGAGCGAAGCCGGGCGATAGGCCTCGGCGCCGGCATCGGGATCGAGAGCGCGGACGAAGGCCGGCAAGGCGATATGGGCCGACATGATGCTCAGCACACCATCGGCAATGGCCTTGCGATAGAGCCGTCCGAAGCTGGCCTCCCATTGCGGCATGGTGAGCGGATTGACGGTGGTGACCAGGTGCTGGTCGCGGTCGTCAAAACCCTCGCCCGGCCAGTGCTTGACCGTGGCGGCAACGCCATTGGCCTGGAAGGCGGCGATCTGCGCCATGGCGTGGCGTTCGACCTTGTCGATGTCGCTGCCATAGGAGCGCGTGCCGACAATGGCGCTGCGCCAGGCGGCGTTGATGTCGATGACCGGGGTGAAGCTCCAATTGAGCCCCACGGCGCTGGCCTCGCGCGCCATGATGGTGGAAATGGCCGTGGTCGCCTCCACATCATCGACTGCCGCCAATCCCAGAGGATTGGGAACGGACGTGCCGAAAGGCAGGCTCATACGGCTGCCTTCCAGATCGGCGCTGATCAGCAGCGGAATGGTATTGCCGGCATGCAGCGTGCCGAAGAGGCCGATTTCGGCATCGAGATCGTCGGAATAGATGCGGGTGATGCCGCCGGGCTTGAAGCTCCTGACCTCCGCCGCCACTTCCTCGGGCGTGCCGCGCGCCAGGAGCACGAAGAGCTGGGCCAGCTTGTCGCGCGGGGAGAGGCTGTCCCGCGTGGCCGCGACCCAGGCGATGGCCGCGTCATCGAGATGAAACGGCGCGGCGGAAAGATCGATCGGGGCCAAGGTGCTTCCTCCAAGTCTTCTGTTTTGTCCTGTGTAACAGAGGCAAGACACAAAAGCAGCCAGAGGGGGCTGCACGGCGCACGGGAAGCGGCAGGTCCACAAACGAAAACACCGCCGGGTCGCCCCAGCGGTGTCTTGCTAAATTCGTGTCGCCAGAATCAGGCGGCGTGGCTCTCGAGCCACTTGGTCAGGCCAGCCTTTGGCGTACCCGCACCGATCTTCATGTCGGCGGCCTCGCCGCCCTTGAACAGGATCATGGTCGGGATCGAGCGCACGCCATACTTGCTGGCGGTACCCGGATTGTCGTCGACATTGAGCTTGACGATCTTGACCCGGCCGGCCAGCTCAGTGGAGAGCTCATCGAGCACGGGAGCGATTGCGCGGCACGGTCCGCACCATTCTGCCCAGAAATCCACGAGAACTGGCTCTTTGGAGTTGAGGACTTCCTCGCCGAAATTGGCGTCGGAAACGTGAGTGGTCATGTTGTTGCCTTTGGGTTGAAAGCGGCGGTCTCTGTGCGCCTAAAGCTGGGTAGAGTCCAGCCCAGGGGCAAGATGGCTCACCGCATGGTGAAGCCCCTTGTCGCCGCCACCAGAATGTCTGACGGCAGAAACATCAATGATTCCAGTTGTGTCCACAGTATTGCCGCATGTACGGCCCGTCCCGGGAAAAGCTGACCTGCAACCAACGCATACAATCCGAGCTGGGTAAGATAGTTCCCCGGCACGTCGCCCGGCCCCCCGGGCACCGACGCATCGGACTTGTAGTCGACCACCGTTACCCCCCCTTCGTCAACCACCAGGCGATCGATCCTCCCCGTCAAACGAATGGGCTGTCCATCACGCCTGGCATCAAGCAGGAACGGCACTTCCGCCCGGCTGGCGGGGCCGAAGATGGGCGCCATGCCCGGCCGTTCGAGAATGGACAGCGCCTTGGCGGCGACACGGGCATGTTCGGCAGGCGAATCGGGCAGCAGGGCCTCGAGCGCCTTGCGGGCGATGGCGGGTCGGATGCCCGGCTCAAGCCGGCCCAGATGCTGCAGCAGGGCATGAAGCGCAATGCCTTCCCTGCGGGCCAGCTCGGCGTCGCGGGCCAGCTCGGCCAGGCCATCGAGCGCCACGAGGGGCGCAACGCGCTCGCCGGCCAGCGAAGGCGACACCAGCGGCACGACCGGCGGGGCGGGCACCGGGGCAAAGGCGATGGGCTGATTGGCCAGCGGGACGAGCTCGGCAAGGCGCTTGACCGGCTGCGGCGCTATCCGCTCGCGCGGATAGACCAGTGCGGTCTCCTGCCCTTCGGCATCCAGCTGGATTTCGCTCTCGGGGCGCAGGGCGCGGTCGATGGCCTGGTACCAGGTGCCGTCCAGCTGGCTGTCAATGGTCCGGCCCGGGGTCAGCGCACCGGTGATGTAAAGCTCATCTTCGGCACGGGTCATGGCGACATAGAGCTTGCGCCAATATTCCTTGCCCAGATTTGCCTCGACACCGTCGCGCACGGTCCGGCTCTGCGGCACATGGGATTTCTTGCCCGAGGCATGCACCAGCAGCGGCCCGGGCGCCTCGGCCAGCAGATAGACCGGCCGGTTGGTCTGGTTGCCCTGCGGTTTGCTGGCAGCATCGGCCAGGATGACGATGGGGGCTTCGAGGCCCTTGGCGCCATGCACGGTCATCACCCGGATGCCGGTGCCCGCCTCGGCCAGTTCGCGCTTGATCGAAACCTCGCTGCGGCGCATCTCGGCGACGAAGCCCTGCAGCGAGGGCTGATCGCCCTGCTCATGCGCCAGCGCCAGTTCGAGCAGTTCGGCAAAGACCTCGTCGACCTCGTCGCCCAGCCGCTGGTGGAAGCGGCGCAGCCCGCCTTCGGCGTAGAGTACCGTGGTCAGGAATTCGAAGGGCCGCTCGAAGTCGAGCGCCCCGCGCCAGTTCGACAGCTGGGCATAGGCGGCGGCACAGGCCGGGATCGTGCTGGCCTTGAGCGCCTGGTACAGGGTTTCGCCCCTGGCGCGCGGCTGGGCCAAAGCGAAGAGATCGTCTTCGGAGAGGTCGAAGAGCGGCGAGCGCAGCAGGGCCGCCAGCTGCAGATCCTCGGCCGGGTTGAGCAGCACATCGCAGAGCGCCAAGAGGTCCATGACCGCGATGTGCTTGGACACTGCGAGCCGGTCGGCACCCGGGGTGGGCAGTCCTTCCTGTCGCAGCGCGCGGATGATCTCCTGGAACACGGCGCCACGCGACTGGACGAGGATCAGGATATCGGCGGGCCGCACCGGCCGGCCGCGATGGGCCAGCGGGCGCTTGGTGTCGATCCAGCCGCGAATCTCCCTGGCGATGCGCTGGGCGATCTGGCGCGGCGCGGTGAGATCGCCCCCGGTGGCGGGCTCTTCCGGCCAGGCACGGGCGCCGGTATCGGCCGGAGCCTGCTGCACGGGCGGCCACAGGGTAACACTGCCACCGGTGGTAGGGCGGGCGGTGTCGTGATGCACCTTTTCGCGCGCCAGCAGCGCAGCCTGGATTTCGCTCTGATCGCTGACCTTGTCCACCGCAAGGAGGATTTCGGGCAGGGTGCGGAAGCTCATATGCAGGCGCAGGGGCGCGAAAGGCACGTTGACCACGCTGGCCTGCTGGCGGAACAGGTCACCGGTCTCTCCGAACAGGCGCGGTTCGGCGCCCTGGAAGGAGTAGATCGACTGCTTCTGGTCACCCACGGCAAAGAGCGAGCGCAGCCGGGTGATGTCGCCCGCTCCGTCGAAGAATTCGGCGGCGATGGCCTTCACCACGCGCCATTGCTGGGGATTGGTATCCTGGCTTTCATCGACCAGGACATGGTCGATTCCGGCATCAAGCTTGTATTGCACCCAGGGGCCGACTTCCGGATTTTCCAAGAGGTCGCCCATCTTTTCGATCAGGTCGTCGAAATCGAGCAGCGAGCGGGCGCGCTTGTGGCCCTGATATTTGCCGGCGATCAGCGCCAGCACGTCGAGCAGGGCCTCGCTGCGCTCGATGACGAGGCTGGTGCGGCGCTCTTCCATCAGCGCGGCCAGCCGTTCCGCCTCGGCCAGCGCCAGTCGGGCCAGGGCTGGATCGGCCTTTTCCAGCGCCTTGCCGGGGAAATTGGCGGGCGGGATGTCGTCATTGGTGAGGAAGGCGGCGCGCCAGTCTTCCGGGCGTGGCGCCTGGGGATCGAGAGCGCGCAGCTTGTTGGCCAGGGCCTTGCCGCCCAGCGCGATGAGCGGGCCGATCTCGGCAGGTCCGACCAGCCGCTCGTCGACGATGGCGGCAGTGATGGCCTGGCTGGAGCGGGGCTGCGGTGCGCCGAGCAGCGCGCGCAGATTGGCCTTGGAGACGTCCGGCCTGGCCAAGACGGTCTTGAGCTTGCGCGCATCGCTGAGAGCAAGCTCGACCGCTTCGCTCAGCGCGAAATCGCTGAGCAGGCCAAAGAGCGTTTCGACTGCCGCGGTGGCGCCTTCGCCGCGCAGGCCGGCGGCCAGCACCGCCTCGCGGGTCTGGGTCAGCAGCTGGCTGCGCTCTTCGTCCTCGATCACCTTGAAGTCAAAGGGCACGCCGGCTTCGAGCGGAAAGCGATGCAGCACGCTTTCGCAGAAGGCGTGGATGGTGACGATCTTGAGCCCGCCTGGCGTGTCCAGCGCCTGGGCAAAGAGGGTGCGGGCCCGCTCGATCAGGTCCGGCCTATAGGCGGCACCCTCGACCTCCTTGAGTTCCTTGACCAGTTCGGCCTCGGGCAACGTGGCCCAGCGGGCCAGCTCCTTGGCGACGCGGCCGCGCATTTCGGCGGCGGCCGCCTTGGTATAGGTGAGGCAGAGGATGGACTGCGGCCGGGCGCCGGCCAGCAGCAGGCGCAAGACGCGGCGGGTGAGCACGAAGGTCTTGCCGGAACCGGCATTGGCCTCGACCCAGATCGACATGCGTGGATCGGCCGCCTGGGCCTGGCTGGCGCGGGTCTGCGGATTGATGACTGGCTTGCCGCGTTCGCTGCTCAAAACAGGTCCTCCTCCTCATCGTCCACGGCAGTCCATTCGTCCATGCGGGCGAGATGGTCATAGGCGCCGGGGAAGCGCTGCGTCTTGAGCGGAAGGAGCCGCGACGGCATGGGCGTGTCGCGGAACAGGAAGAGCTCGACATGGCGCTGCAGACGAAGTGAGATTTCCTCGGCGGCGCTCATGATGGTGTGGCCCTCGCCCAGCGCGAACGGCTTGGGGTTGAACGCCTCTGGGCCCAGGCCGATCTTGATATAGGTCAGCGCCGAGCTGTCGGCCGGAGGCAGGCCCGCCAGGGCTCCCGCCCGCGCCATCTCCGCCTCGAGCAGCAGTTGCGGGGCCTCGAAGGCCTTCATCACGCCTGATGCGGGCACAGAGCCGGTCTTGAAATCGAGGATCTGCACGGTGCCGTCGATCATTTCGTCGACCCGGTCGGCCCGTCCCTTGAGGGTGAAGCCGGTGGGCAGCGGCCAGAGCCCGTCGATCTCGGCATGACGCTTGCGCACGCCGGCATCACGCTCGCGCTCGAAATCGAGAAACTGCCGCGCGGCGGTCTCGAAACGGCGGAGCCAGATGTCACGGCGCTCGGCAATGCCCTCGAGCCCGGAAAAGGCCTCGAAGGCAAACTGCTTGAGCGTCTCGAAGGCATCGGGCGCCATGACATCATGTCCCTCGATGACAAAGCGGGCAAGCACATCGTGGATGATGGTGCCGCGTTCGCGCGCTTCGGGCGTTTCGCCCAGCGCGTCGAGCTGGCGCAGGCGCAGCACGTGCTTGGCATAGATATCGTAGGGCGAGCGCATCAGCGTCTCGATTTCGGTCACCGAGAGCTGGCGCGGGCGCAGGGCAGCAGGCGGATTGGGCGCCGGGCGGCTGGCGGCGCGCGCCTCGGCGACGGCATCGAGGCGGCGCGCCTGGTCGAGCCAGACGTGGCCGCGCTGCTGCCAGGCCTTGGCACTTTCCTCGCCGGCAAAGGCTTCCAGCCGCTGCACGAAGCGGCTGGGCAAAGCCGGACTGGTGCCGACGCGGTCGGCATAGGCGATGATGACAGTCTCGTTGCCCAGGCCTTGCGCAAAGTCATGCGCGGCAAGGCCTTGCCGGCGCTCGGGGGGCTCGAGCCCGGCTGCCAGCCGCATGCCGCGGCTGAGCCAGGGGCCGGGATCGGCTGTTTCGGGCCATTTGTCTTCGTTGAGCGCGCAGAGGATCAGGAGGTCCGGATTTTGCAGGCGCGCTTCAAGCTGGCCCCATATGGCGATATCGGCCCGCCGATCCTCGCGGGTGCGGACCTGGAAGCCGGCCATCAGCGCCAGGAGAACACGCTCAAGGCCCTGTGGAGGAAAGCTGTGCCCCTGCTCGGCCAGCGCGTGCATCTGGCTGGCCCAATCGGCCAGCTCCTTGCGTCCGGGAATGTCGGCGCCGTCGGCGACAATATCGAAGGCGGCGCAGATTGCGGTGGCGAGGGCCCCGGCCTTGATGCGGCGTTCGGCCAGCAGCGCCATCAGTGGCGCCAGCGCCGTCTCCATGCGGACGAACAGGGCCTCGATGGCTTCGGCCTGGTTTGGGTAAAGCCGCCGCGCGACATGTTCCGTTGCCTTGCCGACATTGGCATGGAGCAGTGCGCGCAGGCCCGCCAGACCGGGATTGGGACGCTGCCCGCGCAGCAGGCCCAGTTCGATATCGTCGGCCAGGGCGGCGACGTCGGCGCGGCGCAGGCCGAATAGTGCAGCACGATTGCGCAGCAGGGCTACGAGATCGATCGGGGCGCAATTGCCGGTGGCAAGCGTCAGGATCTGCCGCAAGAGCCGCCCGGCGGCCGACTGGAACAGGGGCGTGCCGGCGGCATCGTCAACGAGGATATCGAAGCGCTTGAGCTCGGCCGCGATGCGGCGGGCGAGGTTGCGATCGGGGGTGACAATGCCGACGGTCTGCTTGTTGGCGAGCCAGTGACGCGCGGCCAGGGCGACGGCCCGGCCTTCCTCATCTTCATTGCGGGCCTTGATGACGGTGAGGCCCTCGCAGGCCATGCCCACTTCAAGACCCATCAGTCGCTGCCCGGACCATTGGGCGGTGTCCCGAGTCAGCGCCAGGGCGCGATTGACCAGCGTGGTGCGCAGGTTCTCGACCGGCGCCAGCTCGGTCACCGACTGGGCAGAGACCCCGAGCAGGCGCAGCAGCTTGGCCAGCCCATATTGCGGATGGCCATGCGGGTTGTTGTTGTTGTCGAGCAGGGCGGCATGGTCGGCCGCGCTCATGCCGCAATCGAGCCCGGGCAGCACCACGACGCCGCGCGGCAGGGCATTGATTGCCTTGAGCAGGCGGGCGGTGGCCGGAATGGAGCCGGTGGAGCCGGCCGCGATCACCGGGCGGTCGCCATAGACGAGGCTTGCGGCCTGGGCCTGACGGTCAAGCCGCTGCCCGCGCAGGGCGGCGATATCGGCCTTGCCCAGCGCGTCCAGATGCGCGGGCCAGTAGGTCAGCGCAATATCGAGGAAGGCCAGCGTCTGCTGCCAGTATTCGCCCAGATTGGCCTCGATCTCGGGGACAATGGCGCGGATGTCGGCTGCAGTCCGCTCCTCGGTCAACAGGTCATCGATCAGCTGGCCGAGCGAGTCCGCCATGGAGAGGATTTCACCTGCCGTGGGCGGGCTGGAAAAGGCCCGCTGTCCGGCAGGGGAATTGGCCCATTGGTCGACAAGGCTGGACAAGGACAGCCGGCGTTCGAGCGGGGTGGCTGGTGGCAGTGGCGTCGGCGCGTCGAAGGGCGGCAGGAAGGGCTCTTCGTCTTCGACTTCGCCGCCGAAGGTGCGGATGTCGGGCAGCAGGCCGTGGCCAAGCCTGGCAAATTCCTCGGCCAGCGCCAGTTTGGCGCGGCGGGTGGGTACGACGATGGTGACGTCGCTCAGCCAGAAGGGATGCGTACGGTCGGTCCCCGAAAGCAGCGTGCCGTCGCTGACTTTCTCGGCCAGGAGAGGCAGGAATTTCGCGTGCGGCGCGATGGAGAAGACACTCATGGCGCCAGCCGCCGCTCGGCCTCTGCCAGCCCTGCCGCATCGGTGACACTGAACCACGGCGCGTCGAGTATCACGCCATGCAGCGTCTCGCGCTCTAGGGCGGCGTCAAACAGATCCTCAAGGGAGAAGGCGCCATCCGGTCTGGCAGCGAAGAGGCCTTTGCCGAGCAGCGCAACGCCGGCATGGATGACCGGCGCGCCATAGTCGCGGGTGATCAGGCCCTGGGGCGACAGGCAGAAATCGTGGCTGCGGGCAAAGCCGGCGGCGTTGCGCGGATGCACGCAGAGCAGGACGATGTCCTCCTGCGCCGTATGGCGGGCCACCATGCGCTGCAATGGGGCGTCGCTGCCGGCCGGCCAGAAGCCACTGGTCTGCATCACGAAGAACGGATCGGCATGCAGCATGGGCAGCGCCTGCCTGACGCCCCCGCCGCTGCCGAGGGGGACCTGCTCCCGGCTGACTTTGACGAGGCCGCCGAAATGGGCGAGCACGCCCGTGTCACCCGGCAGGCCGTTGGCGACAAAGCGCGTGGCCCCTTCCGCCCGGGCATTGGCCATGACGCGCTCGACCAGAGGCAGGCCGGCGACCGGCCACAGGGCCGTGTCATTGCCGGCGGTCAGCAGCATCACGTCGGGGAATCGGGTGATTTCGATCATGGCCGGATAAGACCGGGGCGCGCTCGGGATGTCCAGTGCGCCTCCGTTCAGTCCGCGCTGGTGGCGGGGTGGCCATCGATATGGCCCAGGCTGCGCTCGGGATCGATGCGGTCGCGCACCAGCTGCTTGAGCTGCTTGACGTCGGGAAAGCCGCCGTCGCGTTTGCGCTCCCAGACGAGATCGCCATCGAGGCTGATCTCGAAAATGCCGCCAGTGCCGGGCACGAGGGTGACCGCGCCCAGTTCGAGGCTGAAGGTGGACAGCACTTCCTGGGCCATCCAGGCCGAGCGCAGCAGCCAGTTGCACTGGGTGCAGTAGGTGATGGTCAGCTGCGGCTTGGCCTCGTCCACGTCAGGCCTTCTGGCGCTTCTTGTGGTCGGCCGGTTCGACCAGGCTCGCCAGGATGGCGTCGACCAGGTCCAGATCCTGCCGCTTGCCGGCGGCCTGCTGCTGCAGGTCGACGAGATAGGAGGTGGTGTAATAGAGCCGGCGGGCCAGCATGGTGGCGATGTGGAGCGAAAATTCCGGGCGGCTGTCGAGGAAGGTCAGCGCATCGGGGATTTCGTAGGCGGTGACAGCCGACAGCGCCTTGACCGTGGCGGAATGGGGCATGTCGAGCAGCACGGCCATTTCCCCGAAGATCGAGCCGGGCTCATCGACATGGGTGACCTGGGTGCGTTCGCGGATGACTTCGACCTGGCCGTCGACCAGCACATAGAGCCGGCCGAGCCGCTCGCCCTCGGGCAGCATGACCGTACCCGGCTTGAACGTGACCTGCTTGAGGCCTTCGCAATATTCGAGAATGTCGGCCATCTGCACCTCCGCCCGATTGGGCTTTGTATATCGTGCAAACTCCTGGCCGGTCAAAGCAAAGCCGCCCGGGGATGAACCCGGGCGGCCTTGGCGTGGCTTAGTTCAGCCAGATCACGGTGCGGCTGGTGCCATCGACCAGCGCGGGGCGCTCGCCGACATAGACATAGGAATAGCGCGAATCGGGAACCGGGGTGAGTTCGACAGTCTCGGGCAGCACATAGCCGACCACGACGTCACCCTCGACCTCGGCCGAAGCGACCGGGTTGGCCATGGCGTAATCAGCCGTGGCCTGCGGCACGAGATAGCCCGGCGACTGCACGAAGGCGCGGGTTTCCATGTCGACGATCCAGACGCGGTCATTGGCATAGATATAGCCATAACGGTCATCGCCCTGGATCGGATAGATGGTGACCTCGGCGGGGACCACATAGCCGATCTCGGCTGCGCCATCGATATAGATGGGCTCGACCGGATTGGCGGCGACATATTCGATCGAGGCGGTCTCGATGCCGGTCTCGGCACCGATGGTGGCGCCGGCAAAGCCGCCGATCACGGCGCCGATGGGGCCGCCGAGGAAGAAGCCGAGGGCCGCGCCGCCAGCGCCACCGCCGGTCGCGCCGATCACGGCGCCGGCTTCGGCATTGGAGCTGGACTCAACGCCGACAACCTTGTCCTGGGCAAAGGCCGGGACTGCAGCGGCGAGCGAAAGTGCGGCCACGGAGGCCAAAAGGAGGTTCTTCATGTTATTATTTCCTTCGTATCGGAGGGCCTGAGGCCCCCTTGCTTGCGGAGCGCGGTGCCGGGCGGCGCCGCGCATCTGTTCCGCCCCGTGGCCCATCAACGGGCTCATGCCGGGTTCGTTCCGATGACGAAGCAATTGTGCGTTCGCGCCGTGGCGCGATGGCCTCAGGCGCGCGCGACCGAGAGCTGCAGATCGTTTTCGCTGACAATGCGCTGATGCGTCTCGGTGACGGACTGCACCTTGTACTGGATGACATGCCCCTCATAGGGGAGCAGGGCCACGATCTTGCATTCGCCGGCCTTGCGGCTGGACGAACCGCGATTGGGCAACAGGTCGAGCGTCTGGCCGATCTTGTATTTGTGCATGCTGAATCTCCAGAGATGCAGGCGCCGCCCGATGAGGGGCGGCGGCCCGCTTGTGGACTAGAGAACCGACAGGTTCGTCGCGCTGGCGCGGCCGTCGCGGCCCTTTTCGACTTCGAAGGAGACCTTCTGGCCTTCATTGAGGCCCGACAGGCCCGCACGCTCGACAGCCGAGATATGCACGAAGGTGTCGGCGCTGCCGTCATCCGGCTGAATGAAGCCGAAGCCCTTGGTGGAATTGAAGAATTTGACAGTGCCGTTGATGGCCATGATAGCGATCCCGAAAAGCCCGGTCGAAAGCGAACGAGCGTTATTCCCGCGGCAACATGCACACGGGATTGCATAAAACGTTCGCAAGATTGGGGGTTCGCCGCGTGGCTAGCCGTGCAAGGCTGAAAACGTATCCGCCCTTGTAGCACGTCTGCCCCTCCCGCAACAAGGCAAGCCTCTGGACCGGACGGCGCAGGGCGCCTCCGGGTTTGCGGAGAGAGACGGGCCCCGAGGCGGATGCCGCCTCTGGTATTTGTAAAACGAGACGGTAGCCGCCTCGGGGCGCCGGGATTTTTGACGCGCGAACTCTGGCCGGGCCTCGCCCGACACTTCCGCTTGCCCGAGCAGGGGCACGACCCCCTACCCCCCGACTGTCGCTGCGCCATTGGCCGTGCACGCCGTCTCCGCGCAGCAATGGGCGCATTCTAATCGAGGGGCGAGGGGCGGGGATAAGTTTGTGACAGAGGCCGCCGCGGGGCATAGGCGCGGGCGCGGGGCGGCCCATCATCGGGGTCGGGCAGGCCCTTGGTCAGGGCATTGATGCGGCGCTCGATCTGCTTTTGCAGCTCGAGCATTTCCTTTGTCTCGCCGGCGGTATCGACGGGCAGGACCTGCGGCCGCAGGCGCCTGATCGGCACCAGTTCGGCGCGGATCAGCCAGGCAAAGCATTTCTGGCGCTCATCCCAGCCGCTGTGGGCGAGCTCATAGCTCTCCAGCCCCGCCAGCGCCTGGCCGAGCTGGGTCAGCGCCCCGCCGGCCACCGGCGCCAGCGCCGGCAGGATATCACCCCCATCCCAGAACACGGCAGCATCGGCCAGGAGGGATTCAGCCACGATGCGGGTCGCCTCGGGCAGCGGCTCGGAAGGCCGCCGCGACGCCAGGGCGGCCAGCTGGGCATGGAGCGCCGTGAGCCTGAGCCAGAGCGCCTCATGCCGCTCGGCCAGGGCCGGGGTGAGCTGGCGCAGTCGCCTACGCCGCCGCGCGGGGCGGACGGCGGGGGTGGTTTCTGGATGGGATGGAGCGGGTGTGGACCTGCGGGGCAAGAAAACCTCCTCTGCGGCGCAATGCCAGGGAGGAAGTTTAAGGCGGGGTGGAGGGAGGGGGATAAATTTTGGGGCAGAATTATTCGGCGCTTTGGGACAGCTTTTTGGCGTCTTCTCTTGCTTTCAAAATGTCATCCATAACTTCCTTCAAGTTCTTGAGAACGAATTGCTGTCGTTCAGGCGGCAAAGATTCTATGTCCAAATTGTGCCGCTTTATAAAGTAGAAAGCCAAAGCGATCCGTATTTTTATTTCTACACAGCCATTCGTCATACCAAAGTCATGCTCTATAGTTTTCCTCTGATGCTCGTCCAATCTTGGGTCGGCACAGAGTTTTAGGTTTGTAAATCTCGACCACTCGATATCATCGACTGGATGGAAATCTTCTCGCCCTACCTCAACGGCATTCGTAATTCTAGTAAGAAGAAAGTCCCTAAAATCTTTCTTCTCAAAGCACCACGCCCGTAGATGCCACCGGTGTCCGTCGTAAGCTAAAGCGTGTGGGCCGATAATTCTCTCGCTATTCTTTTGCAACGACATGTACGTTATGATTAGGCCGCGTCTTCTGTTAATAGCAATCAGAATTTTTCTTACCAAATCGTCAGAAACACTTCTTGATAATTTGGGCAAGACATCTACCTCGGGCATATCCGAGAACCATGTGTCTGCTAGTTCAATGGCACCGGTTCGCAAGGCTCGCAGTTGGAGAAGTAGGCGATCCGCGGACACCCTCAAAAATACCGGTTCGAACTTCTCGGCTCGAACATATGACTTCAACGTAGAATCATAGGCGAGGTTGTTTGGCGCCACCTCTTGGTAGTTCCGAAGGTCAATCGAGGCCTGCGGAGTGGAGATGCCGAACTCGAGCTCTAGGTCTTTGCGGTTTAGCCTGTCGGTCCAAAACAGGCGCCACTCCATGAACTCGAACCGCTTGGCCTGACCCCAAGGTCTTGCCTCTCGCTCAACCATTCGCAATCTCCAGTATAGTATCTTGACGGGTAGTGTTTTATGACCCATATAGTTCTGAGATGGTTAAATTCTGCTAAATCCCGTTGCGCCGCAAGGTCGGACTGCGTTGAGAAGAACGAATTTGATCATAACGACCAGCACATCTCGTGCGGCACAACGGGGAATGAGAATGGCAACCAACACTGGCAACAGCTTTCGGCGTGGTTCGGTAAAGGGCAGAACTCAGTTTGAGCGCCCTGACGGACTGCATCAAAAGCGTAATGAACGCACTGGTGAGTTCATGGAAGTGAAACAGTCCCCCGGACCTTTCAAGGGGGTAGCAAAGGAGCCTGACGGCCGTGACACCGAAAACTCCTAAGGACATTCACACCAAAAAGGTTCGCCGCCTGTCAGGCGGCGACGAGTATGAGCACTATATGCAGGCGGTCCTGCGGCAGGCGGCCACACATCCAGACGTGGCTACGGCAAAGAGGACGCACTGATGAAGCGCTTGGTAATTTTCTGCGACGGAACCTGGAATCGCATGTCGGCCGAGCACCCGACCAACGTGCTAACGGCCTCGCAACTCGTACTCCCCAAGGATGCCGCCGACATCCCTCAGATCACTTACTATGACGAAGGCGTCGGCACTTCCTTCCTCGTGAACGAATGGCTTGAAACCCGCTTGGCGGGTGCGTTTGGTTGGGGCCTGCTGGACAAGATCGAAGCTGCATACCGCTTTCTGATCTTCAACTACGAACCCGGCGACGAGATTTTCATCTTCGGTTTTTCGCGAGGCGCGTACACGGCCCGATCACTGGCCGGCCTAATCCGGAAGTGTGGGATTGTTCCACGCACCCATGCTCGGTCAATTCGCGAGATCTTTGAGTTCTATAAGGACGCTGGCACCCATCCTGACAGCGACGAAGCGCAGCGGCGACGCATGATGCTGTCACCTCAGACCATCTTCAAGGAAGAAGACCGAAAATGGCGCATAGATCATGGCGCCGACGCGACCACGGTGGCCGCCGCCAAGCCGCTCGTCATCCGCTACTTGGGGGTCTGGGATACTGTGGGCGCGCTAGGCGTTCCCCAACACTTGATCATCAGTTCCTTATTTGGCACGGCCAAGAAGTATCAGTTTCACGATACTGCATTGAGCAGCACCGTCCAGGCCGCTCGCCACGCGGTGGCGACGGACGAAGACAGGCTAAGCTTCGCGCCGGCCCTATGGAGCAATTTAGACGTTCTAAACTCTGCGAATGGTGAAGGGCAACGCTACCAACAGCTCTGGTTCCCAGGCGACCATGGATCGGTTGGCGGAGGCGGTGATGTTCGTGGCCTGTCCAATGAGGCGTTGGCTTGGATCATGGAAGGCGCTGCGGCCGAGGGATTGGCGCTGGACGCAACTGAGCTAGCCAACATTAAGGCTGAGGCCGATCCGCTCGCCCCACTCTCCAACCAGAGTAAGGCGCCTGGACTTTTCGATCGCATCTACCGTCGAGTTCACCGTGATGGTCCGCAACAGGGAAGCCTCTTAGCGGACAGCACTCGCCTCAGACTCGCATATGAAACCAAAAGCGCGGATTGGAAGCCATACCGCCCGCTCGCTTTGAAGCGGATTTGGCCAACGGCCTAGGTCAGGCTATGGCGCTGCCCGCCGCACACAAGTAGTGTGGTGGGCAACGAGAGGGCAGCCGCAGTGGGTTTTGGCGTTTTCATCCATCGTGCGGATTCCGTCTATGACGATAGCCCGGCGACCCAATACCAATTCCCCAAACCCTATCTCGAACGCGCCTCGGCCTGCATTGGCGACTGGATCGTCTATTACGAGCCGGTCAAGGTCCGTGGCTCGAAGGGCTACTACGCCATTGCGCGGGTGGCGCAGATCGTGCCGGACCCCAGCGTGGCCAACATGTATCTGGCGTTGATCGAGCCGGGGAGCTACCTCGAATTTCCCAATCCCGTGCCGTTCGATGACGGCAGCGGCGTGATCGAAACCGGCCTGTTGAACGAACATGGCCGCCTATCGGGGCGGAGACAGGCGGCGGTGCGGCCGATTTCACCGAAGGACTTCGATCGCATCCTGACGCGCGGCCTGGCGGAGGAGCAGCCACTGCTGCCGCGTATTGGCGCGGCGAGCCTGCCAGAGGAAATGCCGTTCCAGCTCGACGAGGGACAGTCTGCCTTTGTCTATGAGCAGGAACGCGAGCGGGTTGCTGCGATGACGACGCGGGTGGTGCGGGACCGGGTGTTTCGCCGCGTGGTGCTGCGCGCCTATGGCGAGCGCTGCGCGGTGACCGGGCTGAAGCTGATCAATGGCGGCGGGCGGGCCGAGGTGGCCGCGGCGCATATCCGGCCGGTGGAGCAGAACGGACCCGATATCATCAACAATGGCGTGGCGCTGTCGGGCACGGCGCATTGGATGTTTGATCGGGGGCTGATCGGGTTCAGCGATGAGCTCGAGATCATCATTTCGCGGCAGGTGAATGATCGCGACGGGGTGGAGAGCCTGATCAACAAGACGGGGCGGCTGATCGGGCCGCTGCTGGCGCGGGACCGGCCGCATCCGGCGTTCTTAAGCTGGCATCGGGAGAATTGTTTCAAGCAGTGAGGGTGGTGAAAGCGGAAGAACCCCCACCTAACCTCCCCCTGTGAGGGGGAGGGACTGGCCGGTGGGTGTGCGGGATTTTGCCCAATGCAGGGATGGAGCTCCTCCCCCTTCAGGGGGGTATGGAGTCTCAAATGGTGCAGTCGACACCCTCCCCCTTGCGGGGAGGGATCAAGGGAGGGGAGCGTTTGGCCCCCATGTCGGGGCTCTCACACCCCCTCCCATCCTCCCCCGTCCAGGGGGAGGTGCCGTCCCGTTCGTGGGGCGCGATCGTGCCACATCGGGTCGGGGGACTAGCAAGGACACACCGTCTCGGCCATCATCAGCGGGCAAGGGCGGACCAGGATGGAACGAAGGGCGGGGCCATGCCTTTGCATTCTGTCAGTGGCGGCACGCGCCACGACACCTTATTTCCAACCAGAGGATTTGCACCATGAAGCGCAGCGCGACGGCGAAATGGACTGGCTCACTGACCGAGGGCAATGGCACGCTGGACTCCCAGAGCGGCGCCCTTTCGGCCCTGCCCTATACGTTCAAGGGGCGCTTTGTTGACGAGAGCGGGCAATCGGGCACCAATCCCGAGGAACTGATTGCCGCGGCGCATGCCGGGTGCTTTGCCATGCAGCTGGCCCATTTCCTGGCGGAAAACGGCACGCCGGCCAGCCAGCTGCAGGTGTCGGCCGCCGTGGAGCTGATCCCGGGCACCGGGATTACCGGCAGCGCGCTGACGCTGGTGGGCAAGGTGGACGGCATCGACGCCGCCAAGTTTGCCGAAATCGCCGAGCGGGCCAAGGCGGAATGCCCGGTTTCCCGGGCGCTGGGGGCGATTGACGTTACGCTGGATGCGAAGCTGGGATAGGGGCGGTTCGCCACGCGACCATAGGTCTCGTGGCCTTCTCACCTAAAATCGCTCCACTGGAGCGATTTTGCCTGCGGCCGCCTCGAAGCTAGACAAGCTTGCCCCATTCGGGGCGCCAGTCGGCGTCGTCGACGATGACGGCGATGGATTTGAGGCCCTCCGCCTGGCGCAGGCTTTCGGCGGCCTCGAGGGCGGCGGGCACCGGGCGGGGGAAATCGGCGATCACCTCGACGGCGGCCACATCGGCCACGGTGCGGCCCAGCGCGCGGCGCACCGTGACGATGACGGCGTCGCGCGGCTGGCGCTCATGAGGGTGGATGCGCTTGAGTTCCGTGGTGATCATTTGGATGGGTCCCCGCCGTGTTGGCTCAACAAGGGCTGAGCGAGTCGGGGGTTCCATCACGAAGTTGCGTTGTGGGGGGCGTGCCTGCGGAGAGCCCGGGCCCTGCGCGCATAGCGCTCCGGGCCTGGCTGCCTAAAATCGCTCCACCGGAGCGATTTTGCGCGAAGGCGCCGGCAGCCAGCTAGTCGTCACCCATCTTGAGGGCCTTGATGAAGGCTTCCTGCGGGATTTCGACATTGCCGTATTGGCGCATGCGCGCCTTGCCCTTTTTCTGCTTTTCCAGGAGCTTGCGCTTGCGCGTGGCGTCGCCGCCATAGCACTTGGCGGTCACGTCCTTGCGCATGGCGCGGACGGTCTCGCGGGCGATGATCTTGCCGCCGATGGCAGCCTGGATCGGGATGACGAAGAGATGGGGCGGGATCAGCTCCTTGAGCTTTTCGCACATCAGGCGCCCGCGGCTTTCGGCGACGGTGCGGTGCACCAGCATGGACAGCGCATCGACCGGCTCGGCATTGACGAGGATCGAGAGCTTGACCAGGTCCCCGACGCGGTGATCGGCCAGGGTATAGTCAAAGCTGGCATAGCCCTTGGAAATGGACTTCAGCCGATCGTAGAAATCGAACACCACCTCGTTGAGCGGCAGGTCATATTCCACCATGGCGCGGCTGCCGACATAGCTGAGGTTGCGCTGGATGCCGCGGCGATCCTGGCAGAGCTTGAGGATGGAGCCGAGATATTCGTCCGGGGTGAGAATGGTCGCCTTGATCCAGGGCTCGCGGATTTCCTCGATCTTCATCACGTCCGGCAGGTCGGCCGGATTGTGCAGCAGCATGGATTCGCCATTGGTCATGGCGATTTCGTAGACCACCGAGGGGGCCGTCGCGATCAGGTCGAGATCGAATTCGCGGGAGAGCCGCTCCTGGATGATTTCGAGATGCAGCAGCCCCAGGAACCCGCAGCGGAAGCCGAAGCCGAGCGCGGCTGAGGTTTCCATCTCGAAGCTGAAGCTGGCATCGTTGAGCCGCAGCTTGCCCATGGCGGCGCGCAACTCGTCGAAGTCACTGGCATCGACCGGGAAGAGGCCGCAGAACACCACGGGCTGGGCCGGGCGGAAGCCGGGCAGGGGCGTCGTGGTGGGCTTGCGATCATCGGTGATGGTATCGCCGACATTGGTATCGGCCACTTCCTTGATCGAGGCGGTGAAGACGCCCAGCTCGCCCGGCGTCAGCTCCTTGACCTCGACCAGCTTGGGCGTGTTGACGCCGACGCGATCGAGCTCATAGACGGCGCCCGAGGCCATCATGCGGATGCGCTGGCCCTTCTTCATCACGCCATCGATGATGCGGACGAGGACGACGACGCCCAGATAGGTATCGTACCAGCTGTCGACCAGCAGCGCCTTGAGCGGGGCATTGATGTCGCCCTTGGGGGCGGGCAGGCGGTGGACGATGGCCTCGAGCACGGTGTCGATGCCAAAGCCCGACTTGGCCGAGATTTCGAGCGCCTCAGAGGCGTCGATGCCGATGACATCCTCGATCTGGGTCTTGACGCGCTCGACATCGGCGGCGGGCAGGTCGACCTTGTTGAGGACCGGGACGATCTCGTGATTGGCGTCGAGCGCATGATAGACATTGGCCAGGGTCTGCGCCTCGACGCCCTGCGAGGCATCGACGACCAGCAGGGACCCTTCCACGGCGGCCATGGAGCGGCTGACCTCATAGGCGAAATCGACATGGCCGGGCGTGTCGATCAGGTTGAGGATATAGGTCTCGCCATTATTGGCCTTGTAGGTCAGCCGGACGGTCTGCGCCTTGATGGTAATGCCGCGCTCGCGCTCGATATCCATCGAATCGAGCACCTGCTCCTTCATCTCGCGCAGGTCCAGCCCCCCCGTGGTCTGGATCAGACGATCGGCCAGGGTGGATTTGCCATGGTCGATATGGGCGACGATGGAAAAATTGCGGATGTGGGAAAGCGGCGTTGTCATGGTGTGGGCTGATAGCAGAAGGCGGGGGTGAGGCAAAGATGGTTTCCGTGGCGTTAACAGCGGGCGGGCTGGTGCCTTTTGCCCCACTCGCGCGTTAGGGGCGCATGCACACGCTTTTCAGACTCATCGCCCTCGCTCCCCTGCTGGTCATCCCCCCGGTGGCGGCGCAGGATATTCTTGGCCCCCTGCAGGACATGGTGGACCGCCTGACCCAGCCGGATGAGCCCCCACGGCGGGTGCCGCGCACCACGGCGCCCAAGCCCGATCTCGTGGCCCCCGTGCCGCGCCCGCGGCCGCCGGACCTGCCCAATGAGCCGGTGGTGGATGCGGTGGAAACCCCCGTGCCCCGCCCGGAACCGGAACCCGCACCGATGGCCGAGCCCGCGGCAGAGCCCACAGTGGAGGCCGCGCCCGAGCCCCCCGTTGAGCCAACGCCAGAGCCAGAGCCAGCGCCAGTGGCCGCGCCTGAGCCTGAGCCCGAGCCGGTGGCGGAGCCCGAACCGGCGCCGCCGCTGAGCGAGGGTATCTGCGGGGAGCAATCCCCGCTCGTGGTCACCGGCGTGATGAGCCGCGGCCGCATGGTGCCGTTTTCGAGCCCCGTCACCACCAATTGCCAGATGGCCAGCGCCCTGCCCGACTGGGTGGCGAGCGTCGACGGCTATGCCGAGGCCATGCTGGAAAGCCCGCTGGCCAGCGTCGATACCGGCACCAGCTATATGTGCCGCAACCGCAATAATGGCGAGGGCGGCTTCACTTCCGAACACGGCTTTGCCAATGGGCTGGACGTCATCGGCTTCACGCTGGAAGACGGACGCGCCATCACGGTCGATACCGACTGGATCCGCGCCGTCGCGCCGGAGGGCAGGCTGCTGCGGCTGGCACATGACGCGGCCTGCGGCAGTTTCACCACGGTGCTCGGGCCCGAGGCCAATGCCGAGCACAGCGACCACCTGCATCTCGACCTGGGCTGCCATGGCGAGAGCTGTACGGCGCGGATCTGCGAGTAAAGAAAGCCCCCAAAAGCACAGATCGTCACCCTCGGGCTTGACCCGAGGGGACTTCACTTACCGAGGGATGGGCAAGTGTAGAGCCCTCGGGTCAAGCCCGAGGGTGACGATCGAGTTGGGAAAGACTACTGCGCTGCAGGCGCAGCTTCTGCTGCCGGGGCCGCCTCTGCGGCAGGAGCCACCGTGCCGGCCGGGGCGGGGGCGGCCGGGGCAGGAGCGGCCAGGTCGGCATAGATGGCGGTGACGGCGTCGACGCCGAGGCGGTCGGCGCTGCCCTCGGCACAATCGGGCGTGGTCTTTTCGACATCGGCCTTGACCAGGCCATAGGCCTTGGCGGCGGCCGCGGCATCCATGCTGAGCGCAGTTTCAAGGCGGACCCGGTCGGCCGCCATGCCCTCGGCAATGGCCGGCTCGATCGGCACGGCGCATAGCTCGATCACCGCCTGGGTGGCGTAAAAGCCGGTGAGCATATTGGCCTGCTTGGGCGTGGTATCGAGGCTGGCCGCCGGATCGATGACGATATCGGTCGCGGCCGGCGGGGCCGGTGCAGCGGCGTCCTGGGCGACGGCACTGCCGGTGAGCAGAGCGAGTACGGCCAGCGCGGCGAGGGGTCGGATCATCGGAAGCTCCTTGAAGGCGGGGTCAGCCCCCACCTTCAACGGCCCGAATGTGGCCTCAGCACGGCGCTCGGTCGCAGGCCGGGTGATGGGCGGGCAAATCGGCCCAGTCATGCAGGCTCATGCTGTCGGGATCGAGCGGGGCGCGATCGGCGGCGAAGAGACCCGCGACGAGGCGGGCAAGGCGGGTAACGAGACTAGACATTTTGTGACCTCCTTTCAGGTCGGATGTGGACAATGATGCCGTTGTGCGCCCGGACCAGTGCAGGCGCAATGGACAAGGTCGCTGCAGGAATATAGAAAATCTATATGGCAAACCCATTTCCCATTCCGCTCAACGCGCTGCGCGCCATCGAGATCGTGGCGCGGCGCGGCGCGCTGGCCCCGGCGGCCGAGGAGCTTGGCGTCACCATCGGCGCGGTGAGCCAGCATCTGCGCCGGGCCGAGGAGCGGCTGGGCATGGAGCTGTTCGAGCGCACGCCCGCCGGGCTGCGGCCGCTGCCGGCCCTCAAGGCCGCCATGCCGCAGCTGACCTCGGGTTTTGCCGCGCTGCAGGACGGGCTGGCCAGCCTCAAGGGCAGCGACGAGGGCGTGCTGAACCTGACGGTGGGCAGCGTCTTTGCCTCGCGCTGGCTGATCTGGCGCATCAACAAGTTCACCCTGCACAACCGCGATATCGAGGTGCGGCTCAACGTGACGGCGGCCATGCTGGACCTGAGCCGGCCCGACGTCGATTGCGGCATCCGCTATGGCGATGGCCAATGGCCGGGCGTGCGGGCCGAGCTGATCGGCGGCACGCAATACCAGCCGGTCTGCGCCCCGCCCGTGGCGAAGCTGCTGACCCGCCCGGCGGACCTGGCCCACGTGCCGGTGATCCAGGACGAAACCACCATGCTGAGCTGGGACGCCTGGCGCGCCGCAGCCGGGCTCGACCCGGCGATCAGGTTGACCGGACCGGTCTATTCGGACGCCTCGCTGGCCTTTGACGCGGCGATCTCCGAACAGGGCGTGCTGATGGCCGCCGACATGATGAGCGCAGACGCGGTCAGCGACGGCCGACTGGTGCGGCCCTTCGACCACGCGGTGGACGGCCCGCTGGGCTATTGGCTGGTGACAGCCCAGGGGCGGCGGGAAAGCCGCAAGCTGCGGGCGTTTCGGGAATGGCTCAAGGTCGAGGTGCCGGCCAGCGTCAGGGGCTATGTGCACCAGAGCCGGGGGTAGGGCGACCGGTTCTGAAGCGCCAGCCCGAGCCCTGAATGCGGGCGGGAGCTGGCGCGGATTTCGCCCTAGAGATCCACGACCGGCGCAAAGCCGCCGGTGATCGAGCGGGAGGCGTCCCAGATTTTTGGGTCGGGGGCAATGCGGGGGTCTTCCATCAGGATTTTCCAGGCGGCGTCGCGCACCTGCCGCGATGGCCATTCGATGATGGAAAAGCCGATGGTTTCGTCGTCCCTCGTCGCGACGGCCCGCTGGAAATCGGTGGTTTCGCCCGCAGGCACGTCATCGCCCCAGGTGTCGACGACGCGAAGGGCGCCGTGTTCAATAAGCAGCGGCGCCTGGGCCCGGGCGGCGGCGCGATAGGCCTCCTTGTTGGCTACGGGGACCGGAGAAATCATGCCATCGACATAGCCCGGCTTGCCCTGGGCGCCGGTGTCGTAAAGCACTTCGAAGCCACCATAGATCATGCGCGAGGCGTCGAACGGCATTTCGGACATGGCCTGCACGTCAGGATCGCTCATCATGGCCTCGCCGGCCTTCTTGCGGGTGGCCCGGTCGGGATACTCGACCCAGGAAAAGAGCGGCACCTCTCCCTCTTCCAGCTTGGTCGCCCGATAGAAATCGGTCTGCTTGCCGTGCGGCACGTCCTCGGCCCAGGTTTCGACCATGCGTGTGGCGCCGAGCTTCTTGAACAGATCGGCACCTTGCCTGGCATGCGCGATGTATTGGTCTTTGTTGGCGGCCGGAACGGCCAATACGAAGCCATCGATATAGGACATCATGCGTCTCCTCTCGGGTTGCGTCTGTCCCAACGACGAACGGGAAAGCACAGTTTCGACGAGGCGCGGGCGATTTCCCCTCCGGAAGGTATCGGTCAGCGATCCACATTCCCTGATGCCCGGCCTGAGGGTTGCGGCGACGTTGATCGTCTATAGCCAAACGGTCAGTATCGGGACGCAAGTCGACTGAATGCCGGAATGGGAACTGGAATGCTCAAGGAAGCGGAGGCCGTGATCGCGATCGCGACGCACATCTTTGGGCAGGAGCTGGTTGCCGCCCATCTTTATGGGTCAGCTGTCTCGGGTGGCTTGCGGCCACGAAGCGACGTTGACCTCATAATCGTCATCAGCCGGCCAATGTCTGCTGCGGACCGCAAAAGCCTTGCAGCGTCATTGCTCAAGGTATCCGGCCGCTATCCCAACCCGCCGGGCGAGCCGCGCTGCATCGAACTGTCGGTAGTGCTGGCGTCTGACCTTGCCGCGCCCGGCTATCCGGGACGAAGCGAATTTCTCTATGGGGAATGGTTGCGCGCTGACGTCGAAAACGGCCTCGTTCCCGAGCCATTCTCCGATCCCGGTGTGACGCTGATGCTCGCCCAGGCGCGGCAAGAGGCCGTGCCACTGATCGGCCCCGACCTGTCCGATCTTCTGCCTGAAATCCCCGCCGACCAGGTTCGTCGGGCAATGCGCGAGGCCATTCCGTCCTTGGTAGCTGGTCAGGAGGGTGATGAACGCAATGTCCTGCTGACCCTGGCCCGGATGTGGCGAACGGCTGAAACCGGGGCGTTCGTCACCAAGGACGCGGCAGCCAGCTGGGCAGCGCCGCTGCTCCCCGCTGGAATCGCCGATACACTAAGATTTGCGGGAGATGCCTATCTGGGCAAGGTCGCGGACGACTGGTCGACGCGGGCGGCGGAAGCGCAGCTGGCATCGGACTATCTCCGAAAGAAGGTCCTGAGCCTGCTGTAGTGAAGTCCATTTCACTGCGCCACTTTCCGAAAGTCGAGAGCGTCGGCTGCCCCGCGATCTCAGGATGGATCCCGGCTCAAGCCCGGGAAGATGCCGGGACGGAGCAGGGCTGAGACAGACAGTTGACTCTTGGCCGCGTGAGTCGTATTTAGCTAGTTACGTAATTAGCAAAGTACGCAAATATGGATGACGCGCTGAGCATCACTTTTGCCGCCCTGGCGGACCCGACGCGGCGGGCGATCCTGGCGCGGCTGGCGCAGGGGCCGGCAACGGTCAATGAGCTGGCCGAGCCCTTCGCGATGACCCTGCCCTCGGTGTCGCGGCATGTGAAGGTGCTGGAAGAGGCGGGGCTGGTGAGCAAGGTGCGTGAGGCGCAGTTCCGCTCCTGCCGGCTGGAGGCGCTGCCGCTGGAGGCGGCGGATGGCTGGCTGGCCGAATACCGGCACTTCTTCGGCGCGCGCCTCGACCGGCTCGAGGCCCAGCTCAAGACCATGATGGCCACCAAGACCCAAACGGAAGGAGACCGCTGATGGCGTCCAACTATGTACTGGAGCGCGGCTTCACCCTGACGCGCCTGCTCGATGCGCCGCCCGAACTGGTGTGGCAGGCCTGGACCGACCCGGCGCAGCTGGACTGGTTTTTCAACCCCGGCACCACGCCGACCCAGCCGACCACGCTCGACCTGCGCGTGGGCGGGGCCTGGCGGCAGCACATGGTGGAGAATGCGACAACGCAATACATGACCGGCGGCATCTATCGCGACATCGTGCCCAACCGGCGTCTGGTCTTTGCCTGGGGGGCGAGCGGCGGCTGGCCCGATACCGACGAGCCCGACGGGCCGGAAGTGACGGTGGAGCTGGAGCCGGTGGGCGCGCGGACGCGGCTGACGGTGACGCTGCGGCTGCCGGACGATCTGAGCCAGGGCGCGGTGCAGGCCTGGCTGGACAAGGGGATCGAAGCGGGCATGACCATGACCATCGACCGGCTGGTGGCCCGCCTGGGCCGGGCGGCCTAGAAGGACAGCACGCTGTCCGAGCGATCGAGCAGGGCGCGCAGCAGGCCCTGGCGGGTATTTTCGTTATGCTCGACCATGGCGGCGCGCGCCCGCTCCGGATCGCGTTCGCGCAGCACGGCGACGATGCGATGGTGGTCGTTGGTGGTTTCCGGATTCACGTCGCGGGCCTGCGCGCCCATATAGAAGAAGCGGCCGCATTCCTCGAGGTGGCTGACCACCAGGTTGTGCAGGCGCGGATTGCGCGTCGCCCGGGCGATGGCGGAGTGGAAATCCTCATTGGCCTTGACGAAGGACTGCGTGCTGGTGTTCTCGCCGCGCACATAGCTGGCATCGGCCAGCGCATCGAGCCGTTCGAGTTCGGCTTCGGTGAGGTTGATGGCCGCCAGCGCCCCCGCCGTGCCCTCCAGCATGGCGCGGACCGCGAAGAGATCGTTCATGTCCTTGACGGTGACGCTGGTCACCCGGTAGCCGCGGCGCGGAAAGGCCTCGACCAGCCCCTCGACGCCCAGGCGCGACAGCGCCTCGCGCACCGGCGTCTTGCTCATCGACAGCACGTCCGCCAGCTCCAGCTCGCTCATCTCGCGGCCGGGCGGCAGGACCCCGGTGATGATCTGTTGGCGCAAGGCGTCGTAAGCCTGGTCAGTCAATGACTTCCTTGCCTTGTCGGGTGAGCCGCTGATCGCCACGAAAACGTCCTTGTACAGCCTTTGACGGCTCGATTCTTCAGGAATTGCCTCAACATAGGGCAACGGTTGGTCTTTGGCTACCAAAGCTGCAAACGGCTTTGACGCCCCCTTCTTCGTAGTATATTACGTGGAATATTCAAAGCGGGATCATGCCTTGTCCTCCATTCTCGTCATCAATCCCAACAGCTCGGTTTCGGTCACCCAGTCGATGCAGGCCTGCCTGTCGATCATCACCGAGACCAGCCGGCACGATATCGCGCTGACCGAACTGGCCAAGTCGCCGCCCGGCATCGAGACCGATGCCCATGTCGAAATGGTCGTGCCCAATATCATCGAGCGCATCGCCGACGAGCATGCCGACGCCTATGTGCTGAGCTGCTTTTCCGATCCCGGCATCGACCGTGTGCGCGCCACCACGTCGCGACCGGTGATCGGCATTGCCGAAGCCGCCTATCTCGCCGCGCTCGGGCTGGGCCGCCGCTTCGGCATTGTCTCGCTGGGGCCGTCCTCGATCGCCCGGCACCTGCGGTATCTACAGGCGCTCCAGATTTCCGGCCGGCTGGCGGGTGACCGCTCCATCGACATGACCATCCCCCAGCTCATGGCCACCGATGTGGTGGAAACCGTGCTGCGCACCGGAAGCAAGCTGCGCGACGAGGATGGCGCCGATGTCGTGATCCTGGGCTGCGCCGGCCTCGGCAGCTATCGCGCTGCGCTGGAAGCCGCCCTGGGCCTGCCCGTGGTGGACCCGGTGCAGGCCGGGGTGGCCCTCGCCGCGACCACCCTCGACCTCCAATATCGCATGAAGGCGCGCTGAACATGGACGAAGTGATCCTTGGTACGGTCGTCACGCCGACCGGCCCCATCCCCAATGGCTGGCTGGCGATCGAGAATGGCCGGATTGCCGCCATCGGCACCGGCGCGCCGCCCCAGGCCAGGGCCAGCTTCGATGCAGGCGCCGGCTTCATCATCCCCGGGGTGATCGATGGCCAGACCCATGCCGGCAGCTATGGCGGCCTGCCGGGCATTGCCTCGACCACCCGCTCGGCCGTCGCCGGTGGCGTCACCACCATTGTCGACATGCCCTATGACAATCCGGCGCCGCTCAACACGCTCGAGCGGCTGAACGACAAGACGGCGGCCATTGCCGAACATGCCCATGCCAATGTCGCGCTCTATGGCACGGTCATGCCGGGGCAGGACATGAGCTCGGTCCTGCCGCTCATCGAGGGCGGCGTGGTCGCCTTCAAGATTTCAGGCTTTGAATCGAGCCCCACCCGCTTTCCGCGCATTGCCGCCGACCAGCTGCTCGATCTCTTCGAGGCCCTGGCGCCCACCCATGTGCCGCTGGGTATTCACAATGAAGACCAGGAAATCGTGCGCGCCCGCATCGCCCGCGCCCGTGCCGCTGGTCACAATGGGATCGAGGCGCATTCGTCGAGCCGCCCGCTGGCGGCCGAGCAGGCCTCCACCGCCCATTTCCTCGAGCTGGGCGCCTTGAGCGGCGCGCATGCCCATATCGTGCACCTCACCTCGGCGCGCGGCTTCCACCTGGTCGAGACCTATCGCCGCGACGGCTTCCGCGCCACGGGCGAGCTCTGCGTGCACTATCTCTGGTTCGACCCCGACCGGGACGGCGAACTGGGCGCGCGCATGAAGGTCAATCCGCCCATCCGCCCCGGCCAGATCGAAAAGCTCTGGGCCGATGTGGTCGAGGGGCGCGTCGCCTTCGTCAGCTCCGACCATTCCAGCTGGCCCATCGACAACAAGTTCACGCCCTCGATCTTTGATGCCGGCGCGGGCGTGCCCGGTCTCGAAACCCTGCTGCCCGCCTTCTATACCGGGGCAGTGCAGCGCAATCTCGATGCATTGACGCTGACGGTCTCCCAGCTCTGCGAGCGTCCCGCCCGCTTCTTCGGCCTCTGGCCGGAAAAAGGCGCGCTGCAGCCCGGTGCCGATGCCGACATCGCCATTCTCTCGCCCGAACCCATGGTCTGGGACGAGAGCAAGGCGCATGACGCGCTGAACTGGAGCCCGTTCCACGGGCGGCGCTTCGACTGCCGCGTCACCCGCACCTATGTCGGCGGCAAGCTCGCCTGGAATGGAACGGACATCGTCAACCAACCCGGCGACGGCCGCTATGCGCCGCGCCGCGCCTCCCAATGGTTCGCCTGATAGGATTATTGCATGCCCTTGATCACCACAGAGAGCAAAGGCGTCTTCGTCATTGCCGTCACGCCGTTTACCGATACGCTTGCCGTGGACATGGCCAGCGTCGATAGCGTCACCGATTTCTACTTCGACAAGGGCGCTGATGGCCTGACCATCCTTGGCATGATGGGGGAGGCGCCCAAGCTGACCCAGAGCGAAGCGCTCGATATCACCCGCCGCACCCTGGCCCGGGCCGAGGGCCGCCCGGTCGTCGTCGGCGTGTCCGCGCCCGGCCTTGCCGCGATCGACGAGCTGACCAGGGCGGTGATGGATCTGGGTGCAGCCGGCGTCATGGTCGCCCCGCCCGGCACGCTCAAGACCGACGATCAGATCTTTGCCTATTACCAGAGCGTGGTCGACACCATCGGCGCCGACGTGCCCCTGGTGCTGCAGGATTTCCCGCTGGTGACCGGCATTCACATCAGCTCTTCGCTCTTGGGCCGCATTGTCGAGGCCATGCCTTCCATTGTCATGCTCAAGCATGAGGACTGGCCGGGCCTCGCCAAGATTTCCGACATCCGCGCCGCCGAGGCCAAGGGCCGCCGCCGGCTGTCGGTGCTGTGCGGCAATGGCGGGGTGTTCCTGCCCGAGGAAATGGAGCGCGGCGCCGATGGCGCCATGACCGGCTTCGCCTTTCCCGAAATGATGGTCGATGTCGTGCGCCTCGCCGGCGCGGGTGACATGGAGCGGGCCCAGGATATATTCGACGCCTATCTGCCGCTCGTCCGCTATGAGCAGCAGCCGGGCCTGGGCCTGGCGGTGCGCAAGCATACGCTGCACAAGCGGGGCGCCATTGCGAGCCCGCAACAGCGCCGGCCGGGCGCGCCGCTGGCGCCCAGGGCCGTGTCCGAGGTGGATCGCCTGATCGCCCGGCAGGAGCGCAAACTGAAGGATATTAGCTGATGGATTTTGGACTGACCGGTAAGCGCGCCCTGGTTCTGGGCGGCAGTCGTGGCCTGGGCGCCGCCAGCGCCGACGCCCTGCGGGCCGAAGGCGTGACGGTGCTCGCCGCCTCCCGCTCGGGGGACTACAAGGTCGACCTCGCCGACCCTGCCTCGGTCGCAGCCCTCATCGAGCGGGTTCGCGGCGAAGGCGGGGTGGATATCCTCGTCAACAATAGCGGGGGCCCCAAGGCGGGGCCGGCGCAGGGGCAGTCCAGCGCCGACTGGCTTGCCGCGTTCCAGACCATGGCCACCTCGCTCTATGTCATTACCGACGGCCTGCTGCCGCAGATGATCGAGCGCGGCTGGGGCCGCATCATCACCATCGGCTCCTCGGGTGTGCTGGCGCCAATCCCCGGCCTCGCCCTCTCCAACGCCGTGCGCGGCGCCATTGCCGGCTGGTCCAAGACGCTGGCCGCCGAAGTGGCGGCGCAGGGGATCACCGTCAATATGGTCCTGCCCGGCCGCATCGATACCGACCGCGTGCGCGAGCTGGACAGCGGCAAGGCCCAGCGCAGCGGCAGCACGCTGGAAGACGTGCAGGCGGCCTCGCGCCGCGACATCCCGCTGGGCCGCTACGGCCAGCCCGAAGAATTCGGTGCCGTCGTGGCTTTCCTCGCCAGCCGGCAGGCCAGCTTTGTTACCGGCAGCATGCTGCGCGTCGATGGTGGCATGATCCGGGGGCTCTAGGCGTGACCTTCGACTTCGATTCCGGCATCGACCGCCGCCAGACCGGCAGCAACAAGTGGAGCAGATACCCCGCCGATGTGCTGCCCATGTGGGTGGCCGACATGGATTTTGCCGCGGCGCCCGCCATTGTCGAAGCGATGATGCAGCGCCTGCAGCATCCGGTATTCGGCTATTGCTCGGCGAAGCCCGAGCTGCGCGCGCAGATCGTCGCCGACATGGCGGCCAATTATGGCTGGTCGATCACGCCGGAGGACATCGTCTTCCTGCCCGGCGTCGAACCCGGCTTCAACATGGCGATCAAGGCGCTGCTGGCGCCCGGGCAGAGCCTGGCGCTCCAGACCCCGATCTATAAGCCCATCCGCGTGGCGCCGGAGCACTGGTCGCTGCAGCCGATCGCGCTGCGGCTCGACCGCCCCATTGCCGAGCAGCGCACCGAGCTGGCCCGCGCCGATGCCCTGCTGCTGTGCAATCCGCACAACCCGACGGGCAAGGTCTATGATCGCGCCGAGCTGCTGGCCCTGGCCGAGGCCATGGGGGATCGGCCCATCATCTCCGACGAGATCCACTGCGAACTGCTCTATGACGGCCGGCGCCATATCCCCATCGCCAGCCTCGACCCGGCCATTGCCCGGCGCAGCATCACGCTGATGTCCGCGGCCAAGACCTACAATATTCCCGGGCTCAAGACCGCCTTCGCCATCATCCAGAACCCCGAGCTGCGCCAGCGCTTCGAAGCCTCGCGGCTGGGCATGGTCGACAGTGTCAATATAATGGGGCTGGAAGCCACCCTGGCCGCCTTCCGCGACGCGACCGACTGGCGCGACGCCATGCTGGCCTATCTGGAGGGCAACCGCGATACGCTGGCCGGTGCCGTCGCCGAGCGGCTGCCCGGCATCACAATGGAAAAGCCGGAAGCGACCTACCTCGCCTGGCTCGATTGCTCGGCCCTGGGCCTCGGTGATCCCGCCGCACACTTCCTGACCCATGCCCGGGTCGCCTTCAGCCCCGGCAGCGATTTCGGCCCGGCCTATGGCCAGTTCATCCGCTTCAACTTCGGCTGCACGCGGGGGCGCGTTCTCGAGGCCGTGGAACGGATGGCGGCTTCTCTGTAAGTCGGGATTGGCCGCTGACAGCGACGCTGGCTTCCCGCGGACCCGGCCACGCTCCAGCGCCGAACATCACGGAGCCGAAAAACGAAAGGCCGGGCAATGAGCCCGGCCTTTTGATCGTTTCTTCCTTTGGGAAGATTGGAGCGGGCGATGGGATTCGAACCCACGACCCTAACCTTGGCAAGGTTATGCTCTACCCCTGAGCTACACCCGCGCTCCGTTGTCTCCATCCTGCCTTGGCAGTCCGGCGACGCGCGCCTATATGCCCAATCGAAGCGCCCATTGCAACCCACATTTTGGCACGATCGTCATCTTGTCGTCGCCTTGTGGGTCGAGGGGCTTGTCACATCGCCGTTTGCGGGCGCAATAAGGTCCGCGAATATCCCAGTCTGCCGCGTTTCGAGGGCCCAGTTTCCGTCATGTCCACTCCGTTCAACGGCGTTGCCGCTCCCCACCAGACCACCCCTCCCGCCGGGGCGCTGATCAAGGATTCGACCGATTCCGCCTTCAAGGCCGATGTGATCGACGCCTCGCTCGACCAGCCGGTACTCGTCGATTTCTGGGCGCCCTGGTGCGGCCCCTGCCGCCAGCTGACCCCGGCGCTGGAAAAGGTGGTCAACGAGAAGGCCGGCGCGATCCGGCTGATCAAGATCAATATCGACGAAAACCCGCAGATTGTCGGCCAGCTCGGCATCCAGTCCATTCCCGCCGTCTTTGCCTTTTCCGGCGGGCGCCCGGTCGATGGCTTCATGGGCGCCATGCCCGAGGGCGAGGTGCGCCGCTTTGCCGACAAGGTGATTGCCGGCGCCCCGGCGCCGCAGCCGGCAGCGGATTCGCTCGAAGCCCAGATTGCCCAGGCCATCGAAGGCGCCGAGGCGGCGCTGGTGGCCGGCGATCTGGGCCAGGCGGCGCAGATCTTCGGCATGGTGCTGCAGCACCAGCCCGACCATGCCGTGGCGCTGATCGGCCTCGCGCGTGTCTATATGGCAGCCGGGGAAACCGAGCAGGCCAGCACCACGCTCGACATGGTCCCCGAGGCCGAGCGCAAGGGCGAGGCCTACAATACCCTGGTCAATTCCATCCGCCTCTTGGCCGAAGCCGCCGATCTCAGCGAGACCGATGCCCTCGAGGCCGCCGTCGCCGCCAATCCAGATGACCATCAGGCGCGTTACAATCTTGCTCTGGCACTCAATGCCAGGGGGCAGCGGGTTGAGGCAGCCGAAGCGCTGGTCACCCTGTTCAAGCGCGACCGCACCTGGAACGAGGATGGCGCGCGCAAGAAGCTGCTCGAATTCTTCGAGGCCTGGGGCCCCAAGGACCCGGCCACCGCCAAGGGCCGCCGCCTGCTGTCGGCTGCCCTGTTCTCGTAAGGCGTTGCTGCCGGCCCCGGGGGCCGGTGGCCAGCGCGCCATATATAAGGAACGCATCATGCTCAGGCGTCCCGCTTCGCCGGCCGATCTGCCCAAGTCCGTCCCGATCTTTCCGCTGTCGGGGGCGCTGCTGCTGCCCTTTTCGCACCGGCCGCTCAATGTGTTCGAGCCGCGCTATATCGAAATGGTCGACGCCGCCTTGCGCGGCGACCGGCTGATCGGGCTGATCCAGCCCGAGGATACCAGCGAGGAAAGCCCCAAGGGCCGCAGCCCGCTGCAGGCGATCGGCTGCCTGGGCCGGATCACCCATTTCGAGGAGAGCGGGGAGGGGCGCTACTTCATCATTCTCGAAGGCGTGACCCGCTTCCGTCTTGCCCATGAGCTGACCGTGATGACCCCCTATCGCCAGGGCGTCATCTCCGCCGACGATTTCACCACCGACTTCACCCGCGATTTCGGCGAGGAGGCGGTCGATCGCGAGCGCTTCGTCAAGATGATGCGCGACTATGCCGAATTTGCCAGCATCGAGCTCAACTGGGACGAGATCGAGCGCACCGGCACGGCGGATCTCGTCAATTTCTGCTGCATGGTGGGGCCCTATGGTCCGGCCGAAAAGCAGGTGCTGCTGGAAGCCCAGACCCTCGAGCAGCGCGCCGAAACGCTGATCGCCATGACCGAATACGAGATTGCCCGCGGCGCCTCGGGCAGCCCCTCGCCGCTGAACTGACCATGAGCGGAACGCCAGACACCAGCCCGCGCCATGTCTTCGACGTCAAGACGCTCGAAATGCTGGTCTGCCCGCTGACCAAGACGCGGCTGACCCTTTCGGCCGATCGCAGCGAGCTGATTTCGGTGGCGGCGCGGCTGGCCTTTCCCATCATCAAGGGCGTGCCGCTGCTCAGCCTCGACGAGGCCCGCAATGTCGAGCCGGAAGCCCTGCGCCAACTGCCCGAACTCGGGGGCGAGCACTAGGGCGGGGCATATTGATAGCGGTCGATGATGTGCTCCTGCACGAAGCGGCCCTTGGACTCGGCTTCGCACAGGGCATGGAAGATCTCCTCGGGCACCGCGTAATAGGCATAGGGCCGCTCATTGCCGCGGAACCAGATGAAGAGGGTCGCGTCCTCCCCATCATACTCGGCGCGGGCAATGGCCTCCGAGTCCAACCAGACCATGGCTAGATCGGCAGGCCGCTGAGCAGCCGCGGGCCGCCGCCCGAAATCCCCGATGCTGTGCGGATCAGGGCCGACTTGACCGGGCCGGCCCGATCGACGAGCCCCAGCCCGAAATCGCGCAGCGCCCGGACCGGGGCCACGTCGTTGGAAAACAGGCGATTGAGCCCGTCGGTCATGGCGGCCATGGCGGCCGTATCCAGCCGGCGCCAGGCCTGGTAGCGCTCCAGCACCTCGGACCCGCCATGGTCGAGCCCGAGGCGGATGGCCTCGATGACCACCTCGGCCAGGGCCGCGACATCCTTGAGGCCCATATTGAGGCCCTGTCCCGCAATGGGGTGGATGACATGGGCCGCATCGCCCACCAGCGCCAGCCGTGTCCCGACAAAGTCGCGCGCGATCTGCAGGCGCAGCGGAAAGCCCATGAGCTTTTCCTCCACCGTCACCGCGCCCAGCGTCGAACCCATCACCGCCTCGATTTCGGTGGCGAGCGTCGAGTCGTCCATGGCGAGGTAGCGCGGGGCATTCTCGCTGCGCTCGGTCCAGACCAGCGAGGAGCGGTTGCCCGGCAGCGGCAGGCTGGCAAAGGGGCCCGACGGGCGGAAATGTTCATAGGCGACGCCCTCATGGGGCAGGGCATGGCCAATGGTGGTGACGAGTCCCGTCTGCCCATAGTCGTGCCCGGTGACGCCGATGCCGGCCATGCCGCGCAGGGCCGACTGGCCGCCATCGGCTGCCACGACCAGCGGGGCCACGAGGATACGGCCATCGTCCAGCACCAGCCGGGCCGCATTGGCCTCGGCGGCAAAGCCGGTGATGGTTGCCGGCGCGATGACGCTGATCCGGTCGGCCACGGCATCGAGCAGCACCTGGGCGCTGACGCTGTTGGGCACCATATGGGCGAAAGCCTCGCCCGGCGTCACATCGCCGTCAAAGGCCAGGAACAGCGGCCGGGAAATGTCGCCTTCCCCCGAATCGGTAATCCGCATGGCCGTGATCGGCTGGGCCGCCGCCGCCATCTGGTCCCAGACGCCCAGCGCCTCGAACACGCGCCGCACGCCCGCCGCGATGGCCGAGGCGCGGGCATCGCGCGGCACCGAGAGCGGGCGGCGGTCGACAAGGCCGACCTTGATGCCGCGCGCCGATTGCACCAGCGCCAGCGCCAGCGTCAGCCCCGCCGGTCCGCCGCCGACGATCAGCACATCATAGTTTTCGCCGCTCTTGCTCATGCCCGTTTCTCCATGCCGCCATTGTCTCCGGCGCGGCGCGCCTTGCAAGCGCGCTGATCGCCGCGGGGCATGCCTTAATTTTGCCCAGATCCGCCAAGTTTTGCACAAACATTGTGCATTTCCCGGCCAGCATTTTCGATCGCTGCCTTGCTTATTCGTTAACTCGTTGAATTTGTGTCCAATTTCGCCCCGCGATCAACTTGGCACGGCGCTTGAGTCTAGTTTGCCATTCCAGACCAAGCGCCAAGTCGCAAAGGGGCTCACATGAAACTGGTGATTGCAATTATCAAGCCATCACGCCTCGAAGAGGTTCGCCAGGCTCTCAATTCCTTGGATGTGCACGGGATGACCGTCACCGAGGTAAAGGGTTACGGCCGCCAGAAGGGGCATTCCGAAATCTACCGCGGCACCGAGTATGCCGTACATTTCCTGCCCAAGCTCAAGGTCGAGATCGCCGTTGACGACGCTCTCGCCGACGCGGTGTCCGCAGCCATCCGCGATAGCGCCCAGACGGGCCGTATCGGCGATGGCAAGATCTTCGTGCTCGATCTGCTCGCCGTCACCCGTATCCGCACCGGTGAAACCGGCGCGGCTGCCCTCTAAGCGTCATCGGGAGAAACAACAGATGAAGACGTCTAAGATTCTGGGGAGCGCCGCACTCGCCTCCCTGCTGCTGGCCCTGCCGGCATTTGCCCAGGACGCTGCCGCGCCTGTCGTCGAAGAAGCCGCTGCCGTCGTCGACAAGGGCGACGTGGCCTGGATGCTGGTCTCCACCATGGTCGTCATCGTGATGACCATTCCCGGCCTTGCTCTGTTCTATGGCGGCCTTGTCCGCGCCAAGAACATCCTGTCGACCCTGACCCAGGTGTTCCTCGGCTTTGCCATGATCTCCATCCTCTGGGTGGCCTATGGCTATTCGCTGGCCTTTGCCGGCCCGACCGAAGGCGGCCTGTCCGCTTTCGTGGGCGACTTCTCCAAGTTCTTCCTGGCGGGCGTGACGCTCGAATCCACCGCGGCGACCTTCTCGGCCGGCTTCGAACTACCCGAAATGGTCTTCGTGGCCTTCCAGATGACCTTTGCCTGCATCACCTCGACCCTCATCGTCGGCGGCATCGCCGAGCGCATGAAGTTCGGCGCGCTGATGGCGTTCCTGGCCATCTGGTTCACCTTCTCCTACATCCCGATGGCCCACATGGTCTGGTCGGGTCCTGGCCTGCTGTTCGGCCTGGGCGCCTATGACTTTGCCGGCGGTACCGTGGTTCACATCAATTCCGGTGTGGCCGCTCTCGTTGCCGCCATCGTGCTGGGGCCGCGCCTCGGCTACATGAAGGAGCCGATCGCTCCGCATAACCTGGTCTGGACCTATGTTGGTGCCGGCCTGCTCTGGTTCGGCTGGTTCGGCTTCAATGCCGGCTCCAATCTCGAAGCCAACGCGCTGACCGCCGTCGCCCTGATCAACACCGTGCTGGCTCCGGCCGCTGCGGCTCTGGCCTGGGCCATCGGCGAAAAGGTCACCCGTGGTCACTCCTCGACCCTGGGCGCCGTCTCGGGTGCCGTTGCGGGCCTCGTCGCCATCACCCCCGCTGCCGGCTTTGCCGGTGTCGGCGGCGCCATCGTGCTCGGTGCGGTTGCCGGTATCGTCTGCCTGTGGGCGGTCGTGAACCTCAAGCCCATGCTCAAGTATGACGACAGCCTCGACGTGTTCGGCATCCACGGCGTGGGTGGCATTGTCGGTGCCCTGGGCACGGCCATCGTCGCTGCGCCTGGCCTGGGCGGTTACCCGCTGGGCGACGCCGCTGCCTACTCGATCGGTGGCCAGTTCATGATCCAGCTCACCGGCGTGGCCATTGCCATCGTCTGGTCGGGCGTGGTGGCCCTGGTTGCCATGTTCATCGTCAAGGCCATCTTCGGCGGCGCCCGCGTCCCCGAATCGGCCGAAAGCGATGGTCTCGATCTCTCGAGCCACGGCGAACGCGCCTACAACTAATACCAGCTTCCGGGCGGCGTCCGCGCCGCCCGGTCTCCCCAAGTTGATCGTGGCGTGCGGCTCGTGTCCCTCTTGGCCCGCCACAGAGGCTTCCCACTCGCAAAACTGCACGGGCCGCACTCCACGATCAACGCCACTCCCGCGGTCTCGCTCCTCCCTCGCGACCCACGCGGCAACCTGGCCCGCCCCTCCGGCGGGCTTTTCTTTGGGTTGCGCCTCTTCATCTCCCCCAAAGACAGAGGTGAAGAGGGTGTCCGCCACCCGCCATGGTTAGCCTTGGGTTAACCCGTCCTCGGTAGCATGCAGCCAATGTGGGCCCGGGCTTGTCCGGGCAGTATTGAGTTCGCCCATGCCCAGTTCTCCCTCGCCCGTGCTTGATGAAATCCGCTCCGTGCCGCAGCGCGGCTCGCGGGGTGCCAGCGCCAAGTCCATGCCCGTGCCGCCACCGGCCCTGGCGATTCGCATTCCGGTGCGGCTGGCGGGCCTGATCTTGCTGGGCATGGTGGCGATCTGCCTGGCGGCGCTCGCCTCCTGGTCGGTCGATGATCCGAGCTTTTCCTATGCCACCGCCAAGGTGCCGGCCAATTGGCTGGGCTTTCCCGGCGCGGTGATCGCCGATGCGCTGTTCCAGGTCTTTGGCCTCGCCGCGCTGGCCCTGCTGGTGCCCCCCGCGCTCTGGGGCTGGTCCTTCGCCCGTCGCCGCATGCCCACCCATATGGGCCTGCGCTTCCTGGCCTGGATCGGCGCAACCCTGCTTGGCGCCGGTGTGCTGTCCTTTGTCGCCATGCCCGCCAGCTGGCCGCTGCCCACCGGTCTCGGCGGGCTGATCGGCAACGGCTTTACCGGCCTCGCCGCCATGGTCACCGGCGAACAGCCCCAGGCCGTCACGGCTGTGCTCTTTGCCATCATCATCGCCATTCCGGCCATGGCCGCCTTCTGGATCGCCATGGGTCTGGGCCAGAGCGTGCCCACCGGGCCGCAGAAGAAGGCCTCGGCCGCTGCCGGCCGCAAAGGCGTTGCCGCCCCGGCGGAAGAGGATGAGCCCGAGACCAATCCGATCGTCGATATCGCGCTCGGCGCCATGGTGCATCTGGGCTATTCGCTGCGCACCGCCTTCCGCCGCGCTCGCGCCAGCCACGCCGAACGCCGCGCTGCCGACGCCGCCTCCTGGCGCGATGACGATGTCGAGCCCAGCCTTGATGGCAATGGGGCGCCTGACAGCCGCCGCGAGCCTTCGCTGGCCCCTGTGACGCGCCGCATCCATGCCCCGGCCGAGCCCGAATTCGACGCGGCGCCCGAAATCTCGCCGCGCATCAATGCCCGGCCCAGCTATGACGATACCGAGCTCGATTATCCCGACGAGGCCGATGACGTGCCCTTCGTGCCCGATCTGCCGGTCGCGCCGGCAAATCACCGGCAGCAGGGCGATTCGCGCTTCCATCCGGTCGATCCGGCCAAGCCGCGCGTTGCCGCGCCGGCGCCCCGCCCGGCTCCCGGCCAGCGCATGATGCGCGAGGCCCAGGCCAGCTTCCTCGACGAGCCCGGCGGCTTCGAGCTGCCGCCGCTGAGCCTGCTGTCCGAGCCCAAGCATCTGGGCCCCTCGCCCGAGCATGCGCCCGAGCGGCTGGAAGAAATGGCCCGCCAGCTTGAAGGCGTGCTGGAGGATTTCGGCGTCAAGGGCGACATCATCAATGTCCGCCCCGGCCCCGTCGTCACCCTGTTCGAACTCGAGCCCGCGCCAGGCATCAAGTCGAGCCGCGTCATCTCGCTGGCCGACGACATTGCCCGCTCGATGAGCGCCATCTCGGCCCGCGTCGCCGTGGTGCCCGGCCGCAATGCCATCGGCATCGAGCTGCCCAACCAGAACCGCGAAACCGTCTATTTCCGCGAAATGCTGGCCTCTTCCGATTTCGAGAAGATGAAGGGCAAGCTGCCCATCTGCCTCGGCAAGACCATCGGCGGCGAGCCCGTCATCGCCGACCTGGCACGCATGCCGCATCTGCTGATCGCCGGCACCACCGGCTCGGGCAAGTCGGTGGGTATCAACACCTTCATCCTCAGCCTGCTCTACCAGATGACGCCCGAGCAGTGCCGCATGATCATGATCGATCCCAAAATGCTCGAATTGAGCATCTATGACGGCATTCCGCACCTGCTGACCCCGGTCGTCACCGACCCGCAAAAGGCGGTCGTGGCGCTCAAATGGGCCGTGCGCGAGATGGAAGATCGCTATCGCAAGATGAGCAAGATCGGCGTTCGCAATATCGACGGCTTCAACCAGCGCGTCACCGAATCCAAGGCCAAGGGCGAAGTCATCACCCGCACAGTGCAGACCGGCTTTGACCGCGAAACCGGCGAAGCCATCTTCGAGAGCGAGGAGTTCGATCTCGAGCCCTTGCCCTATATCGTGGTCATCGTCGACGAAATGGCCGACCTGATGATGGTGGCCGGCAAGGATATCGAAGGCGCCATCCAGCGCCTGGCCCAGATGGCCCGCGCCGCCGGCATCCACATCATCACCGCCACCCAGCGCCCATCGGTCGACGTCATCACCGGCACGATCAAGGCCAACTTCCCCACCCGCATCTCCTTCATGGTGACCTCCAAGATCGACTCGCGCACCATTCTGGGCGAGCAGGGCGCCGAGCAGCTGCTGGGCAATGGCGACATGCTCTACATGGCCTCGGGCGGCCGCACCAAGCGCCTGCACGGCCCCTTCGTGGCCGACAGCGAAGTCGAAGCCGTGGTCAGGCATCTCAAGAGCCAGGGCGCGCCCGACTATCTCGACTCCATCACCGAGGAAGAAGACGAGGGCGGCGAATATGGCGGCGATGCCGCGGGCGGCGACGACTATGCCGGCTCGGGCGACGAGCTCTATGACAAGGCCGTCCATATCGTGCTGAGCGACAAGAAGGCCTCCACCTCCTATGTGCAGCGCCGCCTCGCCATCGGCTACAACAAGGCCGCCACCCTGATCGAGCGCATGGAGCGCGAGGGCGTCATTTCCCAAGCCAACCATGCGGGCAAGCGCGAAATCCTCGTGGGCAGCGACTAGCCGGCGCCCCATGCGACTGGCATCCATCCAACCGCCTGACGACATCCCCGCGAAAGCGGGGATTGTTGTTTGCGGCCCCTTGCCGCAGCGGTCGCGCGGCCGCGACGGAACCACCTGTTGCCGCAATTGCTTTCTAGGTTAGCTTCAACAACGACCACCACCCGGGATCGATATCCATGATTCGTCGCGATGCCCTGCTGCTCGGCCTTTCCGCCGCCTTCGCCCTCAGCGTTCCCGCCTGGGCGCTGGACCGCGCGCTGACGCCCGAGGAACAGCAACTGATCAACGATATCGGCGCGCATAATTCGGCGATCCGCAGCATGGTGGGCCGGTTCCTGCAGATCGATACCAATGGCGGGCGCACCGAGGGGACCTTCTTCCTCGAGCGCCCCGATAAGATTGCCTTCCGCTATGCCCCGCCCAGCCGCGAGGAAATCGTCTCGATCGGCCGCGGTTTCTACGTGCTCAACCGGCGCGACGAGACCTATTACGCCTATCCGCAGGACTCGATCCCGCTGCGCCAGTTCCTGGGCGACGAGGTCAACCTGCTCAATGCCAATGTGGTCGATGTCACCAATTCGGATGGCTACATGGCCATCACGGTGATCGACGAGACCATTGCCGGCACCGTCCAGGTCTCGCTGATCTTCGATACCGACAGCAAGGAACTGGCGCAGTGGAGCCTGGTCGAGCCGAGCGGGGCCGAGCTGACCTTCTCGCTCTATGACGTGGAAAAGGGCGTGGACATCCCCCGCGCCTTCTTCTCCATCCCGGCCAACTACAAGCCGCTCGAGCAATAAGGCGTCTGCCTCTCCCCCGGGGGGAGAGGCCATCGCCTAGCGCCCCAGGGCGTAGATAGCGATCAGCCCCGCCGCGCCCACCACGATCCGCCACCAGGCGAAGGGGGCGAAGCCGTATCTGCTGACAAAGCCGAGCAGGTAGCGCACCACGAGGGCACCGACCACGAAAGCAGCGGCAAAGCCGATCGCCACATTGAGCGCAATGGACGTGTCGATCAGCTCGCGGCTCTTGTAGAGGTCATAGCCAAAGGCGCCGACCATGATCGGCAGGGCGATGAAGAAGGTGAACTCCGCTGCAGCGCGCTTGGAAGCGCCGAACAGCATGCCGGCCACCACGGTCGAGCCCGAGCGCGACACGCCGGGCACCAGGCTCAGCATCTGGAACAGGCCGATGATCAGCGCCAGATGCCAGGGAAACTGGTAGATATCGTCATATTTCGGCTGCAGCGGCAGCCGGTCGATGATCAGCAGGATGATGCCGCCGATCAGCAGCGTCCAGCAGATCAGCACCGCCGATTCCCAGAGGTCGCCCTGGATGAAATCGCGCAGCAGCACGCCCGCCACCACGGCGGGCAGGCAGGCCAGCACCACGGCCAGAGCGAACTTCCAGGCATGCGCCTTGCCGAGCAGCGCATCGCGGATCAGCAGGCCCAGTTTGGCGAAATAGACGGTGACGATCGCCAGGATCGCCCCCAGCTGGATCAGCACGATAAAGGTGGGCGGCTGGGTGAGGCCGAAGAAATGGCCGGCCAGCAGCAGATGTCCGGTGGAACTGACGGGTAGGAATTCGGTAAGCCCTTCGAGAATTCCAAGGATCAGCGGCACAAAAAGACCTTGATCGGCGTTCATTTGATCCCCTAATTCAGTCCAGCGGGCCTATGGTGTCGGCAAGCTCTAGCGCGGTTCGCAGCAAGCGCCAAGCGACAGCCCCGCAGCGCCCTCAAAAAGAGACGAGCGTCAAAAATGCCGAGCCTGATCCATCATCCACTCGACCCGTCCTCGCGCCTTATCCGCCTGATGTGCGCCGAATATGGCGTGCCGCTGGACATGGAGGAGATCAAGCCCTGGCTGCGCGATGCGCAACTGCTCGAGATCAATCCCGCCGCTACCCTGCCCATCCTGATCGGCGAAAGCGACCAGCCCATCGTGGGGATCCTCGCCACCATCCATACGGTGGAGGACCTCTATACGCCCAGCGCCGTGGCCGGCCTCATACCGGCAGAGCCGGGCCAGCGCGCCGAAATGTGGCGCCTGCTCGAATGGGTCATCGTCAAGCTCAATGACGAGGTGACCCGCTATGTGCTCGAGGAAAAGATCGTCAAGCGCGACCAGCGCGGCGCCACGCCCGATCCGGCCGTGCTGCGCGTGGCCAAGGCCAACCTCAACGAGCACATGCTCTATTTCAACTGGCTGTTCGCCACCCGCTCCTGGCTCGGCGGCGATGCATTGACCCTGGCCGATTTCGCCCTGGCGGCGCATCTGTCCGTGCTCGACTATCTGGGCGATATCGACTGGGGCAAGGCCGGGGAAACGCGCGACTGGTATTCCCGCATCAAGTCGCGCCCGGCCTTCCGCACCCTGCTCAACGACCGCGTCGTCGGCATGCCACCGCAAAAGGGCTATGCGGATCTGGATTTCTGAGCTGCCGCTTGGCGGGGTAATGAGGGCTCATTGAACGCAGTACCGACATTGCCAGCCCAAACCCTTGTCGCCGAGCTGCGCGCCCGGGCCACGGCGCTCGGCTTTGACAGTTTCGGCATTGCCGCGGCCGATGCGCGGCCGGACCTTCCGGCCAAGCTCGACGCGGCTCTGGCTGCCGGCTGGCATGGCGACATGGACTGGATGGCCGAGACCGCCGAGCGGCGCGCCAGCCCCAATGGCATGTGGCCCGAGGCGAAATCGGTGATCCTGCTGGGCATCAACTACGGCCCCGAAACCGATCCGCTGGCCATTCTGGGCGAGAAATCGCTCGGCTCGATCTCGGTCTATGCGCGCAACCGCGACTATCACGAGATCATCAAGGGCAAGCTCAAGGAAATCGCCGGCCTGCTGGCGCGAAGAACCGCGGCCGAGGTCAAGGTTTTCGTTGATACCGCGCCGCTGATGGAAAAGCCCCTGGCCGAGGCGGCGGGGCTGGGCTGGCAGGGCAAGCATACTGTGCTGGTCAGCCGGGAATTCGGCTCCTGGCTGTTCCTGGGCGCCATCCTGACCTCTGCCGACCTGCCCGCGGACGCGCCGCATGCGGAAAGCTGCGGCTCCTGTACCAGATGCCTCGATATCTGCCCCACCAATGCCTTTCCCGCCCCCTTCCAGCTCGATGCCAGGCGGTGCCTGGCCTACCTCACGGTCGAGCACAAGGGTCCCATTCCAGTGGAGTTTCGGGCGCCGATGGGCAATCGCATCTATGGCTGCGACGATTGCCTCGCCGTCTGCCCATGGAACAAGTTCGCCTCGATCAGCCGCGAGGCGCGGCTGCGGGCCCGGCCCGAGCTGGAGCGGCCGGCTTTGGCCGAGCTGGTGCAGCTCGATGACGCGCGCTTCCGGGCGCTGTTTGCCGGCTCGCCGATCAAGCGGATCGGGCTTGCCCGCTTCCTGCGCAACGTGCTGATCGCCATCGGCAACTCGGACAATGCGACGCTGATCCCGCTGGTTGAGGCAAGGCTCGATGCCGAGGATGCCCTGGTGCGCGGCGCAGCGGTCTGGGCCTTGCGGCGGCTGGCGCCGGCGCGGGCGGCTGAACTCAGCCTTGCCTATCGCGCCCGGGAAAGCGATAGCTCGGTCATGGGTGAATGGACCGGGGATATCGCATGAACGCCTTCTTTTTCGGCCTGGGTTTCTCATCCACCGCTGCCGCGATGGCAATGCGCGCATCGGGCCATTATGCCGATATCGGCGGGACCGTGCGCAGCGCCGAAAAGGCACAGCTGATGCGCGCCAGGGGCCTTTCTGCCCATGTCTTTGACGGTACGGCGCCCGGCCCGACCCTGTCGCCCGACCTGCGGAAATCAAGCCATGTGATCTTCTCCATCGCCCCCGGCGAGGACGGGGATCCGGCACTGCTGCACCACCGGGCCGACCTCGACGCAGCGGAGAACCTTGAATGGCTTTGCTACTATTCCACCATCGGGGTCTATGGAGATTTCGGCGGCGCCTGGATCGATGAATCGGCGCCCCTCGTGCCGCGCAATGCCCGCAGCGACCGGCGCGTCGTGGCCGAGCAGGCCTGGCGCGATTATGCCGCCGGGCGCGGGGTCAGGCTGACCATCCTGCGGCTGGCCGGCATCTATGGTCCCGGCCGCTCGACCTTCGACAAGCTGGCCGACGGCACGTCGCGGCGGGTGGTCAAGCCAGGCCAGGTGTTCAACCGTATCCATGTCGACGATATCGCACGCGTCACCGCGCTGGCTGCCGAAGCGCGTCTCGACGGCACCTTCAACCTGGCCGACGACGAGCCGGCGCCACCCCAGGAGGTGATCGTCCATGCCGCCGGCATGATGGGCGTAGAGCCGCCGCCGGAAATCGCCTTCGAAACGGCGGAGATGACGCCGATGCAGCGCAGTTTCTATACCGACAACAAACGCGTCTCCAATGCCGCCATCAAAGAGGCACTGGGGATCGAACTGCTCTACCCCACCTATCGGGAAGGGCTGGCCCAGACTTTCGAGACGAGACAATGAGCGCACCAAAGCCTGCCAAATCCGCCCCCGAGCGCATCGTTCTGGAGGGTCGCTTCGTGCGGCTCGAACCGTTGGACGGCAAGCATGCAAGGGACATCTTCGAGATATCGACCATGCCCGGTGGCGCCGAGCGCTATCGCTGGCTGTTCAGCACGGCGCCCGAAACGCTTGCCGAGGTCGAGGCGCGCATTGCCGCCACCACCTGGGGCGAAGACCGCTATGTCGCCGTGGTCGACCAGGCGAGCGGCAAGGCGGTGGGGCAGCAGGGCTGGATGCGCATCCGGCCCGCGCATGGCTCGATCGAAATCGGCGGCGTCTATTGGGGCCTGCCCATGGCGCGCACGCCCCTGGCCACCGAGGCGCTCTATCTCTTCGCCCGTCACGTCTTCGACGATCTGGGCTATCGGCGCTTCGAATGGAAGTGCAACAACCGCAACGAGCCGTCCAAGGCGGCGGCGCGCCGCTTCGGTTTCCAGTATGAGGGCCTGTTCCGGCAGGACATGATCATCAAGGGCGAGAGCCGGGATACCGCCTGGTTTTCAATGATCGACAGCGAATGGCCGGCCCTGCGTGCGGAATATGAGCGCTGGCTGAGCCCCGACAATTTCGATGCCGACGGGGTGCAAAAGAGCAGGCTGGCGACGCGGAGCTAGGGCGAAGCCTACCTCTCCCCTAGAGGGAGAGGTGAAGAATCAACCAGACGCATTACCGCATCTCTCAGCCGCTGCAGGTCCTCGTCCCGGCTCAGGCGGTGGTCGCCATCGGGGATCAGTGTCAGCGTCACCGGGTCATGCAGGATGTGGGTCACCAGCTTGATGGCATGGGCCTGGGGCACGTCCCCGTCCCTGCCGCCCTGCAATATGGTGACCGGACAGCCGGTTTCGATGACGCCGCCGAACAGCAGATGCTGCTTGCCGTCTTCGATCAGCGCCCGCGTGATGCGATAGGGCGTCTCGGAATACTCGCTCGGCTGGTCGATAAAGCCCAGATTCTGCAGCGATTCATGTTCCTGCGGGGTGAAGCCGGGGAGCATGAGCTCATGCGTCATGTCGGCGGCCGGCGCGATCAGCACCATGCCATGGGCGGGCGTGCCGCGGGCCAGGAGCTTGCGCGCCAGCAGCAGGGCCAGCCAGCCCCCCATCGAGGAGCCGACGATGATCTGGGCACCCTGCGTCAGCGCGAGGACGGCCTCGGCCTCTTCGAGCCAGCGGCTGATCGTCCCCAGGTCAAAGTCCCCGCCCGACAGGCCGTGGCCGGAATAGTCGAAGCGGGTGACGGCCAGGCCCGTCTCTGCGCCCAGCGCATCCAGTGCCATGGCCTTGCTGCCCGCCATGTCCGAACGAAACCCGCCCAGCCAGAAGATCCCGGGCGCCTTGCCGGCGCGCTGTGCCACGGCAATGTCGCGCGCTGCACCGCCCTCGCCAACAGGGATGCGGAAAGTCTTTGGAGGTGATATGGACATGGCAGTCTCTCAAAAGGCGGAAACGAGTCGTTAGCCACGCCAGCCCGGGATTGGCGACCGTGGCGTTTCAAAGGCGCAACTGGCCGGAATTTCTGGCAGTTTGGCAGTTGACTTATGGTCCGCGTAACACGATTTTATGCCCGCTTTCACCACCCGGCTCAATAACACAAGGATCCTTTGCCATTCGCCGTCCAATGAGACCAGTCGCGCCCCAGAAAGATGGGCCGCTCTCGAACGAAGATATCACCAGCGCCGATGTTCAACTCATCGATGCTGAAGGCGAAAATCGCGGGATCGTCAACACCCGTGAAGCGCTTGCCGAAGCGCAGGAACAGGGTCTCGACCTCGTCCTGATCTCTCCCAACGCTGTGCCGCCGGTCGCCAAGATGCTCGACCTCGGCCGCTTCAAATACGCCGCGCAGAAAAAAGCTGCCGAGGCGCGCAAGAAGCAGAAGGTGATCGAGGTCAAGGAAGTCCAGCTGCGTCCCAATATCGACACGCATGACTACGAGACCAAGATGAAGGCCGTGCAGCGCTTCCTCGACGAGGGCGACCGCGTCAAGGTGACCATGCGCTTCCGTGGCCGCGAAATGGCGCACCAGGAACTCGGCATGCAGCTGCTGATCAAGGTCCGCGAGCAGATGGATGCCATCGCCAAGGTGGAAAGCCAACCCCGCTCGGAAGGCCGCCAGATGGTCATGGTCCTGGCGCCCAAATAGGGGCTGCCGGAACGGAATTGGAAAAGGGCAGGTCCGCTGGACCTGCCCTTTCTATTTTTGCAGCGGGTGAAGCTTACGCCGCCAGCTTGATCCAGTTGGGGGCAATCCCCGTGCCCTGGCCGAGGCCATAGCCGAAGCGGATATTGAGCATGCCCAGCGGCTCCAGCAGGCGGGCCGCATCGATGCCGCCGGTCTTCTCGACGGCAAAGCCGGCCAGTCCTGCCAGCTCGACAACTGCGGCAACGGCAGCCTCGTCATTGCCGGCGATGAAAGCCGGAACGGCGACGGTCTGGGCGGCCGGGAGGTCAAAGAGACCGGCAAAGATGGTGTTGAACGCCTTGACCACCTTGGCATCGGGAGCTGCGGCCTGCAGCTGTTCGGCGGCCGACGTGGTGTGGCCGATGGCCAGGCCCGAGAAATCGGCCTTTACCGGGTTGGAGATGTCGACGACGATCTTGCTCTTGAGTGCAGGATTGCCCGCGGCTTCCAGCGCGGCCTCGAAGGGCAGCGCCAGCACGACAATGTCGGCTCCGGCAATGGCAGAGGCCTGGTCGAGGACCACTACGCCCGCAGGCAGGGTGGCGGCGAAAGCAGTGGCGGCAGCATGATCGCGCGACGCCAGGATGAGGTCGGTCTTGCCGGCAAGACGCTTGGCTAGCCCCTTGCCCATATTGCCCAGGCCGATGATTGCGATGGTGGTCATGTGACGTCTCCCGTGGGGTTTAAGTTCGATGACCCAAAGATGGACCACCTCAATTGCAAAGAAAATTGCATGGATGGTGCAATCAGAATTGCGTATTGTTATCGAATGGCTGAATTGGAAGAACTCAGGACCTTCATTGCCGCGGCCCGCATAGGCAGTTTCGCCAAGGCGGGGCGTCAGCTCAACCTGTCGCCGGCCATGGTGGGTCGGCGCATTCAGGCGCTGGAACAGCGCTACGGCGCCAAGCTGATCGAGCGCACCACGCGCAACCAGCGGCTGACCGAGACGGGGCAGGCCTTCTTGGCTCGTGCCGAAGCGGTGATCGAGGCGACCGCCGCGCTGGACGAGATTTCGGCGGCGGGGACGCTCACCGGGCGCCTGCGCGTCAGCGCCCCGACGACGCTTGGCATACGCCGGCTGCCCGCAATCATCGCGCAGTTCACCGAGGCTCATCCTGCAATCGTCTTCGAGATGAGCCTCGCCAATCGCCGGGTGGATCTCGTGGCCGAGGGCTATGACCTTGCGGTGCGCGTGGGGGACTTACCCAGTTCCAGTCTCGTCGCGCGGCGCCTCGGCACCTATGGCTTTGTCTGCTGCGCCGCGCCGGCCTTCATCGCGCGGCACGGTGCGCCACAGCACCCGACCGATCTGACGCGCTGTCGCTGCATCCTCAATCTCAACCTCGTGCCGCGCAATCGCTGGAGCTTCCTCGATGCAGGCAGCACGGCAGTGACTGTGGAGGTCATGGGCGGCGTCGAGATCGACAGCGACGAGGCGCAGCGCATGCTGGCCATCGATGGCGCTGGGGTGGTCTATCTGCCGCTCGACCTGGTGCAGGACGATATCGAGGCCGGGCGTCTGGTGCCGATCTTGCAGGGCTGGCGCCTGCCCACCATGCCCATCCATACGCTCCACCCCTCGCGCGATCTCGTGCCACGCCGGGTAACCGCCTTCATCGCTGCCCTGGTGGAGGAGTTTCGCGACGCTAGTTGAGCGCCGCGTCCACCTCGGCGGCCATGGGAATGGCCGGCTGGGCGCCCGGCTTGAGGCAGGCAAGGCTTCCCGCGGCGGCGGCGCGGCGGAGCGCCGCTTCCAGACCATAGCCGGCGTCGAGCCCGGCGGCGAGATAGCCGCAAAAGGTGTCGCCGGCCCCGACCGTGTCGACCGGTCTGACCTTGATTGCCGGCACGGCGATGGGGCCATCGGGCGTGCGGGCGCGGGCGCCCTCGGCGCCGAGCGTGACCACCACGGAGCGGCCGGTGCGGTTGACCCAGTCCTGCATGGCCGCGTCGAGCTGGTCGATGGGGCGGCCGCTGAGCAGGGAAAACTCGGTCTCATTGGCGACCACGATATCGGCCAGCGGCGCCAGCTTTGCGGTGTCGGGCAGGAAGGGGGCCGTGTTCAGGATGCTGCGCGCACCCTTTTCGCGGGCGATTTCCAGCGCCCGGCGGGTGGCCGCCTGCGGCACTTCCTGCTGCACCAGCAGCGTATCGCCTTCGGTGAGCCCGGCCAGCGTTGCTTGCGCATCGGCGGCCGTCACCTTGCCATTGGCCCCGGGCAGGATGGCGATGACATTTTCCCCCTGGGCGTCGACGAAGATCATGGCAATGCCGGTCGCGCCATCGACGACCTTGAGCGCCGAGAGGTCCACCCCATCGGCCTTGAGCAGGGCCAGGGCCAGGTCGGCAAAGGCGTCGTTGCCCACGGCCGAGACATGCCGGACCTGCGCGCCGGCGCGGCGCGCGGCCAGCGCCTGGTTGGCGCCCTTGCCGCCGGCGGCCATGGAGAACGTGCCCCCCGCCACCGTCTCGCCCGGCTTGGGCAGGCGACTGACAGTGCCGATCTGGTCGAGATTGGTCGAGCCGAAGACGGTGATCACGTGAGAACCTTCTCTATGGTGTTCCAGTTGCGCATCGTGTCGAGCACGGGCTTGTCCAGCCGCGCATAGAGCGGCTTGAGCACATCCTCGACGCCCTCGGTATAGCGGCCATTGGGCTGGCGGTAACCGGCGATATAGATGTCGCGCGGGTCGATGCGCAGGATTTCGGTATGGCCGGGCCGGTCCTCGACCTGCAGGCCGGCCGGCAGCGCCTGCTCGAACATCAGCACATGCCTTGTGACATCGGCCTTGGGATCGAGGCTGGCAAAGGGGTGCCCTGCCAGCATGGCCTTGATCTCGTCTTCCGAGCGCAGCACCACGCCCACCGCAAAGCCGAAGCGGTCGGCCATGAGCTTTTCCAGCCGCGCCTTGAGCGCCGCGGCGCTACCCTCGGCAGAAAACCGCACATTGCCGCTGGCCAGCACCGTCTTGACCTCGGCAAAGCCATCGGCTTCGAGGCAGGCCCTGAGCTCGGCCATCTTCATCTGCCGCTTGCCCAGATTGATGCCGCGCAGAAAGGCCAGCCACACGCCCATCAGGCCTTCACCTTCTGCGGATGGAGGGTTTCGCCTTTTTCGAGCATCGCGACGAAGCCGGCAATCTTGCGGGCGCGGGCGGAAGGCGTCTTGAGATTGATGACGCGGAAGATCAGCGCGAAACGATTCTGCGCCGAGAGGGTGCGATAGAATTCCGTCGCCCCGGGGCTGGCCTCGATGGCGGCCAGCAGGTCCGCCGGCGGATCCATGGTCGTCCGGTAGGAGGCGTCCCAGCGGCCATCGGCCTTGGCCAGTTCGACATGTTTGAGACCATGCTCGGTCATCCTGCCTTCCTCGACGAGGCGGGCGACATTGGCCTTGTTGATATCGCTCCAGGCACTCTTCCTGCCGCGATGCGTATAGCGCTGCACGAAGGACACATCGTCCCAGCTCTTGCGGATGGCGTCGATCCAGCCCCAGCACAGCACGACGTCGATCGCCTCGGCCGCCGAAATGGTCGGCCGGCCGCTGCCCTTCTTGAAGATGCGGATCCACACTTCGTCATCGCTGGCATGATGGGCCGCCAGCCAGTCATAGAAGGCTTGGCCATCGGCAAATTCGCGAACCTTGTCGGGGTCGACGACGACCGGCGCCATGCTAGCCCTCTGTCTTGGCCAGGATGGCTTCGAGCCGCGGATCGAGCAGCTCGGCGGGCGGCAGCTGGATGCCGAACTGGCCGGACAGCACCTCGCGCATCTGTGCCACGCTGGTGAGCACCATGAATTCCGGGGGCTGGCCCTCGGCATGGATGGTCAGGCGAGTGTCGCGCAGCGCCAGCCGCCGGCCCGCGGGCGACAGCGCGACGCGCAGCTCCTGCCGGAAGGCCGATGCCGGGTCGGTGGAGAGGAAAAGGTTGGAAGCGGCATAGTCCGCGTCGGTCTTCTCGGCCATTTCGAAGGCGTAGAGCGCCTTCCAGTCGTCGCCGATCTTCGCTTCCAGCCGCCATTCCGGATCGCCCCCGGTGAGGCGGAACGGGCCATGCGGCGTTGCCTGCTCGGCATCGGCCTTGAGGCGCAGCGGCGCCGTCAGCGTCATGCCGCCAAAGCCGACATCGGCAATATAGGTGACCCCGTTGATATCGACGGCCAGCAGCATGTGATGGGGCGTCGGGTCGGTGGCTCCTGGATTGTTCCACAGCACCCGCGCGGCGAGGCCCCGCACGCTGAAATCCAGCTCGCGCAGCACCGCCATCAGCAGCAGGTTGTGCTCGTAGCAATAGCCGCCGCGCTTTTCGGTCAGCAGCTTCTTCTCGATGCTTGGCAGCTTGAGCTCGACCGGCAGGCCGAGCAGCGGGTTGAGGTTTTCAAAGGGGATCGCTGCAGGATGCAGCGCGTGGATCGTCTCGAGTGTCGCCAAGGTCGGGGCGATGGATCCGGCAAAGCCGATTCGGTCGAAATAGGCTTTGAGATTGACCTTTTGGCTCATTGGCCACCCTTGCCGTTATTGCCGTTCGGCCGGCAATATGGGCGATCAGCGGGACGCTGTCACCGTCACGCTTGGCGATTTTCCTGCATGCAGGGGGATGGACAACGGCTCGTTTGACAAGATTGCGGCCCTGCCCGAGCCGCGAATCCGCCCGTCAGGCCTGGGCCTTGCGCACGCGGATGACCACGTCGACATGGCTGACCATCATGCCCTTTGGCGCCTCGGGCAGGGCCGCAAATTCCACCGACGAGGCGGGGATGTCGATCATCCGCTGCTCGTCTTCCACGTAGAAGTGATGGTGGTCCGACGTGTCGGTATCGAAATAGGACCGCGAGGCATCCACGGCCACTTCGCGCAGCAGGCCCGCTTCATGGAACTGGTGCAGCGTATTGTAGATGGTCGCGAGCGAGACATTGACCCGGGCTTCGCTGGCCTCGCCATGCAGTTGCTCGGCGCTGACATGGCGATGCGGGCCGCCGAACAGCAGTTCGGCCAGCGCGACGCGCTGACGGGTCGGGCGGAGACCGGCCATGCGCAGGACAGCGGTAAGGCACGGCTTGCGCGACGGGTGCGACCGGACGGTCTGGGAACGATCAGTCATAGGGTCCTTGAGCAGCAAAGGGCCGGAAATTGCTGACTTCCTTATAACTATCGCAGAAAATTCACACAAGCGGCACGGGCGCCGCAGCCGCGCCTTTGCCCCTCTTGGTCAACAGGGCCTGACTTGACCCTCTCGACGCGCGCCTATACGAGACCAAACCACAAGGTTAACCGGGGTATCAGGCATGGCCGAACGGCAAAACGCATTTGGGTATGAAGAGCTGCTGGCCCATGGTCGCGGCGAACTGCCCGGCCAGGGCGATGCCCGCCTGCCGGCACCGCCCATGCTGATGTTCGATCGCATCACCCATATCGACGAGACCGGTGGACTCCATGGCAAGGGCCAGGTGCGCGCCGAGCTCGACGTCAATCCGGACCTGTGGTTCTTCAAGTGCCATTTCATCGGCGACCCGGTCATGCCCGGTTGCCTGGGCCTCGACGCCATCTGGCAGATGACCGGCTTCTTCCTCAGCTGGATCGGCCAGCCCGGCCGCGGCCGCGCCCTGGGCGGCGAGATCAAGTTCACCGGCCAGGTGACGGACGACGTCAAGCTGGTCGAATACGGCATCGACCTCAAGCGCGTGATGAAGGGCCGCCTGACCCTTGGCATCGCCGACGGCTGGGTCAAGGCTGACGGCAAGGTGATCTACGAAGCCAAGGACCTGCGCGTTGGCCTGTTTACCGACAGCCAGATGATGGCACAGAAAAGCGCCTGACCGCCTTATCTTGGGCCCAACGATTCCATAACTGAGAGGCGTCAGCCGCAATGGCGCCCGAAACCGACTGAAGCGAGGATGTTGATGAGACGAGTTGTCGTAACCGGCATGGGTATCATTTCCTCGATCGGCAATTCGCTCGATGAGGTCACCGAAAGCCTGCGCAATGCCAGGCCGGGCATTGTCGCCGCGCCGGACTATGCCGAGCTGGGCTTCCGCAGCCAGGTCAAGGGCGATCCGGGCCTCGACCCCTTCGAAATCCTCGACCGCCGCGTCACCCGCTTCATGGGCAAGGGCGCAGCCTGGAACTACCTCGCCATGCAGCAGGCCATTGCCGATGCCGGGCTCGAGGAAAAGGACATCTCCAACCCCATGACGGGCATCGTCATGGGCTCGGGCGGCGCCTCGACCCGCACCATTGTCGAAGCCGCCGACATCACCCGCAAGAATACCAGCCCCAAGCGCATCGGGCCGCTGGCCGTGCCCAAGGCCATGGGCTCCACTGCCTCGGCCACTTTGGCCACGCCCTTCGGCATCAAGGGCATCAACTATACCATCACCGCGGCCTGCGCGACGTCCAAGCACTGCATCGGCAATGCCATGGAACAGATCATCATGGGCAAGCAGGACATCGTCTTTGCCGGCGGCCATGAGGATCTCGACTGGACCCTCTCCGACCTGTTCGACGCCATGGGCGCCATGAGCTCCGACTTCAACGACACCCCGGCCAAGGCCAGCCGCTGCTATGACGCAGCGCGTGACGGCTTCGTCATCTCGGGCGGCGCCGGCGTGCTGGTGCTAGAAGAATACGAACATGCCAAGGCGCGTGGCGCCAGGATCTGGGCCGAGCTGATCGGCTATGGCGCGACCTCGGACGGGCTCGACATGGTTGCCCCCTCGGGCGAAGGCGCTGAGCGCTGCATGCGCATGGCGCTCAAGAACGTGCCGCAGAAGATCGACTACATCAACCCGCACGCCACCTCGACCCCGGTGGGCGACCTGCGCGAGATCGAGGCGATCCGTGCCCTCTTCGGCAACGAGGATAAGTGCCCGCCCATCTCGGCCACCAAGTCGCTGACCGGCCACAGCCAGGGCGCCACCGGCGTGCATGAATCGATCTATTCGATCCTGATGATGAAGCACCGCTTCATCGCCGAAAGCGCCAATATCGATGTGCTCGACCCCGCTTTCGAAGACATGCCGATCATTCGCCAGCGCCGCGACAATGTCGATCTGGGCGTGGTGCTGTCCAATTCCTTCGGCTTCGGCGGCACCAATGCCGCCCTGGTCTTCAAGCATCCGGACGCTTGAGGGCGGCTAGTACGAAAACTCGCTGAACCGCCCGCCCTTGCCGTCATAGGTCAGCACCCGGCCGATCAGCGGTTCGCCGATGCCGGTGAGAAGCTTGATGGCTTCCATGGCCATCAGCGTGCCGATGACGCCCGTCAGCGGGCCTAGTATGCCGGTGGCTTCGCAGCTGGGCAGGTCGGTATCGTCGGCTTCTGCGGGATAGAGGTCGGCAAAGGCCGGTCCGCCCGGCGCGAAGACCGTGACCTGCCCGTCGAACATCGAAACGGCGCCCGAGACCAGCGCCTTGCCCAGTTGTGCTGCGGCCGCCGCAACCACCCGGCGGGTGGCCAGATTATCCGTTCCGTCCAGCACCAGGTCATAGTCCGCGATGATGGCCCCGGCATTGCCGGCCTCAAGCCGCTCGGCATGGATGGCAAGCGTGACATGCGGGTTGAGCGCGCTGGCAAAGCGCCCGGCGCTGTGCGCCTTGTTGTCGCCAATGCCCGCCTCGGTATGGATCACCTGCCGGTGCAGGTTGCTCAGCGACACCGCATCATGGTCGACAATGCCCAGCGTGCCGATGCCGGCCCCGGCCAGATAGGCGATGACCGGGCTGCCCAGCCCGCCCGCGCCGACCACCAGCACGCGGGCCTGCTTCAGCGCCTGCTGGCCCGCCCCGCCCATGCCCTTGAGCACCAGATGGCGCGCATAACGCCGCGTTTCGGCGGGGGAGAGCGGGTCAGAGGCCAAGCGGCACCGCGATGAAGCGCCGGTCGGGACCTTCGAAACTGCCGGGATAGACGGAAATCAGCACCACCGCGTCGTCAACCGAATCGGCCTGGAACGGCAGCACCACGCCATGGAGCCGATAGGTCACCGGGCAGCCGCGCGAGCGCGGCAGGTCGCCATCGCGGTGGATCTGGCGCGATCCCTCGTCACTGACCAGCGTCAGCTGGTAGCCCAGCGGATCGACCCCGAACCACTCCGTGCAGGGCGCCGCAGCGGTGACGGGAAAGCTCGACAGGCGCAGTTCGTGATCGCCCCGGACCGCACCCGGCTCGTAGCCGGGCATGCCAAAGCGCAGGCGGTCGGCATCGAGGCCCGGGGCCCCGTCGCCAACCAGCGCAACCAGTTCGGCGGGCCTGTCTATGCCCAGCGTCGCCAGATCCTCGGCGGCGGTGGCCTGTGCCTCGGCGCGCACCACGCTCAGCGTCATCGCTTCGCTTTCGCCCCGCACCCGCACCGGCGTGCCGACCACCCACTCGTCCTCGGCCAGGTCGACGACGTAGATGCTGGAATAGGCAAAGCCCGAGCCGTCCTGGATGCCATATTCCTCGAAGGCGAAGTAACGGGCATCCGCGGAATAGCCGATGAGGTCGATCAGCGCCCGGTCGCCGGCCATGGCCGGGCCAACCAGTGCTGCAAGGCCCAGCAGGCTAACGCCCAGTCGAGCCATGCCCGCGGTCACCGCGTTCGGTTTCATCCAGCGTCTCCAATTGCGTAAAAAATACCTGGCTGACCGGCGCCACCACCATCTGGGCAATGCGCTCGCCCCGGCGCACCGCAAAGGGCGCCTGGCCGTGATTGATCAGCATGACTTTGACTTCGCCACGATAATCCGCGTCGACCGTGCCGGGGGCGTTGAGCACCGTTACCCCGAATTTTGCTGCCAGCCCGGAGCGTGGCCTGATCTGTGCCTCGTAACCTTCCGGCAGGGCCATGGCAAAGCCCGACGGGATCATGGCCGTGCCGCCAGGAGCGATCTCGACCACCTCGTCGGGGCCGAGCGCCGCCGCAATATCCACGCCAGCCGCGCCCGCGCTCTGCTGGCGGGGCAGGGGCAGGCCCTGGCCATGCGCCAGCCAGACCAGGCCGATAGGGACCGCGTCAGCCATCAGGGGGCGCGGACCACGGCATAGAGTTCGTCGGGCAGCTCGACGGTACCGTTGATCAGATCGAGGAAGGGGATGACCTGTTCGGCCGAGCGCTTGTCGCCCGACAGCGTCATATTCGTCTCGGTCACCTCGGCGCCGGAAAAGCGCACGGTGACGGCATGGCCGGTAAAGAAGGCCTCGACCATCTGCCGCGTCTCGGCATCCATGGTGTCGTCGGCGCCGATCTCGGCCTTCATTTCCGCGGTCGGCAGGGAAATGCGGACGAGGCCGGGGCCGGCCGCGGCAAAGACGATGGCCTGCTCGTCATTGCCCATGGTCAGGTCGGCAAACCGACCCTCCTCGACAATGGTGCAGGTGGCGCTGCCATCGGCGCCTTCGGTGAGCTCGCCCTCGGCGCAGAATTCATCCTCGGCCGGCGCATCCGCTCCGGCCTGTTCGGCGCCCATCACGACCATGGAGTAGAATTCGGCGCCCATGACCTGGGTCATCGTCGCCTTGGCCGTGGTCTCGCTGGTCAGCGCCACGTCGACCTTGGCGTCGATGCAGCCGGTCAGCGCTGCGCCCAGCAGCATTGCAATGGTGAATTTGCCGAGCTTCTCGATGGACATGACGCCTGTCTCCCAAGGTTTCTGCGCGCAATCTATGGCTAAGTCATTGACCGGGCAAGGCGCTCACAAAGGCGCCAGGGTGAGGCGCCACAGCACGGCCAGCAGCACCAGTCCGGCTAGGCCCAGCACGCCCAGCATGGCCCAGCGCATCAGCCGGTCGCTGCGGGGCCGCATCTTGCCGGCATGATAGTCGGCCAGGGCCAGCTCGGCCTGCGCCGCGATCACCGGCAGGCGCTGCGCCGCTTCGGCGAACACCTTGAGCTGCTCTGTCAGCGCCTCGATCCGGCCGATCGGGCCGGCTTCCTTGCGCAGCCAGTCGCCCACGACAGGCTCGGCCACCGTCCAGATGTCGAGCTGCGGGTCGAGCGCCCGCGCCACGCCTTCCACCAGCACCATGGATTTCTGCAGCAGCACCAGTTCGGGCCGGGTCTGCATGGAAAAGAGGTCGGTAATCGCAAAGAGCTGGCCCAGCACGCGCGCCATCGAGATATCGGAGGCAGTGCGGCCATGAAGAGGTTCACCGATCGACCTGATCGCCAGGGCAAAGTCGTCGACCGACTGGTCCTTGGGCACATAGCCGATGTCGAAATGCCGCTCGGCGACGAGGCGATAGTTGCGGGTGATGAAGCCGTAGAGAATATCGGCGAGGAAGCGCCGTTCCTTGCGGTTGATGCGACCCATAATGCCGAAGTCGACGGCAATGACGTCGCCCGTCCTGGGGTCGGCGAACAGGTTGCCCGGATGCATGTCGGCGTGGAAGAAGCCGTCGCGGATGGCATGCTTGAGAAAGCTCTGCAGCAGCTTGGTCGCCAGCGTCTTGCGGTCCACCCCGGCCGCGTCGAGCGCGGCATGGTCGCGGATCGGGATGCCGTCGACCCAGCTGGTCGTCAGCACATTCTGCGCCACATGGTCCCAAGAAACGGTGGGGATGACGAAGCCGGTATCGTCCTTGATATTCTCGGCCATTTCCGAAATGGCCGCGGCCTCGAGGCGCAGGTCCAGTTCCAGCCGCGCCGAGCGGTCGAGCGTCTCGACCACTTCGGTCGGCCGCAGGCGCCGCGTCGAGCGCACCATGCCCTCGGCAAGCCGCGCCGCGGCATAGAAGCTCTCGATATCGGCCATGAAGCGGGCCTCGACGCCCGGCCGCAGGATCTTGACCGCGACGGTCTTTGCCATCCCGTTGGCGGGCCTGAGCCGCGCCCTGTGCACCTGGGCGATGGAGGCGGCGGCGATGGGCGGGGAAAGCTCGGTCAGTTCGGCCGCCTTGCCATCGAGCGCGGCAACCAGGATGGCCGGCACGAGTGCGGCGTCGAAGGGCTCCATCTTGTCCTGCAGGCCCGACAGGTCATTGGCAATCTGCGCGCCGACCACGTCCGGCCGCGTCGCCAGCGTCTGGCCGAATTTCACATAGGTCGGCCCCAGCAGGTTCAGCGCCTTGTTGAGGCGCTCGACATGGCCGGTCCGGCGCACGCTGGGCCGCTCGATCAGCCGGCCCAGCCAGATTCCGAAGCGCAGCGGCGCCAGGGCCGGCGGCAACTCGCCGGGAATCGACAGCGCACCCTCGCGCGCCAGCACGTAACCGGCCCGGATCAGGCGGAAATAGGCACCAAGCAGCATGCGCTAAATCTTCCATCCCGAGAACAGCGTCGCGATATTGCCCGAATAGGGCGTGTGCTTGACGCGCTTGAACCCGGCCTGGCTCAGCATGGCCGAGAAAGCCGGCGGCGGGGGGAACTTGCGGATCGACTCCACCAGATACTGGTAGGGCTGCGCATCGCCGGTGACCAGCTTGCCCATGGGCGGGATCACCCGGTCGGAAAAGGCGGAGTAGACGGCGTCAAAGCCCGGCACGTCGACCTGGGAGAATTCGAGCACCAGGATGCGCCCGCCGCGCTTGAGCACGCGATGCGCCTCGTCCAGCGCCTTCTGGATGCGCGGCACATTGCGGATGCCGAAGGCGATCGTATAGGCGTCAAAGCTGTTGTCTTCGAAGGGCAGTTCCTCGGCATTGGCCTCGACGAAGCTGGCCTGCGCAGGGTAGCGCCACGCCTTCGCCCGCTCGGCGCCCACCCGCAGCATGTCGGCATTGATGTCGGAGACCACGACCTCGGCATAGCCCACCGAGGCATTGATGATGCGCTCGGCAATGTCGCCGGTGCCCCCGGCCATGTCGAGCACCCGATAGGGCCGCGTGCCCGCCTTGGGCGGCGCGAGGTCGGCGACCATGGCCGCTTTCCACACCCGGTGGATGCCGGCGCTCATCAGGTCGTTCATCAGGTCGTAGCGGTCGGCGACATTGTGGAACACGGCATTGACCATGCCCTGCTTGTCGTCCATCGCCACGGTCTGTTCGCCGAAATGGGTGGTCTCGCGCGGCTCGGTCATGGCTATCGCCCTGTGCATTTTGTATGGGAGGCAATACGTGTCGTATCGGCGCGCACCATATTCAACCCAATCCGGCTTTGCCATGGCACAAAGCCGCACAGGTAAAAGAGACCACAATGCCCGAACTGCCCGAGGTCGAAACCGTCCGCCGCGGGCTGGAGCCCTGGCTGGTCGGCGCGCGCATCGACCAGGTGACGCTCAACCGCAAGGATCTGCGCTTTCCGTTCCCCGAGGGGCTCAAGGCGGCGCTGGAAGGCCAGACCATCGTCTCGGTCGGCCGGCGGGCGAAATATCTGCTGCTCCAGCTCTCCAGCGGCCAGACCCTGCTCAGCCATCTGGGCATGACCGGCTCCTGGCGCTTTGCCGAGCACGGCATCGACAAGCCGCCGCGCTATTATGAGCCCGGCACCGAGCCCAAGCACGACCATATGGTCTGGGACATCACCCATCCCGAGCATGGCAGGAGCCACCTGATCTATGCCGATCCGCGCCGCTTCGGCTTTATCGACCTCTACGATGACCTGGCCGACAGCCCCTATCTCAAGGACCTCGGCCCCGAGCCGCTGGGTAATGACTTCAATGCCGGCGAAATGGCGGAGAAGTTCACCGGCAAGAAGACCCCGATCAAGGCGGCCCTGCTCGACCAGCGCGTCGTGGCGGGGCTGGGCAATATCTATGTGGCCGAGGCGCTGCATCGCAGCCACATCCTGCCCACCGTCCTCGCCGGCACGCTGGTGACAGCCAGGGGCAAGCCCAAGGCGGCGCTCGAGGATCTGGCCCATGCCGTGCGCCAGGTGCTGGTCGAGGCCATCGAGGTGGGCGGTTCGACCTTGCGCGACTTCCGCAATGCCGAGGGCGGCTCGGGCTATTTCCAGCACCGCTTCGCCGTCTACGACCGGGAAGGCGAGCCTTGCCCGACGCCGCTCTGTACCGGCACGGTGCAGCGCATCGTCCAGTCGGGCCGCTCGACCTTCTTCTGTCCGGTCTGCCAGAAGGCGCCCTAGCTGTGCCGGATGAGGGGGCGCCATGGTTGATTGAACCCCTCGCTTGCCCTTGAGGCACCCTCTCCGGCAAGGGGAGCGTGGAAGAGGTGCCATGCAAGCGCCCGGCCCGTGAATCCAGTTGACGCTTGCGCCCTTCTCCCCTATAGACCGCCCAACTTGGCGGCTGTCGATTGCCGCCGATTTCATTTCATCCCGGACGCCTGCAGCGCTTGTAGCGTGTGATCGGCCGGTTGGACGCCAAGAGGACCGTTATGGCCAATACGCCGTCAGCCAAAAAGGCTACCCGCAAGATCGAAGCCCGCACCGCGGTCAACAAGTCGCGCCGTTCGCGCGTCCGCACCTTCATCCGCAAGGTTGAAGAGGCCATCGTTGCCGGTGACCACAAGGTCGCCATGGAAGCGCTGCAGGCAGCCGCTCCCGAGATCAACCGCGCGGCGACCAAGGGCATCGTTCATGCCAATCTGGCGGCCCGCAAGATTTCCCGCCTCAACAGCCGCGTCAAGGCTCTCAGCGCCTGATCGGCTTCGCCGCGGCGCCCCTCAGGTGGCAGCCGGCGGCTTTTGAAATTGGGCTCCGCAAGGGGCCCATTTTCTTTGTATGGTAGCCAGCAAGCTTTTTCCGATTTGACGGCCATGTGTCACGCATGTGACACTATCGACCTAGGTCCTAAAAGACCGCGCGGAATATGGTTTCTCAAGTTCCGTCAATGACTTGCATGAATGTCGGACATTGTTGGAGCGCGCTCGTGCCACCGTGTCGCAGCGGAAAGCACGCCAGGGGGAAATAATTTTTTTGGCGTCTGAAGGGGCCTCGCGAGAGGATTCTGTGTTGAGTCACAGACCCTTGCTTTGCTGGACTTTGGTAGGGCCGGGAAGCCAAAAAAGACAACGTCGGAGTCAAGCCCTCATTTTGCAGATTCCACGGTTGCGGCCCCAAAATCGTCCCTCTAAAGTGATCTGGTCAGCGGCGGAAAGGACACCGGTTACGAGTGTCCTGCCAAGCTGGTGGGGTCATTTTCGGGGCGTTGTTTTCAGCATCTCGGCAGTAATGCCGTAGGGGTTTTGTATCGGTGGCGATTGTGTTGGCAGCGACTATAGCGGCCGGTCCGATCAGGGCCGGCAGGATTTAGTAAGGTTTTCGGCCAGGTCTGGCCGGGTTCATGACAGGACTAGAAAAGCGGCCGGCGGGTAACGCCGGGCAGCAGACTTGCGCCTCCTCCTGGGGGGCGCCATGGCGAAGCTGTGGCCAGGGACCAGAACGGTTCGTGGTTCCGGATATGGGGCAGAAACACCGTGCGGGCTTTGCGGGCCGGACGGAATCGAAGAAGCAAATGGGGCAAACCAAGATGATGCGACAGGCAACCGCCGGAGGAAGCGATTGGGCTCAGGCCAATCCCTCTTCCTCCCTTCCGACCACCAAAGGCGAAAAACCTGTCATGAGCACATCCGACACTCCCGATGGCCAGCGCGAACTCTGGAACCGGGTGCGCGCCCGCCTCAAGGCCGGTGTCGGTGAGGATGTCTTCGCGTCCTGGTTCGCCCGCCTCGAGCTCGAGGAAATGGTCGATGACGTGGTCCATCTCTCCGCCCCCACCCGCTTTCTCTGCTCCTGGGTGCAGTCCAACTATGCCGAGCGCATCCTCGAGGCGTTCCGCCTCGACAATGAAGAGGTCAGCCGCATCCAGGTGACCCTGCGTGTCAACGGCCAGGCCCGCCCGCGTCTGGCTCCGGCCGCCGAGCCGGCCACCAACCATGAGACCGCCGCGCCTGCCATTGCAGCGACGCCGATGCCGACCAGCCACCCGCGCCTGGTCCGCGACAATTCCGCCGCCAAGGGCGATGCCCTGGCCGGCAGCGCCATCGATGCGCGCATGACCTTCGACACCTTCGTGCCGGGCTCGGCCAATGAGATGGCGCTTGGCGTCGCCAAGCAGATTGCCGCGGCCGCCGCCAACAACACGGTGACCTTCAATCCCGTCTACATCCATTCCACCGTCGGCCTGGGCAAGAGCCACCTGCTCAATGCCATCGCCCATGCGGTGCAGTCGGCCGATGCGACCAAGAACATCGTCTATCTGACGGCCGACCACTTCATGTACCATTTCATCACCGCCGTGCAGCGCCAGTCCGCGCTCGGCTTCAAGGAATGGCTGCGCCGTGTTGACCTGCTGCTGATCGACGACATGCAGTTCCTGCAGGGCAAGTCGGCCACCGAGTTCGGCCATACGCTGGGCACGCTGCTCACCGGTGCCAAGCAGGTCGTGGTGGCTGGCGACGCGCCGCCGCGTGATCTCGAAATGCTCGATGAGCGCGTGCGCTCGCGCCTGTCGGGCGGGCTGGTCGTGCCGATTTCCGGCTTCGATCTCGAACTGCGCCGCTCCATCGTGCAGCGCCGTGCCGACCAGGCGACGGCCCGCTACGGCATGCATTTCCCGGCGCCCGTGCTCGACTATATCGCTCGTGCCGTCATCAGCCACGGCCGTGACCTCGATGGCGCCGTCAACCGGCTCGTTGCCGCCAACCAGCTCACCGGCGAGCTGATCACCGTGCCGCTGGCCGAAAAGACCCTGGGCGACCTCATCCGTTCGCGCGAAGCCCGCCGCGTCCGCATCGAGGACATTCTCAAGATCGTCTCCCGCCACTACAAGGTGCCGCGCAACGAACTGCTGTCAGCCCGCCGCTCGCGCGACGTGGTGCGGCCCCGCCAGATCGCCATGTTCCTGGCCAAGGCGCTGACCTCCCGCTCGCTTCCCGAAATCGGCCGCCGCTTCGGCGGGCGCGATCACACCACCGTGCTCCATTCCGTGCGCAAGGTGGAACAGATGATCAAGGACGATATCGAGCTGGCCCAGGAAATCGAACTGCTCAAGCGCATGCTCGAAGAGTAGGGGCGGCGCATACGCGCCACCCTCTCCTTGATAGCGCGCGTTACTTCGCCGTCGGCAGCGGCAGCGCCATGAATTCCGCAAACGCCGCCTTGTAGTCCGGATGCCAGCGCGACAGCGCCGGCCGGTTCTCGACGATGTCCAGTGCATTCCACAGTATGCGCTTGTGATCGGTCTCGGTGCTGGTCTCGTCGTCCGGACAGAGGATGAAGAACGCGTCCCGCGCGATGGCCGCCTCCATGAAGTCGATGACCTGTTCCGGCAGCCAGGCGCCGCTGCGGTGCTCGGCCTCGCCGGTCGTGGTCCAGCCCGGGATCAGCAGATGCGCGCTGATGTGGCTGCCCGGGCGCTCGCGCAGGTCGCGCGCCAAGTTCTGCGAATAGGCATTCACTGCCGCCTTGCTGGTATTGTAGGCGGGGTTGCCCGGTGGATTGGTCAGGCCCTGCTTGGAACCGGTATTGACGATCACCCCTGGCCGGCCCGCTGCCAGCATGCCCGGCAGGAAGGCCTGCACGCCATTGACGATGCCCAGCACATTGACGGCGAAGAGCCGCTGCCAGTTCTCGATCGGATCGAGAACGCCCCCGGCGCCACCTGAAACGAAAGCGGCGGCATTGTTCATCAGCAGCGTCGGGCTGCCCCAGCGCGACTCGACGTCGCGGGCCAGGGCGGCCATGGCCGCCGCATCGGCAACATCGGCCGTGCTCGTCAGCACCTTGTCGGCGCCCAGCGTTTGCGCCAACTCCCCGGCCGTCGCGGCGAGCTTGGCCGCGTTGACGTCCACCAATGCGATGCGCATGCCGGCCCTGGCGGCGCGCCGCGCGGCGGCCCGCCCGATGCCGCTGGCGCCCCCGGTGATCACGGCAATGCCGTCGGCAACAAAACTCTCGGCCATCGCGCTCTCCCAATCCAGAATGCTGTTGAAGGGAGTCTATCCAATAGTGCACCGCGACGCATCATCTGCCGGCAGTGGCATGGGTGGTGAAAACGGGGATTTCTGCGTGCCGAGGCCGGTCTCGCCCTTGCTAATCCCTTACGAAATTGTAAATGTCCAACCCCCGGCGTGCCGGGGGTTTTGCTGCAGACGTGCAGCCCGCGTAGTCCAGGTTCGTTCGCGCTTTCGAACCGGAAAAGTGGTCGCCACTTTTCCTGAAAGCGCTCTAGGGAAGTTGCCGCATGAAAGTCACGCTCGAACGCAATCATCTGCTCAAGTCTCTGAGCCATGTGCATCGGGTGGTGGAGCGCCGCAATACCTATCCGATCCTGGCCAACGTCCTGTTCAAGGCCGGCGATGACAAGGTCGAGCTGCGCGCCACCGACCTCGACATCGAGGTGACCGAGAGCGTGCCCGCCATGGTCTCGACCGCGGGCACCACCACGGTCCCGGCCCATACGCTCTACGAAATCGTGCGCAAGCTCAGCGATGGCGCCGAAGTGCGGCTCGAGACCGATGGCGGCGAGAACATGGTTCTCACCTCCGGGCGCTCGCGCTTCAACCTGGCCTGCCTCAGCCCCGACAGCTTCCCCGATCTCAAGTCGGGCGCCTTCGGGCATGAATTCACCATGCCCGCCGCCGCCCTGCGCGAGCTGATCGAGCGCACCCAGTTCGCCATCAGCAACGAGGAAACGCGCTACTACCTCAACGGCATCTATTTCCACACCGTGGACATTACCGGCACGGGCACCGTGCTGCGCGCCGTGGCCACCGACGGCCACCGCATGGCCCGCGCCGAGATCGAGGCGCCAGCCGGCGCCAAGGGCATGCCCGGCATCATCGTGCCCAAGAAGACCGTGGGCGAAGTCCAGAAGCTGCTCGATGGCGCCGATGGCGACGTCTCGGTGGAAGTCTCTGACACCAAGATCCGCTTCACCGTCGGCTCGGTCGTCCTGCTCAGCAAGCTCATCGAAGGCACCTTCCCCGATTACGATCGGGTCACCCCCAAGAACAACGACAAGCAGATGAATGTCGACCGGGCGAGCTTCGCTACCGCCGTCGACCGCGTCTCCACCATCGCTTCCGAGCGCGGTGGCAAGGCCGTCAAGCTCCAGGCCCGGGATGGCCTGCTCGAGCTGTCGGTCACCAATCCCGACCACGGCACGGCCAGCGAGGAACTGGCGGTGGATTTCGACACCGACGGCTTCGAGATCGGCTTCAACGCCCGCTACCTGCTCGACATCATCGGCCAGATCCGCTCCGAAAACGCCGTCTTCATGTTCAACGATGCCGGCTCGCCCACGCTGGTCAAGGACGATGGCGAGACGCGGGCGCTCTATGTCCTGATGCCGATGCGCGTGTGAGGGCAGCCGCATCCTGATCAGACAAAGGCCCCCTCACCCGGCGCTGCGCGCCGACCTCTCCCCCGAAGGGAGAGGTGAAGAGGGCCTCGAAGCTGCCGCAAGACCACCTCTCCCTCTGGGGGAGAGGTCGCCCGAAGGGCGGGTGAGGGAGCCTTCCACAGGCACTATGCTCGTATGACCCGCCACCTCTCCCGCATCCGCCTCACCGCCTTCCGCAACTATGCCGCGGCGGCGCTGGACCTCGATTCCCGCCATGTCGTCCTCACTGGCCCCAATGGCGCCGGCAAGACCAATCTGCTCGAAGCCATCTCCGTGCTGTCCCCCGGTCGCGGACTGCGCGGGGCGAGCTTTGAGACGCTGCAGTCTCAGGGCTCCGATATCCCCTGGGCGGTGGCTGCGACGGTCGAGACCGATGACGGCCCTGCCGATATCGGCACCGGCGCCTCGCCCGATGGCGGCCGGCGCGTGCGCATCAATGGGGCCAATGCCCGCTCCATCGAGGCAATGAGCGATTATCTGCGCGTCCTCTGGCTGACGCCGGCCATGGATGGCCTCTTCTCCGGACCTGCGGGCGACCGGCGCCGCTTTCTCGACCGGCTGGTGACGACGCTGATCCCCAGCCACTCCGCCTCGGTGTCCGACTATGAAAAGGCCATGCGGCAGCGCAATCGGCTGCTCGAGGACAATGGCGAAATGGCCTGGCTCAATGCCATCGAGGCGCAGATGGCCGAGCTGGGTGCCTCCATCCACCTGGCGCGCATGGATAGCCTCACCCACCTCCAGGCCCTGATCGAACAGAGCCTTGACGACGAGAGCTTTCCTGCCGCCCATCTGGCGCTGACGCCACTCTTCGAGGATGGCGCCCAATACCCGTCCTCGGCCGCCCTCGAAACCGCACTTTGTGCCACCTGGCGCGCCTCGCGCGGGGTTGATCGGGCAGCCGGACGCACCATATCAGGGCCACACCGTGTCGACCTCGAAGTGACCTATGCCCAGAAGGCCATGCCGGCCGTCCTGGGCTCGACGGGAGAGCAGAAGGCCCTGCTGATCGGCCTCATCCTGGCCCATGCCAGGCTGGTCAAATTGCGCACCGCCATAACGCCCTTTCTGCTGCTCGACGAGATTGCCGCCCACCTCGATCCCGACCGTCGCCGGGCGCTGTTTTCGGCGCTGGACGGGCTGGGAACGCAGTGCTTTCTCACCGGCACCGACCGCCTGCTGTTCGAGGCGCTTGGCAGCCGCGCACAGACCATCACCGTCCGCGACGGACGGCTCCACCACGACTAGCTGTTCATCCCCGGCAATCGCCCCGAAAACGGCCATTTTGCTTGGGTATGGACCCCCGTTCCGCTAGAACAAAACACCTGCGAAAACGACTGATTCGGACCCCATGACCGATAGCGAAATTCCCGATCCCAACGAATACGGCGCCGACAGCATCAAGGTGCTCAAGGGGCTCGACGCGGTGCGCAAGCGCCCCGGCATGTATATCGGCGACACGGATGACGGCTCGGGCCTGCATCACATGGTCTACGAGGTGGTCGATAACGCCATTGACGAGGCGCTGGCCGGTCACGCCGATCTGGTGACGGTCACGCTCAATGCCGATGGCTCGGTGACGGTGATCGACAATGGTCGCGGCATCCCCACCGACATCCACAAGGAAGAGGGCGTCTCGGCGGCCGAGGTCATCATGACCCAGCTCCATGCCGGCGGTAAGTTCGACCAGAATAGCTACAAGGTCTCGGGTGGCCTGCACGGCGTGGGCGTGTCCGTGGTCAATGCCCTGTCGGCTTGGCTCAAGCTCAAGATCCGCCGCGACGGCAAGATCTTCGAGATGAGCTTCAGCCACGGCAATGCGGATTCGCCGCTGATCCAGACCGGCACCTATGTGGCCGACAAGCAGCCCGGCACCTATGACGGCCGCAGCGGCAGCGCCATCACCTTCTTCCCCTCGGCCGAAACCTTCACCATGGTCGAGTTCGATTTCAAGACGCTCGAGCATCGCCTGCGCGAACTCGCCTTCCTCAATTCCGGCGTGCGCATCCTGCTCAACGACCTGCGCCATCCCGAGCCGGTCCATGTCGAACTGTTTTATGAGGGCGGCCTCGAGGCCTTCGTGCAGTATCTCGACAAGTCCAAGTCGCCGGTGATCGAGCGGCCGATCACCATGATCCACGAAAAGGATGGCATCACCGTCGAGGTGGCGCTGCAGTGGAACGACAGCTACCACGAAAACGTGCTCTGCTTCACCAACAACATCCCCCAGCGCGATGGCGGCACCCATCTGGCCGGCCTGCGCGGCGCGCTGACCCGGCAGGTGACGAGCTATGCCGAAAGCTCGGGCATCGCCAAGCGCGAAAAGGTCTCGGTGACCGGTGACGACACCCGCGAGGGCCTCACCTGCGTGCTCTCGGTCAAGGTGCCGGATCCCAAGTTCAGCTCCCAGACCAAGGACAAGCTGGTCTCCTCCGAAGTGCGCCCCGTGGTCGAGAATATCGTCAACGACAAGCTGGGCCAGTGGTTCGAGGAACATCCCAACGAGGCCAAGGTCATCGTCGGCAAGGTGGCCGAAGCCGCGGCGGCGCGCGAAGCCGCCCGCAAGGCGCGCGAGCTGACCCGCCGCAAGGGCGCGCTCGAAATCTCCTCGCTCCCCGGCAAGCTCGCCGATTGCCAGGAACGCGATCCTGCCAAGTCCGAGATCTTCATCGTCGAGGGTGACTCGGCTGGTGGCTCGGCCAAGCAGGGCCGCGACCGCTCCAACCAGGCCGTGCTGCCGCTGCGCGGCAAGATCCTCAATGTCGAGCGCGCGCGCTTTGACCGCATGATCTCGTCCGAACAGGTCGGCACGCTGATCACCGCGCTCGGCACCGGCATCGGCCGCGAGGAGTTCAACGCCGACAAGCTGCGCTACCACAAGATCATCATCATGACCGACGCCGACGTGGACGGCGCCCATATCCGCACGCTGCTGCTGACCTTCTTCTACCGGCAGACGCCCGAACTGCTGCAGCGCGGCCATGTCTATATCGCCCAGCCGCCGCTCTATAAGGCCATGCGCGGCAAGTCCGAGCAGTATCTCAAGGACGAGGACGCGCTCGATCGCTACCTGATGGAAGCCGGGCTCGACGATGCGGTGCTCAAGACCCGCGACGGCGTCGAGCATGCCGGCCCCGACCTGCTCGGCATAACCCAGCAGGCGCGCGACATCGTCCACGCCATCGACAACCTCAATACCCGCTACAATCGGAGCCTCGTCGAACAGGCCGCCATCGTGGGCGGACTCGATCCCGAAGGCCTCAACGACCCCACCCGCATCTCGGGCACCATGGACCGCATTTCCAACCGGCTCGATCGCATTTCCGACGAGCTGGAGCGCGGCTGGTCCGGTGTCATCACCGACGAAGAGGGCCTGGCCTTCTCGCGCACCGTGCGTGGCGTCACCGAGACGCACCAGCTCGACAAGGCCCTGCTGCAGAGCGCCGATGCGCGCAAGCTCCGCCAGCTGGCCGAGCGGCTCGACGAAATCTATGGCGGCGTGCCCACCCTGACGCGCAAGGGCGAGACCATCCCGATCTTCGGGCCATCCTCGCTGTTCAAGGCGGTGACCGATTCTGGCCGCAAGGGCGTGTCGCTGCAGCGCTACAAGGGTCTGGGCGAAATGAACGCCTCCCAGCTCTGGGAAACCACGCTCGACCCCAATGCCCGCACCCTGCTCAAGGTCGAGATCGACCAGATCGACGAAGCCGACCAGATTTTCACCGCCCTGATGGGCGACCTGGTCGAACCGCGCCGCGATTTCATCCAGGACAACGCGCTGAGCGTGAGCAACCTGGACGTCTAGGGCGCTTGTGCATTGAACCATAAAGACCGAGTTGAACCATAAAGCGGTTCTTGAGACCCTAGGGAGCGATCCCTGGGGTCTTTCATTTCCAGGTCGCCCATCAGGGCGGTGAAGATTATGTCGGCTTCGTCGGTCTGGTCGATCTCGACGCGTAGCAGGGTGCGGGCATTGGGGGCGAGCGTGGTTTCCCAGAGCTGTTCGGCATTCATCTCACCAAAGCCTTTGTAGGCAGGTCAGATACGGAGCCCCGTCTCCGGCAGCATGGCGGGGATCGGGTGAGGATGATCTTCGTATGGATACATTTGATGCAGCATCGACAGGGTCTGATCGACGCGTTTTTCTAACTTGGAAAGATCCGTCCGCTTCGAAGTCGTGTAAGATGCCAGTTTCCCAAGCTTTAGATCCCAAAGCGATTGGATCGCCATATACTGGGCGATTTCTTTCTTGAAGCCACTCAGATGATATTGAACATCGCAGGCCACCCATGCGGCGGCAACTTCGGCACGCGATGCGACGCTTCGAGGCATTGCCCGATATCCAGGACCGTTTTCACCACTGTACCGTCTCCACTTGATATCGTCATCCGTAAGGTCCAGCGCGTAGGAGAACTCAAAGCGGTTCATGTGCGATGAGTTCAACCTCCAAGCTATTTCGATCTCGAAGCCATATATCCGAGTGTCGGCATAGCCGGGGTGACGGTCGATGGGGGAGACACTACCGAAAAATACGTGGTCGGCAGTCCAGGATGCGATCGTATCTGGGAGGGTGAACTCATATCGGAATATGTCATTGGACAACATGGCGAGCATCTCCTGCTCACCGATGATGCTTCCCTTCCAAGCAAGGCACCACGTCACGCCATCAGGTGGCTTGAGACACCTGCAAATGGTGCTGTCAGGAACCGTGCCGATCGTTGCCATCGATCAGAAGGCCGCGGGTGTTCCTCGATTCTTGGTGTCCATCTCGGCGTTGATCAGGGCGGTGAGGCAGGAGAAGCAGCCGGGTTGACCATGCGGGATGCAGCGCCGCTGCTGGGCCTCTCCTACAATTCGACCGCCGACTTCGTGAGGCGGAAGGTGCTGAAAACCATCCCTGACGTGAAGGGCACGTTCTTGGCGCCGAACGAAATCGAGCGGTTCAAGAGCACCTATGTCACGGTGCCCGAGCTGTCGGAGATTCTTGGCACCAAGCGGTCGCGGGACGCCATCGCCCTTCTGGACGCCGCCGGTATTGAACCAGCATGTCCCAGGCCGCCGTCCTGGAAGGATTGTTAAATACACGTAAAACACGTATATTGTGCTTCGTCATGGAGTCCACCCGATGAAGCAATTCAGTTCTCTCGATCTCCAGCAGAAGACCGGCGAGGTACAGCGGTCCGCGTTTGTTGAGCCTGTCGTGATCACCAATCACGGCAAGCCGCGCTTTGTTATGGTCACCGTAGAGGAGTTCTCACGCCTGAAGACGTCGGCCAACGAACCTGTGCCCACAGAACTCCGCGGACGCAGGCCCGTGGAGAAGCGTGGCCTGCCGCCTGATCCACTCGGGCGCGACACCCAGGACTTCGACACGTTCGTGCTGCAGATGGCCGACCATGCATTGTCCGGCAAGGATCGCCCGGCGATCGACGCCGAGATCGCGGGTGCTGAACGCCGCCTGGGTATCGGCAAGGGAGGCGGCCATGTTTGAGCGGAAGCCCCGTATACTCATCGCGGACAATACGCCGTTGTCGGTGCTGTCGCTGCTCGGTCCGGAAGGTCTCGATTGGTTGTTCGTGCCCGGGGCCGACGTCTGGGTCACCGACATGGTCAAGGAAGAGGCTGTGCGCGCCCCTGATCCAGGTAGCGACCAGCGAATTGGCCAGCGCGATATTCTCGCAAGGTGGTTCGCGGACAACGCCGATCGTATCCATGAGCAACCGACCATAGAGGGCGAGGAATACCGCAAGGCCATGACCAACTGGCGCGACGCCGGAAGCAAACCGGAATCGAAGCCGTCTTGGAGCAACAGGGGCGACCGGAGCATCCTCAGCGCGATGACGGTAATCGACGACCTGATTCAGGAAGGCGAAGCGATCGTCGCGATCATGGACGATCGCAAGGTCCGGGCGGCCCTCAGGGTGTTGGAGCTCGACATGGACATGATGAGCACCGAGACCTTCGTGATCTGGATGTCGGACACTTTCGGGATCAAGCAGGCCGATACGGCCTGGCAGACCATCAAGTTGATCATGGGCGACAACGTACCCACGCTGCGTCCTGGTGACGAAGAGCCTGTATCCACGTTCAAGATCTAATAGGGACCGGGGCGCTGATCAAATTGTGACCATGCATTTTTATGGTTCATTTTGGTGTGCTGATCGGTCTTTATGGTTCAAGAACGGGATGGCTTATGGTTCAGCAATCGCCGCACATTCCCAGATTCCGGTGGGCAGCCACCAACTTTATGGTTCATTGAACACGGCCCGAAGGGACAAAACGCTCCAGTGGAGCGTTTTGAGCGCCCTGGGCCATGAGGGCTTCAGCGGTGCCCAGCAGACCGGCGCGTTCACCCCTTTGAACAGTGCGTTGCGCAGAACTGGCTTGGTTGCGGGCCGTCGTCGGCATAGCTAAAGCTCAGTCACGACGCACGCGTTCAGGTTCACTCCCATGAAAAAGATCGGTTTCCTCTCCTTCGGCCACTGGTCGCCCTCGCCGCAATCGGGCACCCGCACGGCCGGCGATGCGCTGCTGCAGTCGATTGACCTGGCTGTCGCGGCCGAGGAGCTGGGCGCTGATGGCGCCTATTTCCGGGTGCATCACTTTGCCCGGCAGCTCGCCTCACCCTTTCCGCTGCTGGCCGCCGCCGGCGCGAAAACCAAAACCATCGAGCTCGGCACCGCCGTCATCGACATGCGCTACGAGAACCCGCTCTACATGGCCGAGGATTCAGGGGCCGCGGACCTGATTTCCGGCGGACGCCTGCAGCTCGGCATCAGCCGCGGTTCGCCCGAGCAGGTGATCGATGGCTGGCGCTATTTCGGCCATGTGCCCGCCGAAGGCCAGACCGACGCCGACATGGCGCGCACCAATGCCGAGATCTATCTCGAAGCGCTCAGGGGCCAGGGCTTTGCCCAGCCCAATCCGCGTCCAATGTTCCCCAATCCGCCCGGCCTGCTGCGCCTCGAGCCGCATTCGGAAGGCCTGCGCGACCGCATCTGGTGGGGTGCGGCGACCGACGCCACCGCCGTCTGGGCCGCCAAACTGGGCATGAACCTGCAGAGCTCGACGCTCAAATTCGACGAAAGCGGCAAGCCCTTCCATATCCAGCAGGCCGAGCAGATCCGCGCCTATCGCGCTGCCTGGAAGGAAGCCGGCCACGCGCGGGAGCCCCGCGTCTCGGTCAGCCGCTCCATCTTCGCTTTGGTCAATGACATGGACCGCGCCTATTTCGGCAGCGGCCGGCCCGAGGAAGATCAGTTCGGCTATATCGAACCCGAAAAGCGCGCCGTCTTTGGCCGCGGCTATACCGGCGAGCCCGATATGCTGATCAGGGAACTGGCCAGGGACGAGGCCATTGCCGAGGCCGATACGCTGCTGCTCACCGTGCCCAACCAGCTCGGCGTCGACTACAACGCCCATGTCATCGAGAGCATTCTCAAACTCGTCGCCCCGGGCCTCGGCTGGCGCTGAGGTCACGCCGGCGCGTGGCGCCTTTGCGCATGGCCCAGCCACAGGATGGCAGCCGCGGCAAGCGCCAGCCAGGGCAGCAGCACCAGGTTGAGGCTTTGCCAGCCCATGGTCTCGTGCAGGATGCCCGCGCTCAGTGACGCGGCAAGGCCCACCACGAATATGGTGAAGTCATTGGTCGCCTGGGCCTTGCCCTTCTCGGCCTGGCTATAGGTCCGCGTCAGCAGCGCCGTGCCGCCCACATAGAGAAAGTTCCAGCCGACTCCCAAGAGGATCAGCGCCGAGGCGAATGAGACAAATCCGGTCCCGCTCAGGCTCAGCAGGATATGGCCGGCCAGCAGCATGACGCCGGAAAACATGATCCTGAGCGCGCCGAAGCGGGCAATCAGCGTGCCGGTGAAGAAGGATGGCAGGAACATGCCCAGCACATGCAGCTGGATCACCGTCGCCGTCGTCCCCAGGTCATGCTGGTGATGCGTCATGGCCAGCGGCGTCGCCGTCATGGCGAGGATCATCACCCCATAGCCCGTTGCCGCCCCGAACAGGGCCACCAGATATTTCGGCTGGGTGACGATCGCCCTGAACGGCCGCGCCGCCTCGGTGGTTGCCGCGCTTTCCACCTCGCGCGGGATGCGCAGGCCCAGCAGCAGGGCCGCCCCGAGCAGGGACAGGGCCGCCAGGATCAGGAAGGACCCCAGATATTGCGGCTCCAGCAGTGGTCCGCCGATGCGGCCCAGCTGGGGGCCCAGCACCGCCGCGATGACGCCACCGGCCAGAACGAGGGAAATGGCGCGCGGCCGAAACGCCTCCGACGCCACTTCGGCGGCCGCGAAGCGGTAGAATTGCGCAAAGGCCTGGTAGCCGCCGACAAAGAACGTGCCCAGGCTCAGCAGCGGCAAAGACCCCCATGCCACGCCGGCCGCCGCCAGCAGGCCGCCCAGCGTGCCCAGCAGGGCCCCGGCAATGAACCCGCCCCGCCGCCCGATCCGCGCCATCCACATCGAGGCCGGCACGGTCAGCAGCGCAGTGCCCAGGAACATGGCCGCGATCGGCGCGGTGGCCCATTCGGGCGACGATGCCAGCTGCGCGCCCGCCAGCGCGCCGATGGTCATGATCAGCACCGAGACTGTCTGGAACAGCGCCTGCGCCGATGACAGCAGCAGGACCTGACGATACATCGGCCCGGCGCCTGGCGAAATGCTCATGGCGCCGAAACCTCCGTCGGCAGGCCCGCGGCGATCCATTCCGGCATGCCGCCCTCGAGGCGCTGCGCCGCGATCCCCTTTTCCCGCAATCGGGCGACCGCCTCGAAGGAGAGGACGCAGTAGGGCCCGCGACAATAGGCAATCACCTGGCGGTCCGGCCCGATCGAGGCCAGCCGCGCGTCCAGCTCGTCCAGCGGCACATTGATGGCGCCCGGCACATGGCCCAGCGCATATTCGTCGGCCGGCCGCACATCGAGCACCGTGACCAACCCGTCCGCGATACGCGCCTGCAATTGCGCCCGCGATACCGGCTCGAGGCTGTCGCGCGCGTCGAAATAGCCGCGCACCACCTTGTCCACCTCGGCCAGATTGCTCTCGGCCACCTTCTGCAGCGCGCCCACCGCCCCCAGCACGGCACGGCCCGCCATGGCATAGATGACGAACTTGCCCTGCCGCTCTGCGGTCACCAGCCCGGCCCGGCGCATGGTCTGCAAATGCTGGGACACATTGGCAATCGGCAGCCCCAGCTTGTCGGCCAGCCGGTCGACGCTGCGCGGGCCTTGCCCCAGCTGCTCGAGTATTTCCAGCCGCTGCGGGTGCCCCAGCGTTCTGGCCACCAGCGCAAACTGCTCGAACAGCGCGAATTTGGGGGAAGGCGGGGCCATGACCACTCCAGTCAATCATTCAACGATATTATTGAATAAACCGCTGGAGGACGGGGTGCAATCCCCTGCCGCATTCGCCGGTCAGGGCAGGCGATAGGCCGATTGCGCGCAGCCACTTGCCTGCCAATAGGCGTCGACGGGGGTGAACGTCCCACGCGCCGCCGCTTCGATCCGTGCCGCAAAGGCCATGGCCTGGCATTCGTCGGTCCCGGCCACGACATGCACCATCTCGTGCAGTATGGTCAGCTCCCGCAAGGCGTCGGCACCCGGCGTAAAGAATTGCGGGCACAGCACCAGCCGCACCACGCCATTCTCGGGTGGCAAAACCACGAAGGCGGCGAAACGCCCGCAGGATCCCTCGGCCTGTTCGCGGATGTCGATGTCGAGCGTCACCGTCCCGCCCCAGCGGGGCGATCGGAAGCGCTGCAGCGTCAGCGCGTCGCGATAGGCGGCGATGTCGACATCCGTCGCGTCGGCATCGAGCCGCGGCAGGGCCGCCTCGAAAGTGGCGATGGCCGCGTCGAGTGCGCGCTCGAACACGACACTGTCCTGCGCCATGGCTGGACTGGCGCAAAGGGCAAATGCGATGGCAATGATCCGGCGCAGCATGGAGGCGTTCCTGTTCGGCCGGCAGCTATACCGCTTCGCACGGCGCGAACAAGGCAGGCGCGCCGCCTCGATCGCCTGTGACAGCCCCGCAACACCCGGCCATCCCTCGCAAAACCCCACATAAACCGGCCACAATTGCCCCGGAGAAGGGATGAGTGATCGCGCGGGGAGCGCCTTGTCGTCCGTGACGAGCCCGCGAGTCGGTCATGATCGCCTTAACCCTTCGCTAACCTCTTGTTCCCTGATTTGAGCGAACAGGGTAGAAGCGGCAAAAGGCACCAGTTTTTCTAAGGTCTGCTTGATGGATTTTCGCATTTCCGCTGATGACCGCGTGGGCAGCCAGCCGGCCCGGGGCGGCAAGCCTCAGGCCAAGGCCAATGGCGGCAAGGGCCGTAGCAGCCGCGTCGAGCCCACCATGGGCCGCTCGGTCGGCGTCTTCGTCGACGACGAGCGCTCCGGTGGCGCTGCGCCCGGCGGTCCCGGCGGCAAGCCGCCCCGTACGCCCAGGCGCGGCAAGGCCCAGCGCAAGAAGCCCCGCCGGTCGCGCGCCGGTGGCTTTCTCATGGGCCTGCTCTGGTGGGGCTTTGTCGCCTGCCTGTGGGGCGGCATCGCGGTCATCGGCGTTATCGTCTATTACGGCGCCCAGCTGCCCTCGTCCAATACCTGGGCCATTCCCGATCGCCCGCCCAATATCCGCATCCTGGCGGCCGATGGCAGCCTGATCTCCAATCGCGGCCAGACCGGCGGCGAAGCCGTGACCTACCGCGAACTGCCCTATTATGTCCCGGCCGCCATCATCGCCAGCGAAGACCGCCGCTATATGAGCCATTTCGGCGTCGACCCGATCGGCCTGATCTCGGTGGCGCTGGAATCGGTGCAGGCCGGCGACGTCACCCGCGGCGCCTCCACCATCACCCAGCAGGTGGCCAAGAACCTCTTCCTCACCCCCGACCAGACCCTGGGCCGCAAGGTGCAGGAAGCCATTCTGGCCGTCTGGCTCGAGCAGAACTACACCAAGGAAGAGATCCTCGAACTCTATATGAACCGCGTGCATTTCGGCTCCGGCACCACCGGCATCGAAGCAGCGGCACAGACCTATTTCGGCATCTCGGCGCGCAACCTGTCGCTGGGCCAGGCGGCCATGCTGGCCGGCATCCTGCCCGCGCCATCGGCCTATAATCCCAAGTCCCATCCCGATCGCGCCATCGAACGCCAGCGCCTGTCGCTCGCCGCCATGGCCCGCGAAGGCTACATCACGGCCGAAGAGGCCCAGGCTGCCCAGATCGACCCCAGCCAGTCTGTCCGCACCCGCGTTGCCGGCTCGGAAGACTACGTTGCCGACTGGGTCGAAAGCCTGATGACCGCCTATATCGGCGAGATCGAATCCGACGTGGTGGTCCAGACCACCATCGACTTCAAGATGCAGAAGGACGCCGAATTCATCGTCAAGGAGTTGGTGGCCTCCGAAGGCCCCAAGCGCGGCTTCAACCAGGGCGCACTCGTTGCCATGGATGTCGACGGCACTGTGCGCGCCATGGTGGGCGGGGTGGACTACCAGGCCAGCCAGTATAACCGCGCCGTCACCGCCAAGCGCCAGCCCGGCTCGACCTTCAAGCCCTTCGTCTATCTGGCCGCCATGGAAAAGGGCTATACGCCCGATACCCTCGCCGAGGATGCCCAGTTTGACTACAATGGCTGGAGCCCGCGCAATGCTTCGGGCAAATATGCCGGCACCGTGACCCTGCGTCAGGGCCTGGCCTATTCGCTCAATACCATCACGGCGCGCCTCGCCATCGACGTCACCCCCCAGGCGGTGATCGACGTGGCCACCCGTATGGGCATTTCCTCGCCGCTGACGGCCGTGCCCTCGATCGCCCTGGGCACGCAGGAAGTGAACCTGCTCGAACTGACCAGCGCCTATGCCCCCTTCGCCAATGGCGGCTTCGGCGTCATCCCCAATGTCATCACCCGCATCGAGGCCAAGGACGGCACCGAGCTCTACCAGTCCTCCGATGCCGGCCCGGGCCGCGTCATCGCGCCCAATATCCTGGCCGAGATGAACGACATGCTCAAGACCGCCGTGGAAGTGGGTACGGGTAAGGGCGCCAATCTGGGCGGCTGGGACTTTGCCGGCAAGACCGGCACCACCCAGGACGCCAAGGACGCGCTGTTCATCGGCTATACCTCGGCCATGGTCACCGGCGTCTGGCTGGGCAATGACGATGCCACCAAGACCACACTGTCGGGCGGCAATGTGCCGGCCGCCATCTGGTCCGAATTCATGACCAAGGCGCATGCCGGCAAGCAGGTCGCCCCCATTCCGGGTGGCAGCTATGAAGGCCAGCTGGTGGCCCAGCAGGTGCTGGATCCCGCAACCGGCCAGGTCGCCATCGATCCGGCCACCGGCCAGCCCATGACGCAATATGTCGATGCCGGCACCGGCCAGCCGGTGCAGACCACCACCGACCCCGCGACCGGGCAGCTGCTGCGGCTCGATCCGGCAACCGGCCAATACGTACCTGCCGCGGCTACGGCTGCGGTCAACCAGCCGATCCAGACCGGCCAGATGGTCGACCCCAGCACCGGCCAGCCGGTGGGCCAGCAGATCGATCCGGCCACCGGCATGCCCGTGGGCAATACCGGCGGCATGCTGGTCGATGCCAATGGCGTCCAGATCGACCCTGCCACCGGCATGCCGGTCGGCCAGGTCGTTGACAACGGCCAGGCCATCGATCCGGTCACCGGCTATCCGCTGCAGGGCCAGACCAATGGCGTGGGCCCCGCGCCCATCGATGCCAATACCGGCCTGCCCATGACCCTGGTGGTCGATCCGGCCACCGGTCAACAGGTCTGGGTGCCGAGTGCTCCCGCGCAGCAGCAGCAGCAGGTGCAGCCGCCCGCCGCACTGGGCCAGCCTGTGCCCATCGAGAACGAGCGCAGCCAGCGCACGCTGATGGACCTGATCTTCGGCGACCAGCAGAACTGACGACCGGCGCCTCTGGCGCAAGATCGCGCCGGTGGAGCGATCTAGGTCGTCAGGCCCGGAGCGCCATGCGCGCAGGGCACGCGCTCTCCGCAGACCCGATCCCGCACAAAAAAGGCCGCCCCTCGGGGCGGCCTTTTCGCTTATGCGACGACGATCGGACTGCCCGATGTCACCCGGTCATGCAGGTCGATGACATCCTGGAACAACAGCCGCACGCAGCCGCTCGAAACCGCCTTGCCGATGGTGGCAGGGTCCATCGTGCCATGCACGCGATAGAGCGTGTCGCGATTGCCCTGGTGGATATAGAGGGCGCGGGCGCCCAGCGCGTTGAGCAGGCCCGGCGGCTGGCCGTTGCGATAGATTTCCAGCTCGGGCTGGCGGTCGACCATTTCCTTGGGCGGGGTCCAGACCGGCCACTTCCGCTTGTAGGCGATATGACCCTCGCCGCTCCATTCAAAGCCCGCCCGGCCCAGCCCCACGCCATAGCGCATGGCCCGTCCGTTCGGCATGGTCCAGTAGAGGAAATAGTTGCCCGTATCGACCACGACGCGGCCGGCCGGCTGGCCGGTCGGATTGTCGACCTCTTGCCGCCAGTAGATCGGGTCGATCATGGATACATCGGTCGCGGGAACCGGATAGTCCTCTTCGGGCCGTGCGGCATACATGGCCAGCACATCGGGCGGCACCGCATGGCGCACCGGTCCGGCCGGCACGACGGGCGGGGTGGGTCCGGTCGTGGTGCAGGCGGCAAGGGCGAGAGCGCTGACACTGGCGAGGCCCGCCAGCACGGCGCGGCGCGACAGGGGCGCGTGAATTATAGACGACATGAAAACATCCTTGGCCCCGAAAGGGGCCGCAAGCATAGGGAACAGGGAATGATGGATGTGTTCAGGCCTGCTTGGGCGGCCGCAGCGGTCCGGTGCCGAACCAGTCCGCCATGTCGGTATCCGTGCCGGGCACGGGCCGGGCTTCCGCCGGGCAGAGCGGCAGCGGCATCACCGTTACCGGAATGCCGTTATGCGACCCGCAGGGCATGACAATGCCCGAGCCGAGATCGATCTCGCCGCGTTGCACGGCCACGATCACCGGAATGGACTGGTTGTTGGCGTCCACATGGTTCAGCACGACCAGGGGCGAGCTGTGATAGCGATGCGCATGCGCGGTCGTCATCCCAGCAAGGGATGCGAAGGCAAAGATAAGCACGATGATGGTGACGAAGCGGCGCATGCCCTGCTTCTAGGCCGCGGACAGTGGCCGGAGCGAGGCCATCACGCAGCTTTGACCCTAATTGCCATGCGCCATCAGCTGCCGCCCATGTGCCTTGAGCCAGGCGCGGCCCTTTTCCATGTCGGGCAGGGTACGCTTCACCGTCGCCCAGAAGGCCGCCGAATGGTTCATCTCCACCAGATGGGCCACTTCATGGGCCGCCACATAGTCGAGCACGAAGGGCGGCGCCAGCACCAGCCGCCAGTTGTAGTTGATATTGCCCGTCGACGAGCATGAGCCCCAGCGGCTGGCCTGGCTGCGCATCTTGACCGACTTGACGGTCACGCCCAGCCGCACCGCATGCACGGCACTGCGCGCGACGAGGTCGGCCTGCGCCTCGTCCTTGAGCCAGTCGGTCAGCCGCCGCGCCTGATGCGCCGGATCGCCCGGCACGAGCAATATCGGCTCGCCATCCATCTCGCTGACTTCGACGCGCCCGCGCACCCGTCCGGTCCCCACGATGCGGTGGGGCACCCCGCGCAGCGGCACCACCCCGCCATCGCCGAACAGGCTCTGCTCCGGCGCCCGCTTGATGCGGGCCGCCAGCCAGTTGTGGTGTCGGTGCAGAAACGCCTCCGCCTCGGCCCATTTGCCATGTGGCGGCAGCGTCAGCACGGGGCCGCCGCTATGGGGAATGGACAGCCGATAGCTGCGCGCCCGCGCATTGACCCGCACGGTGACACTGACCGGCGCGCCATCGACCGCGATGACGGTGCTGCTCGGAATCTTGGGCTTGGCGCGGAAGAAGAGGTTCATGGGTGTCCGTGGGAATCGCCCGGCGATGATAGCGGGAAACGGGCACTTTGACTCCCCCACGCACTTCCCCCTCTCCCCTTGTGGGAGAGGGACGGCCCGACGCGTTCAGCGGAGGGTCAGGGTGGGGGGGTGCGCTATGCCAAACGAAAAAAACGCCCCCTTGCGGGGGCGCCAGTTCAGTCGTTGGGAACGACCGGCTTCAGGAGGGTAGAAGGGACGGGCAGGGGCGGGCTTAGCCGTTATTGCTCCAGCCATTGTTGTTCTGGTCGCCATTGTCGGGCTTGTTCTGGTCATAGCCCTGGCGCGAACCGCGGCGCTCGTTCATGAAGCGATCGAATTCTTCCCGGTCCTTGGCCTTGTTGAGGTTGGCCATGTATTCGTGGAAGGCGTCGATCTCGGCGTCGAGGCGGGCGCGCTCTTCCTCGAGGCGCTTGAGCTGTTCGGCGCGATAGTCGTCAAAGGCTGCATTGCCGCTCGAATTCATGCCGTAGCTCCGGTTGTTATTGGTCCAGCCGCGATGTGCATGCTTGTTGGAGCTGCACCAGGCTTTGCCCTTGTTCCAGTAGGCCTGGGCCTTTTCCGGCGAGCCGCCGAACTTTTCGCCCCACAGGATATAGCCAAGCACGGCAAGGCCGATTGGCCAGAAGACGATAAAGCCCACGACCATGAGGGCGATGGTCAGCGGGGACCATTGAGGTTTGATGATTGCTGTGGTCATTTCGGTTTCATTCTCCCAGTCACGATGCCCAATAGGTGGCCCCGTCCGGGGTAGGATCAATGCTGTGCCTGGGGTTTTTGGCCCTTGAAATGAAACTTTTGCCTCCCTATGGCGGGGGCAGATTTGCCCCGGAAGGGCCCCAATAATGTCCATGACCCAGGCCGATGGCCTGCCTTTGCCCTCCACCTGGCGGCCCCTGCGGCTGCAGACCCTGGTGCTGTTGCGCTGGCTGGCCGTTGGCGGACAGGTCATCGGCGTGCTGTTCGTGGCCTTCGGGCTGGGCTTCCCGCTGCCGCTGCTCGAGTGCTTCGCCCTCATCGCCCTCTCCGCGGCGGTCAACCTGTGGCTCGTCTTGCGCCTGGGCACCTCCCACCGCCCCAGCTCGCTCTCCACCGCCAGCCAGATCGTCTTCGATCTCTGCCAGCTCGGCGGCCTGCTCGCCTTGACCGGCGGGCTGCAAAACCCCTTCTCGCTGCTGCTGCTGGCCCCGGTCTCGGTTTCGGCCACCACGCTCCCCCAGCGCGCCGCCTATCTCATTGCGCTCCTGGCCGCAGTGATCGCCTCGCTGTTGGCCGTCTGGCACCTGCCACTGCCCTGGGAACCGACCGAGCGCCTGGTCTTTAACCGCATCTATGTCATCGGCATCTGGGTCTCGATCGTCTGCGGCGTGGTCTTCATCTCCGCCTATACCAATCGCGTTGCCCATGATGCCCGCCAGATCGCCGATGCCCTGGCGGCCACCGAACTGGCTCTAGCCCGCAAGGAACGCCTCTCGGCACTCGATGGCCTCGCCGCCGCTGCGGCCCATGAGCTGGGCACGCCCCTTTCCACCATTGCCCTGGCCGCCAAGGAAATGCGCGCCGAGGCCGAGCCGGGCAGCGACCTGGCGGACGATGTCGAACTGATCATCGCCCAGGCCGCCCGCTGCCGCGCCATTCTCGCCAAGCTGCGCAATCTGGGCAGCGATGGCGGCGATCCCTTCGCCGCCGTGCCGCTCACCGATCTGCTGGCCGAAGTCGCCCGACCCCATGAAGGGCGCGGCAAGGCCATCCTGTTCTATTATGAAAGGGCCGCCGGCCCGCCGCCGGTCTTCCAGCGCAGCGTCGGCCTGCTCTATGGCCTTGGCAACCTCATCGAGAATGCCGCCGACTTTGCCCGCAGCTCGGTGCGGGTCGAGGCGGCCTGGGACCAGGAAGCCATTTCCGTCTCGATCACCGATGACGGCCCGGGTTTCGCGCCCGAGCTCATCGCCCGGCTGGGCGAACCCTATCTCACCAGCCGTCCCCGCGATCCGCATGGCCCCGATGCCAACAAGCCCGGCGGCCTGGGTCTGGGCGTCTTTATCGCCAAGACCCTGCTCGAGCGGACCGGTGGTCGCCTCGCCTTCGAGAATATCGCCGCGGATGGTCACGCCCGGGTGCGCATCGTCTGGCCGCGCGGCGCGGTCGAGGCACCGATCCACTGAGGCTGTTTTGACGTATCAAGTGCAAACGCTTATGTGAGGGGCTATGAGCACGATCGAAGATCTCCTTGCCACCGACCCCAGCCTGCTGCTCGTCGACGACGACGCGGCTTTCCTGCAACGCCTCGAGCGCGCCATGGCGCGCCGCGGCTTTGATGTCCGTATTGCTGGCTCCGTGGCCGATGGCCTGGCGGCCGTGGCCGAACGCCCCCCGGCCTATGCCGTGGTCGATCTGCGCCTTGAAGATGGCAATGGTCTTGAGGTGGTGTCGGCCCTGCACCAGAAGCGGCCGGATGCGCGGGCCGTGGTGCTGACCGGCTATGGCAATATCGCCACCGCCGTAACCGCGGTAAAGCTTGGCGCCATCGATTATCTGAGCAAGCCGGCCGATGCCGACGATGTCATCAATGCCTTGCTCGCAACCGGCGAGGACAAGCCCGAGCCGCCGGAAAATCCGATGTCGGCCGATCGGGTGCGCTGGGAACACATCCAGCGCGTCTATGAGCTCTGCGACCGCAACGTGTCCGAGACCGCGCGGCGGCTCAACATGCATCGGCGCACGCTGCAGCGAATTCTCGCCAAGCGTGCGCCGCGCTAGTTCGTTGCCTTACGAGGCGCGACTATAGGTCAGCGTCTGGCACAGGATGGCCGCGCGGCAACCCTGGATGTCGATCGTGTCCGGGCTGGTCTGCGTCACGGTTGCTTCCGCGCTCATGCCGCCAGCGGCCAGCGAACCCTTCCACTCGTTCGGAGCGGTCTGCGGCGCCTGCATCACCAGCTGGCCGACAAAGGCCAGGTTCTCTTCCGTGGCCGATTCGCCCTCGAGCGTGTTCAGCACGCCGCAGAGGTCGGTCCCGGTCTCGCCGCACAGCGAGAAGGTGAACGAGGTGCCGTATTCATCGACAAAGGTACCGCTCGGATCGGCCACATTGGCCGCCGCTTCGGTGGTCACTTCGCCTTCGGCCGGCGCTGCTGCGTCCTGTGCCAGGGTCGGCAGGGCAACGGTGGCAAACAGTGCGCCGATAACAAGACTTGTCTTCAACATATGCATGGGTAGTTCTCCATGCGACGGCGCCCGCCCCACGCAGTCGCTCATTGATTGATGCACCCCCAACGCCGCTTCACCGGCAAGGGTTGCGCTGCCCTGACAAAACCGCCTCAGCGCCTGAAGGTCGCCGCAATCTCGATATGGGTCGAATAGACGAACTGGTCGACAGCCACGACATCGCTCATGGCATAGCCGCCGGCGATCATGATGGCGGCATCGCGGGCAAAGGTCCGCGCATCGCAGGCCACCATGACCACGGTCTTGATCTTGGATTGTGCCAGTTCACGCACCTGCGCCTCGGCCCCGGCCCGCGGCGGGTCAAGCACCACGGCCTCATAGGGCAGTTCGAACTGCGTCAGCGGATCGCGGAACAGGTCGCGCGCCTTGGCCGTCACCTCGCGCAAGCCCTTGGTGAAGCGCCGCGCCTTGTCCAGCGCCGCAATGCCCGCCTTGTCGCTGTCCACCGCAAAGACCGGCCGCTGCTCGGCCAGCCGCAGCGCAAACGGCCCCACGCCGCAGAACAGGTCGGCCACACTCTTGGCCTTGCCCACGGCATTGACCACATAGTCCGACAGCACGGCCTCGGCCGCCGCCGTAGCCTGCAGGAAACTGCCGATCGGCAGTTCCACCCGCGCCCGGCCCATTTCCACGATCGGCGGCTGCGCCTGCAGCACCATTTCGCCATTGAGCGACAGTCGTGCCAGCTTGAACCGCGCCACCAGCGGCGCCACCCGGTCCATCCGGGCCTGCTTCTTCTCGGTGCGGATGGCGACGTCGAGCCCGCTCAGCGTGGCGGTCAAGCTCACATCGGCTTCCCCCACCGCCTGCATCACGGCCCGGGCAATGTCGGGCGCCCGGGCCAGCCCCGGCACCACGATGGGGCAGGTGTCGAGGTCATGCACCTGGTGGCTGCGCAGCCGCATATAGCCCGCTCCTTCGGCCCGCGCATGCAGCGTCGCCCGCCGCCGTCCCTCGCCGCCCGCGTCGATGAAGCGGCTGACCTTGGTGTCGATGCCGGCAAAGCGCAGCGGCGTCTCTATGAGCCCGATCTTGAACGCCTCGTAGCTCGCCCGGTCGAGATGCTGCAGCTGGCAGCCGCCACAGGCGCCGAAATGCGGACAGAACGGCTCGATGCGATTGCTTGCCGGCGTCACCACGCCCAGCAGTGTTCCCCGCTCGCTATCGATGTCGATCTCCACCGTCTCGCCCGGCAGCGCCAACGGCACGAAGACCTTGCGGCCCTCGATTTCGGCAACACCCTCGCCCTTGTGGCCGAGGCTGGAAATGGTGGTGGTAAAGGTCATGAGCGTCCGGGCTTGCTGAAGGGGTTCAGTAGCGGGTTTGTGCCCAAAGGTCACCCCACCCCAAATCGTCACCCTCGGGCTTGACCCGAGGGCTCTTCACTTGCCGGGCGAAGGCT